>JAJPHZ010000016.1 GCA_021325025.1 Pseudomonadota bacterium | reverse complement strand
TTCAAGATTGGCGACGGCCCCGACTTTGCCATCAACGTCGGTCCCACCATCGCCACGCCGCTGCCCAAGCAAGTGCAGGCCAACGCCGAGAAGTACGGCCATCAGGCGCGGCTGGTCAAATTGCCCAGCGGCGGCTACGGAATTGAGGGCTATGTGGCAGGAATGCCGTTTGCCAATCCCACCGAGCCGGAGTTGGGCACCAAGATCATGTTCGACCTGTGGTACGACTTCTGGCCCTTCCTGATCAGCTACCACAGCCATTTCTTCATCGAAGACCGCTACGGCAACACCACACCCGAGGAATCGATCGCCACGACCTGGCAGCTCATGCATCTGAGCGACTCGCCCTATCCGATCGATCTGCCCTATGCGTCGGGCTTTTATCACAGCACGCGCGATCTGCTGCTGATTCCCGAGCAGAGCAAGTACACCACGGCGCTGGACCTGCAGCGCGACGACCCCAGCGCGGTGCAGGAAACCTACGTCTTCCTGCCCTCGTTGCGCCGGCCGCTGCGGCTGTCGAGCGCGGCGCGCTGCTCGCCGATTCTGGGCACCGACTGGGCGCAGGATGACAACTCTGGCGGTATCGCCTTCCAGCTTGGCCTGTTCAACGCCCGCTACCTGGGCGAAAAGAAGGTGCTGGCGATTGTCCACGCCGACATCGCCAAGGGCACCGGCGACCGCGCCAACCTGGACAAGGTACTGCACACCAAGCTGCCGGTTCCCGGATGGCCCAAGGCGGAGATGGGCAAGTGGGAGGTGCGCGACGCCTACATCATCGACGTCCAGCCCATCAACAAGGACTACTGCTACGCCCACAAGGTATTTTACGTGGACAAGCAGAACTGGGGCACGCTGTATTACGAGACCTACGACAAACAGGAGAAGCTGTGGAAGGTCAACAAGAACTCGCTGGGAGTGGTCAAGCTCAATGACGGCGAGATGGTGACCATTCCCGCCGCGACCGAGGATGCGATCTGGGACCTGCAAAACACCCATGCCAGCGTCAGCACCATCGGGACGATTCCCGAGATCGACAAGAACGCATCCACCGACCTGCAGGACGCCGAGACCTTCGCCTTCCCCGGCGGCCTGTCGCGCATCATGCGCTAGCCTCACGCAAAGACCTGCGGGGCCGGAACCGTTCCGGCCCCGTCTTCTTACGGCGCCGTACTATTGTCACCTCCGCCGTCCTTGCTCATCCCCGCCCCGCATCTATCTTCGCTGAAAACGGATATGGTAGACGTATGCGGCGCTGATTTCCGGACCGCGGATTCATCCGTCTCGCATCGGGCTTGAGGGAAATGTCGAAAGCGAATTCCGATGATGCCAAGGCCGCCGCGCTAATCGCGGAGGGCGCAGGTGAACTTCTGCTGACTGTGCGCAAGCGGGGACTACTGCAAAAGAAGGCGTTGGGCGCGGTCGGGGACACGATCTCCAACGCCTTCATCACCAGGATCATTCGCGAGACCTATCCCAATGACGGCCTGCTGTCCGAAGAGGACAAGGACGACGAGGCGCGTCTGGAAAAGCAACGAGTGTGGATCATCGATCCGCTCGACGGCACGCGCGAGTATTCGGAGCAGCGCACCGACTGGGCGGTCCACGTCGCGCTGGTGGTCGACGGTATCCCGGCCGCATGCGCGGTCAGCCTGCCCGGCCTGGGCCTGACGCTATCCAGCGTCGATCCGCCGCCCATCGCGCCGCCGCCGCCCGGACGCCCGCGCATCCTGGTCAGCCGCACGCGCCCGCCCGAGGTCGCGCAAAAGGTCGCCGAGTTGTTGCACGGAGACCTGGTGCACATGGGATCGGCAGGTGCCAAGGCGATGGCAGTGGTGCGCGGCGAAGCGCACGCCTACGTCCACAGCGGCGGACAATTCGAATGGGATTCGGCGGCGCCGGCTGGAGTCGCGGCGGCGGCCGGTCTGCACGTATCGCGCCTGGACGGCGCGCCGCTGCGCTACAATCAACCCGATCCCTACCTGCCCGACCTGATCATTTGCCGCCCCGAACTGGCGGCCGACATCCTAAAAGCAGTCGCCGCGCAATAGCGCAACCGCGGCCGGGGCATAGGCGCCGCGCTCGGGGCACATCGCTCGGCGCGGCTTGATCTCTCTTCTGCAAAAAGTTAGGTTCGAGTGCAATCTATAGCAGTTTTGAAATGAAGCGGCCGGATTTCGGCTAAACCGGCCTATCGCGCGGAGGATTTATGAAGAATGTACTTGTAGCTCTTGGCCTCATCGCAGCGATGTTGCTGGCCGGCGGCACTGTTAGTGCCCAGTCGGATCCGCTTGCCGGGACATGGGGGATAAGCACCAGCGGAACGGCAGCAATCGGCTCTGCTACCAGTGGGGCCTGCAAGGTGTCCGGCACCGTGCCCGCCGCACTCTACGATGTCTTGATCCAGTTCGGTCATGGCCAAATCCTCATCAGCAACCTCGGGATCAACATCGGCGCCACCAATTGCACGTCGCCCAATTTCAAGGGCACCGGCACTTATACGGTAGCCGACAAGGGCAATGGCGGCTTCGAAGCCAACGGGACTTTTACCACCGCTTTTGTCGGCCGGCCTGCGGCGTGTTCTGCAACCGCGCTGAACAATGTGTCTTTCACCGCGCTGGGCAAGATCGGGGACAACGACATCACAATTACGATCAATGGCCTGGATTCGGGGTCGTATGCTGAAGGGCCCCCGCCCGGTCCGACCACCTGCAAGGCGCCGATTTTGAATCTAACCGCCAGCGGCACGGGCAGGCGATTCTAGCAGCGCCAGTTTGGCTTCGCGGCTTTGCCGAACCAGGGTTTGGGAAGCGCCCGGCGCTCATGACGTGGCGGCAACTTCGGCGCTCCAGTCATCCAGCCATCGATAGCCGACCGCCAGCAGCGTCGGCCCAAGGAACACGCCGATAAACCCGAAGGCGGTCGCGCCGCCGAGCACGCCCAGCAGCACCAGCACCAACGGCAGGCTGCCGCCGCGGCTGATGAGCAGCGGTTTGATAAAGGTGTCCACCACACCATGGCCCGCGATCGACCACAGTGCCAGGAAGATCGCCGCCCCGTGGCTTCCCTGATGCAAGAGCCACAGCACCGCGGGCACCCATATGACGGCAGGGCCGAAGGGAATGATCGAGATGGCGAAGGTCAAGAAGGCAAGCAGAAAGGCGCCCGGAACGCGGGCCGCCGCAAAGCCGATTTCCGCCACCAGTCCCTGCACCAGCGCCGTACCCAGCACACCGAAGATGACCCCGATAATCGTGGCATGCGCGATCGCCAGGATGCGCGCCCCGCGCTTGACTCCGGCGATCCGGCTCATCACGGCACGCAGGCGCAGCGCCAGCGTTTCTCCCTCCCGGTAGAGGAAGAACGCTACAAAAAGACTCAGCAGGGTCTGTAAAATTCCCCGCCCGATCGCGCCCACCACCCGCACCGTCAGGTGGCGCGCCTCTTCCATCAGGCGGTCAATCTCGCGGGCGCGCTGGGCAGCCTGTGCCGGACTGGGTTGCTCCCAGTAGGCCTTAAGGCGCGGACCCACCGTGGGCAGGCCGGCCAGCCATTGCGGAAGCGGCGGGGGCCAATGCTCGACTTCGCGGGCCGCCGCTTTGGTCACCACTTTGGCCTCTTCCGACAGGCTCCAGAACGCGATTGCGAAGGGCGCTACCGCGATCAGCGCCAGGCTTAGCGTCATCAGCAGGGCCGCCATCGTGCGGCGCTCGCGCAGGCCCAGATGGCGGCGCAGACGTTCGTACAGCGGCCAGGTCGACAGGCATAGCACCACCGCCCACAGGATGGCGGAAGCAAAGGGGAGCAGGACCTTCAGGCATCCCAGCGCCACCAGCAACGGAATGCCGGCGCCGACGGTAATTTCGACCCATCGCCGCTCGATTGCTCCCGGCTCTGGCGCTGGGACCGGCTCCATCGGTTCCTGTTTACGTCAGTGCCCGGCACAATCAAGACCGCAGCGCCGGATGTTGGCCCACGCCGCGACGATTTATCCCCAGCCTGCGGTACAGAAGCGTTGCCCAAGCCGCCCTTTTAGCGCAGCAATGGCAGGGTGTTGCGGCAGCGGTTGATGATGAACCGCTCCTTTTACCAATTCCTCAATCCAGTCCCAGGCGCTCGCGCCCTTCGGGGGAGATCATCTGCGGATTCCAGGGCGGATCCCAGACCAGGTCAACGTTGGCTTCGGCGACGCCCGGCAGACCCATGATTTTTTGCTTGGCGTCAAAGGCGATCGACGCGCCCATCCCGCAGCCCTGCGCGGTCAGCGTCATCTTGACGTCGACCACCGCGCCGCCCTCGGTGCGGGGCGTGACCGACATCGCGTAGACCAGGCCCAGGTCCACGATGTTGACCGGGATTTCAGGGTCGTAGCAGGTCTTAAGTTGCTCCCATACCATCGCTTCGAGATCGCCGCCCGCAGCCTGTGCGGCGGGAAATTCGGCGGGGTCCTTACCCAGCGCGTCGGCATCCTTGCCGGCAATCCGAAACAGTCCGCCGTAGGCCGGCACCTGGACGGTGAAGGTGCCGCCCAGCGCCTGGGTGATGGTAACCTCGGTGCCCTTTGCCAGCCGCACCAGGTCGCCCGAGGGCACCTGCACCGCCTCGCAATCCCGGCTGAGCTCAACTCTTTCCATAAGCGCTCTCCTGGTATGAATCTAAACCGCCCGGCCATCCGACGCCATCCCCGGCTCAAGCGTAAAGGCTTGACCTCGCAGGGCGGGTGCCCTGTCAAATCGAATAACGGGACCGAATCATCGTCTTATGATAGTGACGCAGCCGCCGTCCGGGAACCGCCAGCGGGCCGGTCGCCTGACACAGCCACACCGCAGCCTCGAGCCAAAAATGCCATAAATCACGGGCCGAATCAGCCTTGACGTCGCTCCGGGGCGCGCTGCGCCGAACCACCCCACGCTGCGGGCGCGGCGGCGATGCCGACGCTTGAAAAAGCGGCTTGATAGCTGCAAAGTTGACCGTTCATGGTTACAATGAATGTAGGGCCGGTTTGACTTAAGCGGCGAATCTGACCTACACTCGCGTGTTCTCATGGTCTGGTGTAGTCTGCACGCATTGGTCGTGTCCCGGTCAGGACGTGACGCCTGCCCAACGCAGGTTTGCGCGGCTTATCTGGAAATCGAATGAAGCATAAATACGAAGGCAAGGATCTGCAGGGTCTCGTCGACCTCGGACGAGAGCAGGGCTATCTGACCTTCGACCAGGTTAACGACTTTCTGCCCCAGGACGTCTCTTCTCCCGGCGACCTGCGGGCGGCGCTGGAGAGCTTCGAGGACATGGACATCAAGGTCCTCGACGAGGTTCCCGCCGAAGGCGCCGAAGTCGAGGCCGAGGCCGAAACCAAGGAAGAGCCCGAAGAAGAGGCCGTTGATACGCTCAGCGAGTCTTCCGACCCCGTCCGCCTGTATCTGAAGGAAATGGGCAACTTCCAGCTCCTGACCCGGGAGCAGGAGGTGGAAATCGCCAAGCGTATCGAGGCGGGTGAAAAAGAAGTCGAAGAGGAGGTCCTCAAATCCCCGATCATGCTCGACCATATTATCCACATTGGCGAGCGGGTCGAGGCGGGAGAGGCCGACTTGCGCGACGTCTTCGAGGAGGCCGAAGAGGCCGATTCCGACGAGGAGAAGGGTCCCGAAGCCGACGAGGCGCAGCGCGAACGGCTGTTGGCTTATACCCGCAAGCTGAGCAGCCTGCGTGAACGGCTTAAGAAGACCGAAGAGGAGCTGCGCGCCAAGCCGGGTCCGCGGCGCAAACCCAAGCTGGAAAAGCAGCAGGCGCGGTTGCGTCAACGGATCAAAGACGAACTCAAGGCGATGCAGCTTTCGCCGCGCGTCGAGGAGGCGGTCATCAACGAGATGCGCCGCCTGCTCCAGGAGCATCGGCGCAACCAGGCCCTCATCGCGTCCTACGAGGAGGCGACCGGCAAGAGCAAGAATCAATTGTTGCGCGAGGCGGCCGAATCCGAAGGACGCCATTCGGTCAAGGTCAACGGCACGCGCCAGAGCCTGGGCGATATCGCCGCGCGCATCCGCGAGGCGCAGCGCAATATCAAGGACATCGAAAAGCGGGTCAAGGCCAGCGGCGACGAATTGGCGCGCTCGCTGGCGACCATCGAGGCGGGCCAGGCCAAGAGCCGTCAGGCCAAAAAGGAGCTGACCGAGGCCAACCTGCGTCTGGTGGTGAGCCTGGGCAAGCGTTACACCAACCGCGGCCTGGGCTTTCTGGATCTGATCCAGGAAGGCAACATCGGCTTGATGCGGGCGGTGGACAAGTTCGAGTATCAGCGCGGCTACAAGTTCTCGACCTACGCCACCTGGTGGATCCGCCAGTCGATGTCGCGCGCGATCGCCGACCAGGGGCGTACCATCCGCATCCCCGTGCACATGGTCGAAACCATCAACAAGCTGCTGCGCGTCACCCGCCTGCTGGTGCAGCGCCTGGGCCGCGAGCCGACGCCCGACGAAATCGCGGCGCAGATGGAGATGCCACTGGACAAGGTCCAGAAGGTGCTCAAAATCGTCAAGGAGCCGATTTCGCTGGAAACCCCGATCGGCGACGAGGAGGAAAGCTCGCTGGGCGATTTCGTCGAAGACGAGCTGGCGCCCTCGCCCGTAGAAGCCGCCATCCACACCAACCTGGGCGAGCAGACGCGCAAGGTGCTGGCCACGCTGACGCCGCGCGAGGAGCAGATCCTGCGCATGCGCTTCGGCATCGGACAGAAGACCGACTACACACTGGAGGAAGTCGGCAAGCAGTTCGCGGTCACCCGCGAGCGCATTCGCCAGATCGAGGCCAAGGCGCTGCGTAAACTGCGCACCACCGCGCGCTCGCGCAACCTGGAAGGTTTCGTCGACCGCGAATAGCGGGGCGTCGACCGGATTTTTCACACGGGGCCGCCCATCGGCGGCCCCGTTTTTTTATAGCCCTCCTTGCCGAAACAGCAAGTGAAAGCGCGGCCCTGTTCTTACTTCAGGTTGGAGGCGACGAACTGCCAGTTCACCACGTTCCAGAACGCCTCGACGTACTTGGCCCGCGCGTTGCGATAGTCGATGTAGTAGGCGTGCTCCCACACGTCGCACACCAGCAGCGGGCGCAGGCCGCGGGTCAGGGGATTTTCCGCGTTGGGGGTCTTTTCGATGGCCAGCTTGCCGTCGGCCTTTTGCACCAGCCAGGCCCATCCGCTGCCGAACTGGCCGACCGCCGCCTCGCCGAAGAGTTTTTGGAATTCCGCAAAGCTGCCGAAGTCGCGTTTGATCGCGTCGGCCAGCGCGCCGCCCGGCGTGCCGCCGGCCTTGGGCGCCAGGCAATTCCAGTAAAAGCTGTGGTTCCAGTGCTGGCCGGCGTTGTTGAAAATCGCCCCGTCGGAAGACTTCACGATCTCCTCCAGCCCCATCGTGGCGAACCTGGTGTTGGCCACCAACTCGTTGAGCTTGGCGACATAGGCGGCGTGATGTTTGCCATGATGGAACTGTAGGGTCTCCTCGGAAATGTGCGGTGCCAGCGCGTTGTAAGCGTAGGGCAATTTGGGTAGTTCAAAAGCCATCCTTGAAATCTCCTCTCGGTTCTGACGGCTGGTCTCGGCGCGGGTCTGCGCGCGGAGTAACGCCGGAGTTGAAAACTGTCTGAGTCGCGCTCTGTTTTTCGCGACCGCGGCAGCCGCCGAAGGGTGGCCGTCGCGGCCAGGTGGCACAAGCCGTTACACGCGGTCCGGCACTTGAGCCGGCGCGTTGAAACGGAGCTAGTTAGCCGATTTAAACACGCATAACCTGAAGTACGCTGCTACGATTCAACCCTATGGCGCAGACCCGCCGAGGTCAAGAATTTTTCCCCGCGCCCGCTCATGACTTTTCTTGATTGCAGATGCGCATCGCACTTATCCGATGGCTGGCTCGAATTCGCGCGGCTTTCATAAATGCTTCAGACTCGTGATCGAATTTCGCGCTTATGCGCGGCGGGGTGAGCGTGCAGGTGCGCCCGCGCTGGCAACCTGGCAATGCGCGCGAGGCACTGGTTCGCTGGGGCTCCGTCGCGCAGGGTCGCAGTGGAAGAAACTGACGGTCAAAGCTTGATCTTATTGTGAAAACTTGCTTGATGGCTGCTGAACAAAGCCGGGAGGCGCGGCTGGTTGAGGAGCGCTACGGACGTCTTCTGAGAAGGAGGAAGGTATGGATGCGTTCTACATTTTGCTGCGGTGGTTTCACTTCCTGTTTGGCATAACCTGGATTGGTCTTTTGTATTACTTCAACTTCGTCCAGACCCCGTTCTTTGCCGAAACCGAACCCGCAGTACGCAGCGGAGCGGTTCAGAAGTTGGTGCCGCGCGCGTTGTGGTGGTTCCGCTGGGGCGCGATGGGCACGGTAATCGTCGGTCTCATCTACCTTTTGTTTTGGTGGGCCGGCCTGGGTTGGGCAATCACTTCCTGGACGGTGGCGATCCTGACCGGCGGCACGATGGGTTTGATCATGTTTGCCAACGTGTGGCTGGTTATCTGGCCCAATCAGAAGATCGTAATCGGCTCGGCGGTGACGGTGGCTGGCGGCGGTCAGGCCGACCCCAAGGCGGGTCCCGCCGGACGGCGCGCTGGGCTGGCCTCGCGTACCAATACGGTGTTCTCGATTCCGATGCTGTTCTTCATGGGCGCGGCCAGCCATTACACGATTATCGGCACGCCCACCCCGGGTGGCGTCGCGGCCTGGGTGATCCTGGCCGGTGGCATTATCGGGCTGGTCGAGATCAACGCCATCAGAGGTACCGAGGGTCCGACCAAAAAGCCGCTCGACTCGGTTCAGGGCGCGATTATTTCCGGCTTCGTCCTGTGGCTGATCCTGGTGATCGTCATCAAAATCACGCTCGGCTAGCCGGCGTTTTGACAACCGCGGTGAGAAACGGGAACGAGAGCGTCGGGCCGCACGAGAAACTCTCGGTTCCCGTTTCTCACTTCTGGTCGGTTTTGGCAGCCTGGAGGAACGCGGTCAGATTGTCGATTTCTCCCGCCAGTTGCGGGAAGGCGCGCATCGCGTGGCTGTTGCGCTTTGGGGTGTAGCCGGGCGGATAGGCCAGGTGCAGCACCCGCGCTTCGACCAGTGCGCGCGAGGAGCCTGCGATCGCCGGGCCCTGGCTGCCAGGCAAGTTGGGGTTGGGATTGTGGCAGACCACGCAATTGGTCATGTACACGATGCGGCCACGTTGGGCGGGCGTCTGGGGACCCGATGGACCACAGCACACTGCGCCGAGCGCGACCGCCAGCATCGCTGCCACTCGCGCTGGGCTCAGCAGCCTTACCTCAGTCCTCGACATCGGCCCGAGGTTCAGCTTTCGCCCGTCGGCCAGGATTCCTCCAGTTCGCGCCCGATCGAACGCATCGGCGGCGAAACCGCCGTGCCCCGGTCGGAAATCAGCTTGCGCAGTGCCTCGAGCAGACGCGCGAACGCGCCCGGTTGAGGGCGGCATTCGCGTCGCATATCCAGTTCGGGTTCGGCGATGTGAACGAATCCAGTCAAGCGCGGCGCCCGCGGCAATCTGCTCCGCCGGTCCATCTCCCCGACCTCCTGCACCTGTGCACCCATGGTATCGGCCTTCGCGTACGGTGTCAAAAACACTTGCGCTTTTGCGCCTATGCTTGGAAAATTTGATCCTGGAACCGCTGAGCGTAGCTGAGGAGTTGTCCACCTGCTCCGGTACCAGGCTTGGATCAAGGAAGGAGACGACGATGCGCAAGTTGGTGATCGTGGCCTGCGCGGCCTTGCTGTTCGCTTCCGCCTGTCAAAAGACCGAGGAGACGCCGCCGCCGGCCGCCGCTCCCGAGGCCTCAGCGCCGGCTCCCGAAAGCCCAGCCGCGGCGCCCGCCTCGCCCGCCGCTGAGAGCAGTCCCGCCGCCGCTCCCTCCGCCTCGCCGTAAGGGCGGATTCGCTGCCTGTCCGGCAGGAAATCGAGCAGCGCCCGATACATCCCGCATCGCGCCAGGGCTGCGCGTCGCCGGTGTGACGCGGCCTCCGCGGTCTGCTAGACATTAGCTCGCCCAATCCGGGATTTTCCGACACCGCGGGCTGCCCACCGGTCGTTACGGCGGTCTGCGGCGGGAGGTGAGATGCGTGGAGCCCGCAGTCGTTCCTGCGCCGGCACAAGCTTCGCGTCAGGTGTTGTCCGGCTTCGACGCCGCCACCATCGTGGCGGGGTCGATGGTGGGGTCGGGAATCTTTATCGTCTCGGCCGACATCGCACGCCATGTCGGATCCCCCGCGGCGCTGCTGGCGGTGTGGCTGGTCAGCGGCCTGATGACCATCGCCGGCGCGCTGGCTTACGGCGAGCTGGCCGTGATGATGCCGCAAGCGGGCGGCCAGTACGTCTATTTGCGTGAAGCCTATGGACGTCTGTGGGGTTTCCTGTTCGGTTGGACGCTCTTTTTGGTGATCCAGACCGGCACCATCGCCGCCGTCGCGGTGGCCTTCGCCCGCTTCGCCGGGGTGCTGTTTCCCGCGCTCAACTCGCACGTCGCCACAGGCGGCGGATGGCACATCGGGTTTTCGCGCGAGCGCGTGGGTGCAATCGCGGTGATCGCGGGCCTGACCGCCGCCAACCTGCGTGGCCTTAACACCGGCCGCGTCGTTCAGAACCTGTTCACCACCATCAAGATTTTCTCGCTGCTTCTGATCGCGGTGCTGGCGCTGGTGGTGGCGCCCAATGTCGATGCACTGCGCATCAATTTCGGCGGCGCCGCGCAATTCTTCGGCGGCAGCGGATGGTCGCTGGGCGCGCTGGCCGCCTTCGGTGCGGCGATGGTGGGAGGGCTGTTTTCGGCCGACGCCTGGGCCTCGGTCACCTTCGTCGCCTCCGAAACACGCCGCCCCGAGCGTGACCTGCCTTTCGCACTGACCGCCGGCACCTTGGTGGTAATCGCCCTGTACCTGCTGGTCAACGTCGGCTACCTGGCGCAACTGCCGCTGCATCCTACCGGCGGCCACAGCCTGTTCGCCCGCGGCATCGCGCACGCTCCCGCCGACCGCGTCGCGGCGGCGGCAATGCAGATGGTGTGGCACGGGGCGGGCGCCGCGATGGCGGCGGCGCTGGTGATGATTTCGACCTTCGGATGCGCCAACGGGCTGATCCTGACCGGCGCGTGGGTGCTGTACGCGATGGCCCGCGACGGGGTGTTCTGGCGTCCGGCCGGGATGCTCAACTCCGCCAACGTGCCCAGCGTGGCGCTGATCGTGCAGGCGGCGTGGGCCTGCCTGCTCACCCTGACCGGCAGCTATAGTGACCTGCTCGACTACGTGATCTTCGCGCAGTTGCTGTTCTATGTCCTGACCGTGGGCGCGGTTTTCTGGCTGCGCGTCAAACGCCCCGACGCGCCGCGCCCCTACAAGGCGTGGGGCTATCCAATCGTCCCCGCCGCCTACATCGCCGCCGCCACCGCCCTGATGATCGATCTGCTGATCGTAAAGCCGCGCTTTACCTGGCCCGGTCTGCTAATCGTGCTGGCCGGTATCCCGGTCTTCGTAATCCAGGAGCGCCGCTCGCGCAGCGCGCAGATCTCAGCCGCCAAACGCGCCGCCGGCGGCCTGTCCTGACCCAGGCTACGGCTTGATGATCACCAGCGTACCGACCGGCAGGATGCGCTCGAGTTCCTCGATGGCGTCGTTGTCCACCGAGATGCAGCCCAGCGTCCAGTTGATGTGCAGGCGGTTGAAGCGCGGGCGGTCGGTGCCGTGGATGCCGATGGAGCCGCCCAGCGCGCGGCGGTGCCCGGCGATGACCGGCACCAGCCCCTCATCGAGCATCGCCTCGTAGCGCACGCGGTCGTTGTAATTGGGGTAGTTGAGCCGCAAAAACCATCGCCAGCGCGGGCTATAGTATTTTTCTACAATGATGTAACTGCCCTCGGGCGTGCGCAGGTCGCCTTCCCATTCCTTGGCCGAATGGTCCGGGTTGCGTCCGAACACGGCCGCAAAGGAGTCGAAGTGTCGGCCCTTGTAATACACGTCCACCACGTAGGCCGACTTGTGGACGATCACCGACCAGTTGATCGGATCGCGGCAGGACTCGTCCGGCGTTTCCATCAGCAGCCGCTGCCCCTCGGTCAGATGATGCCCCGACGGCAGGTGCAGCGAGGCGAGCAGTTGGCGGCCCGGCGTCATCGCGTGAGAAAACTGATGGTCGAGATAGCCCGAACCGGCATGGTCGATGGCCGAGGCGGATCCGGACGCGCCCGGCGGATGCACCGAGACCAGCAGCACATGGTCGCCGGGCATCAGCTTCGGTGTCGCGGCGGGGGCCGGGGCCTGGCTGACAACCGCGGCCGAGGCCGAGGGCGTGCGCATGGCAACCGGCTGCGGCTGAGACATTGGAACAGAGGGTGCCGGCTGGCCGGGCGATGCCGCAGGAGTGTGATGCGGCTGCGGGCGCGACGCCGCTAGAGGCGTTGCACCGTTGGCCGAAGCGGCCGAAGAAGATACCGGTTCGCGCCGGATTATGAGGAGGTGGTCACCCGGCCGCAAATCGGAAGGCCGGTTCGAAACCCACGCCGCATGATCGATCGGAGAAAGCGGAGCGCCGCCGTCGATTGCGGCCGATCGGGTGGGCGTAAAGCCTGCACCCAAAGGGGCCGGACTTGCGACGGGGCTGGGTGGAGCGGAACCTGTAGCCCCACCCTGTGCTTGCGCCAAGCTGGTCAGGGCAGACCCGACAGACAACCACACCGCAGCCACAACCGTCAGATACTTCAATCTGTGCTGCCCACGCATCGCTTAGTAATGTTACCTTTGATGTAAGCCTGCGCATGGCGGCAGGTCAAGAAAGCCACCATCACAATATGATGTCGATCCGACAAACATTGCTGTCAGGAGGAGCTCATGGATTCGGTTTTGGCGGCCGTGTTCGCATCATTGACCACCGGCATCTACGTGCTGACGGTTGCCGACGGCGAGCATCGCCACGGCATGTCCTCATCGTGGGTCACCCAGGTCTCGGGCGAGCCGCCGCTGCTGATGGCGGCGGTTGACGTAAAGCATTTCTCCGCAGCGGTGATCGCGCGTACCGGATGCTTCGGCCTCAACATCGTCGGCCGGCGCAGCCGCAGTCTGGAGGACTATTTCCTGTCGGCCGCCGCGCGCCGCGCCGACAACCTGGAGGGAATCGCGCACGAACTGTCGCCGCGCCTGCGCGTGCCGTGGCTGACCGATGCGGCGGCCTGCGTGGAGGCGCGAGTGCGGGACTCGCTGGTCGCCGGCGACCATCGTTTGCTGATCGCCGAGCCGGCCGGCGTGCGCGTCAATCACGCCGATCGGCCCCTGACCTCGCTGGACCTGGACTACGTCTATTTGGGCGGAAAGACCGTGCTGGCACGCGACCGTTGTGAATGGCAGGGCAATTGACCGGTTTGGAAGCCCTCTGATAGCATCCGCCAGCGGAGCTTGAACGATGCCGATAGACAGAAACGAACTGCGCCGGGTGATGGGTCATTTCGCCACCGGCGTCACCGTCATCACCACCTTGTCCAAAGAAGGCAAAATGCACGGGCTTACCGCCAACGCGATCAGCTCGCTGTCGCTGGATCCCCCGCTGCTGCTGATTTGCGTGGACAAGAAGGCGGAGAGCTATCCCTGTTTTGAAGAGAGCAAGGTCTTCACGGTCAACATCCTGGCCGACGACCAGGAAGACATCTCGCGCCGATTCGCGGTCAGCGGCGGCGAAAAGTTCGAGGGCGTGGCCTACCGGCGCGGCGCCAATGGCGCGCCGATCCTCAATGGCACCCTGGCCCATCTGGAATGCAAGCTGTACGCCGCCTACGACGGCGGCGATCACACAATCTATCTTGGCCAGATCGAAGAAGCCGAGACCCGCGAGGCCAAACCGCTGCTGTTCTTCCGCGGCGGCTATCGCGAACTCGGCGACTGACTCGGCCTTGGGGGGGCGCTATTCATCTACGCGCGCCTGTATTGCTGCGTAGCACATCCTGTGCACCGTTGCGCCCAGCGCATCCCGCCCGCGGCCTAAGGTCATGAGCGAAGTTTCAGCAGCGCGCACCCAACCTTCCCGACGCCTTGCCGGGCTCAGCGTCTTTCTGCCCTGTCACAACGAGGAGCCAAATCTCGTCCGCGTGGTCGACAACTTCCGCTGCCAACTGGAGCGATTCGCGTGCGCCTGGGAGATCATCATCGTCGATGACGGCAGCCGCGACCGCACCGGCGAGATCGCCGATGAGCTGGCGGCGTCGGACCCGCGCATCAAGGTGGTACATCATCGGGTCAATCGCGGGTACGGCGGCGCGGTGATTTCGGGCATCAAGGCGGCCAGCCTGCCCTGGGTGCTGCTGTGCGATGGCGACGGCCAGTTCGACGCGGGCGAGTTGGCGCGCTTGGTGCCGATGGCGCCGAATTACGACGTCGTGGTAGGCCGGCGCGTGCAGCGCGCCGACCGCCTGATGCGCCGGCTTAACGGCAAGGCCTGGACGGCCCTGGTGCGGCTGCTGTTCGGAATTAAAATCACTGACGTTGACTGCGGCTTCAAGCTCTTCAACCGCGATTTCACCCGCGATCTGGAACTCAGTGCGCGCGGTGCGATGATTTCCACCGAGCTGATGGTCAAGGTGGCGGCCCGCGGCGCGCGCATCTGCGAGGTCGAAGTGGGCCATCTGCCGCGCCTGGCTGGCGAGCAGTCGGGCGCCAACCTGAAGGTCATCACGCGCGCTTTCGTCGAACTGTTCCGCCTCTACGGCGACCTGCGCGCGCATCGCAACGGCGCGCGCTAAGCCAACCGCGCCGCGCGCCTAGCGGTAGCTGCGCAGCGCCGCCAGCAGGCGCTCGTTGTCGGGACGCGCACGTACGCCGATGCGATAAAGTCCCGGCCCGGCGCCGGGCAGCGCGGCCAGGTCGCGCACTGCGATGCCCCGCTCGCGCAGATGCTCGGCCAACGGACGCGAACCGGGGCGCACCGCGAGCATGAGGAAGTTGGCGGTGGACGGGAACACCTGTACGCCGGCAATCGCGCGCAGCCCGTCTTCGAGATAGACCCGTTCACACCGCAGTGCGGTGCGGACCTCCTCACGCCAGCTTTGGGGCTGCGCCAGACAGGCCAGCCCTACCGCCGCCGCCGGCGCGCTCACCGACCAGGGTTCGAGCGCGCGCGTCAGTTCCGCGACCACGCGCTCATCGCCGACCAGATAACCCAGCCGCAAGCCCGGAATCGCATACAGCTTGGTCAGCGAACGCAGCACAATTACCCGATCGCTGCGCGCCGCCAGCGGCGCGGCGGAGAGCGGCTCGTCGGCCAGATCGATGAACGCCTCGTCGATGACGCACCAGCATCGCCGCGCCCCGCATCGCTGCGCGATTTCCGATATCCGCGCCATGTCGATCGACGCGCCGGTAGGGCTGTTGGGACGCCCCAGGAACAGCGCGTCGGCGCCGGCAGCCAAAGCTTCGTCGACGGCTTCGATCTGTAACTGGAAGCGATGCTCGGGCCGCAGCAGGAGCGGCGCTGGAACCGTACTGTGCGTCATCAGGCTGTTGGCGATTTCACTGAACGCCGGTATCACGACCACGGGCCGGGCCGGGCGCAGCACGCGCGCGATCAGGTAGATTAGCTGCGTGGAGCCGTTGCCGGCCAGCACGTTGGCGGGCGCCACGCCCAGCGAGCTGGCGATCGCGGCGGTCAGGGCGGCGGCGTAAGGTTCGGGATAGGCCCCGATCGCGGCGGCAGCGCGATGGTAGGCGTCAACGGCGGCGGGCGGCGGCCCAAAGGGATTGATGCTGACGCTGAAATCGATCAGCGCGTCGCACAAATCGGCGCCGCCGTGGGTGCGATCGAAAATGATGGTGCTCATAACGTCCTGAGTATCAGGCGCGCGCCAGCCATCACGCCCAACGCGATTAACGAGGCGGCCCACAACACCCGCCGCGCTGCGGCGATGTCGGTTGCCTCCGCTTCGCGGCCAGGCGCGCCCAGCAGCGGCCGCACCTCGACTTCACCGCCATAGACCGCTGCTCCGCCGAGCTGGATTCCCAACGCCCCCGCCATCGCGGCTTCCGGAAACCCGGCGTTGGGGCTCGGATGGCGGCGCGCGTCGGCGCGGCACACACGCAGCGCGTCGCGCGCGCGCAGACGCATGACGGCCGCCGCCGCGATGATGCATCCCGCGCTCAGGCGGGCGGGAATCAGGTTGGCGAAATCGTCCATCCGCGCCGCCCAGCGGCCGAAATAAAGGTAGCGCGAGTCGGTATACCCGACCATCGAATCCAGCGTGTTGACCGCCTTGTAGGCGAGCGCCGCTGCCGGGCCGCCCACGAAAAGATAAAACAGCGGCGCGACCACGCCGTCGCAGGAATTCTCCGCCACCGATTCGACCGTGGCCCGGATGATTGCGCCGCGATCCAGGCTTTGCGGATCGCGCCCGACCAGCGCGGGCATCGCCGCGCGCGCCGCGCTCAGATCTTCCACGCGCAGCGCGCTCTGGACGGCGGCGGCGGCCGCGTCGAGGCCGCGCAGGGCGATCGTGGTCCAGGCCAGCACCACGCCAAGCGCCGCGCCCGCAACCGGCGTCAGTATCGAGGCCGCCGCGATTGCAATCCATACTGCGGCGGCGGCGCCCGCTGCGATCGCGACCGCCATCAGCGCGCCGCTGCACAGGTCGCGTCGCGGATCGCCGCTCCATGATGCGCTTTCACCAAGCTCGATCGCTTTGCCGATGAGCCGCACCGGATGCGGCAACCAGGCGGGGTCGCCCGCAACTGCATCGAGCGCGACCGCCGCCGCGATGAGGCCGGTAGGCAGATGCCAGGCGCAGGTCACGAGCAACAGCGGCGCAGGGCCGTCGCGCAACTGCGCATCGCCGCTCTGCCGATCAACTCGCCGAGCAGCGTGTGCTTGCCGCAATAGACGTGCGCGGGCCCGCCGGCGGGCGATGCGATCACGATACAATCGGTGCCGGTTCCGGTCGCCGGCCGGCGCGAGCGCACGCTCGTTATGCCCGCGTCGTACACTGCCGCCACCCGCGCCTCGGTTGCCATCGCCAACGCTTCGGCCATCGCAGCGCGCGAGAGCGGCTCGCTGACCACCAGCGCCAGGTTGATGGTGCCGGGCGGCGCTTTTGCCGCCGTCGCCGGATCGCCGATACGCAGCGCGTTGGAGCATCCGGCCGTGCACCAGGCGCCGACAACAAGCCTACCGCGCCGCGCGGCAGCATAACTCGCCTTGCTGATATCAGCTCCGGTCATCATCGCGGCCGCGGCCCGCGGCCCAAGCCCCAGCCGCCGCGCCAGCGCCGCCAGGTAGGGGCGCGGACGCTCACTGGCGCGGCGATCGCCGGCGGCGATCTGATGGTTGAGGATGGCGATGGCGCGGCCGGCGCCGCCGCCCAGCGGCGCCCAACCGAGCACCAGGTGAGGTTTGCCCAGATCGATGATCAGGCTGCGCTGTTCGATCCGCCATCGCCACGGCGCCGGCGATTTCTCGCTTCTCCAGGTCACATGAGGGACGGCCGAGCGGTTCGCATCCGCAGCTGCTGATTTCAGGCGGCGTTTTTCGCCGCGGCCAGGGCCGCTTCGTAGTTGGGATGCTCGCGGATCTCCTTGACGTACTCGGAGTAGACCACCTGGTCGTTCTTGTCGACCACGAAGACCGCGCGGCACAGCAGACCGTTTTCCTTCATCAGCGTGCCGTACTTGTGGCCGAAGTCGCGGTCCTTGAAGTCGCTGATGGTGGTGACCTTGTCCACTCCGGCGGCGCCGCACCAGCGCGCCTGCGCAAACGGCAGGTCCATCGACACCGACAGGATCTGCACGTCGGCGGGCAGTTTGGCTGCCTCTTCGTTGAAGCGGCGCGTCTCCGCGTCGCACACCGGCGTGTCCAGTGAGGGAACGGTGGTGATGATCTTCACCTTGCCTTTGAATTTGTCCAGGCTGACCGGAGCCAGGCCCTTGCCGACGGCGTTGAAGTCCGGAGCCTTCTGGCCGGGCTTGATTTCGGGACCCATCAGCGTGACCGGATTGCCCCCCATCGTGACGGCGCCTTTGCGTTCCTCTGCCATGTCGAATCTCCTTCTGAAAGCCAAAAAAGTGGTGACGCGCGCGACCGCGCGGCGCGGCCGGCGTTGAAAAAAAAGCGACGTGGATCAGTCTCAAAGAAACCGGCCGGTCATGCAAGCCATCGCAGCAGCACCTCCAGCCCGCGATCTGCAGACCGGCTATTTAAGGAACGGCAGGACCTCGGTGCCGAACCGCTCCAGCGCGCGCATCCCCTTGGCCGGATCCAGTCCCGGCAACTGCAGGTTGATGATCAGGTCAGTCAGCTTGTCTTCCTGGATAACCCGCGCCAGGCGCGCGCGTACCTCCGCGGGCGGCCCCAGCACGCTGGTGCGCTTGAGACGTTCGGGCTCAGGGCGGATGGGCGCTTTGGAAATGTCGGTTCCGGCATGCTGCGACAGCCATCGCCCGTAATGCTCGGCCCAGTACATCGACGGCCCCTCGAAATCCTTCCAGGCCTGTTCGGCGGAATCGGCGACATAGACATTGCGGCTGCCGACAACGCTGAACTGCGCGGGGTCCTTGCCGTGCGCGCGCAGCGCGTCGTGATAGATTCGCACCGCGCTGGCCGCGCCGACCGTGGCGAACGACAGCCCCATCGCCGCCGCACGCTGGATCGCCCTGGGCGCGCCCACCCCCCACAGCAATTCGGGATGGGGTTGGCTGAGGGGCCGCGGCAGCACCCGCACGTCGTTCAATTCGAAGTATTTGCCCTTGAAGCTGAAACGCTCGCCGGCCCACGCCAGCTTCAGGATTTCAACCGTCTCAAGCGTGCGGCCCAGGCGCTGCTTCTTGTCGATCCCGAACGCGGCGAACTCCTCGGCCCGATAGGCCTGGCCCACGCCGATGCGCAGGCGGCCGCCGGAGATCACGTCGACTACCGCGATGTCCTCCGCCAGCTTTATCGGATGGTAGAAGGGAAATAACAAAACGTAGGTGCCGATGTGCACCCGCCGGGTGCGCGCCGCGATCGCCGCCGCCATCGGCATCAGCGCCGGCAGATAGCCGTCGTCGGTCAGGTGATGCTCGGTCAGCCAGATCGAATCGAAGCCCAGTTGCTCAGCCCGTTCGATCTGCGCGAACATCGCGTCGTACAACTCCTTGAAGCTGCGCCCCGAGCCGGGCGGATTGCGGAAATCGACCTGGTAGCCGAACCTAATCTGACCCATCGTTCATCCTTCCCAAGCGCCGCACAATGCGCGCCGGTCTTTGGCTTAGCCGATCGGCGCCGCCAACGCCAACGGCGCGCATTTGCATGGTGGCCAGCTTAGCAGGCCGTTGAAAAAGGATTTTCACAGCCTGTCCCTCTCTCTTATCTCTCCCAGAGGGGGAGAGGATTAAGGAAGGAAGCCAGTTTTTATGCAGGGTGTTGGACCACCTGCTTGGTAAACTCCAGAATCCTACTTTCTCAACACCCTGTTAGCGAAGCAGGCTGCCGATTTGCTCGACCAGAGACACGAGCCTGGCGATTTGATGGTCCAGCGCGCCCTGCTCGTCCTGCGGCACCTCGCCATAAGCTCGCAGATGGCGCGAGGTGGCTTCCATCAGGTCGACGGAGAGGATTGCCAGCTTGGCCGCCATCCAGCGGCGTTTCGAGACCGTCTCGCCTGGCAGACTGTAGCGATCCCGGACAGCGCGGATTTCCTCGCGCAGATAGCGGAGCTGCTCGCGGATGGCGGGCTGCGCCGGGCGTGGAATATCATCTTCGTAGGCGGTCATCAGCAATTCGGGGCCGGGTTCCAGCGCGGCTTCGACTTCCAGCAGCGCGTCTTCGAGGACGCGCATCGTAACCGCGAGCCGCCTCAGATGGGAATCGGTCATCGTCGTGCGCACTCCCGAAGGCATCTTCCCAACACCGGCAAATAGCACGTTGGCACCGGGCCAAAGTGCCAACCTGCCGGCCCAACAGGAGGGCGCGCCGGCTCACGGGGCGCTCTCTGGCACCTTCTCGGCCTCGCCCGGGGGCCCGCCGCCATCTGCAGCGAAGATGGCGTTGTACACATCCTCGGCGAAACTGGTGGGCAGCGGTTTACCTTCGCACAGTTTGAATGTTCGGGTTCCTTCAGCCTGACGTGCAGCCCGCAGGAACAGAGCGTTGGGCGCATGCTTGTCATAAAATCGATGGGCCAACTCATACATGTGGGTGACATAAATGACTCTCACGCTCTTCTCCAACAAGGCGGAAACGATCTGCCACGCCACCTCCGAGCCCTCGCGTTCATTGGTTGCCGCAAACGATTCATTGAGCAATATCATCGAGTGCGGCCTGAGATGCTCGACAATTTCGTTCATGCGGCCGAGTTCCTCGTCGAATTTGCCGCTCCTCATATTCGGGTCCTCTTCCCTCTTGTAGAGCGTGAAGAGGCCTTCACACAGACTTGAGCAAAATGACTCAGCCGCAACGAACATTCCACTTTGCATCATCAATTGGGCCAGCCCCACGCTGCGCAGGAATGTGGATTTGCCGCCGTTGTTCGGACCGGTAATCATCACCAGGTCCTTCATATCCGCATCCGCATCGTTGCCGACCACCGGTTCGTTAAGCCTCAATGCCAGACCGCCGTCGTATAACCCGCGAAAGGACAATCGTCGCTCACGCGCTGCGGCCGCAACCGGCATACACGTCGATCCCCCGGCGGCAACCAGCTGTTGGTGCAGATTGAGGCAGCCGACGTAAAAGGCCAGTTCCGCCCGCAGCATGCTGAAAAAGTCGCTGACCTGGTCGGCAGCCTGCCCCAGTGCGCTAGCCGCCGCCGCAATGCCCTGATTTCGAAGCTCGGCAAGCGCCCGGAAACCGGCTTCATCGCGTGGGTGCAATGCGAAGCCGTATGTGGGGGCTTTTTCTTCGAACAGCCCGTTCCACCATCCCAACCATTTCCCCGCCATAGCCGGTGCGCGGTGGATGAGATAGCCAGCGCCCTTGTTACCCTGGCCCAGTTCGGCACTAAGCAGTTCGCCCTTGCTGAACCTCAGCTCCTCCAGGTGTCCCTGAACCAGGGTCAAGTAGTCGTCGCTGAGGTCGCGTTTGAGCATAGCGAACAGTCCCGACCATCCTTCGGACACAAACTTGTCGGCGTGGAGATCGGCAATGCGCCGCAGGTCCTTGAGAAACGCCAGGAATGTGCCGATCCTTTCTATTGCATCGCGCAGCACCCAGTCGGGGTAACGGGCAAGCAGACCCAGATAGTGTCCCTTGTTCTGTTCCGTCGCCGCGGCCGCCACCGCGTAAAGTTCCCGCACGACGGCCGGCTGGGCCAGACAGTCACGCAGGATCGGCTGGCGGTATTGAATCACATTCAGATCGCCCTTGACGCCCTCCAAAAGGACCCGCCTCGCAGCCTCGAAAATATAGTCGTCGCCGTCGCCCATTGCCTCTAACAATGTATTCAGGCCGAGGTCCAGGGTCAGCGCTTCCGTGTTCCAGGGCAGCGCGGCGTGCGCGTCGAAATTGATATCCTCGTTTCGATACGGGCGCCGGCCGTTGCGGGCCGCGTATCGCTGCGCAGCCGCCCGAAGTACCCATTTCCAGTCAAAATCCCGGTGGCGGTACAGGAGATGAGCCTTCATCGGGGATCCGTTCCCTGAGCGTGCTATACGTCAGCCGATACTTCTCTGCGAGCGATAGTGCATAGGCGAGACCGTTTGCCGCCTGCCTGATTATCTTGAAGGTTCGTCGCGTCGGATCGTGAGGTGCGACCGTGCTGACCATGCTTATGGTTGCCGCGTCCAGGGACGCCAATTCGTCGATGAACGTCACCCAGACACACAGGGAGCCGAGCTTCATGATGGCGGAGGCGATTTTCTTGCTTAACACGACAGCGTCGCGCAATGCGGTGGACGCGAAAATCTCGTTAATAACGATTATACTTCGGGGTGTCGCGGCTTCGAGAATATCGCGAATTCGGACGAGGTCGTCTTCCAACTTGCCGCGCAGATTGGTCATCTGCTCGGTCCTCTCGAAGTGCGTGAAGAGCCTATCGCACAGGACCAGCCGGGCGCGGGTGCCTGGTACGGGTAATCCCAGACTTGCCAGGTAGTGCAATTGGCCGAAAGTGCGCGCGAAAGTAGTCTTGCCGCCCTGGTTCGGACCCGAGACCACGATGATGCGTTCAGGGTCTTTGAGGTGGAAGTCGTTACAGACCGGCACAAGTTGCTCCTCAAGCAGGCTGCCGGCCAGGGCCAGATCGAAACCCTGATAGTCATAGACCTCCTGGTGCGACGCGCTGACTATCGGGTAACAGAAGTTAAGACCGGCCTCCTTCAACCTGGCAATATATTCGAGATAGGCCACATAGAATTGAATTTCTCTGTCGAATGCGACAATGACAGCGTCCTGGAAATCCGTGTTGGCCGCCACGAAGCGTTCGAGCTTCGAAAAGGTATCGGGATGCAGATTGGCGACTCCGTCAAGGATCCGGGCCTCAACGTGGTTCATTTCCGGTGCCCCACCGGACCTGAACGTGTACTCCTGAACACTGTCCTGCCGGAATCTTGCAAATGCCGTTTCGAGCTCGGCACCGTAATCTGCCTCACCCCGGTAGCAGCCGACCTCGACGCGCGCTCCCCGGATGAGAATGGTGTAGCGGATCGCGAGCAGTTCGGCTTTGAGGCGGCGGGCTTCTGCAATGAGCAAGGTAAACCGTTGCGACGAAGTGTACTGCGTCACATAGTCTCTGAAGGCCCCGATGCCGCGGGATTTTGCCCTGCTCAGGTCTTCGGCCAGGCGTTCAACCGTGTCGCCGTAGAGTTCCAGCGCGTCGAGGAACCAGCGCTCTTTTTGACGTTGGTAGTAAGCCGCTTGTTGCCGGGCAAGATGCTGGCGTACCAGCGCCATGTTGCGCGCGAACATCCTGATATTGTCGAGCAGGGGCCGGTCTTCCAGGTCGCGCATCACCTCTTGTCGAAATTCCACCGCGTCGAGATCGCGCAACGGCTCGTAAAAGAAGGGGGCCAGACGGTATTCCTGCTTCCCGGCCGTGATGGCGGCGACGACCTGATCGAGGTTGAGATCGCCGAAAAACGGGGGCGGGCTGAGCTTCTCTTCGGGGCTTCGAAGCGATGCGTCAGGGAACAGAACGCTGTGAAACCTCATCGCGGGCCGCACCTTAAGGCTTACACCGCCGAAAACAGCAGCAGCGCTCCGATCGCGCTCATCAGCGCACCGTAGCCGAAAGCGGCGTGCGCCGACACCTGGGTCCACAGCAACCCCACCACGACACTGGAGGCGAGATCGCCGATACCGTTGGTGGCGGCCAGGATGCCGAACCCGGCACCCCGGACATCCCGGGGCAAGAGATCGGTGGCCACCGCGGCTTCGAGAGTTTCTTCAGCGGCCATGACGGTTCCCTCAAGGACGAACAGCACTGCAAGCGCGGAGAGGCTTCGCGGGCCGATTGCAAAACCGATCGTCGCGACCACATCAAGGGCATAGAACGCCGCCAGCAGGTATCGGCGCTGATAGCGGTCGCCGAGCACGCCCACCGGATAATCGAACAACGCATGCGCGACGTTGTGCACCACATACAGACCCACGGCCGCGCTCATTGCCCTGGCCGAGGAACCCATCAGGTCGGCGGCTCGCAGCACCAGCATGCTGTGGGCAAAATCACCGGCGCCAAAGACGCCCACCGCGAGCAAAAAGCGCCGAAAAGATGCAGGCGTCGCGGCAGCCCATCCGCGGAACGGCTGTTTAAGGCGAGCCGCGCCGTCGGGTTCGCGCACGACCAGAAAAAACGCCGCGGCAGAAAGCACACCGGGAATCAGGCTGACCAGGAATACCCAGCGAAACCCGATGCGGTGGAGCAGGAACATCGCCAGCAGCGGGCCGAGGATCGCGCCGGCGGTGTCGGCGGAGCGATGGAATCCAAAGGCAGTCCCGACCCGTTCGGCGGGCACGGAATCGACCAGGATATTGTCGCGGCAGGGCCCGCGCGTACCGCGCGCCATCCAACCCACCGTCCGCGCAAGCAGCAGCTCCAACCACGATTGCGCCAGTGCGAACGAGCCGGTGGCCAAGCCGGTTATCAGATAACCGACGCTCGCCACCGCGTGGCGCACGCGAGTCTGATCAGCGAGCCGCCCGCCCGCGATTTTTGCAAAGGTCGACGCGCCGTCAGAAAATCCCTCGATCATCCCCAGCGCGGCGGGCGACGCGCCGATCGTCACGATGAACAGGGGCAGGATAGCAGTCGCCATTTCGTGCCCCAGGTCAGACAGTAGGCTGGCCAGTCCCATACCGATAAGATTTCTATTGAGCCAGCGGCCGCGACCGTAGTGCCGGTCCTCTTGCTCAGGATGGAACTGCGGCGGAGCCATTGGCTCCGCTGCCCGGATCTCGCGTAAACTGGAATCACTCACTGTAGGGTCTCCGATTCAGATCCGGTCGTCCGCAAGCCAGGTGGCGGTTATCCTTCGATCTCCCACCAATCTGGCCAGCCCGGTGCTGTGCGCCTGGCGTTCTTGCGGAGAAGCAAGACTCTGGCGCAGCGCGTCGAACTTCAGCGCAAAGCGCTTCATGGCGTCGGCGGTGCGCTCAAAGGACGCCGCCGCCGCGAGCGTCAGCCGCCGCGCGACCGTCAGGTCCGGCGCCGCTTCGAGCGCGGCGCAAAGATGCGGCAGGCAGAGAGCAGGCGGGCGAGCGTGCTGCGGCCCAGTGTTGGCCCGTTGCATCGCTAACACCTCGGCGAGTGCTTTGATCCCGGCCCGCTGGGCAAAATTACAAACCGAACATCCCGACTCGGATTGCAGCAACGAACGGGCTGCGCTGTGCAGCTCTGATGCGGAGCCGGATGACGTCGCCGCCTGCCGAAGCGCGCTCCCATGGTGCACCAACAGCTCCGGGTAAGCCCGGCAAACCCCGTGTGGGGAGGTGAGCGCCGCATACATCCATGTATGCATCGCACATAAACCGCCGCGGCGTGCATGCTCGTGCTGCGCGGCCTCGTCGGTGGCAAGATCGTACTGGAGCTTGCTCAGGAAGCCAAACAGCGCCTCACCCAACCGATCGCATACCGGGCAAGACGAGGCGATAGAAATTTCCGCGTCCTCCGCGGCCTGCAAGGCGCGGTAATCAAGTTGATGGCCGACCTGTGCGCCGGCCGCCATCAACTCGCTGCGCAGAACGTTGGCGCGGGCGATCAGAGAGTCCAGCGATTGGACGTCATGGCTGGTCTGAGTTTGTGTGGCAATCAACCCAAGCAAGCGCTTGGCGCGGAGGTCAATTCGCTTTTCAACCTCGCGATCAAGTCGTGAGAGGAAATCGTCAACTGCAATATCGATCACGCGATGCGCCTGCGTTCTGTAGCCAGACAGCAGCTCCCACAAAGCGCCGGCCAGCCAATCGTTGATTGCTTCGCCCACCCATGCCGGCGGAGCGAAGTAGACGAACCAGGGGACCTGTCGCCTGAGATCGATCTCGGCGAATCGAGCGACAGTGATTTGAAAAAACGCACCGGAATCAAAATCTTCAACTGCCGGCTGCTCAATCATGGTCCCCGCCGCACCGGCAAGCGCGACAAGCTCGATCCAGGTCTTCCGCGGAAGTCCTTTGAACTCAGCTAGTTGCGGGCCGGCACAGGCTTCAAATTCTTTTTCGATCGCCGCGCCGCACCCTGCGATTCGGCTGGACAGTTCCTTGGCCAGAAACGAGGAAACTGCGCGCAGCAACGTTCCTGCGCGCGATAGCTCGAACAGAGCTCGCCGCGACTGCGACAGGCACGGAGCAAATTTCGCCAAAGCCTCGGCATGCAGTTGCGCAAAGATTGGATCGAGGGTTGGCTTGAGCCGCGAGTTCAGTTCGCCGGCGGCGGTGCGTATACTCTCCTTCAATGCCGCGCGGCGCGCGTGAATCGCGTCGACCGCGGTCTTCAAGCGCGTCAGCGCGGCCCCGGAATCATCGGGCTTCGAGGCGGCCAGCGATGCCTCGATCCTCTGTTTTTCTAAAAGTGCAATCAGCCGATCCAACACCCGTCTGCAAAACTGGCGGGACTTGCCGCTTCGCAGGAAACCGACCAATGCCGTCTCAAGTTGGCCGAGTCCCGATTGTTCCAGTCCCTCGCGATCGCCTGCAAGCTTGGCCCGCAGCGCGTCGCGCGCCGAAACGGCGAAGAGTTCAAATTCATTCTCGCCCAACGCACTTGCAAGGCGGCCGGCTGCGTAGTCAAGCACCGCGCTGCGGTCGCGGTCTGATACCAGGTCCAGTTTGTTGATGACTACGAAAACCTTGCCGATGACGCGGTGGATGTCGCGCAGGAATTCGATTTCAGTATCGCTCAGAGGAGAATCGAAACTGGTAACGAAGATCGCGCCGTCCACCTGCGGCAGAAACTGCCGCGTGGTCAGCGTGTTGGCGGCAATCGGCGAATTCACCCCGGGCGTGTCGATAAAGAACAGTCCGCGGCGCAGTATTTCCAGGGGCAGTTGAACCTCAGCCGACGTTACCCGCCGGCGATTGCCCGGGTTGCCCTCTTCGGTGACATATTCGGCCAGTTGGGCAAGCGGCACTTCATACGGCAGCGACCATCCTTCCTGCCGGATGACGACTCGCTCCTGCTCCCCGTAGGTGACGAAAGTGATCACCGATGTATGCGGCAGCAGTCCGGTGGGCAGCCGATCCACTCCCAGAATGGCATTCATCAGACTGCTCTTGCCGCGGCTGAACTGCCCCAGCACAGCCAGGTTGAACCGATCCTCGGCCAGGCGCGCAAGCAGCGCCTGATGTTCGCCGACGCCTTCGTCGTCGCGGATAGCGCGGCAGCGCTGCATCGCAGCCTGACTCACAGCAGCGATCTGCAGTTTGAGCTCGTCGTACCTGCGGATCGCTTCGCCGCCCAGTCCGGCGCAGCGCCGCGCGGGCACCGTGTCAAGATCCGGGCTGACGGTTACGCTCATGCACACTCCTCCGACTCGGCGCGGGCCAGAACGCGCGCGATCGAACGCTGCCGGCGCGAAGCGGCAGGAGTGGAATCCGCCGCCGCGATACGCCCAATCGCAGGCCCGGCAATCTTGAAATTGCGCACCAACGCGTTTTCCATTTCCGCTCTAAGCAACCAATCGGCCGTGCCCAGGCAGTTGATGAGAATCTCAACCGCGCGCTGCTTTTGTATCTGCGTGCCGCATTCCAGCACAATCATGCAGGCCACCGCGGCGATGTTTTCGTCGTTGTCCTCGGTCAATGGCTGGAGCAGGTCCCGGAAAGTCTCCGCGCCCCGCATCTCGGCCACCAGCCGCAGCGCACTTCGACGGCGCCGCAAACTCGAAGGACTCTCACCCTCGGGCGGAACTTTAAGGAGCGCGGCGTCAACCAGGGCGCGCGCGGCGGCCGCTCCGAACCTTCTTAGCGCATCCTCGGCCGGGATTCGGGCGACGTCGTCCTCCAGCGCAGCGATAAACAGCGGCACCGTCTCCGCGCGCTGAAACTCGGCGAGCGTCTCGATGACGCCGGGCAGGGGACGCCTGCGGGCCACGGTCAGCAAAGCGGTGTAAGCCTGCTCGGAAGGCGCCTGAACCAGGGCCCGGGCGGCGCTGTTAATGACGGCTTCTTCGCCGAGCCGCTCGACCGGGTCGCTGATCTGGCGGTCGGCACTGATGAATTCGACCAGCACCTCACAGGCGCCGATTCGCGCCAACACCCGTACCGCCCAGCATCGAGGTTCATAGATACCGCTGGGCTCGCGCCTGAAGAGAAATTCGCGCAGCGGTGCGACCGCGTCCTGACCGCAGGCAATCAGCTCCAGCGCCGCCTGTGGAGCGTCGTGCAGCGCCGACAGCGATTGCACCAACTGCCCGATGCGCTGCGGATTGCAGTGCGCCTCCGCCGCAGCGGCCGGGGTGGACTGCGTATGGCGCGGCGATTCAACAAAGATCATGGCGCGGGCGCAACCTTTCCCGTCCGCAGGACGGTGGCCAGTTCGGACTTGATGGTTTCGGGCAGCGGCAGTGAGTGAATCTTTGTGACGGTTCTCTCAACCGGATAATCCAGGGCGCGCAGGCTGATTTCGCCGTCCTGCCACACGGCGTATCGCGCCCGCGGGTCGCCCGCTTTGGATTGGCCCAGGCTGCCCGGGTTTACGACCATGCGCCTTTCGGACCGCAAGGCGAACTGAAGATGGGCATGACCAACCACGACCACGTCGGCGCCTGCGGCTTCTCCCTCCCCCCACCACAGCGGGGAATCAGGCGGCCGGTACTCGTAGAGCGGATCGGAGGGCGTCGCGTGACACAGAAAGAATTTTCGCCCGTCAACTTCACGCCAGGCCGAGGTCGGCAACTCGCGCAGAAATCGTTTGTCGGCGGCGCCGAGCACCGCAAGCGTATAATCGCCGGTCGCTGCGGCCATCGCGCGAAAGCGCGGCGAGCATCGGCAGTCGGCACCGAACCCCACCGCATGGTCGTGGTTGCCGCGCACGATGACCGACGCGTGAGAGCGGACGAACTCGATTGTCTCGGCGGGATTCGGACCGTAGTTGACCAGATCGCCGAGCACCCACAACTCGTCGCAGTCGCGGGGCAGCGCCCGCAGAGCTTCGAGGTTCGCATGCAGGTCCGAGATGATCAGTATCTTCATGGGCGTTGGTCAGACTCGCTCTTTGTTGTCCGGCGGCGTCTGCGCGTGCAACGCTGCTCGGTCGCGCTCAAGATCGCACCGAAGCGCTTCTACGGCCGCGTGGGCGAGCTTGTACCTGCGATTTTCCTCGCTCAGTACGGCGTTGCGGTAGCGCAGGCTTGCCACTTCGCTTTCCAGGCGGTCCAGACGGACGGTTTTCTGTTCCTCCTCCCACTGTGCGAACTGATGCGCGGCCGCTTGCGCAAGGCCGTCGGTCCCGTTATCAAACTGGCCAGCTTCGGCAGGGGGCTTCCGATCAATGCCGGATGGGGCGCCCAGATACGCAGCGGCTTTGTCGATCAGATCCTGAAGGTCGGCGCGCCGCAAAAGTTGCGCCTGCGAGATTTCGTTGATCAATTCCTCCAGCTTGCGCCGTTCAATCCGCGCAAAGGCGGGGGCGCGCCCGTGGCCAACGATGCGAGCGATATGGCGATGACAGAACAGGGGGCCCCGCTCGAGCGCTTTTTCAAACCGCAGCGACCGGTCCAAAAGACGAATTATGCTGGCGACCCTCCCGCCTGCCGCTTCTACCGCACGACAGATGTCGCATTCGAAAGCCCACACACCAGTTCCGTCCAAAGAATTGTTGAGCGCCGCTTTTACCAGGGCGGTTCGGGAAGCAGCGTGGGCGACGATGCCGGCCAGGGCCGACAGATGCGCGCCGCACACCGCCATTCGCCGCGGCGGCCGCCGCGCCATCTCCTCAATTTGCGAGCGCGCCGTGTTATCGGCCAGCGCACACAGCGGACAGTCGGCGCCGCCCAGCGCTTTGAGAAAGAAGCGAAACTGCCGCTGCCAGTCTGCCAGCAAACGCCGAACCTCCGTGGTTGCGCGTCCGCGGGTTAAGCTTGAGGGATGTCGGGGATAGACACTCCTGTCTCAGGCTTCAGCCCGCGCAGGAGTCATTGGCCTTGACGGCGGTTCAGGCGGACTCCACCGCCTTCTCACAGCATCATCAAGTGTAGCCCACTTTCAAGCCGCGCCGGAAGCCTGTCGTAGTTCGACGCGGCGAGAACGCCGCTTTGCTCCGGCATCGAACGTCTCGCCAGCGCGTGCGGTCAGCGCACAACCAGCACCGAGCACGTGGCATGCCGAACCACCTTGTCGGCGGTCGTACCCATGAAAGTTCCCCACAGTTTGGAGTGTCCTGTATGGCCCATCACCAGGAGGTCGACACAAGCTTCCTTGACGTAATGTACCAACGCCTGAGCGGGATGGCCCACCCGCTTTTCCGCAATCACTTCAACGCCATATTTTTTGCCGGCCTCGATTGCCTCCTGGCGAAGTCCGGCGAAAATCGTGTCGGCGCGCTCGCGCTCTTCATTGGTCTCGCTGGGCACTCCGGTAAAGCGCGGGAGTTCTTCGACAAAAACGACCCACAATTTCTGTTTGTCGATGCTGGCCACATGAAGAGCGGTGTCCAGCGCGCGGCGTGAGCCCTCGGAGCCGTCGAATGCGCATGCAATGTTCCGGAACATCGGCAGCCTTCCTCTACTCGTTAGCAACGCGAGCCCGCTGTGCCGCGCTTTCTTCATCGGGCGCCTCGACAGCGGCCTCGGGCATGAAAAAGCGCTCTGCGATGAGCGTCGGCACCACCGCGCTGAGAATCACCACCGTCACCAGCACGGTGTATTGAGCCTGCGAGATGATACGGTTTTCGAGCCCGAAGAGCGCGGAGATCGTCCCGAAAGTCAGCCCGGTGGACATCAGCATGGTCGTGTACATGCGCTCGCGGGAAGGGATGCCAAAGCCGTAGCTCAGCGGCCATACACCAACGAATTTGGTCAACATTTTGATTCCCAGCAAGACCCCGACGACCACCGCGGCGGGAGCCAGCGCGGGCAATGAAACGTACAGGCCGGCCTTGATGAAATAGAACGGCGTCAGCATCGTGAACGCAATCGAGCGCATCCGGTTCACCAGCACGCGGTCGTTGAGGAAAACGCCGGCCACCACGAGCCCGGCCAAATACGCCGGCAAAACCGCCTCGCTTTTCGCCATCGTGGCAAGGCCGCCCAGGAAGAATAACACCAGGAAGAGAAACTTGACCTCGGGTTCGCTGACCCGGGTTTCGCCGAGGGTTTGGATGATGCCGCGCGTCCACGACGGCAGATAGTAGAGCATCACGGCCATCACCACCACGAACAGCACCATCAGGCGGTTGAAGTTGGCGAAGAAAACCCCAAGCGCCAGCACCGTGCCGAAGTCATTGACGAAACAGGCAGCCAGAATCATTTTTCCCAGTTCGGTTTGGCTCAACCCGTTTTCCACCAACACCGCATACACCACCGCCACGGAGGTGGTCGAAAGGGCGATACCCGCAATCAATGCCTGCTGATAGGTCCATCCGGTAAACCAGAAGACGAAACCGAGGACGCCCAGGAAGGGGGCCACAAACGCAATAACCCCGATGGTCAGACTTTCCTTGAGGTGGGCGCGCAGCGATTGGGGGTCGATTTCAGCGCCCGCCAGAAAGGTCAACAGACCGGCGCCGAACGTGGCCAGAAAGTTGATCCAATCGTTGGTTTTGATTCCGAAAGCGTTGCCTGCGATTACGCCGAGGAGAATTTCGATCAGGGCAACCGATACACCCAGGCGGATTGAGATGAGACTTGCGATAAATGCAATCCCCATCCACGCCGACGCCACGAACCAGACGTTGTGCATGCCGCTTTCCTCTGGCTATATCACGCGGGTGCCACCCACGCGGGTGCCTTAGTGCCATCCGCCGGGACGGCACCCGATATTCGGGTAGGGATTAAAAACGAAAAGCCCCTACCGGTGTTTACCTCGGTAGGGGTCATCAGCTCTGGTTGCCAGAGCGGTTCGGCAGGTGAACCCCATCACCACAACACGCTTAATTTTGACAGTGAAGATGACGCCAGTCAAGCTGCGGCGCGGGCGGCTAAATCAGGCTGCCGACCGTGATACCGGTGATGGCGGCGATGGCGCCGCCTGCCATGCTGCCCACCAAATAGAGCATCCCGAGCAGCATCTCGCCGTCCTGAAGCAGCCGGATCGATTCGTACTCATAAGTGGAAAAGGTTGAGTATCCGCCCACGAAGCCGACTGCGATAAAAAGCCGCCAGTACGGACTCAGACGTGCTCTGTCTTGGGCGAAGGCGAGAAAGAACCCGATGATGAAGCTCGCCGTGATATTGATGACCAGCGTGCCATAGGGAAACGATGTTCCCCAGCGCTCCGCGACCCATCCGCCGACCAGATAGCGAACCACCGAGCCCAGCGCGCCGCCCAACGCAACCATCAAGACTGCCACCCGCTGCTCCTGTTCCGCTCAGCCCAGCAACGCGCGCATCATCTCGGTGCGCCCCACCATCCCGACCAGGCGCCCCTCGGCATCGACCACCGGCAAGCGCTTGGTGCGCTTTTCGGCCGACAGCGCCAGCGCACTCGCCACCGGCATCTCCTGGCGAACCGTGATGGGCTGGCGCGTCATCAGCTCGCGGGCCGAGCGCCCGCGCAGTTTCTGCACATGCTGGCGGGCCGCGCCCCCGATCTTCTCAATCGGGACTTTGGAAACCAACATCTCGATCAGGCCCGGCCAGTTTTCGCGGCTGACGCGGGAGATCAAATCGGAGTCGGCGATAATCCCCACCACGCGCTGTTGATCGTCGATCACCACCACGCGCTTGTGCGAAGAGGAAACCAGCAGATGGAAGATTTCCTCCAGCGTCGCCGATTCGTGCACGGCCGGCACGTCGCGCGACATGACGTCGGCAACGGTAGCCGGGGTGCCGGCCGGATGGGCCTCGGGATGCCATTGCGGGAGATGGACGGCAGCAATCGTATTGAGGATGTCCAGCCGGCCCAGGATCCCAACCAGCTTGCCGTCCTTATCGACTACCGGCAGGCGTTTGAGGTGTTTTTCGACCATCAGTTTGGCGGCCTTGCCCAGGATCATGTCCGGCGGCACAGTTGTCACTTCGCGGGTCATAATTTCGGCAACCTTGCGTTCGGGATCCCGGAGCGACTTGTGCAACTCCTGGACGAAGTCAGCGTCGGCGGCCCGCTTGAGGCTGAGCGCCACCCGGATGCCGCCGCGCTGGAGCAGGTCGTTGTCGCTGACCATTCCGACCACATGGTTGTTCTCGTCAACCACCGGAACCGCGGTGAAATCCTTGTCCAACAGCAGGTGCACGACCTCGGTCACGGGACTGTCGGGGTGCACCGTGACCACTTCGCGGCGCATCACCTCGGAAACCTTGACGTCGGGCAATCCTTCCCTAAACGGCGCGCCGGACTGAACCACTTCCACTTCCGCTACCGTGATCAGCGCGTGGGGCGCCATTTGCCGAATCGGCTCGATAATCCGGTCGATTCGCTCCGGACGGTCGACGACCGTGACGATGACCGGGAGATCCATAGACAGACGCAGAATCGCGGACGTGTGGATCACGGTGGAGGCACCGAAGCCCGCGATGCCGCGAATAGCGGTCGCTCCGCTGCATCCCTCGCGCCGCAGCATCTCCAGCAGCGCCGCGTACAGCGCCTGATGGTGATACTGATCAGTCTCGCCAAAAAAGATGGTGAGTTGTTTGGCCCGTCCGGTGAACATTAGTCAGTGCCCTGTGGTGCCGGGATCGTGCCAAGCATCCGCAGCGCGGTTGCGACCCGGAATCGTTCCAATTTTCGGAGCACGATGCTTTAGACCTCACCCTCTGGGCAAGGTCTTTTGAAAGGAAGAGCCCTTACCCGTAGTTAACACAAGCAGGAGTCATCAGCTCACGTAGCGGGAGCGGTTTCGGTGGAACCCCATCACCATCTGTGTCTATCATCAATGTATCGGCTCCCTTTGGCAGTCAATAATCCGGACGCACCAACCCATCAGGACGGTGAGCATGAAACAAACGGCGATCGCGGATATCAAGGCACGTGAGATCCTGGATTCCCGGGGCAACCCGACGATCGAGGTGGAAATCAGGCTGCATGACGATTCGATTGGCCGCGTCAGCGTCCCCTCGGGAGCTTCGACCGGATCGCGTGAGGCGCACGAACTGCGCGATGGAGATCCACACCGCTATGGCGGCAAAGGGGTTCGTAAGGCCGTTGCCAACGTGCTGGATATCATTGCGCCCGCGGTTCGTGGTCTGGACGCTTCAGCCCAATCGGATTTGGACCGGCTGTTGATCAACCTCGACGGAAGTGCGAACAAATCGAAGCTGGGCGCAAACGCCATCCTCGGCGTCTCGCTGGCTGCGGCGCACGCTGCCGCCGCATCGCGGCGCCTGCCACTTTACCAGTATCTGGCCCCCGACGCCGACCTCCTGCCGGTACCCATGATGAACATCCTCAACGGCGGGAGGCATGCCGAATCGGGAGTCGATTTCCAGGAATACATGGTTGTACCCGCCGGCGCTCCCACCTTCTGCGAAGCGATCCGGCTGGGCGCAGAGGTCTTCCACGCTTTGGCCGACGTCTTGAAAAAACATGGATACTCCACCACGGTCGGGGACGAAGGCGGGTTTGCACCAGGGCTGCGCAGCAACGAAGAACCGATCCAACTGATCCTCCAGGCTATTGAGAAGGCGGGCTATCGGCCCGGACTCGACGCCTGGATCGCCCTTGATCCGGCGGCCAGCGAGTTTTGCCGCGAGGGCAAGTACGTGTTTTCCAGGTCTGACCGCCAGACCCGCGACGCCGGCGCGATGGTGGAGCTGTACAAAGACTGGCTGGCCCGCTTTCCGATTATCTCGCTGGAGGACGGCCTTGCCGAGGACGACTGGCAGGGCTGGAAATTGCTGACCCGGGAGCTGGGTTCGCGCGTGCAACTGGTAGGAGACGACATCTTTGTAACCAATCCTGCGATCATAAGGCAGGGCATCGAACAAAAGGTCGCCAATAGCGTCCTCATCAAGCTCAACCAGATAGGAACCCTCAGCGAAACGCTCGACGCGATCGAAACGGCGCGGGCCGCCGGCTACACTTGTGTTGTTTCCCATCGCAGCGGCGAGACCGAAGACACCACGATTGCGGATTTCGCGGTTGCAACGGGGGCGGGCCAGATCAAAACCGGCTCGGCATGCCGCGGCGAGCGGATCGCAAAATACAACCGGCTTCTGCGAATCGAGGCCGAGCTCGGTTCCAAAGCGCGCTATGCGGGGCCCACGGCGTTCCAGCGCCGCTAATGCACCTGTTTCGGATACGCCAGTTGGGCTAGGCTAGATAACCCTGAGAGGTGGTGGAGTCCACCCTTAACCGCGGTTGCGTTGCGGCTGCCAATGACTCCTTGGGAGTGGAACCATGGAAGTTAACGGCAACCCAGCGCTGTTTGACCGCGTTTTGCACTTGGTAAACGCCGTCCGCCAGCGCGCCGGAGATTCGCCGCTCACGGCGCTGCCCGCCGGCTCTCTGCGCAATCCCGAACAGACCTGCCCGGTGGCGATAGCGCTCAACGCCCTGGTCATTGTGGCACAACGGCGCATCGTCTTCTGCCATCCGTGGTATGCGGCCGCCGCGGCCAGTGTGTGGCGCGCGGCGTTTCAGGATCCGCTGTTGATGAGCGTTGCCATGCCCGCGCCGATTTACGAATTTGCGGCTGCATTCCGTGCCCGGGCTTTTCCTCAATTGCTTGAGTGAGCCAAGGCACCCGCAATGCTGCGCGACTCACTGAAACCGGCTACGGAGTTGCTACCCGTCAGGCAATGCCCGGTCTGCCGGCACAAATGGCCGTGGGATTGGGAATACTGTCGAAATTGTGTCGTTTGGTTGCCCGGACACGAAACCACCGAACGGATTACCAGACTGCTTCCCTGCGCGCCGTTCACAGCAGCTCCGGTGGTTGGCAGGGTGTTCCTGGCCTGTGAAGTGCGCCTGGGTTCCGAGTACCCCGATGATCACCAGATGGTGCGGGCGCGGTCACTGCTTGAAGGGGTCTTAACCGACATTGAATCAGGCGCAGGCGCCTGGTCGTTTACACCCGGGCGCGGCGTCCTCGCCCAATGGAGTACCGCTGAGCGGGGAGTGGAAGCGGCCGCGCTCGTGACGCTGAAGGCCGGGCAATCCGCCGCTGCGAGGGTCCCCCCGGCGCAGAGCTTGCCAAGCCTGCAATTGGGTGTTGCCGTGGTCGGCAAGGAAGCGAAATCTCCGCAGGAGGCATCACGGCAGGCCATTCGCCTTGCAGCCCTGGCAGCACCGAACACGGCGCTGTTTGCCCAGAGCGCTTACGAGATGCTGGTCGAGCGCTTCGACTTTGTGGGTGTTCAGCCCGTGATTGCGCGATCCGAGTCGCTGCAACCCGTGTTTCGACTGCTCCATCGCAAGCCCGAACGGTCCGGCACCCATCAGGTTGGTCCGGAAATGATTCCAATGGTAGGCCGTCGGGATCTGCTCGACACATTGAACCATTGCGCAAACGAGGTCGCGGGCGGCCAATCCATTGCGGTTCACGTAATTGGTGAGCCGGGACTGGGAAAGTCAAAGCTGATTCGAGAATGGCTTTGCGCTTTGGAAGCCGCGGGCAATCCCGGCCGATGGCTGAAGTTGGTGTGCCACGGCGTTCCTTACGGCGGTTATCCGTTGCGGGCATGGCAGCTCCTGTTTGGTCAGGACGCCGGGCCGGGCGGCGTCGATCACTTTGTCAGGGTCGCGGCGGTCGCCGGAAGGCTCCAGCATCGGGGACGCCCGGCGCTGATCGTGGTCGACGACTTGCACTGGATTGACGCCGAATCCCGCGCTTTGATCGAGCAGCTAATGGCGCGCGACTGCGGCGTGCCGATGATGGCGGTGCTGGCCTATCGGCCCTCTTTCCTGCCGCACGCACCCGCAAATCCGCCGCAGGCGCATCGGCGCCTTCGTCTTACCGGACTCCGCCACGATGAACTGGCGGCTTTGCTCGATTTACTCAGTAAAAAGATCGGCATCGAGGTGCCAGCGCCGCTGGAACATCAAATCCTTCAACACGCCGCTGGCAGTCCCCTTTACGTCGAGCAAGCGATCGCTCTGATCGCGGCAATGGCGAGGCATGGCGCGGAGCAGCCCGAATTTCCACCCTCGCTGCTCGATCTGCTGATCCTTCGTATCAGATGGGTTCTTGACCGCACCTTGCCTGAGCTCAGGCGCCGTCAGCGCGAGTGGCTGTCCGGTTTTCTGGGGGGCAACCGCTGCGACCCGGACCTCGTGCGTGCATTGGAAAATCTCGAGGAACAGCTCGGTTCATGGCTCGACCGGCTCGATGTGGTTGACGATGGCCACAGCACCGATGATGTCCGCAGCTTGGTATGCGGACTGGCAAAGGTCGATCAGGAACTTGGACTGCTTAACCTGCTGGTTGGACGCCAGCGCCCGCATCGGGGCCGCATGGCACAGGCACTTGAACGAATCGCACGCTTGAACCGAGTCAATGTTGGGTTAGAATAAGTCTAAACTAGGCGGTGGAGTCCGCCTCAACCGCCGCTTCGCCAGCGAAGCGGCCAATGACTCCTGCGGCATGGGCTTCGCCGTGGGAGGTTCTTTTGCGAGCCGCGCAGCCCGTGCCGGAACGGGCGGAAACGTGGAAAACTCGCACCTGATCCAATCAGAAGCCTTGTCCTCGATACAGGCGCCCGCTGACGCGGCGCTCGGCTGCCTGGCGCGTATCGCCGAAGAGCTCGGCGCGCCGCGGCTGGCGCGCGACGCGCGTGCGCTGGCCGAGCGGGTAGCCGACCAGCGCTTCTTCGTGGCCTGCATCGGCCAGTTCAAACGCGGCAAGTCCACTCTGCTCAACGCGCTGGTCGGCGCCAGGGTGCTTCCCACCGGGGTCCTGCCGGTCACGGCGATCGTGACCGTGTTGCGATATGGGGCGGCCGAACGGGCCGAGGTTCACTTTGACAGCGGAGCGCGCGAGGAGATTCCCGTGGCGGCGCTGGCGGATTATGTGTCCGAGGACCGCAATCCGGCCAACCAAAAGGCCGTAGCGGCAGTTGAGGTGTTCGTGCCCAGCGCCCTGCTTGCCTCGGGCATGTGTCTGGTCGACACCCCGGGCATTGGCTCGGTGTTTGCCGGCAATACCGCCGTCACGAGGGAATTCGTCCCGCATATCGATGCTGCGATGGTAGTGCTCGGCGCCGACCCGCCGATCTCCGGAGACGAGTTGGCTTTGGTCGAAGAGGTTGCCGCGCACGTCTCGGAGCTGATCTTCGTACTCAACAAGGCCGACCGGCTCAGCGACGACGAGTCCACACAAGCCGTGGAGTTCTGCCGCGGCACGGTGTCGAAGAAAATCGCTCGCCCAATTGAGCGCGTCTACCGTATCAGCGCTTACCAATGGCTCGACGGCGCCGGGCCTTCGCGCGACGCAACCGAGTTATGTGGCGAGCTGCGGAAAATCGCGCGCGACCGGGGACCCGCCCTGGTGGCGGCGGCGCGCGAACGTGGTGTGCGGCGGCTCAAGACCGCCCTGTCCCATGAGATTAGGGTGCAGCGCGAGGCGCTGCTTCGTCCGGTCGAGGATTCGCGCCGCCTGGTTGAACACCTCTCCGAAACGATTGCCGACGCCGAACGCTCGTTGGGCGATCTCGCCTATCTGTTCAAGGCCGAGCATGAGCGCGTGGCGCGCCGATGCGTGGAGCGGCGCGACAGGTTCCTGGCCCAGGCCATTCCCGCAGCGCGAGAGGAATTCCATCGCGCAATCGTTGCTTCGCGCCACACGCGCGGCGCGGCCCTGCACGCCAGCGCTACCGTGTGGGCCCAGGAAATCTCCAAACGTCTGCTTGACCGCTGGCTTGGAGAAGAACGCCCGGCCGCAGAGGCTGTATACTGCGAGTCGGCTCGGCGGTTTATCACGCTGGCCAACGATTTCCTGGGCCGCCTTGCCCAATCGGGCGATCCGGCCCTTGCCAGCCTGCCCCAGACGGTCAGCTCCGAGACCGGCTTCCGGGTCGGCGCGCGCCCCTATTTCGGGGAGCATTTCGGCTTTCCCCGGCGCAGTCTGAGCCGCTGCCTGACTGACCCGTTGCGCTCGCGCAGCGCGCGGTTGGAAATGGTTGAACGCGACGTCGTGCGTTACCTCGATACGCTGCTGTCCTTGAATAGTACGCGCGCGCTCAACGACCTGGATGAAATGGTTCGGGAGAGCAGCCGGCGATTGGAGGCCGAAATTCGCTCGCTGCTCAAGGAAATCCGCACCGCCGCGGAGAATACGCTTTTGAGAGCGCAAAGGACTCACACCGCCGGCGCTGAAGCGGTCAAAGCCGAGCTTGAGCGCTTGAGGAATCTGCAGGATCAGCTTGATCTTCTCTCTTAGCCAGGCGCCAGCGATTCGTGCCGCCCTGAAGCGCTCCTGGCCCGCCCACGTTCACGCGGGTTGGCCCTCAGCCCCGCGTTTTGCCATAACAGTCCACACTGACGGGGCCGTGCCTAACCACGCCGGCCCATCACCAGGGAGCGCAGCCATGGCCGCGGAGATCCTGCTTAAGAACGCCAGATTGATCGACGGTTTGCGTCAGCAGCCGCTGGAACACGCTTCGATCCTGATTAAGGGCGACCGCATTGCCGCGGTCGAGGCGGGTGAAATCCCGCCGCCCCCGGGCGCACAGATAATCGACGTCGCGGGCAAGACGGTCACGCCGGGACTCATCGACACGCACGTTCACGCCGTGATGATCGGCGATGAGGGACTCAAGCTCTTCATGGCCAATGGCATCACCGCGGTGCGCGATTGCGGCGCCCGGCTGGAGGTGGTGATGGCGGTCAAACAGGCGCTGCAGTCGGGTGCCAAATTCGGACCGCGTTTTTACTTCTGCGGCCCGCTGCTCGACGGCGCGCAATCCAGCCTGCCCGGCGCAAGCGGCGCGCTGATGACGCAGAACGTGCCCGCGCCCGAGTCGATTCCGGGCATCGTCAAGCCGATCCTCGAGGCCGGCGCCGACAGCCTCAAACTATATTTCGGGCTGACCGCCGATCTGGGCGCGGCGATCATCCGCTACGCCGATGGGCGCGTACCGGTCACCGGTCATATCGGCTACATGCGCGCCAGCGAGGCGGTCAAGGCGGGTATCAATGGACTTGAGCACATCAGTCCGTCGGTCTTCAACGACGTCTGTCCGGCCCATCTGCGCTTCGGCGCGGGCACCTCGATGGCAGGGCGGCAGTTCGTGGAACGGCTGCGCGCCGGCTGGCTGGCGGCGGACCTCGACGCGCCCGACGCGCGAGCGCTGATCGACGCGATGGCGCGGCGCGAAGTCGCGATGGGCACGACGATGAACATCCACTGGCTGTTCCGTGCAGGCTATGAGGGCGCGGCGCGCGATCCCGACCGCAAGTATATCGTGCCGAAGATTCTGGAGACGCGGCGCCAGGCCGCAGCGGCACAAAACAAATTGTCGGATCCCGACTGGGACCTCTACTTCAGCCGCCTGCCCCAGGAAGTGGTCGATCAGGAACGGCGCGCACTGCAAAAACAACAGGAGTTCTGCCGGCGCCTGTTCGAGGCCGGCGGTCTGGTGGTGGGTGGCACCGACGCCGCCATCAACTATCCGCCGCCCGGCTTCTCGCTGATGCGCGAACTGGAGTTGCTCGCCGAAGCAATCGGCGCGATGAACGCGCTGCGCGCGGTCACCTCGAAGGCGGCACTCGCCCTGCGCAAGCAGGCCGATATCGGCGCGGTCGCACCGGGCAGATTCGCCGACCTGCTGATCGTCAACGGCGACCCGCTGACCGACATAACCCGCATGCGCAACATCGCCACCGTAATCAAGGGCGGGATATCCCACGATCCGCAGGCGATCCTGCGGGAGTTGCCTGTAAACCCGAACTATCCGGGCCTCTGAGGCTGCGGATGCGCAAAAGTTCAAGTACGCATGGCCGCGCATAACAAACTGCAGGAAGGCAGCTCGTCGTGAACAAACACTCCATCGCGATCCTTGCGGTACTGGTCGCCTTCTATTGCAGCTTCCTTCCCGGTATCGCCGGCGCACAAGCCGGATTCGACGCCAGGCTTTACGCGGCCCTGGCGCCGGCCGATTCAAGGCAAAGCATTGCGCCCGGGACCCGAATTACCCTGCAAAACTGGCGGCAGTACCGCGGTTTTATGCCGATCGGGATGCAGGCGCTGTTCAGCGGCCAATACCCGTGGAAGATCGGGCCCGGTCCTGAGTATACGATGGAGGTCGGCCCCACCATTCACATTCCACTTTCCCGCAAATACCTGGCCGACACGGAAAAGTATAGCGGCCAGGTTCGGCTGCGCAGGGTGCCGAGCGGCGGCTACACCGTGGATAACTACGTGGCCGGAATACCTTTTCCCAACCCCACCGAGCCGCAAATGGGAATCAAGTTGATGTACGACGTGTGGTTCCCCTACTCTCCATATGTATTCGAGGCAGTGTACGTATCCACAACAGTGGATGGATTCGGAAATGCAGCTGCCACTACCTCGGACACCGTAATCTGGAGGCTCAATCACATCAGCGACGAAGGCAAACCGCATTCGATGTATTCGCCCGGATACCTGGAGGCCGATCGGTTCGAGACCCTTGAGCCCCAGCAGTACAGATATACAACGCAACTCAGCCTTCAGCCCGACGATCCGTCCCGCGTGCAGGAAAGTTATATTTTCGCGCCCAGCATGCGGCGGCCCTTGCGCATGTCAACTTCGGGCCGATGCGCCGCAATGACCGGCAGCGATTTCGTGCAGGACGACAACGGATCCGGGTTCTTTTTCCAGGCCACCAACTTCACGGCCAGATTCCTCGGGCTCAGGAAGCTGCTGGCGATGGTGCACCTTGCTCCCGTGGGACTGACTCCGCAGGGTTATATGGCCAAGGGGCCCGTTCCGGGATGGCCCCGGCCGGAGGCGGGAAAGTGGGAGGTACGGGATACTTATGTGATTGATGTTACGCCGCTGCCCGCCGCCGGCGACTATTGCTATTCGCATAAGGTCGGATATATCGACAAGGAAACTTACGCGCTGACCTGGATCGAGATGTATGGAAAGAATTCAGCGCTGGAGAAAGTCTGGCCGATTTATCAGACGCCGCGGCGCATCGGCACCGGCGAGGAAGTGATTATTCCCGAGGTCAACTCCACGACGATGCTCAACTTCAAGGACAAACATGCCACCGCCGCCGCGCAGGCCAGTCCGGTGCGCATCGACGACCAGGCCCCGGCGGAGCTGCAAAACGCCGCCGTCGCCGCCTCCGCCGGCGGCCTGGGCCAGATCATGAAGTGATCTCTTCGCCGCAGCACGGCTCGTGTTGCACAGGCTTTGCAGCCTGCGCCTTGAGCTTCCACGTTGGGTGTGGAGGTCAGGGCCTGAAGACTGAGTGGGGTGCGCCGCCGCGCCTGCCATGACACGCAAGCGCTTTTCGCTCGTGGCACCGATCGACGCACAGCATCACGGAGTCAGCGGGGGGCAGAGCCAGGCAGACTTGAACCACCAGACCCACAGGCGTCCAGCCTTTGCCTGGCGCGCGCGTTCCTCGCGCTGCCACCGGCCGTGGTTATTTACCCTCGGTCAATTTATTGTAGATCAAGCGCCCGTCCACGACGGTGGCAAAGTCGGGCAGCGAATGCGGCGACAGTTTGCCGTCGGGCAGGATGTGCGTCACCCGCCATCCGGCCAGCAGCAGGCGGTCGGAGATCAGGCGCCGATGGCATCGCCACCACAGGCCTTCCGAGCACATATATGAGGTGCGCGCCCGGCGCGCGATTGCGATCAGTTCGTCCAGTCCCTGCTGGAATTCCTCGCCGTCGGCATAATCGGCGTAGGAGCGGAAGGCCGGATGCTGCCACGCGACATGCGGTGAGTCCGGGCGCACCTCGTGGCGGCGTCCGCCCAACTTTGTGATCCAATAATATTCAATCCCCGCGCGTTGCATCGATTCGCGCAGCGCCGGCTGATTGAACTGCGGCCAGCGGCGCGAACTGGGGAACGACCGCACGTCGGCCAGCGCCGCGATCCGATGGGCGTTGAGCAGAACCAGGAATCGCTCCAGCGGATGGGTCGAGTGGCCGACAGTGAAGATCTCGTTCGGCTCACTGTTTTGCGCTGGGCGGCGCACCGTTTGCGACCTTGATGCCGGCCTCGCTCTGATTGGCCACCGCAACCAGGATGTAGCTGTCGGGATGGAGGTATTCGCGCGCGACCTTCTGCACGTCCTCCTTGGTTACCGCACGAATATAGCCGGGATACTTGTCGATATAGTCCAGCCCCAGGCCGTAGATCTGCACCTGCAGCAGGAACTGGACAATCGAGTTCTGGGTATCCAGCTTCAGCGGAAAGCTTCCAATCAGGAATTTTTTGGCCGATTCAATCTCGGCGTCAGAAACCGGCGACTCCTGGATACGGCGCATCTGCGCCAGCACCATCGCAATCGCTTCGTTGGCGCTCTTGTTCTTGGTCTCCAGCACCACCTGGAAGGAGCCCGGGAACAGCGCGGCCTGGAAGAAACTGGCGATCGAGTACACCAGCCCGGCCTTGGAGCGCACCTCCTTCATCAGCCGCGACGCGAAGCCGCCGCCGCCCAGAATGTAGTTCATCACCTGCAGTTTGTAGTAGTCGGGATTGGAACGCGCGATTCCGCCAAAGCCCAGGATGATGTTGGCCTGCGCGACGTCGCGGTTGATCGCGGTTACGTGCGCGCCCGGCCCGATCGGCGCCAGGGGCTGGGGCCGCTGAGGCGCCACCGCACCCTTGAGCGGCGCTAACTCCTCGCGCAGCGCTTTGATCACCTCATCGGGTTCGATGTCGCCGGCCACCGCCGCGACCGTGCCCTCGGGCCGGTAAAACTCGTGATAGAAATTGCGCACATCCTGTGCCGACAGCTGCTGGACCGTGTCCACCGTGCCGTCGGGCAGGTGGCCGTATGGCGAACCGTCGCCGAACACCTGCTTTAAAAAAGTAGTCTGCGCCACATAGCCCGGTTCTTCTTCCGCCGCCTTGATTGCCGCGATCTGCTCGGCCTGCTTGCGCGCGATATCATCGTCGCGCAGACCCGGTTGGGTCAGCACGCCGGCCAACAGCTTCAGTGTATCGCGCCAGTAGCGCTTGAGCGACGTGAAGGAAGCGGTGGCGTAGTCGCTGCCCGCCCCGACGTCCATCGCGCTGCCCAGGAAGTCTACCTTGCGGTTGAGTTCCTCCGCACTCATCGTGCGGGTGCCTTCCATAATGGAGTCGGCAGTCAGACGCGCCAGTCCCTCCTTGCCTTTGGGATCGCGCCGTGCGCCGGCGTCAAACGCGAGCGCCGCCGTCACCATCGGCAGATTGTGCTGCGGCGAGATCAACACGATCATGCCATTGTCGAGCTTGACGCGCTTTACCTCCAGCGCATGCGCCATGCCCGGTAGGCTCAGCGCCGCGGCGATCGCCAGGGCGACGATCGGACCAATGAAGCGATGCCGCCCGCTCATAACGGCATCTCCGGGTTGATCGGGGCATGGCGCACCATGCCGCCGCCGGGACCGCCCGCGGGATGGGGTAGCAGGCCGGTCGGCACCAGGGTGCCCAGCGTGCGATTGGATGTGACCAGGTATTTGGCCACCGCGCGCTGCACGTCGGCGGGCGTGACCTTGTCGATCGACGGGATGAATTGGTCAAGCTGCTTGTAGCCGCCGATCAGCTCGTACTGACCCAGCATCATCGCCTCCCGGAAGATGGAATCCTGGCCGAAGACGAAGCCGGCCAGTTCCTGGTTCTTCGCCTTCTGCAGTTCGTGCTGGTCCACCGGCCTGGCGGCCAGTTGCGCGATCTCGTCGTCCAGCACCCTGACCACGTCGGCGGCTTTGATGTTGGGCCGCATCTGGGCGGTGATCCAGAACAATGTCGGATCAAAGGAGAGCAGATCGTAGCTGGTATCGACGTCCACCACCATCCGCTTCTCAATCACCAGCTTTTTGTAAAGGCGCGAACTCTTGCCGCCCGACAGCATTACCGAGGCCAGCTCCAGCGCGAAGCAGTCGGGCGATTCATGGGCCGGCACGTGATAGGCTTCGGCGATCGCCGGCAGATTGGCGGCGTGGCGCAGCATCACTTCGCGCTCGCCTTCCTGCGGCGGTTCAACCGCCGTAACCGGCGGGGGCTTGGGACCGTTGGCGATGCCCGAGAAGCTTTCGGTGATTTGCCGGATGACATCGTCGGCCTTGAAATCGCCCACCGCCACGATCAGCGCATTCTGCGGCGAATAATAGATGCGATGGTAGTTGAGCGCGTCCGCCAGCGTCAGCCCCTGCACATCATGCATCCAGCCAATCACCGGCCAATGGTAGGGATGCGCGAGGTAGGCCTGCGCCTGCGTGACTTCGGCCAGCGCGTCCTGCGGATTGTCTTCGGTGCGCATGCGCCGTTCTTCGATCACCACGGACTTTTCCGACTCGAAACCCTTGGGATCGAAGTTCGCCATCCGGTCGGCTTCCAGCGTGATCGGCACGTCGAGATGGTCGCGGTTGATGATCTCGAAGTAATCGGTCAGATCCTGCTCGGTGAATGCGTTATCCTCGCCGCCGTTTTCCTGGATGAGGTTGGAGAACTCCTCGGGCTTCAGCTTCTTGGTGCCGCGGAACATCAGATGCTCGAGCAGGTGGGAGAGTCCGGTCTTGCCCATCTGCTCGTTGCGCGATCCGACCCGGTAGATGACGTTGAAGTTGGCCACCGGCGCTTTGTGATTCTCCAACACCAAAATGGTCAGCCCGTTGGGCAGCACCACCTTTCTGACCCCGTCGGTCATCCCGGCCCGGGCCGCACCGCCCGCGCACGTCAATACCGCCAGCATCAGGCCCACGCTCAGGCCCGCGCGAAAATAACCAGGAGTGATGTTCTGCATGGCTGTCATGTAAGTTTAAGTCCGCACGCTGCGCCGCAGTCAAGGACGCTGCGCAGGCCGTGCTTATTCGGCCGCGGATCTTCCCGGGCGGCGGCTTCAATAATGTCGGCGATCCGCGGCCGCGCGGCCATCGGTGCCGGCGCGACGAAATTGCCTGCGCGGCTGCCGCCTTGCTAATGTCTAGCTGGGGTGCCTTCTATGGCCAACAACGCGCCGTCGCACGTTCTGGAGCTGCACGAAATAAAGGGTGTGCTCACCAAGTTCATGCGCATGCTGTTTCCGCTGGAATTCCGCCTGGACGGAATCAGCGGCGAGGGGGCGGTGTCGGCGCCGTTTCGCTATCCGCTGCTGGCCGGCGAAGTCATTCATCTGCCGCAGCGTGCGGACAACTTTGACAGCCGCGAGGAGGCCTTCAGCTATTACAAGGTGGTTGCCGCCCATCTGGCGGCGCGCCACGAGTTCGGCAGCTTCGCGCTCAAGCTCAGCGACCTGCGAGGCTTCGAGGAGCGGGGCGAGTCGGGACTTGAGGCGCTACACGCCTACGTCGCCAGCTTTCCCGACCCGCGCCTGGCGGGGGCGATGCTGCGCTTGTGCGAGTCAGCCCGCATCGACGCCGCGCTGTGCCGGCGCTACCGCGGCCTGAGCCCCGAGGTCGCCGCGGTCAACCGCAAGCTGTCCACCCAGATGCCACCGCTGGCGCTGAGCACGATGCTGTTCAAGGCGGCGGCCAACGTCGCCCCCGGCGACGAGCCCATCGAACAGGCCTTCGTAGGCAAGGCGGAGGAATTTTTCGCCCCGCTGCGCTATCCCTCGGCCGACATCAACCTGAGCCTGCGCCAGAGCTCGGAACTTTACCGATGGCTGTTGGCGCTGGTCGAGGCCGCGCAGGCCGGCGACTCCGAGCTGCTCGACGAGAACGCCAAGCGGATGCTCAACGACCTGACCCAGAGCCTGGGCGAGGGCGAGAGCGAGGGCATGGAGGGGATGGAACAGGATGGCGACGACGCGGGGGACAACGGCGAGCCGGATCAGAACATCCGGATGCAGGTTTCAGGCAAGCGCGGCAAGGGGCGCGCCTCGCGCTCGATCAGCCTTGAAGAACTGCGCAAGCTGCTCGAGCGCGGCGCGCAACTCAAGCCCTCGGAGTCCGACGGCTCCGCCGAGGGCGGCGAGGGGATGTACCTGACGCAGCTCGACGACAAGCAGGCGCAGGCGCTGGCCGAATTGCAGGAGCAACTGTCGGAAGCGGCGTCATTCGGCAGTCATGGGCGGCTGGTGGTGGGCGCGCGCTCGCACGACGCCTACTATTCGTACGACGAATGGGACTACTCGATGAACGACTACCGGCGCAACTGGTGCCGGCTGCGCGAGATCACGCCCGAGGGCGACGACGGCGAGTTCTACGCGCGCACCTTGCGCCAGTACGCCGAAATGCTGCCGCAGATCCGCCGCCATTTCCAGCGCATCCGCCCCGCCTCCTACCGGATGGTGCGCGGGCTGGAGGACGGCGACGACTTCGACCTGGATCGCGCCGTCGAGCATCGCGTGGCGCGCTACATGGGCAACTCCCCCGATCCGCGCGTGTACAAGGCGCGCAAAAAGGAGGCGCGCGACGTGGCGACGCTGTTTTTGCTCGACATGTCCGCCTCCACCGACGAGCCGATCCATCAGGACAACCGCCGCTTCACCGACTCCGACGACTCCGATGACTGGTTCAAGGTCTGGCAGCGCCACGGCGGGCCGCGCCAGCGTCCGCGCCGCATCATCGACGTCAACAAGGAGGCGCTGGTGATCATGGCGCAGGCCCTGGAGGAGCTGGGCGACGCCTATGCGATCATGGGCTTTTCCGGACACGGCCGCGACAACGTGGAGTTTTATGTGATCAAGGAGTTTGATCGCGAACTGTCCGACGAGGTCAAGGCGCGGGTCGGTTCGGTGGAGCCCAAGCGCTCGACCCGCATGGGCACCGCGATCCGCCATGCGCGCGAGAAGTTCAAGGATGTAAGCTCGCGCGCCAAGCACGTCATCCTGCTCAGCGACGGCTTTCCGCAGGACTTCGACTACGGCCAGGACCGCCGCTCCAACGCCTACGGCATCCAGGACACGATGGTGGCGCTTAAGGAACTGGAAATGGCTGGCGTGATGCCGTTTTGCATCACGGTCGATCGCACCGGGCACGACTACCTGCGTCAGATGTGCCAGCCCTCGCGCTACCTGGTGATCGACGACATCGCCTCGCTGCCCAAGCAATTGCCCAAGATTTACGAACAGGTCGTGCGCTGGTAGCGGCGCGTGGAACTTCCCTGCGGGCCAGGGGTTAACGCGACGGACCCGGCAAGACGAGGTAGAAAATGTTTTGCACCGCAACCGCCGATAAGAAAGCCGCCCGCACCAAAGCCAACCACAACCGGACTCAAAAGCCGGAGTCTGAAGGCCGGATCGGCCGTCTGCACCGGACGCTGGGCAATCAAAGCGTGCTGCGCATGATCGGCGCGCCCCCCGCCGCGCACAAGGACGCGCCTGATGGCGGACCTGGAACCGGCACGGGCACGACCACCGCGGCAGGTGGCGGCGCGGCCGGCGGAAAAACCGTCGACGTGTACGGCATCAATCTGCCGGGTGCGACCAGAACCGTCTACGATGACGTTGCCACCGCCAATACCATTTGGGGAAAATGCGGAGTGACCATCAAGGTCGTCGGGGGCGAAAGCTGGAACACTGACGTGTTGGATCAACTGGCGCCTCAGAATTCCCTGAACGAATACTCATCCATGAGCAGCCCGACCGCGGAGGAAACGGCGATGCTGGCCCACCAGCCGCCGGTGGATGCGATCGCCGTGTACAATGTTCCGGCCATGTCCAACAATTCGCGCGGCGAGAATTTCAGGCCCTCGAAAAACCCTTCGGTCCCCAAGGCGGTTGTGGTGTCGGATTCGGCGGTGGCCGACACCTTTGCACACGAGTTGGGCCACATCCTGCTCGATGTAAGCGAGCATCATTCCGACCCCGACAATTTAATGGCGGCCGGCTCAATCCGCAACGTGGGCGTTGACAAACTGGACGCCACCCAGTGCGCCAAATTGTAGCAGGAGCCGACGGCGCGAAAGTTTTGCGCATCGCCACGTGATGATGGCGCCGCTTGAACCATACCCGGACGCGAGATGACACGGAAACCTGTCAATGCTGCGGCGAAAGAGAAGCGGTTTTCGCTTCACTGGGGTTCAGGCGTGATTGCGGAAGAGGTCCAGATCGTCACCCCATTTCATCGCCCGACGATTCAGTTGCTGAAATTCACGGATGGCCCGGCCAAGGGGTCCGAGGAGATTCGCTTCTGCGTCTATGACCATCGCGGGCGGTTTCAGCGAATGCCGTGTATCATCGATACGAGCGACTTGCCGAAGCTGCGGGCCGAGCTTGGCAAGGCTCCGCGCCTGCAGCGCCTTCTCTCGCGGCTGGCTACCTAGGTCATCGCCGGGCGCTTTGAAGTCCCCGGCTGTCGCAAACCTCCAAACCGTTTCCTGGTCAACCGTATTTCATCGACACCGCGAAGCTGCGGCCCGCCGGGCGCAACCAGCCGCTTCGGGGATCAGCTCCGAGCTGGCGCGCGTCAGCAGCAGGGTTAGCCCGGTCTGATCGCGACCTCGAAGTCGCGGCCTTCCCAGCGGTTTTCCTCCAGCCATCGGAAGGTGAACTTGATTGGAGCGCGCTGCGCTTTGGCGACCGCGATATCCACGTAGTGCAGGCCGATTACAGTTGGCTTGGAATCGGTGTCGTTGACCGTACTCCAGCCATCGGCCGACCAGTGCAACATGAACGGCCTGGGCGCCAGGACGCGTAGTGTGATGGCGGGCGGGATGGCGCTGACCTGACGGTTGAATTTCCATACTTCCAGTTTGGCGCGGCGGCGGCCGGTGCGGAAATGGCTGGCCACCTCGGGAATCAGGTCGAAGACTTTGCCGTCGCGCGCCGAGCGCAGCAGCTTGATGTACTCCGCGTGCGCCCACATCAGCGGCATCGCCGCGCCCGTCGGCTTGCCCAGGTACATCAGTTGGGAGGGGATGTCGGGCTGGTCCCAGACCTGTTCGGGCAGCAGCCCGGTTGAGGATGCGAACCGTTCCATCGCGCGGATATAGGGGCGCACGTCGCGTCCGGCCGCCAGTTCGTAATGGCCCCGTTCACCGGTCAGCAGCGGCCACGGCCGTCCCACGCCGTAGCCGTGCCAGGAACTGCCGTCGGCCTGCTGGCCGTAGCCGTCGTGGTTGTAGCGGCGCCAGCACGGGCCCTGCGGAAGGTCGGCCTTGAGGACCGCGTCCACCACGCGCAACGAATCTTCGATCAGCGCATCGCCCGGCGCCCGGATCCCGTAGCGCACCAGCTCGAGGAATCCCGCATCCACGACGTTCTTGGCGGGAAAGACGCATCGCTCGCCAGGCGGGCGGTTCTTGATCAGGATTACCGCATTGTTGGGGTCCTCGGGGGCGTGTGGGTCGGCGAGGTCGACCGGCAGGATACGGATGAAATGGCGCTGGATGCCGGGGACCAGTGTGCCCTGCGTGGTCACGGTCCAGTCCTCCAGGTGCGATTCGAGGAAGTCGGCGTAATCGAGCAGGAACTCGCCCTTGCGCCCCTCCATCCGGCGCAGCATCTGCGAGGCGCACACCAGCGCAGCGATCACCACCGCCAGCGTGGAGGGCGAGTAGCCGCCGTTTTCCTCCCATCGCTCCTCTCCGGTGGCGGGTCCGTTGAGGATCAGGAACCTGGCCGCCCGCTTTACCATCGGCATCGGGTCGAAGTTCTTAAGCCCGCCCGTATCGAGCAGACGCCAGGCCAGCACGATCGGAAAGGCAACCTCGTCCAGTTGAATCCCCTTCCAGTAAGGCTCGCCGTCGATCCAGAAATTCTGGTAAAAACCGCCGTCGTCGAGTTGGGTGGCGGCCAGGTAGATGAGCGCACGCAGCGCCAGGGCGTGGTTGCCGCTGGCCAGCAGGCCGGTGGCACTGTTGACCATGTCGCGGGTCCACACCAGGTGGTAGCCGCCCAGGTCCTCGTCGCCTTTGACTTCGCCCCACGGAATACTCAGTGACGCAATCAACGCCCCGGGGTAAGTCTTATCCTCGTGCGCCATGAGCAGACTGTGGCTGGTGTGATACAGCTTGCCGCCGTCGCCCGCCGCGCCATCCAGCGCCAGCACGTGATTGCAGGCGCGCGTCCATTGCAGGATGAAGCGGTCGCGCGCCTCCTGGTAGGGCACGCCCAGGGACTGAAAGAGGGTGGTCACGGCGCGATGCAGGCTGTCGCCGAAGGCCAGCCCCAGCGTGAATTCGTAGCCGCGGCCCAGGTTGATTTCGCCGATCAGCGCGATATTACCGTCGGGCGCCGAATCGAACTGATTGTCGAGCTGAAAGTTCTCTGCCAGGTCCTGCCATCCGTCGGTCGTCCCCACGTAGCCGCACGAGCGGCACACGAACCCGCAGGTGGCGTCCATCGCCAGCCAGGTATTGTTTTTGTGCGCGGTGAGGATCTCGCGGCCCGAGGTTTGCACCACGTTGCCGTGGTTGTGAGCGCCGCCGACCTCCAGATGGGGCGCCAGCAGTACGTAGAGATGGAGCCGCTCAAGCACTTCCGGCTTGCCCTCCAAACGGGCGTCGATCAGCAGGCATTCCTGGTGCGGGTCGGCGATTACCTCCTTGACGATTTGGTAGCCATGCTCGGGATCCGAGTTGATGATTTTAAGTCCCAGCGCGTGCGCTTCGATGTAATCGACCTGATGCGCCATGCTGCGTTCGTCGCGCAAAAAGGTCTTGCCGTCGGTCACCAAAAACTGCAGGTCGCGGGTCTGCGGCCGATCGATGGTGGGGTAATAGACTTCGTTGACGATCCCCGCCGACAGGGTGAACCAGATGCTGGATGCGACCGAGTACGAGGTGCCCACCGCGTCCTTGGCGCCCCGTGTCCATCGCGGCTCGATTCCCGGACCTCCGCTGGCCGGCCGCGAGTTGTAGATGATTGCCATCCTTGTCCTCCAAGCCCGTCACAGAACAACGCCGTGGTGAATTACAGATGCTTCAACGCGAATGCGCGTTTCAGCTCACGACGCTATCAGGCGTAACCTATTTGACGGCAAGGTGCAAAATGTCGGCAGGCCGCTACAGTTCAACGCGCGACGACAGCGTCAGGCCGCCGTCGCATACGTAGGCCGCGCCGGTCACGTAGGAGGACAGGTCGGAGGCCAGGAACAACACCACGTTGGCCAACTCCTCGGGCCGCCCCATGCGGCGCAGCGGCACCTTCTGCTCGAATCTTTGGCGCCGCTGCGGATCGGCGGTCATCTGCAGCACCGGCGGTGTCGCGATTACCCCCGGACACACCGAGTTGGCGCGGATGCCAAATGGGCCGTATTCCTGCGCCACGGCGCGCGTAAAGTTGATCACGCCCGCTTTGACGGCGTTGTAGGCGGAGTTCTTGTAGTCCGCGAACAGCCCCGAAATCGACGCGGTGTTCACGATCGAGCCCGAGCCTTGCTCGCGCATCACGGCCAGCGCCGCGCGCGTGCCGCGAAACACCGCCGTCAGCCCGATGTTGAGCGCATGCTCCCAGAACTCGTCCTTGAAGTCGCCCGCCAGCGCCGGCTCCCAGCCCTTGCCGAAGGCGTAGGCGTTGTTGTGGATGAAGTCGAGGCGGCCGAACTGGTTGCGCGCCAGGGCGACCGCGCTGCGGATGTCGGCCTCTTTGGTGACGTCAATCTTGATTGGTTCGGCCTTGCCGCCGGCCGCCGCAATCTCCGCCGCGACCGCCTTGGCGCCGCGCTCGCTGTGATCGGCCACAATCACCGTGCCGCCGCGCTGCGCGAATCCAATCGCCGTGGCCCGTCCGATTCCCGACGCCGCCCCGGTCACAATTCCGACCTTTCCATCAAAGCGCATGGTGAAACACCTCCGGCGAAGTCCGTTTAGCACTTCAATGCGCGAATCGCTATTGGCTTTGCAGCGGCTGTCGGGTCGGTTAGGCTTTGCCTTGTCTGATGGACAAAGCATCGCACACGGGGGCGGCGGCACCCGGCGGGCTGCCGGCGCTGGTCGATACGCACTGCCATCTGGCCGACGAGCGGCTGCGCGCCGACGCCGCGGCGCTGATCGCGCGCGCCGATGCGGCGGGCGTGCGGGTGCTGGTGTCGGTGGGAGCGATCGGCTCGATTCAGACCGATCGCGACACGGTGGCGATCGCGGAGCGTCACCAAAACGTCTATGCGGTCGTCGGCGTGCATCCGCACAACGCCGCCGACTGCGACCAACGGCGCCTGGACGGCATCCGCGGACTGGCCCGCTCAAAGAAGGTGGTGGCGATCGGGGAGACCGGCATGGACCTGCACTACCAGCATTCGACCCGCGACGCGCAGGAGCAAAGCCTGCGCCGCCATCTGCGTCTGGCGCGCGAGCTGTCGCTTCCGGTCGTCATCCACTGCCGCAAGGCCGAGCCGATCGTGGCGCAAATCGTGCGCGAGGAGGGGTTACCGCCGGCGGGCGGCGCGATCCACTGCTTCACCGGCAGCACACCGGAGGCGATGCGCTTTGTGGAGTTGGGCTTTTACATCTCATTCTCCGGCATCGTCACCTTCAAAAACGCTGGCACCTTGCGCGACACCGCGTGCCTGATACCGGAAGACCGGCTGCTGGTTGAAACCGACGCGCCCTATCTTGCCCCGGAGCCTTATCGCGGACGCCCCAACGAACCGGCCTACGTCGCGCTGACGCTGGGCGCGATTGCGAAATTGCGCAACGCCCAGCCCGGCGCGCTGGCCGCCCGCATCATGGCCAACGCCGCCGCGTTGTTTGGCTTCAGCGTGCCTCATCCCTGATTCAGCGGAGTATCCCATGGCGACAATGATTACGGGCGGAACGGGTTTTCTGGGCTCCTACCTGGCGCGCCATCTGGTGGAGGAAAAAGGCATGCGCGGCAGGGAGCTGGTCCTGTTCGATCGCTATCCTAACCGCGAGCGCATCGCGGCGGTGGCCGACGACGTGACCGTCATTGCCGGCGACATCACTGAGCCCTCGGAAATCGCCGCGGCGATCACCGCCTTAAAGGTGGACCGCATCTACCATCTGGCGGCGATCCTGGGCGACCCGCCGCCCGCGCAGGTGGCGTCGTACATGAAGGTGATGTGCGACGGCACGCTCAACGTGTTCGAAGCCGCGCGCATCCTGGGCGTCAAACGCGTCGTGTACGCCAGTTCCGTCGCCGTGTATCTGGGTGGGTCGGGATGGCGCAGCGTCAAGGCGCGCGGCGCGCCGCTGGACGAGGACGATCCGCCCAGCCCGGGCAGCTTTTACGGAATGTGCAAGCTGTATGCGGAGAATCTCGCCGCGCTTTACTCGCGCCGCTTCGGCTTGGAGACGGTGGGCCTGCGTCCGACCTCCGTCTTCGGGTGGGGGCGATGGGTACGCGGCTCCTACGCCAGCGGGCTGACGCCGGTCCCGGACAATCCCCATTACATGGTCCTGCCCGAGTTGGCCGCGCTGGGAAGGCCGGTCGCGATGCCGCCTGATAACACCGAGTCGGACTGGATCTACGCCGCCGACGCGGCCGAGGCGTGGTACTGTGCGATGAACACGCCCAAGCCGCGGCGCCCGGTTTACAACATGGCCGCTGAGATGCGCCGCATGGCGGAGGTAACCGACCATCTGCGCAAGCTGCTCCCTGACGCGCACATCACCGTTTCAGAACAACCGGTACCAACGGTTCCGAAGATGAACTACGAAAATCTCCGCAAGGACCTCGGCTTCCAGCCGCGCTATACGATGGAAACCGGGATGATTCACTACCTAAACCTGGTCCGTCAAAACGCAGGCCTCCCGCCGCTCAAGGCCTAGCTGCAGAAGAAGCACGCACTTTTACGTACCTGCACACGGCTGTACCCCGCCGGGCGTACATCTTCAGTGCTTATCACATCACGAGGTTCGATCCTTGCCCGGCGTCGCCATCGCGTGGTATGGGCAAAAGACTCCAACCGGAGGGAGTTGATACCCGTGTCCGGCGAAACCGTTTACATTGTCGATCAGATGACGTCGAAGCCCGGGATGGGCCATGCCTTGCTCGATGCCTACATGCAGCGCTATGCGCCCGACGCCAAGCAGCGCGGCATGACGCTGGAACATACGTGGGTCGCGCCGCCGGTTTGGCTGGAAGACGGCTCCAACACCCTGTTTTTCGTATGGTCAGTCAAGGGCGCCAAGGGCGTGTGGGGTTCGCTGATTGCCGGACGGCGCGGCAACGCCCTGGATAAATGGTGGTGGGAGGACGCGGCGGCGATGATCGTGTCGCGCGAGCGGTTTTTTCTCAGCAACCCGTCGGATATCGCGAGTCTGACCAATGTTTAAGCTGACCCGATTGCTCTTCTTCCCTACCGAATGCTCGGCGGCCGAGCGCCAGGCCGTAACGCAGCAGTTGCGCGATGCCGTCGCGCAAAGCCCGATGGTGAAGCGATGCATGCTGGAGCCGACGCTGCCCGGCGTGCTCAACGGCGGCGACTTCATCTGGCATATGCAGTTCGCCGACGAAGCCGGCTATCGCGCCTGCCTTGCGCAGCCGCACTGGCGCGAGAAGGTCGAGGCTCTGTTTGAAGGTAAGACCTTCAAAAAGTACGAAAGCGTGGCTTACCAGGGCGGCCTAAGCGGCGCCCGGCCGGTCAGGCTCGGCTACGGCGTCTATCGCACCCTGATAATGACGATGAGGCCGGGCAGCAGCGCGCAGGCGGTGGCGCAGTTTGAAAAAGAGTTGTCCGGAATGCCCAGGTACATTTCGTCGATCAAGAACTGGCAGATGAGTCATGCCACGGAGGCCAGCGGGTCGCGCCCATGGAGCCTGGTCTGGGAACAGGAATACGAGAATCTGGAGGGCCTGACCGGGCCCTACATGGATCATCCGTTTCACTGGGCACTGGTCGATCGATGGTTCAACCCGGAATGCAGCCAATGGATTGTCGACAAGGTGTTGTGCCACACCTACTGCAAGTTCAAAAGCCCGGTGCTGGGGCCTGACGCGTAACCCGCGAGCAGGGCTGGCGCTGCGAAAAACCCGGAGGGCCGCCGATGCAATCGCCAGCTTTCTCTGCGCTGGCCGCGCCGATGGAGAAAGTCCGGCGGGTAATTTGGCTCGCTTTCAACGCCGCGACGCTGCTCTACGTCGCGATGGCCTGGGCGATGTTCGGCGCGGGCCGGCCGATCGGTGCGATTGTGCCCGACCATCCTCTGGCTGTCCCCCTGATTGTATTGGCCCTGCTCACCACCCTGTTCGCTCGCCGCATCGGCGCACTGGCGATGCCAGAGCGGAGGCTGCGGGAGATCGTGGCGCGCGACCCCGATCCGCAGGCGCTGGCGCGCAACCCACAGACCCATCAGATCGATCAGGTACGGCTGCAAAAGATCGTGAGCCTCGCGCCCCACGAGCAGCGCCTGCTCGCCGCGGTGTCCGCACTGTTTGTCCCGTTTATCGTGCAGATGGCATGTAACGAGTCGATTGCCCTCTACGGCCTGGTGCTCAGCTTTGTCACGCGCTCGTTTCCTCCCGTGCTGCCATTTGCCGCGCTGGCGCTCGCGCTTAACCTCAACGTTTCCCCAAAGCTGGAGCCCTCCCTGGAGCGGCTGAGAAACCTAACGTTTCAGTCGGCGCCGGCCGGCAGAGTGTAACCTGCTCCCCCCGCGACCAAGCTGATGCGCGAAATAAAATTCAACCTGACTCTGCCGATGACCAGCCTCGATAAGGTGCGGGAGTATGCCGCGCTGGCCGAGCATTCGGGCTTTTACTCGGTATCGCTGGGCGACCATCTGTTTGTGCGCGTCCCGCATCTTTCCTGGGGACCGCAGGTGCCGCATCTGGAATGCTTCATGACGCTGAGCGCGGTCGCGGCCTGGACCAAACGCGTGCGCCTGGCGCCGCTGGTGGCGGTCATACCGTTTCGCAACCCGGCGCTGCTCGCCCGGATGACATCGACCATCGACCAGATTAGCGGCGGGCGCCTGATCGCCGGGGTGGGCTCGGGATGGTTTGGCGAGGAGTTCCAGGCCTACGGCTATGGCTCGCCTTCGGACAGCGAGCGCATCGAGCGGATGGCCGAGGCGATCGGGGTGCTCAAGGCGATGTGGACGCAGGACGAGCCCGCCTTCAAGGGCCGCTACTACGCGATCGACAAGGCCTACAATTTCCCCAAGCCGATTCAGAAACCGCATCCGCCGATCATGATCGGCGGCGCGGGCAGGAAGGTGCTGGAGATCGCCGCGCGCGAGGCCGACATCGTCAACGTGGTGTCCTCCGCACCGCAGGCGACCGGGCGCGGCAGGTTCGACAAGGCCCAACTCCGCCGGCGGCTTGCGATGCTGCGCGAGTTCGCCCGCGCCGGCGGGCGCGATCCCGAGTCGATCGAGATCTCCGGCTTTCCCTTCGTCTTCATCGCGCGCGACAAGAGTGATGCGGATGCGATCGCCGACAAGATTGCCCGGCGCAACGGCTTCGATAACCTCGATGAGGCGCGCCAGTCGCCCGGATTGCTATTGGGAACTCCGGGCGAAATCAAACGCGAGCTGCGCGCGCGAATCGATGAGTTCGGCATGACCTACTACATGGTCTCGCTGCCTGACGCTGAAGCGGTAAAGCTGTTCGCCAGCGAAGTGATACCTGAGTTCGCCGCCTGAGCCGCCACCTTGTCATTGCGGCTGCGCAGCAGCGTCATTTGGTTTTGGGCGATTGCCCGGACGGCGGCATGCGCCAGATCTTTTCATAGCCTGCAAGACCTTGATCGCGGCGCAGGCGATTGTACAGCTCGAATACGGCCGCAAAATACGCGGCCCGAGGATGCGCTTCGCAATAGGATCTCAGCAATTCTTTCTGCTCGGCCACTGACAATTTGTTGAGGTCGGCTTCGCCGCGTTCGAGCAACTCCGTATTGAGTCCAGACATGAAGCCCTGCGCCCATGAGAAAAACAGGTTCTCGGCGCCTTTGCGATCATCACGGCAGGCCTGCCCAAAGTCCGCGCACGACACCGTTCCGGGTCCGATCCATGCGGCCCTCTCGGCGCCCATGGCCATCGGCGGGCAAGTTATCAACGCAATCAGCGCTGCAAGCCTTTTCATGATTGACGCGATCTTCATGGACGGACCTCTCGCGGTCTGAATCATTTGCACCCAGCCGTTGAATTTGACCACGCGCCCCTGGCGGTCTGAAAGACCCGCACGCGACTTGTTGCGGTGTAGGGTTAGCGGCTAGTCTGGGCAAATCCAATATGATGGCGCGGTGAAACGCCGGCGCGCTGCCGGCCGGCCGCGCCGAAGGGGATGGTCGAGCGATGAGGTTCTGTCTGTTTTACGAGATTCCGGTCGATGCGACGGATCCGCTTGCGGAGTATCGCGCCTATCAAAACGCCCTGGAGCAGGCGGTATTGGCCGACCGCGTCGGGTTTCACAGCTTCATGACCGTCGAGCATCATTTTCTCAAGCGCTTCTCCCATTGTTCCAATCCCGAGGTGCTGTACGGAGCGGTGGCCGCGCGCACCACGAATATCCGCATCGGATACGGCGTGCGGCTGATGCCCCGGCCCTACAACCATCCGCTTCGTTCCGCGGAATCGGCGGCGGTGCTGGATCTGATCAGCGGCGGGCGGGTCGATTTCGGCACCGGACGTTCAGCCACACGCGTGGAACTGGAGGGATTCGGCATCGACCCGGCAGATACGCGCGCGATGTGGCAGGAGGCAATCGAACACGTGGTCGGAGCGTGGACCAACGAGGAATACGCGATGGAGGGCAAATACTGGCAGTCGCCGCCCCGGCCGGTGATTCCCAAGCCCCTGCAGCTGCCGCATCCGCCGATCTATGCGGCCACCACCAGCATGTCCGGCCATGAAGTAGTGGGCGCGCTGGGCCTGGGGCTGTTTTCCTTCACCGTCGGACTGCCGCCCGAACAACTGGGCGAGCATATCAAGATGTATCGCAAGGCGCTGGCGGGATGCACCCGTCCGCTGGGCAAATTTCTCAACGATCAGGCATGCGGGCTTACGATGGCCAACTGCGCGCCCACCAAAGAGGAATCCTATGCGGTCGCCAGGGAATCCTTTGAGTGGTACCCGTCGTATTCCTCCAAGCTGGTGGCCAGCGTCGCGCAATGGCAGGAGGAACGCAAGGCCGACCTGGGCACCTACGATTACACCCGCGACATACTGGCGCTCAGCCGCCAGGGCGCGCTCGACAATGTCCCCTTCAGCTATCTGCGCGACAGCGGTGCGGTGCTGGCGGGCGATCCCGACCAGGTCGTTCAGACCTGCAAGCGCTACGAGGCCGCCGGCTGCGACACGTTAATCTGCCTGATGAACCCGCTCAAGATTCCGCATGACAAGGTGATGCAGACGATCGAGCTGATGGGCAAATACGTAATCCCGGAGTTCAGAAATCATCGTCCGTCCAGCGTTGATGTGCGGTTGCGCGGGCAATGAATGTACCGGGCAAAGCCTGCGGGACTGTACTTTCAGATTCGCACCAAAGCGCCGCCGCCCCGGTTATGCCGTGCCGGCCCTGGCCAGTTTGTCGGCGACGCATCCTCTAAATCTTGCATCCCGCATCCACCACCAGCACCTGTCCTGTCATCATCGCGCTATCGTCCGATGCCAGGTATAGAGCGGTGCCGGTTAGCTGCGACGGCTCCAGCGCGCGGCCCAGCGCGCTCTTGCCGGTCAGTGCCTGCACGAAGGGCTCCGGCACCACTTTTTTCGTCGCTTCCGACATCGTGACGCCCGGCGCGATTGCGTTGACCCGGATATTGTAGCGCCCGAAGCTGAGCGCCATCGATTGCGTCAAATGTATGACCGCCGCCTTGGAGAGCCCGTAGTAGTCGGCGGTTGGCTTTTCGATGTCGGGCATATGGCCGAGCATCACGCTCTGCACCGCGCCCGGATATGCGGCGACCGAAGAGATATTGATGATGGAGCCGCCGCGTTGACGCTTCATGTAAGGAAAGACCGCCCAGCTCGCCAGCATCACGCCGAAGACGTTGACGTCCATGACCTTGCGGCCGTATTCGAGGCTGGAATTGCCGATTTCGAGGTCATAGTAGATGGCAGCGTTGTTGACCAGGATGTCGATGCGGCCGAAGCGGTCGAACACCTGCTTGGCCATCGCGTTGAGCTGCTCCTCGCTGGTCACGTCCACGCGCATCGCCAGCGCCTTGCCGCCGCGATCGACGATCTCCTGCTCGACCATCTTGACCTGTTCATAGCGCAGGTCGGCGATGCCGACGGCGGCGCCCTCCTCAACGAAGCGCAGCGCGTATTCGCGGCCGATTCCCTGCGCCGCACCGGTTACAATCGCCACCTTATCCTTGAGTTTCATTGGCCGTCTCCCCGTATGGCTAATGCAGACCGTGCCTGTGCTGTAGCAGGTCCGCTGAGGTTGTACATCCACACTTTGCGCCCGGTCAACTTGCAGACCGCGGCATCCTGCGAGGCTAATCGTCGTTTTCCGGTTGCAAAAGCGCCAGTAAGATGATTAGGATTCCATCGGTTTTCGCAGCCCAGCGGTGCGCAGTCGGGAGATCGCGCACCAACAACACTCCGCCGCAAGGTGGATACGGGGGACAGTCCGATGACGACGGCATTGACGAAGCAGTCGCGGATTTGGGTTGTGGCAGTAATAGCTCTTCTCTGGTGTCTGAGCGCGGGCGGCGCACGGGCACAAGCGCCCGAGGACCGCTGGAGTGCAGACTTCTACAAGCACATGGCCGACGCCGACTCCTCGGCGACCATCCCGCCCGGCACCAAGATCACCTTGCAGAACTGGCAGCAATACCGTCAGTTCATGCCCTACTGGATGCAGGCCGCTTACGCAGGCCATTTCCACTTCAAGGTCGGGTCGCAACCCGAGTACACGGTCGTGGTGGGAGCCACGCAAAACTATCCGCTGCCGCGCAAGTGGCGCGAGGACGGCGAGAAGTACGGCAGCCAGGTGCGGCTGGAAAAGGACGCGGCCGGCGGCTGGGTCATGAAAGGATGGGTCGCGGGTCCGCCCTTTCCCCATCCCAGCGGCGCCAACCGCGGTATCGAGGACGTCTACAATGTCTGGTGCTCGTTCCGTCCCTACATCCTGCATTTTTACAGTACCGGATGGTTGATTGACCGCTTCGGCAACAAGACCAGCAACAACAGCGACGACACCTTCTACCAGGTCTCGCACCTGAGCGAGCCCAACATGCCGGTGAACATGCTCTTCGGCAAAGGCTTCTTCTATGCGGCACGCTTCCTGGTGCTGACGCCGGAGCAGTCCAAATATACCACCGCGCTGCAGATCCAGCCCGACGACCCCTCGGTGGTGCCGAACAATTACGTGTTCCTGCCCTCGCTGCGCCGCTCCCTGCGCCTTTCCTCGGCAGCGCGCTGTGCCCCGATCAACGGCACCGACGCGGTCAACGACGACAATGTGTGGAATCCGCCCAACTACAACGCCATCTTCATGGGCACCAAGAAACTGCTGGTGAATGTTCAGGATCCCGCCAAGGCCTACGACGCCCACTCCTATGTCGGCATTGCCGATCCCGATCCCGGTTCCTTTCCCGACTGGCCCAAAGCGGGCACCGGCCATTGGGAATTGCGCAACATGGACGTGATCGATCTGGAATGGCTGCCGGCGCTGGGCAGCTATTGCTTCTCGCACCGCATTTTCTATGTCGATCGCGACACCTGGCTGATCCCGTTTGCGGAAAACTGGGACAACGATCAGAAGTTCTGGAAGCAGCTTTGGGAGAAGTACGCGCCGCTTAAATTCCACGGCGAGGAAACCCTCAGCATGCTCGACGGCATCGCGTCATCGGCCCAGTTCGACTGGCAAAACGGCCATATGACGGCGGGCACCGACACCGAACCCACCATCGACGATGACGTGCCGGGTGAGTACAAGGACGCCGCCTCGATGACCAGTCCGGGCAGCCTGGCACGCATCATGAAGTAGCGCCGTCGTCCCGCGCCGCCGCCGCAATCGAAAACGGCCCCGCCTGCTGGAGCGCAGCGCGGCATCGCGCAGTTGCGCGAACCCTGTTTGTCCGCACCGGTGCAAGGCGACGTTTTTTGCCCCGCCGGCAAAAATGTGCTGCAATTCATGCCATGGACAAGCACATCAGCAAGTACGCCGAAACGCGGCACCTGCCCCGCGATGTCGTCCACTATCGCGAATACAAGATCCTGCTGCAGCCCGATCGTTTCACCAGCAAGCACGGCTTCCTTGAGTTCTGGCAGGCGGCTTCCAAAACCGTCAAGCGCCTGGGCCTGAAGGTCGATATCGACCGCCACGCCTTCGACAGCCAGGTCCGCGAGGTACTGTTTTACGACACCCCGGAGTTCCATCTGTACAATAACCATTTCATCCTGCGAAAACGCACGTTTTACGAACAAGGATGGCCGCGCCCCGACCATGAGCTGGTGTTGAAGTACCGCCATCCCGATCTGGTCAAGGCCGCCAGCGTCGACGTACGTCCGCAACTGGGGGGACACGACGAAATTAAATTCAAGGAAGAGCTGCTGCTGGAACGCGACCGGCTGGGGGGAATGCGCAGCGTATACTCACACGGATGCGTGCTGACCTCGCCCAAGATTGTACTGGATCAGGGCATCGAGCATATCAGGCGTGCGTTTCCCACCCTGCGGCAAATAGATATCAGCCCGGCCACCAAAATGGCACTGGTCAATAATGTCGCGGTCGAGGAAGTACAAAATACTATTGGCATCATTCATTTCCATCACCACTTCAAGGGCAAGGCCACAATCGCCGTATGGCGCGACCGCGCAATGGAGAGATCGCTGGCCGGCGAATTCGCTTTTCAGTGCAAGTTCGAGGAACTGGAGGAAGTCCCCAGGTCGGCCTTGCAGCTCTCCGAGGACTTTTACAAACAGGTTCAGCTCGACTGCGCGGAATGGATCAAGCTGGGCACGACCAAGACCGCGATGGTCTACCGCTTGGGCACGGCGCGAGTGAGCAACACGGAATAGTTAAACCTGTCCCCTCATTTGGGCGCCAGCGCCGCCAGGCATCGCTTGACACTGAACAACGGGTCCTCGCCGCCGACCGCGCCCGGAATGATGCCGATCATGTCGACGCCGCTGCGGGCCAGCTCGGCCATCCGTTCACGACATCGTGCGGCGGGACCGCAGAGCGTAATCGCGTCGATCAGCCGAGCTGAGACGGCCGCCGCCACAGCGGCATGGTCGCCGCGCTGCCAGGCATCCGCGCCTGCCTGCGCCTCGGCGGCAAAGCCGCTATTGCGCAGCAGGCGGTTGTAATAGGGCAGCCCAAGGTACAGGGCCAAGCCCGCGCGCGCCGCGTCTTGGGCCACCCTTAAGTCATCGTGGATATAGGTCTGCACCGAGGTGGCGACGGTCACCACATCCGGCCTGCGGCCGAACTGGCGCGCCGCCTCGCGCACTGTCAGGATCACTTTGGCCAGCCGTTGGGCGGTGCAATGCACCAGCAACAGGCCATCGGCGAGCTCCGCCGCCATCCGCGCCGTCTCCAGCGTCAGCGCACCGAAATAAATCGGCACCGGCTCGGCCGGATGGGGAAAACAGACGCCCAGGTCCTTCGCCAGCTCGCCCCCGAACGTCTTGCGCAGCGCCATCGTGTATCGGCGCAGATTTTCGCGCGCGTTGCCCATCGGTATGCCCATCGCTTCCAGCACCGGACGATGGCTGGGGCCGATGCCCAGGATGAAGCGGCCCTGAGAGACCTGTTGGATGGTCGCCGCACTGACCGCGCACAGCGAGGGATCGCGCAAATAGATATTGGCGACATTGCTTGCGATGCGCACGCGATTGGTCGCCGCCGCCAGCATGTAGCAGCACAGCATCGCGTCGTTGCCGGCAATTCCCTCGGGCACCATCAGGCAATCGTAGCCGGCCTCCTCGGCCTGACGGCCGAGATTGATCAGGTCCGGATAGGGGTCGCCGGTGTAAAACGCCAGATTCAAGGCAAGTCTCGGCATAACTCAGGCTCCGCCAACGTTTATTCGATGACGCGCAATGCGGCAGGCACCGTTAATGGCATTGTCGGTCCTTTCGACGACCCGGCGCAACGGCTGTGCCCGGTGATTATTTCACCTTGCGGTGCGATGGCTTAGGCTGGCTCAGTTGCCCGCGTGCAAAAAGCACGGGTGTGAATCAAGGAGATGGCTCGATGAAACTTACGTTGACGTGGCTGTTCGCCCGCTCGCCTTTTGATCCCGACGTTTTGACCCATTACGCCAGGGAGGCCGATCGCCTGGGTTTCGACGCGATTGCCACGCCCGAACATGTCGCCTTTCCGGTCGGGTTCCAGAGCAAGTATCCCTATACGCCCGACGGCAGTTTCCCCGCCGGCGACGAATTCCCGATCCCCGACCCGCTGCTGCCGCTGGCCTACATCGCCGCCTCCACCACCCGCCTGCACTTCGGCACTTATGTAATCATCCTGCCCCAGCACCATCCGTTGTATCTCGCCAAGCAGATGGCGACGCTGGACGTGCTGTCCAAAGGCCGGACCTTCATCGGTATCGGCTCGGGATGGCTCAAGGAGGAGTTCGACGCGCTGGGCATCGACTTTCATCAGCGCGGCGCCCGGACCGACGAGGCCATTGCGGCAATGCGCACGCTGTGGCGTGACAATCCCTCCACGTTCCGCGGCAGGCATTTCAATTTCGGGCCCCTCAAGAGCTTTCCCAAACCCATACAGAAGGGCGGAATTCCGATACTGGTCGGCGGAATCTCGGCGCCCGCGATCCGCCGCGCGGCGCGCTATGGCGACGGTTTTCTGGCAGTGCCGGGCGGTCCCGGCCTGGCCGAATTAATCAGGCAACTGCGCGAGGAATGCGCGCGAATCGGCAGGAACTTCGCCGAAATCGAGTTGTCGGGCCAATGCCGGCCCACTTACGACGGCGTCCGCCGGCTCCAGGATTTGGGCATTCACCGCGCCCATACGCTGATTCCGTTCACCACTGACCTGGACGAAATCACGCGCACGCTGGAGAAGATCGCCAACGAGGTGCTGGTGAAGATGTGAGCAAGAGCGCTTTTTGCGATGAGCAATGCCCGGGCCCTGCCAACCGCGGCGATCTTCGCATGCCGGTCCATTACCGCGCACTCCAGCGCCCTCATCAGCTCGTTGACCGCAAGCCGGGATGACCTGAGTTGGTCTGAAACCATTGCAGAGACCCGGTCACCGGCTGGAAGCCTGGATAAGAGCGCCCCGGACCGGTATCCGGGGCGCTCCGATGATGCGTCGGTAGCGGATTGCTACTTCATGATGCGCGAGAGCGAACCCGGGAAGGCCCAGGTTGGCGCGTCGCGCAGATCGGCACTGATCTGGCTGCCGAACTGGGTGGGCGCCGTGACGTTGGACGACGTCACGTGCTGGTTCTGGAAGTCCCACATTATGTCGACGTTGGCGGAGTGGAACGTGGTCTCATCGCCGGTGTCGATCCGTAGCGGCCGCATCGGAATCATATTGAATTTCCAGAATTTCTGGTTGGCATCGTAAAAGTCCCAACCGAGCTGGGTCCAGGTATCCGGATCGATGTAACCGACTTTATGGCCGTAGCAGTAGCTGCCCACCGCCGGCAACGGACTGGTATCGACCACCATCACGTTGCGCAGCTCCCACTTGCCGACCTTGGGGCTGGGAAAAGCCGGCACCGAACTCCTAAGGTTGTAGTTCTGATTGTTGTACATCCCGGGATTGTCGGCGTGGACGATGAACAACATCTTCTTCTGGCCCAGCAACTTCACGTTGAAGTTGGGAATCTGGAACGCCATCCCATCGGAGTTGTCGTCCTGCACCCAGTCGGTGCCCAGGATCGGTGAGCATCGCGCCGCGCTGGAAAGACGCAGGGAGCGGCGCAGCGAGGGCAGGAAGACATAGATTTCCTGCACCTTTTGCGGGTCGTCGGGCTGTTGCGCGAGCTGGGTGGTATAGCGGGTCTGCTCGGGCGACAGCACAAAATAGCGCGCCGTCTGCAGATAGCCCTTGCCGTAGTCGGGATTGATCGGCATCCCGGGATCGCTGATGTGGCTCAGGCGCCAGTAAACGACCTCGGTGTACTGCGTAAAGATATTGCGGAACCGGTCGACCAGGCTGGTGTCGGTGATGTAGCGGTAGATGGGCGGGATGAAACCGAAGAAGGCGTTGTACAATACCTGTTGGCCGGCCAGTTCGCCGCTGGGCTTGGGAAACGGCACGCCCGCCACGTAGCCTTCCACGGTGTAGCCGCCGCTGGCGGTCTTGACCAGTTTGGTTTGTCCGGCGTACTTCTCGGTGTCTTCCTTAAGCCGCTTGGCCAGCGGGATGCTGACCGTCGGGCCAACCTCGATGGTGAAGCCCGGCTCGCCGGTGATGCGAAACGGATACGCCCCGCTGAACATGGCCTGCACACCGACGGGCATGAACTTTTTGTACTGCTGCCAGTTCTGCAACGTGATGCGGGTGCCAGGCGCGATGGTGTCAGATGAATCCGCCGACGCCATCGCGTCGTAATTGGCCGGGTCCCATTTGATTTGCGCCTGCGCCGCGGCGGCGAGTCCAAGGACCAGCAGCAGGGCACACAGGAGCGAATGCGACAATTTCGATCTCACACACTTTCCCTCCGTTTTAATGATGCGGACCAAACCGGCATCTTATTCGGGCGCGGCAACTGGTGGAACATGCGTTCCGGAATTTTCGCGGCTCTCGACCTGCGGCATTTTGCGCCACTGCTGTACCATTGTGCCGCCTGCGGAATTCTTCGCAGTCAGCAGGCGTAGATGAACATGGCGATGAAAGCCGCGATGAATCCGAAGATTGTCAGCAAGGAAATGATCGCGAATGTGTCCAGCTTTTGCAGCATTCCAGCGCAAGTAGCAAAAAGTCTGCCGCCGCCGCTTGGGCGCGGCTGTTGCCGTATAACGAACGCCGATATGCTGGCGGCAAGGAGTGCTTTGGATGCCGTTTTTCGATTCCGGCTCTGTCACCCTTCATTACCTGGACCAGGGAGCGGGACCCGCGGTGGTCCTGCTCCATGCGATGGCCTCTCACCTGCGCCATTCGTGGGTGGATACCGGATGGGTCGAGACCCTGTGCTCGGCCCATAGGGTCGTGGCAATGGACTGTCGGGGCCACGGGCTGAGCGCCAAATCCGAGGACCCCGATTTCTATACCGCTGACAAGATGGCGGACGACGCCGCGCGTCTGCTCGACCATCTAAGCATCCGGCGCGCGCTGGTCGCCGGCTACTCGATGGGCGCGTGCGTGGCGCTGAACATGGCGATTCGCCATGGGGAGCGGCTGCGCGCGATGGTGATTGGCGGGGTCAGTTCGCGCGCCTACAAGGTGCCGCCGCCCCAGGAGCTGGCGCGCCTGGTCGAAATCCTGCGCGCCGAAGACCTCAGTTCATACACCGACAAGGCCGCCCTGTTCATGCGCTCTCTCTGCCTCAAGAACGGCAACGACCCCAAGGCGCTGGCTGCCTTTTCGCTGCATCGGCGGCCCGACGTGGAACAAAGTCAGCTTGCCGCGATCCGCGCTCCGGTGCTGATCGCGGCCGGTACGCGCGACGCGATCGTGGAGGGCGTCGAGGAGCTGGCGGCGTCGATCCCGGGCGCGCGCGTAATAACGCTGGAGGGGCGCACCCACCTCGACGCGCTCGCCGACCCGCACTTCAGGCGCGCCGCGGCCGGGTTCTTCGCGTCGGCGCCGGCTTGAGTTCTTGGCGCGGCGCTACACGACCTCGGCGGTGATGTCCTCGGTCTCCGACAGCACCCGGACCTTGACCAGTTGCTCGCCCTCGGCCAGCGACCCCCAGTGCATCGCGAAGTGCTCCAGTTGCACGTCGGGGCGGAACTTGGCCGACACGCCCATCACCACCTCGTCCGCCCGCAGCAGATTGGCGACCCGCGCGATGGCGAAGAGCTGATCGTTGGACACCACCACCAGCGGTGTGACGGGCCGGCCATGGTCTTCGGCCACCTTTACCACCTTGCTGAACAGCCGCTCTTCTGCGGCGGTGAAGACCACCGCACCGTCGCTGGAGGCCAGTCCCTTTTCGGTGCGCACGGTCAGTACCACCAGCCGCCCGGTGCCCTGCTCGGACAGGTAGCGATGGAGGTGGGCGAGGTTCTGCGGGTCGCGGATCGCGATCAGTGTGATCGGGCCGTTTGCACCGTTGACCGCGGCGGGCGAAAGCTGCTTCTCGCTGGTGAGCATCGCCAGATTGAACTTCTCCAGTTCCTCGCCGTACGCATGATGGGGTCCGGCGTTGAAGCGTTCGGAGATTTCGAACACCAAAAACAAGCCCAGCGTAAAGGCGATACCCGAGATGGTCGCGACTTCCTTGGTGAACAGGTTGATGATCGCGGTCAGGAAGAGAATCGTGAAAATCAGCGCCAGCCCCAGCGGAAACTCCACGCCGCCGGGTTTGAACCAGCTAAGGTTGAGCGGCACGCGCCATATCCGCGGCGAACGGTCGCGAAAGCGCAGCACCAGCATCGACAGCGTCTTGAACACGAAGCTCCAGATGACGCCGAAGGCGTAAGCTTCGCCCAGCACGTAAACGTCGCCGCGCGACAGTACGATGGTCGCGATCTGGAGGATCGTCACCATGTTGATGATGCGGTGGGAGGTGCCGTAGCGCTTGTGCGGATGGCGGAACCAGTCCAGCAACACGCCGTCTTCGGCGACCCGGCACAGCACGCCATTGGAGCCCACGATCGCGGTGTTGACGGCGCCCGCCAGGATCAAAAATCCGACAAACACCACGAAGGCGCGAAACACCAGCCGTATCCATAGCGGCCCGACCATGAACATCGCTAGTCCGCCGATCAGATTGTCGCTGTACTCCTTCATCCGCACGCGGTCGGGAATGATCATCACGGCGAAGAAGGAGACCAGCGAGGTGAGCAACAAGCTGTAGATAAAGATTACAAATCCGGCGCGAAGCAGGTTTTTGAGCTTGGGCGCCTCGATCTCGCGGTTGACCTGGGCCAGCGACTCCTCCCCCGACATCGCCAGGATCGAATGGCCAAACGCGATCATCACGCCCAGCACGCCGAAGGACCGCGCCGCCGGCCAATGCCGCAGCCATCCCAGCGACTCGTCGGTAAAGCGGAACTCAAGGGGCGGCAGATGCGCCCCGCGCACCGCCAACGTCAGCCCGCACCACGCGATCATGATCACCGCCATCACGGTGGTGATCTGCATGATGCGCATCGCCTTGCCGCTGGATTCCTCGATCCCAAGGATGTTCTGGCGCCAGAAGTACAGGGTGACGATAACCGCAAAGGCCGCCGAAGCCAGGTCGGGCTGCAGCGCGAAGTCGATGCGCGCCAGCTTGAGCATCTCGTTGATCAGCCCCGCCAGGTACTGCCCCGCCGACACGCCGCTGATCGGTCCGGTCAGGATGTAGTCGAACATCAGGGCTGAGACCGAAAGCTTGGCCAGCGTGCCACCCATCGCCTCCTTGACCACCCGGTAAACGCCGCCCCGCGTGAACATCGAGCACGACTCGACGTATACCGCGCGCACCGCGTAGGAGAAGATCATCACCGCCAGGATGTAATAAGGGGCGGAGCGTCCGATCGCCTGTTCGACGATGCCGCCGATGTAGTAGGCGGTCGAAGCCAGATCGCACAGCACCACCGCCGCGACCCGCCAGAACGAGATGAAGGTCAGCATCGCAGTGGAGATGACGATGACCTGGGTTTGCTTGGTCGAGTTGGCCGCCGGCCGCAGACCGGCTGAGGAAGATAAGTCTTCGGTGGAGGAGGACGGAGCAGCGCTATTCATGGGAATCCGAGCGGAAACCTCGCAGGCCTGAATGAAAAGCCTTCAAAACGCAACCCACGTGCCACAGAAAACGCAATGAGGGACGCGGGCCGAAGGTGAGCAGACAGTGCAAGACGCAAGCTCGCTGCGGATCAAGGCGTTGCATTATGCAATCCAAACCCGGCTTGATCGGCAATCCGGAAAGCGTTGACAATCAGGTATGCTTCAAACTGCGGCCTACGGTGGCGGATGGCGCCGCTTGTGGTGGTCGCTCGCCGGGCGGATTTGGCTCACCAGCGTGGTGCTGGTGGTGTTGATGGGAGCACTCGGAGTCAGTATCGCGTCCCGGCTGGCAATCCTGGAGCGCTCGGTCAACCGGGTGCTGTCGCGCAATTATCGATCCATTCAGGCTGCGCAGGGGATGCAATCGGCGCTGGACCATCTGCGCGCCGGCGATTGGACCCCGGCGCAGGCGCGCGCCGAGTTCAACCGGATGCTGGAAATCGAGCGCCATAACCTGACCGAACCCGGCGAGGGAGAACTGGCCGATACCATCGCGCGCCAGGCGGACGTTTTCTTCGCCGCGTCCGATGCCAGACATCCGCCGCTGGCACTGGAAAAGTCGCTGCACGACCTGATCGTTCTCAACGAGCGCGCGATGTTCAGCGCCGACCGGCATACAGTGGCGGTGGCACGGACCTCGCGCGTGGAGGCGCTGACTTTGCTGCTCGCCGCGATGGTGTTGCTGATTGCGTCCAGTTACGCGCTGTCGCGCGGGTTGGTCAATCGTCCGCTGGCCAATTTGATCCGCACGGTGCGCGCGATCGACAGCGAGCAGTCGCTCAGCGCGATGGCGCCGCCGCCGACCATGGAACTGGCCGAGTTGGCCAACGAGTTCAACGCGATGGTGCGACGCCTGCAAACCGATTCGGCGGCACGCATGGCGGAGCTTGACCGCGAACGCTCCAAGACCGCGACCATCATCGAAAGCATCGAGGACGGCCTGATCGTGCTCGATCCGCAGCGCGCCATCGTGCACATGAACGAGGTGGCCGGCGCCATCCTCGACGTTCCCCGCACGGGCGTGCTGGGCGCGCGGCTGGAGAGCCTGGGGGAGCGCGGTTCTCATGCGGCGCGGCTGGTGGCGGCGCTGGACCATCGCGACGGTAATCACCAGACGCCGATCGAATTCAAGGTCTTCCTGCGCGGCCGCGATCACAGCTACCTGGTGCGCGAGCTGCCCTGGACAGCGAGCAGCGACGGCGCGGGGGCGGTGCTCGGCGCGGTGGTCCTGTTGCAGGACGTCACTGTGCTGCGTGATCGCGAAAAAGCCCATTCCCACCTGATCGCCACCCTGTCTCACGAACTCAAGACGCCGCTCACCTCGCTGCGCATCGCGGCCGAGCTGCTGGAGGAGACCGCTGCCGGCGGATTGCCGGCGCGCGCCCGCGAAATCCTGGCGACGCTGCAAAACGACGTCGCGCGCCTGCAGACTATCGCCACCGGCCTGCTCGATGCCTCGCGCACCACCGCGGCGCGCATCGGCGTGGAGCGCCGGCCGATGCTGCTGGACGCGATGGTCCGGGAGATCGCGCCGCCGCTGCAGATGCAGGCGCGCGACAAGGGCATCGAGCTGATGCTCAAATGGCCCGAGCATCCGCTGCCCATCTGGGGCGACCCCATCAAGCTGCCCTGGGTAATCACCAACCTGGTGGGAAATGCGCTGCGCTACACTCCGGCGGGCGGGAGAATCGCGATCGAATTGTCGCAGCATGACTCGACGGTGCGCGTGGTGGTCAGCGACACCGGCTGCGGAATCGAGGGCCGCGCGCTCGAGCGCATCTTCGAGCCCTATGCCCAGGGTGACGGCGCCGCGGGCCGCGCCGGCTCGGCCGGACTGGGGCTGTATATCACCAAGGAGATCGTCGAGGCGCACAACGGACGGATTTTCGTGCGCAGCGGGGTCGGCGCGGGCACCACCTTCACGGTCGAGATTCCTATAAGGGAGCAGATGCTTGGCTAACATCCTGGTGGTTGACGACGACCGCAACATCCGCCGCATGCTCGCCACCGCGCTGGAAGGAGCGGGTTACGTCGTGACCGAGGCAGCCGGCGCCGCTCAGGCACTGGCCAGGCTCGGCGCCGCGCCGGCGATCGATCTGGTGGTGACCGACGTGCGGATGGAAAACATGGACGGGATGCGGCTGCTCGAACAAATCAAGCAGACGCGTCCGGCCCTGCCGGTCATCATCATGACCGCCTACGGCTCGATTCCGGCGGCGGTCGAAGCGATGCGGCTGGGCGCGTACGACTATCTGCCCAAACCGTTCAGTGCGCAGCAGATCCGCCAGACCGTGGCGCGCGCGCTGGAGATCGTGTCGCTCAAGCAGGAAAATCGCGCGCTCAAGTCGCGCCTGGAGCGGATGGCGGGCATCGACCGCTTTTTGGCATCCTCGCCCCAGACCGCGGCGCTGCTCGAAGTCGCGGCCAAGGCCGCAGCCAGCGACGCCACCGTGCTGCTCACCGGGGAGAGCGGCACCGGCAAGAGCCTGCTCGCCCGCCATATCCACCAGCTAAGCCCGCGCCGGAGCGGTCCGTTCGTCAGCGTCGCGTGCACCACACTCAGCGAGCATCTGCTGGAGAGCGAACTGTTCGGCCACGTGCGCGGCGCTTTTACCGGCGCCATCAAGGACAAGCCGGGGCGGCTGGAGGCGGCCGAGGGCGGCACCGTGTTTCTCGACGAAATCGGCGACCTGTCGCTGGCGCTGCAAGCCAAGCTGCTGCGCTTTTTGCAGGACAAGACCTTCGAGCGCGTGGGCGGCAGTGAAACCCTGCACATCGACGCCCGCATTATCGCCGCCACCAACCAGGACCTCGAGCAACTGGTCCGGGAAAAGCGCCTGCGCGAGGATCTTTACTACCGCATCAATGTGATCGAGCTGCGCCTGCCGCCGCTGCGCGCGCGGCCTGCGGAAATCCCGGTGCTGGCCGCGTCATTTGTCGAGGCGGCCGCAGCAACTCACGGCAAGAAGGCGCTGGAGATGACGCCGGAGGCGCTTGCCGCGCTGACCGCATATTCCTGGCCCGGCAATATCCGCGAGCTGCGCAACGTAATCGAGCGCGCCGTGGTATTAAGCCGCGGCGAGAAAATCACGGTCAACGACTTGCCCGACCGCATCCTGGCCCATCCGCAGGCCGCCGGCCCGCGCAACCTGACACTGGAGCAGATGGAACGCCGCCATATCGAATTCGTCCTGGAGCAGGCGATGACGCTGGAGGAGGCCGCCGAGATGCTTGGCATCAACGTCGCCACGCTGTGGCGCAAGCGCCGCCGCTACGGACTGGAGTGATTGCACGCGACCGTCTTCAGCAGCGGGCAAGCCATCGACGACCTTTTCTGGCCGACGCTTGCGTGCAGACGCCCGAGCGCAAAGCGCCTGGATCAGGGGATAGTGTTCGGAGGCGTCAGGCACCATGCCGATTGCGGATTAATCACCTGTTGTCCGTCAACCGTTGTCTGCGGCAGCCAGGCCACTACCTGGACGTTATAGGTGTCGGCGTTGAAGGTCTGAAATGTCAGCGGAAAACTTACCGAAGTCTTACCCGCCGGGATGGTCACGCTCAAGGGCGGGTTTCCGTTGTCAACCACGCTGTTGCCCGGATTGAAAGAGGTGGTGTTGCCCTGGCAGGCCTCGGTGACCGGCAGCGTCAGCATCTGTTGCTGGGGCTGAATCACGTATGAAAGGTTGAGCGTCAGCGGACTGGGACCAGGCTGAGCCACCGACACCGTTCCCGTGACCGTGGCGTAAGGCGAACCTGGGCTTTGGGTGAACTCTCCGAAGGTCAGCGTCCAGGGTGCAGCCACCTGCGTGAGGTTGGAGACCTGCAGTCCCGGCGGCTGGATGCCGGAAGCGCCGAAATTGAGATTGATCACCTGGTATAGCGTGGAAAGCCCATAGCCAGTGAATACCGAATTCGCGAAGGGCTTGAGGATATTCCTGGTTCCCGAAGTTAACTCCAGCATCTCGCCCGAATAGATGAGCGCACTGCTGATAAACTGCAATGTCTGCGGTGCGACCAGTTGTCCAGTGCCGGTGGTCCACACAGTCTCCGACTGATTGGTCATCGCGCTGAGCTGAAGTTGATTGAGTTGAGGGTAGCCATTGGACGGCGGCCAATAATTAAAGGGCGCTATTAACTGGGATTCGATTTGCTCATTGGTCGGAGGCAGCTGCAATAAATCCGCGCCCAGTTCCGCATTGGTGATGTCGCTGCCCCCGAAGGCGACGAAGTCGTATTCGGCATAATTATTGGGAAGCGTCACCGTGGAGTCGCTCTCCCAGTCCTGAAACGACACCGTGGTGGCCTGTCCCCAGCTCCACGAGTCGCTCCACGAGGCACCCAACGTGCCAAGCACATCTCCGCTTTCGATTCCTCCGGTTACCGAGACGCCGACGGTTTCCGTATGCGACTCCGAAGTGGTCAGGGTGGTAACGTTGTTGACCGCTTCCGGCAGGTTTTCGGTAATACCCAGTACGAGGTTGTTACTCTCCGGCGCGGTCAACTGTACCGCCAAAGTAAAGGCATCGTTGAAGCCCAAGGTCGAATAAACCGGCCAGGTGCCGCTCCAGTTCGCGCCCGAGATCGCATATTGCGTAGCTACCTGACTGGTGGCCAGTGGACTGGGCGGACTGACCAGCAGATATTGCCGCGCGATTATCTGGTGCTGAAAGGTGCCGGGGGAATTACCTATCAAGGTCGCATACAGGCGCGTCTCGAAGGTCGCGCTCAAACTGATGTTGAAGTCGGGCGGCTGCAGTCCGTATTGGCCCCAGGCGGTGTAATTGGGCGCTGGCTGCCCATTGAGCACCGAGCCCTGCTGGATAGTGGCTGGGGTCACCTCGTCGAACGACAGCACCGTTTGGCCCGGTCCGCCTGAAGCCGGCGCGATAGCGCCAAAGGCCGCCGACTGCCCGGCCTCGACCATGTCGAGCCATCGCCGGCTGTCGCTCCACAACTGCACCGGCGTCGGATTGAGTAGCAGGGGCGGCGGCGGCGACTGCGTGAGCGGATGCTTGCGCGGCGGCAACGTGCCGCCCTCGGCCACCGCCGCGACCCGGACCGGAAAGTCCAGCTGCATCAGTTGACGCGGGGTCCCATCCGGGTCGCGGCGAAGGATGAACGCGACCGCCGGTGAAACCGCCGGGAGCTGATGAGCGTACGCCCACATTACCCCCGCCAGACCGGTGCGCAGATGCTCCTCGGTGCTGTTGAGAATCACGACCGGTTTGCCGGCGCTCAAAAAGCGTTGCACGCCGGGATTCGCCCGGAGCTGACTGGGCGTGGTCCGATTGCCGTCAAAAATAAGCAGCGCGTAAGCCCCGGTATCCTCGGTTCCGGAACCCGCCACCGTCTTAAAGCGCGTCTGGATGGTCTGGAAAACCGGGCCGTCAGCTCCGCCCACTACCAACGCCTGCTGCGGGGCGGAAGGGGCCGGCGCAGGACCCGAACTGCCGCCGCATCCGGTGCAGCACAATGCCAAACCAGCAATGATCAGACTTGGCAGCCAACCCTTAAGCCCGTCGATGGCAAACGTACCTCTGCACATGAAGACTTCTCTTTCACCCGCCGCTCAAAGTTGCCGCCGCACTGGCGCTGCGGAGCGCATCTACGGCGGCTCGAAGGCGATTTATCCGGATTTTCGCTTACGTGATCTCGGTTTGCTGCACTGTCAGCCCTGCGCAATTAACCGGAAGTAATCAGTCGAAACTGGAATTTTAAATTTTTACTTAGACCAAAAAACCGTTCCAGGCAAGATTGCGCAACGCAATCGCCCGTTGGCGTCACATCGCCGCGAACAAAACCGCCGCCACGCTATCGCACAAGCTCCGGCACTGGGAACTGAAGTGAGAGAGAGCCACGTCAACTCTTTCAGTTCAGAGGAGTCGACTTCCCACGCAAGAACCTGGCACAGAATTTCTCGATACTCCGTCGCCATCGGGCGGCGTTCCGCGCCGCGCGCCGGCGCAGGCGCAAGATCGTGTCATCGTTGACCTTGCGTAGATGCAGGCTTTGGGGCATGAGCGCAGCTTTCATCTTTTGCGTTTTCTCCGCTCTCACCGCGCCTTGGAAATCACACGGCCCTTTTCCATCTCCGGCCGATTGGAGTAACGTGCGTTCCATAAAGGAGCGGCGCCATGAAGAACGGGGAGCTGGTGATCGATGCCGATGGCCATATCCTTGAGCCTCCCGACTTGTGGGAGCGCTACCTTGAACCCAGATATCGCGACCGTGCGATTCGTATCCGGCGCGATGGCGAGGGCTGGGAATACCTGGAAATCGACGGCAGGCCTTCGAAGTACTCCGGACGCGGGGCGCTGGCGCGGCTGGGCTCGATGGGCCGCGAGATCGATCGCATGAAGGAGCGGCGTGAGCTGTGGAAGGCGGGCAAAATCGACAAGCCCTTCATCGGCATTACGCCGGAGGAAACCTATACGAAGGACCTGGCATTCGGCGCGATGGATCCCAGCGAGCGTCTTGCGCGCCTGGATCAGGAAGGGCTGAGCAAGGCCGTGATCTATCCCACCATCGGCATCATGTGGGAACCCGATTGCGCCGACGTCGAGCTGACCTATGCGTACTGCCGCGCCTACAACCGGTGGATCGTGGACTTCTGCCGCGACTCGGGCGGGCGCCTGGTGCCGATCGCGCACATCTCATTGGCCGACCCGGCGCTGGCCGTCACCGAACTGGAGCGCGCTGTCAAGGATGGATGCAAGGGCGCGTTCTGCATCCCATTCACCCTGACGCGCAAACCGCACGGCCATCGCGACCACGACCCGGTGTTCGCCGCGCTCCAGGACCTCGACGTGCCGCTCGCCTTCCATCCCAACGGCACCGAGCCGCCGCACCTGACCGTGCATCAACGCTTTGACGGGATGCGCGGACCGGCCCGCGTGTGGTACGCCGACATGTTCGTGGGAGCGGGCACGCAGATGCCGTTTGCCACGATGTTCGCCTATGGAGTGTTCGACAAATTTCCGAAATTGCGCGTCGTGGTGCTGGAATCGGGCGCAGGATGGATCGGATGGTGGCTGGACCGCGCCGACAATCTATACAAGGGCACCATCCTGGGCGGTGCGCTGCCGCTGCGCGAGCCGCCCTCGTACTACTTCGCACGGCAATGCTACATTTCAGCCGACCCCGACGAGCAGCGCCTGGCGCTGATCGCCGACGCGGTCGGCGCAGACAAGTTCTTCTGGGCCAGCGATTTTCCCCATTCCGACCATCCCGCCAATTACATGGAGGAACTGGTGGAACTGGTGCGCAAGATGTCGCCGCAGGCGGCCCGCGGCATCCTGGGTGAGAACGTGGCCCGCGCCTACAAGCTGATGTAACGCCCCAACGGCAAGTTCAACCGCATTGCGGAGTGTCGATCATGCAGTATCAGGAAGAGCAGTTTCACAAGCTGAAGTACCCCGGCGCGATCGACGCCGACGGTCATTTCATCGAGGGGCCCAGGCTGTGGCTGGAATACAGCGAGGCGAAATACAAACCGCGCGCGCTGCAGTTCAAATGGACCGACGACGGCGTGCAATATTTGGAGATCAACGGACGGCCCTCCAAGGTCTCGCGTGGCGCGACCATCAGCGGCGCCATCTTCGGCCGCTTCGGCGCATCGCGCGAAACCAAACGATGGGATCCCAACGTTCCCTATGGCGAATGTCCCAATCCCGCGTTGGGCGCGTTCGACGCCCAGGGCCGCGTGCAGCGGCTCGATAAAGAGGGGCTGCGGGCGGCGATCATCTATCCGACCCTGGCCCTGCAATGGGAAACCGAGTGCGACGACGCCGACTACGCGCAGGCGATGTGCCGCGCGTACAATCGGGCCATCGTCGATTGGTGCTCCGAAGGCGAGGGACGCTTATTTGCCGCCGCGCATCTTTCACTGGGCGATCCGCAGGCCGCCGCCGCGGAACTGGAGCGGGCGGTCAAGGACGGCTGCAAGGGCGGCTGGGTGGCGCAATTCACCATGACGCGCAAACCGCATGCGCATCCCGACCACGACGTGCTGTTTGCCAAGGCGCAGGAACTCGACGTGCCGCTGGGCATCCATCCCTCGTGGGAACCGCCGTGGGCGTTTTCGGGCCGCTACGCCTTCGAGTACGTGCATCGGCACAACTTCTGGATCAACGTGACGGCCGGCGACTCCCTGCGCCAGGCGCTGACCAGCTTCATGCAGTACGGCACCTTCGAGAAGTTTCCGCGCCTGAAGCTGGTGTTGTTGGAAGCGGGCGCCGGATGGATCAGCTATTGGCTGGACCGCATGGACGCCGCCTTCAACAGCTATGCCGGGCGCAAAGTGCCGCTGAAGGAAAATCCCAGCTTCTACTTCCGCCGCAACGTCTGGATTTCCGCCGATCCTGACGAGCGCGCGCTGCCCGCGATAGTCGAACTGGAGGGCGCAGACAAGTTCTTCTGGGCCAGCGACTTCCCGCATTCCGACCACGTAGCCAATTACATCGAGGAGCTGGAGGAGATGGCCGGCAAGCTGCCGCCGCAGGCGCGCGCCAAAGTGCTGGGAGACAACGTGTCGCGCCTGTACAAGCTCGGCATCTGAGAGATCTGCGATGGACAGCCCGGAAGTTCGCGTCGAGATCAAGGACCATATCGCGACCGTGACCCTGGATCGGCCGCCGGTCAACGCGATGAGTCAGGCGATGGTCGAAGCGATGGCGGCGGCGTTCGATTCCTTCGACGACCTGCCCGAAGTACGCGTTGCGATCCTGACCGGGGCCGGCAAATGCTTTTGCGCGGGGGCCGACCTCAAGGCGCGCGGCGCCAGCGCGGCCAAGGGGACGCGGCGTCCGGGCGCACAGCGCATTTACTCGCGCGCCGGGCGCGAGGCCTTCAATTCGATCATGGAATGTCCCGTCCCGGTGATCGGCGCGATTAACGGCGCCGCGCTGGGCGGCGGGCTGTGCATGGCGGCGGCGTGCGACATCCTGGTCGCCTCGGAGGCCGCGACCTTCGGCCTGCCCGAGGTCGACGTCGGATTGCTGGGCGGCGGACGCCACGCCCAGCGCCTGTTGGGCGTGTACAAGGCGCGGATGCTGATGTTCACCGGCCAGCGCGTGAGCGCGGCGGAGATGTACCGGCGTGGAATCCTCGAGCAGTGCGTGCCGCCCCAGCGGCTGATGGAGGCGGCGCTGGAGATCGCCACGACCATCGCGGAGAAGAGCCCGCTGGCGATCAGGATGGCGAAGCGCAACATGGCCATCATCGAATTCATGAACATCCGCGACGGCTATCGCTACGAGCAGGACGGCACCAACGCGCTGATCCACAGCGAGGAATCCAGGGAAGCGGTGCGCGCGTTTCTGGAAAAGCGCAAGCCGGTCTTCAAGAATTGAAGGAGCGGGTTCGCCCGGCGCATTCCTGCGTCAGTCGCGGGTCATACAAAATGTAGAAGCCGGCCGCAAGCCGTGCCGACAGGCAATTTCACTGCTGCGAGGCGGGGCACAGCAGCGACGGCATCGGGGCGAACTTGGGGACCGGCGGAAATCCGTCAGTGCCGTAGCCCGGGGCATGGTAGAGCCCGAAGTAGCCGTTGCCGACACAGCGCGGGCAGTCCGGCTCGCAGCGCTGATTGGCGGAACAGACGTGTTTGCAGCAGCAATTGTAGCTGCACCGGCGCCGGTCGCCGCAGCCCGCCAGGCAGCCTGTGGCGGGACCGACGTCTTCGAATTCGTACAGGAAATTGGGAAAGGGCGCCGCGGGATTCGGCCTGGAGTTGCAGGCGGGCTGCGCGCCGACCATCGCATCGACGAAGTCCCTCTCCGCGTCGAGCAGGGCGCGGGCATTGGGCGCCGTCGGGCATCCGCTGTTAAAGCCCGTCTCGCCGATGTAGGTGGTCGATGCGCCGCAGGCCTTCTGGTCGATGGCGAATTCCCTGCGGGCGCGCTCCCAGCATTGGGCACCGCTGTGCGTCAGCCACTGCGGCGGCATCTGCGCAACGAAGTCGCAGTAGGAATGGGTCGCGACGTAGTCCACGCCCGGGGGCGGCTTGCCATGGCGGCAAAACTTCCGCCCCTGTTCCTGGACCAGGTTGACCGTGATCTTGACCCTATCAAGGCCGCGCGCGTTGAGGGCGGCGCGCAGCGTACGGGCGGCCGCGCTGATCACCCGGCGCGTAACCGTCCACGCGGTGCATCGGCCGGTCTTCGGGTCGCGGCTGCAGCAGGGCTGATGTATCCCGGGCACGACCAGCGGCTCGCACGCCTGGAAGAACTCGTTGCCCAACTGAATCGCGATGACGGTGCCGTCGCGTAGAAATTCGCCGGCGGCGGGATTGTTCATCGGGGCCAGATAGGCGCCGCCAAGGCAGCGGTTCGAATCGCCGCGGCAGTCTGAATCGGATTGGCAGGAGCAGTCGCCGTGCACGCAGTCGCGCGCCGGGTTGGAGCGTGCGGCGCAGTGACTGGTGCACAATTTGTAGGGATCACCTCCGGCGTGGTCAATACAGGCGCCGTCGATCAGCGCTGCGGCGTAATCCGAACCGCACAGATGCAGCGGCGCCGCGCCGTAAGTGCAGTCCTTGCGGCGCGCGGGGCTGGCCAGGCCGATTACAGAATCGTTGAGCAGCCCCACCACCACCTTCATCCCCAAGCGCTGCGCTTCCTTCAAAATGTAATAACTGGGCTGGTAGATAGTGATGGTATTGACCTTGAGCTGATGCCTGATGAAAGCCAGATCCTCGCCATAACATTTGGCGCACAGACCGGGGCAGTTGCTGGTGCTGCCATTGCATTGGCGCTGCGGCGTGCCCAGTTGCGGATTGCAGATCGCCACCGCGTCGCGCCGCAGCCAGTACGGGTTGTCCCCCGCGCATCGCACCGGCGCGTAGTCCAGTCCGATGGGCGACTGGACATCAGCCAAGTTTTTGCCGCCGGCCTCGGCGCCGGACACCATTGTGCCTATCGCCGCCGCGGCGATAGCGGCGCATAGCACAATCCGGCTGACCGCGTTCAAAAGCCGCGGCCTGATTCTGGTGTGCGAAATCCCTGCAACCCCATGAACTGCGCGCATCATTGCGGGACCGGGCAGAGCAGCGAAGGCATGGGGTCGAACTTGGGCTCGGGCGGAAAGCCGGCGGTGCGGTAGCCGGGGGTGTGAAACAGGCCGAAGTAGCCGTTGCCGAAGCACGACGGGCATTCGGGCGCGCAGATCGCCGTTGCGGAGCATCGGTGCTTGCAGCAACAACTGGGATAGCAGCGTTTGCGATCGCTGCAGCCGCTCAGGCAGCCTTCCCGCGGCCCGGTGTCGGCGAATTCAAACAGGAAGCTGGGCAGCGGCGCGGCCGGATCGGATGTACCCCGGCATTGCGGCTGCGCCGCGAGCATCGCCCCGATGTAGTCGCGCTCGGCCTTGAGCAGCGTGTCATGGTTGGCCATCGAGGGGCATCCGCTGTTGAACCCCGACTCGCCCAGGTACGTGCGCGCGGCGCCGCACGCTTTCTGGTCGGCGGCGAAGTATTCATCATGGGCCTGCTGCCAGCAGCGGACGCCGTCGATGACATCCCATCGCGGCGGCACGTCGGCGACCCGATCGCAGTATGCATGGGCGGAAATATAATCGATTCCCGGCGGGGGCGCGCCGCCGCGGCAGAAGTCGACGCCCTGCTTTCCGACCAGTCCGACGGCGATTTTAACGTGCTGCAGGCCGCGGCGATCCAAAGCCTGACGCAGGGTCCGCGCCGCGGTGCTATAGACCTGGCGATTGATCGTCCATGCGCGGCAAGCTCCGTTGGCGCTGCGCCCGCAGCACGGCTGATTCTGGCCCGGGACCTGGGGTATCTGGCACTGCTTAAAGAATTCGTTGCCCAACTGGATCGCGACCACCGTGCCGTCGCGCAAGAACTCGCCCGTGGCGGCGTTGTCGAGCGGCGCGACATAGGCTCCGCGCAGGCATCGATTCGACCCGCCCTTGCAGTCGGAGTCTGCCGCGCAGGAGCAGTCGCCCTTGACGCAGTCGCGCGCCGGGTCCGAGCGAATCGCACAGCGGCTGACGCACGGCGCGAACGGATCGCCGCCGACGGTGTCGATGCAGGCGCCGTCGATTACCGCCGAGGCGTAATTGCTGCCGCACAGGTAAAGCGGCTTGCCGCCGACGGCGCAATCGGTCCGTGTGTCGGGCATCGCCAGGCCGAGCACCGCGTCGTTCATCAGCCCGACCACCACTTTCATCTGAAGCCGCTGCGCCGCTTTGAGGATGTAATAATTCGGCTGGTAAATGGTGATGGTGTCGACCTTGAGGTTGCGCCGGATGAACCCAAGGTCGTCGTCGTAGCATTGCTGGCAGCGCGCGGGGCAGGTGTTGAGACTGGCCCCGCACGCCTGACCCGGCTGCGGCTGACAGGCGTGGGGCCGCTCGCTGCCAAGCCAGGTGAGATTGTTATCCGAGCAGCGCGCCTCGGGACTGTAGTCGAGACCGAGCGGCGAACGGCTGTCCTTCGCCGCCGATGCGCTCCCGGATGCCTCAGCCTTGACAACTGGGTCCGCGGGATGGTTGGCGGGAGGCGCGATCGCGCACGCCGACAGAAGCCCCAGCAGGACCAGGGGCAGGAGCGGTCCCAAAGCGGTTTTCGGCACCTACGGCTACTCGATATCCGGGATCAGGTCGAGGTCCTCGAGCCAGACCGTGGCCTCGCTGTCGGAAGGCGCGCGGTAATCGCCGCGCGGCGAAAGCGAGCCGCCCGACCCGACCTTGGGCGCGTTGGGGATGCAACTGCGCTTGTACTGACTTTGCGCGAAGAAGCGCTGCAGGAAAATTCGGAGGTTGTTTTTGATCTGACCAATTGAGTATTGATGGCGCTCTTGCACCGGAATACCCGGCCATCCGCCGCGCAGCCGATCCGACCATGCGCAGTAGGCCAGAAACGCGATCCTGGCCGGCGGATAGCCAAACCGCAACGTATAGTAAAGATTGAAATCCTGCAGTTCGTAGGGGCCGATTATCGCTTCGGTTTCCTGCGACGGTTCGGAATCGCCAGCCGCGCCCGGCACCAGTTCCGGACTGACCGGGGTGTCGAGGATTTCCATCAGCACCGCGCTCGCCTCGGGCCCGACCCGCTCGGTCTCCGCGACCCATCGGATGACATGGCGGATAAGCGTTTTGGGCACGCTGGCATTGACGGCGTAATGCGACATGTGATCGCCGACGCCGTAGGTGCACCATCCCAACGCCAGCTCGCTCAGGTCGCCGGTCCCCACCACCAGGCCGCCGCGCAGGTTGGCCAGGCGAAACAGATGGCTGGTGCGCTCGCCGGCCTGCACGTTTTCGAACGTCACGTCGTAGACGTTTTTGCCCTCGGAGTAGGGATGGCCGATGTCCTTGAGCATCTGGATGCAGGCGGGGCGGATGTCCAGCTCGTTGGATTCGCAGCCGATCGCCTTCATCAGGCGGCGCGCCTGCGCCAGGGTGCGTGTACTGGTGGCAAACCCGGGCATCGTGTAGGCCAGGATGTTGGAGCGGGGCAGCCCCAGATGGTCCATCGCGTTGGCGCATACCAGCAGCGCCTGCGTGGAGTCCAGCCCGCCCGAGATGCCGATCACGGCGTTTTTGATCCCGGTGGAGGACAAGCGTTTGGCCAGCCCCTGGACCTGGATGTCGTAAACCTCGGCGCAGCGCTCATCGCGCGTGGCGGGATCCGACGGGACGTAGGGAAAGCGCTCATAGACGCGATCGCCGATCAGCCGCCCCTGACGGGGCAGTTCGAGGGCGAACGGGATGGTGCGAAACTCGCGCAGCCGTTGGCGTTCGTAGCGAATCGCCTCACCGAAGCTGGTCTGGCGCATCCGCTCCTGGCTCAGCCGTTCGAGGTCGAGCTCGCCGCAGATCATCTGCGGCTCGACGGAAAACCGATGCGACTCCGCGATCAGGTTGCCGTTTTCGTAGATCAGCGCGTGGCCGTCCCACGCCAGGTCGGTGGTCGACTCGCCGGGTCCCGCGCCCGAATACAGGTACGCGCACAGGCATCGCGCCGACTGGCTGGCGACCAGTTGATGGCGGTAGGCGGCCTTGCCCACCGTGATATTGGACGCCGACAGATTGAGCATCACCGTCGCCCCCGCCATCGCGGCGTAACTGGAGGGCGGAATCGGCACCCACAGGTCCTCGCAGATCTCGACATGCAGTTTCAACAGCGGCTGCGAGTCAGCCTGGAAGAGCAGGTTAGTGCCGAACGGGATGTCGCTTTGGCCGCACAACTCGATTGCGCCGCGCAGCGCGCGGTCGGCGGGGGCGAACTGGCGCGCCTCGTAAAACTCCCGGTAGTTGGGCAGAAAAGTCTTGGGCACCACGCCCAGGATGCGTCCGCGATTGATCGCCACTGCGCAGTTGAACAGCAGGTGGTCGACCTGAAGTGGGACGCCGACCACGGTCAGCACCGGGTATATCTCGCTGGCCTTGACGATGCGGCCCAGTTCCATGCGGCATCCGTCGAGCAGGGCGCGCTGATGGAAGAGGTCCTCGCAGGAGTAAGCCGACAGCCCCAGTTCCGGAAACAACACGACGACGGCCTTGCGCTCAGCCGCCGCCCGCATCATTTCGATGGTCTGGAAGCCATTAAAGGCGGGGTCGGCGACCTTGACCGCCGGCAGCGCCACGGCGACCCGCACGAAGTCGTGATTATAGAAGTTGAAGAACTCCTCGCCCGCCTTCACGATCGTCTTCGTCTCAGCTCCGTCCCCTCTCCCACAGGTGTTGGGATGAGGGTTGCGGTGCCCCTAATCCTTCAGCGTCGACTCGAGCAGGCTTTGCAGCTCGCCGCTTTCGTACATCTCGCGCACGATGTCGCAACCGCCGATGAACTTGCCGCCGATGAAGACCTGCGGGATGGTGGGCCAGTTCGTGTAGCGTTTGATCGCTTCGCGCAGTTCGGGATCAGCCAACACGTCGGCGGTTTCAAACGGGACGCCGAGTTCCTGGAAGACCTGGACGGTGGCGGCCGAGAACCCGCATTGCGGAAAATTGGCCGTCCCTTTCATGAAGATCATGACCTTGTTGGACGAGACCGCCTGCTGGATGCGTTCGACGACGTCCTGGGCCATCTGATTTACCTCCGCTGCTGATATTGCGCCGGCGTAAGCGTCTTGAGCGTCAGGGCATGGATTTGCGCGCGCATCGCCTCACCGAGCGCGGCGTAGACCGCCTGATGCCGCTCTACCAGGGACTTGCCTTCAAAGTCCGCGCTTACCACCACGGCTTCGAAATGGTCGCCGCCGCCGGTGAAATCGCGCACTTCGACCTGCGCTCCAGGCAACCCCTGCTCGATAAGTTTCTTAAGTTCCTCAGCCTGCATTTGGCGCCATTCTAACCCCGCCCGCGGCGGTGAATCCATACAGTAGGCAAGGCGCCCTAACTCTTCGCGCTCACATCAACAGGAGGGCACACGGCACGAGATGATTTCGGCCCGCGTCTGTTCCCAGGAAATCCGAGCGTCCCGGCGAGTGCGGCGTGAGCGCGCCGGCGGCCGATCGCTTTAGGATCGCGCGTGGATGCGGCCCAAGACAGCGCGCGGCGCGTATCAATCCCGGAACAGGTTTTTGGCGGCGGCGGTCAGTTCGCCGGATTTGCCGCGGCCCTCCAGGCGCGCGACGGTTTCGCCCTTGCGGTTGATGAACAGGGTGGTCGGGATGTTGTCGAGGTCCATCGCTTCGACCAGCGCGTCGTCCGCCATCAGGATCGGATAGCTGACCTTGAATTCCCGGGCGAAGGGCAGCACGGATTTGACGCCGTCGCCCTGCACCTTGTCCACCGACACCCCCAGCACCACCAGTCCGCGGCGGCGATACTTTTTGTAGATGGCGTTGAGTTCCGGCACTTCCTTGCGGCAGGGCGGACACCAGGTGGCCCAGAAATCGACGATTAGCGGATGACCGCGCCACTTCGACAGCTTCACTGCGCGCCCGTCAAGATCGGTCAGGGTAAAGCTCAACAGCTTGCGTCCGGGCTTGACGGGAGCATGCGGCGGAGGACTGGCCGCTACCGCGGTCTTGCCCGCGCTGGCGTAAGACGCCGAAGCCACAAGTGCGGCCGCGAGTGCCGCCGCCAGACCAATCCGCCAACCCCGCAACCTGGTACTCATCTCAAACCCAACCGCGCCATCCGCTTCAGACCTGTTCGACCACCGTCGCTACGCCCTGGCCCATTCCGATGCACATCGTGGCGACGCCCAGCCGCGCGCCCCGCCGGCGCATCTCGTGTATCAACGTCGTCATCAGGCGCGCCCCCGAGCATCCCAGCGGATGCCCCAGCGCGACGGCACCGCCATTTACGTTGAGCTTGTCCTCGTCGATTTTCAACTCCGTGTTGCAGGCCAGCACCTGGGCGGCGAACGCCTCGTTGATTTCAAACAGGTCGATGTCGCCGAGCCGGAGCCCGGCACGCGCCAGCGCCTTGGTGGTGGCCGGCACCGGGCCCCATCCCATGATTTCCGGCCGCACGCCGGCGACCGCGGTAGCGCGGATCCGCACCATCGGTTGGATTCCCAGCGAACGGGCGCGTTCGGCGCTCATCACCAGCACCGCGGCGGCGCCGTCGCTGATCTGCGAGGAGTTCCCGGCAGTTACCTGGCCGCCCTCCTTGAACGAGGGAGCGAGCGCAGCCAGCTTCTCCAGGCTGGTGTCGGCGCGCGGTCCGGCGTCAATCTCGGCGAAGGCGCCTTCGCCGATCGGCACCTTGACGATTTCCTCCTTAAAGCGCTCGCGCGCGGCGATCGCGCGCTGATTGGAGCGCAGCGAAAACGCGTCGGCATCCTCGCGCCGGATGTTGTACATCGCGGCCAACCGCTCCGCCGTCAGTCCCATGAAGAACATGTCGCGCGGGAACATCTTGAGCAGGCGGTTGTTGGGCGCCAGCCCCGACCCCATCGGGATATGCGTCATGTGCTCGACGCCGCCGGCGATTGCGACCTCGCCGGCGCCGGTCATAATCGCCTGGGCGGCGAAGTTGAGCGCCTGCAGACTGGAGCCGCACTGGCGATCAACGGTGGTGCCGGCCACCTCCACCGGCAGCTCGGCCAGCAGCGCGATCATGCGCCCGATGTTGAAGCTTTGCTCGGCCGACTGGTTGGCGCATCCCCAGACGACGTCCTCGATTTCGGCGGGATTAACCTTGGGGTTACGCCGCAGCAGCTCTTTTATGCATAGCGCGCCCAGTTCGTCGGCACGGATGTCCTTGTAATAGCTCTTGTCCTTGCCCGCGCGCGCGATTGGCGTGCGCACGCCGTCGACGATTACGGCCTCGGTCATCGTTTGCTCCTCCGCTGCGGGCGCATCCGCGCCCCATCAAATGATACCCCGCGCGCGCAACTCCGCCATCCGCACCCGGTCGTAACCTAACAACCTTTCCAGCACCGCTTCGGTATGCTCGCCGAGCGCCGGAGCGCGGGTGGGCGGCGGCGCCGCGTCATCCGCCGATTTCAGCGGCGAGCCCGGCACCAGCAGGCCGTCATAGGTGGGATGCTCGGCGGGCAGGATCATGTTGCGCGCGCGCAACTGTGGACTGCGGGCGACCTCCGCGACATTGGACACCGGCGCGCACGGCACGCCCGCCTTGGCCAGCAAATCCAGCCAGTGCGCGCGCGGACGGGTTGAGAAATGCTCGCGCAACAGCACGTCGAGCTGCGCGTGATTGCGGGTGCGGCTGGGATTATCGGCAAAGCGCGCATCGTTCTTCAGATGCGCCAGCCCCAGCGCGTCGCAAAAGCGCTGCCACAATGCTTCGTTGCCGACGCCGACCACGAAGTAGTCGTCGGCGGCGGGGAACTGCTGAAAGGGCGTGATCGACGGATGGCGGCTGCCGATTCGCCCCGGGATCGCGCCGGTGGCGGAGTATTGCCCCAGCGCCCCTTCCAGCATCGCGACCTGGCAGTCGAGCATCGCGATATCCAGATGCTGCCCAACTCCGCTCCGATCGCGCACCCGCAGCGCCGCCAGAATCGCGACCACGCCGTATAGCGCCGCCACCATGTCGCCGATCGAAACCCCGCAGCGCGTCGGCTCCCCGCCCGCCGCGCCGGTGACGCTCATCGTACCACCCAGCGCCTGGGCGACGATATCGTAGGCCGGCTCCGACGCCATCGGCCCTGACTGGCCGAACCCCGAGATCGAGCACACAATCAGCCGGGGATTGCGCGCTCGGAGCTGTTCGTAGGCCAGACCGAAGCGGGCCATCGTGCCGGGCGAGAAATTCTCCACCACCACGTCGGACAGCGCCGCCAGGTCAAGAAAAATCGCCGCGCCTTGCGCCGCGCGCAGGTCCAGCGTGACGCTAAGCTTGCCGCGATTGACGCCGTAAAAGTAAGCGGAGTCGGCGGAATTGGGAATCATCGGCGGGAAGCGGCGCGCGTCGTCGCCGTGGCCGGGCAGCTCGATTTTGATCACCTCGGCGCCCAGGTCGGCCAGGTTCATCGTGCAATAGGGTCCGGCCAGCACGCGGCTTAGGTCCAGCACCCGGATTCCCTGCAGAGGCTTTTGTTGGAGCATCGCGGCGGCTGATTTTGCGCTCGACAGGAGTAGGCTGCGCCGAATTTAGGGGGTGGGCGCGGTCAAGTCAACGTCGCTGTGCGCGTGCCCGCGCAGCCTGCGCGCGCATTGCCTCCGCCGGCGTCATGATCAGGCGCGGCTGCTGTTGCTCCTGCTCACGCTGCTCGGACAGCACCATGCCAATGCTTCTCATCACATATTGGACAAAAAACGGGATGCGGCCCAGCGGCTGGCCGTCGCGAATCCGCGCCGCCGCCGACGCGGCCCATTGAGCGGCCTTGAGGCGCCCGGTACGGGCCAGGTAGTAGGCCGTGTCCTCCAGCCGCCGGCGCATCAGCTCGCCCCGCTCGCCTCCCAGGAGCTGCTCGAGCGCTCGTCCGACCACCGCCTCGACGCGCTCCTGCTGCTGATACTGATTGAGTACCAACGGGCTTTGGCGAATCTGCTGGATCTCATCCAGGTACGGTTTCAGCTCCGACTCTGGGATGATCCATGCGACCTCGGGCTCCTTCAGTAAATCGACGGACGGCTCCTGGTCGAGCGTGGCGGCGAATTCCTCGTAGATCGGATGGCGATAGTCGGTGGGCGGCGCGGCGGCGAGGATTTCCGCGCGCAGCGCCAGGAAGTTCCCCACCTGGCCCAGCCGTGACGGCGGAGTGCGCCGATATGCCTCGCATAACATGAAGTCCGCAAGGCGATAGTCCGCGTCGATTAGTTTGACCGAAGAACGCCGTTCGATCTCCTGGCGCTCCTCGCGCAGTTCGCGGCGGCTGACGTGGGTCAGGTTGGCGCCCACCAGTCCTTCGTCTTCGGACGTCAGACCTTGCAGGCGGCTAAGTCCGCCTTGGCTGCGCGCCTTGATCAGCCACACCAGGCGTGAGCCCGCGGCATCGATTGGTGAAATAATCGCGCTGACGTTGGCCTCGCCCGCTGGGACGGCCATGGGCGTGCGGGCGGCTGGGGCAGGTGGCTCGATCCCGTGCTGACGTAGCTTGAACAGCGCACGGCGAATCTCCCGTCGCAGAGTCCCGCTGGCGCCCACCTCCATCTCCGCCAGGAGCTGCGCCGCCCCCGGACTGGCGATGCAACCGGCGGCGGCAGCAATCTGAAGGTCGCTGGCCGTGCCCGAAGCTCGCAGCGAGCCCAGTTTTTCAACAGCCTGTGCCGGCTCCGACGGGTCGACTCCAAGCGTGGCCAAGCTTTGGTCGGTGGCTTTATCCTTTGCCATTGGCTCTCCAGCGGCTGGCACAATATTTGGGGCGCAAACGCCGGGTCAAGGCGAATCCAGTCGAATCGTTGAACCCGGAGAAACGGCTATAAGGGCAAACTCGGTCCGAACCAATCAAACAACGTTTAATTTCGGCGTCCGGCAGTTGGCTTTGGGCTGCCTGTGAGCAAAACCGTGGCCAAAATCGGCCGGGCGATGTTTCCCAAGCTCGGGAATTGTGTTAGGCAGAGTAGGCGGAGCCGATAACTGGTGCAAATCAATCTCGCAAAACGTCTGGGAAAACTTCCACCCTATCTGTTCGCCGAACTCGATCGCCTGAAGAAGGAAGTTCAGGCCAAAGGCGTCGACGTCATCAGCTTGGGAATCGGCGACCCCGACCTGCCCACCCCGGATTATATCGTGGCGGCATTGAAGCGATCAGCCGAAAATCCCGTCAACCATCGCTATCCAGACTACGAAGGGCTGGAATCGTTCCGCGTCGCTGCATCCAAATGGTACAAACGGCGCTTCGGCGTTGATTTCGACCCCCGCACGGAAGTCTGCGCGCTGATCGGCTCGAAGGAGGGCATCGCCAATTTCTCCACCGCAGTGGTTGATCCCGGCGATATCGTACTGATTCCCGACCCAGGGTACCCGGTGTACTTTTCCGGATGCACCTTCAGCGGGGGTGAGGCTTATTTCCTCCCATTGAAGAAACAGAACGGATTTTTGCCGGACTTGTCGGCAATACCGGCGGAAGTGGCTAAGCGCGCCAAGCTGCTGTGGCTCAATTATCCCAACAACCCCACCGGAGCGGTGGCGGATTTATCCTTTTTCAAGACAGCGGTCCAGTTTTGCCTCAGGAACAACATTATCCTGGCTCACGACCTCGCATATTCGGAAATCGCGTATAACGGTTATCGCGCACCCAGCGTCTTTGAGGTTGACGGGGCGCGGGAGTGCGCGGTGGAGTTCCATTCGCTGTCCAAGACGTTTTCGATGACCGGATGGCGGGTGGGTTTCGTGGTTGGCAATGCGGCTCTCGTCTCGGGGTTGGGCAAGGTCAAGACCAACGTGGATTCGGGAGTCTTCCAGGGAATTCAGGAAGCGGCGATCACGGCGCTGGGGGGCGGGGAAGAGACCCTGCGGGAATATTGCAGGATTTACCAGGAGCGGCGCGACGTGATGGTGGCGGCTTTGCGCGGTCTGGGGCTGGCCTGTGAACCACCCAAGGCCACGTTTTACATCTGGGCGGAGGTGCCCAAAGGATATACATCGGCATCGTTCAGCGAGCGCGTGCTCAGGCAGGCGGGAGTGGTGATTACACCGGGCTCCGGCTTTGGCAGTGGCGGTGAAGGGTACGTTCGGTTGTCGATTACCTTGGCCACCGGGCGGTTGAAAGAGGCGGCCGAAAGAATTAAAGCGCTCAAGCTGTAGCATTGGGGATGCCCCATCGGGCTTTCATCGGCATAGGCACCAACCTCGGCGATCGACTCGCCAATTATCACGAGGCACTCGAGCGCATAGGTAAATTGCGGCACACGCGGATCGTCCGCCAGTCCTCGATTTACGAGACGGAACCGGTGGGCGAGGTTGCGGGGCCGTTCCTCAATGGCGCGGTGGAGGTGGAGACCGAACTTTCGGCCGAAGTTCTGATGCAGCAGTTGTTGTCGATCGAGCGGGCGATGGGCCGCAAGCGGGTGCGGATGCCCAAGCGGGCCCCCAAGGGCGCCGCGCGGACCAAGTACAAGCCGCGGATCATCGACCTGGACCTGTTGTTTTTCAACAAGGAACTCATCGACACCCCCAAACTGACCGTCCCCCATCCCCGCTTGCATGAACGGCGCTTCGTGCTGGTGCCGATGAGCGAGCTGGCGCCCGCTTTGATTCATCCGCGCCTCAATGCCAGTATTTCGGAATTGCTGGCCGGACTTAAATCCACACAGAGGGTTGTGCTGATGCGCGCCGATTTGCTAAGACCGCCATCGCCGCGCCGGGAGGTTGCGTCACGATGAAAATCTTCTTGGATGGTGCGGATACCGGCGAGCTGCGCGAGGCGTTGAGCTGGGGCCTGATCGACGGCGTCACCACCAACCCCAGCCTGCTGGCCAAAACCGGCCGTCCCTACGCTGAGGTGCTGCGTGAGATCTGCTCGCTGGTCGACGGTCCGGTCAGCGCCGAGGTAGTCTCCACCGACGCGCCGCGGATGCTGGAAGAGGGCGAGAAGCTGGCCCGGCTGCATCCCAATATCGTCGTCAAATGCCCCGTTACCCTGGAGGGCCTCAAGGCTACCACCGCCCTGGCCAAACGCGGCATCAAGGTCAATGTCACACTGATCTTCTCGCCGCTGCAGGCGCTGGCTGCGGCCAAATGCGGGGCCAGCTACGTGTCGCCGTTCGTCGGCCGCTTGGACGACATCGGCCACGACGGGATGACCACGGTGGAGCAGACGCTGCACATCCTGCGCAACTACGATTATCCGACCCAGGTGCTGGTCGCGTCGCTGCGCAATCCACTGCACGTGCTCAAGGCGGCGGAACTGGGCGCGCACGTCGCCACCCTGCCCTTCAACGTGCTGCGCCAGATGCTGTGCCATCCGCTGACCGACATCGGACTGGAGAAGTTCCTCGCCGACTGGCACGCCAGCAAGCAGAAGATCGCGTAGCGTCGGCGCGCTGCCACGCTACAGCAGTTGCGCCAGTTCGGCGGGGCGCACGCGGATGCCGGTGTAAAAGTCGCCGAACGCACCGTAGACGGCGCTGGCTTCGTCAAAGCGCATCTCGTAGACCAGCTTCTTGAACACCAGCGGATCGTCGGCGAACAGGTCCACGCCCCATTCGAAATTGTCGAACCCGATCGAGCCGGAAATGATTTGGGTGACCAGCCCCGCGTATTTGCGCCCGATCACGCCGTGCTCGCGCATCATCGCCCCGCGCTGCGCGATTGGCACCTGATACCAGTTGCGGCTTTCGCCCCGCCGCTTGTCCATCGGGTAGAAGCATACGTACGGACGCGCGGGGATGTCAGGCCACAGGCGCGGTGCCATCGCCTGGCGCTGGCGGGTGATTTCCGCATCCACCCGCTGTTTCCACGCCTCGGAGTCCGGCGCGATCCCCTCGCCGGCCAGCGCCGAGTACAAGCGCAGCGACGCCTCATACAACCCAATCTCGACCACCGACAGATACGAGGAGGTATACTCGCAGAAGTCCCACAGACCCAGCCGGGTCCATTGCAGCTGCGCCTCGCGCAGTTCCTCGAGCGAGCGGCGGAAGTGCACCAGCATTGCGTCGCCCTTGTGCCCCAACAGCGAGAACAGCGCGCTCTGGCCGCCGGCACGCGCTTCAAGCTGCGCCAGCAGTTCGCCGGCCGCAGCGATTTCGGCGGCACGCCGGTTCGCGTCGCACGCCTTCCACTGGGGCCATCGCACGCGAATCATCTGGTGCAGGATGTAGGAGCCTTCCAAAGTCAGCGGCTGCGGTGGAATCGATTTGGTTGTGTCATCGGGCCGGTGGCCCGCGCCTTGATCTTTCATAATCCCTGCTCTGAACGCGTTTTTCGGAGGCCCGCTGGAGGTCCGCCTTCCTACTACTAATACGCGGCGGGCCAAACCGCTCAAGTGCCGCTGCCCGACGCAACCGCGGCGCCGGCGCTCTGCGGCGCCGCCAGGTAGCGGGTGATGAACCTGGCTTTGGACCACGCGATGAAAGAGGGCAGGACCAGGACGCCCGCGATAGCGTTGAGCCCCATCAGCAGCGCCAGCATCAGGCTCATGTTGAAGTGGAACAGCGCCGGCGAGAACATCCAGGGGATCAGCCCGCCGATCATGATCGACAGCACGATCGCCACCGCGCCGCCGGTGTCGCGCCGCGCCAGCACCACGGCCTGATTGAGCGGCAGCCCGGCCATCACCTCGTCGCGAATGCGGGAGACCGTGTAGATGCCGTAATCGACGCCCAGCCCGATGCCCAGCGAGATGACCGGCACCGTATCGATGGTCAATCCGATGCCGCGCAGGTGCATGTAGATGAAAGCGCCGAAATTCGCCGTCACGCACACCAGCACGAACAACACCCCGGCCGTCACGGAGCGGAAAGTGAAGGCGCTGAAGATGAAGATCGCGATCAGCACGAAGGCGATGTTTCTCAAATCGAGATCGAACAGCACGTCGTTGGCCGCCGCGTACAGCCCCGCAATCCCGCCCAGGTAGCGCAGATGCGTGTGGGAGAGCTGCGGGCTGCGGCTCATGTATTGCTGCTCGAAGAGCGCAATCCGGCGCCGCAGCGCGTTGAGCGTCCGTGCCGTATGATCCTTGAGCAGGACCCTGACGCATGAGGTGTTGAACAGGTTGAACTGCTCCATGTCGCCGGGCGCCTTGCTGTGCATGAAGAATAAGACCGAGGCGAAGATCAGCTTGATGGTGTGCGGGAGCGCCCAGAACTTGGGGTAGCCGCCGTGGATTACGCGCGTGAACGGCTTGATGCCGTCGTCGGCGAAGGTGATGACGTCGCGCACGCCGGAACTTTGAAATATGAAGTCGCGCAGGTCATCTTCCATATGCAGGATCGGATAGCTGAAGGGATTCTGCGCGGCGCTCATCGGCGTGTCCACGATGATCCAACCCTCGTCGATGGGGAAGTTCTGCACGATTTTGCGGATATCGCGGTTGACTTTGGCGTTGGGCCGGTACAGCGGCGTGCCGGCGTGCTGATAGCCCACCTGCGCCCGCATGCCGCTGGCCAGGCCCGCCGCCAGGAACAGCGCCGCGCCGATCAGCAGCGCGCCGCGCGCCACTCCCGGCTCGACCCCGAAGCGCGCCACCGCCTGCCCGAAATCGCGCAGGCGCTCAAGCGCGGCGCCGCTTAGCCGCCAGTGCCGCTGCTTGCGCTGCGCAACCGGCAGATAGCTCATCAAAATGGGCTGGAACACGAACACCATCAGCAGACTTGCCAGCAGCCACACCGTGCCGGCGCGCGCCATGTGATCGAGCACCGTGATTCCCGAAAAGGAGATGAAAATGATTCCCGACACGTCGGCGGCGATCGCCAAAAGCCCGGCTGGAAACATGTAGTTGGTGGTTTCCACGCAGGCCTGAACGTGGTCGCCGACCTGATCGAGCACGTAATAATATCGCTTCTGCCACTGCACACCGTGGCTCATGTCGCGCGCGGTCAGAATCAGCGGCACCACCAGCATCAGCGGATCGAAGTCATAGTTGCGCAATCCGACCAATCCCAGGCCCCACAGCGCTGAGAACGAACCGGTCACCAGCGGCACCCACCAGGAGGAGAAGCTGCCCAGGCTCAGGTACAACGCGCACACCATCGCAGCGACCGAGATCACCAGGATCGCCACGATCACAGGGAAATAGTAATAGCCATAACCGCGCACGACCGGCTGGCCGGTGACGTAGATGTTGTGATTGGCGTCCTGGTACTTGCTGATGATCGCCTGGATGTCGTCGAACAGCTCGCTGTAATTCTGCGCCGGTCCGGTTTCATTGAAGGAGGCAACCACGGCGGCGGATTTGTAATCGGGCGCGACCAGTCCGCGCAACTGCGCCTTGTGTGCGTAAACCACCTCGCGCAGCGCCTCGATTCCGGACCTGGTCTTGGGCACGTACGGATACATGTAGCAATGGTATTCGACCGTGCCGGGCGACGCCTTGACGTACTGAGTCTGGTAGGAAGCCAGCGAGAAGACCTCGTTGTGATTGACCAGCGGCAGCGCATTGGCCGCATACTGAATGTCCTGGATCTTCTGCAGCGTGGCGGGGTTGAAGATGTCGCCGTGCTTGACCTCGATCATGAACACGGTGGTGTCGGCGCCGCCGTATCGTCCATACTTCTGGTAGAGCCTGGTATACGGATGGTTGGTGGGAAACAAATCCACAAAGCGGGTGGCGATGGTTATGTCCCTGGCGTGATAGGCCATGAACGCCGTGATCGCCAGCAACACCGCCGCGATCGGACGGCGCCATTCCAGGATGAGTTTGCCCAGGTCGATGCGGTTCATCTTGTGCCGTCCATCAAAGCCCTCGACCGCTCGCAGGAAAATCCGCGCCTTATGCCGAGCCCTTTCCGGGCCTTGCCCGGTAAATCAGCAGCATCCCACGCTCCCCGGCGGGGCGGGATCGGGCTCCCATCCCCACGGACGCGGACCCCATTGTGCGCTGAACACCGCGCCGCGCTTGACCGCCATCACTGGCACTACCGCCCGGCTGACGCGCAGGCTGCCGCCCACCGTGTCGTGCACCACCCAGTCGCCCTCCTTGAGGCGCAGCACCGACACGTCGGCCTGCCGGCCCACGGCCAGACTGCCCAGACGATCCGCCGCGCCGATCGCTCGGGCGGGGTTGGCCGTGCACATCGTGACGACCTGATCCAGGGTGAAGCCAAGCCCCAGAAAGCGGGTCATCATTTCCGTCATGCTATGCACGCTGCGCAGCCGCCCCGGCACCGTGATATCGGTGCTTATGCAATGCGGCAGCAGGCCCTGGTCGATGATGCGCCGGCCGACCTCGAAGCTGAAATTGGCGCGGCCGTGCGCGGTATCGAACCACACGCCGGTTTTCGCGGCTTCCCACGCTTCGGGCACCAGCCGCCCGTTGCCGTCAAGCACGCCGCCGGGATTGGCGGTGAAGTAGTGGGTCAGGATGTCGCCTTGCTCCAGCATCGGCAGCAGCCGGCGAATCACGGTGGGGTCATAGCGTCGCTCGGTGTCGCCGATGTGTACCATCAGTTTGATGCCGCTCTCCCGCGCGGCGCGCCGGGCCAGCCGCGGCATCTCCATGCCGAAAATCTCCAGCGCCGGCGATACCATCCGCGCCTTGATTCCGCAAATCAGCCCCCGATGCCGCTCGGCGACGCGCAGGGTCGCGTCCAGGTTGATGCTGGCCTCGGCGATAATGTCGGGAATCGTTGCCAGGCCGGTCTGCGCGATGTGCAGGAACGGGATGACCTCGGTGTGACAGGTGGGGATGATGTAGCGGGTGAAGCCCTCGAAGGTGGCGCAGCCCGCGCTGCCCGCGTCTACCAGCGTGGTGACGCCGGCGTAAACGCCCGCCTGATCGGGATGAACGCCGAAGCGGGTAAAGCCGTCGAAGACGTGGACGTGCAGGTCGATCAGCCCGGGCGTTACGATTGTGCCGGGCACTTCGATCACGCGCCGCGCATCTTCGGACGCAATCGCGGGCGCGACCGCGGCAATCGCGCCTCGCTCGATCGCGACGTCGGCAGGCGCGTGCAGACCGATCGAGGGGTCCACGACGGTGGCGCCTTTAAGGAGCAGATCATACATCGCCCGTCTCCGGCCGGACCGCGGGATAAAGCCCGGATTACTTTCAAACGCGCTACTTACCTTACATTAGTAGGGCAGCGCAAAAGCCCGGGTAAAGGCTTTGCACCATGATTGCGGCCCGCTGCGCCTGGTTGGGAACCAAATGAGGTTACGGCGTACGGCTGCAAACGCGTTCAACCGGCGAACAGCGACAGCAGCCGCGCCACGATGCCCTTGCGCTGGTTATACGCTAACGGCGGCAGTTCCTTGCCGTCCTTGAGCAGGGCATAGCGCTGCTCGACTTCGCCGGGTTGGGGAAAACGTCCGGTGTCTTTTTTGGAGAACAGCAACTGGCCGTCGGCCAGGACATCGAACTGTCCGCGGCTGCCCTCGGCAATCTCGACCTTCTCACCGAAGCGTGTCTGGATGGATGCGGCCAGACTGACCGCGCGATCCTTGTAACCTCAAGCCTTGCAGTAAAGAATGCGGACGCTCATGGAGCAAGCTTACGCGCCCCGGCCCACGATCTCAAACGGCCACGAATCATCCGGGGCGGCAGAGCTTGCACGGACGCAGCCCCGCCCTGCGCGCCTGTGCAGGGCTGGCGAAGAACATGATCCGCGCGCGATGCGCGCGGGCGCCAGCGCGGCAGCCGCGCCGGCAATAAATGCCGGTACTGTGATGGCCGCAGACCGCCTCAGCAGGGATCGCCGCCGCCGTATCCTCCAGCGCAAAGCCCTCGGCACGCAGCAATTGTAATTTGCGCGGCAGCCCGCCGCCGTAGCCGCCGATGGCGCCGCCCGACGCGACCACGCGATGGCACGGCACGTAAACCGGCACCGGATTGTGGTGCAGCGCGTTGCCGACCGCGCGGGCGGCGTCAGGCGCGCCCGCGGCCGCGCCCAGCGCCTGATAGCTGATCACCGCGCCACGCGGCACCACCGCCATTAGCTTGGTCAGCACCTTCCTCTGAAACGCGCCGTTGACCAACGCCAGGTCAACCGGCTGGCGCAGGGCGGCCGCGTCGCCGCCGACGTACCGGCGCACCTCCTCGCCGATCTCCTGGGCGGCGCGGCGATCCTCGACCAAATCGAAATATTGGCGCAAATGCGCGATGGTCGCGGCGAGGTCGGCGCCGTCGCGCAGGTAATGGTTGAGCACGACGCCGCGCGCCGTCAGCGCCACCAGCAGGTCGCCCAGCACCGACTTGACCACACCCAGCGCCGCCTGCGGGCGGCGGATGCGTTCCAGCGCGCGCGCAAAACCGCCGCGCGCCTCGCGCAGGATTTCTTCCACCATCGCGTCGCTGAATTCATCGGCCATCGAGTCGACCAGAGTATCGATCTTCATCGGTTCATCCGCCGGCCTTGAGTTTTCTGGCGGCTTGCGAAACATTGGCGCGCGCGGCTTGCGCCGAGCAGCGCAGCGCCGCCCCGATCTCGCCATAGCCAAAACCTGCGAAGTAACGCAGGTAAAACGCCTCGCGCTGCCGGGCGGGCAGCGCCGCAATGCGCTGGCGCAGTGCGATTGCCGCGTACGCGTCGTTCTCACCAACGGAGCGGTTGAGTTTGCCGTCGCTTTCCTCGGGCGCCGGTAGCGCGATGACGCGGCGGCGGCGCGCACCGTCTCGTGCTCGGTTGCGGCAAAGGTTGACGGCGATCGCATACAGCCACGGCCGCGCGCCGGCACCAGCCGCCAGACGCGGATAGGCGCGGTAGGCACGCAGCCAGGTCTCCTGGAACAGGTCGGCGGCATCCTCGCGGTCGCCCACCGCACGCAGCAAAAAGCGCATGATCTCCCGTTCATGGCGCCGCATCAGTTCCTCAAAGGGCAGCGGCAGCTGCGGTCGTTCGCACCCCATGTCGATTAACAACCCCGCCGGCGGCCGGATGTGAAAGGCCGCCGGCACAAATTCCTGCTTCGGCTGAATCGCGCCGGGCGCGGCGACGAGGCCTGAACGGATGTTCTGCTCTGGCTTGAGATCGTGTATAGTTCGCACAGCCCCCTATACTGAAAGATTTACTATGGCGGACATCAAAAGCAAAGAGCGGATGATTATAGACGCCGATGGACATATCCTGGAGCCGCCCGATCTGTGGGAAAAGTACCTGGAGGCGAAGTACAAGCCGCGCGCCATCCGCATCCGCAGGGACGACGAGGGATGGGACTACGCGGAGGTCGACGGCAAGCCCGCCACCTGCATCGACCGCTACAACCTGCCGCGGCTGAGCAGCATGGGCCGCTTCGTGCAAGAGATGCGCCAGCGGCGCAAGGCCTGGATCGCCGGCGGCAAGAAAGGACCGACGCCGTTCATCCCGGTCACTAAAGAGGAGACCTACGCCAACAGCGCGGGTCACGGCACAATGTTCCCCAAGGAACGCCTGGAGCGGATGGACACTGAAGGGCTGGCCAAGTCGGTGCTCTACCCGACCCTGGGTCTGGCGTGGGAGGGCGACGTCCGCCACGACCCGGAAATCACCGCCGCCTACTGCCGCGCCTACAACCGCTGGATCGGCGACTTCTGCCATGACTCCGGCGGCCGCCTGGTGCCGATTGCGCACGTCTCATTGCTCGATTCGCAGGCGGCGGCGCGCGAACTGGAGCGCGCGGTCAAGGAGGACGGATGCAAGGGGGCGTTCATCGCGTCGTTTACCGCCGACCGCAAACCCCACGGCCATCCCGACCATGATCCGCTGTTCGCCGCCGCGCAGGACCTCGACGTGCCCGTCGCCGTCCATCCCAGCATCGAGCCGGCCGACACCACGATTCACACGCGCTATGAGCCCATCAAAGGTCCGGCGCGCTTGTGGTACGGCGACATGCACGTCAACCAGGGGCCGATGATGGCGTTCTCAACCATGTTCGCCTACGGCGTGTTCGAAAAATTTCCGCGCCTGCGCTTCGTGGTGCTGGAGTCGGGCGCGGGATGGATCGGATGGTACCTCGATCGCGCCGACGCCATCTACGAAGGCACGCTGTTCGGCGCCGGGGTGCCGCTGAGCGAAAAGCCCTCGTATTATTTCAAGCGCCAATGCTTCATCTCGGGCGACCCCGACGAGAAGTGCCTGCGCCACGTGATGCCGTACGTGGGAATCGACAGGTTCTTCTGGGCCAGCGACTTTCCCCACGTCGACCATCCGCCCAATTACATGGAAGAGGTGCGCGAGCTGGTGGCAGAGATGCCCGACGAGATGGCCCGCGGCATCCTGGGCGAAAACGTCGCCCGCGCCTACAAGCTGGCGTGAAGACGGCTGCGATTGCGCACCCATAGAGTTGACAGGTTTTGCACTGCCTCGATAATCCGAGCAAAACAATAGTGGGGCGGGCGTCCCTGCCCGCCATTGATGCGCGAGCATTTTGCTGCTTGCGCCATCTTGTAAAGATTCAGCCCAAAAGCATCAGTGGGCGGGCCGCAAGTGCTGCATACTTCAGCCTCGCGCTCCCACACAACCGATTGTGGGAGAGGGGTCAAAAGAAGGAGGCGGCGTATCTTTGGAGCCTCGCCCGCGGCAGCGGACGCGGTCCGCAGCCGCAAACCGGGAGAGGCCGCGGAGCGAGTTTGCGCCAGCAAAATCGCTCTGCGGGTGAGGGCTTAGCAGCAACGCTGTAAGTCGAACCGAGGCTCCCGGGCGTAGCGATGGTGCGAGCCAGCGGTTTGCGAATCGCCTCCATGACTGCGGCTCTCATCGACATCGCTGGCGGGCGGAAGCTTTGCGTCCCCATCAAAGCACGCATATAGCGTCCGCCGCGCGTGAATAAAATAAAAGAACGCTTAATCCTGGTTGATCAACCGATGGGCGGCGCTGAGATGGCGCATGGCCTCGCGCTTGCGCCCCTGCTGCTCGTAGATCTGGGCGAGATGGAGATGGGCCTCGATCAGGTCGGGCTCGCATTCCAGGGCGCGGCTGAAGCTGACCGCCGCGCGCTCCATGTTGTGCAACTTGCGGTAGAGCACGCCCAGGTCGAAGTGCAGCTCCGCGTTGTCCGGCTCCAGCACCGCAGCGGCGTCCAAATGGCGTACCGCACTGTGTGGGTCGCCGGCGCCCTCGAGCATGGTGCTGAGCCGGCGATGAATCGCGCTGTCGCGGGGGCGATGTTCCAGGTATTCGCGATACAGTTGGATGGCGCGCGCCGGGTTGCTCTCCTCAAGCCCCGCGGCGGCCTCCAGCAGCCGGCGCAGGCGCACCGGCGCGTCCGCCTGACTTATCGTCTGGCCGGCGGCCGGCGCCATGCCGTAGTCCAGCAGCATCTGGCCGGTCTCGGCCTCGAAGGTCACCGCGCCGTCGCGCACCATAATGCGGCCGTCCTCTTCGTAAAGCTTGACCGCGGTGACCGGGCGCTGCATCTGGCCGACGCGCTGGAAGCATCGCGCCACCGCCTCGAGCCGGCGCCGGTTGGGCAGCAGCTCCTTGGCCAGACGCATCATGAGCAGATCTTCGAATGTGAACTGATAGTGGCGGCCGCGCACCGCCGCCGGTTTGACCAGTTTGCGCCGGACCCAATAGCGGATGCGCTCGGGCGAGATTGCCAGGATTCGCGCCGCCATCCGCGTCGAGAAGTTTTTCCGCTCCGCCGCTCCGCCCCTCTTGCTCATTCTGCGCGCAGTATAAGTCCGCGCTCGCCGCGCGCTCAAGCCGCTCCCGTCTCGACTTTGCACAGTATGCACAAAGTGGTCGGCATGAGGATGTCAGCGCGCGCTGTTACACCGAATCGATCTGCTTCAGCGTCTGCAGCAGGCGGACCACCGACTCGACCGCGTTGCGGGCGTTGTCGATGCGGTCGACGGCCTGCTCGCGCGTCATGCCGGGACCGGTGACGCCGAAGCCCACCGGCTTGCCGGTTTGCGCGGCCAACTGCGCGGAGGCCTGCGCGGTGGCGTGCATGATCACCTCGTCGTGCTGGGTGTCGCCCTTGATCACCGCACCGATCAACACTACGCCGTCGATGTCCTTGCGGGCGAGCAGTTTTTTGATCACCGCGGGCATGTCGAAGACGCCCGGCACATGGACCACCATCGCCTCGACGCCCAAAAACTCGGCGTGGTGGCGCGCCCGCTCCAGCATCAGCGAAGTCACGTCGAAATTGAAATCCGCGGCCACCAGCGCCAGTTTCACGTCGCGCTCCTTTCCGGCCATTTCACTTCACTCTCCTGCCCAACTGCCGTTGCGCACTTCGACTCCGTGCTCGTGTAAATAGCGCTTTATGACCGGGATTGGATAGGTGCCGTAATGCACCATCGAGGCGACGATCGCCGCGTCGGCGCCCGCTTGCACAAAGGCCTGGCGCAGATGCTCGGGGGTGCCGGCACCGCCCGACGCGATCACCGGAATCGACACGGCGCGGCTGATGGCGCCGGTCAGCTCCAGCTCGAAGCCGGCGTTGGTGCCGTCGCGATCGATCGAGTTGATGCACAACTCGCCCGCGCCCAATGCTTCGCCCTGGCGCGCCCACTCGACGGCGTCCTTGCCGGTGAACAGCCGCCCGCCGTCGATCACCACTTCGTAGCCCGAGGGCACGGCGGGACGCGCGCCGGTCTTCTTGACCTGCATCGAGAGCACGATGCATTGGCTGCCGAACGCCTTTGCCCCCTGCGTGATAAGGTCGGGGTTGCGCACCGCACCCGAATCGATCGAGACCTTCTCCGCGCCCGCCAGCAGCACCGCGCGCATGTCCTCCAGCGTGCGCAGGCCGCCGCCCACGCTGAAGGGGATGAAGATTTCGCGCGCCACCGCCCGCACCACGTCGATCATAATTGCGCGCCGCTCGTTGGAGGCGGTGATGTCATAGAAGACCAGTTCGTCGGCGCCCTGCGCGTAGTACGCGCGGGCCATCGCGACCGGGTCGCCGACATCGACGTTGCCCTTGAACTCGATTCCCTTGGTCACCTTGCCGGCACGGACATCCAGGCAGGGAATGATACGTTTGGAAAGCATCTGGCTCAGAGCCTGCAGAAATTATCCAGCACGCGCAGCCCCGCCGCGCCGCTTTTCTCCAGATGGAACTGCGTGGCGACCAGCCGCCCCCGCGCCAGAGCGGCGCAAAATACTACACCATGTTCCGCGGTGGCGATCACCACCGACGGCTCGGCCGGCACCGGATAGTAGGAGTTGACGAAGTAAAAGTGGCTGCCATCGGGCACGCCGTCAAAGACCGGATGGGGTCGCACCTGGTGCACGCGGTTCCAGCCGATCTGCGGCACCTTCAGCAAGCGGCCGTCCACCGCCGTGGGAAAGCGCACAACCTTGCCGGCGACCACGCCCAGGCATCGTGCGTCATCCTCCTCGCTGTGGTCCATCAGGATCTGGATGCCGATGCAGATGCCCAAAAACGGCTTGCCCGCGCCGATTACGTCCTCGCGCAGCACGCGTTCCAAACCCAGCCGCCGCAGGTGGTCCATGGTGGCGCCGGCGGCGCCCACGCCGGGCAAAATCACGCGCTGGGCGGCCCGGATCGCCTCGGGCCGGTCGGTGATTTCGCATCGATGGCCCAGATGCTCCAGCGCGCGCGCCACGCTGGTCAGGTTGCCGGCCCGGTAATCGACGATCGCAATCATCTGACGTTTCCTGCGCGCCTCAAAGATACCACGGCGCCGCCGCCGAGCGCAGGGGGGTGGGATGCTCCCGGACCCATTTGGGAGCAAACCGAACCGATGTCCCCGGCCGCGCCACGCCGCCCGCCGCCCTATCAGCGGTTGATTACCGCCGCCCATCGGGTGACAATCTAGCCGTTTAAGCGTGCGCTCGTCCTGCGCCCAGCGCGCGCCGCACATGACGCCCCTGTATACCGATTCTCCCGGGGTCTTTGACTTCGAATCACTACGCCGCCAGCATTGGGTTCTTGCACTCCTCAACCTGATGCTGATCGGGTCGTTGCTCCTCATTCATACCACTCTGACCGGCTATGTCGGACTGCCCTCGCCGCTCAGCATCGCCCTGCTGGTCGGCGGGTTTTTGCTTCAAATCGCGGAGTTGCTCTGGCTTGGAACGACGCGCGAAGTCACCTCCGGACTCGCCGACCTGATCCTGACCTGGTGGCCGATCGCGCTCAATGCCGTGCTGGCCACGGCGCTGTCGATTATCGAAGCGGGCGACGACCATCAGTATTTCATTCTGATGGTGGTGCCGGTGATCCAGGCGGCCTTCAGGTTCAACTTCCTCACCATGGCTGCGATCATCGGCCTGGCGGACTTTCTCAACTTTTTTTCCGCCTACTGGCTGCAATCGCTCAACGAATACGTCGAAGCGGGGGCGACCTCGCTGATTTACACCATGGCCGGGGTGCTGGTGTGGCTGCTGGTAAACAACCTGCGCCAGCGCGAAGAACTGCTCAAGTGCAATCTTGAAGAACTCAACCGCGCTCGCGAGCGTCTGACGGCGGAGGAGAAACTGGCTGCGGTGGGCCGGCTGTCAAGCGCGATCGCGCACGAGATCCGCAATCCGGTGGCGATGATCTCAAGCTCGCTGGCGACCGCCGCGCGGCCGGGCCAGGAGGAGGCCGAACGGCGCAAGATGTTCGAGATCGCGGCCGCCGAGGCGTCTCGGCTGGAGCGGTTGACCTCCGATTTTCTGGCCTACGCGCGCCCGCGGCCCGCCCGCATCGCGCGCGCCAACGTCGCCGACACGCTCAGCTACGTGGCCGTGCTCGCCAACGCGCACGCCGCCAATCACGGCGTGGCGGTGGCGCTCGATGCCGACCCCGGCCTGGAGGGTGACTTCGATTCGACGCTGGTCCAGCAGGCGTTGCTCAACCTGGTGCTCAACGCGATCGACGCCTGCCCCGGCGGCGGCACGGTGACGCTGCGCGCGCGCGCCGACGGCGCGATGCGGCTTGAGGTGAGCGACAGCGCCGGACCCATTCCCGCCGAAGTCACGGCCCATCTGTTCGAACCGTTCTTCACTACCAAACCGGGCGGCACCGGGCTGGGGCTCGCGATCGCCCGCAACGTCGCGCGCGCCCATGGCGGCGATCTGCAACTGAGCATCAACCAGCCCGGCCGGGTATGCTTCTCGATGGAGATTCCCGTGCACAAGGCGCTATCCGGGGCGCGGACGGCAGCAAGATGAGCACAATACTGGTGGTTGACGACGAGCCGAGTATGCGGCGTATCCTGGCCTCCAACCTAAAACAGGAGCGCTATGAGGTGGTCGAGGCGGCAAGCGTCGCGCAAGCCCGCCGGGCGCTGGCCCAGGACGCTTTTGAGGCCGTGATAACCGATCAGAAACTGGGCGACGGCGAGGGGCTCGAGGTGCTGGTCTGCGCCAACCAGGCGGATGCCACCGTCTCGGTGGTTTTCCTGACCGCCTTCGCCACCGTTGAGTTGGCAGTGGAAAGCATGCGCCGCGGCGCCTTCGACTTCATCGCCAAGCCCTTCCTGCCCGAAGTGCTGCTGGCCACGGTGCGGCGCGCGGTTGAGCACACCGGGCTGGTGCGCGAAAACACCCGCCTGCGCGAGGCGGTGGTGCGCCTGGAGGGCTCCTCCGAAATTCGCGGGCACAGCCCGGCGATCAAGGCCTTGCGCGAGAAGATCGCGCGAGTCGCCCCGACCAACGCCACCGTGCTTATCACCGGCGAAACCGGCACCGGCAAGGAGCTGGTCGCCCGCGCCATTCATCGCAGCTCCCGCCGCGCGGCTAAACCGTTGGTAGCGGTCAACTGCGCCGCCTTCACCGAAACCCTGCTCGAGAGCGAGTTGTTCGGTCATGAACGCGGGGCTTTTACCGGCGCCGAGCGCGCGCGAGAGGGGCTCTTCGAAGCCGCCCACGAGGGAACACTGTTCCTCGATGAGGCCGGCGAGATGTCGATGGCGGCGCAGGCCAAACTGCTGCGCGTGCTGACCGACGGCCAGCTCATGCGCATCGGCTCGACCAGACCGCGCTCGGTGGACGTCCGCCTGCTGGTCGCGACCCATCGCGACCTGCAAGCGCGCGTGCGCGAGGGGTTGTTTCGCGAAGACCTCTACTATCGGCTGGCCGTCGTACCACTGGCGATCGCTCCGCTGCGCGAGCGGCGCGAGGACATTCCCGAGCTATGCGAACTGTTTTTGGCGCAGGCCGCACGCGATCTGAAAGTCCCGCTGCGCAAGCTCAGCCCTGGGGCGATGGCCGCGCTGATGGCTTATCACTTCCCCGGCAACATCCGCGAACTCAAAAATCTAATCGAGCGCGCCTGCATCCTGTCCACCGACCATCAAATCAGCGCCGAGAACTTTCCCGTAAACCCGCCCAACCATGGCCCGGGCGCGCGCGCCGCGCTGTCAGCGCCTGAAGACCTCGCCCGGCTGTTGCCCGAGCGGCTGGAGTTGCGCCCGTTTCTGAGCACGCTGGAGAGGGCGTTGATTGAACGGGCGCTCAAGGCCACCGCCGGGGCGCAGGCGGAGGCGGCGCGCCGGCTCGGGCTGTCGCGCAGCGACCTGTCCTACAAATTGGCCAAGTTCCGCATCAGGTATCCCGCCCAATAACCGCAGCTCGCGGCCATCCGCTCCAGAACCATTGTTCAAGAATTGCGACCGCGTCCAAAAATTCAGACGCCGCCCAGGCGCAAATATCGCTTAATTCCTGAACTTTTAGCTGGCAAGCCGATTGCTGTTCGTCCTGTGCTCGTCGGCGTTACCGACAAACACAGGAGGGATCGAGAATGAAAGTTGGCCTGGTCACAGTGGTTCGCAGCATTGTAGTCGGCGCGTTCGTTGCCGCCCTGATCTTGCAGTTCGCCGCCGGAGCCGGGGCGGTAGAAGGTCCGGAGGTCACCATCCACAGCGGCAAGGTGGACATCACCCACGGCGTCGGCACGGAACCGATCGACCAGGTCGACCTGGTCTTGACGTTCTCCAACACCGAGTCGAGCGAGGGCCATGTATGCGAGAAGCTGGCGGATAACCCCGTCACCCACGGTCTGCAGGTGAGCCTGCAGCAGGGCTATTGCGGGACTGTTTCGCCGGCGACGACCGTCAAGATCCCGGCGTTCAAGCCCACCTACCCCGGCAGTCCGTTGGCCCGCTTTGAGGGCAACACCGGCGGCGCCGTGGTGGACGCCACGTTGGCAACTTTGCCGACCCCGGCGGGAAGCTGCGGGGTGTGGAGCCTGACGCTGGACGCGGTGCCCCTGAACCTGGCGCAGATTTCTCACAACCCGGTGGCGATGTCGGTGCGGCTGGCCGACGGCTCCCGCGGCTGCGTCACGGTCAGCAACGCGCTTATCGATCAATAGTTCGGCGCAATTTGAAGGACCGCACAACAACGGAGGGCTCCGAAGAGCGGAGCCCTCCGTTGGACTTTATACACTTGCGGTCATCAGTGACCGCAGCCATCTTCGCATGCCGGATCTGAGAGCGAAAACCGGGATGAGATCGGGCGGTCTGAAGCGTTGAAAATACCTGGAAATGGTGGGACAGGCGTCCCTGCCTGTCATCGAGACGCGAGCACAGCTCGCGCTTGCGTACATGCTCAGCTCAAGTCTGCTCGGCTCCGACCCGCTGCCGACTCCTTCATGCTTCGCATTGATCGGTGGCGCCAAAAACGCTCGCCCGTCACGGCGGGCACGGCGGCCCGCCCCGTTTGAATTTTTCTATTCAGATTGCTGAACGCCGGACTCCGGCTCCCAGCAGGCGTCGGGCAGCGGCGCTGGTCCGGGCGGCATGGCCGCTCCTTACTTGATCGCCACGGCGTTGGGCGGCGAGGCGATGCCGCCTTCGACGTTGAGCGGCGCCGATACCACCATGAACTCGTAGCGCCCGTCCTGCGCGCAGTCCTCCGCCAGCGGCGCCAGCTCGAACTGCTCGCCCAGCGGCAGGCCCGCCAGCGGCAGCGCCCAGATGTGCAAGGGCGATTTCTCAAACGGCCACGATTCCACCGACGGACAGTCGGTGCCGATCGCCGCCACGCGGTTGTCCCACAACCATTCGCACATCGCGGTGCTCGCCTCGATGCCGCACGCCCTAAGCGCGTTGATCGGCGCCATCTGGCGCTTTTGTTCGGCAGTCGCCTTCTTGTAGGACTCCATCCAGCCGGTGCGCACCAGCACGATGCTGCCCGGCTTAAGCCCGGTCTTCTGTGCGGCCAGCGCGCCTTTGAGGTCGTCCAGGCTGTAGATCGCCTTGGTCAGCGGGTCGAGCGGACGGCCCTGTTCGTTGCGGAACTTGAACACGTCGATCAGCGTGCCGCGTCCGACGAAGCGGTTGGCCCACTTGTGGATGCTCAGCTTGGAGCCGGCGCCCGACTTGATGTCGTCGTGCGCCACGCCGTTGTAGAAGCCGTGGCGCGGATGGGCCACGTGCGCCAGCCCGTCCCATTGGCTGCCTTCCTGGGTGTTGTAATTGTCGAGCATGTCGTCATGGCCCCACACTTTGCCGTCCGCCCCGGCGTGGCGGATGATCTTGTGCCGGACGCTGGCGCGGCCGAACAGGGTGGGCTCGCCGTAGCCGACTTTCATGTCGAGGCGGAATACCTTGCCTTTGTGCACCAGCCGCGCCGCTTCGACCACGCCCTCGGCAGTCAGAAAGTTGAGGCATCCCAGTTCGTAATCCTCGCCGAACAGCCCCCAGCTCGAGCCCTCGGGCGCGCCCTTTTGCGCGGGCAGTTCCCTGAAGCGCGGCAGTTTGTCGAAGTCGATTTTCGCCATCGTCGTTGCTCCCAAATTTGCGCGGCATCTAGGCCGCCAGGCTGTGCAGGAAATCCAACAGGATGGAATTGAATTCGCGCCCCTTTTCGAAATACACGGAATGGCCCGCGCCGGGCACCAGCGCGGTGCGCGCGTGCGGCACGCGCCGTTTCATCAGTTCCATCGCGGCGGCCGGGATCAGCAGATCCTGATCGCCCCACACCAGCAGCGTCGGAATGCGATGCTTGACCACAGGCTCGGGCGAGAAGCGCAGGCCGAACAGTCCGGCCAGCAGCTTGGGCGGCAGGTCGTTGAGTTGATTGATCTCGCTGTAGAGGAAATGCAGGGCCGGCTCGCGCTCGGCGAAGTCGGGTGCGAAGGCCTTGGGAATCAGGCCCGCGGCAGCGCGCTGTGCGATGCGCTCCTGCTCGGCGCGCACCTCGGCGTCGTCCATTCCCGCCGTGGTGTCGCACAACACCAGCGCGCGGGTGCGATTGGGATAGGTTGCGGCAAAGCCCAGCACCGTCCATCCGCCCATCGACTGGCCCACCAGCGCGGCCCGCTCGATTCCCAAATGGTCAAGCAGCGCGCGCAGGTCCGCGACGAACGCGCCGGCGCCCGGACCGCCGGCAGTTTCGCGCGAATGGCCGAAGCCGCGATGGTCGAAGGTGACGCACTGATGGGTCCTGGACAGCACCGGAACCTGCTGCCACCAGCTCAGATGGCTGCCGCCGCCGCCGTGGGCGAGCACAATCGCGGGTCCCTGGCCGTGCGTTTCGTAGTAGAGATCGATCCCGTTGATCTTTGCCGTTGGCATCGCGGACCTCCGCTAAAACCGCCCGCTCATCCGCCCGCATCCTTGTTGCGGGTCAGCGTTTTGGGAGTTGTAAAGCGCGGCGCACGCTTTTCGGCGAACGCCTTAACGCCCTCCTTGATATCGGGCAGCGTGTACATCCAGGCCGTGGTTTCGTCGGCGTCGCGCAGCACCGTCTCCAGATCGCTGTTGAGATGCTCGTACAGCATGCGCCGCGACTGCGCGATCCTGATCGCGGAGCAGTTGTGCGCGATGTCACGGGCAAGTTCGTTGGCGCGCGCCATCAACTGGTCGTCGGGCACCACCTCGCGCAGATAGCCCATCTTGAGCGCCTCTTCGGCGCTGATCATGCGCCCGGTGACGATCAGGTCGACGGCGTTGGCCAGCCCCACCAGTCGCGGCAGGAAGTAAGCGGTGGCGTCTTCGATCGTCAGTCCACGGCGGGAAAAGATCGACCCCATGCGGGCGCTGTGCGCGGCGATGCGGAAGTCGAAGTAAAGCGGCATCGTGAAGCCGATCCCCGCCGCGACGCCGTTGATCGCGCCGATTATCGGCGTGCGCAAGCCGCGCAGATACGGCAGCAGCCCGGGCGGGCGCGGCGGCTTGGCAAGGGCCGGTTGCGAGCCGCCGCCATCCCCGGCCGGCGGCTTATCCGAAGACGCGGCGCGCTTGCCCACCAGCGCCATGTCGGCGCCCGAGCAAAACGCCTTGCCGGCGCCGGTAAAGATGATCGCGCCGATCTCGTCGTCATGGTCGGCGTCGCGCAGCGCGTCGCGCAGCTCGCGGCTCATCGTCGGCGTCCAGGCGTTGTAGGCCTGCGGCCGGTTGAGCGTAATCGTGGCCACACGATCCGCCTTGCTGTAAATGATCTCGCTGTACGCCATCGCACCGCACTCCGCGCCGATTGGACCGGGCTTCAAAATCGCCGCCTGAACGCTATGATTGCCGGGGCGGCGTTGTCAAACCGATGGCGCCGCGCGCCACTATCCGGGTCGGAAGGTTTTCTTCACGAGCCTGACCGCAAGCGCGATGTCCTGAACGCCGCGTCTGAGTGCGACCGTTATCGTCTGGCCGACCGCCTTGGTCTCGATGGCGCGATGGAAGTCGGCGTAATCGCGCACCGGGTCGGAGTCGATGGCGACAATCACGTCGCCAGCCGCGATGCCGGCGTGGTCCGCCGGACTGCCAGGCGCCACGTAAGTCACCGTCGCGCCGCCCGCTTCCGACCTGACCGTCACCCCCATCCATCCCTTGGGCACGTCCAGGCTCGAGATGACCGATCGCACTCCGGCCACGCCGCGCGCGATGCGTTCAATCTCGCGCTTCTGCTCGAAGTCGGCGGCGCTGCCGCTGATGTAGGCGCGCCCCGATGAATCGACGCTGACGCCGATATCGCCAAAGCCATCGAGAGCCAGACGCCCGCGCAACTCCGATTCAATCAGTTCGGGGGCAAGCGGCGTGCGCCGCGCCCGCACCGTGGCACGATAGCGCGGCATCGATGGTGTCGGTGCAGGAGTGGGATTGGACGCGACGCTGGGCGGCGGTTGCGGCGGCCAGGGATTCACGGACCCCGAGGGCGCCTGCACGCCGACCACCGCCATCCAGGCACCGGCGCCGGTCAGGACGGCCGCCGGCGGCGCCATCAAAAGGAGAAATGCCCCGGCTTGCGCCCTCAGCCCCAAACCCTGTCGGGCGAGCATTCTGATACATGCGCGGCGCAATATGATTGCGCCGCCCCTGGTCAGCGCAACGATCAGCGCGGGCAACATCAGGTAGTCGATAAACAGCGCCGCAATTGCGGCGCGAAAGACGCTGATTGCAATCAAACCCACGAGCAGGCTTGACAGGCGCCCGCGCCGTCTGGCGGCAACCCCCAGGATCAGCAGCGCGAGCAGGCCCATCGTGACGACGATGTTGCCGGCCTGCGCCAGCCTCGCGGACGCCGCGCCCTGCAAGCTCCCTGACAGAGTGAAGCCTGCACCGGCCGCGACGATTTCACCGCTCAGCGCCAGAGCGGCGGCGGTTGCGAGGGAAGCGGAGGCGAGCTTGCGCACCCGGTCGAGGATTGCCTGCTGCTCGGCGGCCTCAATCACAACGGGAATCGCGACCGTGGCGCCCGAATGATCAAGAACGAGGCGCAGGTTGGCGCGATATCGATGCCCCCACATTACGGCCGAGGGATCGATTTGCACCCTCAGATGGGCCTGATTTTCGGCGATGCGGCCGGGTGTCACGCGCACCAGGTCGGGGCGATCGGTATCGACGTGAGCCTCCAGCCTGCCGCGTCCGATGTTGCGCACGGTAAGGGTTATCGGCTCGACGCTGCCGCCGCGCTCCACCGCGGTGAAGACGACTTCGGCAGGGGTCCATTCAATCCTGAATGGCGACGCTACCTGGGCTGGCGCGGGGGCCTGTTGCGGCTGCGGCGCGGCAGGCAGCGTCACGGTCGGCGCGGCGGGCAATAGAACCGGCGGATGCTGAGAGGGTGGTTTTTTTGCAGCGGGCGCGGGGGCCGAAACCGCCGCCTGCAGGCGGGCCTTGAACTCGCCGGCGCTGGCCGGGCGGCGCTGAAGATCGATGCTCAGGGCCCGATCGACCAGCGCGCACAGCGCCTGGGGCAGGTCCGCGCGCAGCGAATGCAGCGGCGGGAAGCTGAACGGCGGTTGGTCCTGGGGATCGCGCCCAGACAGCGCGTAGTGCAAAATTGCGCCCAGCGCATAAAGGTCGGTGCGCGGTTCGGATATCCCCTGATACTGCTCGGGCGCGGCGTAGCCGGGAGTCCCGTGTACAGTCCCCCGCTGGGGCTGGAAATGGCGCGCGATGCCGAAGTCGATCAGCTTGACCACCCCGGCGCCGCCGGTGGCCGGCGCCAGCATCACGTTGTCCGGCTTAAGGTCGCGATGGACCAACGGCGGCACAAGTCCGTGCAGATACTCCAGGGCGTCGAGGATTTGCAGGGCGATTTCAACCGTCTCAGCGACGTCGAGGCGGCCGCGGCCGGCGATACGCTGCTGCAGCGTCTGACCGCCTACGTACTCTTCCACCAGGTAGCATCGTCCGCCCTCGTCCAAATAGTCGTAAACCTGGACGATATGGAAATTGTTCAGCGCGGCCAGCGTCTGCGCCTCGCGCCGGAACGTCGCCCGGCCCTCGGCCACGGCCTGCGCGCCGCGCGCCGAGGGAGTCAGTTCGGCCAACGCGCACAGCCGGTTGCTCAAGCGCAGGTCGGCCGCCAGGTACATCTGCTTCTGCCCGCCGCCGCCCAGCTCGCGCTCGATGCGGTAGCGTCCGCCGACGACGCGGGCCGGCGGCGGCGCAGCGTTGCCGGCTGGGGCCGAAACATCGGCCAGCGCCGCGCCGCAACCGTCGCAGTATGCGCTGCCCTCCAGGTTGTCGAAACTGCAGTTGGGACACTTAATCACGCTGCCTGGCCATTATGTCATCGGCACAATCCAACCGTTGACAAGCATGGCGCAGTTGTAGCGAAAACTCATGGATGGAGCTAAAGACTCAATCCGTGCGGCGATTCCCGCCGTGACGCGAATGTTTGTACAATCGCAGTGCCCCGGCGGCAGGGCCGGGCGAAATCGGACCAAGGTTCGGAGGATGGCGCCATGGACTTTGATTTCCGCCCCCAAGAAAAGCAGTTCCGCGAAGAGGTCAGGGCGTTCCTGAAGGCTGAGCTGCCCGATTGGTGGCGCGGGCTGTTTTCCGACGACGAGCGCGTGCCGGCGCTGACCCGGCAAATCTGCGAGAAGCTGGCCGCGCGCGGATGGCTGACGATCTCGTGGCCGCGCGAGTACGGCGGCGGCGCGGCCAACGAATGGATGCAGGCGGTGGTGCGCGAGGAGATGTGGGCGCACGACGAGCCGCGCGGGCCGCAATACATGAACCTCAATTACATCGGTCCGATGATCATGCGTTTCGGCACGCCCGAGCAAAAGGCGCGCTTCCTGCCCCCGATGGCGGCGGGCAAGGTGATCTGGTGCCAGGGCTTTTCCGAGCCCGGCGCCGGCTCCGACCTCGCGTCGCTGCGCACCCGCGCCGAGGACGCCGGCGATCATTTCGTGATCAACGGCTCGAAGATCTGGACCAGCTATGCCGACTTCCCCGCCGACTGGTGCCTGCTGCTGGCGCGCACCGATCAGAAGGCGCCCAAGCACAAGGGCATCTCGGTCTTCGCGGTGGATATGCGCAGCCGCGGCATCACGGTGCGCCCGATTCGCAGCATGGCGGGCCCGCGCGACTTCAACGAGGTCTTTTTCGACGAGGTCGCGGTCCCACGCGACTGCCTGCTGGGCGGCAAGAACGAGGGCTGGATGATGGTGGTGGCAGGGCTGTCCTTCGAGCGGGTCGGCGTCGCCCGCTACGCCAAGACGGCGCGCGTGATCGAGATGCTGGTCGAATACGCGCGCAACACGGTGGTCGACGGGCGTCCGCTCTCGGAGCGTCCCGAGGTGCGCGCCAAACTGGCCGATTTGTACTGCCGATGCCAGGCGGCACGGCTGCTCAACTATCGCGCCATCTCGATGCAGGCCAAGGGCGAAGTCCCCGCGATCGAGGGGTCGATCGCGCGCGTGCACAACACTCTGGTCGAGCAGTTGGCGGGCCAGGTGGGGCTGGAGATCATCGGGCCATCGGGCCAGCTCACGCAGGGCGATCCGATGGCGCCGGTGGAGGGCCGCATCGAGCATCAGTGGATTCACGAGATCGCAGCCACCATTGCCGCGGGCACCATCGAGGTGCAGAAAAACATCATCGCGCAGCGCGGCCTGTCGCTGCCCAAGTCGGAGTGACGTGCGCCGGACCGGCGTGATTCCCTACGTTTTGTAAATAGCGGGGAGCGAGCGAATGCGGGAAATCAAGTTCAACCTGGGGCTGCCGATTGCCTCTTTCAACCGCGCCAAGGCATGGGCGGAGCGCGCCGAAGCGCTGGGCTTTTACTCGGTATCGGTCGCCGACCACATGTTCACCCGCACCAATTTTCTCAACTTCGAGCGGACCCCGGCGCAGCCGCAAATCGAATGCTATATGACGCTGGCCGCGGTTGCCGCCATCACCAGACGCGTGCGCCTGGTGCCGTTCATCTCGCCGATGAAGTTCCGCCATCCGCCGCTGCTGGCCAAGATGCTGTCGACCATCGACAACATCAGCGGCGGGCGGGTGATCGCGGGGCTGGGCGCCGGATGGCAGTTGGAGGAGTTCGAAAACTACGGCTATGGTTTTGGGACCAATGCCGAGCGAATCGAGCGCCTGGACGAGGGCATCAGGGTACTCAAGGCGATGTGGACCCAGGAGGAAGCACGCTTTGAGGGGCGCTATTACAAAATCGACGGCGCCTGCAACTTCCCCAAGCCGGTTCAAAAACCGCATCCGCCGATCATGATGGGCGGCTCGGGCAGGAAGGTCCTTGAGGTTGCCGGGCGCGAAGCCAACATCATGAACCTCATCGCCGCCGTCTATCAGGGCAGTATCGAGGCCAGCCAGCAGGCTGCGTTCGACAATCGCCGGCTCAAGCGGAAAATCGCCCAGTTGCACGACTATGCCCGCGCCGCCGGCCGCGACCCCGCCTCGATCGAGCTGTCGGGCTTCCCGCTGGTCCTGATGTCGGCGAGCAAGAGCGAAGCCGATGCGATGGCGAAGTCGGCGGGCGAGGCATCGGGTATCAGGGACTTGGAGGAAGTGCGCCGCCTGCCGATGTCGCTAATCGGCACCCCCGAGGAGATCAAGCGCGAGCTGCGCTATCGAATCGAGGAGTTCAACATGACCTACTACATGCTGGCACTGGGCAGCCCCGAGGCGGTCGAGATGTTCGCCACCCGGGTGATGCCGGAGTTTGCGTCCTGATTCATCCCAAGTATTGAGCGATCGAGTCCTTTGCATCAACCCTGCTAATGGCCGGCCTGCGCAGTGCTCATCGGCGCTTTGCGCACCACCAGGTAAATCGGCAGCACGGTCAGCGCCAGCAGTGACAGCATCCGGTAGATGTCGTTGAACGACAGAATCGCCGCCTGCGCCTGCACCATCCCGTAGATCATCGCCAGGCCCTGGCGCTGACCGCCGGTGTGGGCGAGGAAATGGAAGGCCGGGCCGCCCGGCATGCGCGGCGGCGCCTGGCTGATCCGCCAGGCGTCGAAGACCGAGAAATGCTCGACCAGGCGCGCCTGATGGATCTGCTCGCGGGCGACCAGGATGCTGGTCAGGACCGAGATGCCGATGGCGGCACCGGTGTTGCGCATCATATTGAACAGGCTCGAGGCGTAGCCCATCCGCTCGCGCGGCACCGTGGTCAGCGAAATTGCGGATAGCTGCGGGCCGAGCAGGCCGCCGCCGAAACCGTTGAGCATCACCGGCCCCACCACCTGCCACGGACTGACCTGCAGCGTCCAGTGCGACATCAACCAGGTCGATACCGCCATCAACATGAACGAGGCCAGAATCAGCGGACGCGTATTGACGCCGAAGCGCGCCAATTGTCCCACCAGTAGCAGGGCGCACAACGATGCCAGCGCCCGCGGCGACAGCGTCAGCCCCGCCTTCATCGCCGTGTAGCCCAGGTATTCCTGCAGGAAGATGGGGTTAAGCAGGTTGGCGCCGTAAACCGCAAAACTAAACACCACCACCAGCGTCACCACCGCCGCAAAAGTGGGATTGAACAGGATACGCACGTCCACCACCGGATCGGGGAAGGTCAGCTCGCGCCAGGTGAAGATGACCATGGCCCCGATCGACGCCGCCGTGGCATAAACCACCCACGCTGAGGAAAACCAATCGGCGCGTTGGCCGCGGTCGCAGATCAACTGCATGAATCCCAGCCCCACCGCCAGCGCCGCGATTCCCAGGTAATCGATGCGGCCGCCTTTTTTGGGGCGCAGGTAGGCCGGGTCCTCCAAAAAGGTATAAACCATCAGCGTGGCGACAATTCCAATCGGAACGTTGACGTAAAAGTTCCACCGCCATGAAAAGTTGTCGGTGATCCATCCGCCCAGGGTCGGGCCCAGCGCCGGCGCCACCATCATCCCCATCGACCACGTCGCCATCGCCATCTGCTGCTCTTCGGGCGGAAAGGTCTCCATCATGATCGCCTGCGACGACGGTACCATCGCCGCCCCGGCAAAGCCCTGCATCAGCCGGAAGATGACGATCTGGTCCAGCGAGCGCGCCGCCCCGCAGCACGCCGAAGCCATCACGAACGCGGTCATCGACAACAGGAAATAGCGCTTGCGTCCAAAGCGGGCCGAAATCCAACCGGTGAGCGGAATCATGATGCCGTTGGCGACCAGATAGCTGGTGACCACCCAGGTAATCTCGTCCACGCTGGCCGAAAAGCTGCCCTGCATATGGGGGAGCGCCACGTTGACGATCGACGAGTCGATGATCTCGAGCAGAGTGCCCAGCATTACCGCAATCGCAATCAGCCATTTGTGCTGATTGACTTCAGCAGCGGGCGCGCCGATTTCCGTGACAGCAGCCAACCCGTTCAAAGTATGCGCTTGCCCCGTTTAAGGAAAATGGCGCCCAGAATCTCTCTGTAACGGTCCCAGCACTCTTTACTGCCGGCCCTTACGGATCGGGCGGAGCCGAAAGCTTGACAGGCAGACGGCGAAAGCGAAAAAATAGCGAAAGTCAAGGCCTATGGCCCCTGCCTTTTCATTACTGCCGCCCGAGCAGAAAACCTGCGGAGAGACCGCTGCGACCCCTGCGTATATGCAATCGCGGCGCGGGGTGGAGTTTATCGAGATGGGCGCGCGGCAGATCCTCAACCGATGCAGCAATCCGCAGATGCCGTTTGCGTGGACCATCAATCCGTATCGCGGCTGCGAGTTCGGATGCGTCTACTGCTACGCGCGCTATACGCACGAGTTCCTGGAGTTGCGCGACCCGATGGACTTCGAGCGGCGCATCTTCGTCAAGCGGCGGGCCGCCGAGGTGCTGGAACGGACGCTGGCGCGCACGCCAATTGGCCGCGATGCGATCGCAATCGGGACCGCCACTGATCCCTATCAGCCCGCCGAGCGCACCTACGGGCTGACGCGTTCGATGCTGGAAGTATTTGCGCGGGTCGGTGGAATCCGGCTGTCGATCACCACCAAGTCCAACCTGGTGGTGCGCGACCTCGACCTGCTCAAGAAGATTAACGGGCGCTCCGAACTGTCGGTGAACTTCTCCCTAATAACGCTCAATCGGCGCCTGCAACGCATCCTGGAACCGCGCGCGCCGCGCCCGGAACTGCGTCTGCGCGCGATGAGCGTGCTGGCCGCCGAGGGTATCCGCTGCAACCTCTTGCTAATGCCGGTGATTCCGGGGCTCACCGACAGTCCGCCCGCAGTGGAGAACGTGGTCGCGGCAGCGCGCCGCCACGGCGCCGCGGACGTGCACTGGCGCACGCTGTTCCTCAAGCCGGCAGCGGCACGCCGCTTCCTGCCCTTTATCGAGGCGCATTTCCCCCAGTTGGGTGAGCAGATGCGGAATCGATACGGCAATTCCACTTACGGCCCGCGCGCCTACGACCAGCAGTTGGAGATTCTGTTCGAGCGTATCAAGCGCAAGTACGGGTTCGTACGTGTCGAGGAAAAAGCACCGGCTTCCGCGCGCCCGTCCACCCAACTCAGCCTGGGCTTGGGCTGCTGACTAGGGGCTTGCCGGGTGGCGGGGGATGGTCAGGGTGTTAGGAGGTGCGCCCACGCCGCTGAGCGTGGCGTCGACTTGCTGCTGCAGACGGTCGGCCTGCTCGGTCTTGCCGTTGCGGCGCAACTGGCGGATTACGCCGTCGGCCTCGCGGCGCATCTGCTCCAGTTGCGTCTGAGTGGCAGGCGAACTGGCCGCCGCGGCTGCCATCGTGCGCTGCGAAAGTTGCGTCAGCAGGCTTTGAAGCTGCGCGTCCGCTGCCGAGGGCGGGCCCGGCGGCGGCGCGTTGAGCGGCTTGAGCAGATCGGCCAGCATCTGCCCGTAACTGCCCGGACCGCGTGCCGCCAGAAAGAGCTGAAGTTCGATCTGGCTGGAAGCGCCGTCGAGTGGGAAGCCTGAGGGCGCCGCCGGACTCATGGCGTCGGTGCTGAAGGCGTCCAACGCGGGCGTCCCGGCATCGTTGCTCAGCACCATGATCGTATCCTGGCGGATTTCGCCGGCGTGCGAATGATCGACCTCGAAGCCAACCTCTGAGTCGCCGCCCGAGATTGGCGCGACCCCGGTGACGCGGCCGATAGTGGCGCCGGCGTGGGTGACGGGATCGCCCGGGCCGATGCCGCCGGTGCGGTCGAGTTGGGTGCTGAAGCGCACCGGCGCCGCCGCGGCACATCCGGCTAATCCCATCGATGCCGCGAGGATCGAAACGCTCAGTGCGCCTTTGAGCTTCAACATCGTCGGATTCGCCGCGGCCGATCGGCGCGGCGCCTCAAGCCAATTATCGCATTGGCGGCGCCGCCTCGCGCAACCAAATCATACCGTGGGCTGTGCCGAAGGCGCAGCCGACGGTTGGGGACTGGCGCCCGGACGGGCCGCACTGCCAGGCTTTTCAGGCGCGGCCGAGGGCGTCGCGCTCGGCGCCTCGGTGGCAGCGGCGGTCGGAACCGCCGTCGGAACATAAACCGTCGGGATGGGCGTGGGTGCCTCCGGGACCGCGGAGGTGGTCGCGGCCGGGACCTCAGCCGCCGACGCCTTCTGCGCCCCCGCCGCCATCGGGCCGGTTCCCACCTGATAAGTGTACACCAAGTCGCCGCCCAGCTTACCCTGGTACAACAGCACCCCGACGGCCAGGATGCCGAAGGCCAGGTAAATCTGGTGGGTGCGCTCCATGAAGCCCAGGACCGCGATCAGGATCCGCCACAGGGCCAGCACACCAAAGGCGATCATCAGGTAGTAACCCAACTCGGCGTGGCGCTTGAGCACCTCCTTGGCGGGTCCGTTAACCAGGTCCCAAACCCGGTCGCCCTCGATATCGCCCGTGCCGTAGGACGCCGCAGCCGCGAGCGCGCCGATGATCATCAGGGTCAGAGCCGTATGGCGCAGCGAAAGGCGCTGGGAGAAGATCAGCGCGGCCAGGTCGATCAGCACCGCCACCACCAAAAGCGCGATCGAGAAGTGATCCACCACCGGATGAAGCTGCCAGTTAGTCAGTAGTTTTTCGATGTTTTCCATGTATGGTCCGATTCCGCTCCGAAGCGACCGCGCCGTATGACATCCGCCCGCGCCGGACGGGCGCGCGCTATCGCTCCAACCTGGTGATTTTCAGCCCCGGGTTTGGCCGCCAATATGGCTAACAGCCGGACGGTCAGCCTGCAACGGCCCGTAACGCGGCCTGGCGCATCACCAGGTCGCCGCCAGTTGCCATCAGGGGCTGATTATAAGGCGAGTTTGCCTGGGGCTGTGCCTGGCTGCCCGAGGTGGCGACGGTCGAGTTGGTGTCGGCGCCGGGATGCGCCGCCGGTGTGCATCCGGCCGCGACGGCTGCGAGCACGAGCGCCGCCACGCTGAATATGATCTTGGTAGTCATCCTTTTTAGCGACCCTGAGAGATTCCAAACATGCTATCAGTAGCCTCCGCCGCGGGCAGCCGTCATGGTTCCAGCCGCTCCATCATCCGCGGGAACGGAATCGCCTCCCGCACATGATGCACTCCGCACAGCCAGCACACCATACGCTCGATGCCCATTCCGAATCCGGCATGCGGCACTGAGCCATAGCGGCGCAGGTCGAGATACCATTTGAAGGCGTCGAGCGGCAGTTGATGGTGCTCGATTTTGGCCCTGAGCGTTTCGTAGTCGTCCTCGCGCTGGCCGCCGCCGATTATCTCGCCGTAGCCTTCGGGAGCGAGCATGTCCATGCATAGCGCGAGTTCCGGACGCGCCGGGTCCTGCTTCATGTAAAAGGCTTTGCATTGGGTGGGATAGCGATGGATGATCACCGGCCGGTCGAATTCCTCGGATACGGCGGTCTCCTCGTCGCCGCCCAGGTCGTCGCCCCATTTGATGGGAAAGCCCCGGGCCTGAAGCTTGGCGATCGCCTCATCGTAGCTGATGCGCGGAAAGGGCCGCACCACGCACTCCAATTTGGTCAGGTCGCGCTCCAGCGTCTGCAATTGGGCCCGCCGCCGCTCCAACACGCGGGCCACGATATGGACCACGAAGTCCTCGGCCAGATCCATGTCCTCGGCCAGCTCGAAGAATGCCGCTTCGGGCTCCACCATCCAGAATTCCGTCAGATGGCGGCGGGTTTTGGACTTCTCCGCCCGGAAGGTGGGGCCGAAGCAGTAGACTTTGCCGAAGGCCAGTGCCCCCGCCTCCGCGTACAGTTGTCCGCTCTGGGTCAGGTAGGCCTTGCGCTCGCCGAAGTAGTCGATTTCGAACAGGTTGGTGGTGCCCTCGCAGGCAGACGGCGTCAGGATCGGAGAATCGAACAAAACGAAGCCGCGCTGCTCAAGGAACTCGCGCGCTGCAGCCTCGACTTCGGCCCGGACGCGCAGGATAGCGTGCTGACGCGAGGAACGCACCCACAGATGGCGATGGTCGAGGAGAAAGGCGACGCCGTGCTCCTTGGGCGTAATCGGATAGTCGGCGGCGGGGGAAATCAGCCGCAGCGCGCGCATCGACAGTTCATAACCTCCCGGCGCGCGGCGGTCTTCGCGCACCGTGCCGGTTATCTCCAACGCGCTCTCCTGACCCAGATGGTCCGCCATCTCGAACGTTTCGGCACCCAACTCGGCGCGCGAGGCGACGCATTGGCAGATGCCGGTACCGTCGCGCAGCAGCAGAAAATGAATCTTGCCGCTGGAGCGCCGATGGTACAGCCAGCCTTTCAGCGTCACCTCTTCGCCTACGTGACGGCCCAGTTGGTCGATATAAACCCAGCCCATGCCCTGCATTTAAGCACAAGTGCGCAACCGGTCCGAACAGGATTGATTTGCGCTTTGACGGTGTCCGCAACGGAGCGCAAAACTATCGATCGATGCATCGGCGATCGTGTAGGCTGCCACTGTACATGAATGCTCTGGACGTGGCGATTGTGGTGGTTGGCGGATTCGGAGTCCTGTCGGGCCTGGGGCGCGGGGTATTGCGGATGGCAACTTCGATCGTCGCGCTGGTCGTGGGGATCTATTTCGCCTCGCTCTACTATCCCGCCGCTCGTCAGTTAACCCTGAGGTACATTCCCGTCACCCCCACCTTGGCGGCGGTGATCGGCTACGCGATCGTATTTCTGCTGGTAGTGACGATTGTTCAAATGGCTGGCGGCGTGCTGATGCGGCTGGTGCGCACGGTCAACCTGGGATGGGTCGATCGGCTGGCCGGCGGCGTCGTCGGCGGGGCAATCGCCCTGGCGCTGACGGGGCTGGCGCTGATGCTGCTGACAGCGGCGCTGCCCTCCAGCAACACCGTGCTCAGGCATTCGCAGCTTGCGCCGCCGGTGCTGCGCTACACCGACGCGCTAATCGCCTTCATCCCGCCCGAGGTCAAGGTCGTTTACGAAAGCAAGCGCGCGCAACTGATGCGCTACTGGCTGCACGAAGAGTTGCGCGAAGAACCGTCGGCCAGCCCGACTCCGGACCGTTAGGCGCCCGGCAGTCAGGCGCCCACGTAGCGCTCGGGCTCCTGGTCGAATTTCTGTTTGCAGACCTTCGAACAGAAAAAATACTTGCGTCCCTTGTGCTCGCTGTGGCCGGCGGCCTTGTGCTCGTCGACCTCCATCTTGCACACCGGGTCTTGGGCTTTGGCCATAGCTGACTCCTGATACCGCGTGGCAATGACGACCGGGCCGCGAACGCGCCGCATGTGCGGCATCGTCGCGGCCCGCTTGTGCGTGTTATAATGCCAGGCGCCGGGCGCCTCCAACCTATGCCAAAGCCTGATCGACCGCGCGCACCAGATGGCCCTTGGGCACCGCGCCTACGATTTGATCCTTGACTTGACCGCCCTTGATAATCAGCAGGTTGGGGATGCCGCGCACGCCGTAGCGCGCCGGGGTTTCCGGATTCTCGTCCACGTTCATCTTGACGACCTTCAGCTTGCCGGCGTAATCGTCGGCCAACTCGTCAAGCACCGGTGCAATGGCCCGGCACGGTCCGCACCATGGCGCCCAGAAGTCAACCAGAACCGGAGTCGGTGATTTCAACACCTCGCCCTCGAAGGTGGAGTCGGTGACATGTTTGATATTGGCGCTGGCCATGGAACTTATCCTCTGCTTATTAGGTTACTAGGGGAAGTTAGGTACGCGCAACCGCCCCGTCAAGCCGTGCCTGTGCGGCGCGGTCTTCGACGGCTGATACACGCGCCGGCCGTCGCCGGCGGCGACTCCTGGCGATGAACAAAACGGCCACGGCCCTGGTTTCGATTGCGCTGGCGCTGGCGCTCGCCGCGGCCGCTGCCGCGCAAATCAACGAAGAGCAGACCCAGGCGCCGGAGATCGGCGCGGCGGCGTGGATCAACTCGCCCCCGCTGACGCTGGCCGGGCTGCGCGGCAAGGTAGTGTTGATCGATTTCTGGGACTACACCTGCATCAACTGTATCCGCACCTTGCCCTACCTGCGCCTGTGGCACCACCTCTACGCGCCGCTGGGACTGGTGATCATCGGGGTTCACACTCCGGAGTTCACCTTCGCCAAAAGTCCCCAGCGTGTGGCCGCCGCGGTGAAACGGTTGGGCCTTGAGTATCCGGTGGCAATGGACAACGACCGGCGCATCTGGCGGGCGTTTCACAACGAGGGATGGCCCTGCGAATACCTGATCGACAAGGACGGCCGCCTGGAGTATTCCCATTGCGGCGAGGGCGATTACGCAGCCTTCGAGCGCCTGATCCAGCAGTTGCTCAAGCAGGCCGACCCCAGACTCGATTTCAGCGCCGCCCGCTTCGCCCCTCGCCCCGATCTGTCGCGCTCGGGGGCGATGTGCCGCGAGCCGACGCCCGAAATCTACCTGGGATTTCTGCGCGCCGATGCCCTGGCCGGTTCCGAGAGCTATCAGCAGCTCGCGGCCAATACATATCGGCCGGTTGCCGGGCTTGCGCTCGATCGCTTCGACCTCTTGGGGCAATGGTTTGCGATGCCGGAGAACATCAAGAACGGCGATGCGTCCGCCGGCGGCTACGATCGCCTGCGGCTCCATTATCGGGCCAAATCAGTCTATCTTGTGGGTGGCACCGATGACGGCAGTGCGATTGCGGTTGTGGTGACGCAGGATGGCAAGCCGGTGGGAGCCAATTCACGCGGCGTCGATCTTAAGACGCAAGCCGGTGGACAGACCGTGCTGCCAATCACGCAAAAGCGCATCTACTACGTGCTCGACAACCACAGTTTCGGCGAACACGTGCTCGCGCTTGAGCCGGTTAAACGGGGTGTTTCGTTTTACTCCTTTACCTTCGGCGGCAGTTGCGAGCCGCCATTCGACCATCGCTAAGCTCTCGACATTCAAGGGCGGCTTTCCTCCGCCCGCAAAACTTTCTAGAATTCAATGGACCCTGATGAGCACCGCCAGCCTCACTGCCGATCTCTCGCCGCGCAGAAGCGCCGTTGCGGCGCATCGGCGCAAACCGCCGTTGCCGCTGCGCCCGTTGCATCGGCTGTGGCGCCGTACGATCGATGAGATCGAAGTGCGCAGGGTAACGTTGCCGGTGCGCGCCCTGCCGCAGCCGCTCGAAGGCATCACCGCCTGCCAGATCAGCGACTTTCACGTCGATCGCGACGAGGATCTGACGCGGCTGGGGCGCGCGGTAGAGCTGATTAATCGCCAGCAGCCGGCGATGGTGTTTCTGACCGGCGATTATTTTTCCGGCCATCAAACCAAACGCCGCTACCTGGCCGCCTTCGGGCGCGAACTGCGCCGGCTCAACCCGACGGTCGGGACGTTCGCGATTGCCGGCAATCATGACCACTGGGCATCCTTCGACGACATCGCCCACACCCTGAGTGCCGCCGGCATCGAGGTGCTGAGCAACGAAAACCGCCGCTTGATTATCAACGGCGCTGCGTTGACGATCGTCGGAATCGACGACCTCTGGACCCGGCGCGCCGACCCGGCGCGCGCCTTCCGCAACGTCGGGCCGCACGACTGCACGCTGGTGCTGGCGCATAATCCCGACACCGCGCTGTACGCGCGCCATCTGCAGCCGGGCGTGGTGCTCAGCGGACACACCCACGGCGGGGTCGTGCGGCTGCCCTATTATGGCAGTCCGCTCAAATCGATCCTCAAGCTGGGCAAGCAGTTTTATGCGGGACTCAACCGCTACCGCGATTTCTATATCTACACCAATCGCGGTCTGGGAACCTTCTGGCTGCGGGTGCGAATCAACTGCCGCCCCGAGGTTTCCCATTTCCGCCTGACCGGTCAATTCCCCCGCCCCCAGGCCGATAGCGTCCGCCCGCTCCAGCGGCGTCCCCGTCTGAAACGGCAGCGCGGATAGCGCGTTGCGGCGCCGACCCATTATTTTCATCACGCCAATCTGAACGGCGGGATCGCTTAACTGCTCGGGCACCAATTCGGTTATACTGTCGCGGTTGCTCCGGGGGAGGAACGCTGTTGGCGCATTTTCTTAAAGACAAGGTATGCGTCGTGGGTGTGGGCGAAACCAAATACACCCGCGGCACCGCTAGCACGACCCTGCAGGACGCGCTGGAGGCCTCGGCAAAGGCGCTGGCCGACGCGGGCCTCAAGCCGCACGACATCGACGGTATCGTGTCCAATGCGGGTCTGGCGCCGGCGCCTGAGACGCTGGCCGCCAACCTCGGCATTCGCGAACTGAAGTTCGCCGTCGGCAACACGGTGGGCGGCGGCGCCGGCGCCTGCGCGGGCCTGCAGATCGCGGCGACTGCGATCGCCGCGGAACTGGCCACCACGGTGCTGATGCCGGTGGGATGGCACAGCTATTCGGGACTGCGCGTGCGCAAGCTGGGCAGCGAGGTCGACCTGACCACCGTGCCCGGCCCGATCGGCGCGACGATCGCGGATTTCTACATGCCGCAAGGGGCGTTTGTGCCGGCGCACTTTTACGGTTGGATGGCGACGCGCTACGTGCAGGAATACGGGGTTAAGCCGCAATCCGCCGCCGCTGTGGCGCTGGCCGCGCGCCGCCATTGCCATCTCAACCCGCTGGCTTATATGCGCGGGCGGCCCCTGACGCTGGAGGACTACCTCAACTCGCGCATCATCTCCTATCCGTTCCGGCTCAACGACTGCTGCCTGGAGACCGACGGCGCCTGTGCAATCGTGATGACCACGGCCGAGCGCGCCCGCGACCTGCGCAAGCCGCCGGTGTACATCTCCGGCTGCGCCGAGGGGCATCCCTATCCCGACGACGATTTCGGCGCGCGCACCGACCTGTTGCATATCGGGCTGACCGACGCCGCGCCTAAAGCCTACGCGATGGCGGAGGTTACGCCCGCTGACCTGGACTTTGCCGAAGTCTATGACTGCTTCACCTACGTGGTGCTGATCGAGTTGGAGGCGCTGGGCGTGTGCAAGCGCGGCGAGGCGGGGGACTTCGTGCGCGGCGGGGCAATCGAATTGGGCGGCAGGCTGCCGATCCTGACGCACGGCGGATTGCTCAGCGAAGCGCATCTGGCCGGCGCCTCGCATATCGTCGAGGCGGTACGGCAATTGCGCCGCGAATGCGGCGAGCGCCAGGTCAAGGATGCCGAAGTGGGCGTGGTGACGGGGTGGGGCGACTTCGGCGACGGCAGTATCGCAATCCTGCGGAGATAAAAACGTGACGAACCCAGGGGGCAAATATCAGCTTCCGCTGCCGGCCCGTATGGGTCTGGCGGCTGAGTTCTACCGGTACTGCAAGGCGCATGAACTGCGCTTCCAGCGATGCACCGATTGCGGCGCATGGCGCCATCTGCCGCGTCCGATGTGCCCCGAGTGCGGCTCGTTCAACTATCAGTGGGCGCGCGCCAGCGGCCGCGGCAAAGTCTATTCCTGGATCACCGTGGTGCAGCCGATGCTGCCGGCGTTCAACGACGCGGTCCCCTACATCGTGCCGCTGGTGGACATGGAAGAAGGCGTCCGCATGGTCGCGATGCTCGAGGGCGTCGCACCCGAGGCCATGCATATCGGCATGGCGGTGGAGGTCTACTTCGAGGATGCCACCCCGGAGATAACCCTGCCCCGTTTCAGGAAAGCGCGTTAGGCGGTTGACACCCCGGCGAACGCCGGGCCGCCCTTTAGGCGGTAAATCCTGCTACCAGTCGGGGCCTTTGCCCGGCGCGTAGCGCATCCCGCTGTGCGCGCTCAGCCCGCCGTCGGCCACGATTGCGGCGCCGGTCACGAAAGAGGATTCGTCGGAGGCCAAAAACAGCCCGACGTTGGCAATTTCCTGCGGCGTCGCCATCCGGCCCATCGGCACGCCCTGGGTCAGATAGCCGGCGTCGCTGTAGCCCTTTTCAATCCCCACCTTCATGCCTTCAGTCAGCGTCGGCCCGGGGCAAATCGCGTTGCAGCGGATTCCCTTGCGCGCGTACTCGATCGCGGTCACGCGCGTCAGATTGATAACCCCCGCCTTGGCGACATTGTAGGCACATTGCAGGTAGTCGCCGAACAGTCCCGAAGTCGAGGCGGTGTTGATGATCGAGCCCTTGCCCTGCGGCAGCATCGCCGCATTGATCGCAACCTTGATCCCATACCAGTATGCGGTCAGGCTCACGTCGAGCGTGAGCTGCCATCCGCGCAAGTCGATGTCTGCGGTGCGTTTTGAAAAGACGCTGTACATGGCGTTGTTGTGCAGCACGTCAAGCCGCCCGAACCGGTCGAGCACGAAGCCCACCATCGCCTCCAGCTCCTCGGGCCTGGCCACGTTGGCGCGAAACACTTCCGCAACTCCGCCGGCTCCGCGGATTTCCCCGGCCACGCGCTGCGCCCCCTCCAGGTCGCGATCGACGATCACGACCTTGCCGCCCTCGCGCGCATAGGTTTTCACGCAGGCTTCGCCGATTCCCGAAGCGCTGCCGGTGACGACACATACTTTGTCCGCAAGTCTCATCGCCCTTTACTTCCAACTAGGCCAGCCTGTCGGCGGGCTCGACCCAGCGCCTGGCCAGATGCTCCAGCTTGCCGACGTTCTCTTCCTGTTTGGTGCTGTAGTTGAGGAAGATTACCAGTTCATGCACGCCGGCCTCGCGATAGCGCGGCAGGTTGGCGGGACTGAAATGGGCCACTCCGGGCGACATCATGACGCGCAGTTCGTCGGGGTTGCGACCGTTTGCCTTCATCAACTCGCGCAGCTTGCCCAGCTTCTCCGCGGTCTCCGCAGGGCCCAGGTTGGAGCCGAACCATCCACTGCCGTATTTGGCCACACGCTTGAGCGCCGGCAGACTTTCACCGCCAAAATAGATCGGCATCTTCGCCCGCGCGACCGGCTTGGGGTTCATGCGCGCCTCGTTGAAGCTCACGAACTCGCCTGAGTAACTGGCGCGCTCCTCGCTCCACAGCTTGAGCATCGCTTCCAGGTATTCGCAGGTGCGCCGGGCGCGGCGCTCAAAAGGCACGCCCAGGGCGCGGAATTCCTCCTCCGACCATCCGATGCCGATGCCTAGCGCGAAGCGGCCGCCCGACAGGTAATCGAGGCTGGCGACCTGTTTGGCGAGCACTAGCGGATTGTGCTCGGGCACCAGGCAGATGCCGGTGGCCAGGCCGATGGAGCGGGTAACCGCGCCGGCATAGGTCAAGGCAACGATCGGGTCCAGGAAGTCGGCATCGCGCACCAGCGGCATATCGCCGTCCTCGGTATAGGGATACCTAGACTGGTAGCGGTCGAAGACCACCACGTGCTCGCCGGCCCATAACGTGCCGAAGCCCAGACGTTCCGCATGCTGCGCGACCGTCACCATCGAATCGGGCCGCGCGCCGGCCGCGATGCCGACGAAAATTCCGATTTTCATGCCTGTGCTCCGTTGATTGGGGCCGTCGGTTTGTCTTTGCTCCGCATGCGTGCGGTTACGCGCGCGCCGCAATGACACCCAACAGGAGCCGCCCCAACTTGGCGCGCTGCGCAAACGCGTATCGCGTCTAATTCACATCAATCCCATACAGCCGCTGAACGTTGCTATAGACGATCTTCTTGACCACCGGCTGGGGGATCGAAGCGAAGTTCTGCGCGATGACCTTGCGGGAATCCGGCCAGGTCGAATCGGTGTGCGGATAATCGGATGCCCACATGAAGTTGTCCTCGCCGAAATACTTGTACAGCGCCACGCCCGGCGGGTCGTCCTGGAAGGTGGCCCAGAGCTGGCGTTTGGCGTACTGGCTGGGCTTAAGCGGCGGCTGATTGGACAGGAAACCGGTGTCGTAGTTGCGGTCCAGGCGATGCAGGAAGTAGGCAATCCATCCGATGTCGTTTTCGGTCGACACCACGCGCAGACCAGGAAACTTCTCCAGCACCCCGCCATGCAGCATCACCGCAAGCGACTTCTGCGACTCGGTGACGTAGTCGATGCGCACCGTCATTACCTGGGCGCGGCTTAGCCGCTGGCCCGGCAATTGTTTTTTCGCGGTGGTGATGATGTGCAGCGAAATCGGCATGTTGAGGCCGGAGGCGGCGGCCCAAAACGGCTCGTATGCGGGATCGTCGTAGGTCTGGCGCGGATCGTTGGAGATCATCGCGCCGCGCAAGCCCATCTTGGCGCAGCGCTCCAGTTCCTTGACGCCCGCGGCCACGTCCAGCAGCGAGATGAGCGCGATGCCATACAGGCGCTTGGGGCTGGCTGAGCAATATTCCGCCAGCCAGTCGTTGAAAGTGCGGAACACCGCCATCTGCAATTCCGCGTCCTGGATCCCGTACAGCGGCATCCCGTTGCTGGTGTACAGCACCTCTGCCAGCACGCCATCGATGTCCTGGTCCTTGATGCGCTCGAGCGGGTCCCATCCGCCGGGCCGTCCCGCCTCGTAGCCCTTTTCGTACAGGGCGCGCAGTTCGGCGCCTCGTTTGCCGGCCGCAAACAGCGCCGCGACCGGAAACTCGGTGCAGTCGGGCGCCGAGATCACCCATTGTCCCCGCTCGTCCTGCTTCACGCGCGGCGCGCGGTCGCGATACTTGCGGTCCATGCGGGTTTCCCACAGGTCGACCGGCTCCACCACGTGCGAATCAGCGGAAATGATGCGTATGTCATTGTCCATCGCGCGGCCCTCCCGATGCTGCGCTTTGCTTAGCAAGCATCGGGGCGGGCGCCAAGTCCGCCGATGAGACCGGGAGGCGTTGTGTGGTACAAGCGGCCATGGACGCCATCGACGAGGAGGAGCATGAACATGCCGCTTAAGCTGGACGACTACGCCCACAAGTACAAAACCATAAAATTCGAGCGCCGCGACGGCATCCTGCAGATGACGCTGCACAGCCAGGGCAAGGAGCTCAAATGGGGCACCATCCCGCATGCCGAATGCGCCGACGCCTTTGCCGATATTGCCCGCGACCCGGACAACCGCGCCGTCATTCTTACCGGCACCGGCGAGGCGTTTTGCGACGATGCGCGCTGGCCCAGGGACGGCGGCCAGCCTACCGCCATCCCCACCTCGGCGTGGGGCCCGATGCTGTCGGAGGCCAGGCACCTGCTGTTCAACCATCTGGATATCGAGGTCCCGATGATCGCGGCGGTCAACGGTCCGGCGCTGATTCACGCCGAGCTGGCGCTGCTGTGCGACGTGGTGCTGGCGGCGGAGCACGCCGAGTTCCAGGACATGCCGCATTACGCGGGTGGGCTGGTGCCCGGCGACGGCGTGCATATCGTGTTTCCGCTGCTGATGGGCCACAATCGCGGCCGCTACTTTTTGTTAACCGCCCAGAAGCTCTCGGCGCGCGAAGCCAGGGAGATGGGTCTGGTCAACGAAGTGCTGGCGCGCGAGCTGCTGCTGCCGCGCGCCTGGGAGCTGGCGCGCAAGATTGTGCAGGCGCCACCGCTGACCCTGCGCCTGTCGCGCCTGGCGCTGACGCGCGAGCTCAAGCGCCTGATGCACGACCATCTGGAATACGGACTGCTGCTGGAGGGGCTGGGCGCGGCGCAGCATTGGCCCACCGCCCGCCCCAACGTGTAGCGCCGCCTCAGCGCCTCATGAACTCGGGACTGCCCAGGATGAGTGCGGCGCGCAGTTGCGGCTGGGATTCGCGCACGGTTTGCGCGGTCCGATGGGTGAAGCTGTTGCCGACGGTGGCCGCCAGTTGGTAGGGATCGGGCGGCGCGAACACCGCGCCGCGCACCGGCCCGTCTGCGGGCATCGGCGCCCCGCCCTCTGATTTCGCCTCCTGCGGCGGCGCCGCCAGCGGCAGATGCCCGGTGCCGAGCGCGGCCGCGAAGCTTAACCGGCGCATCATCGCGTCGGGGTTGAGCCATGCCGCCTGGGTGACCTTGTATCCATCGGGCGTCTGGCAGCCGTAAAGCGGCTGGCCCAACTGCGCCAGCATTCCCAGCAGCGGTCTGAAATTGCGCGGACTCACGCCCGTGGCGCGAACCGCGGAGACCACGAACTGATACGGCGTCTTGAAGCGATTGGCGTAATATTTCACATCCCAGAATTCAGGGCTGTGAAAGAGCGCGGCGAGCACGGCGCGAATGTCGCCGTCGGATTCCTCGAATACCGCGGCCAGACGGCGCACCAGAGCTGGCGGAGGATCGTCGGCGACGAAGTATTGCGCCAATTCATAGGAAATGTGCCGGGCGGTGGCGGGACTGCGGGCCAAAATGTCCAGGGCCTGCTCGCCCTCGCCCATCCCGCTGCCTTCGATGGTGTGGCCCAGAAAAACCTTGGTGCCGAAGTCATGGCGGCTGGCATCGAAATAAAAACCGTTGCCCAGCGCCGCTTCTTCGCCGCCGCCCAGCCATCGCCATAACAACCGCCGCCGGGCACGTCCCTTGTCGATCAGGCCCCATCCGGTGAAGATGCGCGCCAACTCGGTCACGTCGTGCTGCGTGTAGCCGCCATTGACGCCCAGTGTATGCAGCTCCATCAGCTCACGTGCGTAGTTTTCGTTGAGGCCCTCGAATTTCCCGTGTGCCCCGGGCGTCCCGGGTCCGGTGTTGAGCCAGTTGTCGAGATAGAAGAGCATCGCAGGATGCATGGCCGTGGCGCCCAGCAAGTCGCGAAAGCGGCCCATCGCATAGGGGCGAATCGCCTCCTGCTCAAAGGCGCCGGTCCACAGGTGATCCAGCCCCTTGCCGGCGAAGACATTGAAATGGTTGAACCAGAAATCCACCATCACTTCATGGAGCTGGCGCGGGTCCTCGACCGCGCGCATCAGCCGCGCCTGCGCCGCCTGCTCGATCACAATGCGGGAGCGCTGACGTGCGGCCTTTAGCTGCTCGGGATCCGCTCTGCGGCCGGGCTGGAAGGGACGGTAGGTGATAAACAACTGCACCGGCGTCATCCGCAGCGTGTCGAGCGCGTCAAGCTGCGCTTGCAGCGCGGCCGGGACCGCGATCGACTCGGGATGGAGCTGCTCGCGGATATAGCGCTCGACGCCGATTTCCTTGACGCGCTCGAGATCGCCCGGCCGCGGCCCGAACGCCAGCCGATTGAGCACGTGGAGCGGGTGCAGGTCGGCAGGAATCTGCGCCCCCGGTGCCGGCGCCGCGCCGAGCAGCCAACAGATGACAATCAGCGTCGCGCCTGTCCTGATCGATGCCATCGCCGCGCACGTTTACGGACGAAGGTGACGCGGCTTTCGTTTACACCGCGTCGCGATTTGGGCGCAGGCTCCGGCCGGTCTATGAGAAGAGCCGGATTTTACTCAGCGGCGGGCGGCTTGCGGGCCGGCCGTCTGGGGCGGGGGCGTGCGGCCTTGCCCGACTCGCTCATCAAGCGGTCCAGCTTGATGTTCAAGTTGAGCAACTGGCCGTTGAGATGGTCCAGGCGCGCCTTCAGTTCGCGGATGTCGCGTTTGGAGGGGATGTTGACGAAATCGAGCAGAGTCTCGACGCTGCGGTCGAAGCGCCCCTTGTTGTCCAGGAAGCGCTCGCCGGCCCGGCCCAACGCGCGGCGCAGCGCGGCGTTGTTCATCACTTCGCCAAAGAAGCTGGCCACGCCCTCTTCGCTCATCCGGCGCAGCATCGAAACCAGTTTTTCCGCGTCTCCGCGTGCCATCACCACCGAACTAGTATACCGTTTGTCAGAAGGCAATAACCGGCCACACGTTAAACCGATGAGGCCGATTTTCCAACCTCTTCCACGTCACACATGGCCGCGCCGCCGGCCGGACTCGACCATCAAACGTTGAGCCCTCGGCTGAAACGGCGGGCAAAAAAAAGGCCCGGCGCCGCGTGGGCGCCGGGCCCGATTCTGACTCACGGTCTCGTTGGGCTACCGCGCTTGTTGCGGTGGGACCCTGGCAAGAGGCGGAAAAAGACCAGTTGCGCCTTTATCCTGAATACATGCGTTGCGCACCATGAATAAAAGATTGCTGCTTTACTGCTCTCCGCAACCGCCTGGCGCGGTGGACCGACAAAGAGCAGTGCGCATTTTACGTCTTGAAATCTGAAACCGCCGTCAAACTTTCAGCTTTGGCGTTGAATGGCGGCTGCGGTGATGGCCGCGTGGTTTGAGCGCCAGCACACCCATCACCGCCGAGCGTCTGCTTTTGGCCTCGCGCCGTGCGGTGCGCTCGGCCTGAGCCGCTAGGGCGCTTTTTACCGCGGCCGCGGTTTCTTCCAGGGCGCTGGCGATGCGATCGATGGGCTCGCGCACCCTGGCGGCCTTGTCGATCGCGTTCATCAGATGGCTGATGGCGTCGTGCATCAGCGTGGCGAGCAGCGCCAAATCCGTGGTGGTGACCAATGAATAAATCTCCGGGCGTCCCTCTTTGGAGGATTGTTCGACGCGCAGCAACGTCCGCCCGTCCGGGCGGGCAGGCGCTCGATGCTTTTTGCCGGGAGAACCGCCGGCGCCCGGATGACGTTTGCCCCGGCCAGTTCCTTCACCTGATGACACCAGCTCTCCTTTTTTTGTCGATCCACGCTCTGGCGGCCATCGCAGCAGAAGCGCGGCGGACACCTTGAGAGCCAGCCGTCAAGATAACAGCGCCACTCAACGCCCAACTGCGCGGCCTGGGCTTTTTCGGCAGCCTCTGCTGCACGGCGCGGCCGAATCATCGCCGGGAGGAATCGGGAGCTGCGACATGAAGCGGACAGAAGCGGTGGTTGGAAGCACCGCCGAATCGAGGCCGACGCCTGCCCGGCGCCGAGCCGATTCCGAGTCAGGAACCCGTTGGCTATGCCGGCTGATTCGTTGAGAATTCAGCCGCAGTGGTTTTTCACCAACCCTCCGCCTTGAAAATTCCGGCGCAGGTTCTCAGAAGGAGCTTTGCATCCAGCCATAGCGACCAGTTATCGATGTATTTGCAGTCAAGGCTCACAACCTCGTCGAAATCGTTTACCTGCTTGTTGCCACTGAGCTGCCAAAAGCCGGTCAAGCCCGGCCGCATGCTGAGCCGACGATAATGACGGGCTTGATACTGCTCGGCCTCCGCGGGAATTGGCGGGCGGGTACCCACCAAACTCATATCGCCCTTAAGCACGTTGAAGAACTGGGGCAATTCATCCAAATGAGTGGCTCGCATGAAAAAGCCGCCGGGAATGATGCGCGGATCGTCGCGGATTTTGAAAATCGCGCCCGACATCTCGTTGCGTGCCATCAGGTCCCCGAGCTTTTTCTCCGCATCATTACACATTGTTCTAAACTTATACATCACGAAACGGCGGCCGTTGCGGCCCAATCTCTCCTGGCGGAAAAGCACCGGTCCCGGCGAAACCATCTTGAGCCACAGGGCATAGAACGGAAACACCAAACCGCACATGAGGAGTCCGACCAGCGCGCCGGCGATATCCAGCAGCCGCTTCGCCGCCAGGTACAACATCTCCTGGGGCACGGTCTCGATTGAAACCATGTAGGAACCCTGCCCGATGTCGTCGACCGTGTAGCGGCCCACCCTAAGCGGCGGCATCTCAACCATTATCCGGAAGATTACACCACGCTCGGTACACGCCCCGGCAAGATCATCGAGCAGCGCCGCTTCCTGCCACGGGCATACGGCGACGACTTCATCGACCACATACTTGTTGAGGACTCTTTCCCAACTCTTGGCGACAAGATGGCCGCTTGCCCCGTTGCCGTTGCCGTTGCCGTTGCCGTTGAGGCGCTCGATTCCCGCCACTCGCACCCCCCAATGCGGACGCTCGGCCAGCAGACGCAAGTACTGCTGGGCCCGCGCCGGATCACCTACCAGGAGCACATGCCACACTCCCTTTTTTCGCGAGTGAGCCGCACGGTAGTCGAGAAACAGCTTCAGCCCGACTCTCTCCGCCGCCAGGCCCGCCGCGGAGAGTATCAGGAAACCCTGGAGCAGCAGCCGGCTGACGTCTTCGCTTTTGGTCAGGTACATCGCGCTCAGCAGCAGCAAACCGCCGAAAATCTGCGCGTTGAGCAACGCCTTGAACAGCCTTTCGAAGGAGACGAAGCTGCCGGGACGGTACAAGTTGGCCTTCCACAGCGCGAAGACCCATGCCGGCCCGATGAGCCACAGAATCCAGACATACTGGGCGAAGGGCCGCACCGAACCGGGACTTGAAGCATTCCGCCACCAACTCAGCAGCCAATGGGCGGCGAAATAGGCAGCGACCAGAACCAATATGTCGCACGCCAGCGTCAGTTGTGCGAAATAGAGATCTTTTCTCCGAACCAAGCTGACGACCAGACAACCCTAAACGCCGCGAGGCGTTTCGGATCCAGCAGAGGGCCTTGCTAGCTATGCGTTAACCATTTCCCGAGCGATAACAGGATGCCGCTAATTAGTACTCATCGGAAATGCTGGCCGTGCGAGTTGCCGCCGAGGCCGATTGTAAGAACGGGCGGGGTTGAATCCGGATGGCCGGCGCAGAAGGTTGCTGCTACTTGGCCGGCGTCCCAGCCTCCGCGGCGGTTGCGATTCCGGCTCTGACCTGCTGCTCGATCCAGGCGTAGGTCCGCGCCAGGCCTTCCTCCAGGCTGATTTCCGGCTCCCAGTTCAAGACTTGGCGCAGGCGGGTGTTGTCGGAATTGCGGCCGCGTACGCCCTGCGGCCCCGGCACGTGGACCTTGACGATTTCGATCCCGGCGAGCTGCGCGATCATGTCGGCCAGTTCGTTGATGGTCACCATCCGGTCCTGGCCAAGATTAAGCGGCTCGGCGTAATCCGAGCGCATCAGCTTGTAGATGCCGGTGGTGCAGTCGTCGATATAACAGAACGAGCGGGTCTGTTCGCCGTCGCCCCAGATTTCCACGCGCGGATTGCCGCTGAGTTTGGCCACCGCCACCTTGCGGCACAGTGCGGCCGGCGCCTTTTCGCGTCCGCCGGTCCAGGTACCAAACGGACCGAAGATATTGTGGAAGCGTACGATGCGCGTCTCCAGGCCGTTTTCCTCGCGGTAATGTGTACACAGCCGCTCGGTCATCAGCTTCTCCCATCCGTAGGCGTCCTGGGGCTGCGCCGGATAGGCATCCTCTTCGCGCAGCGGCGTGACGTTGGTTTCCGTCTGCCGGTATTCCGGATAGACGCAGGCCGAGGACGTATACAGGTAGCGTTTGACCCCGTTTTGGCGCGCCGCCTCGATGGTATGCAGATTGATCAGCGCGTTGTTGTGCAGGATTTGCGCGTGATTGGCCGAGATGAAGCCCATCCCGCCCATGTCGGCCGCCAGCGCATACACTTCCTCAACGCCGCCAGTCGCCCGCACGCAGTTCTCCCAGCGGCGCAGGTCGAGAACCATGAACTCATCGGCGTCGGTGCGGCAGAATTCCGGCCTCTTCATGTCCACGCCCCTTACCCAATAGCCGAGCTTCTTCAGATAGGTGACCAGATGATGGCCGATAAAACCACCGGCGCCCGTTACCAGCACCCTGTGCGAATGAGACATCGTTCCTGTTCCTCCGTTGCTGAAACTTCTGGATTTCAAGATGAACGGTTAGTAGTAGAGTCCGCGAAGGTTCCGACCGCACCGGCTTCGCCGAACCTGGCCAGCAAGCCGGTTCACTTGAAAAGTAAAGGAGCTTCCTTCGTTGCACTGGATGGATTGAGCTGTCATCGAACGTGGTGCTGCGCTAGAAAGGGAGGCGGCATTGAAGCTTGCCGCGGGCCGCGCAACTCACCGACGAGTTTTATTTCTCGCTGCTCCAGATGGAGGAAATCCGCGCTTTGCGTGCCGAATCCGCTTCGCCGTAACCGACCGCATGGTAGTCGATCCACTCGCAGTGTCTGAATCCTTCTTCCAGAATGCGCCAGAAGTCGAAGACAATCAGCGGCCTTCGACGCCGTGCGATATCGGCGGCTTTGAGGGAGCGAAACTCGCGGCAAGGATTGGCGACGATTAGAGCCTCGCAGCGGCGCACGCATTCATTGAGCGATGCCGCGTACTGCACCGAATGGTTGAGGATACGACGCGCACTGTCGTTCGCGTACGGATCGAATACCACTACCTGGCGCCCGTCCTGCGCCAGTCTCTGCGCAATCACCAGGCCCTGTGACTCCTCGACCACGTTGGTGTCCGGCTTGTAAGCAACACCCAGCACCCCAACCGTCATCTGCGGCGCAATCGCAGCTTTGATCCGAGTCACGTGGCGGTCCAAGAGCGTGCGGTTGCTGCGGTCAGTGGACTCGGCCAGTGCAGCCTGGCATCCGAGCGCGCGCGCTATATAGGCCAGCGCCTGGTTGTCACGGGGAAAGCATGGTCCGCCGTATCCCAGTGCGCCGGTCAGGTAGCGCCGGCCGATTCGAGCATCCGCCCCCAGCGCTGCCGTTACGACGTCAATGTCGCCCCCAGGCAGTTCTTCGCAGATCGCAGCCAGCATGTTGGCGAAAGTAATCTTAGTGGTAACGAATGTGTTGACCGCTATTTTTGTAAGTTCGGCGTTGACGAAGTTCATACGATGCACGGGCGGCTGGTTTTCGCAAAACGATTCATACCACCGCTCGAGTGCCCCACCGCATCGCGTATCGGACTCGCCGATCAGAACAAAATCGGGCTTCAACAGCCCCCTAATCACGTCGCCGAGGGCAATGAACTCGGGATTGTAGCATACCCCGAACGCGTCCCCGCATTTCTTGCCCGACGCCCGTTCGAGCGTGGGGACAATTGCTGCCTGCGTCGATCCGGGCAGCACAGTGCTGGTCACGCTAACGATATGGTAGTCGGATTTGCTTGCGAGTGCGGCACCAATCGATTTCGCGGCATCCAGCACATAGGCAAGCGAAAACCGTCCGTCCTGATCGGACGGAGTGGGCACGACGATCAGCGTCAGATCCGACCCCATGATGGCATCGCTGTAGTCCTGGGTCGCGCGCAGGCGCACTCTATTGGCTGCGATCATCTCAACCAGGCCCGGTTCGACGACCGGTGCCTGCCCGTCGTTGATGAGACCGACGTTTCGCCTATTCGAGTCGACGCCGACAACTTCCATGCCCCTGCTTGCAGCGCAAGCTGCGATGCACGCCCCGAGTTTGCCCAGTCCCACTACTGAAACCCGCTCAATCATACGATGCCCTCTTCTGTATCTATTTCATCCGGCCTTCTTCTGCGCGTTCCCGGTCCCGACCAGGCCGATCAGCTTTTCCTCCATATATGGAAGGACCCGGCTGCGATCCCAATGCTCCCGCGCGTAGGCGCGCCCCCTTTCACCCATAACTGCGCGTTCAGATTGGGATGAGCACAAGCGCATAACTGCCGCCGCCAGCGCCTCCGCATCCCCGGGCGGAACTACCAAACCAGCGCCGGCTGAACTCACGATGCGCGCGGTCTCGGTATCACTCGAAAGCGATGCGATGACTGGCCGGCCTGCGCTGAGAAAATCGACGGTTTTGCCCGGAAAAAGAATATCGCTGACCGATCCGCGCTCCGTGATAAGGCAGGCATCCGCGGCTCCGAGCATATCCCAGAACACATCTCTGGGTTGAACGGGAAGAAACTGAACATTTTCCAAGCCTAACGATGCGCGGCCTTCTTGGAGCGACCGTTTGGTCACGCCGTCACCAACGAGTAGGTAAACGATCGATCTATCCTGGACTGTACGGGCGGCGGCATTAATAACTACCTCCAGCCCCTGCTTTACGCCCATATTGCCGGCGTGCAGGACGATAAAGTGGTTCTCCAATCCATGCGCGCGTCGGAAATTCAAGCCGCCGCGCCCGACTGGCACTTCGAACAGTCGCTGTTCCGCGCAATGCGAAAAGACAACCACCTTCTCAGCCGGCACGCCCTTAGAGATTATCCTCTGGCGCATCCCTTCCGTTAGAGTGGGAACCAGCGCGGCGTGACGGTACGCAAACCGCTCCAATCCATAAAGGACCTTCAGAATCGACCCGGGCAGCATCCCCAGTTCAGCCGCCGCGTCCGGCTGCATGTCCGATACATAGAACGCATAGGGAATTTGCCATGCGCGGCTTAGAAAGAAGGCCGAAGCGGCCAGTCCGAGCGGGGCCGAAACCACGTACAGCAGGTCGGGGCGTTGGCAGGCTAGCGCTGCCGCGAAAGAAGAGGCGATGAACGACGCCTCGTGCATCATCCGCTTGAACGAGGTAACGCGGCGCGGCACGTAAAGCGGAACGCGGCGAATGTCGACACGGTTGCGCCGTTCGTGCATGAACCACTTGCGGCGATAATCCGGCCGCACCCGCCATTCCGGATAGTATGGATAACCAGTACATATCGTGACTTCATGGCCGCGCTCGGCCAGATATTCGCAACGCCCGACTACGAAGGTCGCGTTGCCGGTCTCCTCAGGCCAGTAGTTGATGCCGAGAAAGAGGATTTTCATCGCCGTAGTCGAAAACCGGTGAGAAGAGATTTGTAATTTGCCGGGCCTATGCGCCGGAATTGAGCGCCGACCTTTTGTGTCCGGCGAACCCGCGCTACACGACAGAGGCCCAATGAGACTTGATCACGCGCTGAACAGCCTTGGAGCAGTTGCGCCGTCGCGGACCGCCGTCATACCGAGGCGGTTTCCGAATCTTCCGATCAACGCATTGCCCAAACGCACCGCTTTCCTGGTCACCTCCAGCACGCCTGGCTTGGATAGCCATGCTATAAAGCGGCCCGGGTGGTGCTTGTAATACATCGCGTAACGGGATGAATTGCCGATGATAAAGCCCTGCGATCGGAGGAAATCGCCGATCGGTTTTTCCTTCATCCTGGCAACGCGGTTGCCTGCTTCCTCCCACTCCATCGATAACCCCAGATGGACTGCAATTTTGGTAGCCCAGGCGTCGGCTGGCTCGGTTAGTGAAACCGCCCGACCCGCTACGCGGGTCATTTCCCGGAGGCCCTCAAAAGGATCTTCCAGGTGATGAAGCCCGTCGTGCACATAAACTAAATCGATGGACCGATCGGCGAATGGCAGTTTGGTCACGTCCGCGACCAGCGGTTCGATGGGCAGGTTGTAGCGGCGCGCGCGTTCGCAGGTACGCCGCATCGCTCCCAGCGAAAGGTCCGAAGCGATAACCCGGGCACCCCGCAAAGCCAAAAATTCCGCATCCATCCCCGATCCACCGCACACGGTTAAGACCGTGGCACCGGGGAGCATCGCCTCCAGTCCCGCGATGCTGATACGGAATTTTTCCTCGTAGTACCAACGATAGAGCGCCGGGGTGCCATGAGGACGGGTAACCTCGAATTCAACGTCCACCTGATGGTCGAAAAACTGGGTCTGCTGCTGGTTGCGCGCCGCACGGGTGTGGTGATGCTCGTGCAACTCGTCGTGCTCCGCCGCCTGAACGTCGAGGAGCAAAACGGGTATGCCGTCGACTATCGGGTAAACCTTGCCGCATTTGCCGCATCGAAGCCCGTCGGCGGCCGAAGTGGGTCGGGCGTGGCAACGTGGGCAAACCAGCAATGCCGGCGCGAACGGGCTTTCACAAACCGCTGACACTCTTAATCCTGGCCCAGAAAAGGCGCCTTGCGCATTTCTCTTAGCCGCTTGCTTAGGCACGCTGATAACAACGCCCGAGCTATTCTACTTCTCTCGTGCGCTAGAGAAGTAAAGTGACGGGAAACAAGTTGCGGACAATCCGTTTCCACACCCGGTTAGCTAGGCTGCGTCGATTACCGATTCTGACAACGACCGCTCTAAGCGCGGCTTCTTTCCCTGGATGACCATGAAATAGCCCAGGCTCTGAGGCATAATCGATCCGACCCAATGCGGCAAATATCGGTTGCGCCCGATGCGCAGATCGTAGGGAGTGACTACCGACGTTATGCTGACATCCTCCAGCGACGGAAACAGTCCGCGTGCTTCCCTTACGGTATACGCCTTGGTGCCGGGGCTCTCCAGATGCGTGGCGATAATTTCCGCAATCCGGCGCAGCGGACGACCCTTGAGCAGACCGTAAACCAGATAGGCCTGCAAAGCGACGAGCGAGCGGCGGTTGTAAATCATTACCGTGACCTGGCCGCCGGGCTTGACCACTCTAACGATTTCGCGCGCGGCCTTGTCTGTGTCGGGTGTATGATGGATGACGCCCCACGAATAGACGAAGTCAAACGTGGCGTCCACAAACGGCAACTGTTCGCAGTCTGCCACCAGCGCCTGGCCGGGCGCGTGATGATGGCGGAGTCGTTGGGTGGAAAGAGCTGCGCCTGCGGCGGTCAGGTCCACGCCTACCGCCCGTGCGCCGCTGCGCGCGAACTGGCAAAGGTCGAAACCTATACCACAGCCGACCTCAAGGACGGACTTGCCCTTCCAATCCTGGTAGCGTGCAAAGCGCGCAACGAATGGCTCAAGCCGATGCCGCTCAGCTTCGGTTCGCTCAAAATACTCGGGGCTGCCAGGTTCGGCGCCCGGCGCCAGCCAAGAATTACAGGGCCTTCCGCTCCAGTGCAGAGCGACCAGGCTCTTCTTTCTGCGAGCGCCCCTCGAGGCTTCATTACTCATTCCCGTTTCAAACACCCAGCCGTGCCGATAGCGCTTCGCGATAGACTGAAAGAAGTTGTGGAAATACAACGTCAACTGAAAACCGCTCCTCAATCAGCCGCCGCGCACTCTGACTCATAGAGCAAATCCTAGTCGGTTGGCTAAGAAGTCTGTCGACCTGTTCCCCGACACACGCAGGATCCGGCGGCACCACCACACCTGCATCATACTCCACAATCTCAGGCAGGTTAGCTTTATCGGTCACTACAGCTGGGACGCCATTCGCCAACGCCTCAAGCACGGCCAGCGGCAAGCCCTCGTTCTTCGACAGCGTTATAAAAAGTGTAGCGAGCGAGAAGAGGGCGGACTTCCGTTCGTCGTAGATAGGTTGGGAAACAATAATTCTGCGTTGATTCCTTGCGTCAACTAACTCCTGTTCGAGGTCCGTCCGGTACTCTGGATCCATGGGACCGACCAACAGCAGCACGCAATCCGAACGCCGTCGGCAAAGCTCTTTGAATGCACGAATGATCTCGACCACGCCCTTCTGGTCGGTGATGCGACCTAAAAACAACAATACTCGACTGTCCGCAGGTATACCGAGGTCCGCCCGCATTCGGGCGACCTTCGTTTCTGATGGTCTCTCGGCGCCCCTTTCCACCCAGTTGGGGACAACGACACCGTTCCGTAAAGCCTTATCAACCGAAACGCTGCGCTCCCTTTCGGAGAGAAAGCGCACAGCGGCAGCCAAGCGCCACGGGCACCTGAGAAACAGGTGGTAAAAAGCCTGCTTCCGCAGCCAGTGTTTCTTCCAATCCCATCTCGCCATCTGACCATGTGTTGTGATGACGTAGGGCGTTCGAGCCCGCATGCAGGCACGCGCCGCGTCTACGGCGATAAACGACCAGATGCCCTGTATATCGACGACATCAAAACTGTGCGCCTGCTGATCCATCCAACGTCGCATTGCAGAGGACCGGTATAACCGTCTCGCGACACCGCTACTCGCGGGAAAACTCTTTACCGTCGCCCTCGCGTCAATCTGGACCTGGTCATGAGGGATTTGGGAACCGCCGTAATCTCCCGTCACAACCGTGACGCTATGCCCCACATCGAGCAGCTGTTTAGATAAAGCGGACACACAAATACTCGGACCCGTCCCCTCCTTGGCAATTGTCGGCGTAACAATCGCGATGTTCAGGCTCTCGCGCTCTCGGCGGACACTCCGCATTGCCATGCCTGTCTTAATCTTTGGCAACTACCTACGGACTCGTCTGCTTCGCCAATCTAGTTCACACCGAATATCCATAACGCAAAAGGAGGGGCCATGTGACCGAGCTTACCAGCCATTTGTCGGTCCAAGACATCTTGCTTTTCCACTCCTCATCTGGCTCCAACCTGGTCGGCCCGATCCGAAGTCGGCTCGGATTACCCCATACCGTATGGTTCACGCCTAGCACCACCTCATGATCCGTCAAAAACGGATCGCCCGAAGGCTCCTCGCCCAGCATACCAAAGATCTTCATCACGGTCTCACGCGGGCACGCAACAAACTTCTCGTAGGTGATGCGCATATAGCGTCGGGGAAAAGACGCGCCAACGACCTCGGCCACGAGATTTCGCGCCGCCCAATTAAGCGCTGACTGCCCTGTCCCGAACTGCGCGATATGGGCTCGCCGCAGGGTGTCAGGACGCTCAACACGCCGCTTCCATGAGAATGCTGAAGCCCGGGAATCTCTAACCAGATGCACAATGTACAGCTCAAACCCTTCAAGCCAAGCCAGCGTATACGGTAGGAGTGGCAATTTGGATTCATCGATGAGCACCCGACATCCAGTAACCGCATGCAGTGCGTCATACAGGGGTGCAACCGCCTCGGCGTACTTCTGCAAGCGCTTCTTTACTGAGCGACGCCACGCGGGTAATGCCATCATTGGTGCGTATCGCGTATTATCTAAACCCTTCCGTAGGCGCTCAAACACTTCGTACCTAACATTACCGAAGCCGCCAAACGCCTGCTTGTGCACCGAACTCCACAGGTCGCAATGCGTGATCTGCGCTCCACAGCCACATAGCCATCCCCCGTCGAGTTTCGGGAGATCTCCGGTGATTCCCGGACGCTCCCACACGGCCTGGATTTCCCCTGCAGAGCAGAAGCCATCGTAAGCGCCTAGAAGGTTCGCGAGTATAGTGGACCCGCTGCGCCCGTAGCCCGAAATATACAGTAACTTCGTCCTTTCGCGGATCACGATCTCAAGAGCCACCCCTCGCAATTCGGCACGAAACCAGGATCCGGGACGACGCTACTGTGTTCTTCCACCGGCACCCCGACATCGTCCGTCCTAATGCTGCACCCGTCTTCGCGCGTAACCCGTGGGAACGAAAAGGACTCAGTGCAACCCTGCTTCGCGCACCTGACCAGCGTCGATAGTGTCGCGATCCGAGCATATATCTACGAGCGCGGCGACCAGCGTCTCGACCCCGCGCGTGGGCGAGTACTCACCTGCCTTAGCGCGGGCCCTTGAGCCGAAGGCTGCTATCTCATTCGGGTGATCCACGAAGTACAGCATCGCCCGAACATACTTGTCGACGTCGGGAGGCTGCAACATGAAGCCGCTTCGTCCATTCTCAACCAAATCATGCGCCGAGCCTACCTCGGCCGACGTTATAACTGGCATACCACGTGCCATGGCCTCATGAACAACAGCACCCCAGCCGTCAAAACGCGAGGGAAACACCAACACATGGGCGTCCCTGTAGGCATTTATCCGTTCCTCGAATGGGATGTAACCATGGAACCGCACCCTATCTCCGAAAAGGCACGCAAGGCTGTTTATTCTGTACCGCTCGGGACCATCCCCGACTATGCACAGGCGTGCACGCTTTCGACTGGCGAGAACTTTTGCCGCCGCCTCAGACAATACGTCAATGCCTTTTCGCGGAATCAACTGACCACTAAATAGAAAGTTCACTTCCCGGCCGCTCGGATCTGGTAAGGGCAGCTTTAAGAATGGTTCCAACTCGATGCAATACGGGATCGAATATGCTGGACGGTCATCTTGAAATATTTCCCTAAACGCGTGTGCTGCTAGCGAACCCGTTCCGAACGCACAACACGCGTAGTGTCGCGGCATCCACAGTGCGACGGCTCGCAAAACGTTCCGTACGATGGAATGCCTATTCACGCCCGGACGTTCCCCAGCAATCGCCCAACGACGGCCGACCACGCTGAGGGAAAGCATCGCAGCCTGGCTCGTCGGTTGCTCATAGCTGTTTACAATGAATAGATCGTACTCTCTCCTCAGACAGACGAACAACACGCCTGGATTAAAACAAAATGGGCCGATCCTCACTCCTCTCAGCCACCTAACGGGGTATTTCCCCGGGGGTTCGCGTGTCGGCCAAGTCCTTCCTGGCATGCTGCGCGTGCAGTGCACAACCTCAAACTCGAGCCGCTCGTCTGCAGCCAGGGCCTCTAACAATGGCCTCATCAATGGCGTAGGGGCAGCGCGGAGCCACGCGACCCTAAAACGCTTGGGCTGAGAATCAGCCGCCCTAAGGGCTCGTGAGTTACTACTTCTCTGCTTCAACGTAGAAACTTTCGTTCTTCCGGGACACGCGATCCAGACTGGCCAGACTGTTCAGCCGACTTCTTCCCACCGCAGTCTCTTCCACGTTGCGAAATCCGATCTCACGGAGGAGCGCCATAAAGCTCTGGGCGTCGTACATCCAAAGATGCCGGTTGTATCCAAAACGACTACCGAATGCGGGATTTGTGGGAACGAGACGAGTTCGAGTCACAAACTCGTCGGCGTCCAATTGGTTCGAGACATAACCCTCTGCGAGCCGTCGAAGGTCGGGCAGCACTACCCTGAGCACCCCGGCCGGTTTAAGCCAGCAAAGAACACCTTTAAGCAGACGTATGCAGACCTTCCGCGAAAGGTGCTCAAGGACGTGCTCCGCAAAAAAGCCATCGAGGGAACTCTCCGGAAAGGCCAGTCGCCTAACATTACAGTATCGAATATTAAATGTTCGTACAGCGGCTACGAAGTGCGACCGTGGACCGAAAAATCGCGCGGGCAGCGGAAGGTGCGCAAGCAAAACCGTCGGGCTACCGTCTATGTTGATGCAGTTCGCCGTCGGATGTGGGCCGCAGCCAAAGTTTACGATCCTACTTTCGCCATTCTGCACTTTTGCTGCCCTCGCAATCAGCTCTCAAGCGGCGCAGAGCCCAGGATCTCGTGGGGCACAGCATTCAGAATCCACTCATATCCTCCGAGCTTGAGTATTGCCACACGTTCACGCTACGAACTGTCATAGGCTCTCCAGGCCCGCTACCCAAGACCAGAACGAGATGTTGCCGGTCGATTATACCAAAGCTCCACGGACTCACCGAACGAGCTACACTGGGCGGCGGCTGATCCTTGAACTGAACCCAGACGGTTCGAGCTCCGACACGATGGTCATCAAAATAATATTCTGCATAGCCCCGTCGGCTCGGGGTGGCGCGCACCCACAAGAAACCGTACTTGTGAAACTGGTTGAAGTCCGTATTCTCTGGAACTACTCGCCGGTAGTTGGGAATCAGGATATCGCAAAAGTGCGCACAGGTCTTATTATAGATACCATACCACTCATGGATTGCGCCGCCGTACTGATTTCCCCCGCCGGGCATGTCGTATTCAAAGAAATCCGGCTCAATGAAATGCTCGAAGCCCTCCCCTTGGCCGAACCAGCGCACGCTTTGCAATGCCACTAGATGCTCAAGGGCCACGGACCAGTACGCTGGCCAACCTTTACGACGCACCACGCTTTTGGGATTGAACTTCAGGATGCCCTCAAAGTATCCACCACCGCCAAAGGCGGTTCCCACGAATTTAGACGAGTTCTTGCCCGGTGCAGCCGTGGCGAGATTACCCCCTCGGCTGTTATTGTCGCCGAAAAGACTAACGCTGCCGTCCGGGTTAAACTCAAGAGTCCTTCGATTGGTGGTTCTTTGCCCGAAAAATTGCCACAGATACCACTTGAACCCTAGCCTGCGGGTGTTCGACAAATCGACTGTGGATGGCGTAAAATTGCTAGAGAACGTGTTCGTGAAATAGCCCACGGCTGCAGCCTGCGGAGGTGGACCGCTGACACACACCCCTTTACCTGGAAGACAAACAAATATTATCGCACTGAGGAATAAACGTCGTAGGATTTCCATGGAGTCAAAAGTACTGTGGCGATTTTGGGAGATGTCAAGCACTCCCCCTTGATTGCCGCGTCTGCCTCCTACGCACACTCAGGCGTAAGGCGCCTCCTCACGGCCTCCATCGCGACGGGAAGAGCGGCGAACAACCACGCGTCGCGATGCCGGGACTCTGGTGTCGTCATAGCATAAATGAAGAAGGCGATGAAAGAAAGATACAACGCTAGTGAGATGCGGAAAGCCACATAATTATCTGATCTCACCAATGACATCCAGGTAAGGGACCAGACTGCATAGACAATGATAGTTATGCCAAGGAAGGATAGAATACCTCCTTCGTACCATTGGAGCAGAAGCATGTTGTGAACCTCCCAGTTGTCCGCCGCCCGAGCGCTCTTTTCGTCAAGCCCGACCCCAACGAACGGGTCATTGCCGATCCTTTCCCAGGCTGCCCGATAAGTTCGCAATCGTGTGCCAACAGTATACCCGCCACCCGACCTCTGCCGGAGGCTTTCGAGACGCTCGTAGATGTTCGGTAGCCTATGAACGCTTTGGAACCTAATCGCGAACCCGGTGGATGTGATGACGAGCACTAGCATCGTGACCAGATAGCGCTTCTTTATCGTAGTCGGTCGAGATAAGCCGATCATCCAGAGTGTGCTGGCCACTAGAAGACCCGTCAAGGCGCTCACTGACACCGACAGAATGAGCCCGCCTACAATGAAGAGGCCGAGCGCCGCCCAAACCAATTTCTTCAGGAATCCTCGAGAATCCCCTAACATTACCAGCGCCGGAAGGAGCGCCATTGCCTCCACCATTCCTAATTCATTCGCATGTTCAGTCAAGCCAATTGCCCTTCCGCCTCCAGCAAGCGCTCTAGCGGCGGCCCCAAAAGGAAACACAACCTCGGCGATTCCGGCGAGCCCGGAAATCGCTGCGGAGATGATCCAACAGCATAACGCGGTTCGCACTTGAGCGACATTCCTCAACGTGAGGCTTCCCAGCCATAGCCAAATGCATACAACGTAGAAATATTTCAGAACTTGTAGATATGATGAGACCGGATCCCTTGCATTAGCGGAGGAGAGAATGCCGCCGGCCAACAGTAGTACGACTCCCACACTCAGAGCGCGGCTCGCGGCGCCGGGCACTTGTCTCTCTCTTCTCCCTTCGACTACTGTCGCGACCACCGATGCCAGGAAGATCCAATCTGACACCGCAAAGCCGCCTTTTCTCAGGACCGTCTGGGTGACCGTCAGCATACCTAAATAGTAGAGAAAGCGGGCAAGCGCGAATCGCTTGCTATCTTCGCTTATTGCACTCTGTCCTTGATCCTCAATGCCACGCAAGTGAGCTATCTTGAGATAATGCCCATGATCCCGCATAGGCCTCAAAATCATCCGTAATGCGCTCAGACAAATGATGATCAAAGCTACCCATATCGGCGGCCTTGGGTCCTGGTTATCCAAAGCGATGAACAGAACGAGAAGCACGATGAGCGCACCTGATGTAACTATGGCAGACCGGGGCGGTCTACTGCGGTCGAAGACCGTTATCTGGTGAGACACTTCGCGCATCCGCTACTTGGACATCACACACTTTCCCGGGGATCGGCTGAGAGCACGACGGAGGCGGTTTCAACTCGATGGGTCGGCGCAACGCCTCCACACAAACCGGCGCGTCTGGCAAAGAACACCGCTGCTAGGGTCGCTGCAGGATCCCGCAACAATGATGCTATCGCACCGCCTGTCGCGCCCAGCCGTGTATCGAGCATGAGGTGGCCGCCGAGCGCAACTAGGAACGCCAGACCCACGACCTTTGTGGTATCAGACGCATGGCCTGTAGCGGCGAGTGCCGAGATAAACGGTATCGAAATGGCGTTGAAAAGGAGCGAGCAAATTAGAATCCTGGTGGCACAAGTGGCCCCAATATACGCTGGCCCCAAGACCGCAACTAGAAGCCACGGAGTCAGCGCCAACGACGCGATACTGATTGGAAGGGTAATGAGCATTGCCCCAACAACGAGGTTGCGAATGGTTCGCCGCACGGCTGCAGAGCCGTTCGGTTGGTGCCACAATCGCGACATGATTGGCAGTCCGATGGCAAGGACCGAACCAGGAATAAGTTGTAACGCATCCTGAAAACGTGAGGCCGGCGCATATAGGGCGAGCTCCTGCGTCGAAGACAGCGCGGCCACTACAACTACATCGAAACGGTTATACGCCAGTACCATCATAGAGTTCGCGGCGAACGGGGCTGCCGATCGTAGGTCAATACGTGCGGTTCCGGAGGCAACTGCGGCGACCGGTCTGGAGCGCGCCGCGGCTACAAGGAACAGTGCGGCAAAAAACGCAAGTGAGTCTCCCAAAAGAACCGCGGCTGCGAAGAATCGGAGCCCGTGAAACCCCCTCATGTACCATAACCCACTGATAGAAATCACAGCGGTCGCACTCCGGCCCATTGCGACTACGAGTTCCGCAAGGGCGAAGCGTAGGGCTCCGCGCAATATCGAACAGAGCAGCATACTGGCCCCGTAAAATAAGGAAGCCGCTGCGAATGCTCCTATCACGCTCAGAGGGATGTAAGCGCCTCGATTCAGGATGGCGGCGCCACTCACAAAGCCAGCGAACCACAACGGAAGGGTCCACACTCGCAACCCTGCCCCTTGTCTCAGCGCATCGTCAATGCCAATCCGCCCCGACGCAATCTCACGGGCCACGACCGGCGACACTCCGAGATCCCAGCAGAATGACGACAGCATCGCCGTCGCTCCAAACCCTGAGTACAGCCCGAAGGCCATGGGCTCCAAGCCGCGCGCCGCGGCCAGAGTCGTGATCAGCATCGCCAACTTGGAGGCCGAACCGCCGCTAAGCGTCGACAACAAAGACCTCACCAGCAGACTACCGGAGGCCCAATCCCACGCTCTATACGCGAACGACGCCACGCTTATAAGGGTGATTCAGGCCGAGTGTCGAAGATGCAATCACTTGATCGAATAAATCAGATAGTGTGTTGCGAGATTAACACGCCCGGTCGTCAGCGCCCATTCTTCATAACGCAGATACAACTTGCGAAGTACCGGCGAAAAATTGAAGTACATGGCGCCATTATAAAATGGGCGAATCTCCCAAATGCTCCATTGCTTCATTAGCTCGTGCAGAGCACTGTGCCAGCACCGATCATAATAAGCTGGAAAAACCGTTTGGGGATCGCGGGCGAGGAACCTGTACATCGCCCAGACACCGAAGCGTGCCGGGACAAGGCGATTGATTAGGGCATAAACGGAGAACGCTCCTGAAAGACTAGCGATGAAGCATCCGCCCGGCCGCAAATAGCTTCTTATGTTGTCAATCGCTGAGCGCAGCGGCTTTACATGCTCCAGCACCTGCCAACTCACCACCAAGTCGAAACGATTCTCAAGGCCTGCACAGCGCGATACGATATCCGACTGCCACGTCTCATCGTACGATCCCTTAGGAGCCTTAGCCAGCTCAATAGCCGAGCGGTCAAGCGCGGCATAATGTTTGACCCTCGCACGCCGATGTGGGGGCAGCGTCGGGTTGCAACCTGCACCGACATCCAGCACCGCACAGCCTGGCGTAAGCTTCTCCGCTACCAAGTCATCAAAGGAACGCCGCCACCCTTTATACCGCGGTGGAAGAAAGATCGCTTCCCGCATGCAACTCCGGGCCTTACTCACCAAGCTTCACTCCAAAGAGGATCTTCGGTCTGAACCCTGCCCTCGCTGCCTCAGTATTCTCGTCAAGGGTTCAACATTATTTTCGCTTCTCGTTAGCCTTGATGCCATAAGAGTGCAGCCAGCGGATGGCATCCCGACAAGTGACCGGAGGGACTTTTTTTCAGAGTCGCGCTGCTCCCAAATCGTGACGCGACATCCGGTCCCCTATTAGCGTCTCGCCGTTAAGACGCTTGGCAAATTGCTGTTCGAACAAAATGTCAGCTTTACGGAACGGAGCGTAAACGTTCGCGTAGAATTCGAGCCAGGCCACTGCGCCAATGGGAATGAGAAGTGCCGCAAGCAAGCAGAAAAGGACAGCCTTTGGCTCATATACTTTGATCGAGGTAAATGGAGGCTCAGTTAAAGAAAAGGCAAAATCCGCCTCTGCCTCGGCTGCTGACTCCTGCTGAATCTCCCCCGCGATGGTCGTTGCAAGTTGTTGTTGTAGCAGCGCATCCGAGGTGGCTCGATATTGCTCCTGAAGAGACTGCACTGCCGCTTGGGTTTCCTGAATCGTACGCTGGCGAATTTTATCTCGCAAATCGTCTATGTAGAAACCCAGGATTTCCCGTGCTGTGGTACGGTCAAGGTCCAAGAACGTTAGTGTGAGGTTGCCTTGCTTGTCATCATAATCGATCGAGAACCGGTCCTGCAGGTCCTGGTACCAGTGCCAAAGATCAGCCTGGGGGCCGACACTGTTTGGCCAGATGCGTGCAAGAAGCGGCTTTAGACGGCGCCGGATTCGAGCCTTGAGGGGTTTCTCGAGAATCGGCACCAGATGGTGTCGCTCGATTAAATTCACTGAGAAGTCGTAGCTCTGTACTATGTCCATGTATTCGGCGGCGTCGGACGGAGTCTGACTCGACAGCCCAGTGGAATTACCAATTACGCTACTGAGCGTTTGGCTGAAAGAAAACGATGAACTGAGCATCATCGCCAGCGGCGAAACCCAGCCTTGCTGGGAGGCAGGGCGGATGATCGCAGAGGCCTGATACCATCTGTCGAGGACAAATTTGCACGTTACGAATGTGACACAGACACCGATTAACGTCGCGTACGTGATATGTCTTCTCCAAGGCTTGATTATCAGCCAATGCCGGAAAGACCGTAACTCGAATTCTGCTTGGTTGGGTGGAGTCTGTGTGTACAGATGTTCGTTCGTTAGGACATCAAGATCCTTTCCATTAGTTTGCTTCATGAGCTATCCCGTTTTGGCGATGCAAACGCTCATATGTGCGTGAGGCGTTGGTCTTCAACACAGCTGACGAGGGCCTCCCCGTATAGGGCGTGTCGCCTCGGAACGGCGCCGAGCTCAAATCGCGTCAATGAAAGCGCCACGTTGACGAAGCGGGGTCGACGCTGACAGACAGCTGAGCGACCGCTCGAAGGGCGTTGACTCCGGGGGCCGTGTTGAGATTGTTCACCCATTCGAGGGCAGTGTATAGGTTCACGCCAACCAGGCTATCCCTTAGCGATATTTCCGGCTGGGGTAGGCGTAGGAGGTCGATTGACATGCCGTTGCTGAATTCGGTATTGCCGCCGCCGTTGGTGATTTCGGGGTCGCGTTCGGTATGGAAGTAGTCTACATCCATTTTCAGCGAGCGTGAAAGCCATCGTCCGACGCCCACGTTGATTTGAAATGCGTTGGGTCCGATCGGGTTGCCCATCAGGCGATCCTTGTAGGCCCAATAAAGCGAGTCGCTGTGAAACCCGTAGCGCTGCGAGGTGTCGAGGAACTCCAGGCGCGCGGTCGTCAGCCCGTCCGCCGTCACGCGCGGCACAAAGATTCCCCCCTGGTAGGAAACCGCCGCAAAAGGGAGCGCGCCCCCGATTTTCGGCACCTCGGAGGTCAGGTTGTCTTCTCCCAGGACATCCAGGTACAGATACGAATTGCGCAGGCGAGGCAAATAGAACTTGGTCGTAAACCCGGCCTGCGAGTTGGTATTGCCGGAGGCCGGATTGCCGGGCGAAATGCCGGTGGCGCGGCCGAAAAAGCCCATCCAACTGTAATTGTCGTTGCCGCTGCCGCCGAACATGATGACATGGGTGATCCCGATCTCAAAGGTGGACAGCGGCTTGAATACAACTATCTGACCCGAAAGCCAAGGGTATGGGAACGATCTGGTGCGCAATCCCGGTGGCTGCTCGAAGGGCCGATAGTGGTCCAACTGCCCGAAGAATACTTCGTAGCGCATCGGTCCCAGGTAGCGCAGGAATCCCGGCAGGTAAGAAGGGTGCACGTTCGCCACGCGCAGGGCGGGAAACGGACGCGCGTTATCCCCCTCGGACAGGGAGCCGAAGTGACCGGTACCCCAATACATCTCGTGCTCGCCGAAGGAAATCGCGGCGTTGCCGAAGTCCGCGACCGCCTCGCCGCGCAGCAAGCTGACGCGGTCCCTGGTTGAGTGGTCCACTCCCTGGGGCGAGCGGGTGATAGGCCCCGCGACTGCTCCTTCGCCGTAAAGGGTGAAAAATCCCTTTAACCCCGCCCATCCGGAAGTGCGGAACACTTCGTTGCTGCCGATGGAGGTCGGCAAATCGTCGTTGTTTGGCAGCAGCGGGGTCGCCTCGGTGGCGTAGAGCTGTTCGCCCTGGTTATCGAAGGGACCGAAGCCCCGCCGCTGTCCGGCCGAGTACACATACTGGACCTCAATCCGCTCGATCGGCTTCAGCATCGTGGGCTGGTCGTCTTCGGCGTCGTTCTCTAGCCATCCGATCTCTTCCGCCAGTTCGGCGCGCAGGTCCGCAATCATCTCCCTGGCCAGCGGCAGAGCGGGCGACGGCGCGCCCTCGCGTTGGCTGATGAGGCGTTCGGCTTCCAGGGTCAGACGCGCGGCCTCCACGCGCGAAATCGGCTTTACCTCCGACAGGTAGGTCTCGAGCATCCCGAGGCTGTTGAGTGTGTCCAGTTCGGTGTAAATCGGACTGTCCATGGGGATGTATACCACGTACGTGGAGGCATACGCGGCCGAGTCCAAGGCGGTGGCCAATACTAAGATCGCGAATATCGGTGGCGATGTAAGCCGCATTCTGACCTTGAAAACCACCGCGGTAACTCGCCCTGTAGAGGGAAAGCCGCTACAGGGTACGCGCCATAATCGCTACAATCGCCAGGCTCTGCGCAGCGTTGGCTACGATGGTCGAGATGCTGAGTGCATATTGCGTCTTGATAAAAGTCTGAACGTCGGGCGGCACGTAGATCGTGTCGCCCGCCTGCAGGTGCAGACCCATCACGCCGCCAGTTACGACTGAGGAGAAAGGAAACGGATGGGCGGCATTGATTCCGCCCTGGGTGATTACCGAGCCGTCGGCCTTGACCACCATGATCAGGTCCTTGTCGGCATAAGGAGTGGGTCCGCCGGCGCGGTAGAGGTAATCACGCACCGTCCATCCGGGCTGTGCGGTGATGGAACTGGGCTCGTTTACGGAACCCAGAACGTTGACCGACGCCGGGACCGGCGGAATCGTCACGGAATCGCCGTCCTGAAGGACCACGTCGTCAGGAGAAGTGGTCAAATCGTTGAGGTCATCGACGTGAACCACCATCCGCCCGGTGGCTTGCTGGCCCTGGGCCTGGATCAGGAGGTTTTGCAGATTCGCCATCATCCCCATGTCGCTCATCGATCCGCCATGCCCCGAGGACGCGGTGGCGGCCTCGAACATGCTGAACTGAGCCAGCCCCTGGCTGAGCTGCTGGATGCTCTGTTGGAGCCGCTGCTGTTCGACTTGCTGTACGCTTTGGCGGGTGAAAACGATTCCCTTGGGAAAGGCCCCGGACGTAAATCCACCGCAGCTCAACAGCAGGTCACTGAGCCGCTCGTTGCGGTGAATCGGATAGGTACCCGGACGCATCACCTCGCCGCTGACCGTCACCGTCCATGGCGGATGCCATCCGGTGGCGACCGTTACATAGACCTGGTCATCCTTCATCAGCAGCGGATCGTCGAGCGGATGTCCGGCGGTTTTGTGGAGATTTGCGTACAGCCGCACAAAGCGCGTCTTGGAGCCGTCAACGATCTCGGTGCGGTCAACCTGGATCTTGCTGAAGTCGGCGTCGTTCTTCAGCCCGCCGGCGGCATTAACAAGGTCGCTCAACCGCATGCCGGGGTTGAGCTTATAACGGCCGGGCAGTTGCACTTCGCCGGTAATCTGCACTTCGGGTGCCTGCCGCAGGGCGTCCTCATTGTAGATGTCCAACTCATCCAGCGGCTCCAGCTCCAGGTTGGCGGGATTGTGCGGATCGCCGAACATCGCCTGCTGCAGATTGACCTGGATGACGCGCTGGCGCAGGGTCGGATACATCATCCGGCGCAGCACGGCGTACTTGAACGAGGTGTGCTCGGCGACGCCACCGCCCAGCGCGACCAAGTCGCTGATCCGCATGTCGGGGCGCCACTGGAACTCGCCCGGGCGCCGCACGTTGCCGGTCAGTTGCACCACGTCGCGATGCATCGTGAGCATGTGGAAGACCTTGACCAGATCGCCGTCATGCAGCGCAAAACGCTGCCTGCCCAGTTCGCCATAGGGAACGTCGAGGACAATCAGGCGCCGGTGCCGGTCGACGCGCTCGACCTGCACGCGCTCGGTATCGGCGAAGGGGCTGGTTCCGGCGGCCAGCTTGATTGCCGCCTGGATGTCGGCGCTGTTGCGATGCAGTTCATAGATGGCGGGCCGCTGCACGTCGCCCACCACGCCCACCACCGGTCCGATCGGCGGCACGAACACCACGTCGTTGGTCTGCAGGAACACGTCGTCGGAATTGTCGCCGCGCAGTAGCAGGTTGTAATAATCGATGCGCTTGACTACCTTGTTGCCGCGGCGCAGCTCGACTTCGCGCAGGCTGCCGATTTTGGCCACACCGCCGGCCGCGATCAGGGCGTTGGAAACCCGCGACATCGGGCTGATCGTGTAGGAACCGGGCTGATTGACCGCACCGACCACCAGCACCTGGATGGTTCGCAGCGGACCCATCGTCACATGCACGTTGACGTTGGAAATCTGGCTGACACGCCCCTCGATCAGCTTCTTGGCCTGCTCGAAGGTCAATCCGCCAACCTGCAGCGGCTCGATGCCGGAGACCTCGACCGAGCCGTCACGATCGACGGTCACCGTCGAGCTTTGGTTGAGGCGGCCCCACATGTAGATGTTGAGCTGGTCGCCGGGTCCGATCACGTAATCCGGACCGACCGGGAAATTGGCCACCGGCGCAAAGCTGGATACGGAGCTGGCAAAAATCGAATAACCGAACTGCCCCAGGCTTATCGGACTGGGATTGGGCGGCGGCAGTTGCAGGTCGAGTTGGCCGTAATTCTGCTCGATCAGCGACAGTGGGCCGGTTGACGCTGGAAGCGGGGCAGCGCCGCCCGAGACCTGCACCGGAACTCCATTCTGAGATATCACCGGAGCCGAGCCTGCAGCTCCCGCCTGCCCGCCCGACCCCGGCATGCATCCCTGAATTTGTTGAAGCTGCGCGGCACTGAGGCCAATCGTGCCCGCGGCACTCTGGATCAACGACGGGTTCAAATTGGAGGCGGCCAGATGCGCACACAGGCTCTGGGCCTCCTGCGGACTAATCACGCCGCTGGCGATTTGCTGCTGAATCTGAATCGCCTCGCTGGGTGAGATGCCCAACGCCTGCATCGCGGCGTTGATCTCCGCGGGCGATGCCTTCGCTGCAGCGCTGCTCAGGTTGCTCACGCTAATGCCGTTGGGGAAGCTTGGGGTGTTGCCGGACGGCGTCGCGCTGGCGGGAGCGGTCGTGCCGATGGTCGCGCCGGCGGGCGGCGCTCCCAACGGAGCCGGGGCGGGCGCGCCCAGGGGAACTGCGGCGGGCGCGCCATAGGTGACCGGACCCGTGCTTGCCGGGGCTCCGTAGATTCCCGCACCCGGAACTCCGGGTGGGGCGGGAGCTGCGGGTGCACTGTAGCCGCTCAACGGCGCATACCCCGCGGACGGCGCGCCGACTGCCGGGGCACCATAGCTACCCGGCGCCGCGTAGCCACTTGGCGCGGCGTAACCGCCTGGTGCGGCGTAACCACCGGGCGCGGCGGGCGCACTGGAACCGGCGGCCGTACCCGGCGCGGCATAGCCGCCTGACGTGGAGCCGGTGGATGATCCGCCGGTGGTGGCCGGTCCCGCGGCCGAACCGGTTTGGGCGTTAACCACGATGGCGGAAAGCAATATCGTTGCGGCCAGAGCGGCCCAGGCCGCACAAAACCTGCCGATGCCTTCGATTACCCTAGCGCGCATCAATTGACACCTCGTGACCAGCGTGCCCGACTCGATGGGAATACGACGGGCGTCCGGCTGCCGTCCTCAAGCGGCGTAGCGGCACTGCGAGCAAGACTGTCCGCCGCCACTGGATTGCGGGCGCGGCCGGCACCGTTGAGGGCGAGGCTGGCGGCCAAACGCCCACGCAGGCGCCGGATCTCGGTGAGCTGATCGAGAACTGCCCGATCGCCGTCGGCGCCGGCCTTGATCAGCACCGGTTCCAGACCTCGCGCGTACGGCTCCGGCTTGAGCACTGGCAACGACGCGCGCTTCGCCATCGGCGCTGGATTTCTCAGCTCATTTCGCGCGGCCAAAGCCGCGGTGTATTTTTCGATCACCCGATGCACATACTGATGGGTTTCAGGGTAGGGCGGCATGCCGCCGTATTTTTCCACTGCGCCGGGTCCCGCATTGTACGCGGCCAGCAGATTGGGCAGGCTTTGCGACCCAATGCTGTTGGCGAAGCGCCGGCGCAGATAGTCGATAAAGTTCGCCGCGCCGAGCACGTTGCTGACGGGATCGAAAGGGTCGGGCACGGAAAACTCGCTCGCGGTGGCGGGCATCAACTGCATCAGACCCATCGCACCCTTGGGTGAAACCGCAGCGGGATTGCGTCCCGATTCCACATCCGCGATGGCTTCGAGAAGCTGCGGGTCAAGATCATGCATTCGGCCCACCGCCGCAAAGAGCGCTTTCAGATTGATTCCGCCCTCCGGCAGTTGGCCATGCGCCGTTGCCGGGATGACTAACGGCACCCATGTCGCCAGGGCCGCACAGGCCAAACCCAAACGTCCCCTCACAACCGCCCTCCTACCCGAGGACGCGCCGGGTCAGTCGCCCTTTTCGAGCCGGTGCGAATCGCTGTTGAAGTGCTGCGTGGAGAATTCAAAAAGTTCGGCGTCCTCGAGGGCTTCCATCTGATGGACAAGCCCCGGCGGCACGTCCATGCACTCGCCCGGCTTCATTTCGAATTCTTCGATCGCGCGGTCGTCCGGGGTCCGTTTGACCCGGATTCGCAGCCGTCCCCTGCGCAGAAAAAACGACTCCGTCTTCAGCTTATGGTAGTGAAGCGAGCAACGCTTGCCGCGCCGGATTTCCAGGATCTTGCCGCAGTACAGGGGCGTATTGGCGATCCATACTTCTCTGCCCCATCCTTTCGGCTCTATGTGTATCGGCTGACGCGCAAAGCCCATGTTGCGCTCCCAAACCCAATCCAGGTCTTAAACAATCTGTAGGATAATCGGCGAAACCCACCACGAGCGCACCCGGAACCCGGGCGCGCCGGCAAGCCTAGCCCCGCCTTCAGAAGGCTGCGGAAAATGTTTCCCGTACCCTGCTTTCCTCACTCCAGCGGCTCCCAGAGGGAAAAGAGCGGTCAGAGTTCCCTGTCAAACCATTCATTGAAGCAGCGCGCCGAGCACAGCGGCGGCACACCCGCCCCGGTCAGGCGCTTCCACTGCAGCAGCGGCTTGCCGCACCATTCGCAACGCGTCTCGGAGATAGCGGCTTCAGCGCTTGGGCGCATTGGATCGGCGTCAATCGATCGTGCGGCATCGGCCTTGGGATGTGCGAGCTTGCCGGCTACGGGCGCTCCGCGCACCCTTGCAGTCTTGTCGTCCTTGTCAACCGTCAATACGGCCGTCCTCCAGTAATGGCGATCCGGTTCGGCGCTGGTTGCGAATCGCCTACACGTCTCTCAGGCAGTTGGACAACCACAGTCCGGGCATCCGAAACATAGCAAAGGCACGCGCCGGCAGCAGAGCGCTGAAACGATGAATCCTCTCGTCTAGCTTTTGTTCTTTTCGGCAAACCGAAGCAACCAGTCCGAAAATTCTTCCAGCGGAACATGCCATTCCCCCCCGATACGAATCGCCGGCAGACCATCGCCCCGCCCGCGCTCGAAGAACTCGTACAAATCGGCGGGAGCAACGTCCAGGTATGCGGCGAGTTCTGCGACGGTGAGCAGCCGCTTCACCAACGCAAGACCTCCCGCCAGTGCGCGAACATCAGCGGATTTCCGATCCGGGTGCCGCCCGTCTGGAGGAGGGCATGCGTCCGCCCTCCCGTGCCAGGCTGGTCACGCTGGAGCTTGCAGGAAATCAAGAACTTCAGCGCTTCATCCGATAAAGCGTTAGAATTAGCGTTCATTTGTTAGAAGGACTGTCTACGAGGTGTAGAGATTTGTAGATGGATTGTCTTAGGAAGAGTTTCCGGGGATCGGCGTTAGCGATTGGAGAAAGCTTCTTCTACAGCCGAGCGGGACTGTCGGAGTCTGGCTATCGCCTACCGGATAAGCGGTAGCCTTATTTGCGTGCTCCGGCAAAACCGGACTAAGCGGCAGGTTCGGAAAGATTCTTTTCCGGCAACCAGGCTAGACGCGGACATCCCATTCGGGAGCTCCTCCGGGTCCGGGCACGTACGAACACGAGGTACCGGTTCTGATGGTCTGAGTGAGAAATCGGCCCAAGGGGGCATGCTGTTTGGAGATCTTGGCGGTCGCCCAGCGGATGGCGCTGGTGACACGGAGCCGTGCGCGCTCGGTGTACGAGCCGGTGCGCCGGTCGCGCCCGCCCAACCCCAGCGCCCGGGCAAGCTCGCGGGTGACAACGCACAGCTCTTCCTCCAGTTTGCCCACCCGCTCGAAGTCGTTGAAGGATTGGGCTTCCTCCAACTCCTCGCGCAGTTCACGAATCCGGTCGCGATAGGCCTGCTTGGCTCGAGGGTCGAGAACCGGCCCGAGATCGGCGCTGGCGGCGTGGTCAACGCCGACGGCGACATTGCCGCCTTCAGCCAGGCCGGCAAAGTTCGCCAGCTCCAAGGCGTGAATCTCCTGATTAGGCCGTGAGAGCAGATAGGCAATCAGGGTAAGGCCCTTGAGCCGTCTGAGCCTGATCACCTTTCCCGCGTATGCGATTTCCCACTGGCTTCCTTCCAGGCGAAAAAACGCCCGCCCGCGCGGCGCGCCGTAGCCGGCCGAACGCGCCGGCGGCTGCGTTGCAGCATCCTGCGCCGCAGGCAGGGAATCAACATTGAAAGCCGCCGTGAAGTTCGGAACCAACCAGGCGACGTTGGCGCTTGCCCCAACGCTTGCGGAGGGCAGGATTGCCTGGACGCGCTCCAGGTCTGCGGCGGTGGATTTGGCCAGGCGCTTCATGCCCATACTGGTAGCCTCGGCATGCGCGTTGAGCAGAAGCTCAACAGCGGCCGGCCGGTCCTGCTCAAGGCCGCGCGTCAACAGCGCGAGCGCCAAATCTCTTGAGGTGTAGGCGGCCCACGGCCGGGCACCCATGCGACTGTTGAGGTGCAGAGCATTTCTGAAATGCTCGATGGCCTGATCGAGCCGCCCCAGGTTCAACGCGAGCTTGCCCAGGTAGCGGGCGACCGCGCCGAAAGCCGCGGCGATGTCGCATGCCGCGTTGCGCTCAGCATACGGCAGCAGTATCTCGTAGAGTATGGCGGCATAATTGGGCAGATCTCCCAATTCGGTGCAGACCTCGGCCAGAGCCGCCGCTTCCGCGACAAGGGTGGCCGAGGATCGCAATTCGCGGAAACCAGCGGCACCCAGATGGCTCAGATGAAATCTGGCTTCCGACGTTCGGCCCAGCTTGAGCGCCAGCAACGACCACATCCATTTGAGGAAGGCGGACCGGCCGCCGCTGCCGGCTGCGAACACCTCCAACTCCGTCAGCCGTTCCTGCTCATCCAACGGCATGATGAGCGCGGGCCAAAGCTGCGCGGTCTGGTCGGCCACGCCGCAACCGCGAGCGACACTACGGCTGGTCTCCAGCAATTCCTCGCCCTCGGCGAATCGGCCCTCAAAGACCGCCAGGGTTGCTTTGAAGGCAAGCGCGCGAGCGCGATACTTCGGACCGGCCAGGTTGGCGACGTGCTCCAACGCTTGCTGCCCGGCGTCGGCGCCGTCCAGAGTCCCGAGCTGAAAAAGCGAAACTTGCCGGGCCCATTCACCTTTAAACAGCGCCGCCCAGTCGCCGTCGCGGCGCGCGATACGAATTATCTGCGCACTGTTTGCCAGGCGCTGCTGGATAGATTCCGGATCGCTTAAGATGCGATCGCGCAGGCAGGCGAGTGTAAGACCCACCCGCTGGTCATTTTCCAATTCCGGCGAGAAGGCACAGGCCTTGGCTGCCAGTTGGCTGGCGCGTTCACGCTGGCCGGGGACATGAATCACCTCAGCCGCCAGCCGCGCCATCACCAGGGCCAGCCGCAATGCCTGGGAATCGGGCGGATCGCTGAGCAACTTTTCAGCCAGCACCGTCACCAGACCGTTGGGCGCGCCCGGAGGCGGCCAATCCAGCAGCGGCGCGGCCAGCGCTATCTCGGCTAATCGCGTCCAGTCTCCCAGGCGCTCCGCGATCGCGACGGCCCGATGCAAGCTCTCGTGGGCGCCGGCAAGGTCGTCCGTGGCCGCCTGCGATTTGGCGAGATCGATGAGCAGGTCGCAGCGCAGCGAATCGTGGCAGGCGCCTGACAATTCCGCCGCCTTGAGGGCCATCGAATACATGATCACGGCGGCATGATAATCGCCCGAGCGCATGCTGTGCTCCGCACTCAATTGTGCCAGTTCCAGCGCCCGGCCAATCGCATCGGGATCGGAGCTGGCCAGCAGATGTAGCGCGATGTCACCCGCCGCGATTGCAGAATCTTGTCTCCCGCCGGCCTCCAGATTTGCTGCGATATGGGCATGGATGACCGCCCGCTCGGCTGAACTGAGTTGCTGACGCAATCCTCTGGCGAACCCCTTAACGAAGCGATAGCGGTCGGCGCCACTGCGGCCAACGATGCCTGCTGCTTCCAACTCCGACAAAGCAGCCATCGCGGCCTGTCGGGAAAGCCGCGAGACCTTTAACAGCAAGCCTGCGGAGAAGGTCTGACCGACCGCCAAGGCCACTGGCAACAACGCGCGCGCATCGGCAGACAGCGCTGCCAGCTTGTTAGCCATCGCCGCATCCACGGCGCCCGGTGCGGCCGAATGAAGGATATTGGCTGGATTCCGCTCCGCCCACGCATCCTGCTGCAAGGCGTTCTCCATGACCAGCTTCGGATTACCGCGGGTAAATGCCTGGATTCGCTGGACCGTAGCTTCATCGGGTGTGCCCCCCAACTCCTGGCCAGCACCGCACCCGTCGTCCGGCTGTCGAACGCGGCTAATTCAATTGAGCGCGCCTGCTTTCCAATCAATTCGAGCGTCGAACGGGCCCAGCCGGTCGCAGCACTTGGGCAATACGTCACCCCTGCCAGAACACGGGTGCCGCGGAAAGCGTTCGCACCGCGCAGCCACCCAAGAAGCTGAGCATCGGCGTCGTGAACATCGTCTATGGCGAGGAGCAGCGGGCGTTCACGGGAAACGGCCCTTAATAGCTCTGTGGTGTTGGAGTAGGAGGCAAACGGTTTTATTGCCCAACTCGAACAGCCCAGGCTTTCTACCCGCACGGAGCCTACAGCGCCCCCTTGTTTCGGATCTGGGCCGACGGAAACCAGGTCGTGGCACGAGCCGGCCATGATCCGGGAAGCGCGGGCGAATAAGTTGCAGATGAGCCGGGCCGAAGGCGGACACGCCTCGGGATGATCGGGGGCGCACGCAATGTGAAGAACATCGAAGCGCCGGGCTTGCGCGCGCATGCGCAGTTCATCCAGCAGGGTGCTCTTTCCAGAACCGGATTCGCCGGAAACGAGAACGATTCCTCCCTTTCCAGACTCGGCCTCGTTGAGACACCCCTCCAGGAGCGCTATTTCAGGACCGCGTCCGACAAACACCGCATCCAGCAAGCCTTTCGCTAATCTTCGGCTTGGATTTATCTAATAGTCTTGGTCTCTATGTCAACAAGATGGGTTTTCATACATTTTGAAAAAAGACGGCGCGACGGTTCAGGAGTTCTAATTCTGCTCTAACCAATTTTACGCCCTTTTATTAAACGCCTTAGTAATCTTTTGAATGATCTGAAAAAGGAGCTAATTTTTGAAGCTTTCGTCTTGGAACTTGAGCCGGCCTTGCAGTCTGTCCGGCCTAAATGCTGCTTCTTCGGTGAGCGCAACTGATATAGCCTGAGGGACGATGCAAGGTATCGCGACATGGGCGTGGGCGGCGGGAGTGGCGTCGGGCTTCGCGCTGATGGGCTATACGGAGAGGCCCGTCGACCTGCTCATCACGTCCGTCGTGATCAATGTTGCGCTGGCGCCGCTGACCGCGGTCATCGCCGCACGGCGCGGCCATTCCGCCACGGTGTGGGGCATTATCGGGCTGTGCCTCGGGATGTGGGCGCTGGCCGCGACGCTGCTGGTGATGACGCCGCCCAAGGCCCCGCCGCCGGCGCGGATGCCGCCGCCGCCCGATGCTGCCTGAGCCAGGCCAGCGCCGGCGCATACACCTGCGCCTCGGCCTGCGTGCCGCACAGCACGTCGAGATGACCCCATCCGGACAGCACGATGACCGTCGGCTTTGCGCCGGTTGCCGCGGCGGAGTTGGTGACCCACTGCGGCCATCGCGGCGCGATATTGGTGCTGGCAAACGCCAGCACGGGTAATTTCGAAGCAGCCAGGGAGCGGGCGAGCGCCGGAGTCAGCGGATCTTCGTAATCCTGTACGGCCGGCCAGTAGCGGTCATAAGCGATCAGCACGCGTGCCAGTGTCAATGGGTCGGAAAATCCGCCAAATGGATTAGCCAGGCCGCCGCGCCCGCCGAACGCTTTGGATTCATAGACCACGCGCGCGAGATTCTCCGCCGCGGTGCGGTATTTGGGTATCGGCGCCGGTCCGTTCGGATCGCGAATCACCTGCTCCAGCAGCGCCTTGCGCTTGTCATAGGTCAGGCTGCGGCCGCCGATATCGGTGGCGTAGGCGCGGCTCGCCGCACCTTTCAATCCGGCCGCACCGCTGGCACGCTGGATGAAGCCGTCGAGGATCAGCAGCCCGCTGACCTGCTCTGGATGCTGAGCCGCGTATAGATAGGCAAACGCTGCGCCGCGGCTGAACCCGGCCAGAAACAGGCGCCGGCGCGCGGTTTTGGCCAGGATGAAGTTCACCGCCGCCCCGATGTCCGACACGAATAGCGCGCCGCTCCATCCGCGCAGCTCCGCCAGCCGCGACTGCGGCGTTTGCGGCGGGATAAAGTGGGTGCGGTAATCCAGCGACCAGACCTCCGCGCCGTTGACGGCCAGGTACAGTGGCAACCAATGACGGGGGTCGGACAGCGGTAGCTCGCCGTTCATGTTGGTGCCCGGCAGATAGAGCACCAACGCGCCGCCCGGATTTGACCCGCCCGCCAGACGATGTAGTCCGACGCGATCGAAGTCCGATCCACCCCGTATCGCGATCCAGCTTGTTTCCGTAACCGGCGGCGCCGTTTCGATCACGCGCGAGGGCGCAAATGAAACAAAACTCGCATCCGCCGCGCCGCCGGCGTTGGCACCGAGCACGACCGCCATCGCAACGATCAGCCAAAGGCGAACCTGCGCACACATGGCAGTCATCCTTCGGCTATTGTCCGGTGATTTTCAAGCGAGGCAGCGGCCGGCGATGTGTTGATCGCAGCCGCGCCTCCGTGCCAAACAGAAGGCCAGGACACGACGAGCCATCCGGAGGTCCCATGGCACACGACGGCACGATCAGGTTCGGTCTTTTCTCTCCGCAAAGCGGACTGAGCTTCGCTTCGCTGGTGCAGCGCGCACAAATCTGCGAGCGGCTGGGATTCCATTCCATCTGGCTTGACGATCATATGTGGACACGCGCGATGCCCGAGCTGGACCATCTCGACGTGATTCCGACGCTGGCGGCGCTGGGCACGCAAACCCAGCGTCTGCGCCTGGGAACGCTGGTGCTCTGCAACGGCTACCGCAATCCGGCGATGCTCGCCAAGGCGCTATGCTCGATCGATCAGATAAGCCAGGGGCGCCTGGAGGTGGGCCTGGGAATCGGCTGGATGCGCGAGGAGTTCCAGGCTTACGGCCTCGAGTATCCGAAAGTCGGGGTGCGGCTTAAGCAGCTCGAAGAGGGAGTACAGGTGCTCAAGGCGATGTTCACCGAGCCCAAGGCCACCTTCAAAGGGCGCTACTTCAGCGTGGCCGACGCGTACAACAACCCCAAGCCGGTCCAGAAACCACATCCGCCGATCACGATCGGCGGTGCGGGCAAGAAAGTGATGCTACGCATCGTAGCCAAGTACGCCCAGCGCTGGAATATACCCGGCGGCTACCCGGATATCGCCGACCTGACCGCCGCGCTCAAAGCGCATTGCCAGGCGGTCGGGCGCGATTTCGGCCAGATCGAAATCTCCGAACAGTTGCTGGTCTGCCTGGGCAGCAGCGCCGAGGATGTGGAGCGCAAATGGCAGTTTGCCAGCAGGATGAAGCCCTTTGCGACGACCGCGATCAAGGGCACCCCACCCGAGTTGATCGCGGCGCTGCGCGAACGTATTGCCCGCGGCGTTACCACCTTTATCGTCTTCTTCAGCGACGGTTCCTCGCCGCAGACCATCGAGGCGTTCGCCAAAGAGGTGATGCCGGCTTTCGCCTGAGGCGCGCACGCGCGCCTGCACTCACTCGCGCGTGATCCGCTCCAGCGCGGCCGGCAGATCGTGCAGGCGTTCAATCACGATGGGCGATTTTACCCGATCGCCCAGGCCGATGAACTTCACGCCGGCGGCCTGTGCGGCGATGTAGTCGATCTCGCTGTCGCCCACGTACACCGCCGCATCCCTGCCGACCGCAGCCCGCTCGATGCACAACTTGACGATGTCGGGCGCGGGTTTGGGCCGCACGTTGTCCTGTGCGCACGCGATGGCGTCAAAGACGCCCTGAAGGTTCAGATGTTCGAGCAGGCGCGGAACGGTTACGGAACGGTTGGTGGCAAGGCCGATCTTGTGCCGCGTCTTAAGGCCGAGCAGGAAAGGGCGCAGTTCGAAGGGCGGAGCGAGCAGATGAAAAAAGGGCGTGAAGTCCAGTTGCGCGCCCACCTCCTGCATGCGACGCATCCGCTCGCGGTCGCCCGCGGCGCGATGCTCGAACACCTGCCGGGCCGACAGGAAGACCGCCAGCCGTTCCTCATCGGGGCTGAGTTGGGGCTCGCCCAAGGCCTTGAAAATCGCATTGTAGTAGGCGGTGTTGGAATCGCCGGATTCGAACAGCACGCCGTCGGCATCGAAGATGACCAACTCGAGCATGTGCTAATGCAATAACGGACCCGACCTTGAGTCCAGCCGCGGTGATCGTTCTTGAGCGAAATTGGAGGGCGAAAAACACAAAGGGCAGCCGATGTCAGGGCTGCCCTTTGTTTCAGGCCTTCAAACCGTAGCTTTCTCGTTACGGGGTACCGCCGGCCGGAGCGCCGCCGCCTGCTGGGGCCGGAGCCGGAGCTGCCGGCGCGGGCGCGCCGCCTCCTGCCGGAGGCGCTGCCTCTGGAGCCGCCGCCGAGGGAGCCGCCATATGATGGACGTGGTGATGAACATGATGATGCACCACGTGGCGCCTACCCCGTCTCGGAGCCCGGCTCATGGTCTTCTCCGCGATAGCCTCAGCGCGATCAGCCGCCGCCTTGGCGTCGTTGGCCGCCTGCTCGGTGCGGCTAGCCGCCGACTGAGCCTGCGACGCCGCCTGCTGAGCACGCTGCGCAGCCGCATCGGCGCGCGAGGCTGCCTGATCGGCTTGATTGGCCGCGTTGATGGCGTTCTGCTCAGGGGTCGGATTGCCGGAGGTGCAGCCCCCGGCCACGACCGCCAGCAGCAGCAGCGAGCCGGCCAGCCCGATCAACTTTGAAGTTCCTGTACGTCCCTGCATCAATTTACCTCCTTAGAGTCCTCGCACCAGCCTGTCGACTTTGCCAACGGATTGCATTCAGTAGATGATAGTCACATAAACCGCCGAAGTGCAAGCGTTAGACATACGCAAAACTACTATGACTGTACTCTCTGTATTAACTGCGCTTGGCTACCAAATCTGCCAATCGCGGTTAACCACTGCTTTAGTATCAGAATTCGTCACCCATGTCGCCCATGCCGCCCATGCCATCCATCCCCGGCATCCCGCCCGGTCCGCCCATGCCACCCATGCCGCCCATGCCGCCGCCCGGAGGCATCGGCGGCATCGGAGTCTTCTTCTTGGGCTTCTCGGCAATCGCAGCTTCGGTGGTGATCAACAAGGCGGCGACGCTGGCGGCGTTCTCCAGCGCCGTGCGCACCACTTTGGCCGGGTCGATCACGCCCGCTTCAACCAGGTCTTCGTACTTTTCGGTCATCGCGTTGAAACCGAAGTTGCCCTTGCCCTCGGCCACCTTGTCGTAAACCAGGGGCGGCTCGAAGCCGGCGTTGGCCGCAATCTGGCGCAGCGGTTCGGACATCGCCTGCAGTACGATCCGGACCCCGGCCTGCCGGTCCTCTGACAGCTTCAGTTCGCGCACCGCCTTTTGCGCCCGCACCAGCGCCACTCCGCCGCCGGGCACGATGCCTTCCTCCACCGCCGCGCGCAGCGCATGGACCGCGTCGTCCACGCGCGCCTTTTTCTCTTTCATCTCGACTTCGGTGGCCGCACCGACCTTGATCACGGCGACGCCGCCGCTGAGTTTGGCAACCCGCTCCTCGAGCTTTTCGCGGTCGTAGTCCGAAGTGGTGGCCTTGATCTGTTCGCGCAACTGGGCGATGCGGCCCTGGATGTCGCTCTTCTTGCCCAGCCCGCCGACCAGGGTGGTGTTGTCCTTGTCGATGATGACGCGCTTGCATTTGCCCAGGGCGTTGAGCGGCAGGCTCTCCAGCTTGATGCCCAACTCCTCGGACACCACCCGCCCGCCGGTCAGGATCGCCATGTCCTGCAGCATTTCCTTGCGCCGGTCGCCGTAACCGGGGGCCTTGACGGCGGCCACTTTTAGCGTGCCGCGCAGCTTGTTGATCACCAGGGTGGCGAGCGCTTCACCCTCCACTTCCTCGGCGATAATCAGCAGGGGGCGGCCGTCGTGCAGCACCTTTTCCAGCAGCGGCAGCAGATCGCGCATCGCGGAGATCTTCTTTTCATGGAACAGCACGAACGGCTCGTCCAGTTCCACGGTCATCCGCTCCTGGTTGGTCATGAAGTAGGGCGAGAGGTAGCCGCGGTCAAAGCGCATGCCTTCGACCAGGTCCAGCGTGGTCTCCAGCCCGCGCGCCTCCTCGACCGTAATCACACCTTCCTTGCCGACCTTGTCCATCGCGTCGGCCACGATCTTGCCAATCGCGGTGTCGCCGTTGGCGGCCACCGTCGCCACCTGCGCCATCCGCGCATGATCCTTGACCGGGCGCGCCATCGCTTTGATCGCCTCGACCGCCTTTTGCACGGCGGCGTCGATGCCACGCTTCATTTCCATCGGATCGAGTCCCGCCGCCAGCAGCTTGATGCCTTCCGAAATGATGCTGCGGGCCAGGACCGTGGCGGTGGTAGTGCCGTCGCCGGCGACATCGGCGGTCTTTTGCGCCACTTCGCGCAACAGGCGGGCGCCGATATTTTCGAACTTGTCCTCGAACTCCAACTCGCGCACCACGCTGACCCCGTCCTTGGTCACCTGCGGAGCGCCGAAAGTCTTTTGAATCAGGACGTTGCGCCCCTTGGGGCCCAGCGTCACCCGGGCTGCCTGAGCCACCAGAGTGGCTCCCTTGACAATCCCCATCCGCGCTCGTTCGTGAAGCTCAACCACTTTGGCCGGCATGTCAAAATCTCTCCGCGAAAAATTTAGTCCAGTCTGCGATCATCCCCTGGCAGGGCGTTTTCGCTCGCGCATAAAATTAAGCACGACCGCTGCCGTTGCAAGGGGGAGGGTTTAACTTGGCTGTCCGCTATCGGCATGCCAAGATGGGTTCAGGTCTTTATGCCTCCATCAAAGCGCCCTCGTCATCCGCTGCGGCTGACCATGGCCGTCGTCGCGCTGGCCGCGGCGGCGGGATGGTCGATTGCCAGAATCCACCATCTCACCACATCCGCAACCCTGCAAACTCTCCCGGCCTGGAACCTCACCCAGGGGGAGCAGGAGGCGGACAGTAACGAGGTTTCGCCGGCCCAGGTCGAGCAATACCTTGCGGTGTACAAGGCGATGCAACGCGACCGCAGACTGACGGTGGAACAGGCGGCTGCCGCGCAGCATCTGACCGTCGCACAGTTCCGTGACATCGAAGCGCGCATCGAGCGCGACGGCGTGCTGCGCGAGCGCGTGCGCCGCGAGTTGCTCAAGACCGCGCAGGAGAAAAGCAACGCTCTGAAGCTTAAGCCTCAGAGCGCGCCTTCACCTGCCAAGCCGTGACGCTAATCGGCCACGGCTCCCGGGCTCAACCCGGCTTGATAATTCAAAGCTGATCTACTTGGTAACGGATTCAGCGAACGCCGCTTCCAGGCGCGATGCGGCGTCGTTAGCCCGGCGTGCCGCGTCCTCGGCTGCGGTCGCATCGTCGCTCGCCTTCTTGGCCGCGGCCTCAGCGGTGGTGGCGGACTGCTCGGCAGCCGAAGCGTCCGATTCGGCCTTGGATGCGGCGGCCTGCGCCCGGTTGGTATTTTCCTGAATAACCTTCATGTCAGGACCGCAGGCCGACAAAGCCCCTGCCAAGGCCAAGATTCCCAGTACTCCAACCCATGTCTTCATCCGGAACACCTCCTGTCCGAAAAGCAAGTTCAGTTTAAGCCAAAGGTTTTCGATATCAACCAGTTCATAGTTACAAATCGACTTATCCGTGGCAAGGTTCAGTCAAAAGGCGGCTTATGATTTCGCGCTGCGCGCAATGCCATTGCGCGTCCCAAGCTTGGCCTTAGGACGATTAGCGATGCTTGTGCGGGAGGGACATTGACAATCAGAAAGCCTAACGATTAGATTCGGGTGGGCAGGCCCCTGAGCGCCCGCCCCAGCCTATTAGCGAGCGAGGTCGGTACCCTGGATGGCGACCATTATCACCAGTGACTGCATTAACTGCGGGGCGTGTGAGCCTGAATGCCCCAATACTGCGATTTACGCCGGCGGCGTCGAATGGGAACTGAACGGCGTCACCTCGCCGCCGCTGGCCCAGGATATTTTTTATATCGTGCCGTCCAAGTGCACCGAATGTGTGGGGTTTTACGACCACGAGGCGTGCGCGGCGGTCTGCCCGGTGGATTGCTGCGTAACCGACCCCAACAATATCGAAACCGAGGCAGTGTTGCTCGAACGGGCCCGCACCCTGCATCCCGACCAGACCTTCGGCGACGATGCGCCGTCGCGCTTTCGCAAGGAAGGCGCGGCCCCGGCGGCCGCGGCTGGCGATGGCGCGGCGCCCGCCGAAGCTGCGACGCCCGCCCCCAAACCTGCTGCGGCAGCCGTACCCGCGCCCGCTGCCAAACCTGCTGCCCCACCCAAATCTGCACCCGCTCCGGCACCGGCGGCCAAGGCACCCGCCGCAGCCGCTATTCTCAATCTGCCCAAGGATGTGGGCGCGCTGCCGGGACCGATTGGTGAGAAGCATTTCGCCGGTGAGCTGGACGAGGACTTCGACACGGTCTTGAGCTGGGTCGATCTCAAGCCGATGCCCAGCGCGCCGATTGCGGTGCAGATCGCCATGCGGCTGGGTGAACCGGTGCTGGGCGCGATGCCCGACCACATCAAGGCGGAATTGGAAGAAGCGGTGGGCAATCCGCTGGCCTTTTCCCGCGTCCGTTCCACCGCCCTCAACTTGATTTTGAACCTGATCCTCTATCCGGTGGTGGTGACCGCACTGGCGGTGCTGATCAGGGGCGACCGCGTCTTCTCGCTCGCAACGCGCGGCTGGATCACGTTGGGCGTGACGCTGGCGGCGCTAGAGGCGGTATGGCGGCTGCGCGAGGGGATTCTGCACGCCAAGCCGGCCTCGGAGTTGGTCTATCGCGCCGCGATCTGGGGTATCCCCCTGGCGCCGCTGGGCGCTTTGCTGGTGCGCGGCAGCCATTTCAGCCGGATCAAACGTACGGTGGGCTTCGACGGCTACGTCACCGACTTGTACGACGAAAAGATCGAGCGCGACCGGCGCTACGGTACGGTCTACACCGTAGAAGAGCACAGCAACGCCTACCTGGTCAGGTTGGAGATGCCGCGGCGCATCCCCGCCTCCTCGCTCAAGCGGCTGTGGAGCTTGCCCGACGAGATGCCCGACTACGACTACACCATCAGCCTGGGCGATGCGGTGTTGACCATCTCGGCCAGCGTGCGCGGTGACGCGCTGCGCCGCCTGTCCTATATCTCGTCGTCGTTCCCGGCCGATTTCACTACCCGGATTGACTTCGACGAACCGGTGTCGGGCTTTCGGCATCGGCTGCGCAACAAGGTGATCGAGATTATCGTGCTCAAGAGCAGGAATGAGGAGATTTCCCGCGCGGCCTGAAGTGGGCGGCGCGGCCGGGCGGGCACATTACTGCCCGGCGTATCGTGCGGATACGCGACGCGACATATAACGACCTGCCCCGGGTGCTCGCTATCGAGCGGCTGTCCTTCGCCCAGCCGTGGAGCCTGGCTTCTTTCAGACGCGAGCTATCGTTGTCCTTCTCGCGCCTGATGCTGGCCGTGACCGACACCGACGGGAGCACCATCGCCGGCTACCTGTGCCGATGGCTGGTGGCGGGTGAATCGCACATTCTCAACCTCGCAACCCATCCCGATTTCCGTTGCCAAGGCGTGGGTACCGCGTTGATGACGGAGGCGGTAGCCGAAGCGCGTGCGCGCCAGGTTTCGCTGATGATCCTTGAAGTGCGGCGCTCCAACTTCGAGGCGCGCCGGCTGTACCGCAGGTTCGGCTTCGAGGAACGCCGCCTGCGGCGCAACTATTACGGGCCCGGGGAGGACGCATTGGTGATGGAGTTGGTCACCAGTTAATACAAATTTCGCCAAAAAAGTTGATTTTGCTTCGTTTTTTCGCCCCGGCGGGTGGCGTCTTAACCGATTTAAGATTTTGTGCAATAATGGGAAAGGTCCGGCTCGATCGTGTGGGAGGTGAACGCCCTGGCGTCACCGACCCGGCGAAATCAGGCACCCGGAACCCCGGGAAATGTGATGCTACCGTTCAAAAAAGGCGAGAAGGTCGTCTACCCTGCCCATGGCGTGGGAATAATCGATGACATCCAGAGCAAAGTCATCTCCGGCACCGAGCGCAAGTTTTACATGTTGCGGATTCTCGACAGCGAGATGACGATCATGATTCCGACCGAAAATGTCGACGCGGTGGGACTGCGGCGCGTGATCGGCAAGGACATGGTGACCAAAATCTACAAGATTTTGCGCGAACGTCGGGTGGAGGTCGACAGTCAGACCTGGAATCGCCGCTATCGCGAGTACACCGAGAAGATCAAAACCGGCTCGCCCCTGGAAATCGCCAAGGTGTTGCGCGACTTGCTGGTGCTCAAGGGCGACAAGGAGTTGTCCTTCGGCGAACGCAAGATGCTGGACACCGCGCGCAGCCTGCTGGTCAAGGAGCTGTCCATCGCCCGCTCCCATCCCGAGGAGAAAATCATCGAGGAACTCAACACGATTTTCGCCAGTTGAGGCGATTTTTCCGCCTGCGATCTGATGAGATTGTGGCCGGCCGCCAGCCCGCGCCGGCCCGATCCCTACCTATACCGTGTTATTTGATGGCGCAGACGCGGGTCACTCATGTATCAGGACATGGATCGCCCGCCCCTCCTTCAAGCTCCTCAGTCGATGCGCCGGATTGTCGGCGCTGCCATGCCGGCGCCTGATGTCGCGTGAGAACCGCAGCCCTGCGCGATGAGCTTGCCGGACTGGGTTTTCACGAGTCAGGTTTCGGCCGGCGCCGTCTTTACCTGGCCAGCGAGATTGCGGCTTATGCCGCGTCAGTCAACCATCATCTGATAGCCGACCGTTTTGCCGTGCAATCGGCTTTTGGCAATCGCCGCAGCGCTTTCGCCCTGACCGTGGCCGGCCTGCCGCCGATGTTCGTCCGCCGCTACCGGCGCGGCGGGTTGATGCGCTTTTTGGTGGCCGAACTTTACGCCGGAACCGTGCCGCGCCCGCTGCACGAATTGAGGGTGACGGCCGCGGCCCACCGGCGTGGACTGCCGGTGGTCGAACCGATGGGCGCCATGGTGGAAGCGGCGGGGCCCTGTCTTTATCGCGGATGGCTGCTGACGCGTGCCCTGCACGGCACCACCTTGTGGGAGCTGCTGCTTTCCGCTCCCCAGCCTCAGGCGCGGCGCCAGGCGCTGCACCAGGCCCGGGCGGCCATCGACCGCCTGCACGAGGGCGGGCTTTATCACGCCGATCTCAACCTGCACAATCTGTTCGTATACAGCGACGAGCAGCGGCCAGGCGTGGTGGTGCTCGACCTCGACAAGGCGCGGCTTTATCCCGGTGCCCTGCCGGCGCGGATACGGCGGAACAACTTCAGCCGCCTGGCGCGCTCGGCCCGCCGGCTGGCCGCAGCGGGGCCGTCATTGGCCGACGATGAGCGGGCGATTCTGGGCATCGGACCGATTTGATCCTGGCTGCGATCGGGTGTAATTGCGTACCTTTGCAGGCATTCCCGGTGGTGGAGTTCGACGGCCAGACTTCCGCGGCGCACAGTATCGCGGCCCAATTGCGTGCGAGCATCCGCAAAGCGCGGGTCCCGCGCCGCCGTGGCGCAGCCGGGGACCTCGAATGGCCCGACCCGCTCGACAGCCTTGACCAGCGGGCCGAGCACGACTTGACCCTGCTGCGCGCCAACTACGATATCGCCCACGCGCCCTTTACCACGCATCGCCCGCTGACGGGCCGCTTCATCATCGCGCTCAAGAACCTCGCGCGCGAACTTCTGATGCAGTTGCTGGAGCGCCAAACCTCGTACAACCGCGCGACCGTCCGCGTTCTTGACCGTCTCAGCCGCAAGCTGGACCTGATCGCGCAGGAGCAGCAGCGGATCGCGCAGCGCCTGGAGAGGCTGGAATCGATAGCAGGGGCAGCGACGCGTGAGACTAGCCAGGCGGGCGAGGGCATCAACGCGGCCGGGGACGCTGACCGCACGCCTGGGCGCGCACCCCAAGACCGCGCCTGAACCATTGTGCGCATCCTGATTTGCACTACGCAGGTGCCTTTCGTGGCCGGCGGCGCCGAGGCGCACGTGGCCAACCTCAGGGGCGCGCTCATCGCCCACGGCCATCAGGCGGAAATCGTGGCGATTCCTTTCCAGTGGAACCCTCCGCTTCAGATCGTCAACAGCATGCTGGTATGGCGCCTGCTCGACCTACAATGGTCCAACGGACAGCCGGTGGATATGGTGATCGGCATGAAATTTCCCGCCTACCTGGTCCGCCATCCGCGCAAGGTGATCTGGCTGATGCATCAGCACAAGCAGGCCTACGATCTGGCGGGTACGCAGTATGAGGATCTCGGCGATGACGAAGAATCCCAAAAGGTCAAGCAGATCATCGTCGAGGCCGACACGCGGCTGATTGCCGAGGCTAAACGCGTCTTTGCCAACTCCCGCACCGTTGCCGACCGATTGTACCGGCATAACGGCATCCGGGCCGAGCCTCTCTACCATCCCACACCGCGTGCCGGCACGCTGCGAGCGGGCACCTACGGCGACTATATTTTCTATCCGAGCCGGCTGGATCGCCTTAAACGCCAGGAACTGCTGATCGAGGCGATGGCGCAGGTCAGGAGCGCGGCCCGATGCGTGCTGGCCGGTGCGGGCACGGAAGAAGAACAGTTGCGTGCTTTGATCTCCCGCATCGGAGTCGAGCAACGGGTGCAGCTGCGGGGTTTTGTCAGCGACGCCGAGATCGACGAGCTATACGCTGGCGCGCTTGCCGTCTACTTTGGGCCCTTCGCCGAAGACTACGGCTACGTGACCCTGGAGGCCTTCCAGGCCGGCAAAGCGGTCCTGACCCTGAAGGACAGCGGCGCTCCGCTGGAGTTCGTGCGCGACGGAGTCAACGGATTTGTCCTGCCCGCCGACCCCGCCGCGATCGCCCGCCAGATCGATCTGCTGTTCGAACGCCGCGAGCTTGCCGAAAAGCTCGGCAGGCAGGCTTTGCAGTCATTGGCAGGGCTGGAGTTGAGCTGGGACAACGTAGTTCGCAAGCTGTTGTCATGAAGATTGCCTATTTCAGCCCGCTGCCGCCCCAGCGCACCGGGGTCGCCGATTACAGCCGCGAACTGCTGCCCGAGTTGGTCCAGCGCGCCACGGTGGACCTGTGGGTGGACGAACCGGCGGCCGACGGCCTGCCCGAATGCAGGCGGCGGCTTTACGACGACCCGGCGCAAGTGCGCGACGAGGTGCGCAGCTATGATGCCGCCATCTACCACATGGGCAACTCCCCCGCTCATCGCAACATCTACCGGATGCTGCTCGCCGTGCCAGGCGTGGTGGTGATGCACGATTTCGTACTCCATCACTTCTTTGCCGCCTGTTGCCTGGACGAACAACGCTCGCCCGGCTCATACATCGAGGAAATGGCCTACAACTATGGCGAGGCCGGCGCGCAACTGGCACGCGGCGCGCTGCACGGCGCGCGGCAGCTTTGGGAAGATGCCCCGTTGCGCTATCCGCTTAACCTGCGCCTGCTCGATCATGCCCGGGGCGTGATCGTGCATTCGGATTTCACCCGGCGGATGATCTGTCAATCGCATCCCTACCTACCGGTAGCAAAAGTTAATCTGCCGGTCACAATTGCACCGCCGCCGCCCGACGCCACGGAACTCCGGCGCCGCTATAGGATTCCCTGTGGTCACGTCGTCATCGGGTCAATGGGCTACGGCAGCGCCGCCAAACGCCTCGACGTCGTGCTGCGCGCTATCCGCCGTCTAGGCCGCGACGACGTCATCTACCTGCTGGTCGGAGAAATCGGCGCGAGTCTACGTGCGCAGGTGCGCCGCAGCGGCCTGGAGGAGATGGTGCGCGTGACCGGCTATGTCGATTGGCCGGCCTTCAACGATTACTGCAATCTGATCGATGTCGGAGTGGACCTGCGTTATCCCACGATGGGCGAAAGTTCGGCCAGCGTCTGCCGCCTGCTGGGGGCCGGCAAACCGTGTGTGGTATCCGATGTGGGGTGGTTTGCGGAAGTCCCTGATAGCTGCGCCATCAAGCTGGCGGCCGTGCCGGACGAGCAAGCGCTCGCCGCATGCCTGGCTGGCTTAATCGCCGACGAATCGCTCCGGCACCGACTCGGTGCCAGTGCGCGCAAATACATCCTCGAAAACCACAATGCGGCCCAGGCTGCCGCCGCGTATGTCGATTTTGTGCGCGCTGTCCACGCGATGGAGCGGCGGCAGAGCGTGCGGCGCGCGATCGTGGATATGACCGGCGCAGCGATGACCGAGATCGGGGTCGGTCCCGGAGACGACCCGATGATCGCCGGGGTGGCCGAACAATTGGCATCACTGTTGACGTTCCGCTCACCAGGCGGCGGCGACAGCGAAGGTGCGTGAACGTTGACCGCTGCTCTCTTCGCGAGGGTCGCTACTTGACGTTGGCCGCTTACGGATGCAGTGAGGATTGCGCCTCCGCCAGGGCCCGCTCCAAACCGCGCCGATCGAAAGTCATCAGCAGTTGGCCGGTGGTATCCTGGCGCAGATGGGGGCGGAGCTTTCTGGGGTAGGGAAAGAAGACCTCCTTTGCCAACGGCCCGTATCGCTCAATGACGCCGCTTATGCCCGCGTAGTCTCCCAAAGTGCCGACGCCCACGGTTAAGTCTCCGTACTCGCCCAGCCACAGGTTCTGCCACCACTGGGGCGAGTGCGGGTCGGGCCCGGGACCGGCGGCCGGCAGCGACAACAGGCCCAACCGCGACGCCTCCCAGGGGTTGAGTTTGGAAAGCGGCAAGCCCCGCGCCCAATAGCCTTGTGCGGCACTGATCATGAGCGCAAACGCGTGCAGTGCTGCATCGCGCTCCACCTGCTCAGCCGTCATCCCGGCGTTGGTGCTGCGCAAATCTTCAGGAACATCGTAAAGCGTTACGTCGTCAACCGCGCTGCCGGCCAGGTCCAGGGTTTGGAGCAAACGCGGCCACTGCCGGCGCGCATTCCCGGCGACAATAATCGTTTTGACATCGTGGGCGGCAAGAAACAGCTTGAGCTGCGCGGCGAAGTCCAGGCACGGCTGCGCGTTATACAAAGTGTTTAGAACCGGCCAGCGCAGGAATTGCGTCGGGGTGAGCCCGACGTACCCGCCCGCCATCCGGAAATACATGCCGCTTTGTGCCTGCCACAACATGCTGTTGCCTTCCCGGCCATAAGGAAGGACCAGGGTTGTTTCGCCGCGTGTGAGATGACTGCGGTAGCCGCCGTCGCGGAAGAACCGCGGCGTATCGACGCTCGAAAACCACCATCCACCGGGCAGGTCGGGAATCAGCGAAATTATCGCCAGCAAGGCCAGGGATTTGCCGATCACCCCCGGTTTTGCGGCCAGATACAGGGAGAGAATCAGTCCCGCATCGAGAAAGGCGTACATCATGAAGCGGCCCGGCAATGCCTTGTCGATCAGCGGCAGACCGATGAACAGTGCCCACGGCAGCCGGATGGCGGCAGCGCCCGCGACGTGCAGCACCGGTCCGAGCGAGGCGATCATGATTATCAGCAGGGTTGCCAACGTCAGCCGCGTCGACGGCGTGCGCCAGGTCCTCCAGCCGTAGGCGAATATCAGCACCAGCAGCGGGAGGCCCAAATACGCCGTATCTTCGGCGCCGCCACCGGTCAGCCGCAGCGCGATCGGCCTTATCGTCCGCAACTCGCCCAGCAAAAGCGTCTGGCCGGGCACCAGGAACGCGAGCAGGTCGGAGGAGTAGACCTGCGGCGAGTTGATGGGTCCGCGTGGAAATTGCGCGGCGATCAGATAATAGAAATACGGCGCCAGCAAAACCGCGCCGACTGCCAAAGCCAGCGCCGCCAGGGCGCCGGTTTCGAGCAGATCTGTGCGCGGGGCCGCCGCGGTGGCCAGTGCTGTCAACAGCGCGATCGCCCCGAACAGCACCGCTGTCGCCAGCAGTTCCTGCGAGCACAGGAAAAGCGTCACCGCGGCCAGCGCCAACAGAGCCACGAAGGTGCCAGCCGCCAGCCGGCGTTCCAGCCGCAGCACAACCAGGTAGATTGCCAGGGGAACCGGGAATACCAGGATCATACATAGATGCCCCAGCAGATGGCCGAGCATGTAGGGCGAAAACCCGAAAACATAGCCGCCCGCCAGCGCGGGCACAAATGATTTACAGACATGGCGGCACAGGATAAACGCGCACCACGCGGCCACTGCCGGAGCCAGCAGGCACAGGATGTTCCAGCTAACGACCGGACCCCACTTGAGCGTGACCGGAGCGGCAATCAGCGCCGCAAACGGAATCGAGGTGGCCCAGGTGAGGTTGAATCCCGAAGGCGCCCAAATAGCCTTGGTAAGCAACGGATTGATATGATGGGAAATGGCGTATGGCCACCACACCAGAAACCACATGTTCAGGCCGGGGTCGGGCGAACCCTTGATACCGATGTAGCTATGGGAGAAGTCGTTGAGAACCGGCCGACCGAACCACACCAGTGCGATTACCTGATAGATGAGGAAGGCAAGCAGCGCGCCAGCCAGAGGCCTGGATGCTGATGAAGGCAGCTTCATTGCGGTGGCTGAAATGCGAATTGTGTTGTGCGGGATTTTTCGGTGCGTGGCAAGAGCCGCCGTCGCACTCGATTCGAACAAGGCCGCTCTATGCGCGCCCGGCTTGACACCGAGATAGCGCGGCGCGGCCTGGCCCCAAGCCGCGAAGGCGCGCAGCGGCTGATCCTGGCCGGATGCGTGCGCGTCAACTCGCGTCCGGCCGCCAAGCCCGACCTCAAGGTCGATGAGGACTCGCTCATCGAGGTGGTCGGCGTACACGACCGCTACGCCAGCCGCGGTGCCCATAAATTGATCGCCGCGCTCGACGCCTTCGCGCTCGATCCTCAGGCCAGACTCGCGCTCGACGTCGGCGCTTCGACAGGCGGATTTACCGACGTTTTGTTACAGCGCGGCGCCCGCCGCGTGATCGCGCTCGACGTCGGCTACGGACAACTGGCCCTGCGCCTGCGCAACGATCCGCGCGTGGTGGTCATGGAGCGCACCAACATCCGTCATGTCCAGCCGCACGATCTCCCGTACCGCCCCGACCTGGTCACGATCGATGTCAGCTTCATCTCGCTCAAGCTGGTGTTGCCCGTCGTGACCGGTCTTGCGGCCGGGCATTGCGATATCGTGGCGCTGATCAAGCCGCAGTTTGAGGTCGGCAAAGGCAAACTCGGCAAGGGCGGCGTGGTGCGCGAGGAGGCCCAGCGCCAACAGGCGGTCGACGACATCTTGGGTTTCGCGGCCCGGCTCGGACTTGCGTTCAAGGGGGTAATCGCCTCGCCGATTACGGGTCCGGCTGGAAACCGTGAATACCTGGCCTGGATGGCGAAAGGAAGCGCGTAGCGGGCGCATCGGAAGCAGCGCGGCGCAGACGTGCAGGGGCCGAGCCGGGTTTTGTGGAAAGAATACGCAAAATTCGCAGCGGGAAGCGGAATTTCACGCCGCCCTTATCGACCTGCTTTGCATCCCGGCCCCGATCGATTTAGGCTATAGCCATGGGCTTTAACGTTGGCCCCGCGAGCGGACGAAGCCTGACATCAGCGATACTGACCTTGATCGCTTTTATCGCGGTGGCTTGCGTGGCGTTTGCCGCCCCGGCTGCGCTGACCGAACGCGACCTCTCCTCTCCACCGGGGCTGCCTGCCCGGCCCAACGCAGTCCGCTCGCCGGTCAAACGGGTGCAGGCCACCGCTTACCGTGACGAGCAAAGCGGCGCTTCACAGGAAGATACGGACGACGAGGCTGCCGATGAGGGACAATCCGCCGAGGGCGTGCCGGCCGCTGCCGCCGCGGCGCCGTCGGCAACTCAAAGCAGGCCCGTTGCGCCCGGCGGCGACATCATCTACGCGATCAGGGAAGGCGATTCGGTCGGCGCGATCTCCGCGATGTTCCATATCCCGGCGCAGGAGATCTTCCGTCATAATCATCTCCGTGAGGATTCCACTCTGCGCGTCGGCCAGGTGCTGCGTATCCCCAATCCCTACGCCGCCCAGATCCGCGCCTTGCAAAGTCAGCTCGCCGCGCTCAGCAGCCGCAATCAGGAGCAGGAGCGCAAGCTTCAGGATGCCGGCACCAAAGAGCGCGCTTTTGATGCCCGAATCGAGGAGCTCAGCACCCTCAACCGGGCCCTGGAACACGACGTCACGATGCTGCCGTGGTGGCGGCGGGCGACCACCGTGGCCGTGACCCTGGCGCTGGTGATGCTGGGCGTGGCGCTGGTGTCGCTCCTGCAATGGTTCCTGATTCGCCGGCGCTTTATCACGGTGGCGGCGGCCAACGAGAAATTGACCCGGCTGGATCAGCGCTACCGCGCGCTGCTGGGCCGGGCCGAGCTGCGCCTGCAGCAGCTCTATGGCCGGCGGCGTCCGGCTTCGGAAATCTCGGCCCAGGTCAGGAGCCAGGAAGACTTCGAGCTGGAGCGGCTGGGCCGCGAAGTCAAGACCGTTCTGGAGCAGGAACTAACTCAGCTCGGCGTGCAGATGCATCCACCGGCGCGCCGGTCGCGGTTGCGCGAATGGCTTGCCAACCTTGGCTCCCCGGTCGCGGTCCGCTCGGATCGACGCTGAATTGGCCCGCGCCGGGATTCCAGCTAGATCTCCACTAATGCAAAATCCAAAATCGCGTCGATGAAAGCCTGCCCGTCCAACCGTTGGTTGTGCATGGCGCTGGGGCAGTTCCCGGCCGTGCTGTTGTTGTTAGCGGTTTTCCCTGCCGCCTGCTCGCTGCATAAGGGAGTAAATCAGAATGCAGCCCAGAATGATTCGATGGCCCAAAGTGAGGCGGCGCCTTCCCCGCAGCCGACTCCCGCCGCATCCGCGGTGACCGTGCACATCGGCTACGCCCGGCGCGACGACTACCTGCAATCGTTGGCGGTGGACAAGTTCGCTTCAGCAACGCTGATTCCCGCGCGTGGCCTGAAAGCCGGAAGCGCGCTAGTGCGGTTTGAAGGCGGCGAGCCGGTATGGGCAATTGCCGCCGACCGCGGCGTCAGCGGCTCGCTGCTGCAGCACATGCCCGGGGTTGCTGAGAACAAGAAATTCGCGCCCACCGAAGTTACCTACGGCACCGTGCCCAAGGGCTTTACCCGGGAGGAGCCCGAGAACAGCGACCCGGAACCGCTGGAACGCGGCAAATATTACATTTTCACCGTGCGGCGCGGTTCAGGATCGGTCGATTATCAGGCCGTCCACATTACCGAAGACGGCACGATCGAAAGCTACGACGCACAGCCGCGCGCGGGCACCAGTTTCGCGCTGTGCTGCGATATCGCCCCTGACTTTGTCGGCTCCGCGGTTTCCGACACATCGGCGCCATAAGTCTCACTTGGCCGGGCCGCCGTTGCCGTGGTTGGCGCGCGGCTCCAACGCTTGCAGCACGTCGGAGTCGGTGATGATGCCGATGGGGGTGCGGTTGGCGTCGACAACCACCAGCATACGGTCGCGCTGCTGGCGGGTCAGCAGCCGCACCGCCTCGCCGAGATCGGCGTCTGGTGCGATTTCGGCCATCTCGGTGCGCGCCACATCCTGCACCCGCGTGTGTGTCCACCTGTCAGCGGGCAGTTGGCTGATCTCCCACAGCGAGATCAGGCCGACCGCGTCGCGGTCCTTGAAGACCGGGTAGACCTGATGGCGGTAGTTGTTGGCCACATTGTCAAAGAAATCGCGCACCGTGGCGTCGGCCTGCACGCCTACGATGTGAGTCTGCATGATCTGGCGCACCTTGATACCGGTGGGGCCGCTCAGCTTGGCGACCTCATGCAGACGCTGATCGGCTGACACCGAAGCTTCGCCCGACACCCCGTAGGCGACCGCGGAGCCGATCAGGGTCGGGATCAGCAGGGACAGGCCGCCGGTAGTCTCGGCCACGAATATCACCGCGGCCAACGGCGTCTTGTATGCCGCGGCAATAAACGACGCCATCCCGACTGCCGCGTACAGGTCAACGCCCGAGATATGCACCACCGACTGCCCGAATATTTTGCCAATCGAACCGCCCATCAGCAGCAGCGGCACGAACATGGCGCTGACTCCGCCCACGCCCAGGCTAAACAGGGTCGCAGCCGCCTTGAGGATTCCGAATGCCAGCAGGCAGTGGCTGGCGTGATGCTGCGACAGGATGTCCTTGACCGCTTCGTAATTGGGCCCCAGCGGCATCAGCGCCGCACCGGGATACAGCGTGACGAACAGCAGGCCGCACAGACCGGTGGCGATCCCCCCGGCAACCATCTTGACGGTGTGCGGGACCGCCAGTTGGATGGCGAAGCTGCGGAAACGGCGAAACGCCATCGCAAAGACCATCGCGGCCAGCCCGCACACCACACCCAGCAGCGCCGACCACAGCAGGTCGCGTTCGGAGAAACGGGTTGAGCCGATAAACCCGAACAGCGGTTCGGAACCCAACAGCGCCACCAACATCGCATACGACACCACCGAAGCGATCAGCGAAGGCAGCAGCGCCTCATGTGCCAGATCGTCGCGGTAGGGCATTTCCAGCGCGAAAATCAGTCCGGTCAGCGGGGCGCGGAACACCGCCGCCATCCCTGCGGCGGCGCCGCTGATCAGCATCACGCGCCGGTCGGCCTCGGTCAGCCCGACGCCCCGCAGCTTGGTCCACAGCCATGACCCGACCGCACCGCCGCCATAGATGCTGGGCCCTTCCAGCGCCGCGCTGCCGCCGAAGCCGACGGTAGTCGCGGCGGCGACGAGCTTGAACCAGAAGGGGCGGAAGTTTATGTCGCCCTGATGTTCGTGGTAGGAAGCGATGATTTCCTCGGTCGAATGCTGGTTGGGGTTGGGCGTCAGGAACTGCATGATAAGACCGGTCAGCAGGAACCCCAGCGCCGTCAGCGGCACGATCAGCAGATGATGGGCGTAGTAAAACGGCAGCAGATAAGCCCACAGGAAATGGAGGATCACCAGCACCACGCCGGTGATCAAAAGACCGGTCACCACGCCGATCAGGGGCGCGACCAGCAGCCACTTGTGCAGGTCGCGCGAGTAGATCGCGCTTAGATCCTCATGCACCAACGCCAGGTATTTGCGATAGCGCGGGACTGAGAGCCGCACGGCCGCGTCGCTATAGGAATCGATGGTGCTCAATGGCGCAAAACCTCCTGCCCCAAGGTATCCTCCGCATCAATTTAAGGCCATCGGCCACCGCGGCCAAGCCCATGCACTACGCGCGACCCGCAGTGCTATGCTCTAGCAGAGGACCCGGGCATGGATTCACCCAACCGGCAGACCCAGGCAGCACGCCTTTACCACGATGTGACCAAACACTCCTACACCAGCGTACGCAGCGGCGCGCACTACCTGGACTGGGACAACCGGCCCTTCCCGTTCAAAATCTATCCGCACGCGGCGGCGCTGGCGCTGCCGCGCAACCTCAATCTTTCGTCGATGCCCACGCTGCAAGCGCTTAGCGGGCGCGCGCAGGTTGACCCGCAAACACCGCTTGACCTGCAGCGCCTGACACGCGTGTTGTTTTGCGCCGGCGGGCTCACTCGCAAGCGCAAGGTCGGCGCGGAATACTATCACTTTCGCGCCGCGCCCTCGGCCGGAGCGCTCTATCCGATCGAAATCTACCTGGCCGGCGGTCCCGACGTCGAAGGACTGGAGCCGGGCCTTTACCACTTTTCGCCGGCCGACCTCAAGCTGCGCGGTCTGCGCCGCGGCGACTGGCGCGCGGCGCTAGCCCGCGCCTGCGCGATGCGCCCGTCGGTCGCACAGGCGCGCGCAATTGTGATCCTGAGTGCGATCTTCTGGCGCAGCGCGTGGAAATACCAGGCGCGATGCTACCGCTACTGCTTTTGGGACGCGGGCACGATGCTGGCCAACTTGCTGGCCGCCGCCGATGCCGAAGGGCTTGAGGCGGAGGTCATCGTCAACTTTGCCGACGCCGAAATCGAGCGGCTGATCGGCGTCGATGGCGAGCGTGAGGGACCGTTGTGCATCGTCGCGCTTGGCCGCGGCGCTCCGCCCGAACGCGAGGAGGTGGAGGTGCCGCAGTTGGAAATGGAAACGGTACCGCTCTCGATGGAGGAGAAATCGTATCCCGATTTGGTTCGCATGCATCGCGCCTCCAAACTGAGCGGCGTTGACGAGGTCCTCGCCATCGCAACCGGCCAGGTGCACCCGGGTGCCATCGAAGTCAGCCGCTCTGCCTGGCCGGCGGGATCGGGACTTGGAGAAACGATTCTGCGCCGTGGTTCGACGCGCCGGTTCGCGCAGGAGGCGATATCGGCTGAGGAACTGACGGCAATCCTGGAGAGCTCAAGCGGGCATCCGCGATGTGACTTCGCGCCGCTGGGCGACACCTATCTGATCGTCAATGCGGTCAGCGGGGTGGCGTCCGGCGCCTATTACTATTCGCCCACGCGCCGCGCCCTGGAATTGCTCAAGGCCGGGGATTTCCGCGCCGAGGCCGGCTATTTGTGCCTGGAGCAGCCGCTGGGCGCCGATTGCAGTGCGCTGCTGTGCTACATGGCCAGCTTCGAGCACCTGCTCGACGCGCTGGGCAATCGCGGCTACCGGGCCGCCCAGCTCGAAGCCGGCCTGCACGGCGGGCGCGCCTATTTGGCCGCCTACGCACTGGGCCGCGGCGCCACCGGGCTTACCTTTTACGACGACGACACGGTGGAGTTCTTCAGTCCCCATGCCGCGGGCAAAATTCCTCTGCTGATGGTGGCAATCGGCGTCCCGGCGTAAACTCTTGTGCGGTGCCAATGGCACCTCCTGCGATGGCACGACCGTTGCTACAAAAAGTAGCGCCTTACAGCGGGGCCTGGCGGCGGGGGGCGGCCACTTCGACACAGGAGCCCGGTTGCGGCAGCACTTTGCCGGGATTGGAGCGATTCATTGGATCGAAGACCGCGCGTAACTCGGCCATCACGCGCAGGTCATCGGGGCTGAACAGCAGCGGCATTTCCTGGAGCTTCTCCACGCCGATCCCGTGCTCGCCGGTCAGGCTGCCGCCCATCGCAACGCATGCCTTGAGGATCTCGCGTCCGGCTTCGATTGCGCGGCGCGTCTCGTCGGGGTCGCGCTCTTCATACAAGATGATCGGGTGGATATTGCCGTCGCCGGCGTGAAAGACGTTGCCGATGCGCAGCCGATAGCGCGCCGCCACCGCCGTTATCTCGCGCAGGATGTCGGGCAGGCGCGTGCGCGGCACCACACCGTCCTGCGTGGCGTAGTTGGACGCCAGCCGGCCCACCGCGCCGAAAGCGCGCTTGCGCGCCTTCCACAACAGTTGACGCTCGGCCTCGTCGTGCGCCATCCGGACCGAACTGGCGCCCGCGGCACGCACCAGCTCCGCGGCGCGCGCCGCGTGATCGTCAAGGCCGGCCGCCAGCCCGTCCAGCTCGACAATCAACGCCGCGCCGGCGTCGGGCGGGAAGCCGACGTGAAAGGCCGCTTCGACCGCACCCATGATCAGCCCGTCCATCATTTCGATGGCGCCGGGCACGATGCCCGCGGCGATGATCCGCGAGACGGCACGCGTGGCGGCGTCGACGTTGTCGAATAACGCCAGCATCGTGCGATAGCTCTGCGGCGCGCGCATCAAACGCAGCACCGCGCTCGTCACGATACCCACGGTACCCTCGGAACCGACCACCGCACCGGCCAGATCATAGCCGAGCTTTTCCTCCGCCGGACCGCCCAGTTCGACCACCTCGCCATCGGGCAGCACCAGCTCGACGCCCAGCACGTGGTTGGTCGTGACGCCGTATTTGAGCGTGTGTGGTCCGCCGGAATTTTCCGCGATATTACCGCCGATCGTGCACGCGCTCTGCGAGGACGGGTCGGGCGCGTAGTAATAGCCCTGACGCCTGACCGCATCGGTGACGTGCAGATTCACCACGCCGGGCTGCACTTGGATGCGGCGGTTGGCCACATCGATCGACACGATGCGGTTCATGCGCGACGTGCAGATCATCACCGGCGCGGCCAGCGGCAGGCATCCGCCCGACAGCCCGGTTCCCGCGCCGCGCGGCACAAAGGCGATGCCGCGGCGCCACAGCGCCTTGAGGATGGCGCTGACCTGCTGGGTGGATTGCGGCATCACCAGCAGGTCGGGTGCGCTCTTCTCGATCGTCCAGCCGTCGCATTCGTATACTTTAAGTTCACTGCGGCGCGACACCACGCCGTCGGCGCCGACAATCGCCTCCAGTTCGGCGCGCAGGGCAGGGTCGGCGGTATCCGTCTGCACTTCCATCGCGCTTCACTTTACCACGCGGCGGCGCCGCGGCGAGTACGGCGCGCCCTTCTTTGCCGGCGCTTATCCGGTCATAATGAGATTTTCTTATGGCTGCAGCTTCGACGCTCGGGGACGAAAATTTCATCCCGGCGCGCGGGCGCGGCCAGGACGTAAAGGAGCCGTCGGAAAAGTGGCGCAGTACCCCGAATTCAATCCCCAACCCCGCATTCTGCTCGGACCGGGACCCTCCAACGTAAGCCCGCGGGTGCTCAAGGCGATGGCGTCGCCCGTGCTGGGGCATCTGGACCCCGACTACGTGGCGCTGATGGAAGACATCAAGAAGCTGTTGCGTGCCGTCTTTCAGACCGCCAACGAAATCACCTTTCCGGTGTCCGGAACCGGCTCGGCCGGGATGGAATCCGCGCTCGCCAGCCTGATCGAGGAGGGCGACGAGGCAGTGGTCGGGGTCAACGGAGTATTCGGGACGCGCGCGGCGGATTGCGCCGAACGCCTGGGCGCCAGGGTGCATCGGGTGGAGGCGGAATGGGGGCGCATCGTGGAGCCCGCGCAGATCGAGGCTGCGCTCAAGGCGTGCAAACGGCCCAAGCTGGTCGCGGTGGTGCATGCGGAGACCTCCACCGGAGTGTTGCAGCCGGTCGAAGAGATCGCGCGGTTGGCCCATCAACATGGCGCCCTGATGGTGCTCGACGCGGTGACCTCGCTGGGCTGTATCCCGGTGCATATCGACCAATGGCAGATCGACGCCTGCTACAGTTGCACGCAAAAAGGGCTGAGCGCGCCGCCTGGACTGGCGCCGTTGACGTTGAGTGAACGCGCGCTGGCGGCGATGCGCGCGCGCAAGAGCAAGTGCCGTTCCTGGTATCTCGACGTATCGATGATCGCGCAATATTGGGGCGCCGAGCGCGTGTACCATCATACTGCCCCCATCAGCATGAACTACGCGCTGTACGAGGCGCTGCGCATCGTGCTGGAGGAGGGGCTGGAGGCGCGATGGCGCCGGCATCGGCAAAACGCCGCCGCGCTGCAAGCGGGGCTGGCGGCGATGGGACTGGCGTTCGTCGCACAGGAGGGGCATCGGCTGCCGCAACTCAGCGCCGTTGCGGTCCCGGCCGGCGTCGGCGAGGCCGCCATCCGCACTGCGCTGCTGCGCACCTACAATATGGAGATCGGCGCCGGGCTCGGCCCCTTCAAGGGCAAAGTGTGGCGCATCGGGCTGATGGGCGAATCCTCGCGGCGCGAGAACGTCGTGCTGGTGCTCAACGCCCTCGAGCAGTTGTTGACCGCGGCCGGGGTGGAAATCGCACGCGGCCGCGCACTGGCAGCCGCCGACGCGGTTTACGCCCAATCGGCGTGATCCGGCCCCTTCCCTGAAAGGAAGGGGAACCGTTACTGATGCCGCTCTTGAACGGCTGCGGGCGGGGGCGGTAGCTTGCTTGATTGCGCGGAACGCTCGTTCAGTGCGGCGCGCGCAAAGGACAATCACGATGAGTACATCACCGTCAAGTGAGCTTCAATCGGCAGCCGATGTGGATCTGAGCCTGCGGCTGAAGTTCGATCCGGGCAGTCCCGATTTCCACAACAACCCCGTTCCTTACTACAAGGCACTGCTGGCCGGGCCGCCGGTGCAGCGCGAAATCGGCACGCTGACCACAATCGTGGCGCGCTACGACGACCTGATTACGGTAATCCGCGACGACCAGCGCTTTTCGATCGAAAATCCGGTGGTCGCGGGCACCGAGCGCTTCAACGTGTTCTGGGATACCCCAACCCTGGCCCATCGCGACCCGCCCGTGCATACGCGGCTGCGGCGGATGGTGGCGCCCTCGTTCGCGCCGCGCAAGATCGACGAGATGGAGCCGGCGGTGCGCGCGATGGTGGGCCGGCTGCTGGACTCGGTCGCCGGCCAGGCCGAGTTTGATGTCGTCAAGGTGCTGGGCGAGCAGCTTCCGATGATGGTGTTCGGGTACATGCTCAATGTGCCCGAGGAGGATTTTGCCTCGATCCGCAAGCTGGAGAACGTCACCCACCAGATCGGCGCGCTCAAGCCGGGGGCGCCGATCCCGGTGGAATTTCTCAACAGCCTGGAAGAGTTGCGCGCGTTCTTCTTCGATTACATCGACCGCCGCCGCGCCAACCTGGGCAACGACCTGCTGAGCGCCATCATCACCGCCCACGACGAGAAAGGCTCGCTTACCCGGCAGGAGTTGCTGGGGATGGTGTGGGTGCTGCTGCTGGGCGGGCTCAGCACCACTGCCGACATGATTTCCTACATCCTGTACGATCTGCTGACCCATCCCGACCAGCTCGCGCTGGTGCGGCGCGATCCGGAGCTGATTGCGGGCGCCGTCGAGGAGAGCCTGCGCTACGATCCGCCGGTCCACACCCATATCCGGTTCGCCGCCGCCGACACCGAACTTGCCGGCGTCGGGATACCGCGCGGCACCCCGGTGTACGTTGTGCTGGGCGCCGGCAATTACGATCCGGCCAAGTTCAAGGACCCGGAATCATTCGATATCCGGCGCCATCCCAACGACCATCTGTCCTTCGGCGAAGGTATCCATTTCTGTATCGGCGCCGCCCCGGCCCGCTTGCAGGGGCGCGTGATGCTGGGGGAGGTGCTGCGCCGATTCCCCCGCCTGCGCCTGGCGCCCGATTTCCGTCCGCGCTGGGCGGGCAGCGTTTTTTCACGCGGCCTGCGCGAACTGCGCGTGTGCGTGGATTGACGCGCAGAACTCAGGGCTGCGCCAGGTACTCCTCGAGCACGCGATGGAAGTAGCGGATGCGGCGTTCCTGATGCGCCAGGTACAGGCCGCGAAAGCCGGCCGAGCGCATCCCGCACTGCAACTCCTCGGCTTGCGCTTCGTCCTGCGCCAGCGCGATATGCGGAAAGCGCGCCTCGTGTCCGTCGCCGATTACGTAGTTCTCATGGGGCGGACGGGGCGGCGCGGCCTGACCCGGGCGGACACGCACAAACTGCTGGAAGTCCCACAGCATCCGCTCCGGATCGGTCGGATGCGGCCGATGGCGGAAGAGCCAGAAGTGATGGGCGCTGATGTTGAGCGTGATGTTGGGAAACAAAAAGTAGTGGAAATCGTCCAATAGCTGATCATCGACGAGGCCGCTGGTGTCGATGCCCTGGCGGTTTGCGCGCTCGCGCGCCGCTGCAATCAGGACCGGCCGCAGCTCCTTGACGCGCCCCTCCCATTGCGGGCGCGGCTCCAGCCCCAGTCCCTTGAGCATCAGCCGCACGCCCGCGGTGATCTGGTTGGCGTCGCGATAGCCGCGGGCGCGCGCCATCGCGTCGTCCCATCGCGGACCCGGCACGCCGACGCGGTAGATGAAGCGGCTGTGCCGCCCATAGAAGTCCAGCGGGCAGGCCGCCGGCGTGTCGTCGCTCATGTCCATCAGTTCGGGATGGATGCCTTGCAGATGGTACAGTTCGTTGAACGAATCGACGCCAATCTTCCAGTTGCAGGGCCAGGCCACCGTCCAGTCCAGGTTGATGCGGAACTCGGCGCCCCAGCGATAGCTGTGCAGATGCTCCATCACGTCGCGGGTCAGGTATTCGGCCAGCGCCTCGGCGCGCTGGTCGAAGTTGACGAACACCAGCCCCTCGAACACCTCGCATCGCACCTGCGGCAGACACAATCCGGCGGCCACCGGGTTGGCCTGCGGGAAATCGAAGTCCGCGTCGGGCGCGCTGACCAACCGCCCCTCCAGGCTGTAGCGCCATCGATGGTACGGGCAGGTGAAGGCGCGCGCAAAACCGCATCCTTGCTGCCGGATGCGCCGTCCGCGATGCTGACAGACGTTGTACATGGCCTGCACGCGATCGGGTGCGGTGCGCACGACCAGCACCGATTCGGGGCCAATCTCGAAGGTGAAGTAGTCGCCGACCGCCGCCAAATCCGACAGCGGCCCGGCGTACAGCCAGACCCGCCGCCACATCCGCTCCCATTCAAGCCGCATCACTTCGGCCGAAAGGTAGCGCTCCTTGGGGATCAGCGCCTGGTCCCACGGCGGTTCCGGAGTTTTGCGCAAAATCGGGGCAAGCTGCGTGCTCGAAGGATCCGCTGACACGGCCATCGTGGTGTTCCTCCGCATGACAATTCCGACTCAGTTCCTATATCCTGCGGGACGCGAGCGCAAACCGCGGGCGGGCCCCTCGAACGCCCGTGCCGGCGCGTCGCCGAGACCAGCAGGGAGGACTGAGGATGAAATTCGCAACCGGAATGGCATTTTTTCCGCCGGCACCGTTCGATCCCGCGCCGATCGTCCATTACGCGCGGACCGCCGACCGGGTCGGCTTCGAGTCGATTTGGGTGCCCGAGCACGTCGCGATCCCGGCCGACTACCAGTCGCGTTATCCCTACCGCGCGGAGGGCAAGCTGCCGGGCGACGACGAGGACATGCCGTGGCCCGAACCGCTGCTGTGCCTGAGCTACGTTGCCGCCGTCACCTCCAAAATCCGGCTCGGCACGATCGTCATCATCCTGCCCCTGCGCCATCCGCTGTACATCGCCAAGGAGATGGCGACGCTGGACGTGCTGTCGGGCGGGCGCGCGATGCTGGGAATCGGCAGCGGATGGCTGAAGGAGGAATTCGAGGCGCTGGGGCTGGACTTTCACGTCCGCGGCAAGCGCACCGACGAGTCGATCCAGGCGGTCCGCGCCCTGTGGCGCGACAATCCGGTGACGTTTAAGGGCAAGCATTTCAACTTCGGCCCGCTCAAGTGCTTCCCCAAGCCGGTGCAGAAAGGCGGCATCCCGATTTTCGTGGGCGGCAACTCCGACGCCGCAATCCGCCGTGTCGCGCGCTACGCCAACGGCTACATCCCGGTGGGCACGCTGGAGGAAGTCGCGCCGCTGTTTGCAAAGTTAAAGGCCGAATGCGCCCGGATCGGCCGCAATCCGGCCGAGATCGAGTTGTGCTGTCAATGCGAACCGGCGCCCGACGCAATCAAGCGATGCGAAGACGCCGGTGTGACGCGCGTCATGACCGGTGCGCCCCTCACCAACGACTACGATCAGATGACGCGCGACATGGAGAAGATCGGCAACGAGTTGATCGCGAAATTCCCGGGCTGAACGGCCCGCTCAGCCGCCCACGGCCGCGATGAACTCGGCGGCGGTGATCACCCTGGCCTGGCGCGGGAAGACTTTCTCAAGCAGCACGCGATGAACCTCGGGGTCGCGGTCCGAGCAGCAGTCGCTGAGCACGATCAGGCGGTAGTCGGCGTCGGCGGCGTGGCGCAGCGTGGAGAGCACCACGCCGCTGGTGGCGACGCCGAACATCACCAGCGTCTCGATGTCGTTGGCGCACAGGATCTGGTCGAGGTCGGTGCCGGCAAAGGCACCTACGCGATGCTTGATCACGATGATGTCGCCGGGCTCCGGAGCGACGGCCGGATGCACCTCGGTGCCGGCTTCGGCGATAAATCGTCCCGCCTGCCGCACCGCGTTGAAGTTGACGTTGCGCGGACTGACTTCCGGATAGCCGGGGCGGAACTTCACCACGATGTAGATGACCTTGAAACCGGCGCGGCGTGCGTGCGCCAGTACCGCTGCCGCGCGCTCCAGTAGGGCCTGCGGCTCGGTTGCGAATCCTTCGACGACCGCCGCCTGGTAGTCCATGATCAAAACCGCGCAACGGGCGCGGTCGATGGAAAGTTCGGCCATTTCGGACGCCTCCCTTGGCCTGGCGCCGCTGGCGATGATGCGCCAGCGGCCATGGGGTCTTCAAGCCGGCCGGGCCCTGTCGGCATCCCGCGTTCGGTTGGGGACAGGACTGGCAGCCAAAAAGTGCTATATAAGGAATGCCCTTGGAATCCGTTCGAGGGCAGTTCAGGAGAAGCTGCACACCGCAAATGACAAGCGAATGGCGAAGGCCGGGTTCATCGGAGCGTCCCAGTCTGTCGCGGATGGGCCTGGGGTTGTTGTGCGCCGCGCTGGGCGCCGGCGTGTGCGGATGCGTGCTCGGCGCGGTGCCGCTTGCGGTTTCGGCGGTCGAGGGAGTTGGCTCGGCGGCCGCCAACGCGACCCTGGGTGCGGTTGTGTCGGCCCATCAGGGATCGCCGCAGCCCTCCGACGAAGACCATCCGGGCGAGAGCAAATCCGACCGCGACGATCGCTGCGCGGAATTGCAGGCCGATGTCCCCGCCGTGATCGAGTTGCGCAAGGGGACGGGCGGCAAGCCCGAATATCGTGAATTGCAACTGACCGGTTCGCTCGCGTACCCGCAATGGATGCCGATCGTCTACAAGGATACCGACGCGCAGGGATGGCGCCCGGCGGTCAATTTTCTGCAGATGGATTTCACCCCGCCGCTGGCGGCGCTGCCTGATACGGGCAGCGATTTCATCGCGTACCGGTCGCTCCAGTCCGATTCGCCGGCCCCCAGCGTCGAGTTTGTTCCGCTGGCGCTGAATTTCAGCAAGGGCCAAGGAACCTTCCGCTGGAACGGCACGTTGTATCAGTATGCGCTGGCGCACACGCTGCCGTGCTTTCCGCCCCCGCCGCCGCATTAGGTGGTAAGTGCGGCGCCAGCCGGGTCCGATTTCGGCCGTCCTAGCGCAGACGCACCGGCATGATCTCCGCCGAAAGCTGCACCGCGTCACCCAGACCATAATAGTAATGGGCCGGCTGCGAGACGTGGCGCAGCAGGGCAAACAGCCGCAGCCGGAAGCGCCCGGCCAGGCTCATCGCCTTGGACGGCAGCAGGTTCTCCATCGAAACGTGCACGATCCATTTGTGCACGTCGGCGGGCAGGTCGATCTCGCGATGGCCGGCCAGTTCCTCCAGGATGCGCTCGACGTTGGGGTCCTCCATGAAGCCGAAGCTGAGCGTCACGCTGATGATGCTGCCGTGGTGGGGATCGCGCTGGAAGACGGTCACCAGGTAGCGATCGTCGTGCACGTAGGGCACCTTGCGATGAACCACTTCGACGAAGATCAGGTTGCGCGGCAACACCCCGTAGCGGTCCCACAGCAGTTGCAGCAGCGCGGGCGTGTGGTCGTGTTCGGAGCGCAGCGGCTTGGGCACCATCAGCAGGGCGTTGCGCTCCATGAAAAACTCCGAGCGGCGATGGATGCGTATCAACTCCGCCATCGTCATGGTGTACTTGGCCGAGTACGCGGCAAAGGTGGCCTTGCGGCCCCATCGCCAGGTCACCATCACCACGAACAGCAGCACTCCCAGTGTGAAGGGGATGAAACCGCCTTCGAGGAACTTGAGCGAATTGGCGGTCAGGAACGTGGCGTCGATCGCGGCGAAAGCGCCGAACAGCAGGACGCTGGCCGGCACGCTCCATTTCCAGTAAAGCCTGCCTACTGCCAGCATCGCGACCGACGTGGCCACCATCTCGCCTGAGACGGCCAGCCCGTAGGCGGAGGCCAATGCCGAACTGGAGCGAAACACGACTACAAGTAAGATCGCGCCTAGATACAGCGCCCAGTTGACGAACGGCATATAGACCTGACCCGCGTGCGCATGATGGGTGTGCACGATGCGCAGCCGCGGCAGCAGCCCCAGCGCCATGCCCTGCGAGGCGAGGGAAAAGGCGCCCGAAATCAGCGCCTGCGAGGCGATGATGGTGGCGGCGGTGGCCAGCGCCACGGTCGGCAGCAGCAGTGCGCGGGGCGCCAGATTGAAGAACAGCTTGCCTCCGGCCACCGGTGCTCCGCCCAGCAAAAAGGCGCCCTGCCCGAGGTAATTGACAACCAGCGCCGGATAGACCAGTGCGAACCAGCCCAGGCGAATCGGCCGTGCGCCGAAATGTCCCATGTCGGCGTACAACGCTTCGCCTCCGGTTACCACCAGCATCAGGGCGCCCAGCATCAGCAGGCTCGGACGCAGGCCGACGCCGCGCAGGAATCGGAGGCCGTACACCGGGTTGAGCGCGTACAGGATTTCGGGATGATGCGCGACTTGAGGCGCCCCAAGCGCACCGATTGCAACGAACCAGCAGATGAGCATTGGACCGAAGATGCGTCCGACGCCGGCGGTGCCTTTGTACTGGATTGCGAACAGCGCGGTCAGGATGGCGGCGGTGAGCGGCACGACCGCGCCGGCGAACATCGGGGTGGCAACCCTCAGTCCCTCCACCGCCGACAACACGCTGATGGCCGGGGTGATCACGCCGTCACCGAAAACCAGCCCCGCTCCCAGCATCAGCCCCGCCAGCAAAAGCGCGGTGCCGCGCCGTTTGTACTTGTGCAGCAGCCCGTACAGGGCGAACACGCCTCCCTCGCCGTCGTTGTCCGCACGCAGCACGAAGACGATGTACTTCAACGCCACCACCACGGTCAGCGCCCACAGCACCAGCGAGATGCATCCGAGCACGTTGCCGGGCGTCGGGGTCACATGACCGTGGCCGAAGAAGATCTCGTTAACGGCATATAGCGGCGACGTGCCGATATCCCCATACACCACGCCCAGCGCGCCGACCGTCAGCGCCGCGATACCGCCGCGCGGCGCGTGCCAGGCATGGATATCGTCGCGCCCCGGCTGATGCGGCGCGGGTCGCGGTTCTGCCGATATGGTTCCTGCCGCACTCATCGATGAATGCCTATGCACCGCCATGTGTAGCTTGCCGCTCGGATCACCGTCGTCCGTTCTCCACTGCGCCCGTTTAAGCACGGCGCATGCCCGGTTGTTACGCTCACAATGGCACGCAACAAACGGCCAGATGCATCCAAAGGCTACAACTGGGGCGCGGACTTCCAGGAACGGGTGCGTCAGCCGGGCGCAACGGCCATCAGGTGCGAGCATCACCGGGCGAATCCGACCGCAGCGCGGACTTGGGTGCCAGGGGGCGAATTGCAAGGTTAATCAGGGTTTTCCAATCCAATAGCGCTTTGGTTTGACAATCGGCGCGCGGGTCGGCTAACGAACGTTCAGTTTTACGGGGAGCTTTTATGACAAGAACGATATTCGCTGGGGTTGTTTTCGCACTGCTAACCGCCCTCGTATCGGCGCCGGGGCACGCGCAGATCAGATTTGACGCCGCGGCCTACCACGCGCTTGCCGACGCCGATTCGAGCCAGACCATTCCCGTCGGCACTCAGATCACATTGGCCAACTGGCAGAACTACAAGCAGTTCATGCCGATGTCGATGGTGGCGGCGTACAGCGGGCGCTACGGATGGAAGGTCGGTCCGGGCCCCGAATACACGGTGGTGGTCGGTCCGACCATCGCGTTCAAGTGGCCCACTCCTTTGGCGCAGGCGACCGAAAAGTACGCCGGTCAGGCCCAGCTCAAAAAGGTCTCCGACGGCTCCTACACCGTGGTTGGCTACCAGGCGGGGATTCCCTTCCCCAAGCCGAGCGAACCCAACATGGCGTTCCAGATCCTCTACAACACGTGGTACGGTTTTGTGCCAACCAGGATTCACTACTATGACCCCAGCGACCAGATCGATCGCTTTCGCAATCATTATGTGCAGATGGTCGACGTCATCGGGTGGCGGATGACCCACAATTCCGACGACGTCTACCAGGATCCGCCCTTCGGCAAGGGCTACCTGGAGTCCACCCGCTTCTTCCTGATGGCCCCGGAGCAGGTCAAATACACCACCCAGGTGGCGCTGCTGCCCGACGACCCGGTGAAGCTGGAGGAAATCTACGTCTTTCTGCCCTCCCTGCGCCGCTCGCTGCGGCTGTCCTCGGCCGCGCGATGCTCGCCGATCCTGGGCAGTGACTTCGTCCAGGACGACAATGCCGACGGCACCTGGCTGCAGCCGCCCAGCTTCAACGTCACCCTGCTGGGTGAAAAGAAGATCCTGGCGCTGGTGCACGGGGAGAGGGCCACTTTCTACGACGACCGCAACTGGGACAAGAGCGGCATCGCGCAGTGGCCCAAACCCGCGGTCGGCAAGTGGGAGTTGCGCGACGAATACATCATCGACATCACGCCGCTGCCCAAGCTGGGCAACTATTGTTACGGCCACAAAGTGATGTTTATCGACAAGGATACCTGGAACGAGACTTGGATCGATAACTACGACGCCCAGAACAAGTACTGGAAGGGTGAGATGATCTATCTGAGGCCGCACGCGTTGAACAACGGCGAGATGTTCATCTACCGCGGCACCAATTCCGAGGCGATGGTGGACTTCCAGAATACCCACGCCACTACCTCGCGCCCCACCGATGAGCCGGCCTTCGACAAGGACTGCAAGGCCGAATGCGCGGAGCCCGAGGTGTACGCCTTTCCGGGCGGCCTGTCGCGCATCATGCGCTGAGATCGCGCCGCGGTGCATCGCGCAGCGCTCGCTTCGGGGTAAAAGACATGCGCTGTGCCAAACGTCAGATCAAAGGACTGCGCCCGGCCCGGGTCCTGGAGATGGGCACAAAGGCTTTTGTCGCGCGCCTTGCCCAATGCGGGCGCAAAGTTCGTTCGCCAGCATCCTCCTCGGATGCGCGGACGACATGGCCCGCGCTCAAGCCGCCCGGTCAAGTGCCCGCTGCGCTTGGGTCCGCCAGCTTCATCAGGGCGTAAATCGCCTCGCTGATTGGCGCCTTGATGCCGTGGCGGCGCGCGGTTCTGACCACCACGCCGATCAGGGCTTCGACTTCCAGCGGCTTGCCGCGCTGGAGGTCCTGAAGGGTGGAGGTTCGGACCGGCCGCAGGTTGCGGCTGCTGTGGGCCAGCACCTGGGCGATGCGCTCACCCGGCAGTTCGACGCCTTCGGCGGCGGCTGCGGCGCGCACCTCCTCCATCAGGTTGCGTACCAGCGCATAGCCCTCGGGATCATCGAGCACCTCGCCGACGGTGCGATGGGTCAGGGCGGTGACGGTGTTAAAGGCCGCGTTCCACATCAGTTTGTCCCATCGCGAGGCGCGGATGTCGGGGCTCAGCTCGCCGAAGATTCCCGCGCGGCGCATCGCTTGCGCAATCGCCTCGGCGCGAGGCGTGATTCGCCCGTCCAGTTCGCCGAACTCGATCGTGCCGCTGGTCTTGTGCACGATTTTTCCGGGCGCGACCAGCTCAGCGCCGATGCGCGCATTGCCGCCCATCACGGCGCCGGCGCCGAACAGCTCGGTCAGCCGCGCTTCGTTCTCGACGCCGTTTTGCAGGGTGAGGATCGCGCCGCCCGGCGCCAGGCATCCGCCCAGCGCCGCGGCCGCCGCCTCGGTGTCGTACACCTTGACGCAAAACAGTATCAGATCGTAGGGGGCAAACTGGCGCGGGTCGGCGGTCGCGGTCACCCGCGCCAGTTTCAAATCGCCGCGGATGCTGCTGATGTCCAAACCCTGTTCGAGCATCGCGCGCAGATGCGCGCCGCGCGCGCAAAACACCACCTCTTCGCCCGCCTGCTGCAGGCGGGCGCCGTAGTAGGCCCCGATCGCTCCCGCCCCCATGACCAGGATCTTCATTCGCGTCATGCTCCGCGTTGCGGCCTCTCGAACCGCTCTCGCGCCTGATTCATAATGTGCGCGGAGAGACGGCCCCGTCGCCGTGTTCCAAGGTGCCCCATCCCAGTAAAGCCGATCCTGAGCCCCGAATCGAACCCCGCCGCGATTTCCCGCGCGAGGCGTGGCTGGCGGCCGCAGCCTGCACGCGATGGCTTGCGCCACCGCCCTCCCAAGCGCTGGCGTGCGCCGAAGAGTACAGCCGGGCGCTGGTTTTTCTGCCGCTCATTGGTCTGATCATGGGCGTGGCGCTGGCGCTGTGCGATCGCGCGGCGAGCGCCCGCCTGCCGCCGCTGGCCGCATCGGCAATCACGATCGTTATGGCGAATTTGTTGTCGGGCGGGCTGTTGCCCGCCGGCATTGCCCGCACCCTGCAGGCGCTGATGGCTGCGCAAAGCACCGGCGGGGAGCAGCGGATTGGATGGCCGGGCGCGAGCGCCGCGGCGCTGATGACGGCTGCGGAGGTCCTGGCGCTGGGGACGATCGCCGATCCCCCCGCGCGCGCCAGAGCCGTGGTGCTGGCGATGTTGCTGTCGCGCTGGGCGATGGTGCCGATCGGCTACGGACTAAAGGCGCGGGAGCGCAGCGGGTTGGGCATTCCGTATTTCGGCGGCATCACCTTCTCCGAATTCGGCATCTCCAGCGTGATCGCGCTGGGCGCCGCAATGGGCCTCTACGATGTGGTCGGTCTGGCCGCGATCGTCTGTATCGCCCTTGTGATCCTCGGTCTGCGTCTGCTGTTGAGCCGGCGCCTGGGAGGGGTGGGTGGCAACGCGCTCGCCGCCGGCGCCGCCGCTTGCGAACTGACCGCGCTTGCCTCTTTGGCGGCCATGTCGAGCATCCTTTAAGAATTGGGCAAGACGCCCGCCTGTCGCCATAGAAAAGCTCCGCCGCCCCGGACCAGCGGCCGCGGCCGGCCTACTCGCCGCGCCACACCGGCTTGCGCTTTTCCAAAAAGGCGCGCACCCCTTCCCGGGCGTCGGCGCTGGTGCGCACCTTGATAGCGAGGTCATTGAGGTCGTCGTGCTCGACGTCGAAGGCGCGGCTGATGGTGCGTCCGATCATGCGCTTCATCGCACGGATTGACAGCGGCGCGTTGGCAGCGATCTTCTGCGCCCACGCGGCCGCCGCCGCCTCCAGTTGATCGTCGGGTACCACCTTGTGCACCAGGCCCATTTCGCGCGCCCGCCCCGCATCGACCGGGTCCGCCAGGTACATGATTTCGGCGGTGTTGGCCGCGCCGATCATCTCGGTAAAGCGGCGGAAGACGGCGTAGGTCGGCAGATAGCCGATGCGCGCCGGGGTCATCCCCAATTTCGCGCTTTGCGCGGCGATACGCAGGTCGCACAGCAGCGCGATGACCAGGCCGGCGGTCAGGGCGTCGCCGTGAATGGCGGCGATCGCGGGAACCGGCAGGCTCTGGATGCGATGCAGGATCTTATCGGGGGCAAACGGCGGGCCGCCGCCCACGCCGGCGCCGCCCGCGCGCTCGACGTCGCGCAGGTCCAGCCCCGAGCAAAAGCCACGGCCCTCGCCCTTGATAACCACCGCGCGGATTTCGCGGTCGCCCTCGATCATCGTGAAGGCGGCATCGAGCGCCTCCAGCATCGCGATATTGATTGCGTTGCGCTTTTCGGGACGGTTGAGCACGAGCGTGACGTAGTTGGGATGGCGTTGGATCCTGACGACTTCTTCAGCCATGGTTGAGGCCTCGCTTTTGCCCGCATTGTGGCACCGCCGAGGCTGCTGAAAAAGCATTTCCGCCGCTCCGCTCAGTCAAAAGATCGCAATGGATTGACCGGCGGCGCGGCCTTTGCGCACGGGGCGCGGATGGTCGATTATAAGGCGCAGGTTCAAAGCGCCGGGGAGAGAAGACGACCATGTCCCAAATCGCGAGCAAATGGGCATATACCAAGGGTCTGCACGACCTGGGCAACGGCTGTTACGCGTATCTTCAGCCCGACGGCTCCTGGGGATGGAGCAACGCGGGTTTGGTCGCCGACAGCGGCCAGTCGCTGCTGGTCGATACGCTGTTCGACCTGCGCCTGACGCGCGAGATGCTCGACGCGATGCGCCGCGCGGAGCCCGCCGCCGCGCGAATCGGCGCGGTCGTCAACACGCACTCCAACGGCGATCACACCTTCGGCAACCGCCTGGTGGAGGCAGCCGAGATAATCGCGTCGCGCGCCTGCGCCGAGGAGATGAGCCACGACCTGGGCGACCCGCGGCGGCTGGCGGCGATGAAGACCGCCAACGACCCCTCCACGGTGATGGGCGCGTTCATGGCGGAAATCTTCCGGCATTTCGATTTCGAAGGGGTCGGCTACGTGCCCGCGCCGACGGTCACGTTCGAAGGCGAAATGGAGCGCCGGGTCGGCACCAAGACCGTGCGCCTGATCCAGGTCGGACCGGCGCACACGCGCGGCGACGTGCTGGCCTATGTCCCTCAGGATCGCGTGATGTTCACCGGCGACATGTTGTTCATCAACGGCCATCCGATCATATGGGCGGGGCCGGTCGGCAACTGGATCAAGGCCTGCCAGTTGATGCTCGAGCTGGATGTCGAGACCATCGTGCCCGGGCACGGTCCGATCACGGACAAAAGCGGCGTCGCGGCGGTGAAGGGCTATCTGGAATACATCACGGAACAGGCGCGGCGGCGCTATGAGGCGGGGATGGGCGTGTATGAGGCGGCCCAGGACATCTCGCTGGCCGACTATTCGTCATGGGGCGACGCCGAGCGCATCGTGATCAACGTCGCCGCGCTCTACAAAGAGTTTTCCGGCGGCAAAAAACAGTATGACGGGAATCTCTTCGAAATGATGGCGCGCCTGCGCGCCAGCCGCCGCAAATAGCTCAACCGCAGGCGCGGGCGAGACTCTCTCTCCCTGACCGCTTCCCTGCGAGACCGGCCCGGCTCAGTTGATCTTCGCGATGACCTCGTTGGCCACGCCTTCCATGGCGCGGGCGATCTCGTCGCGATTCCACTCCAGACCGAACAGCGTTGAGGGAAAGGTAATGCGCGTCACGCCGATATCGCGCAGGCGGCGAGCCGACTCGGGCAGCTCGCGCCATCCGCCGAACCAGGTGCTCTTGTCCGACGAGCAGTTGAATTCCAGCTCGTCGGGATTGCGCCCGATGCGCCGACACTCCTCGCGGGTCGCCTCCCAGGCCCGCAGCGCCACGTCGGCGGAGCTGGCCGGCATCAGGCCGTCGCCCAGATGCGCCGCGCGTCGGATGTTGGCCGGCGAATGGCCGCCGATGAAGATCGGGATGTTGCCCCGCACCGGCTTGGGGAAGCTCTTGAGCGGGCCGAAGTTGAAATGCCTGCCGTGAAAGCTTGCGGGGTTGTCGCGCCAGATCGCGCGCAGCGCCTGGATTATCTCGTCGGCGCGGCTGCCGCGCGTCTTCCAGTCGATGCCCAGCCAGTCGAACTCCTCCTTGAGCCATCCCGAGCCGACGCCGAAGATCACCCGTCCGCCCGACAGTACGTCGAGCGTGGCAAGCTGTTTGCCGATGTACAGCGGATGGTGCAGCGGCAGAATCACGATCACCGTGCCGAGCTTCAGCCGCCGGGTCAGCGCGGCGACGTAGTTGAGCACCGACAGCGGTTCGGGGCAGTCAAGGTCCATGTCGCCGGGATACTTGCCGTCGGGACTGTAGGGATAGCGCGACTGGACGACGGTCGGAAACGCCACGTGTTCAGGCATCCACAGCGATTCGTAACCCAATTCCTCCGCCTTGGTGGCAAAGAACTTCACAGCCTCGGGATTGAAGGCGGTGGTGGAGAAGATCGAAAAGCCGAGTTTCATAACCTGCTCCTGGAAACCTTAATCGGACGCACAGAGTCGAGCGGGTGCCTGGGGTGTCGCTCACTTGATCTTCTCGATTACCTCGTTGGCGACCTTCTCCATCGCGCGGGCAATGGCGTCGGGCTTCCACTCCAGCGAGAACATCGTGGTCGGCCCCGAGATTCTGACTGCGCCGATGTCGCGGGCGCGTTTGGCGGATTCGGCCAGCTTGTCCCATCCGCCCATCCACACCTCCTTTTCGGCGGCGCAGGCGAACTCGATTTCGGCCGGGTTGCGGCCGATGCGGGCGCATTCCTCTTTGGTCATCCGCCAGGCTTCGGCCGCCAGAGCGATAGTGCTGCCCGGCATCAGGCCGTCGCCCAGGCGCGCCGCGCGTTTGGCATTGGCGGGCGAATGGCCGCCGATCACGATCGGAATATCGCCGCGCACGGGTTTGGGCAAACTCTTGAGCGGCCCGAAATTGAAATGCTTGCCGTGATAGGCCGACGGATTGCCGCGCCAGACCGCGCGCAGCGCCTCGATCGCCTCGTTGGTACGGCTGCCGCGCGTCTTGAAGTCCAGCCCCAGCGCGTCGAACTCTTCTTTAAGCCATCCTGAACCGACGCCCAGGATTGCCCGCCCGCCCGACAGCACGTCGAGCGTGGCCAGTTGTTTGCCGATATACAGCGGATGGTGCAGCGGCAGGATCACGATGCTGGTGCCCAGCCTGATGCGGCGGGTCAGCGCCGCGGCGTAATTGAGCACCGAGATGGGCTCGGGAGTATCCAGGTCGATGTCGCCCGGAAAACTGCCATCCGCCGTGTAGGGATAGCGCGACTGGAAGCCGACCGGAAAGGCGACGTGCTCGGGCATCCACAACGAGTGATAACCGAGTTCATCGCCCTTGGTGGCGAAGAATTTCACCACCTCGGGATTGAAGGTCGTGGAGAAAATGGAAATTCCAACCTGCATGCTCGCCTCCTCGCGCAGCGCGTGCGGCGCCGATGATTCCATTTTGTTGTGCGCAGCGCAAACCGTGCGCCGCAAAGGCGCGCAGCGCACAGGGAAGTTCAGTCGCGGGCGGGATTGGTGACAATGCCTGCGAACAGCAATGTTCCGGACTGCTGTTCCGCGATTGCGCAGAAGAACGGATGGTCAACCACCATTTCAAACGGCGGCGGTTCCTTCGTCAGGGCCATCGTAACGCCCATCTGCACACTGCTGGCGGCGGCGGCGCGGGTGCCTTCCTCGTCCAGTTCGATGAAGGTCTTGTGCTGGACGTCCTGGATGAAGAGTGGCGGCGGAGGAGGATGGATTAGGGAGAAATCGGCTCGTGTCGAGTCGAACGCCGGCGCCATCCCCATCGATTTGAGTGCGTCGTTGAGGCTCCTGGCATAAGTCAAGCGCAGCCGGGGTAGAGAAATGCTACCTTTGCGCTCGACGAGCTTGGCCGTCCATTGCCTCCAGTGCGCCCCGTCCAGCGAACCCATCAGTGCCGGTAGACCGTCCTTGCCGCGCGGCAGGAAGATGTACATCGCAAAGCGCCGGTTGCCATAGGGCAGCCGTATCGCCTGAAAGTGGTCGGTCTCGAAGTATGGGTACTTCCCGCTTTGAGCCATAAGCGGAACCGGCACGGAACCTCCTTCCTGGAGATAGAAGGGCTTGGTTGCGGTTGCCTTTTGGTCAAACGGCGAAGTCCATCGTCCTTTGAAGTACACTGCGTCGGTGATGACAAGCCTGGCGGTGCGCTCGGGGCTGCGGATGATGGTGGGAATCTTGCCGTGGGTCTTGCGATCGACCCAGGCGTTGATGGTGTCGGCGGCCCGTTGCGGGTCGTGGGCGAAATCAACGTGGTCAACCGTGGCCTTGTAAAAGCTCTTGCTCAGCCTGATAAATCCGGGGTTGATGGAGAAGCCCGACTGCGCCCACAGCGCGTTGGCGATTTCCATCTGCACGGCGGGATCGGCCCGTTCCAACGTCATCAGCAACTCGCGACTGCCGCGGTTGAGTTCGGCCTCACGCAACGGTCCCAACGTCAGCGTCCGCGCCATCGCGTCCTTGGTCTCGCCGACTGCACCGTTGTATGCGATGGCAAGCGCGAGCGACACGCTGAGCGGCGAGATTATGGTGTTGCGCTCGCTGGCGGGAGCGAGCGCGCTCAGCAGGCGAAAGCCGAAATCGTTGATCGCCGTGTCAATCCCGGCGGTCGGCGGCTGGGCCCCATGGGCTTGCGCGCCGCGGCACAGCGTCGCAGCGAGCAGGCAGGCCAGCAGCGTCTTCAATTTCAGCCTCATCGGCCCTCCCTTTTATCCCGTTCAGTATCACGAAATATTGGACAAATAAGCAATGAAAGTCGTTTCCGCTGCGCAACTAAATGATTAAAATTCACGCGGCCCGCTCTGCGCAGCGGCGAACGGGCAATCGAAGTCAACAGGAGTAAGCGATGGCCGCAACACCGACGGTCGAGAAATGGCGCAAGATTCGGGTCCGCCATATCCACGCTCATCCCCGCGTCCGCAACGTCAACGAGCTGGAGCCTTTGACCTTCGGCCAACGCATCGCCGACCGCTTCGCCACAATCATGGGGAGCTGGAGCTTCATCATCATCCAGACCATCGTGCTGGCGCTGTGGGTGACGGTAAACGTAATGGCCTTTGTGTGGCGCTGGGATCCCTATCCGTTCATCCTGCTCAACCTGGCGCTGAGCTTTCAGGCCGCCTACGCGGCACCGATCATCATGATGTCGCAAAACCGCCAGGCCGCCAAAGACCGTCTGGCCGCGGAGAATGATTACACCGTCAACGTCAAGGCCGAAGAAGAGGTCAAGGCGATAATGCATCACCTCGAGCAGCAGGACGAGATGATGATCGACATCCTGCACCATTTGGAAATCCAGCACAAGGAAATACTGGAGCGGCTGACGCCGTCTTCAAACCGTGCGCAGGCATAGGCGGGCAAAGGGGCGCGGAGTAATCAAAGCCGCTGCCAGGCTTTGCCCTGATGGCCGAAGCTGAACAACTCCGGGTGCAGAATCTCGGCCAGGATCTCCAACGATTCGACCAGCCGCGGCCCGGGCCGGTTGAAGTAATGATTGCCGTCGGCAACGAATACTCGCCCGCTCTTTACCGCGGACAGGCCAGCCCACACGGGATTGCCGCCCAGCGCGGCCAGCTCCTGTAGGGAGCGCTCGATTCCAAATCCGCACGGTGAGACGAAAATTACCTCGGGATCCGCCTGGGAAAGCTGCTCGAAATTGATCCACGGCGAATGTCGCCCGGCCTGTCCGAACAGGTTCCGGGCGCCGGCCATTTCGATCAGCTCCGGCATCCAGTTGCCGCCCGACATCAACGGGTCGATCCATTCGATAGTTGTCACGCGAGGCCTCGCGCCGGCGCCCGCCGCGCGCTGCGCGATTTGCTCCAATCGCCCCCTCATTGACGTGCTCAGCCGCGTGCCGGCCTGTTCGACGCCAAGGGCCGAGGCCGCCCGCTCGATGTCGGCCAGGACTCCGTGGAGCGAAGCTGCCGTCAGCGACACAATGGCCGGAGCCGACCCGCCCATCCACTGCGCCAGTGCGGCCTTGAGTTCGCTTTCGCTAACCGCGCACACCTCGCATTGCGATTGCGTGACGATCACGTCGGGCCGCAGCGCCATCAATTGGTCGGCGTCGACCCGGTAAACCGACAACGCATCTTGCAGGATCGACTTGACCCGCCGATCCACCTGCGCACTGGCGCCATCGGGGTTGAAGCGCGGCGCAGTCAGCGCGGGCAGCCCCACCACCTGCGGCGGATAGTCGCATTCGTGCGACCGCCCGACCAGGCAATCCGACAATCCCAGCGCACAGACAATTTCTGTCGCGCTGGGGAGGAGCGAGACGATTCGCGTCATTGGACTTCCATTTGGCTTCGGGTTAACTCTAACAGATGAACGCGCTTGCGGCACAGGGTTGGCCATAGCAAAGGTGCTGCCTCCCTGGCCCGCCGAGGTGAGTGATGGACACAGAGGTCGTGGAATTTCTCAACACTTTGGGCGAAGCAGAGCGCGCCGGCGGCCGCGTGCTGCATGAACTGGAGCAGGCGGCCTCCTCTTTGGAACTCAAGGAACTGCTGCGCAAGGCCGGCCATGACGAAGGCTATTGGGCCGGCCAAATCGGCGCCCATATCCGCCGCCTCGGCGCCGAGCCTTCCAACAAGACCGGCGACTTCGTGGAAAAAGTCCGCGCCCTGACCGATCTCAGAAGCAAAATCGAGCTGCTCAACCGCGGCCAGCGCTGGGTGATTCGCAAAATCGAGGAGCGACTTCCCTCGCTGAGCGACGCGCCGCTCAAGGCCTTCCTGGTGGTGATGGCCAAGGGCCACCAGACCAACATCCAGGCAATCGACGACGCGCTGAAATCCGGTCCGCTCTGATCCTCGCGGCCAGCCGCGCTCTCGGCACTGCTTTTGCGTGCGTTCGGCACGATTTGGCGCCCGCCATTGGGAATCGGACGCACGACGCCATGAAAGGCCAAGCTGTCCCATGAACCGTCCCTGGCATGCGATGCCGCTGGAGCAGGTCGCGCTGGAGCTGGGCAGCTCTATCGCCGCGGGCCTTGCCGAAAGCGAAGCCGCGGCACGGTTGGAGCGCGAGGGTCCCAACGAGATTCGCAAGGCCGAGCGCGAATCGCCGCTGGCGATGTTCCTGCGCCAGTTCGCCAGCGTCGTGATCTGGGTGCTGATCGCTGCCGCTGTGGTGTCGGTGGCGCTGGGAGAACGGCTGGACGGCATCGCCATTATCGCCATCGTCGTCCTCAACGCGGTGGTCGGTTTCGTCCAGGAGTATCGCGCCGAGCAGGCGGTGGCCGCGCTCTCCAAACTGACCGCGCCGCGTGCGCGCGTGATCCGCGGCGGACAAAGCCACGTCGTGCCCGCCGCCGCAGTCGTGCGCGGCGACCTGCTGGTGCTGGCAGAAGGCGACCTGGTGGCCGCCGACGCCCGGGTCGTCGAGGCGGCGATGCTGCGCGTCAACGAAGCGCCGCTGACCGGCGAATCCGAACCGGTTACCAAGACCGTGGGCGAATTGGCGCCGGCAACCGCTTTGGCGGAGCGCACGAACATGTTGTTTTTAGGAACCAGCGTGGTGAGCGGCAGCGGGCTGGCGCTGGTCGCGGCGACCGGGATGGCGACCGAGGTCGGCCGTATCGCGACGCTGATCGAAACCGCCTCTCCCGGCGAAACACCGCTGCAGCGCAAGCTCAACGCACTGGGTCTGCGGCTGCTGTGGGCGTGTCTTGCGATCGTGGTGGTGGTGTTCGTGCTTGGCCTGCTGCGCGGCGCGCCAGTGCTTGAATTGTTCCTGGGCGCAGTAAGCCTGGCGGTCGCTGCGATTCCCGAAGGACTGCCCGCCGTAGTCACGATTGCGCTGGCCTTGGGCGTGCGCAAGATGGTGCGGCGCAGGGCGCTGGTGCGCCGCCTGCCGGCGGTCGAAACACTGGGCAGCGTGCAGGTGATCTGCACCGACAAGACCGGCACGCTGACCGTGGGCGAGATGACCGCGCGCCGCCTGGTCACCCATAGTGGCATCTTCAACGTCACCGGCGAGGGTTACTCGACTGCCGGTGCGATTCTGAACGATAGCAGCGAGGCTGACATCAGCGCCGACCCGGCGCTGGCGGATTTGCTGATCGCTGCGGCTGCCTGTAATGACGCACAGATTGCCGTTCGCAACGGCCACCCTTCGATCGCCGGCGACCCCACCGAAGCGGCCCTGCTGGTCGCCGCCGCCAAGGGCGGCATTACCCGCGAACGGATCGAAGCGGAGATGCCGCGCCTGGCCGCGATTCCGTTCACCTCCGATCGCAAAATGATGACGGTAATTCGGCGGCGCGAGGAAAATCCCTGGGCGTTCGTCAAGGGCGCGCCCGAACTGATTATCGAGCGCTGTACAAAAATCCGCACTGCGCAAGGTGAAGTGGAGCTGTCGGCGGCCGACCGCGCGCGGATGCTGGAGGCGGGGGCGTTGATGGCCAACGACGCGCTGCGCGTGCTGGCCCTGGCGCATCGCGCGCTGCACTCCGATTACACCGCCCAGAGCCTCGATGACGGTGGCGCGCGCATCGAGCGCGACCTGACCCTGCTCGGACTGGCTGGTTTGCAGGATCCGCCGCGCGCCGAGGCGCGCGAGGCGATCGAACGCTGCAAGCTAGCCGGCATCAAAACCGTGATGATCACCGGAGACCATCGCGATACCGCCGCCGCCATCGGCCGCGAACTGGGAATCGTCGAGCGCGGCGGGCAGGTGCTGGACGGCGCCGAACTGGAGCGCATCGACGATCTCCGGCTGGCCGAACTGGTCGAGCGCGTCAGCGTGTACGCCCGCGTGACTGCCGAGCACAAGCTGCGCATCGTGCGCGCCTGGAAGGCGCGCGGCAAAGTGGTCGCGATGACCGGCGACGGCGTCAACGATGCGCCCGCGCTCAAGGAAGCCGCGATCGGCGTGGCGATGGGAATTACCGGCACCGAGGTCGCCAAGCAGTCCGCCGACATCATCGTCACCGACGACAATTTCGCCTCCATCGTGGCCGCCGTCGAGGAAGGGCGCGGCATCTACGACAATGTCGTCAAGACGCTCAGCTACCTGATGGGCGGCAACGCGGGCGAGTTAGCGGTGATGCTGGTGGCGGGGCTGATCGGATGGCCGCTGCCGCTGCTGCCCATTCAGTTGCTGTGGATCAACCTGGTCACCGACGGGCTGCCTGCACTGGCCTTGGCCACCGACCCGGTCGAGCCCGACGTGCTGACGCGTCCCCCCCGCGACCCGCAGGCCGAAATCATCGACCGCCCCTTTTTCGCGCGGCTGGCCTTGACCGGATGCCTGTCGGCGGCCGCCGCCCTGACCGCCTTTGCCTGGGAGTTCTACCGTCACAGCGATGTTGCCGCGGCGCGCAACGCCGCGTTTTCGGCCCTGGTGATCGAGGAATTGCTGCGCTCCTTCAGCGCCCGCAGCAGCACGCGCACCGTGTTTGAGGTGGGCCTGCTCACCAACATGCGGCTGTTTTTGATCGTGATTGGCAGCTTCGCGGCCCAACTCGCGATCTACTATGTTGTGCCGCTGGAAATCGTCTTCAATACCAGCCCGGTTGAGCCGGCTATGCTGGCCCAATGGTTCGTGCTGGGAGCGGTTCCTCTGACCGTGCTGGAGATCATCAAACTTGTGTCGCGCCGCAGCAGCCGGCAGTCGCGCCGTGAATCGGCGGCCTGATGGGCCATGAGAACCGAGGCTTCATGCGCCGCATCGCCATCGAGGACAGCCACACGGTGGTCGAGTCTCTTGATTGAGGCCGGACCCCGCTGGAGAGAGATGGCGGCCCAATGATACGCTTTAGCTGCGATGCAGCCGCTGCTGGAAGTCAAGGAGTTGAGCACCTCGTTTTTTACCGAGCACGGGGAGCTGCGCGTGGTCGATCGGGTCAGCTTCTCGATCGCGCCCGGACGTCTGATGGGACTGGTGGGCGAGTCGGGCTCGGGCAAGACCGTAACCGCGCTTTCCATCATGCGGCTGCTGCCGGAGCGGGCGCGCGTGGTGGGCGGCAAGGTCATCTTTGAAGGGCGCGATCTTTGCGCGCTGCGCGAGGACGAGATGCGGCGCATGCGGGGCGCGAAAATCGCCATGATCTTCCAGGAGCCGATGACCTCGCTCAATCCCGTGTTCACCATCGGCAGCCAAATCGCCGAAGCCGTCCGGCTCCATCAGAAGACCTCGCGCGCCGAGGCGCGCAACCGCGCGATCGAGATGCTGCGCGTGGTGAAAATCGCGGACCCCGAGCGCCGCGTTGACGACTACCCCCATCAGCTCTCCGGCGGGATGCGCCAGCGGGTGATGATCGCGATGGCCCTGTCGTGCCGGCCCAAGCTGCTGATTGCCGACGAGCCGACCACTGCGCTCGACGTCACTATCCAATCCCAGATTCTCGACCTGATCCGCGAGCTGCAACAACAGTTCGACCTGGCCGTGCTGCTGGTCACGCACGACCTGGGAATCGTGGCCGAATACGCTGATGACGTCACGATCCTTTATTCCTCGCGCGTGATGGAACAGGCCGGCGCCGGCGAGTTGTTCGCCGCACCGCTCAATCCCTACACACGGGGGCTGCTGCAATCGATTCCGGGCGCCGGGGGCTTGCACCATCGCCGCCTGCAGGCCATTCCCGGCACGATTCCCAATCCGGCGGACCCGCCGCCCGGATGCCGCTTCAATCCGCGATGCCCGATCGCGATTGCGGAGTGCAGCCGCGTCGAGCCACCCCTGGAGGCCAAGCGGCCCAATCATTATGTCGCCTGTATCCGGGTCTGAAACGTTATCCGCGGCGGCCCGCCAAACCCTGCCCAGCGCGGCGCAGGCGCTGGTCCGGGTCGAGGAGCTGTGCAAGGAGTTTCCCGCCGGCAGCGACGGACTGCTGGCGCGGCGCAAGCTCACGGTCAAGGCGGTAGACGGCGTCAGCCTGGCCATCCAACCCGGCGAGACGATGGGCCTGGTGGGAGAATCGGGCTCGGGCAAATCCACGCTGGGGCGGCTGATCCTGCGTTTGATTGAACCGACCAGCGGCAAAATTTTTTTCGACGGCCGCGATCTTTCGGCGCTCGGCCGCAGCGAGCTGCGCCTGCTGCGCCGGCAGATGCAAATCGTCTTCCAGGATCCCTACTCCTCGCTCAATCCGCGTATGCGCGTTGCCGCGATCGTCGGCGAGGGAATCGACATTCACAAGCTCGCGCGCGGGCGCGAAAAGCAGGAGCGGCTGGTAGAGCTGCTGCGGATGGTGGGGCTGGAGGCCGACGCGTTGTCGCGCTATCCGCACGAGTTCTCCGGCGGGCAGCGCCAGCGCATCGGGATCGCGCGGGCGCTGGCGGTCAATCCGCGCTTTTTGGTGCTGGACGAGCCGGTCTCGGCGCTCGATGTCTCGATCCAGGCCCAGATCATCAATCTGCTCCAGGACCTGCAGGAGCAGCTCAAGCTGACCTACCTGTTTATCGCCCACGACCTGCGCGTGGTCGAGCACATCAGCCGGCGCGTCGCGATCATGTACCTGGGCAAGATCGTCGAGCTGGGCGGCAGCGAGGAAATTTACAACAACCCGCGCCATCCCTATACGCGCGCGCTGCTGTCAGCCGTGCCCGTGATCGACCCTGCCGCCAGGCGCGAGCGGATCCGGCTGCCCGGAGAGCTGCCCAGCCCGGTCAATCCTCCTCCCGGATGCAGCTTCCATCCGCGATGCCCCTACGCCAAGGACGTCTGCCGCAGCGTGGTTCCGCCCCTGGCGGCCGGCGCGGGCGGACACGCGGTCGCATGCCATGTCTTTCCGCCGCCTTGACGGCGGGCTAAGCTGGCGGTGGTATCAGCAGCGCCTCGAGTCCAGGGTTTAAGGGTGCATCCGCGATGAGCCGAGATTTCGATCCGCCTTTGCCGACCGCACAGATTCCGCGTCCGCCGATGCAGGCCTGGGTGGACGAGCGCACCCGCGTCGCAGTCGGACGCAACACCAACATCTCGGGCAAGCTGATCTTCCAGGAGCCGGTGCGAATCGAGGGCAGATTCCGCGGCGAACTCAGTTCGGTGGAGCTGCTGGTGGTGAGCACGGAGGCGAAGATTGAGGGCAAGATTCGCGCCCCGCGTCTGCTCATCCTGGGCGAACTGCAGGGCGATGTGGTCGGCGCCGCCCAGGTCGTGCTGGGCCCCGCCGCGCGCGTCAACGGCCGGATCGAGGCCCGTTCGTTGACCATCTGCGAGGGCGCCCGGTTCAACGGCGAAGTACAGATGGCGGTTGAGACCGCAGATACCGCCGTTCCTTCCGCCCGCCGCATCGTACCCGCATAGACCCGCGTCCGCTGGCGATTGGGCGGGCGAAAGATGTATCGTCTTGCGGGCCGCGCCCGCCGCGGCCAATACTTGCGTGGGGAGGATCCTATGAAAGCTGCAATCTTTCACGGCGCCCACCAGCCCCTGACGGTCGAGCAGATCGACATCGATGAACCGCGGGACCATGAGGTGTTGGTGCGGATGGTCGCCACCGGAGTGTGCCACAGCGACCTGCACTTCAGTGAAGGCCTGTGGCCGCATCCGGCGCCCGCCGTGCTGGGGCACGAAGGCGCCGGGATCGTGGAGAAAGCCGGCAAAGCGGTCAGCTATGTCAAGCCCGGCGATCACGTGATCTCTTGCGTGTCGGTCTTCTGCGGCGCCTGCGATCAATGCCTGACCGGTCATCCCAACCTCTGCGTCAACGCCAGTGCCGGGATGCGCGGCAAGGACGAAAAACCGCGCCTGTCGCAAAACGGCAAGCCGATCCATACTCTGGCCACGCTGGGCACTTTCGCCGAAAAGATGCTGGTGCATGAAAACGCACTGGTGAAGATCACCGACAAGATCGGACTGGACCGCGCGGCGCTGATCGGATGCGGCGTCACCACCGGAGTCGGCGCGGTGCTCAACACCGCGAAGATCGAGCCGGGCTCGGACGTGGTGGTATTCGGATGCGGCGGCGTGGGGATTTCGGCGATCCAGGGCGCGCGCATCGCCGGCGCCGGGCGCATCTTCGCCGTCGATCAGTTCGAGAACAAGCTGGCGATGGCGCGCAAGTTCGGCGCCACCCATACCATCGACGCCTCGCAGACCGATCCGGTCAAGGAGATCAAGGCGCAGACCGGCGGGCGCGGCGCCGACTACTCCTTCGAAGCGGTCGGCCTCAAGAAGCTGGCCGAGCAGTGCTTCGAATGCATCAGGCCGGGCGGCACGGCGACGATAATCGGCATGATCCCCTTCGGCCAAAAGGTCGAGTTGGACGGCGCGGCGTTTCTGTCCGAGCGTAAAATCCAGGGCACGTTGATGGGTTCCAACCGCTTTCGCATCGACATGCCCAAGTACATCAACTTTTACCTCGACGGGCGTCTCAACCTTGACGACATGATCAGCCGGCGCGGAAAGATCGAAGATATCAACGAGGCCTTCCGCGCGATGAAAGCCGGCGAGGTCGCCCGCAGCGTCCTTATGTTCGATTAGCACGCAGCGCCCGCGGCGCGGGCGCGGGCCGCCTCTGCCCTGCCATTGCGGACGAAGGCGAGCAACCTCGGCGCGCTGCGCGCCGGCTCGGCTTGCAGCGGATTGTCTGTCGAATCCGTTTCCGGGAACTCTCTCCGTTGGGGTTGTTCACTTCGTTGGAAATGAGGCGATGTGAAAGACGCGGCAACCAGCATGCTCACGAAACTTTATCAGGAGGTATAGCGTGCCGGTCAAAGTACAAATCATCTTCTACAGTATGTACGGACACGTATATCGGCTCGCCGAAGCGGTCGCGGCCGGTGCGCGCGAGGTGTCGGGCGCCGAGGTTGCGCTTTATCAGGTTCCCGAATTGATGCCCGACGATGTGCTCCGCCGCAGCGGCGCGATAGAGGCGCGCGCGCAATTCGCCCACGTGCCGATTGCGTCGGTGGAGCGCCTGCCCGAGGCCGACGCGATTATCTTCGGCACTCCCACGCGCTTCGGCAACATGTGCGCGCAGATGCGCAATTTCCTGGATCAGACCGGCGGGCTGTGGGCGCGCAACCAACTGGTCGGCAAGGTCGGCAGCGTATTTGCCAGCACCGGCACCCAGCACGGCGGACAGGAGACGACCATCACCAGCTTTCACACCACGCTGCTGCATCTGGGGATGGTGATCGTCGGCGTGCCATACTCCGAGAAGAGGCTGACCAGTATGGAGGAGATTAGCGGCGGCGGACCCTACGGGGCGACCACGCTGGCCGGCCCTGACGGCCGCAGCCGAAATCCCAGTGGCAACGAACTGGCGATCGCGCATTTTCAGGGCCGTCATGTAACGGAGGTCGCGGCGCGCCTGGCTCGAAGCTGAAGCCACGGTCGAAAGGGAAAGGAAACCGCGATGGCAAAGCCGTTTTCAGAAGTGCTCGCCGACAGCGACGCCGCGAATATCGACCTGTTGCAGGGCAACCCCAAGCCGCTTCAGCAGCTCTATTCCCATGGCGAGGACATCACCGTGCTGGGCGGCTTCGGCGGATACGAACGGGGTTGGGCCGAAGTCGGGCCGCGCCTGGAGTGGGCCGCTTCCCAGTTCCTCAGCGGCCGCTACGAGCGCACGACGATCAGCATGGTGGAGGGGACCGACCTTGCCTATACGGTGAGTATCGAAAGCAATCGGGTGCGCGAAAAGGGCAAAAGCGGGGAAACCCAACTGGATTTGCGCGTCACCCAAATCTACCGGCGCGAGAACGGCCAATGGCGCCTGGTGCATCGCCATGCCGATCCGCTGGTGACCAGGCAAGCGCCGTGACTTCAAGTTGCGCGCTTCGATCGTTCTTCTTGTAGCGCAAGCCTCCGTGCCGGTTCTATTGCGCCCGCGCCATCAGTCCTGACCCAGTCAAACGGCCGCCGATCAAGCGGCGCGGCATCGCCTGAGAGCTCGATGTCGACGCTATCCCAATAGGTGCGCGGGCGCGAGGTGCTGCTTATGACGGCGTCGCAGATGGGGCGGGACGGCTGGCGGCCTTCTGACCCTTGGTGCCGATGCGCGCGGCTTTGCCCGAAAGACCGCGCAGGTAATACAGCCGGGCGCGGCGCACGCGACCGCGCGTCAGCACCTGGATCTTTTCGATGCGGCTGGAATGCAGCGGAAAGATGCGCTCGACGCCCACGCCGTAGGAAACCTTGCGCACCGTAAAGGTGGTGCGGGCACCCGCGCGGGACAGCTTGATTACCACGCCCTCAAACGCCTGGATGCGCTCCTTTTCGCCTTCGACGACCTTGACCTGCACCCGAACCGTATCTCCCACGCGAAAGGCGGGAAGATCGGACTTGAGATTTTGCTCTTCGAGTTTCTTGATGACGCTGTTCATGGGAGCCACCTATGCGTGGGAAACCAGAAATCTAGCCCAATGGCGCCCACGACTCAACACGTTCATCCGCGTCTGGAGCGCGAGTGGTAAGGAAACCCGCTTCAGCGGCCGCGCAGACGATCCAGTATGATCGAGGCGGCGGCGCGCACCGAAAGATGGTTGTAGCCGCCAGGGCCCAGAATCGGCGCCAGGACGCGGTCGGCGCGCTCGGCGAGTTCTGGCGCCAGGCCGAAACCGGTACCAAACAGGAGCAGAAACGGCGGACCGTCGCTTTCCAGCTCCTTGCGCAGGGCCGCATAGCTGACACCGCCCTGTGTGCGCGCCGACGTATGAACCAGCAACGGCGGCACGCCGCAGACGGCTTTGATCGAAGCGATCGCCTCCTCCAGGTCGCTGACCACCACCACCCGCTCCAGCGCCTCGCGGCGCAGCGCGTCGAACTGGCGGCCGTATCCTTCCAGCCATCGATCACGCACGCTGGCGGCAAACTCCCGCAACTCCTTTACCGGGTGGGCGACGAACATGGCGCGGACCTCGTAGGTGCGCGCCGAGCGCGCCAGGTCATGGATGTCGAGGCTCGTGATCGCAGAGGTCACGATCTTACCGCGGCGGTCGAGCACCGGATGATGAATGAGCGCGATAAAGAGGTCAGCCACGCGGGGTTTTCACCAGCAGGTCGGGGCGGCGCCGGCGGGTGCGCTCCAGCGCCTGCTCGCGGCGCCATCGCCGAATCTTCTCATGGTCGCCGCTAAGCAGTATCGACGGCACCTGCTGGCCGCGGAAGACCTCCGGCCGCGTGTACTGCGGATACTCCAGCAGTCCCGCACCGAAAGATTCCTCCTCCAGCGACGCCTGATTGCCCAGCACGCCGGGCAGCAGGCGCGTCACCGCCTCGACCACGACCATCGCGGGCAGCTCCCCGCCGCTCAGCACATAGTCGCCGATCGAGATCTCCTGATCGACCAGGCCGCGCACCCGCTCGTCAACGCCCTCGTAGCGTCCTGCAATCAGCAGCAGGCCGGGTTCGCGGCGCGCCAGGTCGGCGGCCATTGACTGCCGAAACAGTTCCCCCTGCGGGGTGAGCAGAACACGCCACAACCCCGGGCGCTGTGCCATAACAGCGTCGATTGCAGCCGCGATCGGCTCCGGGCGCATCACCATGCCGCTGCCCCCGCCGTAGGGTTCGTCGTCAACCTGGCGGTAGCGGCCCAGCCCGTGTTCGCGCAGGTTGTGCGTTTCGATTCTCACCAGGCCGGCGCGCACGGCACGGGCCATGATCCCGCCCGCAAAGGGCGAGGCGAACATCTCGGGGAAAAGCGTGATGCAGTGAAATTCCATGTGCTCGACGCGGGGCCCCTCACCCTGGCCACAACTGATCATGGGAGAGGGGACAGAAATCAGTCCAGCAGGCCCGGGATTGCTTCAATGATAGCGCGGCCGCCTTCCAGGTCGATTCGGCGCACGACGTCCTCGATGACCGGAATCAATACTTCGCCGCGCCCGCCGTTGCTTACCACCCACACGTCGTTGGCGCCGTTGAAAAAGACCTCCTCAATCCTGCCGAGCGGGCGGCCCTCGGTGGTCTCCACGCGCAAGCCCATGACCTGGAAATAGTAAAATTCCTTGTCCGACGCCGGCGGCAGATCCTCGACCGCCAGGTACAGCACGACGCCGCGCAGCGCCTGCGCCTGCTCGATGCTATCGACGCCCTCCAGCTCAATCTTGAGCGAGCCACGGCCGGCGCGCGCCACCGAGCGCACTCGATGCTCGACCGCAATTGCGTCGCGATCGACGAAGATCCGCGTGATCGCGGCGGGATCACAGTCGGGGTTGTCGGGCCGCACCCGCACCGCACCGTGCAGACCGTGGGCGCCGACCACCTGCCCAAACGCGATGAGACCCCGGCTCATGAACCGATCCGGGGCCTTCATAGCGCCTCACTGAGCCGCGCGGGAAGCTTTGGGCGGCGCTCCTGCAGCCCCTGCCGCGCGCACGCTGTGTCATTTTTCTTCGATGATTTCGAGGACCACCTTGCGGTTGGTACGCGATGCAACCGCATTGAGAATCGTCCTGATCGACTTGGCCGTCCGGCCCTGTTTGCCGATAATGCGTCCAAGATCTTCCTTCGCCACCCGCAGCTCGAGAACCGAGGCGGTATCGCCCTGGGTCTCTTTTACCTCGACCGCATCAGGATTGTTCACCAAGTGCTTAGCCAGGAACAGGACTAGATCCTTCATGGGTCGGCTCCAGCAAAAGGTTTGCTAGGCGGTGGCGGTCCGGCGCGCCCGCTCCAGCAGGTTGGCCACCGTGGCGCTGGGCCGCGCGCCCGCCTTAAGCCATCGCTCCACCTGGTCGGTGCGCAGGTTGACTTTGGGGGGGTCGCAAGCGGGGTCGTAGGTGCCGATTTGCGCCACGCAGCGTCCGTCACGCGGCGAGGTGGACTCCGCAACCACGATGCGGAAGAACGGTCTCTTGCGCGCCCCCTGGCGACGCAACCTGATCACTAACGCCATCTATATTTTTACTCCCTTGCTGTTCTAACCGCCAAGCCCAAAACCGCGCAGCATCGAGCGCCCGCCCCCGGCCTTGGCGACCTTCTTCATCATCTTACGCGTTTGTTCGAATTGTTTCACGAAGCGATTGACTTCCTGCACCGAGGTGCCGCTGCCGGCCGCGATCCGCGCCCGGCGCGAGCCGTTGAGGATCAGGTGATTGCGCCGCTCCTGGCGCGTCATCGAATCGATAATCGCCTTGATGCGGACCATCTCCTGCTGCGCTTCCTCGGAATCGACCTGGCTGGCGATCTTCTTGAACCCCGGAATCATCCCCAGCAGTTCCCCGATCGAGCCCATCTTCTGCAGCGCCGCCATCTGCTGCGCGAAGTCCTCCAGGGTAAACTCGTTTTTCTTGAACTTGCGTTCCAGCTCCTTGGCCTGCTTCTGATCGTAGGTCTGCTGGGCCTTTTCGATCAGCGTCAGCACATCGCCCATGCCCAGGATGCGCGAGGCCAGGCGGTCGGGGTGGAAGACGTCGAAAGCGTCGAGCTTCTCGCCCATGGCGGCGAACAGGATCGGCGCGCCGGTCACGGCCCGCACCGACAGGGCCGCACCGCCGCGCGCGTCGGAATCCAGCTTGGTCAGGATGACGCCCGACAGCTTCAGGCGCTCGTGGAATCCCTGGGCGACGTTGACGGCGTCCTGGCCGGTCATCGCGTCGGCGACCAGCAGCACATGATGGGGCCGCAGCACGGTCTGCAGCCGCACCAGCTCCTCCATCATCTCCTCGTCAATCTGCAGCCGGCCGGCGGTATCGAGCAGCACCACGTCGTATCCGCCGACGTCGGCACGCCCCAGCGCGTTGGTGGCGATCTCGATGGGGTCCTGGGCCTCGTGGCTTTCCACCACCGGGACGTCGATCTGACGGCCCAGCACGCGCAACTGCTCCATTGCGGCGGGCCGGTAGACGTCCACCGACACCATCAGCGGATGGCGCTTGCGTTCGACCTTCAGCCATCGCGCCAGCTTGGCGGTGGAGGTGGTTTTGCCCGAGCCCTGCAGACCCACGACCATGATCTTGACTGGCGGCTTGACCTTGAGGTCCAGCTCCCGCGCGCTGCCGCCCATCACCTCGCGCAACTCGGTGGCGACAAACCGGATCAGGTGCTGCTCGGGACTGAGCGAGCGCAGCACCTCCTGGCCCATCGCCTTGCGCTTGACGTGCTCGATAAAGTCCTTGACGACCTTGATGTTGACGTCGGCTTCCAGCAGCGCCAGACGCACCTCGCGCACCGCTTCTTCGATATTTTTTTCGGTAATCCGCCCCTGGCCGCGAAGCTTCTTGAATACTCCTTCCAGGCGGTCGCTCAGGGTTTCAAACATGGCCGGATAATGAGGAGAAAGCAGGTTGTCCTTGCAATTTGTAGCTAAAGAATAAAGCCTAAGGTATGGCCGCCGTGCTTGTCAACCGGGGGTCGGCTAGCGCGGCCCCGATTGCGAAACAACCCAGGTCGAGCTGGCGATAACCGCCACTTCGCCGGCCGCGTTGCGCACCTCGGCGTCCATGAAGGCGACGGTGCGGGTGCGCCGGATCATCCGCCCGCGCCCCTCCAGCCGTTGCGGTGTCAGCGCGCGCACATAGCTCAGCTTCAACTCGGCGGTAACCGCCCATTCGTCCTCCCCCAGCACCGAACCGATCGCGGTGGAGAGGATTTCATCGACGAACACCCCCAGATACCCACCCTGGATCGTTCCAAAGGGATTGATCGCAGCTTGCGGCTGCGTCTCCCATATCCACTGGGATGTTCCAACTCCGAACTCGACCGGACGCATCCCCAGCGCCAGGTTGGGGCTGCGGAAGTCGCCGACGCGGTTGTCGCGGATGATGCGATTGAGGTCGGGCAGCGGCGATGCGGTTTTGTCGTTCGACACGCTAAAGCAGTGCCAGCAGTTCTTCCGTGATACGCAGGGTCAGGCCCCAAATCGGCTGCTCACCGTACAAAATCGCCGGATAATCCTGGATGGTGCCGCCCCGGTTCCACTGGTAGCGGCCGCGAAAGCGCGGATCCTTCAGCGCCGCAAACGGCACACTGAAGATTTCCGCCACCTCATGCTCGTCGGCCTTCAAGTCGGTCGGCACGTTGATCACGCCCACAAACGGCGTCACCAGGTAATTGCTGGTAAAGGTCGCGGCGGTGCTCAGGCGTCCCAGCACTTCTACGGTCTCCGGACGCAGCCCGACCTCCTCGTACGCCTCGCGCAGTGCGGTGGTCAGGATGTCGGGGTCGGCCGGCTCGGAGCGCCCGCCGGGAAAGGCCACCTGTCCCTGATGAGTCGCCACATTGTTGGAGCGCTTGATGAACAGCATGTAGAGCTCGCCCTCGTGGTCGAAGATCGGCACCAGGACGGCGGCTCGTACCTTGCCAGAGTTATCTTCGGCGTGGTCGGCGGAATGCGGCGGCACCAGCCTTCTGCGCAAATTTTCAATTGCCTCGTATGCCATCGGCTTTGCCTACAGATTAGCAGCCAATCGCGCGCCAGCGTATGGGTCGCGAGGCGGCGCGCGGCGGGCTATGCTGTGAGCTTCGACGATGCGTTACCTGATCGGACGTTATCACGAGGTCGCGCTCAAGGGCCAAAATCGCTGGCGCTTCACCGCCCAACTCAAGCGCAACCTGCTCGACCTGATGGCCGACTACCGGCTGGGCGCGATTCGCAGCGAGGGGCCGCGCCTGTTCGCCGAACTGGGCGACGAACTGGAGGATGCGGTCGCAATCGAGCGTGCCAGCCTGCTCTTCGGGTTGCAGAACTTTACCCTTAGCCGCGCCGTCCCCGCCGACCTCAAGATAATCGAACGCGAGGTGCTGGCCGCCGTGCAAGGGACGTCGGCAAAAAGCTTCGCCGTCCGCACCCGCCGGGAGGACAAGCGCTTTGCGCTCAACTCGATGCAGGTCGATCGGGAAATCGGCGGCGCGGTCAAGGACGCGCTGGGCATCGCGGTCGATTTGGACAATCCCGAACTGACCATCGGCATCGAGATCTTTCCCGAGCGGGCGTTTGTTTCAATCGGCAAGCATCCCGGCGCCGGCGGCCTGCCAGTGGGCGTCAGCGGCCGCGCCGTAGCGCTGCTGTCGGGCGGTATCGATTCGCCGGTCGCAGCCTACCGGATGATGCGCCGCGGGCTGTGCCTGGAGTTCGTCCATTTCCACAGCTATCCGCTCCTGTCGCGCACCAGCCAGGACAAGGCGCGCGAACTGGCCGCGCATCTGACCCGCTACCAGGCGCACGCCAACCTGTTCCTGGTCCCCTTCGGAATGCTGCAGCGCGAGATCGTGGCGCGGGTGCGCCGCCCGCTGCGGGTGGTGCTGTATCGGCGCTTTATGATGCGAATCGCCGGCGCGATCGGCGCGCAGACCGGCGCGCAGGCGATGGTCACCGGCGAGAGCCTGGGTCAGGTCGCCTCGCAGACGCTGGACAATATGCAGGTGATCGAGCGGGCCGCGCCCATGCCGCTGCTGCGCCCGCTGGTCGGGATGGACAAAAACGAAATCATTGAGCAGGCCCGCCGCCTGGGCACCTTCGAAACCTCCATCATCCCCGACCAGGACTGCTGCACCCTGTTCGTCCCGCGCCATCCGGAAACCCATGCCCGCCCCGAAGAAGTCGAAGCGGCGGAATCCACCCTCAACATCCAGCAGATGGTAACCGAAGCGGTCAACGGCACCGAACGCGTCGAGTTGCGGTTCCCGCCGCGCAAGGCTGCGCCAGGCGTTCAGTTGACGGACTAGCGCCGATAGGTATCTTCCCGGCGCAGGCCGCAATAGTGCACGCCACTTACGGCCGTCATCGCGGAAAGCCAAGCGCGTGACCTTCGCTTTGAAAGACCCCGGCCAATTTCCTTATGCAGTACCCTCGGCTGTGGTTATGGGGATCTATGGCAAGGATGCCTGGCCCAAGGTCGAGCGGCACCCATTTCAACGCAGTAACGCCACCGCGATCGCGATCGTCACTACGGTAATCGGGATGCCGACCAGCAGGTGCTCGCGGAACTCGACCTCGATGCCGCGGCGGCGGGCGTTCTCGATTACGATCAGATTGGCAATCGAGCCCAACAGCGTCAGGTTGCCGGCGTAGGTGCTGACCGCGGCCAGCAGCAGCGCGACGCGTTGCGAACTGCCCAGCAGCGGGTAGAGCGGGCGGAACAGCAGCACGGCGGGAACGTTGCTGACCAGGTTGGAGAGCGCGGCCACGGTGGCGGCCAGCACCGCAGGATGAGTCAGGCGCTCCATGCCGACCAGACGGATCAGGTCCTTCTGGAAACCGGTGGCGGCGGCGCCGCCGACCACCACGAACAGGCCCGCGAACATCAGCAGCATCGTCCAGTCCACTTGCGCATAGACCAGGTCGGGCCGGACGTTCTGCACCACCAGCATCAAGGCGGCGGCGCTCAACGCCACCACGCCGGTGGGATAACCCAGCGCAAAGCAGACCAGTGCACCGGCGGTCACAATCCCGGCCTTGATTGCGGCCCCTTTGTCCAGGTTGGGGATGGCGTCGCCGGGCGCTTCTGAATCGGCGCGCCGATGGCCCGCCAGGGTGCGGCGGTAAACCCACGCGATGATTGCGTAATCGACCAGCAGTCCGGCCAGCGCGCCGGGCGCCAGGCGCAGCAGGAACTGGACGTAGTCCAGATGCGCGAAGCCGGCCACGATCATGTTTTGCGGATTGCCGGTGACGGTCGCGGCGCTGCCCACGTTGCTCGCCGTGGCCAGTCCCAGCAGCAGCGGCACCGCCGATACCCCGGCCTGCGCCGCCACATCCATTACCACCGGCGCCAGCACCAGGCAGATCACGTCGTTGACGAAAAAGGCCGCCAGCACGCCCGACAATACGACCGTCGTGGCCAGCAGCGCAAAGCCGGTGTGCGCGCGTCCGAAGATGCGCTCGGCAAGCCAGCTAAATACCCCCGAAAGGCGCAGGTTGGCGACGATGATCATCATGCCCAGCAGCAGGGCCAGGGTGTGAAAGTCCACCGCATGCAGCGCCGCGCTTTCGCTCAGCACGCCGCTGACCACCATCGCGACCGCCCCGATCAGCGCCACCCCGCATCGATCCACCCGCACCATCGGCAGCTTGCCCAACGCCAGTCCGACGTAAGTGACGGCGAAAATCGCAAGCGGCAGAGCGGCGGCGGCGTCCATCAGGTCCCCGATTGTCGGGGCGCGCCGCCGCCCAATCAAGCGCTCACTTGGGCGGCGATTGTTTCACGCGCGGATCGGAAGGCGACGTGCAGGTGACGAACCAATCCGGCGAGGTCGTGCCGATCTGATGCCATTCCATGTTGACGAGGCGCCCTTCGCGCCAGTCGTTGGCGTACTTGCGGCGCGCCACTTCGCACTGCGCGCGCGAGGGGTATGAAGCAACCTCATGGAGTTGGAGGGTTGATGTGACCATGCCCTGCTCCATCTGATGCAGCACCATCGGGTCTTTGAAGACCTTGGGGTCGGGCGCCATCAGGTACCAGGTCTCCGCCAGTGCCGGAGTGGCGATCAGCGCAACGGCAAACAGCGTGAGCATCGTTCGTCTCATCGGCGACCCTCCCTTGCGCGCACGAATTATGCCAATTCAACAACGAATGGTTGTTATTGCTTAGCTTAAAAAGAGGCCGAAATCCACCGCTGAAAGCGGGCTGCCGCGATGCTAGACTCGGTCCATGCCGGACCCGAAGGCTAGACCGTTTCGCGTCGACGAACTCGATCATGTGGTGCTGCGATGCACCGATGTGCAGCGCGCGTTGGACTTCTACACCACTGTGCTCGGCCTCACCGAGCAGCGGCGCATCGAGAAGATCGGCCTCATCCAGCTGCGCGCCGGCCGATCGATGCTCGACCTGGTGCCGGCGGCTCGATTGGACAACGACAGCCGCAACGTCGACCATTTCTGCCTCGGCCTGGAGATCGACGACTTCGACGCGCTGCTCGGCTATCTGCGTGAGCGCGGAGTGGAGATAATCGGCGAGCCGGGTACGCGCTACGGCGCGCGCGGCATGGGGCTTTCGGTTTACGTCCGCGACCCCGAAGGCAATGTAGTCGAACTCAAGCAGATGCCCGCCGTGCGCCCTGGCTCCGATTGAAGCTGCCGACCGCCTCCGCGCAGGCTACCATCGCCGCCCGAAAGACATCACAATTGATGCTTCCGTCCGCGCGCGCTTTGAGCCGGACGAGCAGCAGACAGCTTGAAGCACCTGGCCAACAACTCAACGATACGACCGTGGATGCGGGCCATCTGCAATCGATGGCGCCTGCTGTGCATAATCGCGGCGCTGGGCCTTTTCCTGCCCCGCTGTGACAGTGCACCGCCCCCCGGTCCCGACCCGCGCGCCGCCGCGCAAGCCTATCTGACCGCGCTTAAGGCGGGCGACTACCAGACCTGCTACCGGATGCTGGTGGAGACTGATTTGGTACATGGGTCGCTTGACGGATTTCTGGGTCAGGTGCCGATGGCGCCCAATGTCGAGCGGCGATGGTTTGGGCAGATGGAAGCCGCGACTGAATATCGGTTGGGCGAGGTCTCGCAGGCCGGCGATGAGGCGATCGTCCCGGTCAACGTCACCACGCCCAATTTGGTGTTGTGGGAGCGCATGCTCGGGGCCCGCAATCAGACTGCGCAGGCGGTGCAATCGGCTGCCGAGAGCCAGCTTGCGGACGGCGATTACCCGCGGCTTGCCTATCGCGACCGGATCGTCATGGTGCGCGAGGGCGATGAATGGCGCCTGCTGGCGGGCTTTGCGCAGCGCGAGCGGGTGGCGCGGATGCACGAGCGTGCGCTGTCGGCCTACCATCAGATGGAGTACGACGAGGCGCTCAATTTGTATCATCAGATTCTGGAGCGGATCGGCAAGGTTCCGTTCAGCGGCAGCGGCGAGCTGGCTGATCGCCTGGGGCGCGAGATGAAACGCGTCGAAGCGGCGCGCGCCGGCGCCGGCGCCGCCCGTTCCTACCTGCCCAGGCTGGTGCTTAAGAATGTCACAACAAAAGAGGCGGTTTCGGGCAGCCCGGCGATGTTCGGACTGCTCGTCAACACCGGCGATGCTGCGCTTGACGAGGTGAGGCTGACCGTGTCCTACCGCTCCGATGCCGGCAAAGTGGTTTACACCGAAACGCACACGCCGATCGCTTTGCCGCTGGAGTTTACCGATTTCGATGTGCCGATTGTCCCATTTCGACCCGGCGAATCGCGGCCCATCGGCATCGCGCTCACCGCCCCGTTGGACATCCAGCAACAGAACAAGCCGCAGCTAACCGTAAGCGGCGTCATCTTCAGTCAGGCGCCGCCGGCGCATCCCAAACTTGCCGCCGGCCCCGCCATGCCGGCGCGTCCGGCCGCGGTCGGCGCGCAAACAAAGCCGGGCGCAAGCGTGCCGGCAATTCTCCCCTCCCCGGCACTTACTGCCGTGCCGCCCGCGACACCAACCCCGAAGGCGCGCAAAACAACGCGCCATCGCCGTCATCGGCATGGCGCGGCCGCTCCCTGACGCGGAGTGTGCGGCGGGCATGCTACAATCAGGCGGGCGATGAAGATCACCGTCGCGATTCCCACCCACAACCGGTGTCAGACGCTGGCGCTGACGCTGGCGTCCGTGGCCGCGATCGAACGCGACCCCGAGGTCGAGCTTGAATGCCTGGTGATTGACAACAACTGCACCGACGCAACTGCGGCGGTGGTGGCGGAGTTCGCCGGCGCGGCGCCCTTTCCCGCACGACGCGTCTTCGAACCACGCCAGGGGTCGAGCTTTGCCCGCAACCGCGCGGTGCGCGAAGCGGCCGGCGAGCTGATTTTCTTCATCGACGACGACGTAATCGTCGAGCCGGACTGGGCGCAGCAGTTGCTGGCCGCGATGCGTGCGCGCAAGCTTGATGCGGCCTGCGGCATAGTGCTGGCGCGATGGCAGTCGACGCCGCCGCGATGGCTGGGCGAGGAGGTTTACGGCAAACTCGCGGTACATCCGCAATCCGCCGCGCCCCCGGCCGAGAAGCTGTCGCAGTACTTCAGCGCCAACGTGGGGCTGACGCGCCAATGCTTTGAGCGCTTCGGGCGCTTCCGCGAAGATTTGGGCGTGGTGGGCAACAACCCGATGTCGGGCGAGGATACGGAGCTGTTCGGGCGCATTATCGCGGGCGGCGGCAAAATGGGCATCGCGCCGCGCGCCGTGGTACATCATCTGATCGGACCCGAGCGAATGACGCGCGCGTACTTCCGGCGCAAGAGCTTTGCCTTCGGCGTGGGCAGCGCGTTTGCGGGCGGACGTTCGTACAACCGCGCCGACAAGCTGGTCAAGAACGTGGTGCGGATGGCGGCGGCGGCGGTGCGCGGCAAGCCCTCTCTGGCCTTCTACCATCAGCTCGAATGCGTCAACTTTTTCGGCTACTGGTACGGGCGGGTCGCGCTGGCGCGCGGCACACGCCGGCAGTAATCGCCGGCGCATCGATGGCCGGCCGTTTTTTGCTGAATCGGATTAAAACAGGCTACTTGACAAAGATTCGCTCTTTTTGTTAACCACTGGCATGGATGTGAAACGCAAAGCAGAATTTGCGCCGCATCCTACGCCGTGTTTGGTCTAAGCCGGACAGTTTTCTGCCCGCAGTCGGCATTCAGCGACCTGGTGGCGCTCCGGAGCGGCGGACGAGGAGAAGGAGAGCGACCATGGTCACCACCCCTGCCGCCAGGCGCCGCTTGTGCGGCCCCGCACTGAGCGCTGTTGTCACGCTGGTCCTGATCTGTGCGGCCTTCGCAGGCTCCGCCCGCGCCAAAACCCGCGCGGTCCATAAGATCCAGTGCGGCGGCTCTTCATCGTGTACCGCATCGCAGCACACGATCACGGTCGTCAACTACTGCCGCTATCCGGTGTGGGTAGGCGAAAGTGCCAACATCGTGGGCGGAAACGTGATCGGCGGCAAAGCCTGTACGACCACCTCTGACTGCGGGGTGACGCTCGCCGACGGAACCGTGGACACCAATGGCGTCAACTGCGTCAATGGCTTTTGCTCGCAGATTGACTGTACCAGCAACAGTGACTGCTCCAATCCCGCCGGCGACCCCGCACTGACCTCCTGCAATGTTCCGATAGGCGTCACCTGCGCCAGTGACAGCGACTGCTCGACCTTTTCGTGCACGACCAATAGTGACTGCCCCCCAGGGGCGACATGTAGCGGCAACGGCGTGTGCACCGGGATGTGCCAAAGTGGCACCTGCGCCTGTTCAAGCAAAAGCGGCTGCCCGGGCGCGGGCACTATCTGTGACACCGGCAACAGCGGATCGAGTTTTGGCTTTTGCCAAGGCGGAGCGTGCCAGTACACTCCCGTGGCGCCGGTTTCCGATTCGTCGTGGAAAGTTGATCCCAAAAAGAGCGCGACTCTGTGCATGCCGCAGGGCTGGGGTGGCCGGCTTTGGGGGCGCACCGGATGTACCGCCACCACCGGCTGCAAGAGCGGTGATTGCCTGCACTGCCAGACCGGCCAGTGCGGCGTACCCGGGGAGCTGGAGTGTTCCAATCCGGCGTTGGGAATTGCCTACGGCGCCAACGGCGCTACGCTGTTCGAGCCCACGCTCGACAGCAATCAAACCGATTTCTGGGATATCAGCAACGGCAGCGGCTACAACATTCCCATGGTGGCCACCGCGTGCGGAAGCAACGGCGCAAGCGTGACTTGCAGCCTCTCCGGTCAGAGCGCCAGCGGACCTCTCCCGCTCGGCAACGGAGTGGGATGCACCAGGGGCGATCTTAATCGAACCTGCCCGGAACTGCTCCGCGTCCCGGGCGCATGTAATTGTGCCACCGACGCCGACTGCGGCAAGGTCAAGGGCAGTTGCGTCAACAACCTGTGCACCAACCGCCAGTGCACGGTGGAATGCACCGACCCTTATGACCTGTGCACCGCCGGAGCCGGCACTTATGCAGCCAGCCCGCCACTGACTGCGCCCTCCTGCCTGCAATGCAGCACCACAGTAAATAGCGTCACCGGCGTCACCTACGAACAAGAGTACGGATGTGTCGGACCGCTGGGCGGCATTAGCTGCAACAACGGAGCCTGGGTCTGCTTCAGTGACGAAGACTGTCCCATTCTTGCCGGGCATACCGCTCAAACCTGCCGGAACAACATCTGCACGCCGGTCAGTAGCGCGGACTCCTTTGCGCTATGCAGCGGCGGCAAGTGCCCAGCGGGCGTTCAGGATCCTTCCGATTATGGATGCCAGCAAATCGGCAAGCAGGATCTCTGCCTGCCCAACGCGCCCAGCAGCCCGTCGCAGCCCGGATGCTGCGGGCCCTACAGTTCGGACTGGAAGAAGGCAGCCAACGCGGCCGGCGGCGAATCGGAATCGGGGCAATGCGAATCCGGTTCACAACCCTATACGGCTGCCTTCAAGGAAGCCTGTCCCAATGCGTACAGCTTTGCCTACGACGACCCGAGCAGCAGCTATCAATGCACCGACACCTCGACCCAGGAGGTCAATTACCTGATTACCTTCTGCCCCCCGACCGCGCTGCGCGGCAAGCGCCCCGAACCTCGGCCGGGCAGGGGCCACGACGATCACGGCGACAAGGGCGAAGAGGAAGCCTTGCGATGAATCGGCTTGCGGTCGCGCAATGCGGCCGCAGCTCATGCTGAAGGCCGCGCCGGCTTGTGCGAGCGACCGCTTGCTTGCGGCCGGCCGCGGGCCGCATTTTCGATTGGCCGCCCGGCGCGAGCGATCGTGACATCATGCGCGCGATCGCATAGGCTTTGTCGGGGGATGCCCGAGCCCCGACAAGCCGATGTTTGAAGATGAAACCATCGATGTCGCATGTCCTCAATGCGGCTACAAGAACTCGATCCTGGTGCGCGAATTGGAAGAAAGCGCCGAGACCCATTTCGTATGCCGGAAATGCCAGGCCGGCGTCCGGATCGAGGCCGACGAATTCAAGCATCGCCTGGACCAGGTGCTCAAGGAGGTCGAGGACCTCGAGCGCGAGGCGGCACGCGATGCCAAACGGCCGGCCAGGCGCCCCCGCAAGGGCGATTTTCAGATCTAGCTACTGGAACATGATGACGCTGCGCAGCACTTCGCCGCGATTGATCGCGGCGAACGCGTCGTCGAGCTGCTCCAGGCGGATGCGCCGCGTCACCATCTCGTCGAGCAACAGCCGTCCCTGCCTGTAAAACTCGATGTAACGCGGCGCGTCGATCGGAAAGCGCACCGAGCCCATCAGGCATCCCTGCACGCGCTTTTCCGCCATCAGGCTCATCGCGTCGATCTCGATCTTCTGGCCTGCGCCCATCATGCCAATAATCGTCGCGACGCCGCCCACTGTCAGACTCGCGATACATTGCTCGGCAGTCTGCTTGAGCCCGATCGCCTCGAAGGCATAGTCCACGCCGTCGCCCCCGCTGAGCTTCCTTATCGCCTCGACCGGATCGCCCGACGACGCATCCACTGTATGCGTGGCGCCAAAGCGCCTGGCCGCGGCCAGCTTGCTCTCGTTGACATCGACCGCAATAATCCGCCGCGCCCCGGCAAGCCGCGCGCCTTGAATCGCGGACAGGCCAATTCCGCCCGCACCGAACACCGCGACCGTCGCACCAGGCTCGACCTTGGCGGTGTTGAGCACCGCGCCGACACCCGTCACAACCGCGCATCCGACCAGCGCCGCAGCCTCCAGCGGCACGTCGTCGGGGATCTTCACGAAGCCGTGCTCATGAGTGAGCATCTTTTCCGCGAAACCGGCCCCGTCGCCGGTGACGCCGGTAATCTGGTTGCCCCGATACAGCATCCGCGGCCGCTGGCCGGGCCGGCGCTGCATCGCCGCCCGATTGTTGCATCGGTTGGGATGGCCCGACAGGCAATGCGGGCAGCGCCCGCAATAAAGCCCCAGGCGCGCGATTACGTGATCGCCGGGTTTGAGTTCGGTGACGTCGGCGCCGACTGCCTCGACAATTCCTGCCGGCTCATGGCCGAGGATCATCGGCGTCGGTACGGGCACCTTGCCCTCGGCCACCGACGCGTCGCTGTGGCACACACCGCACGCCGCGGTGCGCACCAGCACTTCGCGGCCCTGGGGCTGGTCGATGTCGACTTCCTCGAAGCTGTGGGGCTGTCCCGGTTGATGGAAAATCGCAGCCTTCATTGGCGGTCCTCTGGCGAACGAATTTGCCTATTGCTAGCGCAACGTTCCAATCGCGTCGACCATTGCGCCGCACTTTTACGCGTCGCCGAAAAGTGTCAGCCTCATCTTACGCGGACGCAAAAACATGCTGACCATCGACGGCTCGATAGGGGAAGGGGGCGGCCAGATTCTGCGCACCGCGCTGGCGCTGTCGGCGGTGACGCGCACGCCATTTCGCATCGAGCACATTCGCGCGGCGCGCGCGCGTCCGGGTCTGCTGCGCCAGCATCTGGCCGCCGTCAAGGCGGCGGCGGAGATTTGCGGCGCCGCCGTCGAGGGCGCAGCGCTGGGATCGGCGACGCTGACCTTCAGGCCGAACGCCATCCGCGCCGGCGAGTTCGCATTCACGGTCGGCACCGCGGGCAGCACGACGCTGGTGCTGCAAACCGTGCTTCCCGCCCTGATTGTTGCGCCAGCGCCGTCGCGGCTGATGCTCGAAGGCGGGACCCACAATCCGGCTGCGCCACCCTTTGACTTTCTGGCCAAGTCGTTCCTGCCGCTGATCAATCGGATGGGCGCGAAGGTTGCGGCCGAACTGCAACGTCCGGGATTTTATCCGGCCGGCGGCGGCCGTTTTGCGGTCGAGATCACCCCGGCCGCCGAGCTTAAGGGGCTTGAATTGATGGACCGCGGCGCGATTCGCGCGCTGCGTGCCCGCGCGCTCGTCGTCAACCTGCCGCTGTCGATTGCCGAGCGCGAACTGAAGGTGGTGCGGCGGATGCTGCCGATTTCACGCGATGACGCGGTGGCGCAAGAAATCCGCGGCGGTCCAGGGCCGGGCAACGCGGTGATGGTCGAGGTCGAGACCGCCTCTCACACCGAAGTCTTCACCGGATTCGGCGCGCGCGGCGTGCGCGCCGAAACGGTCGCGGAGACAGCCGCGCGTCAGGCGCTGGCCTACCTGGAGTCGGGCGTACCGGTCGGCCCGCATCTGGCTGACCAACTGCTGGTGCCGCTTGCGCTCGCGCGTCAGGGCCGCTTCCGCACCGGCCCGCCCACCCTGCATACCACGACCAACGTCGAAGTGATCCGCCGTTTCGTCGAGGTCGGCATCGAGCTGCAGGAGGAATCGCCCGGAGTGTGGACCGTCACGATATCAGGCAGCAAATGAGCTCGACGGCCGACCAGCAAAAAGTCAGCGGGACAGGCGTTGGTGCATATTCTGCTCGCGCCACCTGGTGAAAACCATCAAATTGTTGGCGCAGCTACGGACCTGATCCGCAGCCCAGCGCCCACAACTTCAGCGGAAGGCGGGCATGACTTCGCGGGCGAATTGCTCCAGCTTGTCGGCCAGTTCCGCGGCCGTGCGCCACCTAAACGCCACCGACATGTAGGTGGCGCCGGCGCGTTGGTACTCGCCGGCCACATCCACCGCCTGGCGGATCGATTCCACCGGCGGCGGCATCTCCACCGGGCTGTGCTCGCCCAGCACGTCGTGCTGCCATTTGCGCGTCTCGCCGACGCCGATGTCCAACCCGCCGCTCACGCCGACAAACAGCGCTTGCGGGTCGCGCCCCTGTTTTTCCATCAGCGCCCGGATCTGCCCCAGTCCCCTGACGACATCCTTGGGCGACAGGCTCATCGGAATCCATCCGTCGCCCAAAGTTGCGACGCGCCGAAACGGTCCCTCGCCGAAGCCGCCGATATAAATCGGGATGCCGCCCTTTTGCACCGGCTTGGGAAACGCGGCGACGTCGTCGAAGGAAACGTACTTGCCCGCAAAACGCGGCGCGTCCGCGGTCCACAGCTCCTTCATCGCGCGCAGATATTCCTCGGTAATCGCGGCGCGTTCCCGAAACGGGATTCCCAGGCGGCGGAATTCCGCCTTCATCCATCCGCTGCCCACGCCGTAGCGCACGCGCCCGTCGGACACGACGTCCAGCGTGGCCAGCGTCTTGGCCATCTGCACGGGCGGATGGTAGGGCACGACGCTGACGCTGGTCAGCAGTTTGATGCGGCTGGTGACGGCCGCAATATACGAGCCGATCACCGCGGTGTCGTACCAGTACTTGGTGGAAATCGGCGCTTGCGGCCAGTTGGGCGTCAGCAGATGCTCGGGCAAGGTGAAGGCATCGTAGCCGAGCGCGTCGCCCAGCTTCGCCAAGTCCGCCATCTCGGCAAAAGATACGTAACTGTAGGGAAAAACGCCAAACCCGAACTCCAGCCGACTGCCCGCCATCGAACGCCCTCCTACCTGATGCTGCTGAGCGCAGTCCTACATCCGGCGCGCCTCCGCCGCAAGCGTCGGGGGCGATGCGAACCGACTTGCTCGCGCAGCTTTGGGCGGGCCGTTAAGATAAGGGTGACGGTTGACGGATTATGAGTGCGACTGCGCTACAGGATACGCGGGTTGACGGGGCGCCCTCGGCGGCGGACCTGGCGCGGCTGTTCGCGCTGAGCCATCCCGATCCGCACTCGATTCTCGGCGCCCATCCCGGGCCCTTTGGGACCACGGTTCGCGCCTATCGGCCCGACGCTGAAGCGATCGAGCTCGTCGTACGCGATAGCTTGCGCCTGGCGATGACGCGGCGGGAGGGCACCGACCTGTTCGAGGCGCTGGTCGAAGGCGCGGCGCCGCCCTTTTCCTACCGATTCGAACTGGCGCTGCGCAACGGCACGACCCTCAGCGTGCGCGACCCCTACTGCTTTCTGCCCACGCTAAGCGAGATGGACCTCTACCTGCTGGGCGAGCAGACGATGGAGCGCCCGTGGGAGAAGCTGGGCGCCAACGTGCGCGAGATCGACGGCGTGGCGGGTGTGGCGTTTGCGGTGTGGGCACCCAACGCGCGCGGCGTCAGCGTGGTGGGCGATTTCAACCATTGGGACGGCCGCACGCACATGATGCGTCAGTTGGGCAGCTCGGGTATCTGGGAGCTGTTCATCCCCGGCCTTGCACCGGGCGAGCGCTACAAGTTCGAGATCCGCTTTGCAGCCGGCGGCTACCATCTCAAGGCCGACCCCTATTCCAAGGCCACCGAGCATCCGCCGGCGACCGCGTCGGTGGTTTACCGGCCCAATTTTCAGTTCTCCGACGATCAGTGGATGCAGGCGCGGCGCACGCGCGATGTGCTGCGTCAGCCGCTGGCCATCTACGAGATGCATCTGGGCTCCTGGCGCAGGGTTCCCGAGCAGGGTTATCGCCCGCTTACCTACCGCGAGTTGGCGCCGATGCTGGCGGATTATCTGACCGAGATGGGATTTACGCACGTCGAGCTGCTGCCGGTAATGGAGCATCCGTTTACCGGGTCATGGGGCTACCAGGTGACAAGCTACTTCGCGCCCACTGCGCGCTACGGCACGCCCGACGACTTCCGCTACCTGATCGATTACCTGCATCGATGCGGCATTGGGGTGATCCTGGACTGGGTACCCGCGCATTTTCCCAAGGACGAATTCGCGTTGGGCCGCTTCGACGGTACCGCCCTGTACGAGCATCTGGACCCCCGCCAGGGCGAGCATCCCGACTGGGGCACCTATGTCTTCAATTACGGGCGCGAGGAGGTGCGCGAGTTCCTGATCAGCAGCGCCCTGTACTGGTTGTCGGAATATCATGCCGATGGATTGCGGGTGGACGCGGTCGCCTCGATGCTGTACCTGGACTACGGCAAGCGCGCGGGACAATGGGTTCCCAACGTGCACGGCGGGCGGGAGAATCTCGAAGCGATAAGCCTGCTGCGCGCGTTAAATCAGCGCGCCTACGGGCGCGAACCGGGCATCATGATGATCGCCGAGGAATCCACCGACTGGCCCGCGGTCAGCCGCCCGACCTACGTCGGCGGGCTGGGCTTCGGGCTTAAGTGGGACATGGGCTGGATGCATGACACGCTGGAATATTTTTCCAAGGACCCCGTCCATCGCCGCTTCCACCATCGCGACCTCAGCTTCGGCCTGCTTTACGCCTACAGCGAGAACTTCATCCTGCCGCTGTCGCACGACGAAGTGGTCTACGGCAAGGGCTCGATGTACGCCAAGATGCCGGGCGACCGCTGGCAGAAGTTCGCCAACTTGCGCGCGCTGTACGCCTACATGTGGGCGCGGCCGGGCAAGAAGCTGCTGTTCATGGGCGGCGAGTTCGGCCAGGAGCGCGAATGGAACCACGATCACAGCCTGGACTGGCATCTGCTCGACCAGCCCGAGCATCGCCAGCTCCAGGCCCTGGTGCGCGACCTCAACCGCATTTACCGCGCCGAGCCGGCGCTATGGATTGCGGACGTGGAGCCGGCGGGCTTTCGATGGATCGACGCGGACGACGCCGACGACAACGTGATCGCCTTCATCCGCTTTGCGCCGGGTACCTCGCGCAAGATTGTCTGCATCTGCAACTTCTCGCCGGTGGTGCGCTACGACCATCGCCTGGGCCTGCCCGGTCCCGGTTTCTATCGCGAAATCCTCAACACCGACAGCCATCTGTACGGCGGCAGCAACGTCGGCAACGGCGGCGGTGTTCACGCTCAACCCATCTGGTCGCACGGCCTGGACTATTCCGCAGCCTTCACCCTGCCCCCGCTCGGCGTGCTGTGGCTGGAAGGGCCGCAATAGGCATCCCACGCGCAGGCACCCCGCCAGGCGCCGCTATCGCATCTCTCCCCTCGCTGCGCCGCACAGGCTAGGGTGGAGACGTTCGGATAATTTCCATGACGACGCGCGACGACACACCGCCGATGCTGATGCCGTTTGTCGATCTGCGCGCACAGTTTGCGGAAATCCGCGCCGAGGTGATGGCTGCGATCGCGGCGGTGATGGAGCGCCAGCAGTTCATCATCGGACCGGAGGTGGAGCGCTTCGAGCAGGAGGTCGCGGCTTATGTCAGCGTCGGTGCGGCGATCGGATGCGCCTCGGGTTCCGATGCGCTGCTGCTCGCCCTGATGGCGCTGGGAATCGGCCCCGGCGACGAGGTGATCACCACCCCATTCACGTTTTTTGCCACCGCCGCCGCCATTGCACGCATCGGCGCCAAAGCGGTGTTCGCCGACATCGAGCCGCGCACCTACAACCTCGATCCCGACGCGATCGCCGCCGCTATCACGGACTCCACCCGCGCGATTGTCGCGGTGCATCTGTTCGGCCTGCCTGCCGACATGGCGCCGATTCTGGCGCTGGCCGGGCCGCGTTCGATCGCCGTCGTGGAGGATGCCGCCCAAGCCATTGGTGCCCGATGCGGCGGCAGACGTACAGGCGCGCTGGGCGCGGCGGGATGCTTCAGTTTCTATCCTTCCAAGAACCTCGGCGGCGCCGGCGACGGCGGGCTGGTCACGGCCGCCGATGCCGCTCTGGCCGAACGCCTCCGGATGCTGCGGGAGCACGGCACCCGCAGCGCCTATCGCCACGAACTGCTGGGCCTTAACAGCAGGCTGGACGAAATTCAGGCAGCGATCCTGCGAGTCAAGCTCAAACACCTCGACCGATGGACCACGCAGCGCCGGCTGTGCGCCGAGCGCTACCGGACGTTGTTCGCGGACTGTGGGCTGGAGTCGCTCGTCGGCTTGCCTGCCGAACCACCCGGCCGCGAGCATGTCTACAATCAGTTCGTGGTGCGATGCCCCAGGCGCGACGAACTGCGCGATTTTCTCACCGCTGCTGGCATTCCCACGCAGATTTATTATCCCTCGCCGCTGCATCTACAACCCGCCTTTGCCGGCCTCGGCTATCGCGATGGCCAGTTCCCACAGGCGGAGCGCGCCTGCCGCGAAGTTCTGGCGCTGCCTCTGTTCCCGGAGCTCTCCGAGCAGCAGCAGCATGCGGTGGTGGACGCAATCGCCCGATTCTACACCGGCAAACCGCCGCGCAACGCCGGTTCTTAAATGTCGGCCATCTTTTCTAAAATCAATCAGTAAACATCTTTCGGCCATCCTGATTGGCTTTTTTTCAGAACTTTGTTTTGCAATCATGCGGGGACTGGGGAAAAACGACTGGCAGAAGTGTTTGTTTTGGTGGTCTTTATTATGTTAGTTGTTTCTTTAGTATTGACTTGTAGCGAGGTTTTTTCCTAGCTTTCGAATATTTCGCTTTGGGTGGAGAGAGGCACTTACCTCGGTGTCTTGGTTGGCAGCTTTTCCCCATTAGTCTTTTAACTGGCCTTGAACGAAGCAGCGGCGGAAACAGGAGGTTTGAGAAGATGCCGAACAAAGAGACGATCGGCGAGGTCATGACCGTCAAAGACTTGAGCGAGTATTTGCACTGCAATCAATCCACTATCTACCGCTTGCTCAAGCGTGGCGAGTTGCCGGCCTTCAAAGTCGGCAGCGACTGGCGGTTCATGACTGCCGAGATTCGCAACTGGTGCAAGCGGCGGATGTCGGGCGTCAAGCCGCGCACCAACTCCAGGGTGCGGACTGCCGGATAACGACGCACGGCTTGGAGGGCCAGGCGTCCGTACCTGCCGATGACCCACGAGCATTTTGTTGCTCGCGCCGGCGCAAGAGGTTCGGCGGCACCAGCAACAAAATGCTCGCGCATCAACGGCCGACAAGGACACCCGACCCGCTGTGTCGTTTGGCAGATCAAGATCGAACCCCGCTCCCTCATCCGAACGTGTGGGAGCGGGGAGACGTCAGCGGCCGCGATGCTAGTTGAAGATACCCGCCAGCGGCTGCAGGGAGCCGACTGATTCGGGCTTGCCCGAGGGTGGCAGCGGGCGCGACCCGGGCTGGACCTCGAAGGGCGACTTGAGATCCAGTTCTTTGGCCATCTCGCGCACGGCGGGCACCACTTCGGTGCCCAGCAGCTTCAGATTAGAGATGCGGTCTTCGCGCTTGATCGGGCCGTCGTTCTGCCAGAAGAAGAAAATCCCGGGACGCAGGCATTCCAGCACCTTGCGGATCTTGGGCAGGACACTGCGCGGCGTACCGCAGATAATCTGGAACTGTTTCTCCACTTCCGGGAACGAACCGAAGATCTGACCACGCGTCGATTCGACGCTGTCACGCGTCTGCCCCCAGATGCCGGAGCGATGCTCGACCTGGGCGGCGGAGATATTCTGACGCGTCTCGTGGGCGGAACGCTGTCCGGCGGCGGCGCTGGCCCAAGGGCTGCCCTGGGTGGCGTCGGGCGCCGTGAACTGCCGCGCGATCCTGCGCGTGGCCTGCTTGGAGTTGTAACCGGGCGGAAACATCCATTGCGGCTGGCCGAACAGGCTATAGCCGATGCCGGCACCGCCGAACATGTCGTACTTGGCGATCTCGTGCGCCTTCTCTTCGCTCTCAGCCACATAGACCTTTTGCAGATAGCCGAAATTCTCCGTCCCGACCTGGTAGCCCTGTTTGGCGGCCGCATCGCGATAGAAATCCCACAGGTCGACCGTGGGCGGCAGGAAGGTGGCCAGCGCGATGTAGGGGTAGCGATGCTCGGCGCACCATTCCACGGTCTCGGGGCTGAGCAGGCCGGGAATCCAGATCGGCGGATGCGGCTTTTGAATCGGCAGCACCCAGGGGTCGATGAAGCGGTAGTGGAAGTGTTTGCCCTCGTAACGGAACGGGCCGGGTTCGGTCCAGGCCTTGACCACCACTTCATGCGCCTCGTTGAAGTATTCGCGATTGAAGGCGGGATTGGCGTTGCTGGCGAACTGCTCGCTGCCGCCCCCGCGCACCCATCCGCTGACCAGCCGCCCGCCGGAAATCATGTCGATCATGGCCAGTTCCTCGGCCAGCCGCAGTGGATTGCCCACGATCGGCAGCGGATTGCCCAGCAGCGCGATCTTGACCTTTTTGGTGATGCGCGCCAGCACCGCCGCCTCGACATTCATCACCGAGCCCATGCAAAAGGAGGTGTCGTGGTGCTCGTTGAGCATCACGCCGTCGAAGCCCAGCTCTTCGGCCAGCAGCTTCTCGTCAAGGTACTCGTTGAGCAATTGTCCGCCCTTGACGGGGTCGAAGTATTTGTTGGGGTTGCCGAAAAACCCGTTCTGGATGACCAGATCGTTGGGTACGTAACGGTAGGGGCGCTCAGTAAAATAACTGATATGCATAACCATTGCCTCCCAAAGGACTTGCCACCTGCTAGGCGAGAAAACTTTGCGTTTCGCGAAGGAAGTCGGCCCGCTTCTCGATTTCGGGCCGATGCCCACACTGGTCGAAGACCACCAGGCGCGAGCCGCGAATGCAGCGCTGATAGATTTCGCCCGCATTGAGCGGCACGAAGCTGTCCTGTTTGCCCCAGATCAGCAGGGTCGGCGTATCGACCACTTCAAGTAGATGGGGCAGGCTGGGATTGTGCAGATAAGGCTGCCAGGCCAGCCGCGCGGTTTGCGCTCGGGCGTCCTCCCACAGTTCGAATTGCTCGGGCCCGATACCGCCGAACAGGCTGGCAAACTCTTCGGTGTTTTCGTAATCCAGCACGCTGTTTCGCAACTGATCGGGCGCCATCATTTGGAAAATATCGCGGATTTCGCCCTGGGTGGGCTTGATGCCGTTGGGCGCAACCAGAATCATGCGGCGGAACTGGTCGGGATTGCACGCCGCCATCTCAGCCGCGACCCATCCACCGAGCGAAAACCCGATTACGTCGATCGGAGCCAGTTTCTGCTGGCGAAGCATAATCGAGTACAGTCCGGCCATGTCGCGGATGGTGCGAATCCACTCCGGAGCGGCAGTGCGGCCGAAGCCGGGATGGAGCGGAATCATCAGCGTGTGCTCGCGCGCCAGCGCCGAATGCCACTTCAGCCATCCGGCGTGCCCCAGTTCATCGTGCAAAACCAGCAGCGGCCTGCCGGTGCCACCCTTGACGATGACGAGGTCGGTTTGATCGACGCGGAGCGTTTCTTCCTGCCATTCCTGCGAGTTCTGCGCCATCGGCTCTAATTCTCCCTGCCCAGTAGCGTGTCTTTTACAATTGCTCGGGCTGCGTCCGGTTTGCGTATCGTTCCCATAGCATTTTAGGCGCGCGCTTGGGAAACTCTTGCGCCTCGCAAATCCGGCTCCACGCTGCGGATCGATCCGGGCAATGTACTTGCTTTATCTCGTCCAGCGGTATCCCGTATGATGCCTAACGGACCGGATTTTCGCTCATGAGGCGAGCATCGCGATCCGTACCGCGATGGCAACGGAAAGCCGGCTCTTCATGTCCGGACGCAACACAGAATTCATCGGGCTGTCAGCCTGGGAAAGACTTTACGCGGCGCTGTCGCGCGGGGCCTTCGCACCGGCCTTGGCTGTGGCTTATGCGGGCGGCGCGTCGGCCGCGGAGTTGCGAGCACGCACCGGCCGCTTGCCGGCCGCCGGTCGTGGCGCGATTTGGCTGCACGGCGCGTCGGCGGGGGAGATGGCAGCCGCCCTGCGCCTGATCGCGGTGCTGCGTCAGCACGGCTACCGCTTCCCGGCCGTCCTGACCGCCGCCAATCGCGCCGGCGTTGACTACGTCTTGCGCGTGGCTGCGCCCGACACCTTCGCTGCCCTGGTTCCATGGGACGTGCCCCGATGGATAAGGCGGGCGTTCGACCTCTGGCAGCCCGCGGCGCTGTTTCTGATCGAAACCGAGCTTTGGCCCCGGCTGGTTTTCGAGGCCCATCGCCGCGGGCGGCCGGTACTTGCGCTGAGCGCGCGGATTTATCCCGGCGATATGCCGCGCTATCGCGCAATTCGCAGCCTGATCGCGCCCACGATTCGGCGCTTGAGTCGGATCCTGGCCCAGAACGAAACCGAGCGCGCGCGGTTCATTACTCTGGGTGCGGATGCGCAGCGCTGCGTGGCGGCGGGCAACCTGAAAGCGCTGCCGGAAATTGCGCAAAACGGCGCGTCCGTTCTACGCGATGCACTGGGCCTCGCCCCAGCTCAGCCGCTGGTGGTCTTTGGCAGTGTGCACAATGCCGAACTGCCGCTGGTCTTCGACGCGATCGCTGCCGTGCGCACTCAGCAGGTGCGTTTTGTCGTGGCGCCACGCCATAGGCGCGACGCATCGGTGGCCTTGCGCCAGGCGTCCGCGCGCGGTCTGGCGGCGGTGTTGCGCAGTCGCCTGCCGCCGGGTCAAGGCTGGCGCGGCGTGTTGGTACTGGACACGATGGGCGAATTGCGGAATTTTTATGCGATAGCGACTTTGGCCGTGATCGGCGGCGGGTTCGGAAAATTTGGGGGGCACAATCCGTTTGAAGCGCTCCACAGCGGCGTTCCGGTACTTTTCGGCGCACATTTTGCCCATTTTGAACATGAGGCGCGCAGACTGATGGCGGTTACGCCCGAAGCTGTGGTATCCAGCCCAGAGCAACTGGCGGCGCGGCTGCGGAGTTGGCTTCAAGATGAAGGCCTGCGCAACAGCGTGCTTGCGCTGCAGCGGCGGACGCTTCCCGATGCCGCGGCGGTTACACGGCGTTATCTCGATGAACTCGGTCCTTTCCTCACGGCGGATCATGCGTAAGCCCGATCGAAAACCGCTGACGATTTGCATGGTCGCGGGCGACGTGTCCGGCGACCAAAACGGAGGACGCCTGGCGCGCGCCCTGCTCGACCTGGACCCGGCGATTCGGCTCCTCGGGGCGGGAGGACCGGCGATGGCGCGCAGCGGGGTTGAGGTTGCGGTTAGCAGCACCGCGGTGTCGACCATCGGTCCGCCCGATTCGGTGCGGGCAATCCGCTCGGTGCTGCACGTATGGCGTGCGGCGCGCGCGCTGTTTGACCGTGTGCGGCCTGACCTGGCGATTTTAATCGACGCCGAAACCCTCAATTTAATGTTGGCGCGCTCGCTGCGCGCGCGCGGGGTCCCGGTGGTGTTCTTCTTTCCGCCCCAGGTGTGGCTGTGGGGGCGATGGCGCTTGCCGCTGGTTGTACCGCTGTCGACCCGGGTATTGTCCGCTTTTCGGGAAGAAGCGGAAATCTACAAGGAGGCGGGCGCCGACAGCCTGTGGGTGGGCCATCCGCTGCGCGACGCGGTGCGTGTCATTGACGATCCCGCCGCGGCCATGCACCGGCTGGGATTGGACCCCGCCCGCCCGCTGGTCGCGCTGATGCCGGGCAGCAGGATCCAGGAAATCCGCGACCTGTGCGGGCCGATGCTGGGTGCGGCGCGCCTGCTGACCCTTCGCAACCCCGCCCTTCAGTTCGCCATCCCGCTGGCCGGCGAGGAGTTGCGCGCGCCGCTGGAAAGCGCGCTGCGTCACAGCGGCCTGCGCAACGCCGTCATCTACAATCCCGACTCCTACGCGGTGCTCAGCCGCGCCCGGGTGGTGCTGCAATGCTCGGGAACCGCCACGCTGGAAGTGGGCCTGCTCGGCATTCCTTCGGTGATCGCCTACCGCTGCCGTCCGCTTTACTATCGGGTCGGACGCCGCCTGATGCGGGTGCGATTTATCGGGATGGTCAACATCCTGCTCGATGAGGCGGTGCAGCCGGAGTTCTTCCAAAAGGACGTCGATGAGCTCCATCTGGCCGACGAAGTCTGGTCGCTGCTCACCAATGAAACCCGCCGCCGTCACATCCAGGCCCGCCTGGCGCATCTGCCCGACGTGCTGGGGCCCACCGGCGTGATGCGGCGGGCGGCGTGCGCGGTGATGGAGCTGCTGGGGCGTGACGTCGAGGAATCGCCGGCGCGGGCGCGCTCGGCCGGCTGGGCAGCGTCGTAGCGCCGCGCGGCTGCGGATGCAACCTGGGAGCGCGACGTGCCGCAAAGCGCCGAACCATCGCCGTTGGCCGGCAAAGTAGCGCTGGTCACCGGAGCTTCGCGCGGCATCGGCCGCGCGATTACACTGAAGCTGGCCGCCGCCGGCTGCGAGGTGGCGGCGGTATACTTCAACGCTCACGGCCAGGCGCGCGCGCTGTGCGACGAACTCGCCGCGCTTGGGCGCCGCGCGGTGCCAATCGCGGCCAACGTCGGCAATCCGCAAAGCGTCGGTGAACTGTTTGGCGAGTTTTCCGCCTGCTTCAACCGTCTTGACATCGTGGTCAGCAATGCCGCCAGCGGAGTGCTCAAGCCCACCCTGGACATGACGCTCAAGCATTGGCGCTGGTGCATGGAGACCAACGCTCTGGCGCTCAACCTGCTAGCCCAGCACGCCGCGCCGCTGATGGGCAACGACGGCCGTATCATCGCGGTCTCCAGCCTCGGCGCGCGCTTTGCGCTGCCCGATTACGGCTTTATCGGCGCCTCCAAGGCCGCCCTGGAAGCCCTGGTGCGCAGCCTGGCGATGGAGTTGGGCCGCACGCGTGGCATCCGCGTCAACGCGGTCAGCGCCGCGGTGGTGGACACCGACGCGCTCAAGGCGTTTGCGGCGCGCGAGCGCATGCTGCGCGAGTTCGCCGAACGGGCCGCGCTGGGCCCGGCGCTTTTGCCCGGCCATGTGGCGGATGCGGTTTTTCTGCTATGTCTGCCCGAAGCCGCGATGATCACCGGCCATATCCTGGTGGTCGACGGCGGATTTTCGATCAGTGGATGAGCGGCGCAGTATGCTTGGCGATTCGGGCCTGTCCGGCAAATCGGTGATAGTAACCGGCGGTAGCCGCGGCATCGGCCGCGCGATTGTCCAGGCCTTTGCCGCCGAGGGGGCGGCGGTGACGTTTCTGTATCGCGCCGATCGCGCCGCAGCCGACGAAGTCGCGGCGCAAATCCAGGCCTGCGGGCAAAGCGCATTTGGCGAACAGGCCGACGTGCGCGACCCCGCCGCTTGCGCGGCGGTAGTGGAGCGCACCGTTGCGCGCCATGGCCGTATCGACGTGCTGGTCAACAACAGCGCTGTCATCCGCGACAATCTGTTGCCGTGGCTGGAGCCCGCTGACGTCGGCGCGGTGCTGGAAACCAACGTGACCGGCGTGTTCAATATTACGCGCGCCGTGGTTCCGCACATGATTACGCAGCGCTCGGGAAAAATCGTCAATATCAGTTCGGTGGCGGCCGAGATGGCGGGGCGCGGGCAGACCAATTATGCCGCCAGCAAGGGTGCGGTCAACGCTTTTACCAAAGCGCTGGCGGTGGAGTTGGCGCCGCGCAAAATCACCGTCAACGCGGTGGCGCCGGGCCTGATCGAAACCACGATGTCAAAGCCTATCCGCGACGCCGCGGGCGAGCAGGCGCTGGCGCGAATCCTGTTGCGCCGCTACGGACAGCCCATCGAGGTTGCTTACGCGGTGGTGTTTTTGGCCTCGCGCTTTGCCGATTACATCACCGGTCAAATCATTTACGTGGACGGCGGCTTCAAGATGGAGTGAGTATGCCGGTTGCGATCAGCAAAGAGGAAATCCAAGCCGTCTATCCGCAGGTGGCCAGAGTGATCGCCGAGGCGCTGGCGCGCGACCCCGCGGAAGTCCGCCTCAGTAGCCGCCTGTTTGCGGATTTGGAGGCGGAGTCGATCGACCTGCTCGACATGGTATTCAGACTGGAGCGTGAATTCAAAATTCAGATTCCGCGCGGACGCATCGTCGAGGACGCGCGCGGCGACCTGCCCCAGGCGCAATTCGAAACCGCCGGCGTGCTGACCGAGGCGGGGCTGGCGCGGCTGCGCGAGTACTTGAGCGAGGTGCCGGCGCAAAGCTTCCGGCCGCACATGAATCTTGCCGATGTGCCGACCCTGTTTACGGTGGAAACGATGTGCAAGATGGTAATCCGCGCCATGCGCGCGGGCGGCGCGTGACGATGCCAGTACGCCGGCGCGTGGCAATTACCGGCCTGGGCCTGGTGACACCGCTGGGCAACAGCACCGCCACGACCTGGCACGCGCTGCTCGCGGGCCGCAGCGGCATCGCTCCGATCGGCGCCTTTGACGCCGGCGGCTACCCGGTCCGGATCGCCGCCGAGGTAAAAGATTTCGCTGCGCCCGTTCACGACCGCCATCGCAAACTGCTCAAGTTCGCGACCCGCCACGCCCTTTTCGCATTGGCGGCGGCGCAGGAAGCCATCCAAGACGCGGGCGTCGGCCCCCAGCCGCAGACGGCGCAGCGTTGGGGCTGCGTTGCGGGCAGCGGGATGATGGGCGTGGCGTACGAGGAACTGGCGCAATTTCAGCGCCGCTTCGCGCCCGGCGGCGAACTCGCATCGCGTCTGCTGTTCGCGCCCAGCGCGCCGACCCCCGATCCGATCGCTTATGCGCGCAATCAGGCCAACGCCGGACTGGCGCTGCTGGTACAACGCTTCGGTATCCGCGGCTACGCGGGTTCGGTCCATACTGCCTGCGCGTCGGGCGGCCAGGCGATCGGACTGGCGATGCGTCTGATTCGGCGCGCCAGCGTCGACTTTGTTTTGACCGGCGGCTTCGACTCGATGATCAATCCCGTCGGGCTGGCCGCCTTCAGCCTGCTCGGCGCGTTGTCCACCGATAACGAACGGCCCACCCGCGCCAGCCGTCCCTTCGATCGCACGCGCAATGGTTTTGTGCTGGGCGAGGGCGCCGGGTTCATGGTGCTGGAGGAATGGCAGGCGGCGCGCCGGCGCGGCGCGCGCATCTACGCCGAGCTGGCCGGCGACGGCAATTCGCTCAGCAGCTACCGCATTACCGATTCCCATCCGTCGGGCGACGGTCCAATCCAGGCGATGCGCGCCGCGCTGCAGGATGCCGGAGCGCAGCCGCACGAAGTCGGCTACATCAACGCCCATGGCACCTCGACGGTCATGAACGACCGCAGCGAATGTGCGGCGATCAAGGCGGTGTTCGGCGCGCATGCACGGCAGGTGAAAGTCAGTTCGACCAAAAGCTTGATGGGCCATCTGATTGCCGGTGCGGGCGCCGTGGAGGCGGCGATTTGCGCGCTGGTAATCCACCATTCGACGCTGCCGATCAGCGCCAACCTCGACGACCCCGATCCCCAATGCGACCTCAATTTCGTTCGCGAAGTGGCCTGCCGAAGCCGGGTTGGCCTTGCCATCTCCAATTCATTCGGATTCGGCGGCTCCAATAGCTGCCTGGTTTTGCGCAATCCGCAGGATGTCGCCGCATGAGCGCGCCCGTCGCAATCACCGGCATCGGAGCGATATGCGCGCTCGGCAGCGAGCCCGCACAGATCTATCGGGCGCTGCGCGCGGGCCGCACTGCCTTTGCGCCGCTGCGGCAGTGGGACTCGGCCGGCTGGCCTGCGCCGCTTGCCGCGGGCGTCGAGCGGATCGACGCCGGTGCAATTTTCGATGACCGCAGACTGCTCAAGTCGGTGCAGCGCCTGCGCCGCACCGACCTGCTGGGCCTGTATGCCGCCAGCCGCGCGGTCACGGCTTCGGCGATGTTGGAGTATCGCGCCGCGCTGCCCGGCGCGCAGGCGGTGGAATTCAACGAGCGGACCGCGGTGTTCACCGGATGCGGCGGCGTGGCCTATCACTATCAGTATGATTTTCTGAACGCGATGGCAGCGGGCGGCGGCGACCTGCGCGTCTTCGGACAGAAGCTGGGCGAAAGCGTCAATCCCACCTGGCTGCTGCAGGCGCTGCCCAACAACGTGCTGTGCTACCTGGGAATCGCCTACGGCTTCAAGGGCGCCAATTCCTGCATCACCAACCACAGCGTCAGCGCAACCATGGCGATTATCGAGGCGATGGAGACGCTGCGCACGGGCGACGCCGACCGGGCGGTCGCGGTCGGACACGATTCGCCAATCGAGCCCGAAGCAATCCTCAACCTCTACCATCTGGGGTTGCTGACCGCCGATACGACGCGGCCCTTTGACGCGGGCCGCAGCGGATGCCTGTTGGGCGAGGGCGCGGCGGCGATGGTGCTGGAGACGCAGGCGGCGGCGGCGGAGCGCCATGCGCCGGTGCTGGGAATTATCATCGGGGCGGGTGTGACCACCGAGGCGCTCGGAGTGTTGGGGATTCGCGCTGATGGCGACGGAGCGGTGCGCGCGATGGAGATGGCGCTGGAGGCGGCCGGGATCACTCCGCGCGATGTCGCAATGATCGCCGCCCACGGCAACGGCACCGTCAACTCCGACCGGTCCGAGGCCAACGCCATCCGGCGAGTATTCGGCGCCGACATGCCGCCAGTCACTTCGTTCAAGTGGGCCTTGGGACACACCATGGCGGCGGCGGGCGCGCTGGAGGCGGTGCTGGTGCTCGAATGCCTGCGCAACGGCGCCGCGCCCGGTATCGGCGCGCTGCGCGACCCCGATCCGCAATGCCTGCCGCTGGCGGTTTCCGCCTCGGCAACGGCGCTGCACGGCGACATCGCGCTGGTACTGGGGCGCGGTTTTGGCGGCATGAATACCGCGCTTTTGCTCAAAGCACCGCCCGATGCAACGCCATGAGCACGCCTGAGACATCGGCAGCCGGCCGCCCCGCCATCGATCTGGTGGAAATCGCACGCATGCGGCGGCTGCTGGAAGAAACGCCGCGCCAGGACTTGCTGCGCATCTTTTCCCAGCGCGAGCTGGACGATGCGGCACGGGGCCGCGACGCGGCGCGCCTGGCGGCCCGTTTTGCCGCCAAGGAAGCCTGCCTTAAACTTTTCCCGCGCGAGACGGCCTTGGGCGAGTTGGAGGCCGGCGACTTCGAAATCCTCTCCGAGGGCTACGGCGCCCCGCGCGTCAATTGCACCGCGCGCGCCGCCGACGCGATGGCGCGCCATTGGATGGCCGATATTGCGCTCTCGCTCAGCCACGACGGCACCCACGCCACCGCGATGGCGATCGGTCAGCCGCGCCGGCTGGCTGCGCCCACCGCGGGCAAGTTCATATACTATTGCCTGCCGGTGCGCCGCCGCGTGGTGCTCGCCAATCTCAGGCGCGCCTTCGGTGCGACCCTTGACGATCACCAGATCGTTGCACTGGCGCAGGCCTTTTATGGACATCTGGCGCGCTCCCTGGCGGAATTCGTCGGCAACCTGATGCCGTGGGCGCGCCGCCCCGCGGTGCGCGTGGAAAATGTCGCGGCGGCTCTGGACGCCTACAAGCTGGGCCGCGGCGTTCTGGTCTTGGCGGGCCATTTCGGCAATTGGGAAGTCGCGCTGCCCGCAGCGATGGAGAAATTCCCCCAATGGCGCGGGCGCTTCCACGTGCTGCGCCGTCCGCTGCCCCTTTACCTGGAGCGGCTGGTGGTGCGCCGGATGCGCAACAGCGGCCTGGGAGTCTTACCCAAACGCGGTTCGCTTGAAACGATTTTGCGGCGGCTGGCCGCGCGCGACGCGGTGGTATTCATAATGGATCAGCATGCGGGTGGGCGCGACGGCGTGCTGGTGGATTTTTTCGGCGCGCCCGCGTGGACCTTCCGCAGCCTGGCGCTGATCGCCATACGCACCGGCGCGCCGGTAGTGCCCGCAGCGCTGTGGCGCGAGCGCGACGGCTGCCACGTCCTGCGTTTCGAGCAAGCGCTGCCCACGGTGGAAAGCGGCGGCGCCGAGCAGACTGTCGCGGCCAACACCCGGCTTTACAACGCTGCGCTCGAACGCATCATCCTGCGCCATCCCGAACAATGGATCTGGATGCATCGCCGGTGGAAACCGCATTGAAGCGCGCCCCAGGTCCGTCGCGCATTCTCGTCCACGAGGTCAACTGGCTGGGCGACCTGGTGATGACCCTGCCGGTGCTGGCGGCGCTGCGCCGCGCCTTTCCCGCCGCGCGCCTGGCGGTGCTGGTCGATTATCGTTTGGCCGCCTTCTTCGATGGCAGCGCGCTGGTGGACGAGGTGATCGCGCTGCGGCGCGGGGGTAAACGATTGGCCGCGGTCGAATTAATCCGCGCTGCCGCTCAACTGCGCACGCGGCGCTTTGACCTGGCGGTGGTGCTGCCCAACAGCTTCGTCTCCGCCCTGCGCGTGGCGCTGGCCGGCATCCCCGTGCGCGCCGGTTTTGCGCGCGACGGCCGCGGCTGGATGCTGACCAGGCGCGTCACGCCCGACGCTCAACTGATGCGGCGCCATCAGGTCCATTACTGGCTTGGGATGTTGAAAGCCACGCTCGGCGTCGAATCGGATCCAAAACAGATTGCCCCCGAGGTTGCGCCGCACCATCTGGAGCGGATGCGCCGATGGCTCGCAGTCCGCCGCAACGAGCGCTCCAAGTTGCTGGCAGTCGCGCCGGCCGCCGCTTACGGACCGGCCAAGGAATGGCCCCGGGAACATTACGTAGAGCTGATCTCCTCGCTGGCGCAGCGCGACGTGCAAGCGGTGCTGGTCGGCGGCGCGGGCGACATCGCGCGCTGCGAGGCCATAGCAACAAGCGCTTCGTGCGATGCGATTGTTGCTGCCGGGCAGACCGATGTCGGCGAGTTGATGGCGTTGCTGTCGTTATGCGACGGTTTTGTCGGCAACGACTCCGGCGCGGCGCATCTGGCCTCCGCCCTGGGCATTCCAACTGTCGCCATCTTCGGTTCGACCAATCCGGCGCGCACCGGCCCGCTTGGCCCGCGCACCACGATCCTCTACAAGGCAATCGAATGCAGCCCGTGCCTGGCGCGCACCTGCCGCTTCGGCCATTACCAATGCCTGCGCGCGATTGAGCCCCGGGCAGCGCTCAGCGCCCTCGCAAATCTGGGCGCGATTGGATAGCTGATCGGGTGGTGCGGCACGCAACCGCGGACGCAGGTCGGCTCGCGAATCATGGGTGCGGTCGAAATCGCCGGTTTTACCGAGTGCGGATGGCGTGACCCGGGCGCGGCGGCTGAGCACGCGCGATGGTGTTGCGATCGGCTGGAGCGCGGTGACATCCTGGTGCTGCCGCATTTTCCCGTTATAAGCGAGGAGGACCGGCGCTTTCTCACCCAGGTGCGCCAGAGCGGCTCGGCGTTTGTAAAAAACATCTCTTATGAACCTTCCTCGGGCCGAGTGCGCGGTTTTTCCCGTTCGGGCACCGACGCGCGAGCGCTTGAGCGTGTGCTGCGCAGTTACGCGGAAGCGGTACGCGCAGCGGCGATGGAACTGCTGGCGCCTTACGCGCCGGGCCTGCAAACGGATCTCACCAGCTTCAGACCGATCGAGGAGCGCGGCCGCCAACTGCACGGCCGCTCGCGCAACGATCTGATTCACATCGATTCATTTCCCACACGCCCCGCGCGCGGCCGGCGAATCCTGCGGTTTTTCACCAACATCCATCCCGATGAGCCGCGCGTATGGATCACTTCGCAAACCTTCGCGGAGTTGGCCGCGCGGATGGCGCGCGAGGCGGGCCTCGGCGCTGATACCGCGCGCCGCCGCGGATTGACGCGGCAGCTTGGGGATGCGGCGTCGGCGGCCTTGCGCGGTGTGGGAATCAAGCTCGTTCAACGCTCTTGCTATGACCGCTTCACGCTGCGCTTTCACGACTATCTCAAAGACAATCAGGCCTTTCAGCGCGATTGTTCCAAGCAGCGCCATGAATTTCCGCCCGCTTCGACCTGGATCGCGTTTACCGATGCCGTCCCTCATGCGGTGCTGTCGGGCCGCTACGCGCTGGAGCAGACGTTCTTCGTGCCGCTCGAGTCGCTGATTGCGCCCGAAATGAGTCCGCTGCGCATCCTCGAGGCGATCGCCGGCGGCGCGCTGGTTTGACGCGCTGGCCCGCGCTTTGCGGATGACTTCGCGACTTCGCCGTGCTACCAGCTTTGCATCAGGAGCAAGCGTATGACGCCCAAACCGCCGACCACGCAGCAGCTCGCCCGTATCGCGTCGGGCTTCAACCTCAACCTCACCTCAGAACAACTCGAGCGGTTTCGCGCGATGTCCGCGGACGCGATGGAGGCGTACGGGCGGATCGACGAACTGCCCGAGCCAGCCCTGCCGGTGCGCTATCCACGGACGCCCGGATGGCGCGCGCGGCCCGAGGAGAATCGGCTCGGCGCATGGTACTGGCGCACCGACATTGCCGGCGCATCGGGCGGGTTGCTGGCCGGCAAGACGGTCGCGATCAAGGACAACGTTTGCGTCGCCGGCGTTCCGATGATGAACGGCAGCAGCGTACTGGAGGGCTACGTCCCCGAAGCCGACGCAACGGTGGTTTCGCGCATCCTCGACGCCGGTGGGAGGATCGTGGGCAAAGCCGCGTGCGGGCGGCTGTGTTTCGATCTCAACGCCGACACCGGCCCGATTCTCAATCCCTACGACTTGACGCGCCATGCGGGCGGCTCCTCGGGTGGCAGCGCCGCGCTGCTCGCCGCGGGCGAGGTGGACATGGCAATCGGCGGGGACCAGGGTGGATCGATCCGGATTCCGGCGAGCTGGTGCGGAGTTTACGGGCTTAAGCCCAGCTATGGGCTGGTTCCCTACACGGGCGCGGTCTCGCTTGATCCCAATCTGGACCATCTGGGGCCGATGGCAGGCAACGTCGAGGATGTGGCGCTGTTGCTGGAGGCAATCGCCGGGCCCGACGGGTTTGACGTCCGCCAGGCAATCAATCGACTGGTTGCACAACCCTACAGCAGGGCGCTGGACGGCGACGTCAAAGGCCTGCGGCTGGGCCTGCTGGAAGAGGGCTTCGGCACCAGCCACGCTGAGACGGACGTCGACGAGGCGGTGCGGGAAGCGGGGCAGGCCTTTGAGCGGCTGGGCTGCGCAGTGGGAAGGGTTTGCGTGCCGTGGCATCGGATCGGCACGGCAATCTTCGGCGCGATCGGCAACGAAGGCATCAGCGCGGTGGTTGCGGCCAACAGTGTTGGCGCCGCGATGGACGGCCATCACAACGTAAGCCTGATCGACGCTTTTGCGCGCGGGCGCCTGGCCCGCGCCGACGATCTGCCCGACCAGATCAAGTACACGCTGCTGATCGGCCAGTACATGCGCCAGTCGTATCACGGACGCTACTACGCCAAGGCCCGCAACCTCACCCGCACCTTGCGCGCCGCTTACGACGACGCGCTTTCCCGGTGGGATCTGCTGGTGATGCCGACCACGCCGATGAAGTCGATTCCTCTGCCGCGCCCCGGCAATGGCGCCGACGCCCGCGCTGCTTTCGCGGTGGCCGACAACACCTGCCAGTTCGACCTGACCGGCCATCCGGCAATCAGCCTGCCCTGCGCGATCTCGGCGGGATTGCCGGTCGGCATGATGCTGGTCGGCCGCCTGGGCGAGGACGCCGCGGTGCTCAAAGCGGCCCACGCTTTCGCGCGCCGCATTTACACTCCGCCTCCGCCTAAATGAAGGAGGAGGAGCAGGGCTGACGCCCTCTGCGTGCAGGCGGCTCACTCGTCAGCCGGCTGGTTGCGTGTTTTGCCGCCCGGTTCCGGGTAGACTTGAACGCCGGATGCCTTGAGGCTGGCGGGATATCAGTGGCGGGCTCATTGAAACCATCGGACGACGTTGCACAAACGCCCGCATGTTTCGATGCGTCGCGGGCGCACTTCCCCGTCCATATCGTTGCCGCGGCGCGCGTCGTCGATCCTTTCACCACCACGCACGCGCCCGAACGCATCGAGGAGTATCGCCAGGCGATGGCGCGCGGCGAGCGGTTTCCACCCGTCTGCGTGGTCAAATTGGGTTCGCGTTTTGTAATCGCCGACGGTCACAAGCGCTATCGTGCCTGCCGGGCTTTGGGTGTTCAGCGCATACCGGTGGAATTGTGGCCGCTGCGCCGCCTGCTCGCCGACCAGTGGCGTCAGTTCCGGCACAAGATGCGTCAGATCGCCGCGGTGACGGCGCGTGCGGCGCGCGAGCCGCAGGGCCGCAGGGATGCGCGCCGGCTGTACGCCGACACGGTGGGCCATTGGAAGCGCATCGCGCGCTCGGCGGCGGCGCGCGTGCCGCGTCTGGGCGACGTCGAGCTGCGCTCGGAGCAGGATTCGGCCCAAATTTTCTTGCGCCTGCTGCGCGATTGCATGCGCCTGCGGGCCCATCTGGCGATGGTCTTCCTCAGCCTGGCGATGCTGGGGGGCGCCCAGCTTTACCTGACGTGGATCGCCAAGCTGTGGACCGAGGGGCCGCTGGTCACCGGCGACCGCGCGCAGATGTCGCATCTGCTGATACGTGCGGCGTTGACCGCGCTGGCGATGGTGTGCGGAATCTTCTTCTCGCGCTACTCTTTGCGCAGCATCGATCTGCGCCTGGTGCAGTCGCTGCGCGACCGCGCCCAAGAGCGGCTGCTGGCCACCGACCTTAGGGTCGCGCGCGGATTTGCCACCGGCGACCTGATGTCGCGCATGTTTAATGACGCCGGCGCGCTGTCGGAATTCGTGCGCGAGATCCTGCGGCGCGGCGTGGGTGAGACGCTGGTCGTGATCGGCGCGATTGCGATGCTGTTTCGGCTCAACTGGCGCCTGGCGCTGATCACCGGGGTGGTGGTGCCGGCGGTCGCCCTGCCGCTGGCGCGTCTGGGCGGGCAGGTGCGCAAATGGGGCGCTGCGGCGCAGCAGGCCGCCGGGCAATTGGGCGCCGTGCTCAACGAGCAGCTTCACGGGCTTACCACCATCAAGGGTTTCGGCGCCGAGCCGATGGAAAATCAGCGCTTCGTTGCTGGAGATATCGCCTGGCGCCGCCAGGTGCTGCGCAGCGAATTGTGGTCAGCGGCGTTGATCTCCTCGGTATGGCTCATCGCCGCCGCCGGCCTGTTGACGGTGGTATGGTACGGCAGCCGCCTGGTGTCGGCCGGAGCCGCTACTGCCGGCGGCTTGTTGGCCTTTTGCCTGTATGCGGTGCAGACCGTGGAGCCACTGCGGCGGCTGAGCGAGGTGCACAGCATGTCGCAGCGCGCGATCGCCTGCGCTGTGCGCGTGTACGAGATTATCGATTTGCCGCCCGCCGAGCGCGACGGGTGGATCGCGCTGACCAAGCCGGTGCGCGGGGAACTGCGTTTCGAATGCGTCCGGTTGGGCTTCGGCGACCACACGCCGGTGCTGACCGATTTCACCCTCAGCCTCGCACCGCGCGAGACGATTGCGCTGGTCGGTGCCAGCGGGGCGGGCAAGAGCACTGTTGCCAACCTGCTGCTGCGATTCGTGGAGCCCCAGGCCGGGCGCATCCTGCTCGACGGCCAGGACCTGGCCGAGTTGCGCATCCCCGACTTGCGCCGCGCGGTGTGTGTGGCCGAGCAGGACCCCTTCATCTTCAGCGGCTCGCTGCTCGACAACATCCGCTATGGCGCCTGGGACGCGCCGCGGCGGCGCATCGATGAGGCAGTGATGCTGGCCGGCCTGGAGGGGTACGTCGCGTCGATGGCGCGCGGGCTCGACACCTATCTGGCCGAAGCGGGACGCAACCTGTCGGGCGGCCAACGCCAGCGTATCGCGCTGGCGCGCACCATCGCCCGCGACCCCGCCCTGCTGGTGCTCGACGAAGCCACCAGCGCGCTGGATTCCGACACCGAACGGACTATCTTCGCTAATCTCAAGCCGTGGCTGGAGCGGCGCACGGTAATCGTGATCGCGCACCGGCTGGCCACCGTCAGCCGCTTTGCGCGTGTGGCGATGCTGCATGACGGCATGATCATCGCCGAGGGTTCAGCCGCCGAGTTGCTTGCCGGCTGCGCCGCGTTTCGTGAATTGTTTGCCGAACAGCTTAGTCCGGTCGAAACGCCACCCAAGCCGGGCTGGTCCTAGTCGCCGGCCCGGTCCGCGGTCAGCGCGCCAAACAGTTGCTCATAACGGTCGGCCATCTGCGCGGGTTCAAACTCGGCTCGGGCGCGATCGAGGCCGCGCCGGGCGATCGAGGCCGCAAGTTCGGGATTGCTCAGCAGGCCGATGATCGCGGCGCCCAGGTCTGCGACGTCGTCGGGGCGGGCCAGCACCGCCGCGGCGTCGGTTTCGCCCACCGCGTCGATCACGCCCTCCAGCGCGTAGGCGGCAATCGGCGTCCCGCACGCCATCGCGTCGAGCGCGCTTTGCGCCAACCCCTCGCGCAGCGCGCGATGCGTCGCGATGGCCAGCACATCGCACGCGGTAATCGCCGGAATCACGTCATCGAGTTGGCCCATGTAGTGCACGATTTCCTCAATCCCGCAGCGGCGCGCCAACTCGCCGCAATCCGGCGTCCTTTGCCGGAGATCTTTGCTGCCGCACACCAGCAGATGCACATCGCCCAGCATTCGATTGGCACGCCCCGCCGCCACCATCACATCTTCGATTCCCTTGCCCAGGTTGATGCCGCCCAAAAAGCCAATCCATCGGCCGCCCTCGGGCAGGCCCAGCGACGTTCTGGCAAGCCTGCGCTGGAGCGGATCGGGAACCCTGGAATTGATCGCAAAGCGGACCGCGTTGGGGATTACGCGCACTTTGCCGGGTGCGATCGCGGAGCCGGCCAGCAGGCTCTGGCGCACGCTGTGGCTGACCGCCACGATCGCGTCGGCGCGCCATCCCGCCAGCCGCCGCACCCGCAATGCAAGCGGCAATCCCATATGCCTGACCAGAACCAGGCGCGGCGCGCAGGCGCGGCGCGGCGTCAAACACGCCCACACCCATTCATCGCTGGTCGTCACCATCAGAAGGTCGGGACGGAAGGTGCCGGCCGCTTGCGCGATTACGAATGAGGTCAGAAAGTTGAGCGCTCCGCCGATGGGCGCGGGATGCGCCACAATTCCGGCGCGGGTCAGCGCGGTGCGCCATTGGCCGGCCGACGGGCACAGCGCCTCCACCTGATAGCCGCGCGCCATCAGTTCCGCACCCAGTTGCAGCGTGACTCGTTCCGCCCCGCCCACGATGCGCGCGCCGGAAATCAACAGCAGCTTCATCCGCAGTGTCTATGCCCGGGAGCGGTGCGCCGGCGTTCGTGTGCCAGGTTCATTACATCGCCAGCGTCGAGCGAATCGTAGTCCAAAACGCCGATCGCGTCGAACGCTCTGCTTCTCTGGATAACAGGCGGCGCGGACACGTAATATGGCAGGCGCATGCGCGGCTGCGCCGGGCAGCCCCGGGCCGGCGCGCAGCGGTGGAAGTTTGAAGCCGGCAATCGAATCCTCGGCGATCGAGTTGGGTGCCCCGCCATGGCGGCTGGGCGCTGCCAGCGTTGGGGCGCCGGTGCGCCGGCGCAAACGCTTTCGTCTGCCGCCGACCGCGGCCTGGATGGTGGTGCGGATGTTCGGCGAAGCCTTCCTGGGTGCGCTGATCGCCTTTATCGTAATCGACCTGCTGGCCTCCTTTATCGACAAGTTCGACGACCTGATGGCGTACGGCTTGTTTCGCCCGGCCGGCATTGAGTATCTGGTGCTCAAACTGCCCTTGATGACCACTCAACTGATTCCGGTCGCCGCTCTGGCAGGAGTACTGTTGGGGTTGGCGATGCTCAATCGCAACGGCGAACTGCTGGCACTCCAGGGCCTGGGAATTAGCCGAATGGGGATCGCGATGCCACTGCTGCTGCTCGCAGCGGCGCTGTCGGCGGTAACCTTCGGGCTGAACGAAACCATCGTGCCCGCCGCGACGCGGCGCTCCAAATACCTGCTCGACGGCGTGATCCACAACCAGCCGCGGTTCGTGTACAACGCGCAAAACTGGCTGCGCATCCGCGGCGGTTTTGTCGCCGCCAAAAGCTATGACGCGACCCATCAGCGGCTGGACGGGGTGCGCGTCCTGCAAATCGGACCTCAATATACGCTGCGCGCAATCTATAGCGCTGACCATGCGCAATGGAACGGCCAGGGATGGACCTTTAGCGGTCTGAAGCGGCTGGACCTGGAGCATCGCGGCGCGCTGGCGGCGGCGCAGGCGGGAAATTTTCACCTCGACGCCAAGCCCGGCGATTTCTCCTTTGCGATTCTCACTCCCGAGGAGTTCAGCCTTTCCGAACTCGACCAGTATATCGCCAAACTGCGCCGCAACGGGCTGGACCCCGGCTCTTACCTGGTCGATCGCGACGTGAAATACGCGTTGCCGCTGTCGTGCCTGGTGATGGTGTTGTGCGGGCTGGCGCTGAGCCTGGATCCGGTGCCGCGTGCAGCCAGCGCAGGACGCGGCTTCCTTTTGGGGCTGGGCCTGGGACTGGGCTATTGGATCACGCTGGGCTTTACGATTTCATTCGGGCGCTCCGCCATTATCCCGCCCTGGCTGGCGGCGTGGTTGCCCAATCTGCTGTTTTCGTTGTTGGGGGTGGCGCTTTTTCTGACCGGTGAAGAGCGCTGAAAGCCGGCCGCTTTCCAATCCGTCCCTATTTGGTCTTTCGCCTCACAATTTGCTAGTTTGTTTGCACTGACACGGCTTTGCCGGGAACGAGCTTTCCCGGCCGAGGCTCGCAAAAAGGGGGGAATGCCGTGGCCAGGCGCGCACGCGGCGCAATCGCACCGCTCTTGGCGATCGCACTGTGGACCGGCTGGGCCGATGCCCAAAGCGGACCCACGATAAGCTCGCTGCCCCCGGTCATTTATATCGGCGACAATTTCGTGATTGGCGGCAGCGGCTTCACCCCGGGATCGGTGGCGAACTTCTTCGTCGCCACCTCCAATGGGGCGGAAAACTTCGGTCCGCTCATTCCCAACTCCGACCTGCCCGACAGCCTGGCCGTGTTTCTTCCACTCTCGGTCACTCAGGGTGAAGGGGTGGCGAGCGTAGTAGTCGTCAACACCGACCAGGCTCATATCCAGTCAAACACGGCCCTCGCATTACTGCAGGGCGAGCCTGCATCCGGGCTGCCCAGCCTCACAGCGATCAACGGAATCGGTCTGTCTCCCACCAGCACCGACCCCGGGATCGCGCTGGCGAACGTCGAGACGGTGGTGGTTCCCGGCGCGACCGTAACCCTGACCGGCAGCGGTTTTGATACCGTTAATGGCATCGGAGTGGATTTGTTCTGCGACTGCGCCGGCGGGAAAATCGGTCCCTTCGTCATTTTCGGCAGCAACCTGACCCCGAACAGTGTGACCTTCACGCTGCCCTCGGGCCCCAACGCCCCGGCTATCGGTCCGGGAGCTTTCCGCATAACCAATTTGGGGAATTTTTTCGCCAGCGCCGCCGTTTCGGTGCCGATCGGTGAGCAGATCGCAATCAGCAGCGTCACTCAGAGCGGCCCGACCGTCACGGTCGAAGGACAGGGCTTCTCCGGTCTCACGGTGCTCAACCTCTTCAACCTCCAGTCCGGGACCGTGGTCAACCTGGGTGGTCTGCGGTCCGACGGCAGTCCGAAGATCCCGCTCAACCTGCTCAGCGATCACCGCTTGCAATTCAACGTTCCCGCCGGAGTCGTCGCCGGACCGGCATATGTTCAGGCGCTCAACCCACCCTTTATCCCCTTCACCAGCTCAGGCAACTCGCCTGGCGGCGCGTTTGCCGTGCATTGACGCAATCCACGCCACATTCGGTCCCCGTTTGCCGCGTGTCAGGTGCGCCCGGTTAGGCTAGAATCACGCCCCGGCATCAGGAGGGCGCTGATGGATAAATCGCGCGACTTCGACTTGGACCGCATGATGGAACAAATCCGCCTGAAGGTCCGTGACCTCCGCCACAGCCAATCGGGCGCCACCGCTGCCGTCGGCCTGCCCGCGGGTCATCCGCAACTAGAGCGCGATCTGGCCGAATTGCATCAGGCCTACAACCTTACCGAGGTGTCGCTGGACCCTCGCCGTCGGGTGCTGGGATGGACGATGCTGACCGCGGCAAAGGCGCTCAGGGCCCTGCTGAAGCCGATAGTCCGCCGGCAATCCGAGTACAACGCCGCCAACGCACGACTGATGACCGCGGTTACCAACGATGTGGACCGGCTGTGCCGGCAGGTTGTGGAGATGCGCGCTGTCACTGAGCAGGTCATTTCCCGCAGCGCCGAGGATGTCAAAGCGCACACACGGACCTTGGCGCGCCGATTCGCCGACACCTATGCCGCGGATATCCAAACGCATGCGGCAGCGCTTGGCGATTTGTCGCGGCGGATGGCGGCGCTTGAGCGCTTGCGCGGGCAATGGGAGGCCCTGTCGCAGCGCATCGAGCGGCTGCAAGAGTACGAGGAACAGCTGGGTGATGAGAAGCGGACGGCCGGCGAGCAGGCACGGCGGCTTGAGTCTCTCGAAGCGCGATGCGCCGAACTGGGCGCGGCAGTCGCAGCGGCGCAGGCGCGAGCGGCGTATTGGGAGGAGCAGTTCAAGCCGCTTCATGAGCGCGTCCGGCGGGTGGAACGGCGCCTGCGCAGGCTGGGCGGCGAACCATCTACCGGCGCGGCCGCGCCGCCGGCGCTTGAAAGCGCCGCCGCGCCGGCGGGTTTTTCGGCAATCGACTATGCAGGTTTTGAGGAGCGGCTGCGCGACAGCACAATGGTTAAAGACAAGCAGCGCGGCTACCTCAGATATTTTACCGGCAAAGCGCCGGTGCTCGACATCGGGTGCGGCAAGGGCGAGTTCCTGGAACTGATGCGTGAGGCGGGAATCGCCGCCAAGGGGCTGGACCTGGATCTCGACATGATCCTGTTGTGCCGGGACAAGGGGCTGGATGTGGAACAGTGCGATGCGCTCGAATATCTGGCCGCTCAGCCCGACGCATCGCTGGGCGGCATCTTTTCCGCGCAAGTGATCGAACATTTGCCCGCCTCGCGGCTGAGCGCGCTGATATCTCTGAGCTGGCGCAAGCTGATGCCGGGGGGAGTCGCGGTTTTGGAAACGCTCAATCCCGAATCGCTCTTTGTGCACTACAAATGGTTTTGGATGGATCCGAGCCACGTGCGCCTGGTGCATCCGCAAACTCTGCAGTTTCTGCTCGAGTCCGAGGGCTTTGCCGAAATCTCCTGCCATCTGGCGTCCCCGCCAGCCGACGTACTGCGCATCCCGCCGCTGCAAGGCGGCGTCAACGGCGCCCTGGATGATTTCAATCGCGCGACCGACTACCTCAACAAGCTGATCTATGGCGATCAGGAATACTTTGTGGTTGCGCGCAAATGAGCAGCGCCGACCCCGTTCCGCCAACCGCTGGCCTGCGGCGCGCCGCCCCGCCCGCTTTGTCCGCGCCGCGCGTCAGCGTAATTGTGCTCAACCACAACGGCGAACGAGTCATCGCCAAATGCCTCGATCACCTGCTGGCGCAAACCTATGACGACTTTGAAATAGTGGTGGTTGATAACAACTCGGCCGACGGCAGCCTGGCGATCCTGGAGCGCTATCTGGGCTGCGGACGTCTTTCGGTCGTGCGCAGCGCCGCCAATCGCGGCGTGGCGGGCGGACGCAATCTGGGCGTGACCCATGCGCGCGGTGCGATCATGGCGTTCATCGACAACGACGGCTACGCTGATCCCGGATGGCTGTCCGCAGCGGTCAAGACGCTAGACTCTGACCCCGCCATTGGCGTGGTCGCCTCAGTAGTATTTTTCGCCGGCCGCAGAGCTATCTTGAACGGCGCCGGCGGAACTCTCAATCTCCAGGGCTACGGGGGTGACTACTGTTTCGACACACCTTATGAATTTGCCCACTTGCCCAACCGCGTCCTGTACGCGATGGGATGCGGCATGGTGGTGCGAAGAGCGGTGCTTGAAAGCATCGGACCGCTGGATGAAAAGCTGTTTAACTATTACGACGACAGCGAACTTGGCATCCGTGCATGGAAGTCCGGATATGAGGTCGCGCTCTCCCCCGACGCCTGGATCGATCACGAATTCGGATATAGCGACAGGATTCTTGGGAACAAGGCCTTCCTTTGCGAAAAAAATCGCATCCGCACCGTCTTGAAGTACTTTCCGCTCCGGCGTCTGCCGGTTTGGTTCGTTCGTGAGATTTCACTGTGCCGCAAGCTTCAGCGGGACAGGCTTTCAATCATCGCCAGGGCGTGGCGATGGAACCTGGCGCATGCGCCGTCGGCTTTGGGGCTGCGAGCCAGGTTTGCCGCGCGCCGCCGCCCGTTCAGCCACCTGCTGGCACCGAGCTGGGGCCACTATCCATTGCCATGCCCGAACAACCAGATTAACCGTCCGGATCTGGCCCGCGCAGCCAACTCAGTTGTGATGGACGGGAACAGCGACAAACATCATCTAAACTTTGGTTGGTACTATGCGGAAAACGACGGAACCGCGACTTTCCGGTGGACCGCGTCGCATGCCTCGGCGTTGTTCAGGCTGCGAAACCCCGCGCTGACCTGTACGATCGTGGCTTCGAGACCAAAAGACGGCGAAGCCAGCTTGCGCATAAGGCCACTGGGCAGCCTGGATCCCCGCGTCGAGGAAACGCTCCGCTTGCCGGCGCGCTGGACCCGGCTCACCTTCACTGCCCATTTGCCGGCCGGCGACTATGAATTACTGTTGGTCTGCGAGCATCCATTCGTCGACGCTTTGGGAAGAAAGCTCGGCATCGCGGTATCTTCCATTCATTTTGAATAGGCAGCGTGAAAGTCCTTCATATATTCCCTCAGTTTACTCCCGATTTGGTCAGTGGTTCTGAACGCTATGAATATATGCTTTCCAGGAAACTGGTGGAGCATGGCGTTGAAGTCGATGTATTGACGACACGGACCAAAAACGCGCATCCGACCGCGGCCTTCACCAGTGCCTGGCCCGATGAGCATCCGCCCGAAGTCAGCTCCATTGATGGAATCCGCATCCGGCGTTTTTCAGTTGGTTTTTATCCAGGTCCCCGCCTCGCTCATCTGCTCTCGCGCCTGATGCTCAGGCGATGGGACCGGGAAGAGCGGCGTCTGGGAAAAATGCTCACTGGATCGCGCAACCTGATTGATTACTATGAGCGCAGGGCGCGCGAGCGTCCCCGCATCTACGATCTCATGATGCTAGCTGGCCGCGGACCGTGGTCCATCCGCCTGCTGGCTCATCTGGCATTGAACCTGCGCCGGTACGAGGCGGTGCTGGTCGGTTTCACGCCCTATGCGCTGATGCCTGCGGTGGTGGCGATTGCACGTCTGTTGCGCCGGCCGGTGGTGGTCCTCCCCCTGTTCCATCCTCAGGATATTTACCATCACTTCGCCGTATTCTACCGCTGCTTCGCCCGCGCCGGCGCGCTGCTGGCGCAAACCCGCTACAGCGCGGCAGTGCTTGCGGCCCTGGCGCCCGGCTCCACGCCCATCGAGCTGGGCGCCGGAATAGACCTTGAAGAGCTGACCGCGCCGGAAATCGACGGCGCGCGCTTTCGCCGCAAGTACGGTTTGGAAGGGCGCAAGATCGTGCTGTTCGTCGGCAGAAAGGAACTGTTCAAACGCTACGACATGGCGCTGGCCGCGGTCGAACTCATCGCCGATGAGCGGGTCAGGCTGGTGATGATCGGCCGCGACGTCGACGGACAGCCGATTTCCTCCGCTCATGCCTGTTGGTTGGGAGAAGTCGATCGGCGGGATCTGCTCGACGCTTACGATGCCTGCGATATTTTCCTGCTGCCATCGGAGAATGAGAGCTTCGGAATGGTGTTTCTCGAAGCCTGGGCGCGCCGCAAGCCGGTCATCGGCAATGTTTCATGCGGCCCGGTCGCCGATCTGATCGATGACGGTGACAACGGATATCTGTGCTCGTCGCCCCAGGAAATCGCGGAGCGCATCGCCCAGCTTCTGGCCAATCCCCAATTGGCCACCAGACTCGGGGAGGCCGGCTATCAAAAAGTCTCGGCGCGCTACACGTGGGATACCATCGCGAAGATGGTCCGCGACCTTTACAGTCGCCTTGGCGCGCAAGCCGCCGGCAGCTCGGCGCCTGACCGGCACGCCGCGGATGAATCGGCCGACTCGCGGATGCCCGATGCCGCACCGGCCGCCGAGACGTCTCCCGCCGCGCTGGTAAAATCCGACCCCTGACGGACACTGCGGCACAGCTATTAATGTCTGAATGATCGAACCCAATGCCGCATACGATGCGTTAGTTTTCTGGATATCTGGCTCTTGTCCACCGGCGCGGAACGGCGAAACACACAGGTTCCGAAACTGCAGATGCCACGCGGCCCGTGGTTGACCGTCTGACGCCACATCTTCATGGCGGGACCGTTCCAGATGGTCCAGAAATCGTCGTCGTAAAGGTTGCCGACCGTGGTCTGAGTCAGGTCGATGCAGCAGGGCGCGACTTTTCCGTCCGCGCAAATAAAACACTCCGACCACGCCAAGCTGCATCGCCCGTCGGGATTGTTAGCGGGATGTTCGGGCATATTGAGCGCCAGATCGTAAAGATCGTCGAGGCGCCGCGTGGCGTAGATGTTTTCATCGGCGGCCGCCTGGAATTCGCGCGTCAGGGCAGGCCCCGGATTCAGGGGAGGAACGGGCCGTACCCTTACGCCAAGCTTCGTCCCCGTCCGCACCGCCTCCAGCATCCGGCTGTTTACCCGCTCGGGCGTATGATACAGCATCGCCTGCTCTATATACTCGGAATGATGACCGAAATTGTGAATGGGCAGGAACTGTATTTCCCGTGCGCCGTAGCTCGCCCCCCATTTGACTAAATCCACGACCTGATCCAGATTTGATTGCTGCGCCACACACTGGATCCGAATATGAAAACGCTTGTTTTTGATTTGCCGTTGCAGGGTGCGGAAATACTCAAGCGCGCCCACGAGCTTGCTAAACCGGGCGCCGGCGCGCAGCCGCTCGAAATCCTTTTCATAGGGGCTGTCAATCGAGATGCTCAGGAAAAACCCGCCCTCGACCAGCAGTCTCATGTTATGTTCGGTGAACAGCGTGCCGTTAGTCAGCAGCGCCGGAACGAACTTGAAATCCAGTGCGGTGCGCAAAATGGTATCGATGTTGGGATGAAGCAGCGTCTCGCCGTTGCCGCTGTACCATACCATCGCGGCTCCCGGAAACAGCTTCTCGGCGGCTTCGCGAAACACATGAGGCGACATGAAATGAGTCGCCTCCTTGCGCAGATTGTTCGGCACATACGCCTGGAAGCAGCTCGGACATCGTATATTGCATAGCCACGCAAGCTCCATGTAAAGACGCAGCGGCGTGGATACGACTTCCTGGGTTTCCGCCCTTCGTTCCTTGACGTTGAGCCGCGCATTGCGCCGCAGGTCGTGCGCCGTGTTCCCATGCAGCCGAAAATAATCGTCCAGGCGAAGCCAATCCGTCTTGGCGCCATTTTGCGAATACACACTCGCGCTGTAGTGAATAATTTCGCTGCCGGTGCGCACTCGCATCCCGTACCATTTGATGCCCAGTCTTCTCGGATCGGATGCCGGCTGCCACGTATCCCCAACCCTGAAACCCGCATGCCAGATCCGATACTTGCGGCTTTCGGCGGGAACCCTGAACGTGGCCGACTGCCGCCCCGGACCCAAGTTGACGGCGGCCACTTCCGTCCTGTCGGAATAGAAAGTCAACGTGGTTTCCTGGGCCGATTCGAACTCCAGTTCGAATTCCCGGATCTGATCCAGATCGAGATAAAAGCCGAAGAAACGGCGCGACCAGCAGAAGCTGGCCCCCTCGCCATTCTCCAGCCAATACAGGCCGTAGCCAAGACAGAAGTCCGCCTCGCGCTGGGCAAGCTGCTGCGCTTCGCCTGACGAACCTTGCTGGCCCGATGCTGAGTCGCTGGCCGAGGCCGGCGCGCCAGCAGGCAGCGCGGCCTTTCCGCTCGGTTTGAGCCAGGCGCGACCGGATGCGGCTAACGGCATGGGCGCAGTATCTCTCCGAGACCCCGCATTTGCAAGGCGTCCGCTAACCACCCAAGCCATCTAAGCCTATCATGCCTGCCGGACTCGCACCGGCCCAAAACGGCCCTGGTTTTGGATCGGGGACACTGACCCTGCGCGGCACGCAAGCCGTCTTTGCGGATGCTCTGATCGTCAGTCAATCGGAGCGGCGTAAGCGGACTGGCACTCGGTTGCTTTTCGACAGATACCGGCCGTCGCGTCCCTTGTTGGCAACCACGACCGATCCAACTCCGCCCGGCGCCGCCTGCGGAGGGCATATTGGGACCTTCAAGTAAATGCGAGTGCCGCTGAAAAGATGGTCGCCAGGGTCGAACGCAAAAGTTCCAGTACCCTCGCCCCGGCAGGCGCCATATATGTTCACCGCTATCCCATACCGGGTATCGAAATTCGAACCCTCGATCACAACCACGTCGTTGGCTTGCGCTCTCGACCACCAAGGCTGCCAGATGCTCCGTCGCACCGGAATTACCGGCACACCGCCGTCGTTGACCGACGTCACGGTGCTGCCGGTCGGTATGGGTGTGCCGTTTAACGCCACGATTACGGGGCCCGCGCGATTCGGCGCCTCATCTTTTGCCCCATCGCTTGCCGACCAGGCGGATTCCTTCACCTCCGGCGTGGGCGCCGCGCTGCCGGCCGCCGCGAGCGCGGCGGCCCCGGCCCGCCCTTCGCCGGCATCGGACCGCGCTCCGGACTGGTAAGACATTGCCGTGAGGCTTGCGCGTTGGAGTTGACTGAGACTAAACGTCATAATCAATGTGCCAGGCTTATTAGGATCCACCGGCGCCTGTTCACTAGCTTTCTGAGGATACGGATAGAATATTTTATTCGCGAACCTGCCGTATAGTCCGATTACCGATTTGACGCCCTGTTCGTAACCGATCAGGCCGACTCCAACCGGGTCGCCTTCCAACGGCCCGAGCCACATACGGTGACACCAACCAGCTTTGGTCGTCGTATCGGTCAATTCGCCCCGGTCGGGCAGCAAGCCCAGATGCTGAACTTCTGCGCAACTGAGCCGTGCCGGATCCAAACCGCGCATCAGGTATTCGTGGGCGGCCATAATCATCTCAGTGAAGCGACCCGCATAGGCCCGGCCTTGCGCCTGCACGACATCCGTGTCTGGATGGCTGCGCGCCCGCCCCCTTCCCACCTTGTAGATGATAACTCCGCCGATTCTCTCCGGAGTAGAGTCAAACTGTGAAAATACTTTCCGCCAGGGCTCTTTGTCAGACTCCTCGATGATTAGTCTCTCGATACGATAATGGTCGACAAAATCTCTTAGCTGAGCCTCGGTGTCTGGTATAAGAATCGACCAGTACAACGCATCCACGATTGGCCAGCGTTCAAATTCGGACGGCGTCGCACCCAGGTATCCTCCCGCCATCCTGAAGTACATCAGGGAATGGGCCTGCCAGAGCATGCTGTCGCCATTCCATCCGAATGGAACGGCCAGGACGTTTTCGTTTCGCCCGAGCACGCGCCGATAGACCCCGGTGCTGAAGAAGGCCGGCAGATCGACCCTGGTGTTATCGACCGCCGGCCATAGAAACAGAACCGAGAGCAACAGCACTGCCACTCGGGCTGGACCAGCCGGCCTCAGCCGGGACAGCCATATCGATACCATAACCGCGATGATCAGGAATGCGAAAAGCATGAAGCGTCCCGGCAGTTCGTGCTTGATGAACGGCAGACGGGCCGCGGCCGCCCATGGCAAAATCACGCTCGCCCTTCCCGCGACGTGCAGGCGCGGTCCCAACGCGGCCAATAAAACCGCGGCCAAAGAAATAGTCAGTAGCTTGCAGATGAACGTTCCGCGATTCTCAAGATAATACCAGGAGCACAGCACAACCGTCGGCAAACCGAGATAAGCTCCCGTCTCCCAGGGATCGAATAAGAAGCCGGCGTCCAATCCGAAAATGCGGAATCTGAGTCGGCAGAGCCTATTGGGAAGAACTAATCCGACCAGGTCGGCCGAGTAATAATCCAGCGGCCAGATCGGTTTGTGCGGCATGCCGAAGGCCACAACATAGTACAGATACGGACTCAGCGCTACGGCGGCCAGGATGTAGCCACTCACAAGGCAAGGCAACGTTCGACGCAGAGCCACCCTCAAAACCGAATCGGATAAACACCATGCGAGCATCAGAGCGCCGGCGCCGAATAAAGTCATGGTTGCAAAAAGCGCGGTCGAGATCAGAAATTGAGCAACCAGACATGCCGTGAAATAAACTATGAAACGGCGGCGCGTCAGCTCACGTCGAACCAGGTGAAGAAACAACAGTACGGCAAGAGGCGGCAGCATCGCCATGCTGTGACCGAGATGACCGCCCAGAACCTGGCCAATTTCATAACTTGAAAAGCCATAGAGATATCCGCCGGCCGCGGATGGCCACGAGCGCCCGGTAACCTGAACGCAAAGCAGGTAAGCAGTCCACGCTGAGAGCGCCGGGGCGAGCAGAGAAAGGACATTATACGAGACGACAGGGCCCAAAGTGTAGGTTATGGGGAAGCCCAGGAGACTGAGCGCGGGGATAGGCGTCATCCAGGCCAGGTTCACCCCGGCCGGCGGCCATACCATTTTCGTCACAAAAGGGTTGAGGTGGTGAAGGATTGCATAAGGCCACCAGACCAGAAACCACATCATCTGCGACGGATCGTGACCGCCGCCGACGTAATAGTTAGCCGGGTTGCAGACCACCTGACCGCCGAAGATTGCAACCGACAGTGCACCGTAGAGCAGCCCGACCGCGAGCTTTTCGAGCCTTGAACGCCCACGGACAATGTTCGCGCCGCTGCTCACAATTCCCGCGATCGATATGCGTGGGTGGTTCGAATCATCGAATGACAAAGGCGCCGCCGGGATCGCCGTAAGAACTTGAAAACGGCAGGTAAGGCGGGTTGAGCGCTTCCACGTACCATTCGCCGGGACCCGCATTGTCCGGCACCCTGAAGGTGAACCTGGAGTGACTCTCGATGTTCAGCAGAATTCTGGGCCGCCCCGCGCCGTCCACGCCGCCCAGATTGGGCGGGAGTTGCGCCTGGGAAAAAGGAGAGCTTGAATTATATAAATTGATTCGAGTCGAAGACTCGAAACCCGATCCCTCGACCAGGATCGACGCGCCCGACTGGTAGACGTGGCGCACTCGCAGCGGTGCTCCGAGGGAAATCCATACACGATTGGCAATCTGGGAATAGGTGCCGTCCTTGCCGCGGTTGCGAACTTCAATGAACCCCGAGCCGACGGGAACCGGCTGACCAACGGGACGCGGAATCTGCAAAATGATTCTCGTCGGACTGAAGTTCGGGTTGTCGGGGTTGAAAAAGAACGGGCCGATCTGACCCGAGCCCCGACACGGACAAAACACTCCAACCGCCACGCCATGCCTTGCATCAAATCCATGTCCGCGAATGATCACGGTTTCGTCCAGATCGCTGTTCCACCACGCTGCCAGCGGGTTGGAACGCCTGGCCATTATCAGCACCGGCGCCCAGTCGGTCCCGGGACCGGCGTAGTTGCGTATCACGTTGACGCCGTTGACGCTCTCGACGACGGGACCTGCCTCAGTCACGATGTTTGCCGCCGCCTGCTCATCGTTCTTTCGCGCCATCGCACCCACCGCGGCAGGAATGTCGGCATCATCCGACGCGGCGTCGGTCACCGCAGCACTCAGTGGCGCCAGAAACGGAGCATGACTCCAGTCCCAAAGCAGTTCCCGGTGCTGCTGATCCTCCTGGACATTCCACGATCCGACCGCGGCGTATGAAAGGGCGCCTGGCGCGTTTATCAGCACACTGAGGATTAAAAGAACGATACCGAACGAGATGATGGCCGAGCAGCCATGCAGGCTGAGCGAAGCATCTGCCAAAAATGCTCTGCAGCCAAAGATCGCCAACAGCACAAAGAACGGCACGGTCTCGGTCAGTTCACGCGGCCCGTAGCTCCAGCCTCCCCACCACATCGTCAAGGTGGAGAGTATGGCGAGGTCGGCGGCGATGACCGCCAGCGACATCAGCACCAATTTCTCCGCGCGCAGTTGCCGCCAGTAGCGGAAGGTGAGAAACAGGACAAAACCAAGGATTGGGACGTAGATAAACAAGCCGCGCGACGGACTGAACAGCACCGCCATCAGGCGATGGCGCGCGCCGACCGTGCTCAGCCACCAAGTTTCGTGGTAATAGGGCGGCAGCGGCGCCCCGAAGAAATACATCGAAGTTGCAATAAAGCCGCCCAGCCACAGCAGGCCGCAAAGCAGGTAGGCGGGGAATTGGCGCGGGTAGGTAAAAAGCAGGTAGGCGCTGATTGCCATGATCGGCACGCTCGCCATGGGACGCACGAAATACATCCAGGATACCAGCGTGGCAAAGGCAATCGGGTGAAACCTTCCCCGTTGCGTTCTCCATCGCAACAGAAGCCAGAGCGCTATGCCCAGTAACAGCAGCAGCCAGGTCTGCCCCCACAAGGCCCGCGACGCGGTAGACCACACTTGGGTTCCAAACGCGGTGCCCAGAGCGATCGCACCAGCCCACCACACCGGCAGTTCCGCCACCACGGCGGTTTGAAAGACCAGCCAACAAAAGATCGCCATCAGCACGGCCGCAAGAATCTTCTGAATCGTACACTCGCCCGCCGCGTCGAAATGCCAGGCGGGAGTCAGAGCCGATACGCCAACTGCATTGAACACGGCAACTGCGGGCAGGGCCAGAATCGAGCCGCCCCACGGCATATAGTACAAGCGTCTGCCCTTTTCGACGATCGTTTGGTAAGGATAGCCGTCTCTAAGATTTCGAGAATCGAAATTAAGGACTTTGAGCGGAACGCGGCTGAGATCGACGCTATGCCCGCGGAGTATGACCTCGCTCAGCAGCATCGAGAAGTTGCTATCGTACACCTGCAGGTTGGGCGAAGCGTAAAAAACCGCAAGCGCGGTAAGAAAAATCGCGATGCCAACGACGCGGGTCTTCAGTACGGGGCTCTTTGATGACACCGCAAGAACCCTTATCTATCGCGACGCTCTCCGGTCTCGCCCGGCCGGCGGTCCGATCCACACCGGAACTCTGTTGCTCTTGGCCGAGTATTGACCATCACTACCTCTGTTGCTCACTACTATCGAGCCTGCACCGGCCAGCGGCGCTTTGGATCCATAAAGGGAGACGCCGAGGAAAATCCGGGTTTCATCGAACGGATTATAGCGCGGCTCGAAAAAGAAGGGGCCAACCTCGCCCCCGGGACATCTACAGTAAATATCAACTGCGATGCCGAACCTATCGTCGAAGTTATGTCCTTCGATCATTACAAGGTTGTCGGCTTGCACCTGCTTCCACCAAGGTCCCCATCGCGCCCGCCGCGCCGCCAAGACAGGACCGACGGTCCCGCGATCGACGTCGGCCCCCGCAGCCGGCGAGACCGACACACCGTTAACCGCCGTGATTATCGGCAATGCTCTGTCCGCAGCGCCGGCTTTTGGCGACAACCACCCCTTGACGGGTTGCTGGCGGTTTGGCTGCAGCCAGGGCGGCAGCCAATCACGACCTGCGGCAACCTGAGCTGAAGCCGCGGCGGCCGCTGCCTGTACCAGGCGCTCGCGATCGAACGTCATTATCAGGGCGCCCACCTGGTCCGGCTCCGGATTACCATCCATCTTGCGCGGATAGGGATAGAAGATATCTTTCGCAAAAGCCTTGTAGCGCGCCACCACTGGTCTCAAGCCCGGGTAATCGCCGATCAGACCGAGGCCAAAATCCTCGGCCCGCAAAACACCGAACCACATCGAGTAGCACCAGCCGAGCTGGTTGGACGTGACGCGCGATTCGCCGCGATCCGGAATGAGTCCCAGTTGCTGCGCGCGCGCGCAATTGAGCTTTGCGGGATCGAGTCCCCGGCGCAAGTATTCGGTAGTCGCCGCGAGCATCTCGCCAAAGCGTTCCAGGTTGGCGCGTCCCTCGGCCTGCAGCGGATTCAGCGGTGGGGTCGCGCTCAACCGACCCGCTGCGGTCCTGTATACGGTAACCTGCCCAAGTCTGACCGGGGCTGTATCCAATGAAGAAAAGAGCCTTCTCCATGGTCCTTTGACGGCGTCGTCCAGCACGACAGTGTGTATTCCGTAGTGCAAGAGAAAGGCTTTCAGTTGCAAATCCGGTTCGGGCATGAGGACCGATGAGAGGAGTGCTTGGACAATCGGCCAATGCTCATACTCCGCAGGCATCGGCCCCAGCCACCCGCCGGCCATCCTGAAATACATCAGGGTTTCAGCCTGCCACAGCATGCTATCGCCGGTTTGACCGAAAGGGACAATCAACACGTTCTCGCCGGGGCGCAGAAAATACCTGTATGTCCCCGACGTGAAGAACGGGGGGATGGCTGTTTTGGTAATCGTTGCCGACGGCCAGAGCGACACGGCACAAAGGATCACAAGAGCAAACCGGGCCTTCGCGGCGGTTTGCGTTCGCGAAATCCACATGGCGATCGCCACCGCCCCGCCGAGGAAGAAATACAGCATGAAGCGTCCAGGCAGCGCATGCTTGAGCAGCGGCAGATGCAACGCGGCGCTCCATGGAAGGGCGAGGCTTGGCTGTCCCGCAACGTGCAGCACGGGCCCGAGCGCGGCCAGACAAACGAAAAACAGGAAGGCGGCGAGAAGCTTTGCCGCAAACGTACCCCAGTCCTCAACGACGTACCACGCAATCAGAATCAGAATTGGTATACCTACAAACGCGCCATTTTCCCATGGGTCTATCAGGAAATGGCGGGCGTCAAGACCGCCGAATGAATACCTGAAATAATTAAGGATATTCGGAACTATGAATCCGGCCAGATCCGCGGAGTACGCGTCAGGTGGATAAAGAGGCTTGCTCGGCATTTGATAGGCGAACATGTAATAAAGGTAAGGACTCAGCGCAATCGCGGCGAGGATATAACAGATGAGCAGCACGGGTGCGGCGCGACGCAGTTGCCAGCGGATCGAGGAGTCGCCGAGGCACCAGGCGAGCGCGACGGCGAGCAATCCAAACAGCGTCGCTGTCGCGAGTACTTCGTTGGATATGAGGAACTGGAGCGCCAGCAGAGTAGTGAACCAGGCGGCGAAGCGGCGGCGCGAAACTACCCCAGCAGCGAAGCGAATGAACAAAGCCGCCAGAATCGGGGGCAGAAAAACCAGACTGAGGCTCAGGTGTCCGCCCAACACCTGCCCAACCTCATAGCTGGAGAAGCCGTAAAAATAACCACCGATCAAGGAAGCGACGAACGCGCCGCCTGCGGCGCGGCACAAGCAGTAGGCGGCAAATGCCGAAAGCGCCGGTCCGAGCAGCGAAAGCAGATTGTAGGACACCACCGGCCCGAAAGCATAGGTTGCAGGAAAAGCCAACAGGCTGGGCGCCGGAATGCAGGTCATCCAGGCAAGATTGGCGCCGGATGGCGCCCATACCGCCCTGGTGAGAAATGGATTGATGCGATGAATCAGCGCGTACGGCCACCACACCAACAGCCACATCATCTGCGAGGGGTCCGTACCTTCACCGACGTAAGCGGTTGCCGAATGGCGCAGCAAGTGGCGGCCGAAGAAGCCGACCGAGATGCCGACATAGACCAGCAGCGCCGCGAAATCGTTGCGTCTGGATTTGTTCACAAACAAGATGACCTGGCAGCGGTTTCGCCGTCGAACCCGGACCAGCCCTAAACACACATCTCTGCCCGCGAGTCGAACGAAATCCGCCGCCGCCAACGCGACCAGAATATGACACAAGGTGGCCGCTTTTTGCTAGATTCCTTGCTCGGTCAATCCAGGTTACAAGATTCACGGTGACCGGCCGATGAACGCAACTTCGGGCAAAGGCGAAGCAGCAATCGAGACCGCCGCCAAGGCGGACGCCGACCTTGAGGTGTCCGTCGTGCTCCCCTGCCTCAATGAAGCCGAAACGGTGGGGACGTGCGTGACGGCGGCGCTCGAGACGATGCACCGCCTTGGACTGCGCGGCGAAGTGGTGGTGGTCGACAACGGCTCGGAGGACGGTTCGCCGGAAATCGCGCGAGCGGCGGGCGCGCGGGTCGTACTCGAGCCGCGGCGCGGCTACGGCAACGCGCTGCGGCGCGGCGCCGAGGAGGCGCGCGGGGAGCTGCTCGTGATGGCCGACGCCGACGACTCCTACGATCTGTCGGAGCTGGGCCGATTCGTCGATGAGCTACGCGCCGGCGCCGACCTGGTGATGGGGTCGCGGGTGCTGGGACGGATCGAAGCCGGCGCGATGCCCTGGCTCAACCGCCGCATCGGCAATCCACTGCTGTCGGGCATCCTCAATCTGTTCTTCAAAGGGCGGGTTTCCGACGCCCATTGCGGGATGCGCGCCCTGACGCGCCAGGCCTATCGGCGGATGAAGGCGAGCGCGCCCGGGATGGAATTCGCCTCCGAGATGGTGATCAAGGCGTCGCTGGCCAACATGCGGATCGTCGATATTCCGGTCACGCTGCGGCGCGACGGCCGCGCTGCGCACGGACCGCATCTGCGGCCGCTGCGCGACGGCTGGCGCCATCTGCGCTTCATGCTGCTGCATTCGCCGACCTGGCTGTTCCTGATTCCGGGGGCCGTGCTGATGCTGCTGGGCCTGGTTCCGCTGATTGCGCTGGGCTGGGGGCCGGTGCGAATCGGCGTGCTTACCTTCGACTACCACTATATGCTGGTGGGCAGCCTGCTGAGCATCCTGGGGTTTCAGGTCGTGATGACGGGCCTGTTCGCCAAGGCTTATACGCACGGCGCGGGGTTGTACGCCGCCGATCCGCTGATCGAGAGCATGCAGCGCCATTTCAACCTGGAGCGGGGAATCGCGGTGGGCGCGCTACTGTTTGCAGCCGGCTTTGTGTTGGACCTGCGCATCCTGGTGCGATGGCTGCAAAGCGGGATGGGTGCGCTCAACGCAATCCGGCCCGCCACGCAGGCCTCGACATTGATGATAATCGGTGCGCAGACGATTTTTTCCTCCTTCTTTTTGAGCCTGCTGTGGCTGGTGCGGCCGCCCTCCGATGAGCGCTAGCGCCACAGCCCGCACCGCGCCGCTGCGGGTCGCGATCGTCTACGACTGCCTGTATCCGCACACCATCGGCGGATGCGAACGATGGTATCGCGCGGTGGCGCAGCGCCTGGCGGCGCGCCATCGCGTGACCTACCTGACCCGCACGCAGTGGAACGTGCACGAAACCCCCGACGCACCGCCGGGTGTGGAAGTGATCGGCCTTGACGGGGGACGGCAGCTTTACACCGCGTCGGGTCGGCGGCGCATCGCACCGCCGCTGCGCTTCGGAATCGCCGTGCTGCGCCATCTGCTGCGCAATCGGCGCCGCTACGATGTCGTCCATACGTGCAGTTTTCCCTACTTTCCGTTGATTTCGGCCGCGATGGCGCAGGCGGCCGGTGGACCGAAGGTCGTGACCGATTGGGTCGAGGTGTGGCCGCCTGACTATTGGCGCGACTACCTTGGGCGAGCCGGCGGAGCGGCCGGCGCCGCGGTGCAGAAGTTGTGCATTTCGCTCACCGGTCCCGCATTCACGCTGTCCACTCTGGCCGCCGAGGTTTTGCGCCAGCACGGCTACCGCGGCACGCCGGTGGTTCTCAAGGGCATCTACGACGGCCCGATCCTGCCGCCGCCCGCCGAGATGAAGCGCGAACCGCTGGTTGTGTTCGCGGGCCGGCATATCCCGGAAAAGCAGGTCAGCGTAATCCCTGACGCGATCGCAATCGCCCGCCGCCAGATCCCGGGTCTGCGCGGATTGATTTTCGGCGACGGTCCCGAGCGGCCGCGGGTGCTGAAAGAGATCGCGCGCCTGGGGCTTGAGGATGCGATCGAATGTCCGGGATTTAAGTCGTGGAAGGAAATCGACTGCGCGATGGGTAGGGCGTTGTGTCTGCTGCTCCCCTCCCGGCGCGAGGGCTACGGCCTGGTGGTGGTCGAAGCCGCCGCCCGCGGCACGCCGTCGGTCGTGGTCGAAGGCGCGGACAATGCCGCAACCAGCCTCGTCGCCGACGGTATCAACGGCTTTGTCGCGCCATCGGCGCAACCCGCCGCGCTGGCCGAAGCGATAATCCGCGCGCACGCCACCGGTCCCGAACTGGTGCACCGCACCTATACCTGGTTTCGCGCGCACGCTGAAGAACTCGGCGTGGACAGCTCGGTGGCACAGATCGAGGAGGTATACGAATCACTGGTCTACGGCCGCTGATGTCGCCACATCTGCGGCCAGGCCATATCTATCTGCAAGACCTTTCATCGGTGACGTGAGCAACAAACGCTCGCGCATCGATGCGAGGCGAGGACGCCTGCCTACTACGCTTCAAATCACCGCAAGATCCGGTTCCGGGCTTGTCCCTAATTGACGACGTTGACCGGATGGCCCTCCAGAAAGGCGCGCAGATTGGCGATTGCCGTGTCGAGCAGGCGGGTGCGGGCTTCTTTGGTGGCCCAGGCGATGTGGGGGGTCACGATACAGTTGCGGGCGTGGAGCAGAGGATGGTCGGGCGGGGGCGGCTCGACGGACAGCACGTCAACCGCGGCGCCCGCCAGGCGGCCCGCGCTGAGCGCGTCGGCCAGATCCTGCTCGACGACCAGCGCTCCACGCGAGGTATTGATGAGAATCGCGCCGGGCTTCATTTTGGCGAGCGATGCGGCATTGATGATTCCTTTGGTGCTCGGGAGTAGCGGACAGTGCAAACTGACGATATCGGACGCGGCGAGCAGTTCGTCCACTTCGCACCAGCGAAAGCCCGGCCAGTCGGGCACCGGGCTTTGCACTGCGTCGGCGGCGATCACCCGCAGACCCATCGCCACGGCGATTTCACCCACGCGCCGGCCAATCCGCCCCAGCCCGATGATCCCCATGGTCTTGCCGGCCAGCTCCCTGAGCGGCGTTTTCCAGAAGCTGAAATCTGGGCATCGCGACCACTCCCCGGCGCGGGTGGCGGCGGCGTGAATGGCCGGCGGATGGCACAGTTCGAGGATTAGGGCAAAGGTGAATTGCGCCACCGAGTTGGTCCCATAGATCGGAATATTGGTGACGGCAATGTTCAGTTCGCGCGCCGCGGCGGTGTCGACCACGTCGTAGCCGGTGGCCAGAACGCCGATGTAGCGCAGCTTTGGGAGCTGTTTGAGGATTTCTGCGGGCAGATGAATCTTGTTGATCAGGATTATTTCGGCCGGCGCGGCGCGTTCCAGGAGCAAATCCTCCGGCGTCCGATCGAAAACTTCCAACTCGCCCAACGCCCGCAGCCCCTCCCAGCTCAGGTCGCCCGGGTTCAACGAATAGCCGTCGAGTATCACTATCTTCATCAAGGTCAACCTCTGCGCGCTGGCTCTGAACCCGCAGTTTGTCTCAGTCGGGGCTGCCCTTCCATACCAACAATTTGTAGGGTCCGGCGCGGCGGCGGACTTCAAATCCCGGCGGATTGGGATCGTCCCATCGGTCCAAGAGCCGGCGCGCATCGGCAAACTCGCCCGCACTCGTCCGCTCCGGCACCGGGCGGTCGATCAGAAACGACAGCATCAGCCGCGCGCACTGCGGCACTTGATGCGTCGCCACCACTATGCCGGTTGCGTCGTTAAGCCCGCGCGCCAGGACCGCGGCCCACGCCCATTGCCGGTTGCACGACCGGCCACGGGGAATTTCCACGGCGGTCCAATAGCCCAGCGCGACGGCAAGATGCGCCGCCAGCAGGATTGCCAGTGCGCTCAGCGGCCGGCGCGCGAGCGGCTCGATCGCGAACCACAGGCAGGCCACGAGTAGCGGCAGGAGCGGGAGCAGATAGCGGGTATCGGCGTCGAACGCCCACAGCGCGTACAGGACGAAGTAAAACGGCGCCGTGGCGGCTAACACGTCGCGCTGGCGGCGCATCAGGCGCCACCATCCGAGCACGATGAGGATGAACACGGCCAGGTAGATCAGAATGTCGATGTGCAACCATTGGCCGTGACCGGCGTATGCCTTGAACATTCCGGGCACAATCAGCCGGCCGACCTCGCTGATGCGAAGGCGCAGCCCTTCGGCAACGCGTGGAAGAACAGGCGTCGCAGCGTCAAGGAAGCCGCTTAGATGCGTGCCGAACACGGCGCTGGGAGCGGTGCGCGCCGTGGCCAGGTCGTAGAGAAGAAAGGCGCCCACCCCGGCGATCGCTGGCGACGCCGCCGCCCCGATCATTGCCAGCCCCTGGGTCCATCGCAGTCGCCGGTCGCGAACCATGAGCAACGCCGCCACTGCAAAGCCCGCCGCCAGTAGAATGCCGGTCTCGCGGATCGCCACCAGTGCAATCAGCAGAACCGTGCCACTCGCGGTCAGCATAAAGCTCCGGCGCAAGGAGCCTGTTTCCAGCGCTGCGTTGAGCGTGATCACGCTCCAGATCATCACGGTCATGAAGGCGAGTTCACTCAGTGTGCGCCGGAAGTAGATCCAGAACGCGACGTTGACCATCACCAGCCCGGTCAGCAGCACCGCCGCCGTCGGCGCCAGGGAGCGGGTCCATCGATAGACCCCGGCCATGAAAATGATCGCCATCACCCAGTGCATCAGCGAGAGGGCTACAAATGGGCGGCTGGAGATCAGAAAGGCCGGGCTAATCAGCAGCGGGTAGCCGGGCGGATAACCGAGATGGATGCCGCCCAGATTGCGCAGGCGATGGGTGAGCGCGATGCTGCGGGCAATCGACAAATAGGCGACGGCGTCAGGCGTCGGATACCACCACGGGCTAATCTGGATTGCGAGCAGGATCGCGAAGGCGACCAGCCACGGCATCGGCCGGCCGCTTTGCCGGGCCAGCCAATCCTCGAGCGCCGGCGAGAGTTCAGCAGCCTTCACCGCTGGTCACCGGCACGGCTGCGGGCACGACGCCGCAAACGCTTTGATATAGCGCGATGGTCTGTTGGGCCGTGCGCCGCCATGAGAATTGACGTGCCCGGCGCAATCCCGCCTCCACCATCCGCTGCCGCAGTGCGCCGTCGGTCAGCACGCGCGTGAGCTGGGCGGCCAACTCGACGGCGTCGTGCGGGTCGGCGTACAAAGCCGCATCGCCGCCCGCTTCAGGCAGGGCGGAGGCCGACGAACAAACCACCGGCGTCCCGCAGGCCATCGCCTCCAGCACCGGCAGGCCGAATCCTTCGTACAACGATGGATAGGCGAAAACCGCGGCGCGATTGTAGAACTCCGCCAGCTCGGCGTCGGGAACGTCGGCGATGATTCGCACCCACGGCGCCAGGGAGCGGAATTGCGGCTGCGTCAGCGGATTGCTCCAGCGCCATCCTTCGCGTCCGATCACGACCAGCGTCAGCTTTTCGCCCCGGTCGTGCAGATGGCGCAGCGCGTGGAGCAGGACGATATGGTTCTTGCGCGGTTCCAGCACCCCGACGGTCAGGACGAACCGATGCGGAAGTTGATAACGGCGCACGAAATCGTCGGTAGCGATACCCGGCCTGAATGCGGCATCGACGCCCAGCGGTATGGTCACAATCGCGTCGCCCGCCGCCATGTTGGCGCTCAGCAAATCACGGCGCGTGTTGGCGGAATATACTATGATGCGGTCGCAGCGGCGCAGCGCGGCGCGCGCCAGCAGGCGGAAACCCAGCACCCGGCGCCGGGGATGCAGATGCGCAAACAGCAGCGGCGTCAGGTCGTGCAGCGTCGCCACGCGCTTGATGCGGCGCGGCAGGAAGGCGCCGCCGAACTGATTGGGATAATGCAGCAGGTCCAGCCCCAGCCGCCGGACGATGCCGGGATAGGGAAAATCGGCCAGCCCCAGCGTCCGGCTGAGCCTGGAGGCCGGCAAAAAAACGCACCTGGCGCGCGGGTGGCGATAGATGTCGAGCGTACCCGCGCCAAACCGGATGAGGAAGTATTCGTTAACGGCGTCGGCTTGGAGCAGATGCTTGATGAGCTGATAGATATAGACGCCGACGCCGCCGTTGGCGATGCGCACTTCGCCGCCGCATCCGCGCTCCATCAGACCGTCGGTGATGATACCGATTCGAAGCCGCCGCGTGGCCTCCGCCGCCGCCATCAGCCGCCACCTCCGCCGCTGCGCGCCATCGCCGCCGCACCGATCATCTTGACTGACGGGGCCGATGACGCGGAAGATTTTGCAAAACCAGGCGCCGCAGGGTGGAGGTGCGCGGCAGCGCGCGGCGCGCAGCGGCCGTCAGGGTGGCGGATATCGGTTGAACACAACAGCTTCAATGCAGGACGGTAGCTCTTCGGGTCTGGCGCTGGCCCCTCCAACCCTAAATCCCTGGCGCGGCGGCGGCAACCTGCTCTTCCTGCTGGAAAACCTGGTGCTTAAGGATTTCCGCATCCGCTACCGCAACATGTCGCTGGGGATGCTGTGGTCGATCGCCAATCCGCTGGTGATGATGGGGGTGCTGACCTTTGTCTTCACCCGCATCTATCCCAACCCCGCCATCCCGCACTTCGCCGTGTTCGTACTGTGCGGCCTGGTGCCGTTTAATTTCTACAGCCTGGCGCTCAACGCGGGCACCACTTCGCTGCTCGACAATCAGTCGCTGGTCAAGCGGGTGCGATGCCCGCGGCGGATTTTCCCGATCGCCGCGGTGCTGGCCAACTGCCTTCATTTCCTGATCCAGATCGCGCTGCTGCTCGCCATTGCTTTCATGTTCGGATACCGGGTCAACCGTTTCTGGCCGTGGCTCGGATTGATCTGGGGGCTGGAAATCCTGTTCATGTGCGGGCTGGCCCTGATCACTGCCGCCCTGGATGTCTATTACCGCGACGTGCGCTACCTGGTCGAGGCGTCCAACGTGGTGATGTTCTGGATGGTACCGATTTTCTACTCGCTGGAAATGGTACCCGAGCGCTTGCGCCTGTTCTACCTGTTAAACCCGATCGCGGCGGTGGTTGTGGCCGGACGCCAGGTGCTGCTGCACTCGCGCGCGCCCGACCCGATGGTGCTGTTTGCGATGACGATCGTATCGCTGGGCTGCCTGGGCCTGGGATTCACCGTGTTTGGCCGCCTTGAGCGCAACCTTGCGGATAACCTGTAGCGATGAACCCCAACGCCGCCCTCCCGTCCGCCGCCGCGCACGACCGCGGCGCGCCCGCCGCAACCCAGGCGCGGGCCGCGCCGGTGCCCGCTCCGGTGCTGCGTTTCGACAAGGTGTCGAAGACCTACGCTCACGGTGCGTCGCGCACGCTGTTGCGGCGCGGCCTGATGGCGTGGCTGACCGGGACGCGCAGTGACGTCTTTTATGCCCTGCGCAACGTGTCCTTCGAGCTGAGCCCGGCCACGAGCCTGGCGGTGGTGGGCGCCAACGGCGCCGGCAAGAGCACGCTGCTGCGCTGCGCCACCGGCATCTCGACCCCCGATGCCGGGCGGGTTCAGGTGCGCGGCACAATCGCGGCCCTGATGGAACTGGGCGCGGGGTTCCATCCCGACCTGACCGGAGCGGAAAACGTGATGCTCAACGCGTCGCTGCTCGGGCTGACGCGACAGCAGACTTACGCGCAGTTCGACCGCATCGTGGAGTTCTCCGGGCTGGCCAAGTTCATCGACGAGCCGCTGCGGACCTATTCCAGCGGGATGGTCCTGCGGCTGGCGTTTTCGGTCGCGGTGCGGGTCGATCCGGACATCCTGGTGATCGACGAAGTGCTGGCGGTGGGCGACACCGAGTTCCAGGAAAAATGCATCGCGGAGATCATCGGGCTCAAGCAAAGCGGCAAGACCCTGATCTTCGTGGCCCACCAGTTGGCGCTGTTGCGCCAGCTTTGCGAGCAGGCGCTATGGCTGGAACACGGCGAACTTAAAATGTTCGGTCCCTCGGCCGAAGTGATTGATGCGTACGAGGCGGCGCCGCCGCCGGCCAGCCTGTAGCTGCGCCGGTCGCCGCCAGACCGCCTACTCGTTGGCGGACAGTGAAAATGAGTAGGTGTTGAAGCGCTCTCCGCTGGTCCAGGCGGAATAGCGGTAGTCGAAACCTAGGTTGACGCGGCGCAGCAGCGGCACGCCGGTTCGCGCCAGATTAAATTCGAATCCCGCACCGCCCTGCCCGCCTTCATAAAGGTTGGCTGCCGCATCGACCGGCAGCTTGCGCAATTGCAGCACCTTGGAGGGCAGGCTCTGCCCGATAAAGGCGGGCGCCGACTCGATCACGTCGCCCCAGATTCCGGGACCGCCGATCACATAGGGACGCAGTCCCCATCGCGCCCAGCGGTTGAGCGAATACTTCATGCCGATCCATCCCGAGAGCATGGTCTGGCGATAGTCGAGCCTGAACTTTTGAAACAAAACGTCGGAGAAATCGCCTACATGATCGGTATCGCTGCGAGCGATGCCGACCGAGATTTCAGCGCCCAGATCGCCGAACGGAATACCTTCGGCCTCGCGCGCCAGGGTGTGGTCGAAGTAAAAGCTGTAGAAAAATCCGCCATGGCGTTGCATGTAAGGGAAATCCTGGTAGCCGACCCGCGTGCCCCACTGCGAAACAGGCGTTGACCGCGCATCGCGCTCCTCCAAGCCTTCGGAGGAAAGCGGCCTTGCAGCGGACGCAAGCTGCGGGTCCACGCGGGCCTTGAGCGCGGCGTCCTGCTGTTTTTGACGATCAAGCTGCGTCTGCACCGCCTGCTTTTCGCGCCGCAATTGTGTGAGTTGCTCTTCGACTTCGCGCAGCCGGGCCTCCAGCCGATCCATCCGCAATGAAAGATTCGCGCCGCTCTCCGCGACAGGCTCGGCTGCGCCGGTCCGGGGCGGCAACAACAGCGCCAGCGCGCACAGTGGGAGCAGCAGCCGGCAGCCTCTGGCCTTGCTTATCGCGCGGTCCATCGGAGCGCCTCTCAGTAAGGAAAAATGTAGGGGGTGGGGGTGGTCGTCGGGGTCGCGGCAGCGGTCAGCATGAACGCCCCGCCGGCACCGTTGCCCGAACTGGTGTAGGGTACGAACGGTGGATTGAACGCCTGGACGAAGGCGGGGCCGGGGACCGCGCCAGACGGTACGGCGAAGGTGAATTGGTCCTCGCTGATGACGTCCAGTGCGATCTTCGGCGCGCCCTTGGCGTTCAAGCCGCCCAGATTGACCACGCCTGCGCCTTGGGTGTTGAACAGATTTATCACGGTCAGAGTGGAGAATCCGGTTCCGTGGACGGTGATGGTTTTGCCTGATTGGCTCACCGAGTTGACCGCAATCGCACTGCCGATCGGCACCGACACCGCGTTGCTCTTGTCGCTGTACGTATGCGCCGCGCCGGCGTTGCTGATCACGAAGGCACCCGGACCGGTGGCCGGAGAATTGGGCATCCCCTTGGCCGGGACTACCAAGGTGAGTTGCGTCGCGGTCAGCCCCGGGGCGCCCGGGTTGAGGAAAAACGGGCCCACTTTGCCCCCGGTGCAGGCGCAGAACAGGTCAATGGCGACGCCGTAGGTAGTATCGAAGCCGCTCCCGCCCAGCTTGACCGTACTTCCTTGCGGGACAACCGTTTGTACGTTGTCGGTGGCAAAGCTCGGATCGGAGCTGGTCGGCGCCAGACCCACGCCGTTAATCGTGGTCAGATCGGGAAAACCGGCGGCCGGTGAGCCCATCAGCAGCGCGGAGACCGGGTTGGAGGCCAAAAATCCTTCGTCGGTATTGACCACCTGAACCGACACGAAGCCATCGCCCGGGCTGACGCTGGCCGGCACCGCGACCGTGAGCTGAGTGGGGCTGAACGGGGGAGCGGGAGTCAGCGGTCCCGCGTTGTGCGGCCCGTTGGCGGTGGCGACGAAGAAGTTGACCACCGAACCCCCGGTAAAGCCGCTGCCGTTGATAACAAAGTTCTGGCCGATGAAGATCGTCGACGGAACGCTGGTGATTACCGGCGCGGTGGCTTTGGGTGTCGCGGTTGGCTTGGGCGTGATCGACGCGCTGGTGGGAGCCGGGGTCGGGGTCATGCTCGGCGTCGAAGCCGGCGTCGGAGTTGGCGTGGTGACGGGCGCATTGGCCGTAAGGTAGCCGAACAGCCCGTTGGCCTGGCCGTTGGGGCCGGCCGCGAAATACATCGCGTTGGGATTGGTAACTCCGGTGGCACCCGCACCCGCCACCAACGCCCATAGCCCGTCGATCTTGATCGCGGCGCCCTTGGAATCCTGCAGTTGACCCAAGAAGGTCCCGGTCGTTTGATTGAACGCGCTGATGGTGCCGTTGCCAAAGTTGCCGATCAGCAAATCGTTGCTGAAGGCGCCGAAACTTGCCGGCGCCGTTACCACCGCCCACGGCTGATTCAACGTCCCGCCGGTGGCGAAGCGCCGCACCATCACGCCCTGCGGCGTGAATTCATCGACCACGCCATTGGGCGTAAAGGCCTGGGCGTAGGTGACGTAGAGGTCGCCGTCGATGTTGGCGATGCCAAACGGGGTCAACCCGCTGGGCAGACTGGGATCGACGAATCCGCCGGTGGTCTTGAACGGTTTGAAGCTGCCGTCGAAGACGTCAATCCCACCCACGGAATTGGCCGCATAAAGAAAGGTGGTGCCGCCGATCATCGCCGTAGCCAGGCCGGTGTAGCGTGCGGTCATCGAATTGTTGACCATCGTTACCGCGGTGGAGCCGGTATTCCATCCCGAGATCGTCCCGTCCAGGCTATCGAAGATGAACAAAGCGGGACTGGCGTCGGGCAGCATGAATTCGCTGGTGGAGTTAGTCACGATACCGGTGGGCCGCGACGCTCCCGCCCCGCCAGCGGGCGGCGGAATCGTGACGAAGGGCAGGCCTGCCATAATGTTGCCCTGGCCGTCGATCAGCTCCGAAACCCCCGAGCCTTCGTCGTTTATCCAGAACGGCGCGCCATTAAAAAACGCCATCCCCCAGGCGTTAACCAGCCTGGCGTCAATTTTAGTGCCGGGCACGCCATTGTCGGACAGCAGGTTGGTTTGCGTGTAGGAGTTGCCGACCGCCCCCTTAGACGTCCGCCCAAAGGCCAACATCAGCACGACCGCCGTTGCAAGCGTCCCGGGAATCACCAGGCGTTTCGAATTCATCGTCGCAGCTACTCCCGATAGCCCCCGGCCGCGCATCGAATAGGGTGCGCGGCGCTCGGATGAAGGCGTGAATCGATATGGGATACAAGCCGAAAACCGCTCAGGCGGCCCAAAAGTTCCCGGCCGTAAAGGATAAGTCGTTAAATTAGCGTAAGGTCGGTATAGATGTGACTGGGAGAGAACGCAGAGAAAAAGGAAGGCGGAAATTTTCTTGCGCTTTCGCGGCTTGCGGACCCGGCCCCAGCCGCGCGCGGGCGCAGTCAGCGGTCGCGCTGTCGCCTAAAGCCGCTCAGGCGGCGCAGTTGTAGACGCGCAGCACGTTGTCGCCCAGCACCTTGCGCCGCGCCGACGGGCTCAGCCTGCCCACCATCTCCTCCAGCTCCTCGACGTAATTGCCGGTATGGTCGGGATGCGGAAAGTCCGAGGCCCAGAAGAATTTGTCCTCACCGCAAAGTTCGACCATCGCGGGCAGCGCATGCTCGTCAGGATCGGCGGAGATCCACACGTTGCGATTGAAGTAAACGCTGGGCTTTTCCTTGAGCGGGACCGTACGCCCCGCGATGCTGGCATAGACCGCGTCCATCCGGTCCAGCCAGTAGCTGATCCATCCCGCACCAACCTCGAGCAGGACCAGCTTCAGGCGCGGGAATTTGTCGAAGGTGCCATACTGCATGAAGCTGGTCAGCGCATGGCGGATCGCGTCGGAGGCGGTGACATTGAGAAAGAAGGTGTGGGCGCGGATGTATTGGCGGTCGTAGCGGCCGGGCAACGCCCAGGTCGGCTCGATCGAGGGATGGATTCCGATGGGCACGTCGAGTTCCTGGGCCTTGGCGAACAGCACGTCGTGATCGGGATGGGCGTGCGGCTTGCGCGTCATCACGAACTGCCCGACCCAGCCGCCCTTGCATCCGGCCTTGACCGCCCGCTCCAGTTCGGCCGCGGCGGCGACCGGATCGCCCAGCGACAGATGCGCGACCGGAATCAGCCGCTTGCCGCCGTCCGCACACCAGTCGAGCAGCCAGCGGTTGTACGCGCGGCACATCGCCTGGGCGTAGTCGAGGTCGTCACACTCCGTCTCCCAGTTAAGCCCGATGGTCGGATAGATGAACGCGCGCTCCAGCCCCTCGCGGTCCAGCCGCTCAAGGCGCTCGCGAGCGTCCATCGAACCCAGCGGGAAATCCTCGCCGTAGGGGCGCAGGCTGTGCAACTCGCCGTGCTGGCGCGACACGCGGCCCATAACGGACTCGCTGAAGACTCCGCGGCGGGCGATTTTCGACGGCCGTCCCTGGATTTCCAAATAATCGCCCTGGCGCTCATCGCGCCTGATGCGCACGGCCACGGGCCTGTATTTCGCCTCGCAGTATTGCTCCCACAAATCGCCGGCTTCATAGATGTGGCCGTCGGCGTCGACCGCGCCCGGATACTTCAGCTTATGGAAATTCTCCTCGATTCGGGCCATAAAGGATGCCTCAACCTGCCTTCGCCTCGGGTAAAGCGGTTGGTTATTGAGTTATTGCAGACCTTGCATTAGGTCAAGGCGAAGCGCAAACGGCGGGCCGGCGAAGGTATCCGCCGGGCAAGCCCGCCGGCGCGGGGAAGGAGAGGCTGTTATGGCCGAGCTCGGAATTTTCCAGGTGATGTACTCGACGCGCGCGCTGCGCCGCTACAAGCCCGACCCGGTACCCGATGAGGTGATCGCCAAAATCGTGGAGGCTGGCACGCAGGCGGCATCGGGGTCCAACGACCAAAACTGGCTGTTCATGGTGGTGACCGACGCAGCGCAGCGCCAGCGAGTGGCCGGGGTCTATCGCAAGGCGGCCGACCGCGCCCATATGGCCGATTACATCAAGGCCAAGTTCAGCGGCGGCGACCGCACCGGACGGCTCATCGCCAACTCGGTGCTGCATCTGCTCGAGCACATCCACGAGGCGCCGGTGCTGATTGTGCCGTGCCTCAAGTCGGGCAATCCGGCCGCGCAGGATCCCAAATTCCGCGAGCGGATGGGCCGCCTGGAGGGCGCCAGCATCTATCCCGCGATCCAGAACATGATGCTCGCCTGCCGCGCGCTGGGCCTGGGCACGGTGTTGACCACGCTGCACGCCCTTTACGAAGACGAGATGAGGGAAGTGCTGGGATTGCCGCCCGAGTACACGACCTGGGCGCTGCTGCCGATTGGCTATCCGACCGACAAGTTCGGACCGGTCAGGCGCAAACCCGTCGCCGAGGTCACCTGCCGCGACCGCTACGGAAACCCCTGGCCGGGCCGCTGAGCGGCGGGCGCGGCGCAAAAGGGCGCACCGCGCCGAGGTTTTTGCTCAAGGCTTGTTGAAGACGGGTTTGCGCTTTTCCACGAAGGCGCGCGTGGCTTCCTGATGGTCGGGCAGTTTCATGCTGACCTCTTCGTAGGCCAGTGAGGTGTCGAGCACCAGGTTGACCGATTCCTTGAGCATCTTGTTGACCGACACCTTGGTCCAGCGGATGGCCCAGCGCGGACCGTCGGCCAGTTCGCGCGCCAACTCGCCGGCCTTCTTCATCACCTCGCTGGCTGGCACCGCGTAATTGACCAAACCCAGCCGCGCGGCCTCGGCGCCATTGATCAGGCTGCCCCGCATCAGGAACTCCTTGGCGCGATTGGGGCCGACCAGATGCGGCCAGATGACCGCGCCGCCGTCGCCCGCGACCAGCCCGATGCGCACGTGCGGGTCGGCGATGCGCGCGGTTTCCGAGGCCACGGTAATGTCGCAGAACAGCGAGATGGTCGCGCCCAGCCCGATCGCGTCGCCGTTAATCGCGGCGATAATCGGCTGCTCGACGTCGAGCAGGGTGGTGACGACCAGCCGCGCCTCGGTGGTCATCGTGCCGCGAAACTGGTACGCGCCGGCATCCAGCCCCTTGACGTCGGCGCCCACCGAGAAGGCCTTGCCGGCGCCGGTCAGGATGATCGCGTCGATTTCGGGGTCGGCGGAAATATGCGGCCAGATCTCCGACAGCTCGGTGTGCATGCGCGGACTGATCGCGTTGCGGGCGTCGGGACGATTGAGCATGACGGTGGCCACACCGTTGTCCTTGGTGACCTGGATCGTTTCCAGCGATTTGTAATACGAGTCCATCGACCTTACCTTGGCTCCTGACCGGCGCAGCGCCAGCCCGGGATTGGGCCGTCTGAGCGGCTGCTGGTTTGTTATCCGAGGCGCGCTGGCCGGTCAATCCGAAAACCGCGGCGGGAGTTTGCGCCGGCCCCACTGGCAAGCACTTATCTTTTTCGACCCGCGCCGGGCTATGTATAATTCCGCTGGCGGGGTTGGGGCGCGAGGCACGCGGGTGAAGCCGGTCCGGGTGCGATGCTGAGCCATATCATCATCGAGGGAATTACGCCGATGGTCGATTGCGGCCGTTATCCCGCCAAATGCATCGCGGGCCAGCCCTGCGTGGTGGAAGCCGACATCTTCCGCGACGGCCATCAGTTGCTGCGCGCGGCGGTCAAATGGCGGCGCAAGGACGAGGAGGTCTTCGCCGAGGCTCCGATGGCCGCGCTGGACAACGATCGCTGGCGCGGCGAATTCACCCCGCCCGAGAACGCCCGCTACGTGTTCACGATCGAGGCGTGGACCGACCTGTACGCCTCATGGCTGGCCGATTTTGCGAAAAAGGTCCGCGCCGGGCGCGACGTGGCCTCCGACCTGCTCGAAGGCATCGCATTGCTGGAGGCAATCGGCCGGCGCGCACGCGGCGAGGACCTTCAACTGATAAGCGTCAGCCTCTACACGCTGCGTCAGACTTTGGACCTCGAGGCGGCTTTGGCCCTGGTGTCGGCGCCCGGGCTGGTCGAAGCCGCAGCGCGCTGCGGCGAGCGCTTCGGTGCTACGGTTTATCAGCCTTTCATTGAGCTGATCGCCGACCGCCCCAGGGCGGCTTTCGGCGCCTGGTATGAAATGTTCGTGCGCTCGCAGTCGCCGATTGCGGGCCGTCACGGTACGTTTGCCGACGCCGAGCGGCGGCTGAGCGAAATCCGCGACATGGGCTTCGACGTGGTTTATCTGACGCCGATCCATCCGATCGGCAAGACCAACCGCAAGGGACCCAATAACACTGTCAACGGCGGTCCCGGCAGCGTCGGCAGCCCGTGGGCAATCGGCAGTCCCGCCGGGGGCCACACCGCAGTCGAACCGGCGCTGGGGACGCTGGCCGACTTCACGCGCCTGGTCCAATCCGCCAACCGGCTGGGAATGGAAGTGGCGCTGGATTTCGCCGTCCAGTGCTCTCCCGACCATCCCTGGGTAAGGGAGCATCCGCAATGGTTCCGGCATCGCCCCGACGGCAGCATCAAGTACGCCGAGAACCCACCCAAGGAATACCAGGACATCTATCCGATCGACTTCGACACCCCCGATCAGAAGGGGCTGCTGCAGGCGCTGTTGGAGGTGGTGTGGTTCTGGGTCGGCCGCGGAGTGCGGATTTTCCGCGTCGACAATCCGCACACCAAGCCGGTGGCGTTTTGGGAATGGCTGATCGGTGAAGTTCAGTCGCGGCGTCCGGACGTGATATTTTTGGGCGAGGCGTTCACCAGGCCCAAGATGATGAAGGCGCTGGCCAAGTCCGGTTTTACGCAGTCGTATACCTACTTCACCTGGCGCAATACCAAGTATGAATTGACCGAGTATTTAACCGAACTCAGCGCCACCGAGATGAGCGATTATTTCCGGCCCAACTTCTTTACCAACACGCCCGACATCCTGACCTCGATCCTGCAGAACGGGGGACCGCCGGCGTTCAAGATGCGCCTGGTGCTGGCGGCGACGCTGTCGCCCTCCTACGGCATCTACAGCGGCTACGAGCTGTGCGAGAACCGGGCGGCGGCGCCGGGCAGCGAAGAATATATGGATTCGGAGAAGTACCAGATCAAAACCCGCGACTGGAACCGGCCGGGCAACATCAAGGAGTTCGTGGCGCAGATCAACGCGATCCGGCGCGGCAACCCGGCGCTGCACCATTTCCGCAACCTGCGTTTCCTGCCCGCCGACAACGACCAGATCCTGTTTTACGCCAAGACCTCGCCCGACCGCCGCAACGTGCTGCTGATCCCGGTCAATCTCGATCCGGTCCACGTCCAGGAGTGCACGGTTACGGTTCCGCCCGAGGTGGTGGACGCGGCACCGGGTCAGCGCTACCGGGTCACCGACCTGCTCAGCGGCGCCCAATACGAATGGTCGCAATACAATTACGTGCGGCTTGATCCGGCGCGCCAGCCCGCGCACATCCTGCGTGTCGAAGAACGTTTATGAAGCATCCCAGGGAAATTCACGCTCTTGCCAGTCCTCAATGGTACAAGGACGCCATCTTTTACGAGCTGCGCGTGCGCTCGTTCTTCGACAGCAACGGCGACGGGATCGGCGACTTTCCCGGTCTTACCTCCAAGCTCGGCTATCTCCAGTCTTTGGGGGTGACGGCGCTGTGGCTGCTGCCGTTTTATCCCTCTCCGCTGCGCGATGACGGCTACGACATCTCCAACTACACGGATATTCATCCCGACTGCGGCACGCTGGCCGACTTCAAGACTTTCCTGCGCGAAGCGCACGCGCGCGGCCTGCACGTGGTAACCGAACTGGTGGTCAATCATACTTCCATTCAGCACGAATGGTTTCAGCGCGCGCGGCGCGCGCCGGCCGGCAGCAGCCATCGCAACTATTACATCTGGAGCGACACGCCGGAGAAGTACAAGGACGCACGGATTATCTTCCAGGATTTCGAACCCTCCAACTGGTCCTGGGACCCGGTGGCCAAATCCTATTACTTCCATCGTTTCTATTCCCATCAGCCCGACCTCAACTACGACAACCCCGCCGTGCAGCGCGAGGTGTTCCGGGTGCTGGACTTCTGGCTGGAACTGGGCGTGGACGGCCTGCGGCTGGATGCGGTGCCCTATCTGTACAAGCGCGACGGCACCAACTGCGAAAACCTGCCCGAGACGCATCAGTTCCTGAAGGAACTGCGCCGCCACGTGGACGAGAATTTTCCCAACCGCATGCTGCTGGCGGAGGCCAATCAATGGCCCGAGGACGCGGTGGCGTATTTCGGCAATGGCGATGAATGCCACATGGCATTTCACTTTCCGCTGATGCCGCGCATGTTCATGGCGGTGCGGATGGAGGACCGCTTCCCGGTCACCGACATCTGGGCCCAGACGCCGCCGATTCCCGATTCCTGCCAGTGGGCGTTGTTCCTGCGCAATCACGACGAACTGACGCTGGAGATGGTCAGCGACGAGGAGCGCGATTACATGTACCGCGCCTTCGCCCGCGAGCCGCGCACGCTGCTCAACCTTGGCATCCGCCGCCGCCTGGCGCCGCTGCTCGGCAACAATCGCCGCACCATCGAGCTCAACAACGGGCTGCTCTTCTCGCTGCCCGGCACCCCGGTCATCTACTACGGCGACGAACTGGGCATGGGCGACTACCTGTCGCTGGGCGACCGCGACGGAGTGCGCACGCCGATGCAGTGGAGCGCCGACCGCAACGCCGGTTTTTCCACCGCCAGTCCGCAGAAGCTGATCCTGCCGGTGGTGATCGACTACGAGTATCACTACCAGACCGTCAACGTGGAGGCGCAGGACGCCAACCTGCATTCGCTGCTGTGGTGGATGCGCCGGCTAATCCTGCTGCGCCGCCAGTTCAAGGCCTTCGGACGCGGTGCAATCGACTTCCTCAATCCCGAAAACAACCACGTGCTGGCCTTCGTGCGCAGTTACGAGGACGAGCGCATCCTGGTGGTCGCCAATCTGTCGCGCTTCGTGCAGTACACGGAGCTGGATTTGTCCACGTTCAAGTCGATGGTGCCGATCGAACTGTTCGGCCGCAATCCCTTCCCGCCCATCGGCGACCGCCCCTATCCCTTCACCCTGGGACCGCACGTGTTCTTGTGGTTCTCGCTCCAACCGCCGCACGCCGACTCGCTGGGGCACATCGCTGGCTACCAGCCGCCGCAGATCGAAGTGCCGGCCAGCTTCGAGCATCTCATGCGCTCACCGCTGCGCAGCAAGATCAACCTGGCGCTGCCCGACTACCTGCCGCATTGCCGATGGTTTCGGGGCAAGGCGCGCTCGATCAGGTCGGCGGCGATCACCGACGCGATTCCGATTTCGGAAAACCACGGCAGCGCCCATCTGACCATCGTCAATGTCGACTACCGCAACGCCGAAGCCGAGACCTACGTGCTGCCGATGGCGCTGGCCACCGGCGAAAACGCCGCCGCTGTCAAGGCGCGCTGGCCCGAGCGCGTCATAGCCCAGCTCCGGTTTGTCGGCCACGAAGACGCTGGCGAAGGCGTGCTGTACGATGCGGTGGCCGACCCCGAGTTCAGCAAAACCCTGCTGGCCATGATCGAGCGCCATCGCCGGGTCAAGGGCGCCACCGGCGAGCTGACCGCGGCGGCGGCCCGGTATTTCCACGAGGTGCGCGGTCCCCGAAACGCGTCGTGCGAACCGCGGGTGCTTAGCGCCGAGCAGACCAACACCTCGATCGTGTTCGGCGACCGGATGATCCTCAAGCTGTTCCGCCGCCTGGACCCCGGCATCAATCCGGACGTGGAGATGAGCCGCTTCCTCACCGAACGCCATCAGTTCGCGCATACGCCCAAGCTGGCCGGCTGCATCGATTTCCGCATGCCGCGCGCCGAGAACCGCGACCTTGGAATTCTGCTGTCATTTGTTCCCAACCAGGGCGACGCCTGGCAGTTCACGGTAGCCGAGCTCAACCGGTATTTCGAGGTCGCCGCCACCGCGCCGGCCCCGCCGCCGCTGCCGGCCAAATCGCTGGTCGAACTGATGGACGATGAACCCGATCAGGATGTAGTTCACTGGGTCGGCGCCTACCTGGACGCGGCGCGCCTGCTCGGCCAGCGGGTGGCCGAACTGCATCTTACCCTGCTCGACGGCGGCGACGACCCTGCTTTCGCTCCCGAGCCGTTTTCGGCGCTCTACCAGCGCTCGGTTTATCAATCGATGCGCAACCTGGTCGGGCAGGTCATGCGCACCCTGAGCAGTCGGCTGTCCGTGATGCCCGACGTGCTACGCGCGCAGGCGCAGACCATCCTGGCCAATCAGAACCAGATTGCGGCTCGCTTCGACGCCTTCCTCAAGCGCCGCCTGAGCGTGGTGCGGATGCGCACGCACGGTGACCTGCATTTGGGACAGGTGCTCTACACCGGCAAGGATTTCGTGATCATCGACTTCGAGGGCGAACCGGCGCGCCCGTTAAGCGAGCGGCGGCGCAAGCGGCCCGCCTTGCGCGACGTCGCCGGTCTGTTGCGCTCGTTCCACTACGCCGCCTACACCGCGTTGATCGAACAGTTGCGCATCGGCGCCCTGGGCAAGGTCGATTTCACCACCATCGAGCCGTGGGCCAAGCTGTGGGTGACGTGGACCTCGCAGGCGTTTTTAAGCTCCTACGTGAAGGTCGCGGGTCAGCCCGCCCTGGTGCCCGCGGACCGCGCCGACATGAGCGCCCTGCTCGAGGCGCTGCTGATGGAAAAGGCGGTGTACGAGGTCGGTTACGAACTCAACAACCGTCCCGAATGGCTGCGCCTGCCGCTGTACGGAGTGGCGGCGATGCTGGGAATCGCGCTCGCCGGCGGCCAGGGCTGAGCTCAGTAAAAGCGCGGCTCGCCGGGCGGACGGGTTTTCCATCGCCGATGGATCCAGTTCCAATGGTCCGGGTAGCGGCGGATCATATCCTCGACGGCGCGGGTGGCGCGCTGGGTGGTTTCGTGGATCGCTTGGGTGCGCTCGCCTTCACGCACGACGTCTAGCGGCGGGCAAATCACGATGCGGTGGTGCAGGCTGTTGTCCTGGCGGACGATAAAGGCAGGAACCGCGGGCGTGCCGGTTGCAATCGCCAGGCGCGCCAGGCTCGGCGTGGTGCAGGCCTTGAGCGAAAAGAAGTCCACGAACACGCCGTGGCGCACGTCAAGATCGATCGGAATGGCCACGACGCCGGCCTGACGCACCACCGAAACCATCTCCCGGGCGGCGCCCTTGCGCGCGATCAGGCGGTTGCCAACTCGGGTGCGGGTGTGGAAGACGGCAGCGTCGATCAGCGGATTGCGCAGCGGCCGATGCACGATCGCCACCGGATGTCCAAACAGGGCGTGCGCCACGATTAGCAGCTCGAAGTTGCCGAAGTGGCCGGTGAAGATGAATCCGCCGCGCCCACCAGACAACTCCAGGGCGCGCCTCCAGTTCTCCACTCCCTCGTAATGGGCGAAGCGCGCGATATTGTCCGCGGTCAGCTCCTCCAGGTGACACCATTCCGCCGCCATCCGGCCCCAGTTGCGGTACATCGCGGTCAGCGTCGCCTGGCGCTGCGCCGCGCTCCATTGCGGAAAGGCAATCTCCAGATTGCGCATCGCCACCGGCCGGTTGAACCGGTCCACCGCCGCAGTGATCGAGCCCAGACACACACCCAGGCTTACCGCCTGGCGCAAGGGCAGTGCGCGCAGCGCGCCGCGCCCGGCAGCGAACAAGGCATATTCAACCCGTGCGGCGGCGCCCGATACCTGTCTTGCCATCGGCAGGAAGGAGAGTAATTGAAAATTCCTCGCCCATTCCCGGTCCGGGAAAGGGGCTAGGGCGAGGGTATCCGCTGCGCCAAAAGCGCGCTAGTGGGGAAGTGAAAATCCACGGCGCTGACGGCGCCCGATCAGCGCAAGTCAAACAAGCCCTTTACCGAGTCGAGAGTTCCGCCCGAGCGGTGCGCGGCAGCCTCGGTCTGAATGCCCGTGTGGGAGGCACCGGCTGTGGTTGCCGGGGAGCCGGGGCTCGACGACGTCGATGGCGCAGCGGCCAGCGGACCCGCCGGCGCTATCGCGGCATTGGCCGGCACGCTCGTCCCCGGACGTGGCGGCACAATACCCTTGGCGCTGGGGCCGATTTCGTAGGTGTTCATCGGCGTGGCCGATTCGCCGCCCGCAGCGCCCGGCGGTACCAGCGAACCGTTGCCCTCGGGCTGCGGGTTGGGTGAGCCGAACTCGGCGCCCGGCGGCACCGAAACACTGAAGCTGGGTTTGAACAGCTCCCGCACCTGCTGCAACGGCATGTCGTGAACTTCCTTGCGCCCCAACGATTGCAGGAAGCGCTGGCGTTCGTCGAGCGACAGCTCGCGCAGGTCCTCGCGATTGAGAATCACGTGCGGGGTCAGGAACACCAGCAAGTCCGTCTTCTGGCCGTTGCGCTGGCGATTGGTAAAGAAGTTGCCCAGCACCGGGATATTGGACAGGTACGGCACGCCCTGCTTGGTGATATCGACTTCATCGGCCAGCAAGCCGCCGATCACGGTGGTGCGATGGTTCTGGACGGTGACGGTGGTGGAAGCGGAGCGAATCGTGGTGGTCGGTCCCAGCGGATTGTTGATGGTCGAAAGGATTACCGCCGACACCTCTTCGTAAACATCCAGCTTGATATACCCGCCCTCGGTGATCTGCGGCACGATGTCGAGGGTGATGCCGACGTTCTGGCGGTCCACCGATTGGAAGATCTGGCCGGTGAGAGCGGCGGTCGCGGTGGCTGAGCTGATGAAGGGCACATTCTGGCCGACCACGATGGTTGCTTCTTCATTGTCGGTGGTCAGCAGCGTGGGCGCCGACAGCACATTGGAGTGGGTGTCGGTCTCGATGGCGGTAATCAGCGCGAGGTCGCAGGGCACGGTCACCGAAGTCGTGGTGGTGCTGCCCGAGGTGGTACCGGTAGCGGCGCTCAGCGCGTTGTTGATCGTGCACATGCTGCCCGAAGCCAGACCAAAGGTCAGGCCCTGCGCGCCCAGCGGATTGGTCAGGGCGTTGGCCAGGTTGCCGTAATCGAAGTGGCCCACACCCAGCACGTTGCCGCCGAAATTGGCGCTGCCTTGGTAGCTGATTCCAAGCTCGCGCATGCGCTGCGTGCTGACCTCGACGATCACCGCCTGGACATAAACCTGGCGGCGCGGGATGTCGAGTTGGGAGATGATGGTCTGCAGGGTGCTGTAGTCCTGTGGCGAGGCGCTGACGACCAGCGAATTGGTGGCCGGATCGGCGGTCACGCGCACGGGCTGTTCGAACTCGGTGCCGGGTCCGCCGGTTGCGGTGGCAGTGGCCGAAGCGCCGCCCGCGCCCAGGGTTCCAGCCGCCCGGTTGCGGCCGCCCATCCCCATTCCCATTCCCATACCCATGCCCATGCCGCCCATCATCCCGCCGCCGAAGCCGCTGCCGAACCCACCGCCGAAGCCGCCAGCCAGCGAGTTATAGCCACCGTAGCCGCCGTAACCCCCTAAGCCCCCGTATCCTCCATACCCACCCATCCCGAAGCCGCCGCCCATGCCGCCGGTGCCCAGCCCGCCAAAACCCAGGCCGCTGCTGCGTCCGAGCGAACCGCGGCCGGTCTGTGGCGAGAGCAAGCCGGGACCGCCGCCCCCGCCGCCCAACAGCGAATTAAGCACCGACACCATCTCCAAGGCTTGCGCGTATTTAAGGTAATAGACATGCACGCGGGAGGTCGCGGTGGGACTGTGGATGTCGAGGCGGTCGACCAAATCGCGAATTTGCTTCATCTGCAACGGACCGGCTACCACAATCAGCGAATTGGTGCGCTCATCGGGAACGATTTTGAAGGCGCGCGACGGCGCCTCCGCCGACGGCGCGACCACGCCGATGCCGGGACGGCCGTAGCCGGCCGAAGCGGTGGTGGCCCGTTCGCTCATGATCTGTTCAATCTTGGGCGCCAGGTCGTCGGCATAGGCCAGCTTGAGCGGGATGACGGCCACCGACTGCTGAATCCCCTGCGCGTCAAGGCTGCCGATAATACCCAACAGGCGCTGCACGTTCCAGGCGTCGTCGGTGATGATCAAGGTATTGGTTTCAGGAAACGCCGCCACCAATCCGTCGCGCGAGATCATCGGTTGAATCACGTTCACCAACGAGGAGGCGTCAACGTTGCGCAGCTTGACCATTCGCGTCACGTACGCGTCGGTGGCCGTGATCGCCGGCTGTTGCGAGGTAGTCAACGCCGCCGAACCGCGCGAGTCGCGCGAGGGAATGATCTTAATCACCGGTCCAGCGGCGACCGTGGTAAAGCCCTTGAGTTGCAACACTGACTTGAAGATCGAGTAGGCCTGCTCGGGAGTCACTTTGGTGGGCGAAACGATGCTGACCTTGCCGCGCACGCTCTCATCGAGCACGAAATTCTTGCCGGTGATTTGGCTGATGAACTTGGCCAGAACCGAAATGTCAACGTCCTGGAAATTCATCGTGATCAGATTTTCGCCGGCCGACGGTGCAGCAGATTCGGCGGAGGCCGCCGGGCCGAGCCATACGGCCAGGACCGCAATCAACACCACGCGGACCAAATGCCTCATAAAAACTCCAAGCAGCCTGTGTAGCCGACAGTTTACTTATACAAAACCCTGCTCGGTCCGCAACCCAAAGCATCAGGCGGTGGTGTAGTTGCGCAATTTGGCTTGCTTAGGGATGATGGCTTAGCGCCTCCGGCCCCGAAGCATATGCTGATAGCGTTGCCCGATGCCAGTTTCAACCACTCCGCGGCGGTTCTCACCCTGATTCCCACCTCCGGACGCGTTGGACCTTTATGCGCCGCAGTCGCCCGTGCCCCGGTCAGAAGGCGCGGACCGCGGAGGGGTTGTGGCCACACGGCAGGCTCCGCGGCCGAGCGGCGGGAAAGCCAATGCGGTTCGAGTTCCTGATCGGGATGCGATACCTGCGGGCGCGGCGCAAAGAGCGCTTCGTATCGCTGATTGCCGCCATCTCGCTGGCGGGCGTGATGCTGGGGACCTTCGCGCTCAGCGTCGATTTGTCCGTGATGAGCGGCTTCGAAGAGGATCTCCATCAGCGCCTGCTTGCCTTCACCCCCCATCTGACCATCCAGGCGCCGGCGGGACGTCCCCTCGATAGCGCCGCCTTGGAGGCCCGGCTGCGCACGCTGAGCGGAGTAGTCGGCACGGCACCGTACATCTCGGGCCAGGTGCTGCTGGCTTCGGCGGAAACCGCGACCTCGGGCGGATACGTCAAATCGGGGGCGGTGATGAGAGGGGTGGTGGCGCCCCAAAATCCCGTGCTGGCTGACATGGCGCAGGCGCTGACCCCCAATGCGTTGGCCGCGCTGGGCAGCCTGCACCCGGTCACCGTGGGCAGCGGCGCCCAGCGGCGCACGGTCGATCTGCCGGCCGTCATCCTGGGCAAGAGCCTGGCCGCTGACTTGGACGTCGGCCCCGGCGACATCGTTACCGTCATCTCGCCGACCAGTTTCGGCGCCGCCGCCGACGTGCCGCGGCTCAAGCGCTTCGTGGTCGGCGGCCTGCTGCATTCGGGGATGGCGGAGTACGATGCCAGCCTGCTATTCGTCAACCTGCAGCAGGCCCAGGCGCTGGCCGGCGACAGCCCCCAGTTCGAGCACGGCGTGGAGGTGCGGCTGGCCGATGTCCTCCAAGCGCCGGCGATGCGACAACGGATCGCCCGGATGCTGGGGCCGGAGTATTCGGTCAGTGACTGGACGCAAACCAATATCGGGCTGTTTTCGGGACTTAAGCTGGAGACCTTCACCCATTTTCTGGTGCTGCTGCTGATTGTGCTGGTGGCCGCGTTCAACATCGTGGCGACGTTAGTGATGGTGGTGATGGAGCGGCGCAAGGAGGTCGCGATTCTGCAGGCGATGGGCGCACCCTCCAACGCCGTGGCGGCCATCTTTTTGTTCGAAGGCGCGCTGCTGGGCGTAGTCGGGACTTTGGCCGGCGTCGGCGCCGGATTCATCGCCTCCTACCTGATCGGCAAGTATCATCTGATTCACCTGCCGCCCGACGTCTTCATGGTAAGCGCGGTTCCGGCCCGGCTTTATCCGGCCAACTTTCTGCTGGTCGCGGCGGCCGCGATTGCGTTGTGCGTATGCGCAGCACTCTACCCGGCGTGGCAAGCACGCTCGCTGTCGCCGGTGGAGGTCATCCGTTATGAGTAAGGCCGCGCCGCAGGCCGCCGCCGACAAAACCCCCGCCGCCGGCGGTGTATTGATCGAGGCCCAGGCGCTGAGCAAGAACTTTTACGACGCCGGGCGCGAAATCCAGGTCCTGCGCGGCCTTGATTTCAAGGCGCGCCCCGCCGAGCGCATCGCGATTGTCGGCCAATCGGGGGTCGGCAAGTCTACTCTGCTGCACGTGCTGGGCAGCCTTGAGCGTCCCACTGCGGGCCGCGTGCTGTTCGAAAATCAGGACCTGTTCGCGCTCAACCCGCGCCAACTGGCCGAATTCCGCAACCTCAAGCTAGGCTTCGTCTTTCAGTTCCATTATCTGCTGGCCGATTTCAGCGCACTGGAAAACGTCATGATGCCCGGGCTTATTGCGCGGCTGCCCGAGGCCGAGGCGCGCCGCAAGGCGCAAGAGATGCTGACTTTGGTGGGCCTGGGCAACAAGCTGCATCGCCGGCCCGCCGAACTTTCCGGAGGCGAACAGCAGCGCGTGGCGGTGGCGCGCGCGGTGGCGCTGCGTCCGCGCCTGGTGCTGGCCGATGAACCGACCGGCAACCTCGATCCCAAAACCGCCGAAGAAGTCCATGGCCTGTTCGAAAGACTCAGCGAGCTCGGTATAACGTTCGTGGTGGCAACTCACAACGAGCGGCTGGCGCGCCGGATGCATCGCACGATGGTGTTGCGCGACGGACGCCTGTATGAGCAACCGGCCTGATGCGGCCTCGCATCATCGAGCGAGATTGAGCGTGTTGGCGGCGATTGAACCGGTTGGGCGACTGTTGCTTTACTTGACGGCGACGATTGGTTAGCTTGGCCGCTTCGGTGGTCATTGAGTGGCTGTGGCAAGGAGCAACCCTGGATTACGCGCGCTTATCATCGGCGCTTTCTACCCTTTGATTGCGGCTCTGCTGCTCGTGGCGTCCTCCACCTTTGCGCAGGCGCCGTCGGGGCCGATCAGCGCGATCGAGATCGAGGGCAACCTGCGGGTGGAAACCCAGGCCATCCGCAGCCATATCTCCTCGCGCGTGGGCGAACCGCTGGACGAAGCGGTGGTCGACCAGGACGTCAAGGCGATCTACCGGATGGGTTTCTTCGAGCCCCAGGGCGTCAGCGCCGAAGTCACTCGGCGGCTGGGCAAACTGGTGCTGATCTTTCACGTCAAGGAACGTCCCTATATCACCGACGTCAAGCTGGTAGGGATGAAGAAGCTCAAGCCGACCGACGAGAAGATCCAGGAGGCCCTCAAGCTGCATCCGGGCGCCATCGAGGATCCCCAACTGGTGGCGGAAACCGAAAAGGGAATCAAGAAAGTCTACCAGGACAAGGGCTACATGGACGTGGCGGTGGATTTTCGCACGGTGCCCGGGCCCAACAACAGCGCGGTGGGAATTTTCCAGGTCAGCGAAGGGCCGGTGGTGCGGATTGGCAAGGTCGAGTTCCACGGCAACAAGGTGCTGTCCGCGCGGCAGTTGCGCGCGGTGATGGAAACCCGCCCCTTCAACCTTCTAAGCTACGTCTTTGACACTGGAATTCTAGACCCCAAAAAGCTGCAGGACGACCGCGAGCGCATCACCGCGCTGTACTATCAGCACGGCTACCTCAACGCGCACGTCTCGGAACCAACCATCACGCGCCAGAACGGAAAACTGCTCATCAGCTTCGACGTGGATGAGGGCGAACAATTCCATACCGGCAAGGTGGACCTGCAGGGCGACCTCAAGGTGCCGGAAAAGGATTTGACCAGCCGCCTGACGCTTAAGACCGGCGAGGTGTTCAAGCCCTCCACGATGCAGCATGACGTGCTGACGCTGTCGGATTTTTACTCCGACCGCGGCTATGCCTTCGTCAACGTCGAGCCGCGCACGCAGGTTGACCCCGACAAGCATCTGGTCAACGTCACCTTCGACGTCAATCCCGGACAGCAGGTGCTGGTCGATCGGATCAAGATCACCGGCAACACCAAGACCTCCGACAAGGTGATTCGGCGTGAGCTGGTAATCCAGGAACAGGAACCATACTCAGCCACCGCCATCCGCGTCTCGAAAGCGCGTCTGGACTCACTGGGCATCTTCGACAGCACCGCCATCGGCACCTCCGCGGGGCGGACTCCGGATCGGATAAACCTCGATGTGGCGGTGCGCGAGGGACAAACCGGGTCGTTCTCGCTGGCGGGCGGCTTCGACACCTCATCGTCGCTGTTCGGCAACTTTCACGTTGGCGAGAACAACCTCTTCGGCGGCGGTCAGCGCATCTCCTTTGACGCGATGATCGGGTTTTTGTTCCGCAACTACAACATCAGCTACACCGAACCGTGGTTTTTGGACATGCCGCTGTCGGCGGGCATCGACTTGTATAACTGGGAACAGTTTCTGCCCAGCTTCACCCGCAAATCCCTGGGTTTTGCCCTGCGCACCAGCTACCCGCTGGCGGAATTGGGGCTGAAGAAACTGGGGCCGTTTTCGCTCGCAGATGTCGATGCCGGTCTGACCTATCGCTTTGAAAGCGTGGGCATCGTGGGGCTGGCGCCGTTTACCACCGAGCAGATCCTGGAATCGGCGGGCTATTCGCAGACTTCCGAAGTCTCGCCCATGATCCGCCGCTTCACGGTAGATAATACCATTGACCCGCACAGCGGATCGGTCCAAAGCCTGACGCTGCAATTGGCCGGGTTGGGCGGTACCAACAAATTCATCAAGGGCTCGCTGCATACGCGGTTCTTCTTCACCGTCTACAAAAGTCCGACCTGGGGCGATTTTGTCTATGGAATCGGCGCCGACTACGGCGTCGGTACCAATCTGGCCGGCGGCACTGGCGGTGAATTGCCGCTGGTGGAGCGCTACTTCCCTGGCGGTCCGTTCGGACCCGACGCGGTGCCCGGCTACCCGTTCTTCAGCCTGGGCCCGGAGGTGCAGGTCTTTAATCAGTTCGGTCAATCGCTGGGATTCGAGGCGGTGGGAGGCAGCGAGGAGTTGATCCTTTATCATCAGTTGGAATTCCCGATTCTTGACTCCTTCGGCCTGCGCGGTTTTGTGTTCATGGATGCCGGCAATGCCTACAAGCTCAGCGAGACCGACAAGCTTTATGAGCTGCAGGGTGCAGTCGGTCCGGGGATATTCTGGAAATCACCTTTCGGACCGCTGCGCCTGGCGCTGGGAGTGCCGATTAATCCGCGTCCGCAGGACGGCTCGGTAGACTTCATCTTCGGCACCGGTGCCAACCTCTAGCGGGTAGGGAAAAAGACCCGCTTGGCTTTTATCCTGGATGCGTGCGTTCTGCACCGTGCATAAAAGATGGCTGCTTTCCTTTACTTCTCTCCCTGCGGGAGAGATTAGAGTGAGGGGAGCAGGGCGGGAAAGATCCGCGCTCTGCCGGTGCGGACAATAGATCGCACGGCGAGTTAATCGGGGAGACTCGACTTGCCGGGCATCCAACCGGGCGACGGTCCAAAAAAAGAGGCAACTGGCTTGATGCAGGAAGATTCAGCTATAAGATCTACCACTATTAGGGCTCGGCGCCGGTTAGGCCCGCGCGGGCGCGCGAAGAGGATTATGACTGAGCAAATGCGTCGATTAGGTCTGGTCGCGGCGCTGGTTGCGCTTTTTCCGCTGGTGGCCACTGCGGCGGCTTCCGCCGAATTGAAGCTTGCCTTCGTTGACATGCAGCGGGCGCTGAACGATTCCAATGCCGGCAAGAAGGCCAAAAGCGAGTTCCGCAGCGAAATCAGCCGCCTGCAGAGCAAGCTTCAGCGTCAGCAACAGGAGGTCCAGGCGCTTAAGGACGAGCTCGACCGCAAGGGGCCGCTGATGCGCGACGACGAGCGCCGCAACCTGCAGGACGATTACACCCGTAAGCTGCGCGACTTTGAACGCGCCTATAAGGATTCCAAGGAAGAGCTGCAGCAAAAGGACAACGAGGTCACTGGCGCCATCATCCGCGACCTGGCCTACGTGGTGCGCAACGTCGGTGAACGCGACGGTTACACCATGGTCATGGAAAAAGGCAGTCTGCTGTGGGCCGCCCCCTCAGTGGACATAACCGACGAGGTGATTCGCGAGTATAACGCCAGCGGCGCCAAAGTCGGCTCACTGGGCGAGAAGCTTGAGCAGGGGACGCCGGCTTCTTACCGCGGCAGCGCGGGCGCGCTGGACGCTCCCCCGCGCTCCAGCTCCAAGCGCTCCACCATCTCGAGGTAAGCCGTGGCGCCGCCTTCGCCCAACGATAATGCCGGCACGTCCGGCGCCGGGCTGCTCAAGCTGCTGCCCCATCGCTATCCGTTCCTGATGGTGGATCGGGTCGTGGAGCTTGGCGCCAGCCACGCGGTAACGCTCAAAAACGTGACCCACAACGAGCCCTTCTTCAACGGCCATTTCCCCGGAATGCCGGTGATGCCCGGGGTGCTCATCCTGGAAGCGCTGGCGCAGTCCTCGGCGCTGCTGGCCATCCACATCTTGGGCATCGAGGACATCCCTTTCTTCATGCTGACCGGCCTTGACAAGGTGCGCTTTCGCCGCCGCGTGGTGCCCGGCGACCAGCTGCGCATGGAGGTGCGGCTTTTGCGTCAGCATCGGCCGCTGTGGCGGATGCATGGGCAGGCAACGGTGGAGGGCGAGTTGGCGGCCGAGGCCGAGGTCTCGGCGATGGAAGTCGAGGAGAAAATCCGATAGGCGGACGAATTCATCCCACTGCCATCATCGATCCGCGCGCTGAACTGGATTCCAGGGTGCAGATCGGGCCGGGCGCGGTAATCGGCGCGCAGGTTCGCATCGGAGCCGATACGATGGTGGGCCCCTACACGGTCATCGAGGGCCATACCACCATCGGGGCGCGCAATCAGATCTTCCAGTTTGCTTCATTGGGCGCCGCTCCGCAGGACCTCAAGTACCGCGGTGAGCCCTCGCGCCTGGAAATCGGCGACGACAACAAGATCCGCGAGTTTGCCACCATCCACCGCGGCACCGAAGGAGGCGGGATGGTGACCCGCATCGGCAACGGCGTGCTGGTGATGAACTATGTGCACATCGCCCACGACTGCATCATCGGCGACCATTGCATCCTGGCCAATTCCACCGAGCTGGCCGGTCATTGTGTGCTGGAGGACTGGGTGGTGGCGGCCGGCTTGTGCGGCGTCCATCAATTCACCCGTGTCGGCACGCATGCGATGCTGGCGGCGGGCAGCAAAATCGCCCAGGACGTTCCGCCCTTCGCCATGGTCCGCGGCAGCGATCGCGCGCGGCTGGTGGGCGTCAACACGGTCGGGCTGCAACGCCGCCAGTTCGACCCGAAGACCACCGCGGCCATCAAGCGCACCTTCCGCACCCTGTTCTATTCCAAGCTGCTGCGCGAGCAAGCAATTGCCGCAGTGCTGGAGCGGGACGGCGCCATCCCCGAGGTGCGCAAGATAATCGAGTTTGTGCAAAACTCGCAGCGCGGGGTGGTCGGACGCAGCCATGAGTAAGCTGGGGATCATCGCGGGCAATGGCAGCTTTCCCCTGCTCGTCGCGCAGGCCGCGCGGCGGCGGCAAATCGAAGTCATTGCCGTGGCCCATCTTAATGAAACCGATCCTGCCCTTGAGCCGCTGTGCAGCCGCATCACCTGGATCAAAGTCGGCGAACTGGAGCGGTTGATCGCGACCTTCACAGCGGCGGGGGTGACGCGTGCCGCGATGGCGGGGGGGATTTCGCGAGCGCGGCTGAAGGATTCCTTTGCGCCCGACCGCCGCGCGCTGGCGATGCTGGCGCGGGTGGGCAAATTCAGCGACGACGCCGTGTTACGCGGGGTCGCCGGCGAGCTGGAAGCCGACGGTATCGAGGTGATCGACCCGGTCTACCTGCTGGAGAACGCGCTCGCCGAACCCGGCACCATGGCCGGCGCGCCGCCCAGCCCCGCGCAGCTCAACGATTTGAAGCTGGCCTTTTCCGTCACCCGCGCCCTGGGACCGTATGACATCGGACAGGCGGTCGCGGTGCGCGACGGGGTGGTGGCGGCGGTCGAAGCGGTGGAGGGAACCGACGCCGCCATCCGCCGCGCGGCGGCGCTGTGCGGCCGCGGCCTGGTGGTGGTCAAGGCGGGCAAGCCCGGTCAGGACCTGCGCTTTGATCGGCCCGCGATCGGTCCCAACACTATCGAGTTGCTCGCCGAAGTGGGCGCCGCGGTGCTCGGTATCGAGGCGGGATGCACAATGATCCTGGAGCGCCAACGCACCCTGGAGCTGGCTGAAGGCCAGGCCGTCACGGTTTACGGCTACGGTTATGCCGCAGCTTAGGGCCGCCGTAGTCGGCGCCGGCCGCCTGGGCGCCTTGCATGCCGCCAAGTACGCGGCGATGCCCGGCGTCAGGCTGACCCATGTGGTCGATATCGATGCGCTGCGCGCCGAGCGCGTTGCCCGCCCCGCCGCCGCACAGCCCCTTACCGACTACCGCGCGCTGGCCGGTCAGGTGGACGTGGTCAGTATCGCCACGCCCACCGTGACGCACCTTGAAATCGCGTCGCGGCTGCTGGCGGCCGGTATCGACGTGCTGGTGGAAAAGCCGATGACCGCAACGCTGGCGCAGGCACGCGAGCTGGCGGCGCTGGCGCAGGGCTGCGACCGCGTTTTGGCGGTGGGTCATCTGGAGCGCTTCAACCCGGCCGTGGTACGCTCGCGCCCTTTCATCAAGGGACCCAAATTCATCGAATGCCATCGCCTGGCCCCGTTCACCGAACGCGGCACAGACGTCGACGTGATTTTCGACCTGATGGTGCACGACCTCGACGTCATCCTCAACATCACCAGCGCCGGGCTGGCCTCCGTGGAGGCGGTGGGCGTGGCGGTGCTGACCGAACGCATCGACATTGCCAACGCACGGCTTAAGTTTGACGACGGGATGATTGCCAATCTGGTCACCAGCCGCGTCTCGCAGCGCCGCGAGCGCAAAATCCGCTTCTTCCAACCCGACGCTTACATCTCGCTGGATTATGAGGCGCGCACGGTGCAGATTTATCGCAAGGATCCGCCGCCGCCGGGGCAGACCTACCCGACGATTTCCGCCGAGCTGATCGACGTGCGCGAGGGCGATCCGCTGGCCGATGAGATCGGTGATTTCGTGGGATGTGCGCGGACACGCATGCGCCCCCAGGTCGGCGTGATGGATGGGCTGCGCGTGGTCGAGTTGTGCGAACAAATCAGTTCTGCGGTCAAGGCCAATGCGGTCTGACATGCAAATCCAGCCCGCAGCCGTCGCCGCGATGGCGGGCCGGCGGTTGTGACGATGCTGTGCGCGCAGGACACCGCCGCGCTTGAAGATGCTGGCCGCCAGAGTCCCCAGGCGCTGCGGCGGCGCATCATGATCGTGGCCGGCGAAGCCTCGGGCGATATGCACGGCGCGGACCTGGTGCGGGAAATCTTCGCCTGCGCCCCCCAGTGCGAATTTTTCGGCATCGCCGGCGAGCGCATGCGCAGCGCCGGGGTCAGGGCGCTGTTTCGTGCCGAAGATGTCGCGGGCCTGGGCCTGACGGAATTGGCCTCGACCATCAAGCGCACGGCGGGCGCGATGCTCAGGCTGCGTGCGATCTTGCGCACCGAAAAACCCGACCTGCTTATCCTGATCGACTTCGCCGAGTTCAACATGCTGCTGGCCAAGGCCGCCAAGAGCGCGGGGGTGCCCGTGCTCTATTACATCACGCCGCAGGTGTGGGCATGGCGGCGCGGGCGCGTACGCAAGCTCATCGAGCGCGCCGACCGCCTGGCGGTGGTGCTGCCCTTCGAGGCGCAACTGTTTGCCCGCGCCGGCGAGCGCGCCGTCTTCGTCGGCCATCCGCTGCTCGACAAGGTGCGCATCACCGCTTCGCGCGCCGAGACCCTCCAGCGCCATCATCTGGCGCCCGACGCACGGCTGCTCGCGCTGCTGCCCGGCAGCCGCCGGCGCGAAGTCCGCTATTTGCTGCCGCCGATGATCGAGGCCGCGCGCATCCTGCGCCGCGACCATCAACTGATACCTTGTCTGGCACTGGCGCATACCCTGGAGGCGGCTGAACTGGGCCGTCTAAGCGGCGTGGACCTCAGCGGTATCCAGGTGGTCCAGCACGATACCTATAACATCGTGGCCGCCAGCGACGTGGCGCTGGTCGCTTCGGGCACTGCGACGTTGGAAACCGCGTTGCTGGGCTGTCCGATGGTGATCGCGTACAAAGTGGCCGCGCCGACTTACCTTGTGGGCCGGATGCTGATTACCGGGGTCAAGTTCATCGGCATGCCCAATATCCTGGCGGGAGGCGCGATCGTGCCCGAACTCATCCAGGGCGAGGCCAGCGGCCCGCGCCTGGCCGATGCAGCGGCTGCGATGCTGGAGCAGCCACTGCGCGGCCGCACGATCGAGGCGCTGGGCCGTATCCGCAGTCAGCTTGGCGCGCCCGGCGCGGCGGCGCGGGTGGCCGCGATGGCGCTGGCGATGATCGAATGAAACTACTGTTGAGCCCCATATACATCCGGCTGCTGAAATATCTGCGCCGCTACCTGTTTCCCTACGTGGCGCTGGCAGTGTTTTCGATGCTGGTGTTGAGCGCCACCCAGGGCGCCATCCCGTTTCTGGCCAAGGAACTGGTCAACCAGATCGCAACCGTCAAAAATGCCGCCGGACTCCATAGCGTGCTGCTTGCGATTCTGGCCCTGTTCACGGTGCGCGCGCTGGCCAGCTTCGGCAACAACTATCTCAACGATTACGTGGGCCAGAAAGTCACGCTGGATTTGCGTTCGGAACTCAACCAGCGCCTGCAGGCCTTGCCGCTGTCGTTTTTCAACCAGACCTCGACCGCGGCGATGACCTCGCGCGTGATTGTCGATGTCACGCTCATCGCTTCGGCGACGACCGACGGCATCTTTTCCCTGGTCGGCGACAGCATCTCGCTGGTCACCGTGCTGGGCGCCGCATTTTACATCGACTGGCGCTTGACCCTGATTGCGGCGGTGGTGTTTCCCTCCGCCGTGCTGCCGCTGATCCAGTTTTCCAAGCGCATGCGGCGGATGACGAGGCGCACGCAGCAGCAACTGGGCGGGCTGGCCACGCTGTTGCAGGAAACCATCCAGGGCAACCGTGTCGTCAAGGCGTTCTGCATGGAAGGTTACGAGCGCCGCCGCTTTGACGCCGAGTTGCGCCGCCTGTTCCGGCTCTATATGAAGGTGTCGGCGATCAAGTCCTTTACGACCCCGATGATCGAGCTGATGGCGGCGTGGGCGGTGGTGGGCGCCGCCTGGTACGGCGCCGCCTCGGTGCTCTCGGGCCATCGCACACCGGGCGTCTTCGCCGCCTTCTTTGCCGCGCTGCTGCTGGTGTACGAACCTTTCAAACGTCTGAGCCGCACCAACAATTCAATCCAGCAGGGACTGGCCGCCGCCGAGCGCATTTTCGAGGTCCTCGACCTGCGCACTGACGTGCCCGAACCGGCCGAGCCGCGCCCGATGGCGCCCGGGCGGCACAGTATCAGTTTTGCGGGGGTAAGCTTCCGCTACGGCGACAATTGGGCGCTGCGCAACATCAATCTGGACATCCCGGCCGGCAAAGTGGTGGCCCTGGTGGGGATGAGCGGCGGCGGCAAATCAACGCTGGCCGACCTGATCCCGCGTTTTTACGACCCGCAGGAAGGGCGCATTTCGATCGACGGCGTCGACATCCGCCACTATTCGCTGGCCGCGCTGCGCTCGCAGATAGGCCTGGTCACCCAGCACACCTTCCTGTTCAACGACACGGTGCGCAACAATATCGCTTACGGCAGTATCGAAAAGAGCCTGGAGGAGATCATCGAGGCGGCCAAACAGGCCAACGCGCACAACTTCATTACCCGACTGCCGCAGGGATACGATACGGTGGTGGGCGAGATGGGTGTGCGGCTGTCGGGCGGCGAGCGCCAGCGCCTGGCCATCGCCCGCGCGCTGCTCAAGGACGCCCCGATCCTGATCCTGGACGAAGCCACGTCGGCGCTGGATTCCGAGGGCGAGCGTCTGGTGCAGGAGGCGTTGGAACGGCTGATGGCAAACCGCACCACACTGGTAATCGCCCATCGGCTGTCAACCGTGCGCCGCGCCGACCGAATCGCGGTAATCGTGCGCGGGCGCATCGTCGAAGAGGGTACGCACGAGGAGTTGCTTGCGCTTGGGCGCGAATACCGCAAACTCTACGACCTGCAGTTCCACGGCGGCGAGGGCTCATCCGGGACCGTCCGCAAAGCTGCCGGCCAGACCGCCTGACGTGGACTTTGGCGGCGCGGCGGCGGGATTCTTGCGGGCGCTCTACAACCTGTCATGGTATCCGGCCTTGCCCGCGGCGATGCTTGCCGGGGGCGGCCGCGATGCCGGGGTTTGCCGCCAGCGCCTGGGCCGCGCCGGCCGGCTGCCGGCGCGCGCCGGGACCGTCCGCATCTGGCTGCATGCTTCATCGGTGGGAGAAGTCGAGGCGATAGGGCCAATCGCGCTGGGATTGATGCAGTCGCAGCCGGACGCAACGTTGGTGGTCACCACTATGACCGAAACGGGACGCCAGGCCGCGATGCGCCAAATCCGTGCCGCCGTGGCTCATCGCCTGGCCCCGCTCGACCTTCGCGCGGCGGTGCGCGCGCATCTGGCGTCGGTGGCACCGGACCTGGTGCTGATTGCCGAAGCCGAGCTGTGGCCCAATTACTTTATCGAATCGCACCGCTTTGGGGCGCGGGTCGCGATTGTCAACGGCCGGCTGTCCGACCGTTCGCTCAATCGCTACCGCCTGATGCGCCCGCTGTGGCGGCAAGCGCTGGATTGCGCCGACCTGATCCTGGCGCAAAGCCGCGCCGACGCCGACCGATTCATCGCCCTGGGCGCGCGGGCGGAGCGACTCGTCGTCACCGGCAACACCAAGTTCGGCGCGATCGAAGCGCGCGGCGCGCAACTGCATGCGGCGCTGGCGCGGTTCGCCGCCCAGGGCGCGACCCTGATCGCCGGCTCCACGGCGCCGCGCGAGGAAGAGCAGGTGCTGGCGGCCTATGCCCAACTGCGCGCCGAGTTCCCCCGTCTGCGGCTGGTGCTTGCCCCGCGCCATCTGGAGCGCATCGGCGAAATCATCGAGCTGCTCGACGCACGGGGGCTTGAATTCGTCAAAGCCACCACGCTCAAGTCCGGCGCGCAGGCGCCCGCCGCGGCCAGCATCCTACTGCTCGATACCATGGGTGACTTGCGTGCGCTTTACCACTGCGGCACGCTGGCCTTTGTCGGCGGCAGTTTGTTCGACGGCCGCGGCGGCCAGAACCTTGGCGAGCCGGCCGCGGCGGGGGTTGCGGTGCTATTCGGTCCATTCCACCAAAACCAGCGCGAGATCGCACAGGCACTGCTGACCGCCACCGCCGGCGCGGTCGTTGCCAACGCGCACGAGCTGGTCCGCGTCGCATCGGGTCTGCTGCGCGATGAGCCCGCGCGGCGCGCGGCGGGTGCACGTGCCCGTCAGGTATATGAGAGTCTGGCCGGAGGGGCGGAGCGCAGCCTTGAACAGTTGCGCACGCTGATTGCTGCCCGATGAAACTGCCGGCACGCCCGATTGGGCGCCGCCCGCGCCTGGAGCGATATTGGCGCTCGGAGCTGGGGGCCGGGGAAACCGTCGTGTGGTCGGCGATGGTGCCGTGCGCGGTGCTGTATCGCGCCGCGACCGCGATGCGGGCCGGTTTCTGGCGTCTGCCGCTGTTGCGGCGTACCGCGCAAGGTGTGCGCGTGATCAGCGTCGGCAATCTGACGGTCGGCGGCAACGCCAAGACTCCCTTCACGCTTTATCTGGCGCGCAAGCTTTTGGAGCAGGGAGCCAGCACAGCGATTGTAAGCCGCGGATACGGCGGCAGCTTGGGCAGCGGTGCGGCGGCCCTGGTTTCCGACGGCCGCACCGTGCACCTGTCGGCCGAGCAGGCCGGCGATGAGGCGGTGATGATGGCGCGCGGGTTCGACGGTCCCGTGGCCATTGCACGCCGGCGTATCGAGGCGATTGACCTGCTGCGGCGATTGGGCCCGCTCGACATCGTGGTGCTCGACGACGGCTTTCAGCATCTGCGCCTGACCCGCGACCTCAACCTGTTGCTGGTCAGCGCCGAGCGCGGCTTCGGCAACGGATGGGTGCTGCCGGCGGGCCCGATGCGAGAAGGTATCGGGGCGGCCCGGCGCGCGGACGCCGTGGTGATGCTTGCGCCGCGCCCGGCCCTGACGCCAGCCTTGAGTGCGTCGCACCACGCACAGCTTGGCAAAATCGCGCTGCTGCGCGGCGCAATCGAGCCGCGCGTGCTGGTCTATCCGGAAACCGGGCGATGGCGCGAGGCGGCTGCCCAAAGCTTGGGCGGGCGGCGTATACTGGCGGTAAGCGGACTGGCCGATCCGCGTTCGTTTTACTCGATGCTGCGTGAACTGGAAGCAGACCTGGTCGGCGTATTGGAGTATCCCGACCATTATCAGTACACCGCATCGGACTGGCAGCGTATCTGGCGCGCCGCCGCGACCGCCGACCTGGTCGTGACCACGGAAAAGGATCTGATCAAGCTCGAGCGTTTTCCGTTCCCTCGCAATTCGATTGCCGCACTGCGCCTGGAGATTTCGATGGGGGCGGATGAGGAGCGTTTGCTGCTGATGGCGCTGGGGATTGACCGCCTGCCCACCGCGCGCGCCGCGGCAGCCAAAGGAGGTGCGTTAAGTGGTGCTTAGTCAGGACCTGTTGGAGATCCTTGCCTGTCCCAAGTGCAAGGGTCAGATAAAATTGAACGAGGCGCAGGACGGACTGGTGTGCGCGGCCTGCAAGCTACTCTACCCGATCAAGGACGACATTCCGATCATGCTGATCGACGAGGCCAAGCCCCTCGCATAGCGGGAAGTGAGCCCCGCCATCGAACCGTGAAGGTATCGGCGATAGTCGTAGCGGCGGGCAGTGGCGTGCGGCTGGGCCATTCGCAGCCCAAGGCGTTCGTTGAACTGGGCGGCCGCCCGCTGCTGTATTACTCGCTGCGCAGCATCCGCGAGGTCGCGGCGATCGGCGAGGTAATCGTCGCGATTCCGCCCGGAAAAGAGGCCGCCGCCCAGCATGCGGCGCGCCAGGCCGGGCTGGGTGTCGCGCTCAAGCTGACCGCTGGCGGCGCCGAGCGCCAGGATTCGGTGCGCATCGCGCTGGCGCTGGCCAGCGCGCACAGCAGCGTGGTGCTCGTGCACGATGCGGCGCGTCCGTTTGCGCCGTCCCGCCTGTTCGCCGGATGTATCGAAGCGGCCGCGCGCAACGGCGGCGCCATCGCCGCAATTCCAGTGGCGGATACGCTCAAGGAAGCGGCGCATAACTCGATTATCGCCACCCGCCCGCGCCAGGGCCTGTTCGCCGCGCAAACGCCGCAAGCCTTCAAACGCGACCTGCTGGTCGCCGCCCACTCCACCAACCCGGCCGCGGGCATCCTCGCCACCGACGACGCCTTTTTGGTCGAGCGTTTGGGAGCGCGGGTCGAAATCGTCCCCGGTTCGGCGCTGAACTTTAAAATCACCACCGCGGAGGATTTGCGAATGGCCCAGGCGCTGATCGCCGCCGACCCCTTGCTGGCCCGCCAGTTTGAGTGAAGATCATCGACGCGCCCCGTAGCGGGATGCGTGGATAGCCATGCCCGAGCGGTTTGTGAGGCCGATATGACCCAGGATCGGTTTGGCGCCTTTTGCCGGCATTGCGACGTCGCTATCGGCGGCGCGTCCGGTGGAGTGCTCGCTGGTTTGACGTTTGCCGCCAAGGATAATTTCGAGGTGGCGGGTTTTACGTGCTGCGCCGGCAATCCCGACTGGCTGCGGACCCATGCACCTGCCGCCACGACCGCGCGTGCGCTCTCGATGCTGCTTGAGGCCGGGGCCAATCTGGTCGGCAAGACAATCCTTGATGAACTCGCCTACAGCCTGGCAGGCGACAACATTCACTACGGCGCGCCGATTAATCCGCGTGCGCCCGACCGCACCACGGGCGGCTCCTCCAGCGGATCGGCCGCGGCAGTCGCCGGCACGCTGTGCGATTTCGCCCTGGGCTCCGACACAGGCGGCTCTGTGCGGGTTCCCGCCAGTTTCTGCGGACTGTTCGGAATTCGCCCCACGTATGGCATTGTGCCGACCTCCGGCATGGTGCCGCACGTGCCGAGCGCCGACACGGCGGGATGGTTCGCGCGCGACGCCCGAACTTTGCGCCGCGTAGGCGAGGTGCTGCTGGGCGCCCTGCCCCATCCGGCTGCCCCCCAGCGCTTGATGATCCTCGACGATTTGTGGGCGATCGCAGCCGCCGACGTGCGACAGGCGGCGCGTCCTGCAGTGCACCGATTGGGAGACATGGTCGGCAGCGTCGGTCATGCGATCGTGTGTCCGCAAGGTCTGGATGGGTGGTGCGGCGCTTACGGCACGATCACCGGCTATGAGGCGTGGTCCAATCACGGCGGATGGATTGAAAGGGTGCAGCCGCGATTCGCTCCCGCAATCGCCGCGCGCTATGAGGCTGCCGCACGGATCACAGCCGACGATTACCGCACCGCACTCAGGGTACGAGGGGACGCCCGCGCCAGACTCGACGCGATCCTGACGCCGGGCGCCGTTGCATGCATGCCGACCACGCCGTTCCCAGCGCCGCTGCGCGGCCGGGCTGACACGCCCGCGGGTCGCACCGCGCTGATGGCCGTGACTTGCATCGCGTCGCTGTGCGAGCTGCCGCAAGTCAATATCCCGGCCGCGGCCGTGGATGGCTGTCCTGTCGGCCTCAGCCTGCTGGGTCCGCGCGGCGCCGATCGGATGCTGCTTGATCTGGCAGCGCGCCTGGGTCTCTAATCGCCGCAGCGCTAAGGCATTGTGGGCAAGGAGCCTCGACCGCGATGCTCGTCGAAACGCATTGTCATATTGTGGCGCCCGATCAGCGCAAATATCCAAGACGCGTGGCGCGAGGTTTTCTGGGCGGATGGGTTCGCGATCTGTCGGCCGAGGAGATGCTCGGTTTTATGAAACAGGCCGGCATCGACCGCGCCGTTGTGGTTCAGGCTTACGGAGCATACGAGGCCGACAACAGCTATTTGGCAGACAGTGTCGCGCGCTATCCCGATCGGTTCGCCGGCGTGCTTGCGATCGACCCGAACCTGGAGCGCGCGCCGGAGCGGATCGCGTATTGGACTCGCGAGCGGGGCTTGCACGGCGCGCGTCTGGTCACGCTCGACCGGCCGGATCTGGCCCTTGACGATCCCCGGCTGCGGCCCGTGTGGGAGCAGATCGCGGCGTTGCAAATCCCGCTGTGTCTGATGACGCAATTCCATCAACTGCGCGTGCTGGCGGGGCTGCTGCAACGCTTTACGACCCTCAAGGTGGCGCTGGACCATATGGCGACGCCCAGGCTGAGCGGGGGCCCGCCCTACGCGGAGGTCCAACCCCTGTTCGAGCTGGCCAGGTTTCCCAACTGCTACCTCAAATTTTCCACCGTCAGCATCGACGCTGCGATGGCCGGGCGCAGCAGCGCAGCGGAGTTCTTCCGCCGCCTGGTGGATTGCTTCGGCGCGCGGCAAATCATGTGGGGGTCCAACTTTCCCGCGACTTACGATCGCACGCTCGACCAACAGGTTGAGCTGGCGCGCGCGCAGCTCGCCTTCCTGCCGGCAGAGGATCAACGCTGGATTTTCGGCGAAACGGCACTCAGCCTGTGGCCGGCGCTGCGCTGATTCACGCGATCGGCGACACCACCGCGTTCTCGACGCGGCCCATCGCACCGCGCATCAGCGCTTCCTCGCGCATCGCGTGGCGATAGAAGTAGCGCGTCAACTCGGCGTCCATGTCGGGACCGGCGCGGCGCACGAATTCGTCCATCGCCACCATGCCCTCGCGCCGGCTGTGCGGCCGGCGCCCCAAAATCGCCTTCATGTCGTCAAGGTCGTCGGCCTCGATCTGGCGCCCGACCTCGGTCAGATGGCGGATGTGCGTCAGCAGCCGCAGGTCCATACTCATGCGGTAGCGTAGGAAGCGGTCCTCGATGCGCGCGAATTGCTCCTCGCGCAGGTTCTCTTCCAGCACGTCGAACAGCTCCGATATACGGCCGCGTTCGGGAGTGGGGATCGCCGGCGGTTCGAGCTTGACGCCGATTGCTTCGGCCAGGCATTCGATGGTCGCGCGCTTGGACCAGATCTCCTCGGCAATCCATTCCGCATGCACGTCGCGCGGATCCAGGCGCTGCGCGACCGGACCCAGCGCCAGCGCCGTGGTCATCATCGCGATTATGCTGTAGTAGCGAATCTTGTCGAGATCCAGCGGCGTTCCCGAATACTCGCTGTAATACTGAAACCACTTGGGCAGATTGCCGGTCGGATACCACATGTCGCGCGTGCGGATGCGCGCCAGCTCGTTCATCGGATCGCCGATAAATGCCAGCTCCCAATCGACCACCGCCTTGATACGTCCGTCCTTGAAGATGAACTGGCCCGGACCGGTGTCGCCCTGCGCCAGCACCGGACGCTTGGGCGGCTGGGGCGGATTGCGGCGCATCCACTGGCAGGCGAAGGTGACCAGCGGAACCGGCTCCTTGAGATGGGGAAAACAGCCCTTCTCCCACACCTCGAGGTCCTGGACCAGGTATTCCTCGCCGGTTTTGGGCACGCGAAAGCCGATTTTCTCGAACTCGCTGACCGGGATCGCATGCCATCGGGCCAGGATTTCCCCGAACTGCCGCCCGTATTCGTCGCGCTCGCGCTGGTCGGTAATCAGGGTGAAGTCGTCGAGTCCGTCGACGAATTCCAGGATGACGGCGTAGGGATTTCTGGATTCGGCCACAACTGCTGGCACCGGGATACCATGCTTTTTCAGCGTCTTGAGCAGGCGCGCCTCGCGCTCCAGGCTGTAGATGCTATTGTATTCGAAGCTGGGACCGCGGTTGCCGCGGATATAGTAGCGCACCGGCTGTGTGCCGTTTTGGCAAGTGATGAACCACGCCGGACGTCCGCCGTTGTCGCGCGATTGGCGCGTGTAGTCAACCACCTTGGCACCCAGCGCCGCCTCGGCCCATGCGATAACGTCTGATTCGACCAACTCAGCCATAAAAACCTCCGGACCCACGGCAAACTACCACATTTGATGGCGCGCGCGTAGCCGCACCCGGCCCTGGCTGGTGCGGCAACGTTCGGCGCCATCGACACCCTCAGCAAGCAGCGCACCCATCGCTGCGTCGAAGCACCGCTGTGAGTACGACGCCGAACATAACAACCTCCGGAGCCGCGCCAAGCTGGTGTGCGCGCGGCGCAGCGTCTGCCGCATGACGTCAGCGAATCAGGCGCCAGCACCGGATACGAACAAGGAGTCGAATGCGCGCCGATACTGCCACGCTACGATCAGCGCCAGCAGACAGACGAGATAGGCGAGTCCGCGGCCGCTGGGCGCCAGAAAGGCATGGAACAGGAAGATGTTGACCAAAACCGGCGCCAGCAGTACCAGCGCGAAGGGGACGAAGATTCCCAGCAGAATCATCAGTCCGGCCACGATTTCCGTTCCCCAAATCAACGGCATCATGTAGCCGGTTTTCGCCAGCGCCGATGCGAAATCGAGCGCCGCCGGAGGCATCGGAGGATTCGGTCCCCGATGCAGGATTGCCATCCATGGCATCACCCCAAAAACCAGTCCCAACAGGATGCGGGGAATTGCGGCGATTGTCTTCATTTCCTGGCTCTCCTATAACCGGTTGGCGCCGCAGTATACTTCAAAGCTCCGCTGAATGCCCGCTTTGATTGCATGGCTTTGCGCGGCACCGGCCGCTAGCATTGCACCATGGATTTCGCCGATCGGCTGCTCGAAGCGCAGCGTCAAAAGCATAGCCCGCTGGTGCTGGGCGTCGATCCGCAACTCGATCGGCCCGGCGGGCCCGGCATTCCCACCGGCACGACTCTGGCCCGCTTCTGCTGCGACATCATCGACGCGTGCGCCGAGTTCGTCGTTGCGGTCAAACCGCAGTTGGCGTTTTTCGAGGCCCGCGGCCTGGAGGGAATGGCCGCCTTTGTTGAGGTCCTCCGCTTTGCAAAAAGCCGAGGCTTGATCATCATCGCCGATGCCAAACGCGGCGACATCGGCAGCACCTCGGCCGCCTACGCCGAAGCCTTCCTTGGCGACGGCGATTTCGGTTGCGATGCCGTAACGGTCAATCCCTACCTGGGCAGCGATGCGCTGGCGCCCTTCGTGGCGCGGGTGCGGGCCGGGCGGGGCCTTTTCGTGCTGGTGAAAACCTCCAACCCCTCATCGGGCGAATTTCAGGACCTCGACGCCGGCGGACGCCCGCTATGGGAGGCGGTGGCAGAGCGGGTCAACGGATGGGGCAGCGACTTCGTGGGGCGCTGCGGCCTGAGTTCAGTAGGTGCGGTAATCGGTGCAACCTATCCGGCCCAGGCCGCCCGCGCGCGGACCCTGATGCCTTCCGCAATCGTGCTAGCGCCCGGGTTTGGCGCCCAAGGCGCCAGTGCCCAGGACGCGGTGGCCGCCGCGCGGCCCGATGGCTTGGGCGTAATTGTCAATGCCAGCCGCGGTTTGATGTATGCGGCGCGCAGCGCGGACGAATCGCCGGCTGGTGCCGCGCGCCGGGCCGCTGCTGCGATGCGCGACGAACTCAACCGTGCCCTGTCCGCGCATCGCCGCAGCTAGCAGTGCGCACGCCGGCAGGTGTTCGCCTTTTATTCGTATGATGGGAGAAGCCACGCTGTAGCCCGCCGATGCTGATTGAGGTCGGCAGGCTTGACTTCACTTGCTAGCTGAGAATACAAGCGATCGAGGCCTGTTGATTAAAAAACCGGGGTGGTGGGTCGATGGAGGATTGGAGCCGACTGTGTACATTCGATCGGTGGGCCCGGTTGACGGCCTGGATGGCGCCGGTGCTGGTGCTATGCGCCGTCGCTGGTCCTGGTTCGGGGCGCGCCGAGACGCTTGTGCCACGCCATCGGGCGCTGGAATTTCCAAGACCAGCCTCGATCGAACCTAACATCAAGTTTTGGGTCGACGTCTTCACGGCCTACTCGGAACGTGAGTTTGTCGTCCACGACAAGGATCAAGTCTGGAAGATCTACCAGGTCCTGCGCATCCCCGGTGATGGCAGCCCCACCGCGACCGATGTCGAATGGGCGAACACCTATCTTAAAACCAAGTACGCCGACATCCTGAATCGGCTGGCGACAGGCCATCAGCCCGCTACCTATGAAGAGCAGCGCGTGGCGAGCCTGTTTAAGGGCGAGCGCAACCCGAATTACGCGGCGGCAGCGCAAAACCTGCGGGTGCAACAGGGGATGGCGGAGCGCTTTCGCGAAAGCCTGGTGCGCGCACAACTCTACCTGCCGCGCATACAAAGCGTTTTCCGCTCCTATGGCCTGCCGCAGGAACTGGCGTTGCTGCCTACGGTGGAATCGGGCTTCCATCTGTATGCGCGCTCCAAGTGCGGGGCGATGGGTTTATGGCAATTCACGCGTTCGACCGGCAAGCAGTACATGACGGTAAACGGCCGGCGCGACGACCGCCTGAATCCTTCCAAGGCTACCGAAGCCGCCGCCCAACTGTTGCTGCACAACCATGAATTGCTGGGCAGTTGGCCGCTGGCGATAACCGCGTACAACTATGGCACCGGCGGCATGCTTCAGGCGGTAGAGGCCACCGGCGGCGGCGATTACTGCGAAATCCTGCGCCGTTGGGACGGACCGCACTTTGGATTCGCCAGCAAGAATTACTATTCAGAGTTTCTCGCCGCGCTGCAGGTCTACCAGTATCGGGAGGCCTACTTCCCCGGGATCGACCAGGAGGCACCCGATTACGAAGAACCGCCTCCGCCGGCGGTCCACTATGCGTCGCATCATCGCACCAGACACGTCAGGCACGTCGCCGGCTCACGCGCCACTCGCCACCATTTGCGGCGCGCCGTCTACCATTCCAGGTCGCGGCGCCATCTGCGCAGCGCCGATGTGCGCCGAGCCGACAACGGGATGGAGCCGGGCTAGGACTTCCCGGCGCCTCAGGCACGCGCGGCTTTTCGATTTTCGCTGCCGACGCGAAAACCGGCTGCATCCGGCGCTCCCTCGGCAGCCGCGGTCATCTATAATCGTTGTATCGACCTTCGCCGGCGGCGCACACTCGCCGCCGTTGCCGCGAGCCCACGTTAGATGTCCGTCAGTGTAGTGCTGAGCCCGGAGTTGCAAGGTCTGGCGGCGCGCCTTGGCGCGCTGGCCGGCCGCGACGCCGCTGAACGCGCGATGCGGCTGGTGGTGCAGGCGGCGCCCGATGAGCGCATGGCCGCGGTCGCCCTGCTGCGGCTGGCGGAGCAGTCCGTAGCGTCATTGCATCAGGCGTTGCAGGACCGTCAGCTTGCGGCGGATCTCGTCTTTTGTCTGGGAAGTTCGGAAATCGCCGCCTCCTGGCTATGCGCGCGCCCCGGCTGGCTGGAGATCTTCCGCCGCGCCCAGCGCGCCGACGCCGCATCGATCGCCCAGTCGATCAAGTTCGAATTGACGCCCCCCTATGACCGCGTGGATTCGGCGGCCAGGCTAACCGCTTTCAAGCAAGACGTTTTTGCGCGCCTGATAATCGCCGATGCATTGGGCCGGCTTGATGTCGGCGAAACGATGCTCCTGATGTCGCGGCTGGCCGACGAATGCATCCGCCAAGCAGTGCGCGTCGCCCAGGCGCTGATCGAGGACCGCAAGCTGTCAGGATTTTGTGTGCTGGGGCTGGGCAAGCTGGGCGTCAATGAACTCAACCTGAGCTCGGACGTCGACTTGGCCTACATCTTCGAAGGCTCGCCGCCACAAGAAGCGCTGGTGGCGGCTTCCAGGATAGGTGAACTGGTCGGCGAGCTGCTTCGCGGCGCCTTCCGCGTCGATTTACGGCTGCGTCCGGGCGGCAGCCGCGCGCCGTTGGCGGCCTCGCTGGAGGGGGCGTTGAACTTCTACCAGAGCTTCGGCCAGACCTGGGAGCGGGCGGCGCTGCTGCGCGCGCGTCCGATCGCGGGCCATCTGGAACTGGGACGGCAACTGCTCGGCGAGCTGAGTCATTTCATCTACCGCCGCTACCTGGATTTCGAAACCCTGCGCCAACTGCGCGCGATGAAGCAGCAAATCGAGCGCGAACTGCGTTCGCCGGCGCTGGTCGAACAGAATATCAAGCTGGGACGCGGCGGCATTCGCGAGCTGGAGTTTATCGTCCAGGCCCTGACGCTGGTCTACGGCGGACGCGATCCGCGTCTGCGCAGTCCCGAAACCCTGGCCGCGATCTCCCGGCTGGAAAACCTGGGCTACATGGCGGCGTCGCGCGCGCGCCAACTGTCGGCCGCGTACTTGTTCCTGCGCGACGTGGAGCACAAGTTGCAGATGGTGTCGGGGCTGCAAACCCACAATCTGCCCGCCACCGAGTTGGGGATGCGCCGGCTCGCTGCGCGCATGGGCTTGGGCAAGGAGCCGCGCTCGGTGGAGCTGCTGCGCTCAGTCCTGGAACAGCATCGCAACCTGGTCGCCGATCTGTTCCATGAATTGCTGGCCGCAGCCGACGATCGCGGACGCGCGCCGCGCTCCGAAGCGGCCACCCAAGCCTGGCAGGCGGCGCTCGATCCCGCACTGGCGGCGCCTCATCTTAAGGAACTGGGTTTCGCCCATCCTGCGGAAAGCGCCCATCATCTGCTGCTGCTGGCGCGCGGCCCGGCCAGCGGATTGGCCAGTCCGCGGCGCAAGGAGCTGCTCGAGGGCCTTGGGCCGCTGTTGCTCGATGAGATCAGCCGCCAGTCCAACCCCGATCTGGCGCTGATGAACCTGGCGGCGTTCATCGCCGCAATCGGCGCGCGCACCTCCTTCCTGTCCCTGCTCGAACAGCATCCGGCCACCCGCCAGGTGCTGATGCGGCTGTTCAGCTCCAGCCAATACTTGTCGACGCTTTTCATCCGCCATCCCGACATGCTCGACGTGCTGGTGCGCTCGGATTTGGCGCGGCTGCGCCGCTCGGCGTTCGAACTGAACCAGGAGCTGACCGAGTTGCTCGAACATTGTCCGGATTTCGAAAGCCGGCTCGACGCGCTGCGCGCCTTCCGCCATCAGGAGTTCCTGCGCGTGGCGATTGCCGATCTGGCCGGCAAGCTGGAACTGCGCGAGGTGCAGACCGAGTTGACGCTGCTTGCGGAAATCGTGCTGACCAAGGCGCTGGAGATGGCGCGCGATGAAGTCGCAAATCGCTTCCCGCTCGCGCGCCAGTTGGCGCTGTGCGCGATTGCGATGGGCCGCCTGGGCTCGCGTGAGATGGCTTACAACTCCGACCTCGATCTGATTTTCGTCTACCGCGAATCGGCGCCGGACGGCGCCGAGCGCGAGGCCGCGCCGCGCATCGTGCAGAAGATGATTGCTATCCTGGAATCGCGCACCCGCGAGGGCTACGTGTACAAGATCGATCTGCGCCTGCGCCCGTCGGGCAACTCCGGACCGCTGGTCACTTCACTGGAGGGCTTCCGCGAGTATCATCGCTCAAGCTCCGCAACCTGGGAGCGACAGGCGCTGATTCGCGGCCGCGTGGTGGCAGGAGACGAGCGGCTGGCGGCACAGGTGGAACAGGCGCGCCGGGAATTCGTGTTCGGCCGCGGCCTGGACCCGCAGGGCGTGGCCGAGATTGCCGCGATGCGCGAGCGGATCGAGCGCGAACTGGGCGGCGAGACGGCGCATCAGCTCAACATCAAGCAGGGGCCGGGAGGAATCGTCGACATCGAGTTCCTGACCCAGATGATGGCGCTGCGGTACGGCGGGCGCTATCGGCAGCTTCAGCAGCGCGGCACCGCCGAGTTGTTGGCCGCGCTGATATCCAGCGGCCTGATCAGCGCCGAGGACGGAAGGAACCTGCAAGCTGATCATGACTTCCTGACGCGGCTGGAAAGCCGCCTGCGGATGGAGACCGATCAGACGTCGTGGGCGCTTTGCGCCGATCCGGAAAAGCTGACGCCGCTGGCGCGCACGATGGGTTTCAGCGGCGCCCACGCCGCCCGTGATTTGCTCGACGAACTGGCGCGCCGGCGCCGGCGCATCCGCCAGATATTCTCCCGCTATTTTGTCCGCGAGCAGGCGCCGCAGCCCGAGCCGGCGGCGATGTCGGACTGAACAGCGAGTAACTCCGATTGACATTTTGGCGCTCTTGTTGCTACTTTGCCGCCACTGTGACTTTGGGGTCGCAACAAGCTTGGTCACCAGCTCGAATGGATCTTTCGCAAGGTCGCCCGGACCGTTGCCTGCCGCAAGTGTCAGCGAGATGGATCGGGTAGCAAAGGGCGGGCGGTTTGGTTTTCCTCCATAGTAATCCCTTCGTCGTTGACCCCTTCATCAGGCGCGACACGTTTACTCAGCCGTTCGCGCCATTTCTGGCCCGACTGCCACAAATAGGGGGAGCTGTGCTTGTCGCCGGCAATATTCAGGACTTTGCGGGCGGGACAGCCGCAACCCGTACCGAACTATAAGCCGTTGAAAGCGGGGTGCTTATGAAAGAGCGTCGTCCACTCGGTCGCTATGCCGTCCGGGTGCTGTTGGCCTTGTTATTCGGTGCGCACATTTGCGCCTCGGCCCGGGCCCAATCGGCCAAGCCTACCAACGTCGAACTGATCATCGACGATTCCTGCAGCATGGCGCAAAAGGTGGAGGGCGGCAAAAAAATCGATGTCGCCAAGCAGGTGTTGTCCGGTCTGATCGAGGACCTGCCCAAAGATGCCCAGGTAGCGGTGCGGACCTATGGCCGGCAGCACCGCTCAAAGGACAGGGATTGCTCCGATATGGAGTTGCTGGTTCCGTTCGGGAGCAATGATTCCACCCGCCTGTTGCCGGGCGTCGATCGGCTGAAGCCGAACGGGATGACTCCGATTGCTGCTTCGTTGCAGGCAGCCGCAAAAGACTTCGCTGGAAAGGAAGGTCAGAACAACATCATCATTCTCCTCACCGATGGCGAAGAGGACTGCAGCGGCGACCCCTGTGCCGTTTCCAAGGCCCTCCACGACGCCGGCATCCGCCTTCAGATCAATGTGATCGGATTTCACGTGGGCGCGGATGCCCGCAACCAGCTCAAATGCATCTCGGATGCGAGCGGCGGCAAATACTACGACGCCGCCAACGCGAAACAATTGAAGGTCGCTGCCACCGAGGTCACGGAAAGTATCGAAAGCAAGCCCGCCAAAAAACAAGGCGAGCCGCTTTACGGCGAGCCGATTCGGGGCGGCGACGCTTACGAAAAAGCGGTGGTCCTTCCGACCGGAAAATTGTTTCATCTCGACCACGTCCAGCCCAAACAAGCCTACGACTTCTTCGCGGTAGCGGTCGGCAGCGGCCAAACCATCAAGGTGTCGATCGCGGCCGGCCCCTCCAACGGGTCGATCGGCGCGATTATCGCCAGCCCCAAACGCGAGAAACTCAACGACGTGGATATCGACGGCCCCCGCCGCAACGCCGAGCTCCTCCACGATGTCGCCGATCAGCAGGATGGGACCTACTACATCATGATCGGCGACCCGTATTATCCCCAGAAACTTGACGACACCTTTCGCGTTGACCTGATTGATAACTACGATGCCAACTCCGGCCGCGATGCGGGCGAAACCGAGGCACGCGCCGTGGAAATCCGGGCGGGCACCTATCCGCACAATTACATGAGCGACGCCGATACGATGGACGTCTTCAAGTTCAAGCTTGACGCCGGCAAGACCTATTCGCTCAGGGCACGCCCCGCCGATCCGAAAGCGACGCTGCAGATTCAGGTCGTCGACTCCGATGGCACCGAGCTGGCCCAACAATCGGCCCCCAATCCCGGCGCGGCCGCCAAAGTCGACGGCATCAGGCTCGCCAAATCCGGAGCGATTTACGCCAAGCTTTCCTACTATCACTACGGGACCAAGGGGCATTACGCATTTGCGTTCGGCGAGGGCGATATCGAATCTCCGCCGCCGCCCCCGCAGTAGGACCACGCGTGCGGAGCATCGCGCATTCATCGGCTCTCGAGCGCAGACCCGGCGTCTTGAGCCTGGTTGCAATTTCGCTTAGCGCATTGGCGCTCGGCGCTGTGCTTGGCATCGCGTCCGCCGATGATACCGCCTACTGGCTCAAGATGGCCGAGCAGTACCGCGCGCATGCGGCAGAGAATCGCCGGCGTGCTTCGCAATGGGACGAGCTCGCGCGTAAAGCTCGCGCGCGGGCTGTCCACGCGACCGGCGCGGTCAAGCAAACCTGGGAGCAAAACGCCCGGAATGACGAAGATGCTGCGCGCGAGCTTAGAAGCGAGGCGGATTTACTCGAGCAAAAAGCCGCGCAAGCCGAGGCGAGCGCGCACGGCGAGCACGCATCGGATGCCGGCGCGGCGACGCCCGGCCCTCCGCCCTCGGTCGCATCGCAACCTTCCCCCGGTTCCGCGGGCGTCAACGTGGGAAATGCGGCTCCGCTCCCTCCTCCAAAAAACCACCTTGAGGCGGACGCCACCCCATCCACGCCGGCTGCTCCCGCCTCATGCGGATGCAAGCCGCTGCCCTGGTGGCCCAAGGACAAAGCATCGCCGCGCGCTGCTGCGCGGTCGGAAGTTTCAAACGACTACCTGCTCAACATGTTCTCCGACCGCGAAGGCCTCTATGATGGCGACGTACGCAAAGGGCTGCTCGCGCTCGCGCACGACATCGATCCCGACGGCCAGCTCGGCATCTCCCGCGGCCCGGCTCCCCAACCAACCAATCCCGACTTTCGCGTGCGCGAGGGCCTGGTCAGTGATGAACTCATCAATGGGCCGCCTGCGCCCGGTCAAAAACGCTACAACATCGTGAACGGGCGCGAACTTGCGCTACAGCTTGTTCATACGCTAGCTCGAACGCGCCGGTACGGTGAGCCATCCGCCGGACTGCGACGGCGATGCCTTCTGATCGGACATTTCATCGGCGATGATCTATTTCGCATCCCGAACGAAGCCGTCGCCCGCGATGCGAAGGGAGGGTTTATCGGCGCCTTTGCGCAAGAGTTCCGTCGAACCGTCTTGATGTACGCGGGTTTTGGCAGTCCCGGCCGGCACGTGGCATGGGGCAGAAACATTCCGGGCGAATTCAAGAATCCGAAGGAGCCCATGTACCTTGATGAGTACGATCTTTCCGACGCCGCGCTCGACATCATTTTGTTCCACGACGATGCGACCGGGCGGGATTTCGGATGGTTTTCGCGCAAATCCCAGTACGAGGGAGAGGCGGATTCGGAACTCGCGCGCGAGTTGGTGCTGACCGCGGCGGGCAAGCCCCAATTTCAGGCCACCGGCGCCGGCGTCGATCCTCGCCAGGCCTCTGTCGCCTGCAAAGCTTTCGACACACTTGTGGTCCTCTCGCGCCCGAAGGATGCCGACAAGCTGCGTTACCAGGTCCGCCAGCAATTCTATTCCGCCATGCAGGCGCCCAACGATCTGATTCCCAGTGTGAATCCGGTTGCGCTGGCCGCCCGCGCTGTGCTGTTGAGCGCTCCGCCCGGCAGCGATGCGGAAGCTCGCGAACTTGGCAATGACCTGTTGGAGAGCGCCGAGCATTACTTCGGCTTCTGTACCCAACCGGATTCATCCCATGTTCGCCGCGCCGAAGTCGAGACCGATCTGCTGCTCGCTCTCCAACAGCCGGCGCCCGACAGTCAATTCGGACCTGTCATTTCCCAACTGGTACAGAAAAAGCTCGCCGAGCGCAAACGAGCGATTGACGCCGAGAACAAGAACCCGATTGGCTACTTCAATGCCAAGTGTCTGCAGCTATTCGTCGATCGATTGTCGGGCAGTCCCTCCGAAGTCGCCGCGCGCGTACTCAATCTCTGCTCACCGCCGACCTGCAACATCACGCTCGCCGACCTTCCCAATGAACAGCCCAAGCTCGATCTCAAAGGCGCGCCCGCCATTATGGTCGTGCCCAAACGCTATTTCCCCTGGCCTGCGGACTCGCTCGACAGGGCGCAGCCCTTCTATATCGAAGTCACTCTCAACTACGAGGATGCGAAGAAACAGGGAGCCTCACTCCAGGTCAAGCTGGACGTTGAAGGAACCAGGCGCAGCAAGCTGATCAAATTGACCGGGGCTCCCCATCGCGGTGCAACCGTCTACTCCACCGACGCTCCGATACTGTTCGAGCGGCCCTTCGAGGTTGCTGGGCCTTCGGATTTGGTAAAGAGTCCGTGGGACAGCGAAACCCTGGAATCGCTCAAGCTCAAGAACGGCGACATCGTCGACGTTTCCTATCGCGGCGCAACCACCAGCTTCAAATTCTTCGATTCCTGGGTGCAGCAGAAAATCGCTCAGAACGAGGATGCCTTCGTCGATTTGCAAGCCGTCTATGAACTTCAGCTTGCGACCGGCAGCGGAGCCGCGAAAGAAGCCCGCAAACGGCTGAAGATGATCGCGAACGCGCGCACTATCATCAACGACTACCATCCCGCCGCAGCCGACGATCAGCTCACCGATCTCGATCGAGCCTACATCGGCGACCATTACCTTGCCCTGATACGGCACGGACCACCCGGTGAGAATGATCATGACGAGCAGGCCCGCAGGAACTGGATGATTGGTCCGACGTACTCCAAGCGCTTCGGCATCGAATTCGTAAACGCCGCCGAGCAGGATGCGGTCGCGCAGGGCATCATCGATCGCAAGAACCGCCTCAGGGAGAGCATCGTACAGGTGCCGCTGGCTTTCGCCCTCGCCTCCTACCACATGGTGACGCAGCTCAGCGGGGCCGGACAGATGTGGACCGTCGTGTACGGAACCGACGAGGACGGAAATCCGGTGGACCTTACCGGCCGGATCTTTGCCGGTGTCGGATTAGCCTCCAACGCTCTGTTTAGCGTCGCTTCCAGCAAATACCTCACCGATCTGAGTCCCTCGGCTCGCGCCCACGTCAAGCCGCAGCGCCCGGGCGAGCCCGCTGATGAACCTACCGAAGCCGATTATCAGCTAAACCCCGACACGCAGCGGAGCATCAAGGATTTCGTGGAAGGTCCCGCAAATCGCGGCGCTTCTCCGGAACCCGAAGCGGACATCAAGCTGATCCGCAAGGCTTACGGCCCCAATGCCGTTTTTCGCACTCCCGACCCCACCCTGCCGGCGGTACTTCAGATAGGAAACACAAATTGCCTGATCGAAGTCGCACGCGCTCACATCCTTGCAGGCACCGGCCGCAAAGTTCCTGAAGCCGTGTTGAGGGAGGCCGCCGCTCTCCAGGGCTACGCGCGTCCGGGGCAGGGGACCGTGATCGACGGCTACGTGGCGCTGATCAATCAGGCGGGAGGAAAGGCCGCGACGCTGCACGGCGGAATCAAAGCGCTGGAGCAATTGATCGATGCCGGTTACTACGTGATGCTCGTGGTGAAACTGAAAACCGGCGGGCATCATGCAGTCGACTTCCGCGGATTCACCGTCCGGGCCGGCGTTGAGCACGCGGTGTTTGCCGATCCATACTTTGGAAAAGAAGTCATGGTCCCGGTATGCGACATGCCCGCAATCTTCGACGCCGATGCAAAGCTCGGTTGGGGAGAAATTGCGGTGGCCGACTTCGGGCAGGCCAAACCGATCCATTAAGACCAGTTCCGTCGCTCAGGACATGCGTATGCCCGAGATATTCACCCGCTATTTCGTCCGCGAGCAGGCGCCGCAGCCCCAGCCGGCGGCGGTGTCGGGCTGAGGCGCGTCATGGCCCAATCGCACCTGGTATTGATCACCGGCGGCAGCCGCAGCGGCAAAAGCTCCTACGCGATAAGCCTGGCGGCGGAGCACGCAACCGGGCCGCAGCGTGCATTTTTTCTGGCCACCGCGCAGCCTGTCGACGACGAGATGCGCGCGCGCATCGAGCACCATCGCCGCGACCGTCCCGCGCTGTTCGAAACGATCGAGGAGCCAATCGAAGTCTGTGCGGCGCTCGCACGCATCGAGGAGCGCGCGGCGGTTTTGGTGATCGACTGTCTTACGCTGTGGATCTCCAATCTGATGGCGGCCGGACGCGGCGACGATGCGATCCTGGCCGAAGCCGACCGGCTCGCCCACCTGCTGCGCGCCGCGCGGTTTCGCTCCTTTGTGGTCAGCGACGAGGTAGGCTCGGGAATCGTGCCGATGGAACCGCTGGGCCGACGCTTCCGCGATCTTTTGGGCTGGACCAATCAGAGTATCGGCCGCGCCGCCAGCCAAATCCTGCTGATGGTCGCGGGCCATCCGCTGCGCGTTAAGTGAGCTACCGCCGCGCGGCCATCGCCAGCATCGCCGCCAGTTCGGCGACCGCGCCGGCGGCGCCGAGCAGGTCGCCGGTCACGCCGCCCAGCCATCGGCGATAAAACCATCGCGCCGCCAGTGCCGCCCCAATCGCGGCGGCACCAGCCATGCGCGCGCGCGATGAGAACACCGGGATGATCGCAATTACCGCGATTGCACTGGCGACGCGCAAATTGAACCAGCTCCATTGCGGCTTCAGAAACGAGCCGGCGCCCGCCGCGCGCAGGTAATCGAGTCCCGCCGCCGTCGCCACCATCGCCCAGCGTCCCAGCCCGGGCGCCAAATAGATCGCGGCCGTGCGCGCCGGGCCGTCCAGCGTGGCCAGCGCGCTCCATTCCAGTCCCAGCCACAACGCCACCGCAATCGCGCCGAAGACGCCGACGCTGGAGTCGCGCAGAATTTCAAGGGCGCGGTCGCGGTCCACTCCCGCACCCATCGCGTCGGCCGTGTCGGCCAGTGCGTCCAGATGCAGCGCGCCGGTTACAATCACCAAGGTCAGGACGATCAGCCCGGAGCGGATCATGCTGCCGAACAGCAGCGCCAGCACTGCGTCCTCGAGCGCCAGCGCGGCGCCCACGATGAATCCGACCAGCGGGAACAGGCCGAAGGAGCCCGCCACGTCATCGGGTAAAGCCGGGGTGCGCGGACCGAGCGGCATAATGGTCAGGAAACTTGCCGCCAACCGCAGCCGCATCACATAGCTGGCGAGCAACCGTCGCCCCCCGGAATCATCGCCATCGGCGTCCATCATAGCTCAGAGTTTTTCCGCCACGCCGGCGCCCGCGAAGGTCGCCATCCGATGAAACATGGCGAGCGCCGCCTGGATTACCGAGATAGCGATCGCCGCGCCCGTGCCTTCGCCCAGACGCAAATCGAGGTCGAGCAGCGGGCGGGCGCGCAGATGCTCAAGGGCAAGACGATGGCCGCCTTCGGCGGAGCGATGGGAGAAAAACAGGCGCGCCGCCAGGCCGGGGAGGATTCGGTCGGCTGCGGCGGCAGCCGCCGTCGCGATAAACCCGTCCACCACTACGGCCACGCGGCGCGCCGCCGCACCGATGCATACGCCCGCCATCGCTGCGATTTCGAAGCCGCCCAGCGCGGCCAGCATCCGTAATGGGTCGTGCAGGACCGCGTGATGGCGCCGCAAGGCGCCGCGCACCACTTCCACCTTGCGCCGCACCCCCGCATCGTCAAGTCCGGTGCCGCGTCCTGCCATCAGGCCCGCATCGATTCCGGTAATCGCGCTGAGCAGGGCAGCAGCGGAAGTGCTGTTGGCGATTCCCATCTCGCCGATTCCCACCATCGTGACACCGCCGTCCGCCGCCTCGTCGACCGTCGCGATTCCCATCTCCAGCGCGGATTGCGCCTGCGCCGCAGTCATTGCCGGCTCGCGCAGAAAATTGCGCGTGCCGGAGCCGATCCGCCGGTAGATGACGCCCGGCAAATCCTCGCCGCGCGTGTCGGCCGCAACGCCGGCGTCGATCACCCTGAGGTCGTGGCCGTAATGGCGCGCCAGGACGCTGATCGCGGCGCCGCCACGCGCGATGTTGCGCAGCATCTGCTCGGTCACTTCCTTCGGATAGGCACTGACGCCTTCCTCGGCCACGCCGTGATCGGCGACGAAGACGAGAATCGACGCCGAGCCGGACTCGGCTGCCGGGTCGTGGCGAATGGCGGCATAGCGCCGCACCACCACCTCCAGATGACCCAGGCTGCCCAGCGGCTTGGTCAGCGAGTCGAGCCGGCGCGCTGCCGCCTGCGCGGCAGCCTCATCCATCGGCTCGACAGCCGCAATCGTATCGCTCAGCAAACTCATCGCTCGGCTCCGCCGCTTCGGTTACGCCATCCGCGTCCCCGACGCAAGCAGGCCGCCCGCCACGTATGAGCCACTTCCAGCGGACAGCACGCCGAAGCTGGACCTTCGGCGCAGCGGTCATGACGGCGATGAGATGCGAGAGCAGCGCTGAGCCTGACGGCTAGGCCTGGGCGGTAGCGGAGGCGGCAGCGGGAGCGCCGCCGCCCATCGCGCGCAGCCGCTCGATTCGGCGGCGCAGCGGCGGATGGGTCGACAGCAGGTTATCGAGCCATCCTTCGTTGTCTTCCTTGCGGTTGCCTTCCAGCGGATTGATGATGAATAGATGCGCGGTGCCACGCGAGGCGTTCTTGATCGGCATTTCGATGGCCGCCAGATGCTCCAGTGCGCGCGTCAGCGCGCGTGGATTGCGGGTGAACTCCACCGAGCTGGCGTCGGCCAGATACTCGCGCCGGCGCGACACCGCCATCGCCAGCAACTGCGACAGGATCGGCGCCAGCACCGCCAGGATCAACACCGCAATCAGCAGCAGGTTGCCGCCCTCGTTGTCATGGTCGTCGCTGCTTGCGCCGCCGTAGTAGACGAAATCGGCCAGCAGCGCGATCCCGCCCACCAGCACCGCGATCATCATCATCGTGCGGATGTCGTAGTTGCGGATGTGCGCCATCTCATGGCCGATCACGCCCTGCAACTCCTCGCGGTCCATCTGATCGATCAGCCCCTGGGTGACGCAAATGTAGGAATGCGCCGGGTCGCGCCCGGTGGCAAACGCGTTGGGCGCCGGGTCAGGCATCACGTAGGCCTTGATCGGCGGCATCCGCGCCGCAATGGTCATCTCCTGGATGACGTCGAGCACCATCCGATGCCGGTCGCTATCGGGCAGCAGGGGACGGGCGTGCACCGAGGCCAGAATCAGCGCGGCGCCGCCGTAGTAGGAAACCGACGCCTGGATCAGGCCGACTATCAATGCCGCCAGCGTCAGGACCGGAAAACCCTGCAAGGTTCCGTCGCGGAAACCCAGTGCGCCGAGCAGAAAATCCAGCCCCAGGCCCAGCGCGCAATACAACACCAAAAAGACCGCCACCAACGCCGCAGTCTGCCGGCGATTGGCCCGCTCCTGGGCCCAGAAATCCGCTGCCATCGCTCGAGCGAGCCCTGCTTCAGGCCTGCTTGACGCCCATCGACAGGTCGACTTTGGGCACTGCCTCGTCGCCGGCCGCGGCTTTGAAGTAGTCGGCCTGCCTGAAGCCGAAATTGTTGGCGATGATATTGCCGGGGAAGGTTTCCACGCGCGTGTTAAGCTGCATCACGGAGTCATTGTAGGCCTGACGCGAAAACGCGAGCTGATTTTCGGTGGTGGTCAGTTCCTCCTGCAGGCGCATCACGTTCTGATCGGCCTTCAGTTGCGGATAATTTTCCATCAGGGCGAACAGACGGCCCAATCCGGCGCTGAGCTGATTTTCCGCCGCCATGCGCGCGCCCTGATCGGACGCGCTGACCGCCCGGTTGCGCGCCTCCACCACCTGGGTCAGCGTATCGCGCTCGAATTGCATGTAGCCCTTGACCGCTTCGACCAGGTTGGGGATGAGGTCGTGGCGGCGCTTCAATTGCACGTCGATCTGGCGCCAGGCCGCATCGACCTGGTTCTTGAGCCTGACCAGCGAATTGTAGGTCATCACTACCCAGACCGCGAGCGCGGCTATGATTGCCAGAATAATCCAACCACCCATTGATTCCCTCCGGACCCGCAGCCTGCCAGGCGGCGAGCTGCACGGATCATAACATGGCGTCAGGCAGCTTCTCGACTGCAGGGGTTGTATGGAATTGACGCAACATTACTGTGGAAGTAGAGCGCCGCGGCTTTATCAGCCGCGGCGCTTTAGCAAGGTGTTGAGAACGTAAGGAGGATGGACGCTTACCCTCGACACCCTGCCGAGGGTTTAGTTGAGGTTGACCTTGATTTTAACCGGTTTGGCTTCCGCTGGCTTGGCGATAGCCACCTCCAGCACGCCGTCTTTGTAGCTGGCCGTGACCGGCTGGCTGGCATACTGCTCGGGCAGGCGGAACGCGCGATGATACTTGCGGTAGCGGCGTTCGCTGCGATGGGTCGTGGTCTTGCCGGTGAACTCCGGACGGCGGCTCTCGGCGTCGACCACCAGCGCGCCGTCTTCGACCTTGACCGAAATCGAATCCGGCTTCACACCGGGCATCTCGAAGTAAAAATGCCAACCGTCCTCGGCCTCGATCACGTCGGCCGGCGGGATGTCATGATCGTGCCGATGATGGCCGAACGGCCGCGGCTTCATCATTTCGTTGACCCGGTCGAACCACCAGTCATGATGGGGCCATCCGTTGTTGAACCACACTTCCATATCGTTTTTAAACCTCCGTGGCTCCGGGAAATTTTTCGCGGTGCCAGACTTATCTTTGCTTCGTAACTCAACCTAAGCACTAATTGTGCGCCGTCAAGTTGAAAACCGAAGCGGTGTCGAGACGATTAGTCGGAGGGTGGATTTTGCTTGTAAAGACGCGCGATTTCGTCGCCGAACCGGCGCGCCATCGCCGAGTCGCCCAGGCTTTGGGCCAGTTGCTGGCCCTCCTTCAGCACCGCGATTGCGCGCGCTATGTTGCCCTTGCCCAGCAAGGTTCCAACCTTGCGGAACAATCGGGCGTAGCGTTGTCCTTTGGCGGCGGCGTCCATTGCGAAAAAAAGATGACTGGCGAAACAACCGACTCGATTCTAAATGGCCGCTTGCGCGTGATCCAGCCGCGCCGCGGCTATCGCTTTTCGGTCGACGCAATCCTACTCGGACGCTTCATCCGCCCGCACCCGGGCGCGCACGTTCTTGAACTGGGCGCCGGATGCGGTGTGATTGCGATTATAGCAGCGGCACTGTATGCGCCGCGTGAAGTGGTCGCCATCGAAGTGCAGCCACAGATGGCCTCGCTGGTCCAACGCAACGCCACACTTAACGATTTGCCGGTGGTTCGCGCGGTTGCGGCCGACCTGCGCAATCGCGCCATTGCGGGAGTCGCGCCGGCAAGCTTCGACCTGGTGATCGCCAATCCGCCTTACCGCGCCGGCGGCAGCGGGCGCCGCAGCCCGATTCCCGCACGCGAGCTGGCGCGCGCCGAAAGCGCCGCCACGCTGCGCGATTTCACTACTGCCGCGGCGCGCTACCTGAAGCACGGCGGCAAGGCGGCGTTCGTATTCGCCGCCGCCCGAGCCGCGGAACTGATCTCCGAACTGCGCGCTGCCAAGCTGGAACCCAAGCGCTTGCGCATGGTGCATCCGCGCCTGCAACTGCCCGCAACCACGATCCTGGTCGAAGCGCGCAAAGGCGGCGGAGTCGAACTGGAAGTGGAGCCGCCGCTGATTCTGTACGCGGCCAAGGGCATTTACAGCGAAGAAGCGCAAACCCTGCTCGGCGGTCTGTGACGGGCTGCGCGGGACAGGCTTGTGCTTCGCGCCGAAGGCCGCCAACTGCCGGGCCGTTGCGCCGCTGCGGGGTTTGCGATTAGCTTTTTGAGATGGCCCGCCCTTGTAAGTGCGGCAATGCCACGCTGGCCGGGCGTGCGCAAGCCGCATTGGATAATCGACAAAGCAGATGGCACGACTGAGCGCTCGCGACAAATTCCTGTACGATGGCGACCGGAAGTTTTACGCCAAGGGCGTCTCCTATGGTCCGTTTGCGCCCAACTCGCGCGGCGAGCGCTATCCCGAGCCCGAGCGCGCCGCGGCGGATTTCGCCCTGATGCGCACGCTGGGCGTCAACGTGATCCGCACCTACGTGCCGCCGCCGGCCTGGATGTTCGAGCTGGCGGCCAGGCATTCGCTGCGCCTGATGGTGTCGCTGTTGTGGCCGTCCCACGTGATGTTTCTCGACACCGCCCAAAACGCGCGCGAAATTCGCGCTACCGTGGCGCGCCTGACCGCCGAGATGCGGCCGTTTCGCGACGCCATCTTCGCTTACTCGCTGGGCAACGAAATCCGCCCCGACCTGATCCGGTGGTACGGGATGCGCCGGGTCAGCCGCTTTCTGGCCGGGCTGTACGATATCGGCAAGAACCTCGACCCCGACGGACTGTTCACCTACGCCAACTATCCGTCGGCCGAGTACCTCGACCTGAGCTTCCTCGATCTGCTGTGCTTTAACGTCTATCTCCATCGCGAGGCCGACTTCCGCCGCTACATGACCCATTTGCTGGGGCTTGCCGGCGACCGTCCGCTGGTGCTGAGTGAAACCGGCATGGACACCATCCGCGAGGGCGAGGCACATCAGGCGCAGTTGCTGCACTGGCAGACGCGGGCGGCGTTCGAGGTCGGACTGGCGGGCTTCATCATCTTCGCGTTTACCGACGAATGGCACACCGGCGGCGTCGAGATCACCGACTGGGCCTTCGGTATCGTCACCCGCGAGCGCAAACCCAAGGCGGCGTTCTCGGCCGTGGCGCAGGTGTTTGCGCATCCGCTGCCGCCCCCACTGGAGAGGCCGCCCAAGGTGTCGGTGGTGGTCGCGGCCTACAACGCCGAAGCGACGCTGGGCGGCTGCCTGAACTCGCTCCAGCATGTAGACTACCCCGACTTCGAGATTATAGTGGTGGACGACGGATCAACCGATCGCACGGCGGAGATCGCGCGCACCGCGCAAGTCAAGGTGCTACGCCGCGCCCATCAGGGTCTGGCTGCGGCGCGCAACGCAGGGATCGAGGCGGCGCAGGGCGAGATCGTCGCGTTTATCGACGCCGACGCCGCCGCCGACCGCGACTGGCTTTATCATCTGGTAGAGACGATGCGCCGGCGCGCCGCCGCGGGCGCCGGCGGTCCCAATTTCCCTCCCCCGGCACGCTCGCTGCTGGCGGCCGCGATCGCCGCCGCGCCCGGCCAGCCGCGCGAAGTGCGCGCCACTGATGACAGCCTGTTGCAGATGTGCGGATGCAACATGGCGATCGACAAGGCCAGCCTGGTTTCGATCGGCGGTTTCGATCCCGTGTTCACCGCCGCCGGCGACGACGTGGACATCTCCTGGCGCCTGCTTAAGTCGGGCGCGACGCTCGCCTATGCGGCGGGCGCGCTGGTCGTCCACGACCGGCGCGGTTCGGTGCGCGCTTACCTGGCGCAGCAAAGCGGCTACGGCGCGGGTGAGGCGCTGCTGGCGCGCAAATACCCCGAGCGCCGCAGCGCGGAAATTTACGGCTACGGCGGATGGCAGGCGCGATGGCTTGGGCTGCCGCGGATTTACTACGGCGCGATGGGCCGCGGGCTGTTTCAGACGATTTACCCGGCTGGGGTCAGTCCGCTGATCGATGCGGCACTGACTGCGCCGTGGGTCGCGCTGGCGTTACTTTTGGTAGCAATCGGCGCCGGTGCGGGACAGTGGCCGCCGATCGCGGCGGGCGCCGCCGCACTCGTCCTGAGCGCGGGCGCCGCCGCTTTCCATGCCGCGTGCGCGCCGCTGCAACGCCGGCGCGACCGGCTCAGCACGCGCGCGATGGTGGCCGTCCTGGCGCTGCTCGGCCCCCTTATCCGCAGCTACGCACGCATGCGCGCGGCGGCGGCGTGCACGCTGTCGCGCCGCGCGATGAGCGAAGCCAGCGCAATCCAAAAAGCCGGCGGCGTCAGGTTCGCCGCGCGCGCCGGCGCGAACCCACCCGACCCCGACGCCGCCGCGCAGGCGCTGCGCCAGGCGCTGTTTCGCCGCGGCCTCGTGGTAGCGGGCAACACCGGCTTCGAGCCCTTCGACCTGCAGGTGCGACTGGGGCCGCTGTGCCGCGTGGCGCTCAACCTGCTTTGGGAGAAAGAGGGTGCGATGGAGCTGCGATGGCGCCTGGCGGCCGCTCCGCTGCCGGTTATTGCCGCTGCGGCAGTCGTCGGCGCGCTGTTGTTGGCACGCCAATGGGCCGCCGCGGCCGTAATCGCCGCCGCTGCGACCGCAGCGGCCGCCCTCCTTACCATCCCGCCGCTGACCCGCCTGCCCGCCACCTTGCGCGACGCGATGCTCGAAGCGATGGAGCGCTTGGGCGTGGACGCCAGGCTCGCGCCCGGAGACGCATCATGAGCACCGCCCGCATCTACGCGCAGGTGGCGGCCCGGATGCGCCGCCACGCCGGGCGGCTGACGCTGGCTGTGGCCGAGGTGGTGCTGCTGTCGGCGTTGGAGGTGCTCAAGCCCTGGCCGCTTAAAATCGTGATCGACGACGTGCTGGGCGGCGCCCAGCCGCAATTGAGCTGGCTGCAGACCCTGACGCCCGCAGCCCTGCTGGCCGCCTCGTGCGTGGGGCTGATTATCCTTTATCTGGCGCTTTCGGTTTTACAGGTCAGCAACAACTATCTGACGATTTCGATCGGCCAGCGGATGGTCAACGACCTGCGCTCGCGCCTGTTTGAGCATCTGCAGCGGCTTTCGCTTGCGTTTCATCGCCGGCGCGAGCTGGGCGACCTGATGATGCGCATCAACTACGACACCTTTTCCATCCAGACCATCGCGATGAACGGGATGTTCCCGATTCTCTCCTCGCTGATCCTGTTGGGCGCGATGTTCTTCATGATGCTGCGCATCGACGCCACGCTTACGCTGGTCGCGCTGGGGGTGGTGCCGCTGCTGCTGGTGCTGATCGGATCGATCAGCAGCCGCATCGATCGGCTGGCCACCGGCGCGCGGATGAAGGAGAGCGACCTCTACAACGTGGCGCATCGGGCGCTGTCGGCGATCCACGTGGTGCAGGCGTTTACGCGCGAGGCCGAGGTGCATCGCGAGTTCGTCGAAAAGAGCAGCGAGAGCCTGAGCTCCAATTTGCGGCTTTACCTGTTCCAGACCATTTACAGCGGCGCGGTCAACATCCTGATCGCGGGCGGCACGGCGATGGTGATCTATATCGGCGCGCTGCACGTGGGGACCCATCGCCTGACCATCGGCGACCTGGTGGTGTTCGTCACCTACCTGGCCTCGCTTTATCTGCCGATCAACCAGCTCTTCCAAACTTACGGCCAGGTGCACAGCGCGGTGGCGGGGATGCGCCGATGCCTGGAGCTGCTGGAGCTGGAGCCCGAAATCCGCGATCGGCCCGGCGCGCGCCCCGCCGGACGCCTGCGCGGCGCGGTCGAGTTCCGCGCCGTCACCTTCGGTTACGATTCCGGCGAACCCGTGCTCAAGGACATCAGCTTCAAGGCCGACCCCGGCGAAACGGTTGCGATCGTGGGCCCCACCGGCGCGGGCAAGACCACGCTGATCAGTTTGCTGGCGCGCTTTTACGAGCCGCAAAGCGGCGCGATCGAAATCGACGGCTGCGCTGTTGAACAATTCACGCTGCGCTCACTGCGCGAAAACATCTCGATCGTCATGCAACCGCCGATGGTGCTGGCGGACACGATCCGCGCCAACATCGCGCTGGGCAAACCCTCGGCCAGCGGCGAGGAAATTGCACGCGCGGCGCAGATGGCGCGCCTGGGGCCGCTGCTGGACAAGCTCCCGGCGGGCCTCGACACGGTGGTCGGAGCGGGCGGGCATCAGCTCTCCCAGGGCGAGGCGCAGCGCGTTACGATTGCGCGGGCGCTGATCAAGAACGCGCCGATCCTGATCATGGACGAGCCCACCAGTGCGCTGGACGCCGAGACCGAATCGCTGGTGATGGCTGCGGTGCAGGAGGTGATGCGCGGGCGCACCACACTGGTGATTGCGCATCGTCTGGCCACGATTCAAAACGCCACGCGCATCTTGGTGCTGCGCGACGGGCGGATCGAGGAGCAGGGACCGTTTGGCGAATTGGTCAAGGCGGGCGGTTTTTTCAGCTATCTATACAGCCTGCAGTCGCAAGCGCAGCAGTCCGCAGGCGAAGCGGCAAGAACGCAAAAATTCCAGGCGGGTTGAACCGGGACAGGAACTGAAAACATGCTGACCATAGGATTGACCGGTGGAATCGGTTCGGGAAAAAGCACGGTGGCAAAGATACTGGCCGGCTTGGGCGCGCCCAGCTTCGACGCCGACAAGGTGGGGCATGAAATCTACCTGCCGGGCACCCCAGCGTATCACGATGTAATCGCCGCATTCGGCCAGGGAATCGTTGCGCCCGACGGCACCATCGATCGCAAGAAGCTGGGGCCGATCGTGTTTGCCGATCCCGCGCAACTCAAGCGTCTGGAAGCGATCGTGCATCCGCGCATGTTCGAGCGGATGCGCCAGATGGTGGCCGAGATGCGCGCCCGCGGCGTCACCGCGCCAATCGTGATCGAGGCCGCGATTCTGATCGAAGCGCACTGGCAGCCGCTGTTCGACGAAATCTGGCTGGTGGTGGCACCGCGCGAAAAAGTCGTCCAGCGCGTCGAGGCGGAGCGTGGACTGAAGCCCGAACAGACCGAAGCGCGCATCAAGGCGCAACTGTCCGACGAGGAGCGCCGCAAGCATGCCACGATCGTGATCGACAACAGCGGCACGCTCGAGGAGCTGCGCGCGAAGGTGGAAAAATTGTGGGACGAACTGCTCGTCCGCAACCGGAAGTGAGGCGAGAGCGATGGAACAACTGCTGGCGGGCAAGCATGCGCTGGTGACAGGCGGGGGACGCGGGATCGGGCGTTCGATTGCATTGGCGCTGGCGCGCGCCGGCGCCGACGTTGCGGTGGCGGCGCGAACGGTGCCGCAACTGGAAGCGGTGGCCGGCGAGATTCGCGCGCTGGGGCGCCGCGCGTTCGCGATCCCAATCGACCTGACCCGGCGCGATCATATCGAGGAGCGCGTCCGGCAGGCGGCCGAACAACTGGGCGGCCTCGACATCCTGGTCAACAACGCCGGCGGCAATATCGGTGAGGGGGCACAGATCGACCCCGTCACTTACGATCCGCAGACCTTCGAAGACTGCCTGTTCTTCAACCTCACCCAGGTGTTTTACGTCACCCGCACCGCGCTGCCCTACATGATTAAAAACAACTGGGGCAGGATTTTGAACACCGGGTCGGGTTCCGCCCACCGCGGCGGTGCGATCCTCGCCTACACCGCGGCCAAGCACGGACTGATCGGCTACACGCGCTCGCTGGCGTACGGAGTCGCCCGCTACGGCATCAACGTCAATGTCATCAATCCCGGATGGACGAACACCGCGATGGTGGACTGGGAGAGGATGGCCAAGGGGATGAACACGACGGCCGAGGGCGCGCGGCAGTTCGCCTGCGGCCAGAGTATCCAGCGGCGCATTATCGAGCCCGACGAGCTGGGCCCGATGGCGGTGCTGCTGTGCTCGAATGCGGGCAGTGCAATCACCGGTCAGGTGGTATTCGTCGACGGCGGCTTCAAGGTGTAGGGCCGCCCCGCGGAGTTGACGGGCGGTGAAATTCCCGCTCTGCCAGAGCGGGCAACCCCAACTTCAGGTCACTTGTAGAGGATCTGCGCGCGCAGGTCCTTCATGACGCCCAGCGCAAATGGTCTGAAGGCGGTATCGACCTGCGGCGTGCAAACATTGCCCGGCGTCATGTCGTCGAGTTCGCGCACCACGGTCACCGTGTTGCCGCGGTGCTGATACCCGGCGCTGTAGGTTGCGTCCTTGCCCTTGAGCTGGACGTCGGAGGGCATCGCCATCACCTGCACGTTGTCGGGCAGGTGAAAGGTAAAACTCTCCCTGGCGTATGCGCCCATAGTGAAATCGACGGTGCGCACCGGGCCGTTGGCACCGGCAACCAGAGCCGCGATGGTGTTGGCGCCAGCCAACTCGCAGACGCCGCGCGAACAGGCCGCCGCATTGCGGGTGACCCCGGCGGTCGGCATTCTGATGCTCTCGTCGGGTACGGCGTTGGCCCTGGCGCGCGCATCGTAGGCGGCCGCCACCGCGCCATAGTCCTTGAAGGTCGAGGCCACGATCAGCGGACCGTAGTCCAGCGCGGATACCGAACCCGGCTCGGGCGTGGCAATCCGGTCGCTGTGATAGGTCCACAGCCAGTTGCGCCGGCCCTTGGCGCTTGGCGTCTCGCCGCCCTTGACGCCTCGCGCTTCGACCTGCAGCTTGAGCGAGTCGGGCGCGCTGATGCTGACCTGCGCGTCATCGTAGGTCATGAACTTGGAGAACGACCGAAGGCAGGAGAAGTTACCCGGAAAGGTCGCTTCCCGTTGCGTGCGCGTGTAGACCATCGCGACCGTGGCGCCGACCGATACTTCGGGAAACGCGACCGTGATGGTCTTGAGGTCGGAGAACATCGGCGCCGCCTTGCCCCTGCCCTTGTTGACCTCTTCCTGAAAATTGGCAGGCGGGACGTCAAACCGGGTGCCGTCGTGTTTGAGCGTATAGGCGTGCAGGATTTTCACGCTCTGCAGACGGTCGCTGTAGCTGATATAAGCACGATTAGCTTCCGAAACCCCCTGCTCCGCCAGAACCTTGATTGCGACCTCCCAAGTCTCCACGTGTGTGCCGTCGGCGTTGACCTCGTAGTGAACGCGGTAGCGAACATACTTGATGTAGCCGGCGAAGGGCGCGGACGCGGCCCGTAACCGTACAGCAAGGGTCCGAGGGCCGCGAGCAAGACGGCGGCCAGGCGCGACAGCTTGAGGCTTGCGGCGATCTTCATTCGACGTATGTTATAGCGCGCTTTATACGTCGGCAAGCGCCAAAGATAGCAGCTTTCTACTGCCGTTGCCTCAGGCCGCACTGAACAAACCACACTGTGAAAGCGGCTTCATAACCCCGATTTCTAATTTCACCGGTGCTTTGATAGATTGGGCTTTAGCTGTCTTTGCATCTTGCTTACCTACAAAAGGCAGCCGCGTACATTTTTGTACAGGTCGGCCGTGGCCCCAGTTCAAAACGCCCGGTGGGCATCACTAACCAGACGAACGCCAAGCTATGTTGGTATCGCTGCTCTGCTCCTGCTGTTAACTCAGGGCAAAGACTTGCCGAGCGGCGCGGCCGGTGCTCCGGATGCCAATCGTGTGCTCGGTCAGCTCGATTTCACCCACAACGGCGCAAACATTCTCACCGCTGCCGGTCTTGCCGCACCAGGCGCGGTCGCGATTGATCGCAGCGTCGTTCCCAACCGGATTTACATCGCCGACGCCGGCAACCATCGCGTGCTGGGCTGGCATAGCGTCGACGCACTGACCAACGGCGCGCCTGCCGGGGTGGTGCTCGGCCAGCCGGATTTCCTCACCTCGTTGTTTCAATGTAATAACGCAGCGGTAACCGGGCAGACGCTCTGTATTCCAGCCGCGCTCGCGGTTGACCCCGCAGGCAACCTTTATATTGCGGATTCGGGCAACAACCGGGTGCTTGAATACGATAGTCCCTTCACCACCGATACCGTGCCCGACATGGTATTCGGTCAGGGCGGCAGCTTTACCTCCAGCGCCTGTAATCTCGGTGGCAGCATCACCGACGCGACCCTGTGTCAGCCCGGCGGAGTGACGGTTGATGGAGCCGGGCATGTCTATGTTTCGGACACCGGCAATTCGCGGGTCCTGGAGTATGACGCTCCGTCGGCTGCCAACACGCATGCCGACGCGGTTTTCGGCCAAGGGGGCAAGTTCGATTCGGGGCTCTGCAACAACGGCGGCGTCAGCGCGGCCAGCCTGTGCCATCCCTCCTATCTGGCGAGCGATCAGGCCGGCAACCTGTACGTCAACGACCGGGGCAATTTCCGCGTGCTGGAATACGACACTCCGCTTGCCACCGATACGGTCGCCGATTTGGTCTTCGGCCAGGGCAACAGTTTTACTTCCAATACCAACCACTGCACGGCGGCTCCCGGCGCCGCCACGTTTTGCACAGCCGAGGCGCTCGCGGTCGACAGCCGCGGTAACCTCTACATCCCGGATTCCAGCTTCGCGCGGGTGCTGGAATTCAACAACCCGGTTGGCAGCGGCCAAACGACCGCGGACGGCGTGTTTGGCCAGCCCGACCTGACCTCCGCCGGATGCAACAACGGGGGGCTAAGCGCGGCCAGTCTTTGCGGTCCAACCGGCGCGGCGGTGGACATGTCGAACAATCTTTATGTGGCGGATTCCGTCAACAACCGGGTGCTGAAGTTCAACGACCCGCTGGCAAGCAATCCGCCCGAGACCACCGCGGACGTGGTTTTGGGTCAACTCGGCTTCAACCGCGACGGCGTCAACCTTATCAACCAGCGCGGCCTTTATGCTCCCTCCGCGCTTGCGATCGACACCAGCGCGGTGCCCAACCGCCTGTACGTCGCCGATAGCCGCAACAACCGGGTGCTGGGATGGAACAGTGTGCCGGGTTTTGTCAACGGCGCTTCCGCCGACCTGGTGATCGGCCAGCCGGATTTTCTCTCCGGCGACTGCAATCAGACCGCCGCGAGCAGCGCCGGCATCGCCAACCCCACGGCCAGCACGTTGTGCGACCCGCAAGGTGTCGCGGTCGATGCGCAGGGCAATCTCTATGTCGCCGACGCTTCCAATTATCGGGTCCTGGAGTATGACCAACCCTTCAGCAGCGGCAAGGTTTTCAATCTCGCGGCCCATTTGGTATTCGGCCAGCACGGCAGCTTCACCAGCCGGATACCCAACCGTGGTGGAGTCTCCGCCGACAGCTTGTCCGGTCCTTCAGGAGTGGCTACCGATCCTGCGGGCAACCTCTACGTCGCTGACAGCGGGAACAACCGGGTGCTTGAGTACAGCGCACCGGTAACCTTGAACAACACCAGCGCGGATGCGGTCTTTGGGCAGGCCAACGACTTTAGCACCGCCATCTGCAACTTCGACCAGACCTGCAGGCCGACCGGATGCACCCCGGGGCCCGCCGGGCTATGCCGCCCGCAGGCGGTGGCAGTCAACGCGGCGGGCACTGTGTTTATCGCCGACGGCGCCAACGCGCGGATTCTGGGCTATCTCAACCCCTTGGCCACCGACAAGGTCGCCGACCTGATTTTGGCCAACATCGCGGCGTCGGGCCTTGGTTTCGATGCGCCCGGTAACCTGTACGCTGCGGCCGGAGCCGTGGTCGTTTTCAACGCGCCGCTTTTCAGCGCCGAGCCGTCAATGCTCCTCATCGCGCAGCAGATGCTTTCGACGCAGCCCGAGGCTGCCGGCGTATGCGACGGCACGGGAGCGGCTTTGGATTCGAGCAACAACCTCTACGTGGCGGATTCATGTAACAACCGGGTGCTCGAATTCAATAGACCCTGGCCCACTGCGACGCCGACTGCGACGGCTACCCCTGCGCCGACTCCCACACCATCGGCGGCGCCCACCGCGATGCCGCCGGTCATCACGAGCCTGTCTCCGCCGGTGATCCTGGTCGGCACCAACTTCACAATTTCGGGTGCCAACTTTACAGCCGGTTCCAAGGTCAACTTCTTCGTCGCGACCGCCGAGGGTCCGATCAACGCGGGTCCGTTGATACCTGTGACGCGCAGCCTGCCGACCCGGCTTACGGTTGCGCTGCCGGTCTCCGTGCCGCTGGGGCAGGGCTTCTGCGCAGTGCAGGTGGTCAACACCGACCAGAACTTCGCCACCTCGACACCCGCACCCGCACTGCTGCAGGGTTCCGCGGCCGCAGGACTTCCGAGCCTGACCAGCATCAACGGCGTGCCGCTGGCCGCGACCAGCGCCGACCCCGGCTACGCGGCCAACAACGTGGAAACGGTGGTCAAGCAGGGCACCGAAGTGCAACTGGGCGGCAACGGCTTCGACGTTGCCAACGGCGTGGCGATCGATCTGTTTTGCGACTGCAAGGGCGGCAAGGTGGGCGCCTTCTTCCTTAACCCGGGCAATCCCGGCCTGAGCCCGACGCTGCTCGAATTCCCGCTGCCTTCAAGTGGAAATTTCGCGCCGGCAACCGGGCCGGGGTCGTTCGTGATAAGCAATGCCGGGACGATGAAGACTTACAGCCACAAGAGCAACGCGGTCTCGGTCCCGATCGGAGCGAAGGTATCGGTGACGATGGTGACCCAGGCCGGGAGCACGATCACGGTGGACGGAAACGGGTTCTCCACGCAAAGCGTGATTAACCTTTTCAACATGCAAGGCGGCGCCGTCGTCAACCTGGGCGGCGTTGCCGGCACCGCGAAAATTCCGCTGACGCTGGTCGACGCAACGCGTCTTACGTTCACTGAACCGGCCGGCGCCGTCCCCGGCCCTGCTTATGTCCAGGTCCTCAACCCGCCGTTTCTCCCCTACACGAGCTCGGGCAGCGCGTTCACCCTTCAGTGACTGCGCATTAGGGTAATGATAGATCGCACCTTGTTTCATAGGCGGAAGCTCAATGTGATAAAAAGCAAGTTGCGTCTTTAGCATCTATTGCATTTATTAGTTAAATATCCGCCCGCCGCGCCCGCATCCGGGGCTGCATTCCGCAATGCAGGCGCGAGTTTTGATGCATAATGGTGCGGGCGACGGTCGCATGAAATCCACGCCCGCCAAAGCAAAAAAAACCACCCGCCGGGCCCCGGAGCCGCGTCCGGATCTATGGCAGCGCATCCGCATCAGCGATTCCCTGTCAATCGCCGCGGTCGCCGTCCTGACCGCCCTGATCTACCTGCGATGCCTGGGCAACGGCTACGTGTTCGACGACCACGAGATGATCATCGTCAATCGCTATATCGGCCAGTGGTCGTTTCTGTGGAAGGCGCTGACTAATGACAGTTGGTGGTTCCGCGACCCGGCCCATCTGCCGCAAAGCCACTATTACCGCCCGCTGCAGGACATCTGGCTGGGGCTCAACTACCAGGTCTTCGGACTCAATCCGGTGGGTCCGCACGCGCTGATGGTCGGACTGCACGTGGCGGCGGTGCTGTTCGTTTACGGGATTGCCGTTCGGCTGGCCGCGGACCGCACCGCCGGCCTGCTGACGGCGTTGCTCTTCGGTCTGCTGCCGGTGCACGCCGAAGCGGTGATTTGGGCCACCGCGATTCCCGAGTCGCTGGCCGGCACGCTGCAGTTGGGCGCCTTTTACTTCTATCTGCGCTGTCGCGACGAGGGGTGGCATAAAGGCTCCGCTTGGTCGCTGGCGATGTTTGGCGGCGCGCTGCTCAGCCATGAAAGCGCAATCGCGTTTCCGCTGCTGATCGCCGCGCACACCTTTTTGTTTGAAAAGCGTCAACGTCTCGACCTCCTGCCAAATCAGGCGCCGCGGCCGGTGGGGCTGTGGGAGCGCAGCCGAAGCGCGTTGGCCGCGGCCGTCCCCTTTGTCGCGCTGGCGATACTTTATCTTGGCGCGCGGCTGGCCGTGCTGGGATTCATCAGCAAGCGCGACGTCAACAATCAGGCGACGCTGGCGCAGATCATCCTGACCGTGCCTTCAGTCGTGGTCCACAACCTCGCCGACATCGTCATCCCCTGGCAGGCCGGTCCCTCTCATCGCATCACCTGGGTGAACAGCGCCGCCTCGCCTGATTTCTGGATGCCGGCGGCGGGCCTCAGCCTGATCGCCATCGCCGGCTGGCTCGGGCTGGCCGCGAGTCCCAAGCGCAAGCTTTATCTGTTTGCGGCGGCGTGGGTGTTCATCGCGATGGGGCCGGTGCTTAACCTCGGTATCCTCTATCCCAACGCGCTGGTCGCCGATCGCTACCTGTACTTGAGTTCGTTTGGATACTGTCTGGCGGCGGGAACGGCGTTGGGCGCGATCGGGCGCGCCTATCCCGCTCTGCGGCGACCTTTGGGGGCGGCGGTGGGCTTGTTAGCGATGCTCTATGGTCTGACGTTGTGGCAGGTGCAGCATTTCTGGCACGACGAGATCACGCTGTTCGGACGATGCATCGAGCGCTTCCCGGATTCCGGCTTCTGTCACAACCGGCTGGGGATGGCGTTGCAGGGGGTGGGCGATCTGGCCGGGGCCGAGCGCGAATTGAGCACGGCGCTGAAGCTCGACGCGGGCGATTACGCCGCCGAATATGACCTGGCGATGGTCCACGCGCAGCAGGGGCGTTACGTGCAGGCTGCGCGCGAGGCCGACCACGCGCTTAAGCATCTGCCCCATCCGCCCGCCAGCGCTTACATCGAACTGGCCCAGCTCTACGACGCGGCCGACGACCACCTCGCCAGCGAAGCCGCCTTCGCACAGGCCCAGGCGCTGCCCGGCTCCGCCTTCGAAGTGGCGTTGGCACGCGCGCGCATCAAGCTCGCGCATAAGGACGGGGCGGGCGCCGAACGCCAGCTCAAGGAGCTGCTGGCATCCGCACCCGACGATCCCCGGGCGCTGCTGATGCTGGGCTCGGCGATGGCGCTGCAGCGCCGCTACCAGGACGCTCTGGAAGTCTATGAACAAGCGCAAAGAGTGGTACCCGGCAACACCACCGTGCGCTTCCTGATCGCGCTGACGCTGCACAACCTCGGCCGCAATCGCGAGGCGCTGGAGCAATGTCAACTGGTGCTGCGCGCGGCGCCCGACAATCCCAACGCGCGCGCGCTGCTTGCAGCGATCGAGCGCGACCTGCAGCCGCAGGCGGTCAACGCGCCCGACTGAACCTGGCTGGGCCGTTTGGTCAGTCCTGCTCCTCGCACAACCAATCGGCTATGCGTTCGCCGATCATGATGCAGGTCAGGTTGGTCGGCGCGCTGACAATATTGGGCATGATCGAGGCGTCGGCGGCGCGCAATTGGGATATGCCGCGCACGCGGCCGTGCTGATCGACCACCGCACCCCGCTCACACTCCGGTCCCATCCGGCACGTGCCCACCGGATGGTAGCCGGTATAGCAGTTGGCGCGGATGTAATCCGCAAGCCGCTCCCGTGAGCTGAAGGTTGGCGCGTCGGGCGCCGCGATTCGATCGACGTAGCCGGCCAGTTCCGGCCGCAGCAGGAGTGAACGCGCGATATGCATCCCCTCCGCCACCAGGCGCAGGTCGTCGGGATGGCTGAACATGTTGAGATCGATTTTTGGCGCCAAGCGCGGATCGGCGCTGGTCAGCGTAAGCGTGCCGCGCGAGCGCGGCTGTTGCAGGGCGGGACACAGCGCGATCACCGGGTAGCCGGGCGCGGCGAAATAATCGCGCAGGATTTTTTCGCCATAGGCACTGAGCAGCGGGAACATCATCTCGTGCGGGCGGGCCGAACCCCCCGCATTGCCGCGTAAAGTGACCTCCCAGAACACGTCGGGATCGTGCTCGACGCCGGTCTTCGCCCGCGCCACCACCATGATCACGGGATGATCGATCAGGTTGGCTCCGACTCCCGGCAGGTCAACCGCCACCCCTATTCCCAGACGCTCCAGTTCAGCATGTGCGCCGATTCCCGAGCGCATCAGGATCGCCGGCGAGCCGATTGCACCCGCACAAAGCGTTATCCGCCGGCCGAAAAACTTTTCGCCGCCCGCGCCTGCGTCCGCCTCCACCCCGACGGCCTTGTTGCGTTCGATCAAGATCCGGTTGACCAGGCATCGGCTGCGCACTGTGAGGTTGGGACGCGAGCGCGCCGCAAGCAGGTAAGCCAGCGCCGTCGACTGCCGGATGCCGTCGCGAACATTGTGCGGCACCGCGCCCGCGCCAATCGCCGTGGGGGCGTTGAGGTCATCGACCTCGGCACATCCGATCGCAACGGCCGCGTCGATGAAGGCGCGGCTCAGCGGCTGCACACGGTGCGGCCGCTCGATCCAGATCGGGCCGCCTTTGCCGTGGAAATCGCCGTCGCGGTCGGCGTCGTGCTCGAGCTTGCGATACCAGGGTAAAACCTGCTCGAAGCTCCATTCGGTGTTGCCCAGCTCAACCCATCGCGCGAAGTCCGGCGGCAGGCCGCGCGTCGCGGCGGCATTGTTGACCGCCGATGAGCCGCCGGTGACCTTGCCGCGCGGATAGGGAAACTGGCGTCCGGGCGTAGCCGTGGCCGCAAATCCCCAATCATGCGCGACCAGCGAAATCCACGGGTCGCGCAAATCTCCGGGCAGCTCTTCGACGCTGGGATAGTCCGGCCCCGCCTCCAGCAGCAACACCTGGCGCTCGGGTGCCTGGCTCAGCCGCGCGGCGACCACCGCGCCTGCCGAACCCGCACCCACGATAATCTCGTCGTACTGTTTCACCCGTCCTCGGTAAATCAGGCCATTTTGAATTGTGCCATTGACGCACAGTCTTGCATGACGGCCGGTATCCGTCACGCGCACCAATGATTACCCGTTGTACCGGGTTTCCGCACTGCCTGTCGACGAAGCGCGAGCGTTTGTCGCTAGCGCCACCATCAACGGTGAGCCTCGACGAGTCGGCGTAGGTAAGAGCCGGGCGGACCTGAGCTGACCAGATATGGTTTGAACCGCCGAAACCATGCGCTCTCGCTTAGTGTGCGGGGGACGCGGTCTGCGGGGCGGAAGCGGTCGGCGCCGGCGAGGGAGCGGACTGGGCCGCGGGCTGCGGGATGTATTGCGGCGGATAATTGATACGCCGCCAGCTCAACATCAGCAGCGCCAATGCACGTGCTTGCTCGGGCGGCAGGTTGAAGTCTGGCATCGCGGTGCCGGGCGCTATCTTGCCGGCCGAGATGAAGTGCTCGACATGCCAGTTGAATACCGTCTTAGGTCCGGTGACGTGCGAGAAGTCAAACAGCTCGGGATTCTTATCGCCCTCGTAGGTCAGGTCAGGCGCCGTGTGTCCGCCCTGTCCTTCGATGGTATGGCAGATGAGGCACTTCTTCTTTTTGATTAGTTTTTTAGCCAAGTTGATGGAGTCCATGCCGTCGGTCGATACGTCGCGGCGATGACAGTAGTTGCAGCGCATCTGGATCAGCTCGCCCTCGCTGAGGCCGCAGCTTTCGGCAAGCTGCTTCGACAGCATCGGCTCCTCCCATCCCTCTCCGCCTTCGTGCGCCCCGTACGCCGTTGTGGCCCATCCCTGACCTGCGTGACAGGTGGTGCAGCCAAAGCGTTCGAAGGGATGGTGTGCCATGAAGGCGGGCGCCGGATGGGGAGTCAGCGGCTGCGGCAGGGTGGCCGGCAGAATGCCGCCCCATTCAAAGCCCAGATGGCACGACACGCAGCGATCGACCAGGCCTAACTCAGGATTCCAGATCTGGCGAATTCCAAGATGAAACTTGCGCGCGTCATCGAAGCGCCCGGCATGCGCCAGCGTCAGCTTGAACTGGCGCTGCCAGGGACGCCACGGCGTCGCATACTCGCGCCATAGCGCAATCGCCACCAGCGCGAAAAACACCAGCGACATCACGACCAGCCAGGCGAAGTCCTCGCGTTCGAAAGATTGCTCCGGGCGGCCGGGCATCGTGTACCACCCTCACAGCACCCGGGGCAGCACTGGACGCGGACTCCATGGCCAATACAGACGCCAATAGGGGCCGCGCAGGTACATGCCGACTATGATGAGGATGATGATGGCGACGGTTATGACCGCGAATACCACGTTCTGGCGCGTACGCTCACGCGCAAACCATACGCCCTCGGCGCTGACCGTAGAACGATCGAAAAACGGCCACAGGATCAAAGCTGCGAGCAGCACGCCCGGAACCAGGATCCCGCCGACCAGGCCGCCGCTGATAGTGACCTTGCCCAAGTGCACGGTGGTCGAAGCAACCAGTTCCTGCAGCCACACAAAATACCATGGCGCCTTGGCCGGATTGGGCGTGACCGAAGGATTGGCCGGACCTTCCAGGGGAGCGTTTACCAGCAGCGACAGCAGCAGGGTGATGTTGAACACGACCAGGAAGACCAGGATCATCCGCCGCGTCAGGTTGGGCGAGGACGCCACCTGATCGCGCTCCTCCAGCCCCATCGAACTCATAACCGCCACCGACGTGCCGGGCGTCAGCCCGAACAGCGAGTAGCTCTTGGAGCGCGGCATCTCCTTGGGCTCGGCGCGGCGCATCGCGCGTAGCGGCTCGATCGCGGCCAGCCCGCCGTCCTTGCGCACGCGCCACATATGATAGGCGAACAGGATCCAGACCACCGCGGGCAGAAAGAAGACGTGCAGGACGTAGAAGCGCAGCAGCGTCTGTTGGCCCACGAAGTGGCCGCCGAGCAACAGATATTTGAAGGTGGGGCCCAGAACCGGCGCTTCGCTGGCGATATTGGTTCCGACCGTGATCGCCCAGTAGGCGAGTTGATCCCAGGGCAGCAGATAGCCGGTGAAGGACAACATCAGGGTGAGCAGCAGCAGAGCGACGCCAACCAGCCAGTTCAGCACGCGTGCGCCGCGATAGGCGCCGGTGAAGAACACCCGCGCCATGTGGATAAACACCAACGCCACCATGCCTTCGGCCGCCCATCGATGCTGATTGCGCAAAATGCGCCCGAAGCTGACCGCGTACTGAAGGTCCTTGATACTGCCGTAGGCGCGCTCGGTGGAGGGCACGTAAAAGAACATCAGCATCACGCCGGTGACGGTCAGGATGACGAACAGGGAGGCCGCGACAGTGCCCAACCACAAGCTGTAGCTCCATGACATGCTGCGGCCCGACACCTTGGCCGGAAACCAATGCAGCCACAGATTGCGCACGATGGCTTCGGAGGCTTCGCGCTCGCTTAAGGGCGACCACGGCCACACCAGCTTGTGCCACCATCGCTGCACGCTTGTAGCCACGCCTCACGCCTTCTCCGTCGGTGTGGTAAAGGCGGAACCTTGCGGCACGGTTTCGGCGCTATCGACTTCCAGCAGGCCGTCGGGCGACAATGACACCTCAAACCAAGGCAGCGGACGCGGCGCAGGTCCGGCGATCACATTGCCGTTGGCGTCAAAGCGGCTGCCGTGGCAGGGGCAATCGAATTCCGTGCCACGCCATTGAACGGTGCATCCCAGATGAGTGCAGATCGCGGAAATGACGTGAAATTTGTTCGCCGCGCGCACCACGAACAGCCGATGCTCGGAATTGAAGCTATAGCCCTGCGGATAGTCCTCGGGTCGCTCCAGCTTGAACGTGCTGGGCGGTTCGTAGAGCACGTTGGGAAAAAACGCGCGCGCCGCGGCGCCTATCTGCGCGATGAATGCGGCGAACACCGACCCCTTGCCCAGCCATCGCAGAATCGTGCGCCGGTCGGTCTCCATCACTCCTGCCGCTCCTCAAAGCGAAAGCGTTCCATCGTAATCGCCGCAGTCGGGCATCGAATCGCGCACAGCCCGCAGCGGATGCAGATCTCCTCGTCATAAAGAAAGACACTGGAGGTTTGTCCCGCCGCGCTCCTGCCTTCAAGCACCGCCGCGTCGTTCAAGTCGCCCTCCAGCACGAAATGCAGACAGTGCTCGGGGCAGATGTCGACGCATCGATTGCACAGGATGCACTTGGTGCCGTCATAGATCGGATGAATGTGACAGTACAGGCATCGCTGGCCCTGCGCGCGAGCCTCCGCCTCGGGATAGCGCAATTCGATTTCGGTGATACCGCTGCGGCGATCCAGCGGCACCACCGGGATGTCGCGCGCAATCTGCTCGTACCGCGGTGCCATCGTGTACGTGTCGGTGGGGAGCTCCTCGACTTGCACGTGCATGCGCGGCTCGCCCAAGGGCTTGCCGCGCAGGTAGGCATGAATCGATCGCGCCGCGAGCTTGCCCTGCCCGGCGGCGGTAATGAGCAGCCCCGGAGGAAAGGCAGCATCGCCGCCCGCGAAGACGCCCGGCCTTGAAGTGGCAAGCGTCAACGGATCGATGCGCAACGTACCCGCTGGCGTGACCTCCAGGCCATCGGCCGGCGTTAGAAACGACAGGTCGGGCGCTTGTCCGACGGCGAGGATGATGGTTTCGGCTTCCACGGTTTTGCGCTGGTTGTCGTCGAACTGGGGGCGGAAGCGGCCCGCTTCGTCATAAGTGCGCACGCATCGCACCAGCTCAAGCCCGCTGACGCGGCCGTTTTCGACCCGCACCCGGCGCGGACCCCATCCGGGCATCAGGCTGACGCCCTCTTCGCGCGCGGCCTCCAACTCTTCGCGCCCTTGCGCCGAGCGCATCGCGGGCATCTCGCGCTCGGATTCAAGGCTGACCACCACCACTTCCAGGGCGCCGCGGCGCGCCGCCTCGCGCGCGGCGTCCAGCGCCACGCGCATCGTGCCGGCCTCCACGGCGGCTTCCTCGTCGGGCGGGATTGCCGCCAGTCCGGGCAGCATCGCACGCATCGCGGTGCGCGCCGCATCGATCGCGACCAGGCCGCCGCCGACCACCACCACCCGCCGCCCGATTCCCAGGCGGTAGCCGCGGTTGATGTTGAACAGGTAGTCGATCGCGTTGATCACGCCGTCGGCATCGCCGCCTTCCAGTTGCAGCTGACGCCCGCGCGAAGCTCCCACCGCGATGAACACGGCCTGGTGGCCCAGGCGCAATATCTCTTCGATGCCGAAACCCGGGCGCAGCGGCGTCTGATAACGGAATTCCACGCCCAGCGCTTCGATTTCCTCGACCTGCTTGTCGATCACCTCGCGCGGCAGACGATAGGTGGGAATGCCGTATCGGAGCATGCCGCCGGGATGCGGCTGCGCTTCGAAGACCGTCACCTTGTAGCCCAGCAATCCCAGGTCGTGCGCGCAGGCCAATCCCGCCGGTCCGGCACCGATGACGGCGACGGCCTGATCGCGCCGAGCGCCGTGGAGAAATTCGCCGTGTCCGGGCGTGGTGCTGCCGCCGCCCATATCGCCGGCCAGCACCGCGCTGAGCGTGGTGTGGGACAGCGACTCGGGACCGAACTGCTCGTTGACGAAACGCTTGAGGGCGCGGATCGTAACCGGAGCGTCGAGCTTGCCGCGCCGGCAGGCGTCTTCGCAGGGCGCACCGCAGGCATGACCGCAAATCGAAGCGATTGGATTGGGCGAGCGCGCGACGCGATAGGCTTCGGCAAAGCGCCCCTCGGCGATCAGTTGCACGTAGCGGCCGGCGTCGGTCTTGACCGGACAGGCTTCAAGACAAGGGACGTTGCGGCGAAACCACCACAGGTCGCGTGCTTGAGCGTCGACCTTTGCACCCGATGCCACGCCGCCTCGCTCTACTTTTTGCAGAAGGTGCGCACGTAGGCGACCAGGCCGCGGATCTCGTCGTCGTCAAAGCCCTTGGACCACGACGGCATTTCAGGACTCAGACCGACCGACGCTCCGCCGTCCTTGATGGCCTTGAACAGGGTGTCGTCGGGGATCTTCGCCATCAGCGCACAATCGGTATAGTTGCGCGGCTTGGTATGCAGGGTCGCGGCCGCCGGGCCGTTGCCCTGTCCGGTCGCGCCGTGGCACTTGACGCAAAACGTCATATAGTTGTCCTTGGCTTCGGCCAGGTCAGGGCCCGCGGCGCGTGCAACGCTGCCTGCGGCAAACAGAATCAGTACCGGCAACGCCAGCCCAAAAATCTTCACAGCTTGTTTCCTCTCTTTCGGGTTCGCCAGGTTCCAGTCACCTCAAGCGCACGCGGCGGCTCAGCGGCTGGCCTTGAGATATTCCAGCACTGCCCGCGCGTCTTTGGCCGGCAGATTGGCCTGTGTCCGCATATGCATCATGATAGCGTTCCACTGGTACGGTGCGAACTCCGAACCGGGGCGCGCGTTATGGCATTGCGCGCAATAAACGGGCCACAGCCTGGCGCCCTCGCGAAACAGCCGACGCTGCTCGGCCGTAGTGCTCTCTTCGGACCGGCACGGATGGCCTATCGCTGCCAGGGTAAGCGTGGCCAGCGCCAATGCCATCAGCATTCGTCTCATTGGTGCGCGCCTCCCCGCTCAGAATCCGATCGCCAGTTGGCTCAGGAAGGCGACGTCGTTGGGAGTTGCGCCGCGCGCGGTAATGGTCGGCACAGGGTTACCGGCGAACGTGGCGATTGAACCGCCCGCTTCGGGCAATTCCAGGTCGACTTCGTTCTGCCACACGATCGACGGCGCCATCCAGTAATCCAGGCCCAGCGCCACCTCGCGCGGATGGGGCACCCAGATCGAGGGCGAACCGCTGAACCCGGTTTCCGGCACGGTCTCGATTTCGTCGGATACGATCGCGCGCTGGTTGAGTCCGGAATAGCGAACCAGCGGCTCCAGGCGATGGATAAAGTTCTGCACCACTTCGGGTGCGCCGGAAAGCGGCACCTGGTTGAGAAAATAGCCGATCTGCACGAACCATCCCTGACGGTTGTCGGCATTGCTGTTGGGCATCTGGCGATACATCTCCAGATACTCGCCGCGTGCCTGCAGCGCGCCACGCAGATAGTTGAAGTCGATGCCCCAGGAATTATACCAATTGCCGTTCTGCCACTTGCCGTTGAGCGTCGACGCCCCGACCTCCAGGCGGCCCAGTTCGGAATCCAGCGGGAAGGGATAGAAACGCACCCGCGCCCCATAGCCCAGACCGTTGGTGTTGATCTTAATCGTGTTGACGCCGTTGATCGCCTGACCCGCGACCGGCACCGGCCCTTCCGAAGCGAAACTGGGTCCGTTGCTGAACCACGCCGTGTAGTCGACATCCTGCCCGAGGTCGCCCCATTGCGCACCGCCACGCAACTGAACGCCCAAATCGGTAGGCGGGACCAGCGCTTCGACGCCGTAGGGCAAGGGCGCAGTGACGAAGCGATTGACCCAGAACGGACTTTGCTCCTCATACCAATCGCCAAAGGGCTGATCGAAGATGCCCGCCTGTATCTCCAGGTAGTCGTTCAAAAAGATCTGGGCGGTCGCGACCGGCAGCGAGAACTCGGCTGCGCCGCCAGCGGGAAGATTGGCCTCGATGGTACCTTCGAACAGCAGCCAATCGGTGACGCGATAGAGCAGGATCGGTTCGAAATCGAGCGCAAAGGTGTTGGTCGCGGTCTGCCGATCATAAATGAAATCGCCGGCTACCGCCCCGGCCAGCGTGAACTGATGGGTGCCCAGGTAGTCCGCGAACGAGCGCGCGAACTGCCCCGGCGAAGGAGTAGTGCTCATCTGCTCCTGAAGCTGATGGAATTGCTCGGTGGTCTGTGTTTCCAGCTTTGCGCTGGACTGCTGGAGTTGGCGATTCTGACTTTCGAGCTGGTCGACCTTTTTCTCCAGCTCCTCGATCAGCCGCTCCGAGCGTTCGCGCTCGCGCCGCTCCTCGTCCTTGATTCTCTGGATTTCGCGTTTGATTTGCTGAAGCTCAACGCCGTCAGCCGCATCCGCCGCCCGGTTGCCAAACACCGCACATAAGATCAGGATGCTCAGGATCAAGTACCGCATAATCCCCCCGTCCAGGTGGTTAAGGTTAGCCTGTAAGTGCCAGAAATATCATCCCGAAACTTCCCAATGCAACTCAAGCGGCGCAATCCACGAGAAGCATTCTCCATTGTTCAGATCGCTGGTTTCAGCGACCTCGCAGACCATCCGAGCGGTTTCTTACCGTATGTCTGTATCAAAAAGATACAGTAGCGTCTCGCGCCATCGTTTCATGACGTATAATGTTTTGAGTACGTCGGATGCGCAGTTGGATGCTGCACAAATTAACTGAGGTAGCGGGTCTATTTAATGATTTGGAAACCAACACTGCTGATTTCCCTCGCAACTGCGGTTGTAATCGCTGCCCTGCCAGCCTTCGCCGGAGAGACGGCTAATTCCGCCACTGCTCCGGCCTGCTGCACAAGCCATCGGGCGGGCGAAGCCCAAGCCGTCGCGAACCTGCGCCGGACGCTGGATCCCAAGCAATTTACCGGGCAGGTGCGGCAGGCCTACCAGGTCGCGCAGGACAATCCCGACCTGCTCGCCCAGCTCCATTGTTACTGCGGTTGCGATCGCACCAACGGACACAAAAACCTGCTCGATTGCTATCGCGACCATCATGGCGCGTCATGTGCGATCTGCACCGGCGAAGCGCTGGAAGCAAAAAAGCTGTTCGAGCAGGGGGCCAGCATCGAGACAATTCGCGCCGCGCTGCGCGCCCGCTTCGCCGGTCAGAACTGAAAAGTATCAGGCCCAGGCCTCAGATCGAGCCGCCGCCGTCAACCGGAATCTCGACTCCGGTGATGTTGCCGGCCAAATCCGAACTCAAAAAGACCTCCATCCAGGCGATGTCCTCGGGCTGCACGAAGCGCTTCATCGGGATCGGCGCTTCGAATTGCTTGCGGAACTCCTCATATGGCTTGCCCTGCTCGCCCGCCAGCCGCTTCATGTAGTTGACCAGCAACTCTCCCTCAACCGCACCGGGTGTGACCGTGTTGACGGTGATATTGTAGGGCGCCAGTTCCAGTGCCAGCGTCCGGCACAGCCCCACCAAACCGGTCTTGGCTGCCACGTAATGGGTCTTGCGCACGATCGGATTGTGGATCGCGGTCGACGACAGGATGATGATGCGCCCGCTGCGCTTTTGCTTGAGGACCGGTACCACGCTATGACAACAGTTGAAGGTGCCGAAGAGGTCGACACGGATCGCCTGCTGCCACTGCTCGAGCGGCGCGTCTTCGATATAGGCGTCCTTGCCCGGGATGGCGGCGTTGTTGATGAGAATGTCGACCGTACCGTAGCGGCTGAGCGTCGCGCGCACCATCGCCTCGACACTTTGCGGGTCGGCGATATCGGTGGTGACGGCAATTGCCTCGCCGCCCCTGTCATTGATGGCGGCGGCAACCTTCTCCACCTCCGCTGTAGTGCGCGCGGCCAACGTCAGGCGCGCTCCCGCGCGGGAGAAGATCTCCGCACTGACTGCACCGATGCCGCGTCCTGCGCCGGTGATAATCGCCACCTTACCTTCAAGCACGCGCCCAAGACCAGTTGCCGATTCGCTTGCCATGCCTGTTCCTCCCTTTAACGGGTGACGGGGTGAGCGGATTAGCCTCATGGGCGAAACTAGCAGGGGCGGGTCCGCAGCGCCATCCAAAGCACGCTAATCCGCGCCGACGCGGCCATGGCATGGAAATCGCGTTTGCTGGGCTGAGGCGATGGAACGCTTGCTGCTGAAGGGGTACGGCAGCAGTCGTGTTGGTGCGTTGATTGAGCGGCGCCAACGGTTAATTCTGGAATACAGCCGCTGCTGAAGCGGGCGGCTCGTGAAGGGTTTGTGTATGGATCTTTCTTCAGCAGAAGACTCCAAAATCGTCAGGATGATGTGCGGCCTGGCTGCGGCGGTCATCTGCCTGACCATCGGCTTCCGCTTCGTTCTCAATCGTGCTCTGTCCAAGGTGACCAATTCCGTAACCGGCGGGTTGATCGTGGTGGAGAACGTCGATTCGATCGTCGATAACCTCGACCGGCTTAACATCAATCAGCGCGCGTTCCTGTCCACCGGCGACGACCGCTATTCCGAAGAGGTCGCCGAGAGCGTGATTGCAATCAGCACCAGCCTGGAGGCGCTCAAGCGCATCTGCATCAAGGGCGAGCCCTTGCAGCGCCGGGTGGCACGATTGTCGCGCCAGATCGACTGGGCGCTGGAGTCGGTGGAAAAGACTTACGAACTGAAGCAAAGCATCAGTCCCGCCGCGGCCATCGCCCTGCTCGACGACGACGACGCGCTGACCGAGGCCAAGATGCAGGCGCAATCGCTCAAGAAGGCCGCCACCGACGGCATGTTCGACCGCGTCGAAACCCAGGGCCGGCTGCGGGCTATCCTGCAGGTGCTGTTCTAGAAAAAGCAGGAAGAATCGAGCGCATGAATAGCGGGGGAGTGAGAGCGCTGCGCTCTCACTCCCTCTGGCCTGGCTTCACTTAAGCGCGCGCGCTCGTGCGTTGGCTTCGCGGCCCAGGCACCGATCCAGCCATCCCTTGGCGGCAGGAACGGCGGCGAAGTCCACCTTGGCAATCATCGCGAAGCTCAACACGCTGGACACGTTGAGGTCGGCGATGGTGAAATCGCTGCCCAGCAGGTAGGGCTGCGTCTTGACCGTGTCGTCGAGCACCTTAAGCGGCGCTTTGAGCGCCTCCAACGCCTGGGTGGCAGCTTTCTCGTCGCGCTGATCGGGCGGCAGAAAGAGCCGGTTGATGAGCACCGTCATCAGCCGCGGCTCGACCTCCGTCATCCCCCAGAAGCTCCATTGATAGACCTTGGCACGCTGATCCACGGCGGAGGGCCATAGCGGAGCCTGGCCGTATTTTTCGGCCAGATGGAGGTTGATCGCCATCGACTCCCACAGCGTCAGTCCGTCCTCTTCGAGCACCGGGATATGGCCGTTGGGATTGCGCTTTAGATTTTCGGGCGACTTGGCCTGCGCGACCTCGACCGGGATATGCTCGTATTTGACTCCCAATTCTTCCAGCGCCCACAGGCAGCGCGCCGAGCGCGACTTGGACGTGCCGTACAGTTTCAGCATTTGGGTTGCCTCCTCAGTCCTCGGGATTGGTGATTTATTTAGCGCCAAGACAGGCCCTGCCGCCATCGCCGCGCGGGCGGCGTCGGCCCACCGGCGTCTTACTTGACCTGAACGCTTAACTCCCGGTAGGGAGCAGCGCCGACGTTGATCACTTCGCGGCTGACGCCGCCGCGCTGCCAGAGGGCGGCGTGGTCGGCGCGGTCATCCTCGAAGGAGCGGCTGCCCTGATCGTCCTGCTCCACCACCTTGACTTTGCTGCCGCTGAGCACGAACACCGCAGCATCATCGGCCTGACGCCCCATCCCGGTGCTCTGGCCCGGCGCGAGCAGGGTTTCGATGATCCGCACCCGCGAGTTCTCCAGCAGATGAACCACGCCGGGCAGCGGGTCGCGTCCCGCCAGCGCGTTGGAGGTGGCAAAATCGACCCGCTCCTGATCGGGCCGGCGCGGACGTTTGACTTCGATCAGCACCTCGGTGAAGCGCGTTTTTCCCACATTGCTGTAACTCTCGGTGCCCCCCGCGGGGATGAAGATCGCAGCGTGGGGCGGAACCACCACGGTGGAGGGTGGACGGCCGTAGTCGCGCAACTCCAGCACCGCCGGGTCGCCGGTGGTGAAAAGCACGTAATCGTAGGCGTGATGATGCAGCGGGAAATCCTCGCCCGGACCTACGTCGGCTTGCCAGATTTTGACCTGGTCGTTTTCCAACAGCAGCTTGCTCGCAACCGGACCCAATGCCTGCTCAGCCACGCGTCGACCTCCTATTGCGCCTGGCTCTCGGCCGACGGCCCCGAGCCGTCGCCCGCCGCCGGCCCCTGCTCGGCGGCCTTTTTGAGGTAGTATTCGCCGGGGCCCCATCCTTTTTCATACGGCACGTTGAAGGCGAAGGTGAAGCTGAGTTTTTTGAACTTCCAGCCCTCAGGGGTGCGCACGAATTCATCATTGTAAATGCCGCCGATCCAGACCGCTTTGCCGTTGGGATGGGTCAGTGCGACCAGTACGTGCCAATTGCCGGTCGCGCGGTCGCCGTCAACCTCGATGATCGGATTGGTGATGCGATGGAAGGCCAGCGGGATGTCCTGCGCCTTGCGGAAATACTCGCGGATGCCTTCGCGGGTCTCGGCGCGGATGGTGGGGATGGCCTCCCACACGCCGTCCTCAGTGAAAATTGACGCCACGCCGTCGTAATCGTGGGTCGGGCGGTCCCATCCGCCGTCGACATAATTGCAGTAGCGCGCCTTGAGCTTGCTGATGGCCTCGATATCTTCGAGCACGCGGATGCGCCGCTCCAATTCGCTGCCCGCCCTGGCAACCTGTTTGGCCAGCTTTTTGGAAACCTTCTTGATGGCCTTGGTGGGTTTGCGCGTCTGCTTTTTCATAACCGGGAAGGTTCATCCCAAAGCCCCGCAATGTCAAGCGTGGGTTCGGCCGATGCGGGGGCGAAGAAGCAGGCGCACAAGCCCGCGCCCGATGCGTGCGCAGCGTGGCGCGCGAACGGGTTCTTCAGCCCAGCCCGTACTTGTCAATCGTCGCGTAAAGTTTCTTGCGCGAGATGCGCAGCAGCTTGGCCGCCTTGACCTTGTTGCCTTCGGCGCTGGCCAGCGCGCGCGCCACCAAATCGCGCTCGACATCGGCAAAAGTGGGGATCGGCGCCTTGGCCGCTTCGGCGCCAAGGCCGGCAGCGGGGGGAGTAATCGTGGCTGCCGCCGCCTCACCCGAAATGGCCGGGGGCAGGTCGGTCAGCCTGATGATGGAATTGCGCGAAAAAGTAAACGCTCCTTCGATGGCGTTGGACAGCTCGCGCACATTGCCCGGCCAGTCGTAGCGGCGCATCGCGGCCAGCGCGTCGTCCGCAATTCCGCTGATCGGCTTGGGGCGCTTGAGCTGCTCGTTGAACAGGTTGATGAAATGCTCGACCAGCAGCGGGATGTCGTCGCGTCGCTCGCGCAGCGGCGGCAGATGAATGATGTTGGCTTGTAGGCGGTAGTACAGGTCCTGGCGCAACTGGCCGCTGCGCACCGCTTCCTCGGGCTCGCGATTGGTGCTGGCGATAAGCTTGACGTCGACCGGCACTTCGACGCTGGAACCCACTGGGCGCACGCTGCGCTCCTGCAAGGCGCGCAGCAGCTTGGTCTGCGTAAGCGGACTCATCTCGGTGATTTCATCCAGGAAGATGGTGCCGCCCTCGGCGGAGCGGAACAGGCCCAGATGCTCCGCGATGGCGCCGCTGAACGCGCCGCGCTTGTAGCCGAACAATTCGCTTTCAATCAGATCGCGCGGAATCGCCGCGCAATTGAGCGCCACGAACGGTGCGTGCGAGGCCGCCGAGCATTCGTGAATCGCCCGCGCCACCAGCTCCTTGCCGGTGCCGCTTTCGCCGACGATCAAGATCGTGCCGCGCGTCGCGGCGGCCGCTTCGATGCGTTCGTAAAGCGCGCGCATCGCCGCATTGGCGCCCACCAGGCCGTGAAAGCGCGTGCGCTCGGAGCCCGGCAGCCGGGCGGCTTCCTGTTCCAGATCGCGGATGCGCGCGTTGGCGATCGCCTGCGTGGAGCGGAAGTACGCGTCGGCCAGCAGGATCATCCGGCAGTGGCTGAGCTTGTCGAAGGCCAGGTAGGTCTGCCCGGTAGCGGGCGGCAGCGCCGGAAACACGCTGGTGGCGCTTTCCTCGAACAGATGCATCGAGACGATGATTTCGGAAAAAGGAACGCGCCGCTCGGCCAGCGTCTCGCCGATGCGGCGCACGTCGACCGTGAACTTGTCAATGTCCTTGGCGCGCAGGTCGCCAATGGTCGCGCCCAGGTCGGCCGAGAAGATTTCCATGAACTCCCGCTCCGACAGCGAGCGCCGGTCGCCGAAGTGCAGTACGTAAAGTTGATGCCAATGATCGAGCACCTCGGCCCGGCGCCGGATTACCGCGTCCAGAACCGGGGCGAGGCGGTCAAGTTCGTACTCCCATAACAGGTGAAAGTAAGTCGGCGGACCGTAGCCGGCCCGTTCCAGATTGGCTGCCTGCTTCATGTCCGGGTTTTCACAGCCTCACTTCGCGCTAGAAGACCGGCCATCTAGGCCGGACCGCACCCAAATCGCCAAGAATTAAGCAAAAATCGAGCCGGATTTCTGCTAAAGCGCGGCGAAAAGCGCCGCTCTTGGTCAAACTCGGACGCGACGCCCCTTCAGCGCGGCTCTGCCATCTGGCGCGGTTCGCGCTGCATCCGGCTGCGTTTGAAGGCGACATAGCCAACCCCCAGCCCCATTATCAGCAGCGGAGTCAGGCTTAGCACGGCGGTGCTCAAATAGTAGCCCAGCCGCGTCCCGCTGCCTGAGGCGGCAAAGCACGCCGGACAGGCCCATCCCGGTGCGGCCGCCAAGCTGACCGTCCATGCCGCCATCGCAGCGGAGATTCGGCTGACCGGACGCATACGCTGACTGATTAGTGGCGCAGTGCGATGTCGGGAATCAGGGTAAGCGCCAGGCCGATGAACAGCAGGATGGGGATGAGCGCGATGGCATGGATGATCAGGGTTTCGGCCTTCAGATGCATGTAGTCACGCATCACCATCGCGGCCTTGACCACCGCGATGCCGAAAATCAGCACCAGCGCGGCGATCTTGGAGATCGGCAGCAGGCTGACCCCCAGGGCCGCGATCGCCAGCACCACCAGCCATCGCCAGATGGCGATGTAATGTGCGCGGGTTGCCGCGCTTTCCAGCAGGGTTTCCATAGTTCCAACCTTCAGGTCAGGTAGAGCAGCGGAAAAAGAAAGATCCACACCACGTCGACGAAGTGCCAGTAAAGCCCACCGAGCTCGACCCGGTCGCCGCAGGCCCAGATGGTGCCGCGCAGCGCCATAACCAGGAGCGAGAGGTTGATGATGATGCCCACCAGCAGGTGCAGCCCGTGCAGCCCGGTCATCAGGAAGTAAAACGACCAGAACAGGCCCGACAGCGGGGTGAAGCCCTCGGCGAATTCGGCGTGATATTCAAAGCCCTTGATGACCAGGAAGGTCAGCCCCAGCGCGATGGTCAGGCCCAGAAAGGTTTTGACCCCCTGCTTGTCTCCGACTTTGACCGCGTGATGGGCCAGAATCATGGTCAAGCTGCTGGTCAGCAGCACTACCGTGTTAACCGCGCCCAGCTTCCAGTTGACGTGGCGCGCCGCGTCTTCCCATCCGCCGTGCGCGTAGCGGAACAGCACGTAGCAGGTGATGAAGCCGCCGAAGACCATGATCTCGGAGGCCAGAAACCACCACACCGCGATGCGGCCGCGGGCGATGTCCTTGAAGGCGTCGTCATTGACCGCCGCAACGGCGGTAGGTGCGTGTGCGCTTGCGCCCATTAGCGTGTCCCTGTGCGTCTGATCTGGCCGCCGCCGAGCGGTGCGGGTGCGGCGGGCGGTTCGTTCTGTGCCATCCAATCCTTGGGCGCGTCGGGATTGCCGTACTCGTACGGATCGCGATACACGACCATCGGCTGGCTGAAATTGCCGTGCGGCGGCGGCGAGTCCGTGCACCATTCCAGAGTGTTGGCATGCCACGGGTTGCGCTCTGCCTTGCGGCCGCGAACCAGGCTCATGAAGAAGTTGATGATAAAGGGGATCTGCCCGGCCAATAGCCCCAGCGTCGCGATCGTCGCGATGACGTGCAGCGGCTGCGCGGGCTTCAGAAAATCATAGGAAGACATCTCGTAGATGCGCCGCGGATTGCCCGCCACGCCGGCCAGAAACAGGGGAATAAAGACGCAGTTGAAGCAGATGAAGGTGGCCAGGAAGTGAATCCTGCCCAGCGTCTCATTCATCATGCGGCCGAACATCTTGGGGAACCAGAAGTACAACCCGGCAAAGCCGCCGAAGATCGCCAACGGCATCAGCGTGTAATGGAAGTGGGCGACCACGAAATAGGTGCCGTGCAGATAGACGTCGAGGCCGGCCGAGCCCAGAAAAATTCCCGTCACCCCGCCGATAATGAAGGTGGCCAGGCCACCCACCGCAAACAGCATCGCGCTGGTCAGCTCGATCTTCCCGCCCCACAGCGTTACCAGCAGCGAAAACACGATTATCGCAAACGGCACCGAGATCAGAATGGTGGTGATGCTGAACGGGGTCGCCAGGCGCGGGTCTATGCCGCTGACGAACATGTGATGCGCCCAAACCACAAAGCTCAGAACCCCGGCGGCGATCATGCCCCACACGATGGTCTTGTAGCCGTACAGCGGCTTGCGCGAGAAGACCGGGATGATTTCCATCATGATGCCGAAGCCGGGCAGGCCGACCACGTAGACCTCGGGATGGCCGAAGAACCAGAACAGATGCTGCCACAACAGCGGGTCGCCGCCCTTGTCAGGCACGAAGAAGGAAGTGCCCGCGATGCGGTCGAGCAGCAGCATAAAGGCGCCCGCGATCAGCGGTCCCACCGACAACATGAACAGCACCGCGGCGATTAGTTCCGTCCACACCAGCATCGGCAGCCGCCACAGCGTCATCCCGGGCACGCGCATGTTGAGCGCGGTGGTCAGGAAGTTGATGCCGCCCATCAAAAAGGACGCAAACTCGATCGCCACCGCGATCAGCCACAGGTTCTGGCCCCAGGTCACACCGGTATAGATGGGCCGCGCGGACAGCGGCGCATAGGCGGTCCATCCGCCCGCGGCCGGACCGGCGGGCACGAAGAAGGAAGCAATCAGCACCGCGGAGCCAACAAACAGGGTCCAGAACGACATCATGTTCAGGCGCGGAAAGGCCATGTCGTCCGCGCCCACCATCAGCGGGATCAGGAAATTGCCGAAGGCACCCAGCACGAACGGCATCGCCACGAAAAAGATCATGATCGTACCGTGCATGGTGATAATAGCGTTGTATTGCTGGGGTTCGACGTAGCCCCATCCGGGGACGTAGGTCTCAGGCCAGGCGAGCTGCCAACGGATCAGATAGGCCGCTGCCCCGCCCAGCAGCGCCATGAACAGGCTCAAGCCCAGATACTGCTTGGCGATGACCTTGTGATCGACCGAGAAGACATAGCTGCGCAAAAAGCCGAGGTGCGGCTCATGATGCGCGCCGACCCTGATTTCCGACGGTGTTGCGGTTGCCACTTTAGCTGTCCTTCTCCGCGCTCCTATTTGGCCGCCGCCTTGGCAGCTCCCCACGTGCTCTGCACCCAGCGCTGATAGTCGGCCGCCGTATGCACGGTGAGCACGCCATGCATGCCGTAATGCCCAAAGCCGCACAGTTCGGCGCAGGCGATTTCGTAGGTCCCCGGTTGCGTCGCCTCAAACCAGCCCTTGATCGTGCGCCCCGGCATCGCGTCCTGCTTGAGCCGCAGCGCCGGAACAAAGAAGCTGTGAATCACGTCCTTGGAGCTCAATTCGAAGCGCACCACCGTGCCCACCGGCACGTGCAGTTCGTTTTCGATGGTCTGGTCGTCGGCGGTGCCGAATTTGCCGTCCGGGCCGGGGTAGGTAAACTCCCAGTTGAACTGCTTGCCGGTGACGTGGACCTGGTCGCCGGCTGGGGGCAGCTCCAACTTGATGCGATGCCAGACGTCACCGCCGATTTTGTCGATGCCCAGGTCGAGCATCAGCACCACCAGCACCGGCACCAGCACCCAGGCCGCCTGCGAGGAACTCTCGCCCCGCGCATAGAGGGGCTGGGCCTGGCGGCTCTTGTGGAAGCGCACCAGGCAGTAGAACAGGAACAGTTCGGCCGCTACGAACCAAACCCCGGTGATGTAGTAAATGATGTGAAACAGATGGTCGACGTCGCCGCCGAAAGTCGAGACATTTTGCGGAAGCCAGGTCAGCATAAAGCCCTTTGCCCTGATCCGTCTGCTGGGGGCATTAGCCCAGTTTTACCGTGAACCAGAGTCAAAAAAATTCTCCTAATATTTTCAGATGAAGCAAGAGCATCGCCTATGCCATCTTACCGGTTGCCTCAATTGGTAGTTGCGGGCGCGAACAATGCCCCCGAAGGATACAGGTTAGGGCTTAGAACCTTGACGAATTTGCGCGCTGCGTACCGCGACCGCCCTTGTCGTGGTTCCCAAAAGGGAACACTGCTGCCCCCTTTGGAAACACCGGGCACGGAAATTTGACGACCCGGGTTTCGATTTTTGACCGCACGACATCGAAGTATCGGCACAGGCTTTGCTTCCTGGCGCCTCGCCTCGTGCCAGCCAAGGCGTAAGTCCGCCGTTTGCTGCCCGCCTACCAAGCCGTCCTCGGATGTGCCAACCGCCGCCGTAAATGTAAGCCAGTCCGCGCTGCTGGCCTGCACTCTTATTGTTTTGGATTAATTAGCGATTATCATTCAATATTATCTTCTAGGATGCTTAAAAGTAATGAGCCCTCTGTTACAACCCTTGTTTCGCGTCATCGAATGTGGCCGCAAGCGCCCGTGCAGGATCGGATGAACGGTTTGAACCGTGCATCTTTTTCATACAGAACCGGAGGTTTTGTTCAATAAAATCCGCCTTTTTTCCGGGCATACGGCTTGCTGTTGAGGGCGGGCCGGCTTGGCCGCCGGCGAGGTTATCGATGTGGCGATGAACGGGACCCGCGTGTATGCACCGCAGCCCCTGATGATGGTTACGTTGAGTGGACGCGCGCCGCGCGCCGGCTGGACGGTGTTACGATGGCTGTTGCGGGCGGCGATCGGGTGTGCGCTGGCGCCCCTGCTCAGCGCCTGCACCAATGCGATGCTTTCTTCGGCCCGCGCCAGTATTGCTGCCGGCGATTATGCGCAGGCGCATCAGCAACTGCAGGCCGCGCTGCGCGATCCTTCGCTCAGCCCCAGCGAGCGCCGCGAGGCGCGCGACGAACTGTGCGCGCTTGAGGTGCAGGCCGGCGCTCCCCCCTATTCCCTGCTTCGTCAGCATCAGACCTGCGCTGAGGCCGCGCGCGAACCCGCCAGCGTCAGCGGCGCGCGCTTGGCGGGCGTCGACGCCAAACTCGGCGCTCAGTATCAAGCCCAGTTCGAGCGTGCGCTGAAGGAGGACAGCATCGCTGGCGCGGCCGCCGCGGTGCGCGATTACGAGCGCATCGCGCCTCACGACGCGCCGACCATCGCGCGCCTTGACCGCCGTCTGTGGGCGGCGATCGAGCGGCGCGACCGGGGACTGGCCCGGGCCAACAAGCGCCATATCCATCGTGCCCTGGCGGCGCTCAGCGGCGATTATCCGGGCCTGCATCTGATGAACCAGCACGCCTTCAAGCGCTGGGTGGGAAAAGACACTTCCCCGGCCGGGGTGCCGATGCTGTCGGAGATCGCCATCAGCGGCCATACGCTGGAGCTGAAGGTTCCCGACGGCAATCTCAGGCAATCGGCGCTGGGACCGGAAAAGTTCGCTCGCATCAATGATGCCTTCAGCGTCTGGTGTCAGTGCGACGGGGCTACGCACGTGGCTTCGGATTCGACCGGATTGCCGGTCTACCTGGCGCGGCTTAATCCGGTCATGGCGCGTTCGGAGGTGCTGGTCCTGCCGTGGCGGTGAACGTCCCGATGAACTGACCGCTTGGAGGAAGAAGTAACCATTAGTTATACCCGGGGGCCGGCGGCGATTGTGCCCTCTCGAGGGATTGATCGGGGCGCTCGATTGTGCCGCCGTAGACCGTCATCTTGCCGCATCGGTGCACAAGCACAAGGAGCCTGCTCGCGGCTGCGAACGTTGCCTGTTGCGCATTGCTTTGCCTGCTGGTGTGTCTTACCACAGCCTGCCGCAACCCGGGGGCGCCGCCGAGCGCGGACCCCGCTGCGTCGTCTTCCGCCACCGTTGGCGAAAACCATTGGCCGCCTGATTCCGGCATTTATGGTGCGATGGTGGCGGCGTGGGGAAACGCCCCGGCCCATCCGCGCAGCTATCCGTGCGTACGAATCTTCGATGCCGCCGGGCGGCGGTTGATTGCCACCGGCGTTTGTTCGGGCACCTTCGCGCAGTTCCGCATTCCGCTTCCGCCGGGCCGCTATCTGGTCGATCGCAGCTTGCTCGCCGGGCCCGGGCCGCAACCGGGCAGCTTTACGGTGGAAGTAGCTCCGAGGCAGTGGGTCAATCTGGCGCCCAGCCCGCTGCCGGGACCGGTGCCCTGAGATGGCGGCGGCGTTTATTGGGCGGCGGCAGACGCTCTGGCGGTAATAACACGCTTACTTGACGAAATACCGCCACATCCTTGATTCCATAGACGATTGATTGCTCTGCAGGGCTGATCTATTGTTGTATTTACAGAGCGAACGAATAGGTTGCGCCGAGCTTTCACTTGCCTCGATTATTCCGATCCGGGCTGTCACAGGCGGTTACGGTCGGGATGATAATTTGAAGGCGCCAAAACGGCTCCAGCCGTCAGCGGAGGTCCAGGCATTGCGAAAATTAACTTCGGTGGCACAGACTTCCAAAAAGGCCCCAAAAGACGTCCACAATCCAGAATTCTACACGGTTGCTCAACTCGCGCGGTTGCTCCAGCTCACCGAGATGACCATCTACCGGATGGTGCATCGTGGTGAACTGCCCTGCTATTCGATTGGCCGTGTAAAGCGCTTCCGCCAGGGCGACGTCGAGGCTTTCCTGCGCCGTTGCCGAGTGCCCGCGGCCAAGGGCTAGCCGCCGAAGCGCACCGCAAACCCGGGCACTTGGGGCCGCCCGGCGGGGCGGCCCCAGCGCGCGGGGTGAGTTGGCGGCTTAGGTTCGAGGCGGGCTTTTTGCCTCGAACTTCGCCGTTGTTTTCTCGAAATCAGATGATCCCCTGTCGGCGTAGCCGCTCGCGCTCCTGCGCCGACAGCCGCAGCAGCTCACCATAAACATAGTCGTTGTCCTGCCCGTAGCAGGGCGCGGCACGCTCCAGCGGTCCGCCCTGGCCGACGACGGCATTGGCGAAATGGAAGGGTACATTCTTCACCGGCCAGGTGCCTATTTCCGGATGGGGCAGCGGAATCAGCCAATTCAGGTGACGCAATTGCGGGTCGCGCTCGACCCGATCCTCAGCAGTCTGACAAACTCCGGCCGCCACCCCCGCCGCCTGCAAGCGCTCTTGCAACGCAAAGGGCTCCTGCTGGGCGGTCCAGGCGCCGAGCAGGCGATCGAGTTCGTCCTGATTGGCGACCCGCGCCGCCATCGTGGCGAAGCGCGGCTCGGCCGTCCACTGCGGAGTGCCCATCTGCGCCGCCAGCGCGCGCCATTCCTCTTCGTTGGTCACTGCAATCGCGATCCATCGATCCTCCCCCGCGCAGCGATACACTCCATGGGGCGCCATCGGCCGGGCGATTGCGCGATTGCCGCGCCGTTGCCAATGCCGCCCGTTGGCCGAATAATCGAGCACCGCCGTGCCGGTCAGGTAGATTGAAGGTTCCAGCTGCGAGCCGTCGATATACTGGCCCTTGCCGGTGCGCCGTTTGTAATACACCGCCAGCAGCATCATGATCGCGCAGTAATAAGCGCCGCTCCAATCCATGTACGAGTAGCCCCATCCGGCGGGCGGGTAGGGCTCGGGCAACCCCGACTGCTCGGTGAGTCCGGAGATCGCCTGCGCCACCGGCCCATAGGAACCAAACCCGGAATAGACCCCCTTGTAGCCCCAGCCGGACTGCTGCAGGTAGATGATGTCGGGCTTGATCGACTTCAGCACCTCGTAGCCCAGGCCCCAGTTGCGCATCGTCTCGGAGGTGAATGAATCGACCACCACGTCGCTGATGGCGACCAGGCGCTTGAAGATCTCCCGTCCTTCGGGGCGCGTCATGTTGAGGCTGATCGCGCGCTTGCCGGCGTTGATGTCGTTGAAGATGCCCGAGCGATTGACGTTGGCGGGGGGATCGGTGGGGCGGCGCGGCCGGCTCTGGTCCGGTTCAGGCCCGACAAAAGGCCCGGCCAGACGCAGACTGTCCAGCCGCTCGCGCCATTCGATGCGAATCGCTTCGGCGCCCAGCGCATCGAGCAGGCGCGGTCCGCCGCCCCCGGCCAGCACCCAGGTCAGGTCCAGTACGCGTACTCCCTCAAGCGGCCTCATGCGGTTTGCCTCCCGGATTTTCTAGATGACACCCTGGCGGCGCAGGTCCTCGACCTGCTCCGCGTCCAGCCCCAGTTGGCCCCCATAGATTTCCTGGTTGTGTTCGCCCGGCAGCGGCGCGCGCGGACCCGTGCGCCACGGACATTGCTCGGCCAGCGTCGGCGCACCGACGTAATTGAAGCTCGCGCCCAGTTCGGGATGCTCGACCCGGGCAAAGGTCTGGCGCATCCGCCAATGCTCGTCGCCAAGGTTCTCCTCGGGCAGGCGTACCGCGGCCCAGGAGATACGCTTGCGCTGGGCCTCGCGCCAGATCTCCTCGACACCGTAAGCGCCCATGCATCGGGTCAGTGCGCCGGTCAGGCAGGCGTTGAATTCCGGGCCACGACGGCTTGTAGGGTCTTTAAACTTTTCGTTCAGCTCAGCTCCGAATCCCTTTTCGGTCAGGAACTCGATCAGTGCGGCGCTTTCGCGCGGCGTGATTCCCAGCAACAGCATCGAATAGCGGCCATCGGCGGTCTTGAACTGCGCCTGCGGGGTAACGCGCTGCACGGCGTGCCGCCCGGTCTGCCGCAGCACCGGCTTTTGGCTGTAAATCCAGATCGGCACATCCACTTCGGTCGAGACCGCGACGGCCTGATGAATGGGCAGGTCGATCATCTCGCCGGCGCCCGACATTTCGCGCCCGATCAGCGCCCCGACGGCCGCGATGAAGGCCTGGTTGCACGCGATGTGGTAGGCGTGCCACATCTGCGGCGCGATTGGCGGCGTGTCGTAGGTGCCGTCGGGTTTGGGGTCGTATCCGCAGCACATCATCGGACCGCCCAGCGCCAGATGGATCAGATCGGTAGCCTTGTAATCGCGCCATGGGCCGCTGCGCCCAAAGGGCGTGATCACCAGGTAAATGAGGCGCGGGTTGAGCTTTCGCAGCGCAGGCCAGTCCAGGCCCAGGCGGCTCAGCGTGTCCAGCGGCAGGCTGTCGATCAGCACGTCGCTGCGTGCGATCAGCTTCTCCAGCATCGCTTTGGCCCGCGGCGCGTGGATATCCAGCGTCACACCGCGTTTGCCGACGTTGTAATGCCAGAAGTAGAGGCTGCGGGTGGGGTCGGGCTGATCCTGGTAGAAGGGACCGTTAAGGCGCGAGGGGCCGCCGCCCGGCGGTTCGACCTTGATTACCTCAGCGCCCGCGCCGGCGAACAGTTTGCCGCAGAACTCGCCCTTTTCATCGCCCAGTTCCAACACCTTGACGTCGAACAGAAATCCATCGGCCATCACACAATACCCTTTCGGATCGGCAAGCCTTGGCGCCTGACTACCGCGGACCGCGGTATCGAACGCACCCTACCACAGATTTGGGTCGCGGGTAATTTTTTGGCCCGATTGACTGGCCGCCGGGCCTCGTGGAGATTCGTTGCGCACATGGAAGGCGACGGCACCGGGTGGTACGAACTGGAGGCGGAACCGCTGGCGGGCCTTGCGGGCAGCGCGCTGCTGGCCGCAGCGGCGCTCGCAGCCATCTACGTAGCACTGGTCGCCGCCGTGGCCGGCGCCACCGGCGCCTCCTACATCATGTTTCCCGAACTGGGAGCGCTGGCCTACGACGTGTTCGGGCGGCCGCGCGGACGATGGAGCAATGCACCGGTCCATCTGGCCACCACCCCGGTTATCACCGGCGCGCTCGGCATCGCGATCACGCGCGTCCTCCCTTACGGCTTCCTGTCCGTGCTGCTCAGCGTGAGCGGCGCGATGGCTGTGATCATGGCGCTGGGCTCGCCGATTGCGCCCGCGATTTCCGCCGGCCTGTTGCCGCTGGTGCTGGGCGTCAGGAGTTGGGGCTATCCCCCCGGGATAATGTTCGGCACTGTGCTGCTGGCCGCGGCGTCGGTCCCGTGGCGGGCAGTGATGGTGCAGCCGGGTGATGCTGTAGTCCACAGCGCTCCGGCAACGCCGCCCGGGCTGTTGTGGGCGGCGGCCTACTTCGCCTTTGTGGTCGCGGCGGTCGCGATGGTAAAGCTCACGGGCTTGCGCTTCATCCTGTTCCCGCCTCTGGCGGTGATCGGATTTGAGATGTTCGGCCATCTCGAATCATGCGCCTGGGCAGGCTATCCGTTGCGGTTGCCGCTCGTATGCTTTCTAACTGCGGCGGGCGGGCTTGCTTTGCATCATCTTCTGGGTGTGACCTGGATGACGGCCGCGCTGAGCATGGCGTGGGGAATGGCGGTGTTGCAGGTCTTTCGCGTGCATGTCCCGCCGGCGCTGGCGGTGGCGTTGCTGCCGATGGTGATGGAGGCGCCGACCGCATGGTATCCATGTTCGGTCGGGCTTGGCACCTTGACCCTGACGCTGTGGTTTCGGTGCTGCCGCGGCAGCTTGCAAGGCGGACAAATCCGGCCCACCGCCGTTTGCAGCTTGCGGCTTGGAAGTGAGAAAAGAGAAGTGACTGACGCGAGCGGCCGCCAGGAGCGCGGTAACTGCACCTTGTCCTGACTTTGTCCGTTCGCTACCCCCGACTTTGGAGTTTGGAGGATTACCCGATGGCGAAGATGCTGCCGATGCTGACCGGTTACCGGGTGCTGGATATCACGCAATTCGTGGCCGGGCCGACCTGTTGCCGAATTCTGGGCGAGATGGGCGCCGAGGTGGTGAAACTTGAAATGGCGCCGTGGGGCGATCGCACGCGCGCGGCCGGCTTCAAGCCGGTCGACCCCAGATATGCCAAGACCTCGCAGAGCACGCAGTTCTTCCAGCATAACCACTGCAAGAAGAGTCTGGCGATGGACCTCAAGAATCCGCGCGCCCAGGAACTGGTCAAGGCGATGCTGCCGAAGTTCGACGTGGTGGTGGAGAATTTCGCCCCCGGCGTGATCAACCGGCTTGGTTTGGGCTACGACGTGATCAAACAGATCAACCCGAAGATCATCATGTGCTCGATTTCGGTGTGCGGACAGACCGGGCCGCTGCGCGACAAGCCGGGCTACGACTATATCGGCCAGGCCTACGCCGGCATCACCGATCAGATCGGCGAGCCCGATCGCGCGCCGTCGCAGTTGACGATGGCGGCGGGCGACATCTCTACCGGCGTCGCCGCCGCGATGGCGGTGGGGTTCGCGCTGCTGCATCGCGAGCGCACCGGCGAGGGCCAGTACCTGGACGCGTCGATCACCGACACCTACTTCCATTGGCATCACGAGTACCTGCCCAAAGTGTCGCTGCGCGGACCGGCGGCCGTACCCAAGCGCAACGGCTCGCAGCATCCGGGCGGCGGTCCGGCCGGGATTTTCCGTTATCGCGACGATCAGTACGTCTATGTCACCGTGCTGCCGCATCAGTGGCCGCAATTCATCAAGGCGCTGGGGATGCCGGAGTTGGGCACCGACCCGCGCTTTAAGAACGCCCATCTGCGGCGCGACAACAACGAGATTCTCAAGCAAATCCTGGAGGATTGGCTCGCCAGGTTCCCCACGCGCGAGGCGGCGCTGGCCGCGCTGGAAAAGGAGCGCGTGCCGTGCGCCCCGGTGCTCACCTTGTACGAGGCGGCCAATCATCCGCACCTGCGCGAGCGCAAAACCGCCCGCCGCGTCAAGGATCGCCTGATTGGCGAGTTCGACGTCCCCGGGATGCCGGTGAAGTTCTCCGCCTGGCCCGATCGCACCGACGTCAAGGCCGACCTCCTGGGCGAAAGCAACGAAGCGGTGCTGCGCGAGTACCTGGACTTGTCAGACGCCGAAATCGCGCAGCTCTACAAGGACAAGGTGCTGGTGCACGACAGGATGCTCGATGCGGAAGCGAGGCAGGCCTGACATCGCCGCCTGCATTGTCGTTCAAGAGCGTCGAGAACGAATCGCCTGGCCCACTTCCTGCCTCGCCCGTGGTCGGCAGGCGCACACCGGGAGAGGTCGCGGACCGATTTGCACGTAAATCGGTCCGCGGCTGAGGGCCAAACAATGGCGCGAACCGGCTGAGGAGCGGTCGTCATGCAAGTCGCCTGGATTGGAACGGGAATCATGGGAGCGCCGATGGCGCGCCGGCTGCTGCACGCCGGCCATCGAGTGACAGTCTTCAACCGCACGCGTGCCAGAGCGCAGACGCTGGCCGCCGACGGCGCGATCGTCGCCGACAGTCCAACCGACGCGGTGCGCGGCGCCGAGGCCGTGTTCACGATGGTGCCCGACACGCCCGACGTCGAGCAGGTCGTCGATCAGATCGCGCCCGCGCTTGCGGCGGACCGCCTGGTGATCGACATGAGCACCATCGCGCCGGCCGGTGCGCGGCGCGTTGCCGCGCGGCTTGCCAAACAAAAAGTTGCATTTCTTGACGCACCGGTGTCGGGCGGAGAACCGGGCGCGATCGAAGGGACGCTGACGATCATGGTCGGCGGCGAGCGCGCCGCCTTCGAGCGCGCCCGCCCGCTGTTCGAGCAGCTCGGCAAACGTATCACCTACATGGGCGGCGCGGGCGCCGGCCAGATGACCAAGCTGGTCAACCAGGTCGCAGTGGCGGTCAACCTGGAGGCGGCGGTTGAAGCGCTGCTGCTGGCCGTGCGTGGCGGACTGGATCCGGCGCGGGTGCTGGAAGCGATCGGCGCGGGCGCAGCCGCGTCGTGGCAGTTGAACAACCTGGGACCCAAGATAATCGCGCACGATTACCGGCCCGGCTTCCTGATCAAGCTGCTGCGCAAGGACTTGCGCCTGCTGAGCGAAACCGCCCGCGAGACCACAACGCCGCTGCCTGCCCTGTCCCTGGTATCGGCGCTGTTCGACGCCGCCGCCGCCCATGGCCACGACCTTGACGGCACCCAGGCCCTCGCCGCGGTGCTGGCTGCGCTGGCCCCCTCGAAGTAAGAGACTCCTACCCTCTGTGCGCGAGAATTATCTTCGCTTCGCGCCTGCCGCGATGCGATATGGGTTTCGCCGACGCTCCGCTTGCATCGTCTCTACGGCGGTTTCGCAGCCGGGTTCATAGAGGCTGATTCAGCCGGGCGGCGCAAAAGGCGGCGTTGATTAAGGCTGGAGGGCGGCCGGGAAATCTCGCCTTAGAGCTTTGTGCGCTGGCTGGCAGTGGAGGCTACCGGCGCTTCAGTCACCGGCGCTTTGGCCTTTTCGGTGGGCGAGACGGCCGCTTGCGGCGCCACGACTTTCGCCGCTTCGGTGGGCTTGAAATCACGCAGAATACGGCTTTTCATGTCCGCGATTTCGGTGCGGGACACGTTGACCGAGATAGGTATCGAAAACAAGGATTCGGAAATCTTCATTGCCTACTCTTTCAACCTAACGTTGCCTGCCAGGATGTCAAGACAAGCTTCAGCGAAGGAGAGGACTATCTTGCCTGTGGTCTCCTGTAGCTCGTCCTCGGTTAAATCGAGGAGTTTGGATGCCATGTATCGGGAACTGATGTTCAGGATGCCGAGCGGCCTGTCGCGCGCGCCTTCCCTGAAGACCGGCAGAGAAGCGACCATTTCGTCCGGGACCTGTTCGCCGCTCTCTGACAGCATCTCATCATCGTTCAGCGGCACGTAGTAAAAGGGTGTCCGCTGCTGGAGCGCACGCCGTTTCACGAACAGTCGTCCGGTGTTCATCTTGTATGCACGGCCGGCGATCCCGTCGCCATAGCGCAGAGTAAATTTCCATCGCGGATCGTCGGCTGAAAAGTTGGCGGCGACCACCTGCAGGCGGTGTGATTGGGTGTCGTAAGCCATCAGGCTGAGGGTGAGGTTTGCCGTGTCCTGGTCGTTGAGTCCGAGTGTTTCCGACAGAGTCTGAGCAAGACCCGGCCATATTTGATTGAGCGGGCTTTGCCGCGCGTCGACTTGGGCCTGCCGCAACATCTGACCAACGGCCTGTTCGAGGTTGCCTGCCAGACTGTCGGCAATTGGGACCGGAACCGGGGTGAGTTGATCGGCGAGTCCCCATTGGATTCGGTAACGGAAGTCGAGCGGCGGGTGGGCAATGGTTGCGACAGCTTCGTTGTTCTCCCGATCGTAAACGAAACTGCTTTTGAACTGCGCCGTCAATTCCGGTTCCGGCAGTGAGCCGTCAGCCAGACTGAGCGGGGCGGGTAGATCGCCGGCGGCATGAAGCGGGGGGAGTATCGACGCAGTGGGCTCAATGGGAACGAAGCCTTTGGGAAATCTCACGACCAGTGTGAGTTTTTCGGCGGGAACGTGGCGTAAAATATGTTCGAGATATTCCGTGCGTTCGTCATGGGTGGCGTACATTGGGCGGAACTGGGATCGGGACATAGCGAAGGAATTGACCAGATAACATCGGGTTTGGATATCGAGTGCGCCATCGGTTGGGGTAAGAGGCCGCGTGAAGGTTAGATGTCCTTGCCACAGGCGGCGTTTGCAGTTGTTGCGATCCGGCTTCAGATCGACCGCGAAATTCGGCAATTGGGGCCGCGTGCTGCTCTCCATGCGTTCAATCTGTCCGGTCAGGGTTCGTGCGCCGACCTCGCCTGGCGGAGAGGGGATTGGGCTGTCGGCGGCGAAGCCGAGGGTTTCGACCGTGCGCTGCGCGTCGCCATCGGCGCTGATCGCGTATGTGACGCGCACCTCGCGGGAGTAGCATTTTGCGATTTGACGATTAGTGGAAAATAACTGACGAACGACTGCGTCGGTCGCGTGAGTGGGAAAGGTCGGCGCCGGTTCGAATGGCCGGTCGTCGCGGGAGAAGTACGGAGTTATCGCCGCGCTGCCCCATCGGTTTATCGTGATCACGTTGAAGTTCTGACCGCGGGTGGCGGTTTCGCGGCTCGAGGTTGCGCTGCCGCAGGAAAGCACGGCGACCTGGTGGGTGCGGGACTGGTCAGCTTCGATCGTGACGCGGGCGAAGTTGTAATGGTGCTTGTGGCCGTGGAGCACAAGCGGGACGCTGAATTTGCCGACCTCGGCAAGGAATCGCCCCGCATCTTTGAGGATCATCATCGGTTCCGCTTCGTCATCGTACGGGATGGGAAGCGCGTGATGATGGAGGACGGCGATGCGAACATTGCGGGACATTTGCCGGCTCCGAAGAAGCCGGTCGAGCTCGGAAAACCGCTCATAGGGGATGAATCCCTGAGCCCACCAGGCGGCATCGGACGTCGAGGAGTCGAAGTTCAGGATTTCCACCGGGAGGCCGTTGAAGGTTTGAAGCGCCGGCGCTTGCGGAAAGTATCTGTGAAAGCCGCGGCGATGGATCATGGTCCACAACCACGCGAAAATTGCCAGTATGGGCAGACCCAGGCATCCGACGGCGAGCCCGTGCGGTTTAAATAGAAAGCGCAGTGCAATACCCACGGCGGCCAGGAGTAACAGCGCAAGGTCCGAGTGACGAGGGGAGAAAATTCCAAAGATTCGAGTGTCGTGATTGCCCGGAATTACAACCACCGCCGCGGCGGGCGCTCTTTGCCGGAGCTGGCCGATAAAGTTTTGGGCGCGCTTCAGGGAGGAACGCCACGGAGAATCAACCAGGTCGCCGGAGACGATGATGATGTGAGGTTTTATTTGCGGGAGATAGTCGAGTATCTCATTCCAGCGCGCCGGCAAGAAACTGTGGCCGACATGCAGATCGGAAAGATGCACGATCCGCACCTGGTCGTCGGTTTGTGCCTCCCCGTCTGGCATCTTGAGGCGTTGGCCGCACGCCGTCGGGCAAAATAGAGATAATCGCGGGCCGGGTCAAGATGCGAACGCGGCCAAACTGGTGGGCGAACCTGCGCCCTCCCAGCGCGCGCCTTGCGCAACGCGAGACCGGCCTATCGCGCGGCGCTGCGGGCTTCTCGGGCGCGCTGGCGGGCGCGCGCCAGTTGCACCGCCTTAAGCGCGCTTGGGTAGCCGGGCTCGTAGAAACTGAGATTGTGGAGTTGCTCCTCGGCCGCCACCACGCCTTTGGACAGCGCCTCGCCGTCGCTTAGCGTCTCGGCCGGCTCCGCGGTGGAGGCCAGCACCGTCATCACGCCGTCCTTGACCTCGGCCAGTCCGCCCGAGACCACAAACAGACGGTAGCTGCTGTCCTCCAGTTTGACGGCAACCACGCACGGCACCAGCGAGGTCAGGTAATTGATGTGCTGGGGCAGGACGCCGAATTCGCCCAGCGGATTGACCGCCGTCACTTCCGCCACCGCGCCGTCGAACACTACGCCGGTAGGTGTTATCAACTTGAAGGGCAGCGCCGCGTCAGCCATCGGATGCCGCTCCCGCCCTAACGCGCTTCGCCGCGCGCCAGCCGCTCGGCCTTGGCGCGCGCGTCGTCGATGGTGCCGACCAGGTAGAAGGCCTGCTCGGGCAGGTCGTCGCACTTGCCGTCGAGGATTTCCTTGAAACCGCGCACGGTCTCCTTGCGCGGCACGTAGGCGCCGGGCGTGTTGGTGAAGACCTCGGCCACGTGCATCGCCTGGGACAAAAAGCGCTCCACGCGCCGCGCCCGCGCCACCACCATTTTGTCCTCCGCCGACAGCTCGTCCATACCGAGGATCGCGATGATGTCCTGCAAATCCTTGTAGCGCTGCAGGATCGCCTGCACGCGCCGCGCGACGTCGTAATGCTCCTCGCCCACCACCTGGGGATCGAGGATGCGCGAGGTGGAAGCCAGCGGATCGACCGCCGGGAAGATGCCCTTTTCGAACAGCTTACGCTCCAACACCGTGGTGGCGTCCAGATGGGTGAACGTGGTGGCCGGGGCCGGGTCGGTCAGGTCGTCGGCAGGCACGTAAATGGCCTGCACCGAGGTGATGGCGCCCTTCTTGGTGGTCGTGATGCGCTCTTCGAGCGCGCCCAGGTCGGTGCCCAGGGTCGGCTGATAGCCGACCGCGCTCGGCATCCGGCCCAGCAGCGCCGAGACTTCCGAGTTCGCCTGCACGAAGCGGAAGATGTTGTCGATGAACAGCAGCACGTCCTTGCCCTCGGTGTCGCGGAAGTACTCGGCGACCGTAACGCCGGTCAGGCCGACACGGGCGCGCGCGCCGGGCGGCTCGTTCATCTGGCCATAGACCAGTGCGGTCTTGGACAAAACGCCCGATTCCTTCAGCTCCAGGTAAAGGTCGTTGCCCTCGCGCGAGCGCTCGCCGACGCCGGCGAACACCGACACGCCGCCGTGCTGCTTGGCGACGTTGTTGATCAACTCCATGATGGTGACGGTTTTGCCCACCCCGGCGCCGCCGAACAGCCCAATCTTGCCGCCGCGCGAGTACGGACAGATCAGATCGATCACCTTGATGCCGGTTTCGAAGATTTCGACCTCCACCGCCTGCTCGTCGAAGGCCGGCGCGCTGCGATGGATCGGCATGCGATTGCCCTCGATCGGGCCCGACTCGTCCACCGCCTCGCCGGTGACATTCATCAGCCGCCCCAGTGTGCCGGGTCCCACCGGCACCGCGATCGGCGCGCCGGTGTCGGTCGCCGCCATGCCGCGCACCAGCCCGTCGGTGGAATCCATCGCGATGCAGCGCACGGTGTTTTCGCCCAGATGCTGCGCCACCTCCAGCACCAGGTTGCCGGGCTTGTCGCCCAGCGCGGGGTTGGTGACGCGCAGCGCGTTGAGGATCGGCGGCAGCGCGCCGTTGCTGAACTGGACGTCAACCACGTTGCCCAGGACCTGAACTATCTGTCCGCTTGTTGCGTTGCTCATAAAGTCTTCGGTTTCCGACAAAATTTTTTGCACCTCAGGCGCTTAGCGCCTCGGCACCGCCTACGATATCCATCAGCTCGCGCGTGATGCCGGCCTGGCGCGCGCGGTTCATCTCCAGCGTAAGCCGCGCGATCATGTCGGCGGCGTTGTTCGAGGCGCTGTCCATCGCGGTCATGCGGGCGGCGTGCTCGCTGGCTTCGGCCTCCAGCAGGGCGTGAAACACCGCCGACTCCACGTAGCTTTGAATGATCACCGGCAGCAGCTCGGCGCGGCTGGGCTCGATCAGGTACTCGCTCGGCCCCGCTACGCCCTCCGCGGTCTGCGTTCCGGCCTCGACCGGCAGAATACGCTCGTAGGTCGGCCGCTGGGAAAGGGCGGAGCGAAACTGGCTGTAGATCACCGCCGTCTGCTGGTATTGGCCGGCGCGAAACTCATTGAGCATCATGTCGGCCAGCGAAGTCGCCAGCTCCAACGTGGCCAGCCGCGGCGTGTTGTTGATGCGCTGCCCCACCATCCGGCCGCCGGTGCGCTTGAAATGCTCCACTGCCTTGCGCCCGACCGCGAAGAACACCGGCTCGATGCCTTCCTTGCGCATCCCGTCGGCCTGTTCCTCAGCATGGCGCAGCAGATTGGCATTGTAGCCGCCGCACAGCCCGCGATCCGACGTAATCACCGTGATCAGGCCGGCATGCTGCGCCCCGGGCGGCGGTTCCATCGTCTGTCCCGCCAGCAGCGAGCCGGCCAGCTTGGAAAGGCTCTCGGCGTAGGGGCGGTCGTTGAGCAGCGCGTCCTGGGCGCGCCGCAGCTTGGCCGCCGACACCAGCTTCATGGCGCGAGTGACCTGCTGGGTCGATTTGACCGAAGTGATGCGCCGGCGGATCGCCTTAAGCGTTGCCATCGCTCAGCTTCAATCCGCTCAGGCCGCAGCCGCCTTGTCGCCACCGTGCTCGGCGGCGAAAACTTCGGCAAACTGATCCATCGCCTTGACCAGGCGCGCCCGCAACTCATCGGAGATCTCACGCCGGGTCCTGATCTCGTCGAGGATGTCGGCCTGGCGCGATTCGAAGTAGGAGAACAGCTCGCGCTCAAACAGCTTGACCTGATCGACCGCCAGCTTGTCCAGGTAGCCCTGGTTGCCGGCGAAGATCAGCAGCACCTCGCGTTCCATCGAAAGCGGCGAGTACTGCGGCTGCTTGAGCATCTCGGTCAGCCGCTCGCCGCGATGCAGCAGGCGCTGGCTGGCCGGATCGAGATCGGAGCCGAACTGCGCAAATGCCGCCATCTCGCGATACTGCGCCAGGTCCAGCTTGAGCGTGCCGCCCACCTGCTTCATCGCCTTGGGCGCGGCCGAAAAGCCCACCCGCGACACCGACAGCCCCACGTTGACGGCGGGCCGGATGCCGGAGTTGAACAGGTCGGTATCCAGCACGATCTGGCCGTCGGTAATCGAGATGACGTTGGTGGGGATGTATGCGGACACGTCGCCGGCCTGGGTTTCGATGATCGGCAGGGCGGTCAGCGAGCCGCCGCCGTGCGAATCGCTCATCTTGGCGGCCCGCTCCAACAGCCGCGAATGCAGGTAGAAGACGTCACCGGGATAGGCTTCGCGGCCGGGCGGACGGCGCAGCAGCAGCGCCAATTGCCGATAGGCCTGGGCGTGCTTGGAGAGGTCGTCGTAAATCACCAGCGCGTGCTTGCCGTTGTCGCGATAGTACTCGCCCATCGCGCAGCCGCTGTAGGGCGCGATAAACTGCAGCGGCGCCGACTCCGAGGCGGTCGCCGCCACCACCGTGGTGTATTCCATCGCGCCGTAGCGGTTGAGCCGCTCGACCACCTGCGCCACGGTGGAGCGCTTCTGGCCGATCGCCACGTAGATGCAATGCATGTTCTGGCCGCGCTGGTTGATGATGGTGTCCAGCGCGATGGCGGTCTTGCCGACCTGGCGGTCGCCGATGATCAGTTCGCGCTGGCCGCGCCCGATCTGGATCATCGAGTCGATACTCTTGATGCCGGTCTGGACCGGCTCCTTGACCGGCTGGCGCACGATGATGCCGGGCGCCTTGAGCTCGATGCGCCGGGTGTTGGCGGCGCGAATCGGCCCCTTGTCGTCGATCGGCTGGCCCAGTGCGTTGACCACCCGGCCCAGCAAGTCCTCGCCCACCGGGACCTCCGCGATGCGGCCGGTGCGCTTGACCTCGTCGCCCTCGCGCACTGACTCGGGCTCGGCGAACAGCGCGGCGCCGACATTGTCCTCTTCGAGGTTGAGCACCATGCCGAAGATTTCCTTGGGAAATTCCAGCAGTTCGCCGGCGGCCGCGTTCTGCAAGCCGTAGATGCGCGCGATGCCGTCGCCGCAGGAGAGCACGCGGCCGGTTTCACGCACATCGACCCGCGCTTCGAAGCCTTTGATCTCCTGCTTGAGAATCTCGCTGATTTCCGCTGGTCTGATTTCCGCCATAAACAATCTTCCTAAGTGGGCGATGCGCCGTGTCTAGCGGCTTAGTTGGCGCTCCATTATCGCCAGCTGGGTGGCGACACTGGCGTCGTAAGTCCGGCCTTGCAATTCGGCCACGACCCCGCCCAGCAGCGCCGGGTCCACTTTAATCGCCGCAATAATCTTCTTTCCTGACAGCCGCTCCAAAGCCTGCACCACCGCGGCGCGGTCGGCGTCGGAGGGTGGGGCGGCGAAAGTTAGGCTCGCCCGCGCCCGTCCCAGGCGCTGGTCGAGCAAATCCTGATAGGCCTGCGCGATCGCGCCCAGGTCGGCGATGCGTCCGTGACGGGCCACCACGACGGCGAAGGAGCGCAGCGGAAAGCTGAGCCTAAGGCGCTCCGCCACCAGCGTCATCGCCTCCAGCCGCTGGCGGTCGGGCAATTGCGGAGAGGTCAGCCGCGCCATCAGGTCGGGGCTTGAGACGGTCTGAGCCAGCCGCTCCAATTCGGCGCCCCAGGGCTCGAGTTGATTCTGCTCGGCGGCCAATTCGAGCAACGCCAGCGCATAGCGGCGGCCGACTTTGGTGGCAATCATGAGCGGGCCTCCTGGCGCACGGTTTCCAGGAATTCACGCACCAGACGGCTTTGGTCGGCGGCTTCGAAGTTGAGCTGGACCAGCTCGCGCGCCATCCGCACCGCGGCGGCCGCCAGATGGGCTTGGATGGTGCGCCGGCCGCTGTCGGCGATCGAGCGGGCGGTCATCTCGGCGTCGCGCCGGATGCGCTGCGCGGCGGCCTGGCCGAGCTCGCGCAGACGGGCCACCTCGCGCGCCGTCTCCTCGCGCATCTCTTTTAGGATGCGCGCCTTCTCCACCTCCAGTCCCGCGACCTGAGCCTCGGCCGCTTGCGCGGTCTGGCTGGCGCTGCGAAAACCGCTTTCGGAAAGTTCGATGTTCTCGCGAATCTCGCGGGCCCGTTCACGGAAGAATTTGGCCGTCAGGGGACCCGCGCCCCAGACCAGGATCGCGGCAAAAATGGCGAAGTTAAAGACGTAAAAGCCCAGCACCAGCCACGAACCGCCCTCGGCCGCGCCTTCCGCACAAAACGCCAGCGTCGGGCTGAGCCCGACGCCTAAGCTAACCGCCAGTAAGGTTTTAAGCTTCATCAATCAGTTCGGTGAATGGACCCGTGGTCCGCCGCTTTTGAGTGGACGTCCCAGTACCCGCTCGGCCAGCTCGGCGGCCAGATTTTCACCCAAATCGCCCAGTTGCTGCTCGGCGGCCCTCAACTCTCGTTCGATTTCGGCCCGCACCTGCTCGATTGAATCCTTGGCCGCCAAACGCGCCTCCTCCATCAGGCGTCCCACCTCCTCTTCCGCGCGCCGGCGCTCGGCCTCGCGCTCAGCCAGGGCTTCACGGCGGACTGCCACAATTTCACGTTCATGGCGCTCATGCGCCTCGCGCCCCTCGCGGATAAGCTGTTCGGTACGATCCTTGAGGCCTTTAAGCTTGCGCTCGCGGTCGGCCAACAGCTTCAGGAAGGGGTCGAACAAAAGCCGTTTGAATATAAACCAGAAAACCAGGAACGAGACAATGAGAGCGCAAAACGTCCCCCAGTGTGGTGGAATGCTAAGCATTTACGGGCGTCTCCGTGTTCAGGACGGATTCTAAAGATACTGCGGGCGGCAGGAATAGGCGCGCGCGACGATCAGCCGAGCTTGGTACCGCCAGCCGCGACTTGCGCGACCACCCGCTCCTCCTTGGCGACGATTGGCGTCACCTTGCGATCCTCTTTGACCTCGGGATTCATGGCGCAATGCCCTTCAAACAGGGCACCGTCATGCACCACCAGGACCGGGGTCGTCAGGTTGCCGAAGACCTTGGCGGTAGGGCGAATCTCGACGCGCTTGCTGGCCGTGATGTCGCCGCTGATCTTGCCGGCAATCACCACCGAAGCGGCCTTGACCTGCGCGGTCACCACGGCGCTTTCGCCCACTACCAGCGCGTCATTGGCGCTGATTTCGCCGTCGACTTGACCGTCGATCCGCACCGGGCCCTCGAAGAACAGTTTGCCGCTGATCTTGCTGCCCTTGTCCAGATAGGCGCGCGCGTCGCCCGCCGAGGCCGCCATCGGCTGCGGGGCGGAGGCCGGGGACCGCGCAGGCGAAGCTTCGGGGGCTGCCGGAGACACCGTCGGCGCCGGGGAAACCGTCGGTTTGATCGCTTCCCTGGCCTTTGGGTTGTCGGGCTCTTTGCTGAAAAGCGCCATTTTTGCTCTGCTCCTTGATTAAAGCTGCCGTCCGCGGCGCTGCCGCCGAGGGCCTGACCCGCGCCCGATCCGCTATTACCGGATGGCCCCAAATCAGTCAATTTTAGGCAGTTGCGCCTGCTGGATACTGCATAGTGTCGGCTGTCTGGCGCGGCGGTCAAGAGATTCGATGGCGGCGGTGGCAAGATCTATCCAGAATATTCGTTAGGAACCGCCCGCATCGCCGCGGACGCTTAAAAAGATCAACTACCGGGCGGAGAGGAGCCGATCATGGCAGCGCAAATTCCAGCCAAATATCTCGACCTGCTGACCGACAAGGTGGCGTTCGCCGAGCTGGCCACCGTGATGCCCGACGGGTCACCCCAGGTGACCCCGGTATGGTTCGAGTACGAGGACGGCGTCATCCGTATCAACAGCGCGCTGGGCCGGCGCAAGGTGCGCAACCTTGACGCCAATCCGAAGCTGGCGATGGCGATTGTGGACCCGGCTAATCCCTACCGTTACCTGCAAATCCGCGGTCATGTCACGCGCAGCACCACCGAGGGCGCTGACGCCCATATCGATGCGCTGGCCAAGCGCTACCTGGGCCAGGATAAGTACCCGTTCCGCCAACCCGGTGAGGTGCGAATCATTTACGAAATCGCAATCGACTCCTGTCACGGCAACGGTTAGGCGCGCCCCGCGCAACCGAACCGATCGCCATCTCCGCGGCTTTGTTAGCCACAGCCGGCCCCCGGGTGCGACGCGACCGGCACGATGGCGAACGCGCCGGCGCAGCATCTCTTGCCAGGGCAAACAGCGGCAAAGTCCGGCATCGAGCAATTGACGCCGCGGGACGGTTAGCTATAGAAGTTTAGCCCGGCTATTGTGGCGGCAGGTGGAGTTCCAGGTCGGTCATCTGGCGCGGCGCGACCGCGACGGTTCGCCCGTACAGCATCCCGTCGGCGGGTTCCGTATAGACGAAGTATTTGCCGGGGCGCAGATGGATCTCGAAATTGCCGTTCGGGTCGGTGTCGACTCTTGCCACCTGCCGGTTCTTGTCCGCCGTCGCGACGTTCACGGTGCCGCGCGCGGCGCCGGCGACCGTGACTTTGCCGCCCACGGACGTGGTGGCAACCAAGTGGCCCTCAATCCCCGAATCGGTGGAGGTAAAGTCCGGCTGGACATCATCGCGCGCCGAGCATCCGCATACAATCGCGGCCACCACAGCGAGCAGCGTAAGGTTTCTCCAACCCCTCATCCCGGACATCATCAGCCGCTCCCTCAGTCAAATCAGCCAAAGCGTATAGTAGAATCTTCGATTGGTCTGCAGCCAAGCGCGAGGAAGTAGATCGGGCTGCCTCCTTGCTTACACCTGCTCGCGATTGACAAGCACCGGCTGGGTAAACACCCGCGGTTTGAAACGAGGTCCTTCCCACGGCCGACTGCTGGCTGGCGCTTATCAGCACCATCAGGCTGCTAGTTAGGACTTGATCTTGTCGGCGCCGGGGATGATGCCGCCGTAGCCGCCCACCGCCTTGATGATGGTGGGGCCGCGGAATTGGGGCAGGCGCGGCGTCCTCTTGCGCTTCATCGCGCGCTCGATAATCGGCTCGATGCGGGCCGCTTTCTCGCGCATGCGCTTTTCTTCGCGCTCACGGAACTCCGGCATCACTTCGCGGCCCAGCAACTCGATCGACTCGCAGGTCGCCTCATGCGGCATGTCGCCGCATTGGGTCAGCAGCATGATCTGGTCGATGCCGGTGTCCTCCCAAATGCGGAAGGCGTCGCGCGCCTCGCGCGGCGTGCCGAAGCAGGCGCCGCTGGTGCCTTCGATTCCCACCCCCGCACCCGGCGTGGCCTTGTACTTCTCCCACACACTGGTTTTGCCGGGCTCGTGTTCGCCGTACAGATAATGATGGCCGAACGCGTAGGTCATGAAGAAGCAGTGCTCGGGGCCGAGTTGGCGCGCGCGCTCCTGGTCGCGGCCGCACAAAAACAGCATCGTGAACGCGATGTTGGGATTGATCGCCGAACCAATCGGCTCGCATTCTTCGGCCAGCACCCGGTAGTACTCGTCCGACCATTTGCGCGCCTCTTCAGGCGAGACGAAGCCGAAAGTCAGCGCACCCAATCCCAAACGCGCGGCCAGCTTGATCGTCTCCAGGCGCGAGCAGGCGACCCATAGCGGCGGATGAGGCTTCTGACGCGGCTTGGGGATGACGTTGCGCACCGGGAAATTCAGATACTTGCCCTCGTGCCCCTGAAACGGCTCCTCCACCAGCATCCGGGTCACGACTTCCAGCGACTCCAGCCACATCGCCTGCTTTTCCGCGCGCGGCACTTGGAAAGCGAACAACTCGGCGTCGGCGGAGGTCTCCCCGGTGCCGAACTCGACGCGCCCGCTGCTGATCAGATCCAGCGTCGAGATGCGCTCCGCGACGCGCGCGGGATGGTTGTAAGGAGCGGGCAGCGCCACGATGCCATGTCCGAGCCGGATCTGCTTGGTGCGCTGACTGCATCCGGCCAGGAAAATTTCGGGCGCCGAGGAATGTGCATATTCCTCCAGGAAATGGTGCTCGACCAGCCATACGTAGTCGACCCCGACTTTGTCGGCCAACTCGACCTGGTCCAACGCCTGCTGAAAGCGGTTGTACTCGGAGTCAGGTCCCCAGGGGCGGGGCAGTTGATGTTCATAAAACAAACCGAATTTCATCGATTTCCTCCGCCGCGTCGGCCGCCGCACGCTGGCCGCGCGTGTCGCCGCGAACTGAACTGCGGTTACCGATATTCGATTGAACCGCGTAGGGCAAGGGCGATTACCACAGCCGATTGCGCAGTGCATTGTGTGTACTGCACCCAATGGTTTACAAGCCGCAATGCGGCTAAGTATTTTAAATATCCATTTTCGCGCACTGCTGGGGAGCGGCGGGAAGCAAAACAATTCGGGGAGCGATGCCGCAATGGCTGAGGACTACGCGATCGACCTGGAAAACGTCACCCGCGTCTATCGTCGCGACGATTTCGAAATCCGCGCGCTGGATGACGTCACCATCCGCATCCCGCAGGGCCTTTTCGCCGCCATCATGGGTCCCTCGGGTTCGGGCAAGACCACCTTGCTCAACCTGATCGCCGGAATCGATCACGCCACGTCGGGGCGGGTGGTGGTGGGCGGCGAGGACGTCACCGGGATGAAAGAGAAGGAGCTGGCGCGATGGCGTTCGCGTCATATCGGCCTGGTCTTTCAGTTCTACAATCTGATCCCGGTGCTCACCGCGTTCGAAAACGTGGAACTGCCGCTGCTGCTGACCCCGCTTAGGAAGGCGGAGCGCCGCGCCCATGTCGAAACCGCGCTGCGCGTGGTGGGGCTGAGCGACCGGATGAACCATTACCCGCGTCAACTCTCCGGCGGACAGGAGCAACGCGTCGCGATCGCCCGCGCGATCGTCGCCGACCCCACGATTATCGTCGCCGACGAGCCGACCGGGGACCTAGACGCGCGCTCGGCCGAAGAAATTCTCAGCTTGTTGCGCGAACTCAACCGCCAGTTTCACAAGACCATCGTGATGGTTACCCACGATCCACGCGCCGAGCGCTTCGTCGATACCGTCTACCGGGTGGACAAGGGCAGCCTTATCGGCGTCCAGGCCGTCGCGCAGGAGCAGGTGCCGCGTCCGGCCGGCACCGGCGCGTAAGGCGGCGCCGCGGCGGTATTCCAACCTAATACGCCGAGCTGCCGCCGTCGGCGGGGATTATCGCGCCGGTGATCATGCGCGATTTGTCCGAGGCCAGGAACAAGGCGACGTTGGCGATGTCCTCGGGGTCGCCCACCGAGAAGGGATAGGTGCGCAGCGTCGGCGCCATCGGCGAGTCGGGCGTTTTGCGCGGGTCGCCGAACATCCGCAGCACGCGCTCGGTCACGGTCAGTCCCGGGCAGATGGCGTTGGCGCGGATATTGTCGCGCGCGTAGCGCCCGGCCAGCACCCTGGTAAACGAGATGATCGCGCCCTTGGCGGCGCTGTACACGTGGCCCTTATAAGAGCCGCGCAGGGCGGCAGCGGAGGACATGTTGACGATCGCACCGCCGCCGGCCTTGATCATTTCCGGAATCGCGTGGCGGCAGCACAAGAAAGTGCCGAGCAGATCGAGCGACATCGTGTGCTGCCACACTGACATGTCAACCTCCGTCACCGGGTCATCCTGCGGAATCGAACCGCCCGCGCAGTTGTACAGCACGGTGAGCCTGCCGTAGCGGGCGACCGCCTCGCGCACCGCGCTGCGGACGCTGTCTTCCTGGGTGACGTCGGTTTGTACGAATGCAGCGTCGCCACCCGCCGCGCGCACCGCCGCCTCGCTGGCGCGGCCCAACTCCGGCTTGAGTTCGGCGATTACCACTTTGGCTCCGGCTTGTGCGAACAGGCGCGCCGCCGCCCGCGCGATTCCCGACCCGGCCCCGGTGATAAAAGCCACCTTGCCGTCCAAATCTGCCATCGGCATCTCCTTTCCGCAGTGCGCGACACGCTAGCGCCCGTGGCCGGCGCAAAGTTCGTTCAGCGAACGCCCGATGGCGTGCAGAGCGAAATCCACCTCCTTATCGCCGATCGTCAGCGGCGGCGCCAGCCGCACGACACGGTCGCAGTTGAGCGTCCAGTTCACGATCACGCCCGACTCGATACATTTGGCAACCAAGCTGCGGGTAAGCTCGGCGGATTCCAGCTCGATTCCAATCAACAGACCAATACCGCGGATGGCGGCGACGCCGGGACCGGCCTGCTGCGCCAGCCGCTCGATGATGGCGTCGCCCACGCGCGCCGCGCGCTCCGGCAGCCCCTGGCCGATCAGGGTTTCGAGCGCGGCCAGACCGGCGGCGCACGACAGCGGATGGCCGCCGAAGGTGGTGATATGGCCCAGCGGCGGATCGTGCGCCAGCACCGCCAGCAGCGACTGCGAGGCACAAAATGCGCCTAAAGGGAGGCCGCCGCCCAGCGCCTTGGCCAGCACGATAATGTCCGGCGTCACGCCGAAATGTTCCAGGGCAAACAGCCTGCCGGTGCGGCCCAAGCCGGTCAGCACCTCGTCGAAAATCAGCAGCGCGCCCGTTTGGGTGCATCGCGCGCGCAAAGCTTGCATGAACTCGATGCTTGGAATCCGGACGCCGCTTTCGGCCTGCACCGGTTCGATCACCACCGCGGCAACCGAGCTATCGATCGCGCCCAGCGCGTCCGTTTCACCGTAAGGCAGATGGCGCACCGGACCGGTGAGCGGTTGGAAAGGGGCGCGAAACGCGGGATTGCCGGCCAGCGCCAGGGCGCCCGTCGTATCGCCGTGATAAGCGCCGTCGAAGGCAACGAACGCGGCGCGCCCAGTTCGCTTGCGCGCGGTCTTGAGCGCCCCTTCGATCGCTTCGGCGCCGCTGTTGGTGAAGTAAACCTGCTCCAGACCCGCGGGCAGCAAGTGCGCCAGCCGGCGCGCCAGCGCAACCTGCGCCTCCAGCACGTATTCGCCATAAACCATCACGTGCAGGTAGCGTTCGGCCTGGGTGCGAATCGCGGCCAGCACTGCGGGGTGGGCATGGCCGAGGTTGGCGACGCCGATGCCGGAGATGAAATCCAGGTAGCGCCGGCCGCCGCGCGCATACAGCCATGCACCCTGTGCCCGTTCGATTTCGATACCGATCGGCTCCGGCGAGGTCTGTGCGACATAGCGCAGGAAGTCCGCCCGCAACATGTCATCCATCGGCGCACTCCATCAGGCGCAGAAAACGGCCGCCCCCATGCGCCCACGACGGCGGCGGCGACTGGAGCTGGCCGGGCGCGCACAGGTGGGAAACGCCCAGCTCGCGCAGCAGCGCGTGCGATGATTCCAGCCGCCTGGCGGGGTCGGCGATCACAAAGCCTTCCAGCGCTCCGGCAGCGGTGGCCAGGCGTGGGCGCAACTCATCTTGATCCTTGATCAGGCTGACGATGACCGTGCGGCACAGCGGAGAGGCCTGAAAATCCGCGTCGGGATCGAAAATCACCGTCCAGGCGAGATCGTCACCCTCCCACAGGGCAACCGGCTCGCCGCCGCTACGGCGCCAGCGCGCGTTCTCCCGCATCGCGCGCGCGGCTGCCGTTTCGGCTACTGCCCGATCCTTGCCCGGCGGTATCCAGCGCGCCAGCGCGGCCATCTCCGCGGCCAGCGATTGCGCGAAACGGCAGGCGTCGTCCGCATGGGGAGCCTCGATGAAGATGTGATGGAGCGACAGGCATCCACGCTGATCGAACAGGCTCGTGTCGCGGGCCAGCGCGGATGCGATCGACTGCGCATGCACACCCGCGATCGCTTCGCGCGACAGCAGCGCGCCGCTTAGGCGGCTGCCGAAGCCGATCAGTTTCGCACCCGCGATCGCCTCGAGCGCGGCAATCGTGTCGTCGTCGCCGAACGCCGCGATGCGATCGCACGTGCGGGCCATCGCCTCGGTCGCCTCGCGATCGGAGCGGTCCCACACCGCAACCTGCATCCGCGCCGCGATGTCCGCGTCGATCGCTTGCAAAGTGCGATGGAAGGCGGCGAAGAACAGCGGCTCCAGGCTGGAGGCCTTGACGATTACCGCCACGCCGGCGATTAGTGCCTGGACCAGTTCGTGAAGCCCGGCGCCCATCACGTTGCCCGGCATCACCAGGCCCATCAGGCGCTCGCGTGCGCCAAGCCGCTGCGCCAGTGACACCATCGCCTCGGCGGTGAAGCCGGCCAACAGCGCGTCCAGCGACGCGTCAAGCAGCGCCCGGTTCTGGCCTGTGGCTGCGGCAGCGTCCAGCACTGCGGCGCGATCGCTGAAATCGCGCTCACGCCATCGCTCGCACGCCCCGGCCAGCGCCGCGGCGATACGCTGTGGAGCCAGCCGCCGGCCTGCCTGGGCGCGCAGCCGTGCGGCCATCTCGTCGACGGGCTGTTGCGGCTGTGCGCCGCAGTTCTCAGGCATGCTCTCCTTGCAAACGGTGAACGAGGGAACCGAAGGTTGCCTCGCACGCGCGGAGGCGGCGAACTGCTCGATACCCAAAGCGCATCCTCTGGGATCGGTCCCGAGGAGTCGGCCGAAGATTCGCACCGAGCCGTCGTCATTCACCGTCCCGAGGTCCTCGGTCAGCAGCGCGGACACGGAGCCGGCGTTGGCCAGGTCGAAGAAGGAGAGCAGCCCGGTCTGACCGGGGGCAAGGGGGCGCAGGCTGGCCGGGTCGCGCGCGATTACCTTGAGCCACGGCGGAGCGATTTTCACGCGCGGCGCACTCTCGGCCGCGCCCGGACAGTTCAACGGCGTGGCGTCGTAAAGCTGCGAGCACAACTCCGTCATCCCGTATTCGTTAACCACGTAGGCGGGCGGAATTGCGAGATAGTACTGCGCCAGTTCAAGCACCTCTGCCGCGCTCAGCGGTGCGGTCTGACCCTTGGCGCCGCCCGTGTCCATCAGGCGCGAGCCCGCCGCCAGCACAAGCCGCGTGCGGCGCCGGCGCAAATCCTGGAAGAGCGCGGACAAAGCGGCGGTCGTGGTCATGATACAGACCGGCGCCGCCATCGCCTCGGCGGTGCGCAGGAACTCCAGCGCCGCCGCGGTATCGACCTGCTGCGGCGTAGCACAACATAAGGACCGCGCGCCGGCGAAGGTCTGGATACACCAACTAATCATCTGGCTCAGCGAAGATTCAGGCATCCGCTCGGCGGTCGGATGCATCGCCAACATCCACGGACGGCACCGGTCGGGGAGCAACATCCGCGCCAGATGCGCTAGTGCCGACGCCCGGTAAAGTTCAAGGTCGGGCACGGGATGGCGTCCGCGGCGGGCACGGCCCCGCGTGGTGCCGCTAGTCAGGAAAATGCGCTCGGGCGTACCGGCACAAAATGATACATATTTGAAGGCCGCTGTGCTGACCGCGGGAATATCGGCGAGCGCGGCAACATTGGCCGGGGACTTACCGTGCTGCCGGCAGAATTCGCGATAAGGCGCGACGTTGGCGAACTGATGGGCGAAAACCGCCAGCGCTATCCGCTCCAACTGGGCGGAAGCGGGATGGTGGATAAAATCCAGGACTTGGCCGTGGACGGACATGTAAACCGACTGGGGCGCTGCGCCGTCATAATAATCCAGCAGGGCGCTGGGGCATACAATACGATGGAGCGTGCGGTGGCCGAGGGTGTTAAAATCGCAACAGTTAGGTTAAGAAAGATGTCCGCAAGCCTTGCTGTAACTTGGGCTTTTTGCTACTAACAGGGGTGTTGCGCCCGGGAGGGGCGCGGCGAATGAAAAGATTTGCCGTCGGTGTGGTGCTCGGATTCGTTCTGAGCTGCGGGTTGAGTTTGGCCGCCCAGAGTTTGGATCACAACGGAATGTTTTGGAAGGGCTTGGGTGATGCGGCCAAGCAAGGTTACGTCGATGGCTACAGCGACGCCATGAATGTCAGCGTCGGCAAGCTGGACAACCTGATGGTTGCGGCCGACCTGTTTCGCTGGAAGGGCGCCAAGAAAATTATCCGGCAGCTCTCGCGCGAACTGGCCATCTCCGACCAGCGTCCGGAGGATGTGGTCAAGCGGCTGAACGAACTGTACTCCGACCGCAAGTATAGCGAGTTGGACCTGGGTTCGGCACTGCAACTGCTGACCATGCGTTCGGCGCCGACGCCGGAAACCCAGGCCGTACCGGGCCCGTCCAATCCGCCCGCGCACTGAACCGCCCGTCTTCTCATCACCACACGTCAGGCATCGGCAGGCGAAGCTTGCGCCAGCCGGGGTCTGTGCTGTGCGCTTGCAAGTAGCTGCGCGCCTGCCTAGCCTAACTCAGCGGAGAGTGCAGGGTTGAACGCGTCTTTGCCATTGCTGGAGCGGGTCGCCGCGGCCACCGTGGGAATCCATTCCCAGGTCCCCCCCTCCCATCCATCGGCCGCCGTGGGGCTGGGCACCGAACGGCGCGCGGGCGGGGTGATGGTTGACCCGGCGGGACTGGTTCTGACCGTCAACTACGTGTTGATGGGCGCTCAAAGCCTGATCGTGACGCTGAGCAACGGCGAGCAGCGTCAGGGATGGGTCCTGGCGCAGGATTACACCAGCGGCCTGGGGCTGGTGCGCGTCGACGGCCGCGGACCGCATCCGCACCTGCTGCTGATTCCCTCCACCAACGCGGTGCTGGGCGAGGACGTGATGGTGGTCACCGCGGTGGGCAACGAGGAGCGGCGCGCCGATTCGGGCATCATCACCTATCTGGGTCCGTTTGACGCGGTGTGGGAGTACCAGTTGGAGCGCTGCATCATGGCGTCGGCGATGAACTTCGGGGTGGGCGGTGGTCCGGTCTGCAATAGCAAGGCGCAGATGCTGGGGTTGTCTTACCTCAGCATGGCGGAGATTGGCCGCTCAGTGCTGGCGATTCCCAGCGAATACTTCCTCAATGCGCGCGACGAACTGCTTAGCCACGGCCGCCGCACCAGCATCGGGCCGCGCCCCTGGCTGGGTGTGCTGTCCTATACCCTACGCGACCACGTGGTGGTGGCCGGCGTGATGCCGGGCAGTCCGTGCGACAAGGCCGGGCTGAAGCCAGGCGACGTGGTGCTGGAGGTCGACGGCCGCGGCATCAAGGAGCGCAAGGCCTTTTACAGTGCGCTGTGGAGCCGCCATCCGGGCGACACTTTCACCTTCAAGATTTTCCGCAACAACCAGGTGCAGTTGATCGACGTCACCGGCGTGGCCGTCGAGGATTACTACGGCTAGCGGCACCCGCCCGCCGCGCACGAACGCCGCTTGCCGGTTGGGGGTGAACTCGTGCCGGGCCGCCGTCGCAACGGCAGGCTTGCTCGTTTACGGTCGTGGGTTCAGTGCCGGGAGCGCGGCACTTCATTTCAATTCAAAGGGACGGATATTGCCCAGGCCGCCGTCCACCACCAGCCTGGCGCCGGTTACCCACGCGGCGGCGGGCGAGACAAAATAGAGCACCGCGGCCGCGATATCGTCGGGCTGGCCGATGCGGCCCAGCGGAGTTCTTTCGATCAGTTGGCGCTCGATGTCGGGTCTGAGCACGCGGCGCAGATTGGCGGTGTAGATGTTTCCCGCGACGACTACGTTGACACGGATTTTGAACCGGCCCCATTCCGCCGCCAAAGTTTCCGTCAAGTGCTCCAGGCCCGCTTTGGCCGCGCCATAGTTGGTAAGCCGCGGCGCCGCGCCGGTGGCGGCCGAGGTCGAGATGTTGACGATACTGCCGCCGCCGCGCTCCTTCATCACCCGGGCCGCGGCGACCGACAGAAACATCGGCGCCCTGAGGTTGAGCGCAAAGACGTCGTCCCACATCGCTTCGGTCATGCGCAATGCCCAGGCGGCGCCGATATTGCTGCCGCCCAGCACGTTGACCAGGATGTGGAGGCTGCCTAGTTCGTTGACGGTGCGCTGCACCGCCGCGTTGACCTGATCGACGTGGGTAAGATCGGCCGCGATCGGTACCGAGCGGCGGCCCATCGCGCGGACCCCGGCGGCCACCGCCTCTAGCATGTCGGCGCTGCGTGCGCAGACAGCCACGTCCGCGCCGTGCGCCGCCAGCATCCGCGCCACCGCGCTGCCCATTTCCCTGCTCGCGCCGGCAATCAGCGCGACCTTGCCGCTGAGGGAGAAAAGATCTGTCATCGCTGCTTTCCTTGATACTGCTGGTGCGATTACTCAGACCAGAATCACGCCGCCGTTGGCGTGGATGGTCTGGCCGGTAATGGCATGGCTGGGACAGGTCGCCGCGTACACCACCACGTCCGCCACCTCCGAGGGATAAAGCGGGCGGCCCATCAGTTGGCGGCGGCCGCGCTTGAAGTCCTCTTGGGTCGGCGGCAAGTCGGAGCCCTGCGCGGTGTGCATGAAGCCGGGCGCAACCATCGTGACCATGATGTTGTCGGGCGCCAGCTCCAGGGCCAGAATCTTCGTCAGCGCCATCGCGGCCCCCTTGCTGGCGGCGTAAAGCCCCAACCCGCGCAGCGGCGGCGTCGGCCCGGCGGTGATCGCCGAGCCGATGTTGACGATGCGGCCGCCCCCGCGCTGGCGCATCGGCTGGATCACGGCCTGACAGCACAGCACCGTGCCGCGAAAGTTGATCGCAAACATGCGCTCCAGCAGCTCGTCGGTCATGTGCTCGATGGGCTGAGTCTTGACGATGGCGGCGTTGTTGACCAACACGTCGAGCTGACCAAGCTGGCCACCCACTTCGGCCACCATGTGCTCGACGTCGGCGCGTTTGGAGATGTCCGTTCTGACATAGATCGCGCGCTGTCCGGTTTGTTTTTCGATTGCCTCAACCGCGTCGTTGCCCCAGTCGTCGCGGATATCGGCCACCGCGATGTCGTGTCCTTTTCTGGCCAGCCCCAGGGCAATCTCGCGGCCCATCCCCCACGGCCGTGCCGCGCCGGTGACAATCGCCACTTTTCTGTCCATGTCCGCGAGCATTCCGCCTCGACAGCGATTTTGCAAGGCAAGGCCGGGTCTGTCCGATTGATGGCGCAGTGCGTTTGCGTAAAGGCCGACGCGACCGGCGTGTGGACGGATGTTAGATGTCCGCTGGGTCTTGGACCAGCGCGAGGAAGTACCCGGTGCAAAAGGCGTCCAGAACACTGGTGGTCGGGATGGGCGAAGTGGGCAGCGCCCTGGCGCGGGTGCTGGAGCGTGCCGGACCGGTCTTGCGCCACGATGTTGAGCGGCGCGACTTCAACGATCCGATCGGCGTCATGCACCTGTGTTTTCCGTTTGACTCGCCCGAGCGCTTCGAGGCCACCGCGCTGTCCTACATCACACGCTTCAAGCCGGACCTTACCGTCATCAACAGCACCGTCATTCCCGGCACGACGCGCGCTATCGAGCGCCGCAGCGGCTACCCGGTCGCGTTCAGCCCGGTGCGTGGCAAGCATGTGCGGATGGTCGAAGACCTGTTGCGCTACAGGAAGTTTATCGCAGCGGCCGATGCGGCAGCCGCGCTGTGCGCGCAAGAGCATTTCCGTCAGGCTGGGATGCGGACACAGCTCGTAAACCGGCCCGAGACCCTGGAATTGGCCAAACTTGCCGAAACCACTTATTTCGGTGTGATCATTGCGTTCGCGCAGGAACTCAACCGCTACGCGGCCGCGGTCGGCGCCGATTACGAGCAGGCCGCCGACTTCTTTGACGAAGTGGACTATCTGCCGCGCACGCGCTACTTCCCCGGCGTGATCGGCGGCCATTGCGTGATTCCCAACATCCGCCTGATGCTGCGCATCGCGTCCTCGCCGCTGCTGGAGGCCGTGCTCGACTCCAATCGCCGCCGCCAGCAGGAACTGGAGGGCGGCGGCGATAAAGTCAGCGCCGATAAAGTCGAAGGAGGCGGAGCCCGGTCCTAATCGAGGGCCAGGAATTTCATCAGCGGGGCAAGCGCGACGCCGGTGGCGTCGGCCGCCTGCCTGAGTTGCGCCATCACCTGATCGTGTTCAGCCGTCCGCGGGTAGCTGCAGTCGGCAGCGAAAAACAGCGGTTCGTCGGGTTGCGGGGCGCGGCCAAAGGCCTGGTGAAAGGCCTTGAACCGATATTGGATGACTCTCATCAGCGAGCAGCGTGCGCATCGTTGGCGCGAGGAGCAATCGTGGTCGATGCGCCGTGCGGCGCCCCGTGTAACACGGCGGTCGCGGCGAGCGTGGTGCTGGCCCGGATCATTCCCTTCTGTCATGGTTCCCTTTAGAAGCGGCGATCGGCTTCGGACCTATAAGCGTAGCCCGCCGCTAATCAAGCGTCGCGCGGGCAATTGTAAGATTTGCACAATCCACGTGCTTGGCAGCGTCGGAAAGTTTCCTTATTCGACACCCCACCATGACAAAGACGGGTGCGGTTTCAACATTGAAATGTCGCGCGAATCGTGATTCGTTTTAGCCAACGCCCTGGGTATTTTCGCGTCGCGGTTGGCGCCTGCCCGCGGTGAGGGGTATCGATCATGAGCGAGTACGACCTGGTAATCCGCAACGGGACTATCGTCGATGGTACTCGGCTGCCCGCCTACAAGGCCGACCTCGCAATCAAGCACGGCAAGATTGCCAAGATCAGCGGTCGGATCGTGTGCGCGCCGCGGCGTGAGTTGGACGCCAGCGGATGCTACGTCGCGCCCGGCGCAATCGACCTGCACTGCCATTACGACGCCCAGCTTAACTGGGATCCGTACTGCACGCTGTCGGGATGGCACGGGATCACCTCGCTGACCATCGGCCAGTGCGGTTTTGGCTTCGCGCCCGTCAAGCCCGAGGACCGCACCGACGCGATGGACATGATGTGCCGCATCGAGGCGGTGCCGATGGAAGCGATGCGGGCCGGGATGCGCTGGGACTGGGTGACGTTCCCGCAATACCTCGACAGCTTGGAGCGCCAGGGGCTGGGATTGAACATCGCGTCGCTGGTGCCCTACTCGCCACTGCGCTCCTACGTGATGGGGGTGAAGGAGTCACGCGAGCGCACGCGCGCGACCGACGCGGAGATGGCGGAGATCAAGCGGCTGTTCCGCGAGGGGATGGCGGCAGGGGCATTCGGGTTTTCCGCCGACAAGAGCCTTGAGGACCGCCCCGGCGATGGCAGCTATCTGCCCACCCAGGTGGCGGCGGACGAGGAATTTTTCGCCTTGGCCGAGATTCTGCGCGAATTCGGGGTCGGCCATATCGGCTGGACCCGCGGTATCCCCGACCGCATGGGCGCCAATCGCGACCGCGACTTCCTCATCCGCTTGATGGAGCTCAGCGGACGGCCGTTGCAATGGGGGCTGGTGATGCAGATCGAGGGCAATCCCGCGATGCATCGCGAGCAGCTTGCCTGGCTGAGCGAGATGCATCGGCGCGGCTACCCGATGTACGCGCAGTCGATGGCCGTGGACGTATCGCAGAAGTTCACCATGGAGGACTACAACTTCTTTGATACCAGTCCACATTGGCTGGAAGCGACGCTGGGCGGCGTGGAGGCGCGGCTGCGTAAGCTGGGCGACCCGGCGCGGCGCGCCGGACTCAAGCAGGACATGGACCGCACCCAGCGCGGCGTGCCCGAAGCGTGGGATGCGGCGCGGGTCCTGGAAGTCACGCAGGAGCGCAACTATCGCTACGAAGGACGCAGCATCGGTGACATCGCGCGCCAGGAGGGGCGCCATCCGGTCGACGTGTTCCTCGACCTGTGCGTGGACGAGGGCTTGAAGTGCCGCTTCGCCTGGCACGACCTGCACGTCGCGTCGCCCGAAATCGTCGCCCATCCCTACACCCACGTGTCGCTGGGCGACGGCGGCGCGCACACGCGCTATCAGACTTCGAGCGCCTGGCCGACCCATTTCCTCAGCCACTGGATTCGCGACCGCGGCCTGATGAGCGTGGAGGACGCGCACTACAAGATCGCCGCGCTGCCGGCCTGGATCGCGGGCTTCCGCGACCGCGGCATCCTGCGCGAGGGGATGGCGGCTGACATCATCGTGTACGAGCTCGACAAGCTGGGGATGGAGGAGCCGCGCTATGCCTCGGATTTCCCCGGCGGCGCACGCCGCCTGATCCAAAGGGCGACGGGCTTTCGCTTCACGCTCGTCAACGGCGTGGTCACGTTTGAGGAAAACCGATGCACCGGCGCGTTGCCCGGCAAGTTGCTGCGCAGTTATGACATGATCGATTGAATGATTTCGCCGCGCTCCCACCTCTGAAAGGAACCCAAGGCGATGCCGTTTTCACTCGACGCATTCTCACTCAAGGGCAAGGTCGCAATCGTAACCGGCGCGGGCGCGCGTCAAAGGAGTATCGGCGCCGCCTATGCCGATGGGCTGTGCGCGGCGGGCGCCGCGGTACTGGTCGCCGACCTCAACGGCGCGGGTGCCGAGGCGGTGGCCAAAGAATTAGCCGCGCGCGGCGGCACGGCGCTGGGCACACAAGTGGATATCAGCGACCCGGCCTCGGTGCAGCGGATGGTGGAGAAGGCCAACCAGGCGTTCGGCGGCATCGACATTTTGGTCAACAATGCTGCCCTGATGGTAGAGTTAGCCTACAAACCGATTATCGCCACGCCGCTGGAGGAATGGAACCGGCTGATGGCGGTCAATGTCAACGGCGCGCTGCTTTGCAGCCAGGCCGCGGTGCCCTACATGCGCAAGCGCGGCGGCGGGCGCATCATCAACCAGGTCTCCGGCGGCGCTTATCCGGCGACTTCGGCCTACGGCATCAGCAAGCTGGCGCTGGTGGGAATCACCACCACGCTGGCGCGCGAACTGGGTCCCGACAAAATCACGGTCAACGCCATCGCTCCGGGCAACGTAGCCAGCGAGGCGGGCAAGCTGTCGGCACCCGAGGCGTTTTTGCAGATGCTGCGGCAGACCGTGGCGCTGCGTCCTACCGGCGAGCCCGAGGAGCTGGTCGGCGCGCTGCTGCTGCTCGCCTCACCGGCCGGATCGTGGATCACGGGCCAGGTCCTGCACATCGACGGCGGCTGGGTGCTGCGCCCGTGACGCAGCCGGCCCGAGCAAGCTCCTTTCCGAGCCGAAAAATAGAGCGCGGCGCTGCTTGGCTCCGCGCTGCCTTGGAAGGCCGGTGCACGGCGCTTAACGCGCGGTTGCGTGCCGCATCTTTGTTTTGCACAATCTGAGTGCGGTCAAAGGAGGATAAAACGCGATGGCGTCAAGCTGCCAGCGTTGCGGCGCGGCCCTCAACATCGGTGCTTCCAGTTGTCCCTCGTGCGGCGCGCCGGTTGCGCCTGCCGCGCAGCCCAGCAACATCATTTCGGCGCTGTGCTACCTGGGCTTCGCCATCACCGGAATCATCTTCCTGCTGGTCGAGCCGTACAACCGCGACGAGGATGTGCGCTTTCACGCCCGCCAATCGATCGCACTGTCGGTGGCGTGGATCGCGTTTTCGATCGTGATGGGCGTGTTGATCGCGGTGCTGCCCGGCCCGCTGTCGCATCTGTTCATTATGCTCAACCGGCTGGGCGATCTGGCCCTGGCCATCCTGTGGCTGTTCCTGGTCTACCAGGGCTACATCGGCAACCGCTTCCGCGTCCCGGTGCTGGCCGACTGGGCCGACGCCGTGCCGTTTTAGATTTCGAAAGCGCCGAGGTTTTATCCCGGCAAGCCTCGCCGGGCAAAGCTGGGTGGCATCATTTACTCCACCCCGACATCGAGACTTTCGATTCTCACTCCACCCGGCTCGAAGCGGATCACCATACGGCAGGCGGGGGTGCCGAGCGTCAGAGTGTAGATGCCGGGGCCGCGCTGGGCAGCGCTGATTTCCGTCAGCGGATGATCCTTGAGCTGCGCCAGCGCCGCGTTGAGCGCGTTTACTTCGGCGGCCAGTGCCTTGCCGCGCGGGGTTTTCTGAAACAGCGCCATCAGGGCCAGATGCCCGCCCGGGCCCGACGTCTGCCGGAGGCGATCGCCGCTGAGCGAGATTTCCAGAATCGCCGTCAGGCGCGGCACCAGCGCGGCGGGAACTTCAAGGCGCGCCACCGCGTCGGCCAGCGCCTGGTAATCCTTTTGGGCCTGCGGATCGGGATTGGCCCGGGCGAAGACCGCAATCTGCGCGGTCAGCACCTGGCGCTGCAGGTCGTCGAGGGTCAGCGATGCGTCCTGGTCCATGGTGGAATTTTCTGACCGTCGGGCGGGCCGCCATGCCCGCCATTGGCAGTTGAGGGCCGGCCTCCGAGAGGCGTGCCACCCAACGCCTTTTTGCTTCACTCACATGACGGCGCGGCGGCCCGCTCCACCATTGCAAACCCCAGGGTCCTTTTCGGCCGGGAATCAGTGGCCGGAGCCGTTGCCGCTGTTGTTGGGGCCATGGCCGCCGAGCAGGGCCGCCAGTTCGTGTTCGAAGCCGCCGGTCTCGATTGCGCAATGCATCCCGCATTCCTTGGGCGCGCCCGTCTCCCACCACCATCGCCCGTCGCGCGAATCGGCGCCCTCGGGCACCGCGCGGGTACATGGCGCGCATCCGATCGACTTGTAGCCCTTGTCGTACAACTCGCTATAGGGCACGTCGTTGGTGCGGATGTAATCCCACACCTCCTCCTCGGTCCAGTCGGCCAGCGGCGCAACTTTGACGATTCCGCCGTGGTCGTGGTCGATTTCGACCTTGCGGATATTGGAGCGCGTCGCCCACTGGTCGCGCCGCAGCCCGGTCACCCAGGCGTCGAAGTTAAGCAGCGCGCGGCGCAGCGGCAGCACCTTGCGCACCTGGCAGCACAGCAGGCGCAGATTGACGTCGCGGTAGAACAGGTTAAGCCCGTGCTTGGAGACCATGTGCTCGACCACCTTGGTGTCAGGCAGGAAAATCTCGGTCTTGATTCCGTAGCGCTCGCGCACCCGCTCGATCAGGGTGTAGGTCTCTTCGGGCATCCGCCCGGTGTCGATGGTGAAGACGCGCACGGAAGGGTCGATGCGCCAGGCCATGTCGATCAGCACGCAGCCGTCGGCCTGAAAGCTGGAACAGATGCCCATGCGGTTGCCGAAGCGCTCGATGGTCCAGGCGAGCACCTCCTGGGGTTCCTTGTCGTCGAGCTCGACGGCGGCTTCACCCGCCTCCAGCTCGTCCATCAGCTCCTGCCGCTGTTCGACTTCCTGGCTCATAGGATTCACTCTAAGGCTGCCGCACTCTGCGCCTGGGCGCCCGCCGGCTGCGTCATCGCAATCAACTCCGCGTCCGGGGTGCGTACGCAAAAGTGCGCAAAGGTCTCGCCGGGTTGACGGCGCCGCAGATAGCCCGCCACCAGCCGGCTCACGTAATCCTCCACCAGCGCCGACGGTACGCGGCGCAGGACGGGTTTGCCGATCGCGGCGTCCTTGCCCAATCCGCCGCGCAGGATGATATCGAAGGCTTCCAGCGGCTCGCCGCCCGGTCCGCGTCCGGTAGTGCCCTGCAGGCCGATGTCGCCGGTCCAATGCTGGGCGCACGCGTGCGGGCATCCGTCCAGATTGAGCTTCAACCCCGCGACCGCGTCGCCGAAATCGCCGACCAGCCGCTCAATGACAGTGGCCAGCTTGGTCTTGGTCGGGGTCACGGCGTAATTGCAATGCGGGTCGCCGATACATCCGATCGACGACGCGTAAAGCCCGTTGGCGTCGAGCGGAAAGCCGATTTCGCCGACCGTGCCGATCACCTCCTCCAAACGCGCGCGCGGGATGCCGGTCAGGATAAAATTCTGCCGGCGGGTAAGACGGATATCGCCGCCGTAGCTTTCGACCAGGTCGGCCACCGCGACCATCTGCGTCCCGCTCATCGTGCCCAGATAGACCGGGAAGCCCACGTAGTACAGTCCGTCCTGCTTCTGCTCATTGATTCCCATGTGATCGCTGTCGCGATCGGGCAGCGGCAGCTCGGCCAGTGGCTCCAGTTCCCGGCCCAGCCGCGCCTGGACCAGCTTGCGGAATTCGTCGGGACCGTAGTCGTCGATCATGAACTTCAGCCGCGCCTTGACCCGCGAAATGCGGTACTCGGTGGTCGATTGCCAGACGTCGAGGATCGCCCGCAGGACCGCGAGCGCATCCTCGGTCTGCACGAACACCCCCAGATGGCGCGACAGGCGCGGCGTGGAAGACTGTCCGCCGCCCACACGCACCGCAAATCCGGGTGTGCCGTCCCTGATAAAGCCGACCAGCGCTACGCAGTTGATTTCCGGCGCGTTGCATTGGTAGTGGCAGGCTGAAATCGTAATCTTGTGCTTGCGCGGCAGATCCGAATAGTCGCGATTGCCGTAAAAGAAGGCCGCCGCCTCGGTCAGTAGCGCACTTACGTCAAAGTGCTCCTCGCGGTTGACCCCGCCCACAGGGCATCCGGTAATATTGCGCACCACGTCGCCGCATCCGCCAAGCGTGGTCAGCCCCGCCGCCTTAAGCTTGGCGAAAATCTCCTGGAAGCGGTCCAGCGTAATGTAATGGAGTTGGATGTTTTGCCGAGTGGTCAGTTCGCCCTGATTGCGACCGTACTCAGCCGAGATCTGGCCGATAGTGCGCAGTCCGCCCGGGGTCAGGATGCCGCCTGGAATCTTGACCCGCATCATGAAGGTGCCGACCTTGGGCTTGTCGTGGTACAGTCCGTACCATTGCAGGCGGACGATGTCCTCCTCGGGCAGCTTTTCATAGGAAGTCGCGGTCAGGCGATGCCATTGGTCCCACAATTCGGTCGGAAACAGCTCCCGTTTAAGCCGTTCCACCGAATTGCGCTTGAGCACCAAATCCCAGCTTGGGGGCTCGCGTTTGGGCACCGCACGGGTCTCCTTACCTTGACTTAGGGGCAAAAGATAACTTAGATGACTCACTAAGTCAAATATTCGCCTCGGCCTCACCGGCAACCCGGGGCGGCGCGGAAAAAGGGCCGGACACGAAATGAAATTTGGCGTTGGGGTCGATTATTCGTTAAAGGCGTTGCTGATGCTTGCGGAACGCTATCCGGCCGCCCAGCCGTTGCAGGTGGAGGCGATCGCTACGGCCCAGAACATCCCGGAAAACTACTTGCGCCGCTTGCTGATTGCGCTCAAGCGCGGCGGACTGGTGCTTAGCCAAAAAGGCCCCAGCGGCGGCTATATCCTGGCCCGCCCGCCGTCGCGGATTACGATGGAGGATGTCGTCGAGGCAATCGAGGGCGGCTATGTGCCGGTGGAATGCCTGGAGGAGGGCGCCAATTCGCCCTGCCGGCGCGACCAGGCCTGCGCGATGCGCGAGGTATGGCGCCAGGTCCGCGACCAGGTCACGTCGATTTTGCGCAACACCACGCTGGAGATGCTGGCCAGCAAACGCAAGGCCGCGCTCACCTTTCAGATCTGATTCGCTCAGGGCTGCGCCCCGCGGGCTCTCGGGCGGCGGTCGCCAACTTACCCCGGTGCACGGAGTTCCAGCGGCTGCTCAGGTTCCGATTCCGCTCAAGCTTACGGTTTGCGGCGAGTTGGATGCGTTGTCGTTGATCGTGAGCGATCCCTTCACCGAACCCTTGGCGGAGGGCGAAAATCGCACCGCGATGGAGCAACTGGCGCCCGGCGCCAGCGGCGCGCTGCAAGTGTTGGTCTGACTAAAGCTCGGGCTGACGGAAATGCCGGCCACGCTGAGCGGTGCGTTGCCGGAATTGCTCAGCGTGACCGTCTGGGCCGGACTGATGGTGCCGTGGCGTACTTTTCCAAAGTTCAGGCTGGTTGGCTTGACCGTGCCGACTGCTGCCGCAGGCGTCGGCGTCGGCGTTGGCCTGGTGGTTGGGGTCGGTGTCGGCGCAGAGGTCGGGGCAGGTGATGGCGTGGCAGTTGGCGACGGGGTCGGTGGCGCGTTGTTGGCGAAGGTCAGCACCGTGACCGAGTAGGCCGGGAAGCTGTAGGAGAAATTCGGCGCGATGCCACTGAGCGTGCCGCTCGCGATGTCGGCCGAGCCCACGCCCGTTTTGGCCGCGTTGTCCTGCGGGATACCGTAGGAATACCGGCTGCCGCTGCTCGCCGGCGTGGCGTGGCTCAAAGTGATCTTACCGTTGAGCGCCGCGCTGGCGCTCTTGTTGATCACCATCAGCGCCAGCGAACCGTCGGCGCGCTGGGCGGCGCAGATGCTGAGCAGCGGATAGTCGCTGGACGCGGCAATCAACTGGTCGCCGCCGCGCGCGAAGTACTTGAGCAGCTTGCCCACGTAGTAGGTCGGGTAAAAATCCGCCGCGCCTGGAGGATTCGCACCGTCTACCACGCCGTAGTCGCCGTAGTTGCGCCATCCGTAAAGCGTCGATGAGTTGTTGTTGGCGGTCTCCTGACTGTTGCGTAAGTCCCACCAGACGACGGCGTTGAATTCGGTCTGCAGCGCGGCGCAGATGCTGTCGGCCATGAACAGCCCGTTGACCAGGCTGGTGGTCTGCTTGCCGGGCGCGGAAGAAACCGAATTGTTTTCCGTGCACGCCAGCTCGACGCCCGCCGCGGTCGTGGCACCCAGGTAATCGTTAAGCTGCATGCGTAAATCGGCCGCGTCGCTGGCCCAGGTGCCCGAAGAGAGCAGCAGTCCCTGGTCGGATTCGCCGCCCGGGTCCTGCGGATAGCGATGGTGGATCAGGAAATCGGGCGTCACGCCCAGACTCTTGAGCGTGGCGAGCATCACCGGCGTCCAGCCGTTGTGCGCCACACCGGTTACCGGATTGGTCGCCGGATGGTCGGTGTAGTTGGCGTAGCTGTCTTCCCCGGGCACCGCCACCGCACCAATCCTAATGGTGGGATCGACCGCCTTCATCTGGCTGTAGTACTGCGCGAAACGCTGCGCGTAGGTGTAGGGATCGTGCGGACGGGTGTTGGTGTCGGTCTCCCACGAACCGTACACCTCGTTGCCGACCTCCCAGTACTTGAATCCGTAATGGTTGGTCACATTGGAGGAATTTACCCACGACGCGGCTTCCGACGGCGTGCCGGAGCCGTAATTGACGGTGATGAAAACCTGCGAGCCCACAGTCCTGGCAACGTCGGCGAACGCGGTGAACGACGTCGCCCACTGCCAGGTGTTGTTGTCGGTGGTGTTGGTCGCCCAGTGGTAATCGTCGGACAGAGACCCGCCGGGGAAGCGCAGCCCCTGGTTGCCCATCGTGCTCAGCAGCGACTTGGTAACCGCGGTGTCGAACAGGCTGTCCCACACGGCGGCGTTGAGTGCAAAATGGCGCGCGTCGATGGTGCGCAAGGTGCGCGAGGCGTCTACCGTCAGGTTCACCACCGACGGCGCCGGCGCAGCGGTAAATGAGATCGCGTCAACGTAAAAGGTCGGCTGCGTCGTGCCGCTGCGGTCCTGGATCCAAAAGCCGTCCAGGTCGGTTTTGTTCTGCACGCCCAGCGTGCTAAGCGGAATGGAAACCTGCTGCCAGGTGTTGGCGGCCAGGGCCGGCAGCGTTACCACGGTCTGTGCGGCGCCGTTGAGCGTGGCCTGCACCTGCAGCAACTGCCCGCCCGATGCCCCGCCGTTAATCCAGAAGACCAGGGCGGTGTAGATGCTCGAATCGAAGGCGGCATGATGCAGATACAGCGCCTGCCAGGCCGCGGCGCTGACCGCGATGGAATCCGTGCCCGATTGCACCGGCGCCGTGTTGCTCAGGTTGACCGAAGCCCAGCTCCAGTTCTGCCAGCCATTGACCAGCGCGTCCGTGTAGGCCGCCTGATTGGACTGCGCAAAAGCGGTTTCGGCGCCCGCCGCGTAGCAAAAAACCAGCGCTAACAGCCAGATCGAGGAAGAAAAAGCCAGTTTTCGGAAGATTGCCCGGTTCTCTGCCATTTGGGCGCAATCTACTACAATTTATGCAGACGTTACAACAATTTATCCATCCCAAGACTTCGCTAGATTTGCCCGCTTTATGCGTGCCCAGCCTATTTCATGCATCCCTCTTCACGCGCGAGCTGTTCACGCAGCGCCTTTATGACGGCTTCGGTTATGGATTCCCCGGTCTTGCGAGCCGCGGTTGTGATTCCACTATCGCTGTTGCATAGATGGCGGGTGACGTCCGTTGAAGGAGGATAGGCCCATGGCGATCGATTTTGAAAAGCGCAGCGACGGCATCGCGATCGTGACGATGAACCGGCCGGAGAAGCTCAATGCGCTCAACAAGGAGGACCTGGCGCGGCTGACCGAGGTGTTTTACGAATTGCGCACCAACCCCGCCATCCAGGTCGCGATCATCACCGGCGCCGGCACCCGCTCCTTCACCACCGGGATGGACCTGTCGCTGGTTGGCCAGCTTCACCCTGACCATTACAAGGACGTGCCCGAAGGGCTGCTGCTGAACATGGTGCCTTACATGAAGGGCATCGACATCTGGAAGCCGATTATCGCGGCCGTCAACGGCCACGCCATCGCGCTGGGCGCCTGTATGCTGCTCGGCACCGACATCCGGCTGGCGACGCCTAACGCCACCTTTGCGCTCAACGAGGTGCTATTCGCCGACCTGGCCGACGGCGGCGCGCTGCCGCGTCTGCCGCGCCAGATTCCGTACGTTCACGCCATGAAAATCCTGCTGACCGGCGAGACCATCAAGGCCGACGAGATGCTGCGCATCGGTCTGGTCAACGAGATCGTGCCGCAGGAAAAGCTGATGCCGCGGGCGCTGGAAATCGCCGAACATCTGGTGACCAAATGCGACAAGTACTCGGTGCAGGTCACCAAGCAGGCGGTACTGCGCGGACTGGACGTGGGACTGAGCCAGGCGCTGCTGGAAGAGGCGCTGTTCAAGGAGATGCTGGAGAACCGCCACGGGCTGAAGAATCCCATGATGGCGGACTACGCGGACAAGTTCAGGCGCTAGAGCGGGGGCCGTCGGCTCGTTGCCGCCGGGTTGTACGCGCTTGTGACTCCTGTTTACTGGCGTTTGGAGCCGTCTTTGCGCCGGCCGCAGCCCATCTGATAATTTCGTGCCGACGGTTTGAAGACGCCAATGCGCATCGCACTAATCGGTCAGGCAGCGTTCGCGGAAAAGGTTTTGCACGAGCTCCACGCGGCGGGCGAGGAGATTGTCCACGTCTACGCGCCGCCCGACGCGGGCGGACGTCCCGACCCGCTCAAGACCAAGGCGTTGGAACTCGGCCTGCCGCTGAGCCAGCCCACTTCGTTCAAGGGCGAGCGCGTCTTTGAACAGTTCAAGGCGCTCAATGCCGATTTGGCGGTGCTGGCCTTCGTGACGCTGATCGTGCCCGAGCGCGTGCTGTACGCGCCGCGCCTTAAGTCGATCTGTTTCCATCCTTCGCTGCTGCCGCGCCATCGCGGTGCCAGCGCGATTAACTGGGCGATTATCCAGGGCGACCGCGAAACCGGAATCACCTGGTTCTGGCCCGACCAGGGCATCGACACCGGTCCGATCCTGATCCAGAAGCGGGTTCCGATTGGCGACAACGACACGCTGGGATCGCTTTATTTCGGCCGTCTGTTTCCGCTCGGTGTGGAGTCGCTGTTTGAAGCGCTCGAACTGATAAAGTCGGGCAAGGCCCCCGCGATTCCACAGGACGAAAGCCTTGCGACCTACGAGCCGCCCTGCCGCGACGAGCACGCACGCGTGGATTTCAGCAAGCATGCGCGCGAGGTGCACAACCTGGTTCGCGGATGCGATCCGCAGCCCGGCGCGTTTGCAGTCTACGAAGGCAAACGCGTGCGGCTGTACGAAGCGACGCTGGAGCCGGGCCTGTCTTCCGGCGCGGTGGGTGAAATCGTTTCGATCGGGGCCGATGGCATGCGGATCGGCCTGCAGGGCGCGACCCTGCTCGTCAAGCGGACACGCATCGATCCAAGTCCAAAAAAGGTGCCGCCGGCAGAACTCGCGCAAAGCGGTCAGCTGCGCACCGGCATGTTCGCGGACAGCTAGAGGAAGAATTGCATCGGCTGCGGCGTGCTACTAACCAGACCTGACCCCATGGCCCCGTCCCTAAAGGGGGAACAGACTGCTTCTCCTCCCCGTTAGGAAAGGGCTTGGAGGTTAGGTTTTCGAGCTGGTGAGCGTTTGGGTTTCCGAGTGCGGCGTTGGGGGTAGTTGTATGCGGCTGTGCGTTGGAACTTCCAAGGGTATCGTGATCATCGACCCCGATCGCGGACGCGCTCCGCTGGCGGTGATGGCCAATCCCTCGGCCATCTCATGCATGGCGCAAAGTGCGGGCCAGCCGCACATCATTTATGTCGGCTCGCTCGAGCATACTCATATGGGCGACGGACCGGCCTCGGGCACGCTGTCGCGCTCGACCGATGGCGGCCGCACCTGGAGCGACATCACGCCCGCGGGCGCACACGACGAGGGGATCTGGGCGGTCGCCACGCCGCCCGACGCACCGGGCGAAGTATTCATCGGCACTACGCACGCCCGGCTGTTTCACAGCCAGGACCATGGGCACACCTTCAAGGAATGCACCGCGTTTCTGGACCTGCCGGGGCGCGACCGATGGACCTTTCCGCCGCCGCCGCATATTCCCCACGTGCGTGCAATCGCATTTGACCCGGTTGACCCGTCGCTGATGTACGTCGGGGTCGAAGAGGGCGGGGTGTTCCGCTCGCGCAATCGGGGCGCAAGTTTTGAGCCGCTCAACAAGGGCCTTTACCCCGACGTGCACGCCCTGGCGGTCGATCCGGCCGATTCGCGGCGGCTTTACGCCACGACCGGACGCGGCTTTTACCGCTCCGATACGGCCGGCGCGTCGTGGAAATTCGTGGGCGTGATGCGGCCCTACGTGGTGCCATTGTTGGCGGACGCCGGCGCCGAGGGCGTCGTGTACACTGCGGGCGCGGCCGGACCGCCGCCAAGCTGGATGGCGCGTGGCGCGGACGCGATGCTGTTGGTCAGCAATGACGCCGGCCACAGCTTCACTGCGGCCGCGGTGCCCGAGGTTATGTGGCGCGGAATGGTGATGGCGCTGCTGCAATGCCAGATGCGCCCGCAGGAGGTGTTCGCCGTCACCACTGACGGCAAGGTGCTGCGATGGCGTCCGCGCGAGGAAGAAGTCGTGGAAATCGCCTCCAACCTGCCGCCCGCCTACGCCATCGCTGCGCTGCCCTGAGCGGCCTTGGTGGCGTTCACCTTTCGCGCGCGGCCGTTTCGATGCGCAAATCTCTTGTGCATCGCCGGCCGGTTTTTTTTACCCGTATTTGAAGCGCACACCCCCCCATGTAGACTTGAAGCCAATGCCCGGCTTGACGTGCAATCGGGCGGGCAGGCGCCAGCGCATTTTAGTCGACGATTTCTGCTATGGAGCAAGCTACGGAGTCCACTCCTGCTGAGAGCCGCGCGGGCAAAACGCTGCGCGAGATTTTCGAGTCCGGACGGCCGCTGACCTACATCCGCTCGGCGGAGGAGCAGCGCGTCTCACGGGTTTTGCGCGAAGCCGGCCAGCGATTTTTCAACTCCACGCCCGCGCCGGTATGGACCTGGAGCGTGACCGAAGGGATGCGCGGTGCGGATGGCGAGGTACAGCCCGGCGCACAGCAGCCACGCGAAGCGCTGGACTTCATCGCGGCCCATCGCGACCCCGCCATCTTCCATCTCAAGGATTTTCACGATGCGCTGCGCGATTCGTCCGCAATCCGGCGGCGCTTTCGTGACCTGTACGACGCCTGCTTCGATCAGCGCAAGTTCGTGGTGGTCAGCTCGCCGGTGCGCTTTATCCCCGAGGAAGTCGAACGCGACCTCGTCTACCTGGAGCTGCAACTGCCCGACCTGGTCGAACTAATCGACTTCCTGCGCGAGGAAACCGCGCAAATCATCGCGCGCGGCGGCGCCGCCGATGAAAGCGAGGACACCATCGCCCAACTGGCGCGCACCCTGCAGGGACTGACGCTTAACGAAGCGCGCCATGCCGTGCGCCGCGCCCTGTCCACCACCCGTCACCTGGGCTCCGACTCGCTGCCCGCCCTGCTCGAAGAAAAGCGCCTGCTGGTCAACCGCAGCGGTGTGGTCGAATTCGTCACCGGCAAGACTGAGATCGGACAGGTCGGCGGACTGGAGATTCTCAAGCAATGGCTGATCGAGCGCAAAAAGCTTTTTGAACTGCGCGACCGCCTGAGCACCGACATCGTTCCCAAGGGTGTGCTGGTGATGGGAATTCCCGGTTGCGGCAAGAGCCTGTGCGTCAAGGCGATCGGCTCCTACTTCGATCTGCCGCTGTATCGGATCGACATGATCGAGGTATTCTCCGGCCGGCACGGACCGCCCGAAGGCGCCTTTGTGCAGGCCTGCAAGATGCTGGAGGAAATGGCCCCGGCGGTGGTGTGGTTCGATGAAATCGAGATGGGCATCACGTCGGCGGAAACCGGCGGTGAGCAGGGGCGGATCTTTGCCTTCTTCCTGACCTGGATGCAGGAGAAGGCGCGCGGCCTGTTTGTCGCCGCCACCGCCAACCGCATCGACCTGCTGCCCGCCGAGATGATCCGCAAGGGACGCTTCGACGAGGTGTTCTTCGTCGATCTGCCGCTGGACGAGGAGCGCAGCGAGATCTTCAAAGTTCATCTGAGCCGGCGCGGCGTCGACCCGCAGCGCGTCAACATCGCACGCCTGGTGGCCTTTGCCAACGGCTGGACCGGCGCCGAGATCGAGCAGTGCGTGGTCTCCGCGTTGACCCGGGCGCGTCTGGAAGACCGCGAAATGACCGAGCAGGACCTGGTCAACATCGCCTCCGACATCGTGCCGCTGTCGCGCACCATGAAGGAGCAGATCAATCACATCCGGGGATGGGCCTCCGAGCGCGCCCTGCGCGCCTCCCGCCGCCCGATCGCGCGCTGACACGAAAGACCGTGGTTGTGGGCTTCCAGCCTGTGACATTTGCCTGACGCCTTGCTCCTCACAACACCTGTGCGATGGGATGATGCTGGTCACGACCGTTCTGGAGATCGCTCTTGTCACGTTGATGGTCTGCCTCGGCACAAACGGGCAACGCGGTTTGGCGATTGCCGCAACGTGCCCGAGCCCTCTGCCGACATGCACGTCATCGGGAACCCTGGCCGACTTCAGCGGCTCTTTCGCTTGCAGCTCAGTCCGGACCGATTCGAGCGGCACAGTGAAGACCGCGATTCTACTGATCAATTCGGCGGGCAACGGAACCGGTGCCGCCTCGATCGCCCAGAACGACAACAGCACCAGCACAACCACTTACCAGGATTTCACCGCCCAAACGTTCACCTGCTGCGTCAATGCTAACGACACCGGTTATCTCACTCCAACGGACGGATGCCCGGTGGCGTTCGTAATCGACGACGCGAAGACCGAGGTGCGGCTGCTCGACTCATCCGAGAACCGGGCCGAACTTTTGACCTGTAAGAAGCAGTAGGGACCGCAGGTCCGCCGCTTCCGCCATTGCATCCAGCCAGCGCTCTTGCCCGTGCGTCCTACCGCAACGCCAACGCCAACGGCACCAACACCAACGCCAACGGCAACTTCCAGCGCCAGCGCAACGGCAACCGCAGCCGCCACGGCAACGCCAACTGCGACTGCCGCCGTCACGACGACGGCAACCGCAACCGCGACGGCTGTATCCACGGCGACTGCGACCGCGAGCGCAACCCCGTCGGCCATCCCGACCAGCACTCCCGGTCCCGGCGCGGCGGCATCGCCCGGCACCACTCAATACCTCCCAGTGCTGTAAGCACGCGGACCAATCGGGGATCTGTGTTCCCCGGTGCACTGGCCTCGGGCACGTGGGCGTTGCGATGCTGGCGGCTCGGCGGTGTTCATCGGACCTTGCCGTTGACGGGCCGGATCGGATGATGCTTAGCTCGCGCAAGGGTTTTGCGATGAGCGATCAGATCAACGATGCGGAGCGGATCAACCGCGAGCAGCTCGAATTCTGGAACAGTGCGGCGCCCGGATGGAGGCAGATGTGGGCGATGCTGGAGCGCGCCGCGCAGCACGTCTCCGACCGGCTGGTGGAACTGACGCAGATAAGCGCGGGCAGCCGCGTGCTCGATATCGCCAGCGGCTCGGGAGAACCGGCGGTGACCGCGGCGCGCAAGGTTGGCACCGGCGGCCTGGTGGTCGCCACCGATCAGTCGCCCGCGATGCTGGAGTTGGCGCGCGAGCGCGCCGCCGCCCTGGGAATTCGCAACATCAAATTCGTCGTGACCGGCGCGCAGGAACTGGCCGTGGAGGAGCGCGACTTCGATGCCGCGCTGTGCCGATGGGGCCTGATGTTTGTCGGCGATCTGGAGGCGGCGATGCGGCGCGTCGCACAACTGCTCGCGCCTGGGGGCCGCTTCGCCACTGCGGTGTGGGGCCCGCCGCACAAGGTGCCGATGATCAGCCTGGGCGATGAGCAGGTGCGTGAGTTGGCCAAACTGCCGCCGCCTCTGCCCGATGCGCCGGGCCCGCTCAGGCTGGCCGACACCAAGCCGCTGCTGCGCGCGCTCAGTACCGCCGGATTCAAGGACATAAGCGTCGCGCCGCTCAACGTGCGGTTCGAGTTCGAATCGCCCCAGGCGTTTGCGGAACAACGGCGTGCCGTTTCGACGCCGTTGCGCATGATGCTGTCAAAACAGACACCGGAGTTGCAGCAGCGCATCATGGATGCGTTGGTGCAGCAGGCGCGCCGCTTTGCCGATGCGTCCGGGCGGGTGCGGATGGATAATGAGGCGCTGCTGGTCGCGGCGCATCGCTAATCGAACAAATCAGACACGCGCTTGACGAAGTCTCACATTACAAGAAAGGCACAGGCCGATGGACGTTAAACTTGACGGCAAGGTGATTCTGATAACCGGCGGCGCCTCCGGGATGGGGCGCGCCACGGCGGTGGCGGCGGCGCGCGCGGGCGCCAAGGTCGCGATCTGCGACGTGGACGGCAAGGGCGGCGAGGAGACGCTCGGGATGGCACTGGCGGCGGGCGGCGAGGCATTCTTTTCAGCCTGCGACGTAAGCGCCGCCGCACAGGTCGAAGCGCTGGTCAATCAGACGGTCAGGAAATACGGACGGCTGGACTGCGCGGCCAACATCGCCGGCATCGAGGGCAAATGGGGCGACCACATCGCCGACGCGGCCGAAGCCAATTTCGACCGCGTAATCGCCGTCAACCTCAAGGGCGTGTGGTTGTGCATGAAGTATGAGATCGCGCAGATGCTCAAGCAGGGCGGCGGCGGTTCGATCGTCAACCTCGCCTCCGTGGCGGGGCTGGTCGGCAATCCCGGCTCGGCGGCTTACGGCGCCTCCAAGCACGGCGTGGTCGGCCTGACCAAAACCGGGGCGCTGGAGTATGCGCGCCAGAAAATCCGCATCAATGCCGTCTGCCCGGGCGCGATCGAAACTCCGATGCTGTCGCGCATCTTCGAGGTGATTCCGCAGCAGGGCGCTCGGATGGCGGACATCGAACCGGTGGGACGGCTGGGCACGGCCGACGAAATCGCGGCCGCGGTGCTGTGGCTATGCTCCGACGATTCCTCCTTCGTCACCGGCGCGGCGCTGGCAGTCGACGGCGGCCTGACCGCGATGTGAGCGGGCAAGAAAGAACCGGGGCAATTCACCGTGACAGCGGCATTGCGCGCATGACGTTGTCCAGTCCGGTGATCGCGCCGATTACGTCCGCAAACCGCGCCGGGATGCTGGGGTCGTCGACGTTGGCGTAGGAGTCTTTGCCGTAAGTGAGGATCTTCGTTTTGAAGACGCGTTGGGCGCGGCCCGCGCTGCCCCTGAACGTGATCGTCCGGCGCTGGCCGGATGACGACACGACCTCGAAGCCCTGCTTCTTAAGCCAGTCCTTTAGCGCCTTGAATTGCGCCGGTTCGGGTCCGAAGCGAGCCGCAAATTGCTGCGGCGTCAGCCATCGATGGTAATTGGGCGAGGATGGGTCCTGCTGTTCGGACAGCAGCCGGCTAAGGGCTTGCGGATCGCGCAGCTTGAGGCTCATCGTCATCGTCAGCATGCGCTGGGGATCGATGCGCCCGGTAGGCCGGCCGGCGATCGCAGTGGGATGGTTGCCGCGCAGTTTGACCGTTTCATGCGCATCCGAAGCAGGCGAGCAGACCAGCAGCAGCACCCCGGCCAGAACGCCGACAGTGAGGGCCCAGGCGCTGCTTCTATTCCATCTCGGCATTTGCGGCACGAACGCTGCGGTCAGGATTGCGGCGCGCGGCTACTCGGTGTCATCGGGAGATGATTGCTCGGGCGCCGCTTTGGCGATTTCCGCGTCTTCGGCATAGCTCGGCCGCAGTTCCGTCTCCTCGGTGTGCACGGTGTCGGCGGGATAAAGGCGGCGCAGATCCCATTGCGTGATCCATCGCCGGACGTGCGACCGCATCCGGTGCGTGATCGCCAATTCCGGCATCGGAATATCCGGCGGATCCCATCCGTAGGCGCGGGAATGCACCTGCTTCAGATGGCGGTAGGTTTCGGCCAGATGCGCTTCGTCGGGCGGCTGGAGCGCAAGCTTTTCGCGCTTGATCAGATGCATCCCGGTTTCGGCGCGGGCTGCGATGACACGATAATCCTCGCGTTCCTTGGCTTCGAGTTTGGGCCGGATCGACCGCCAGTCGCCGCGCTCGTCCAGCACGGCGGCGTCGAAGTCGTCGGTAATCGCGGCAACCGTGATCAATCCGGGATACTGTTCGCCCTTGATCCGCCCCATCCAGCGCGCCAGTTCGGCGTAGGACTTGGCCCGCTGCAACAGGCTGTAGCGTCCGATCAGCTCGACCTCGTCAAGCAGCAGCACCCATCCGCGGTAGCCCGCGCCGATGACCAATTGCGCGAAGAAGGCGAAGCGATGCACGGCCAGTTCGCGGACGGGCACGTTTTTGACCGCATAGATGGAAGCGGCGCCGGCCTGTTTGAGTCCGCGCCGGATGCGCGTTATGGCAAGGCGGTCGCCCGACCAGAAGCCGATTATCCTCTCGACCGTCTCCGGATCGCTGTGCAGCCGCTCATGCAACAGCAGCGTCGCCGCGAACAGCGGGCTTATCGCGTCCGCGCGGCGCTCGCACCACGTGCGTAATGCAGCGTATTCGGGCGTTTCGGGCCGCAGCCGCAGCGCGATTTCCTGCACCGCCAGGCCGCCGAGGCCTGGAACTTCGGCCGACTCGCTCGCCGCTTTGAACAGCTTGGCCGGATCCGACAGCGGAGTTTCCTTGCTGATGACGACGCGGCTGCAGACGAAGTTTTCCGACAACGCCAGGTGGGCCAGATACTGCAGGAGATGCGATTTGCCGGTGCCGAAGCCGCCCGTCACCAGAATCGCAGGGGCCTGGCGGTCATTGTCCACGCACTCGCGGTTGAATTCGAGGTTGCGTCGGAAGTGCTGCTCGATTTCGCTCTGACCGCAGCCCATGACCCGCACCGCGTCGCGGTTGGGCACGCCGTTGCGCAGCGCCTCCAGCGCGCGCCGGTAATCGTGGACCTGGTTGGCCGCGGAATTCATCGCGCCTTAACTCTCCGCACTGTGCGCCAGGCGCACCAGCGAGCCCATCGGATTGACGCGGTGCTGATCATGCACCTCATCATAGATGCGGAACTGCAGCGCCTGGTAGCGGGCCATCCCGCGTCCCCACACGTCCTCGTCCAGAAACGACGCGTCGGGCGCGACCACGATCATACATCCCGCCAGCCGATCGGTGGCGTCGACGAACTCGCGCAGCACCTCGTAGGCGTCAAGCAGCGCCGCGGTGGTGTAGTAATGGCGGTCGTCGCGGGGATTCTTAGCCACCGCCAGGCGCGCGATGTCGATCAGCACGATGGTTCCCGGATAGCCCGCGATGCGCACCCATCGGAACAGCGACTCGACGAAATGGCGCGCATTGTTGCGCGCGATGCGATTGAAGATGCCGTAGTCTTTGACCGCACCGATGTTGCGGGCCGCGCCCGTCAGCCAATCGGTCAAGGCGGCGATGGTCTGCGCGCTGTCGGGTGCGCCGGTCAGCAACGCGTGGCACATCGTGAACATCGCCACGCGGAAATCGCGCGCCAGCTCCGCACCGCGCAGCACGTGGTCGGTCAGCCTCTTGCGCAACAGCTTCAGCACCGCGTCGGCATCGATGCTGTTGCGTTCGGCGACCGCCTGATAGAACGGCTGCGCCGACCATGCGGGCGGCTCGAAATTGTCGCGCCGGCAGAGATCGAACAGCACGCCGCGCCCCAGCGCGGTCCAATCGATCTGCGCTGCGATACGAAAGAAGATCTGATCGGGAAGCTGCACGCGGGTTTGCGCGGCATCCACTTCCGCCCACAGATAACCCAGGGCCTGCGCCTCGCGGCGCATCCCCGCGCGCAGCGTTTCGCGCAGCGTTTCGCACAGCGGCACACAGAATTTGATCGACGCGCCGCCCTCGCGCACGAACGACTCCAGGTACTCGCGGCGCATCACGCCGAACCATTCATCCACCGCCATGGTCGGCATCATCACGCACCTTCCGTAAACCTGATTGCGTAATAGGTTACCACTTGGCCGTCGGGAGCGACGCACACGAAAGTGCTGGCCGGCGCCTTGGTGCCGGTGCTGGCCGGCAACGACAGGCAAGCGCCGGAGCGGGTGTGAGTCACGCCGCTGCGATCGAGCGAAAAGAGGTCGCGCGCGAAGTCGTCGCGCGTGTAGTCCGACGCGGTGCCCGGCAGGAGCGTGAAGGCCCGATAAATTCTGGCCAGCGGTACGCTGGCGCCCTTGTCGTGCCGGCCCGCAACCAATTGATAGGCCGCGTACAACGCTTCCAGAAACGGTTCGACCGTGGCGCGCGATTTACGGTCCTGGTCGGCTTTGAGTTTCGCCACCAGCCGGCTGGGACGCAATCCCGGAAACCTGGTCTTGTTGATCCGCACCGCGCGTTCCGCCGGCAGGATGCGAATTATAAAAGGATAAGACAGCAGCAGGCCGTCGCGCGACTGCATCTTGAGCCCCACCGCTTGGGCGGCGGCAAGCAACTCGGCGGTGTAATCATTCTGGAGAAACTGCTCCTCGGCTGATGCCGAGAAGGGCCAGGCGGAGCGAGCATTAAGAGTCTCCTGCGCCACTGCCTGGGCAGCGTCGTTTAGTTTTTGCGCATTGCGGTCAATCGCGCCGATGTTGCCCTCCTGCGCGGCGCGCACCAACGCCTTGGCCACCGCTGCCAGCGACTTGGCGGCCCGCTCCGCGGCTGCGGCAGCCCGTTCGACATCGGCAAATCCCTGCTCGAAACTCACCAGCGTCCCCCTCAATCTTGCGGCCTGAGCGTTGAAAAGCGGCGCAAGACCAATAAGAGCTTGTAGGATTAGCCGGAGCGTTCTGTCAATGGCATGCGGCTGAACGCCGCCACGGGAGGGGGACTGGGACGGCCGGCCTGACCGGCGCGCGAACGCCGGTCAGGAAAACTCCGGGATTGCCGGGACCCGGCGGTTCTGGCGATGCTACTCGGTTTGTTGCTGCTGCCTCAACTGCTCCAGTTCGCGCCGCTGGCGCTCGATCTCGCGCTGCTGCTGCTCCATCTGGCTTTGGGTCTGTTGCTGTTGGACTTCCTGATTTTGCATCGCGTTGCCTACCGCATAACCACCCACCGCGCCCATCGCACCGCCAATCGCGGCGCCCGCGGCGGGATGACCGACGGCGGCGCCGATGATGGCGCCGGTTCCGGCCCCCAGCACGCCGCCGCCCAAGGTTCCTTTCTCGCGGGTGCTGAGCGGTTGCCCACTGCAGGCGGTCAAAGTCATTGCCAACACCAGGATGCCAATACTCGCCCCGATTAACCGCGGCATAGAATCTTTCTCCCTCCCAAGCTGCGAAACTTCTCCAAGCCGCCCGGTCGATTCGATCCGGCGTTGAAACCTGCTCCGCGAATCACCATCGGCTGCCTGAATAAAGGCTAGCAGACTGCCGTGTTGCGGAACACACATCAGGCGACTTTCAGATTGAGAACATTACCAAAAAGGAAACGCCGCGACGATTAAGAAATCATCACGGCAGCAAGGCGAAAATCCGCGCTGGCGCGCCGGTGCCGCCGCCGATCTTCATCGGCGCACAAAAGACGATCGCCCCGGCCGGCGGCAGTTTTTCGGCGTTGGCCACATTCTCAAAGCCGGGCCGATTGGCGCCCAACCACAGCCGATGGACGGGGAAGTCTTTGCTGACGCCGGGGTCGATGCTGGCCGTATCGATCGCGATCGCAACGACGTTGCGATGCTTGAGCAGGAAGCTTACCGCTTCGGGCGAAAAGCCCGGAAAGCGCAATCCTGCAACGTCACCCGGCTTGTCGGTGCCCAAGTAGCGTTTGCGATCGGGCCAGAATCGGCCCCATCCCGAGCGCGCCACCACGATCGCGCCGTCGGGAATCCGGCCGTAGGCGGCTTCGTAATTCTGAATGTCTGCCACCGACAAGGTCGCGTCAGGATCCCGGGCGGCGCGCGCCGCGAAATCGATCACCGCGGCGGGCCCGATCATATGGCTTAGCGGGACCTGGTTGACCGGTTCGCCGTCGCGGTTGAAATGCAGCGGCGCATCCATGTGGGTTCCGCCATGCTCGGGGCTGTCGAAATAACCCGAAGCGTAAAAGTACCCGCCCGGCGCCATCCCGTAATGTTCGTAATGGAACTTGAAGCCGCTTTCGGTCGGCCAATAGATCGTGCTTTTGTCCAGGGTATGGGTCAGGTCGAGGACTTTAGCGGTATCGATGCTCGGCATCTGCGCCATCGCCGCCTTCGCTGTCAGCACCCCCAGGATGACCATCGCAAACGCCAACCGTCTCATGCGCGCCTCCAGACCTGTCCAGCAGGCATTTTTCGCGGTCCGCGCCTGAGTACCGGGCGGTGTGCGAAATCCGCATCCTCTAGTCCGCCATCGGCAGCGCGAAGTGGACGCGCTCGGTGGCGACGCTGACCAGCTCCACCTTGGCACCGCGCTCGGCGAACGCACCGATGATCTCTTCGACCAGCCATTCGGGCGACGACGCACTGGCGGTCAGGCCCAGCGAGCGGACTCCCTCCAGCATCGACGCAGTCACGTCCTTGAGCGAATCGACCAGGTAGGCGCGCGCGCCGCGCATGCGGGCCACCTCGACCAGGCGGTTGGCGTTGGAACTTTGCTTGGAGCCGACCACCAAAATCGCGTCGGTGGCGCCTACCAGTTCCTTGACCGCGTTCTGCCGGTTCTGGGTGGCGTAGCAGATGTCGTCGGTCTTGGGTGTGGTCATGTGCGGGAAGCGGCTCTTGAGCGCGTCCATTATCTCGCGCGTATCGTCCACACTCAGCGTGGTCTGGGTGACCGCCGCGACCCGGGTCGGATCGGCAATCTCCACCGACAGCGCTTCCTCCACGGTTCCCACCAGTATCACCTTGCCCGGCGCCACGCCCAGCGTGCCGTTGACTTCCTCATGACCCGCATGTCCGACCAGGATCACGGTGCGCCCCTCGTCGGCATAGCGGCGGACCTCCAGATGGACCTTGGTGACCAGCGGGCAAGTGGCATCAATCACGCGCAGATCGCGTTCGCGCGCCCGGTCCCATTCGCTGGGCGCCACGCCGTGGGCGCTGAAGATGACCCGCTGGCCGTTGGGGATGTGGTCGAGGTTTTCCACGAAGATCGCACCCTCGGCTTCCAGCGCCTCCAGCACGAAGCGGTTGTGGACAATCTGATGGCGGACGTAAAGCGGCGGCCCGTAAGCCTTCAGCGCGTTGCGCACCGCCTCCACCGCGCGCTCAACCCCGGCGCAAAAGCCGCGCGGTTGTGCCAACACCACCTTTTCAATCGCCGTCATGTCGCCTGATTGCATCGCCCCTCACCCAGTACCTGATTGTCGAAGCCGCAGCCGGTTCTCCCTGCCAAACGAGTGGTGCACCTCTAGTGATCGGCCTGATGGACATGGGGCGGATGCGAGGTCTGGCAGCCGACCCAAATCTCGCCGCCCTCGAAATGCTCTTTTTTCCAGATCGGCACGATTTCCTTGATGCGATCGATCAGGAAGCGGCAGGCGGCAAACGCCTCGGCCCGATGCGGCGCCGAAACCGCGATTGCCACCGACGCCTCGCCGACCTCCACCACGCCGATGCGATGAGTGACGGCGGCGCGCGTGATGCGCCATCGGCGCGCCGCCTCTTCGGCCAGCTTGCGCATCTCGCTCAACGCCATCGGCTCGTATGCCTCGTACTCCAGCCGCAGCACCCGGCGGCCGGAGTTTTCGTTGCGCGTCGTGCCGACAAAGGTCGCGATCGCGCCCGCGCCCGGGTCGGCCACCGCCGCTTCCAGCGCGGCCACATCGATGCGCGAGCGCACGATGCGAATCGGGCCCAGCGCGCCGCCAGCGCCGCCACTGACCGGCGGGATAAAGGCCACCTCGTCGCCGTCGCATGGACGAAAGTCCGGCTTGACGTATTCGCGGTTGACGGCGAAGGACAGCGCCTCGTCCTGACCGAGCAGCGCAGGAAACTCGCGCGTCAGCGCGCGCCACACCTCGCCCACCGAAACGCCCGGCGCAAATTCGCGGTCGAGATCGGAGGCCCCGGCGCGCTCGCGCAGCGAGGCAAACAGCTTAAGCCGCAGTGTCATACCAGTCCCAGCAGATTGGCCATGTGTCCCAGCTCCGGCAGCAACAGCTTTTCCATTCCGAGCCGGCAGGCGTTGGGCGAGCCGGGCAACGACACCAGGATCTTGCCGGCGCTGACGCCGGCGGTGGCGCGGCTCAAAAACGCCGCCGATCCAATCTCCTGGTAGGATAGCATCCGGAACAACTCGCCGAAGCCGTCCAGTTCCTTGTCGAGCAGGCCCTTTACCGCTTCATAGGTCTGATCGCGCGGGCTGATGCCGGTACCGCCGTTGATCACGATCGCGTCCAGCGCCGCGCGATGCGCGGTGACGGCGTCGGTGATTCGCCGCGGCTCGTCGGGCATCACCTCGTAGTAAGCCACTTCGTGGCCGGCGCCGGCGAGCAAGTCGCGGATCAGCTTGCCGCTGCTATCGGTCGCCTCGGTGCGGCTGTCGCTGACCGTGATCACGCCGATCCTAAGCGGCCGGCCGGGCCGATGCTTGTGCTCGTGGACCGACATCGCCACGGATTATAACACGCGCGCCCCTCCAGACGAGGCTCGGCAGGCGCCAGGCCGCCCTCTAACGCAGGCGCAGGTTGAAGGCCTGACGCCCTTTTTCGCCCGGACGCGCGTCGAATTGAACCTCGTCACCCTCGCGCAGGTCTTCGAAGCGCACCTTGGGCGACAGCCTGGAGCGATGGAAGAACACTTCGTCCAGGCCGTCGTCGGGAATAATGAAACCGAACCCCTTGTCCTTGATGATCTTCTTTATGGTGCCGTACACGACTGCCTCATTTGATCGGCGCGCGCTTTCTGCTACTGAAGTTTCAGGCCGAAGGCACAAAGCGGCGCGCTGCTACCGATTAGGAAGCTTACCCTGATGGGACTCGATGTAAAGCGCACCGGTTCACGTTTGGATTGCCTCGCCCCAGGAGGCGCTCTTGCTCAAGGCGGTAACCATCAAGGAAATCGAGCGCATCTTCGAAATCATCGAGCCGCTGGGCATCTCGCGCGAGGCGGTAGTGATCCCGCTGCGACCCGAACATCCGGGCCACGTGCGCATCCTTGCCAACGGTAAGCTGGAAATCGTCGTCGAGCGCGACGACGACCTCGATCAGTGGATGGCCGGGCTCAGCGATCGGATTGCGGCCTTGTTGAATCAAGCGGGCTGAGTTCCATCAGCACCGCCCCCGCCTCCACCATCTGACCCGCGCTGACCGCAATGCGCTTGACCTGCGCCGGCCCCTCAGCACTGAGCGTGGTCTCCATCTTCATCGCTTCCATGGTAATCAGAGGCTGCCCGGCTGCGACCTGATCGCCCTCGCCCACCATGATACTGAGCACCTTGCCCGGCATCGGCGCAGTCACCAGCGGCGTCGCCAGGCCGTGGCGCGCGCCCCGGCGTTCCGCTTTGAGCTCTACAAATGTAAATGGCTGCGGGCCGATGCTGACCACGATCGACTGCCCGAGGCGTGCGGCAAACGCACGCACGCGCCTGCCGCCGCAATCGATAAGGATAGCGCCGTCGGCCAGCGGCTGCGTAGGCAGCTTTGCCTCGGCGCGGTCAAGCTGTGCCTGGAGCACCGGACCTGCACTTGTGACTTCGACGTCAAACTGCCGGCCACTCGATGTTTCGCGCAGCTTCATGACCGGTTACCCAGCCTGAAGGCGCCCAGCGCCTCCCACGGCGAGCGAGGGCGGCGATCGGCCGCGCCGCGGTCGGCGGCGCTCGCGCTGACCGGGCGGCCGTGGGCCACCCGTGCGGCCAGCAGCGCGGCGGCCTTGATCGATTCTTCGGCCGGGCGCCATTGGGGCAGGAACTCGCTGACGAAGCGAGTGGAAAATTGGCCGCGCGCGAACGGCTCGCTGGCCACGACGGCGCGCAGGAAGGACGCGGTATGCAGCACCCCGGTCAGCATGAACTCGTCGAGCGCACCCAGCGCCCTGCGCCGCGCCTGCTCGCGGTCGCTTCCCCAGGCGATGAGCTTGGCGAGCAGACCATCGTAATGGGTGCCGATCTCGATGCCGGGCGTCAGAAAGGTATCGACCCTGATTCCAGGACCCCCGGGCAGTTGCAGATGCAGCACGGGTCCGGCGGCGGGGCGGAAATCCTTGCTCGCGTCCTCCGCGTAAATGCGGCATTCGATCGCATGGCCGCGCGGCGGCGGCAGCTCGCTCAGCGATTCGCCGGCCGCCAGGCCCAACTGCATCGCCACCAGGTCGCAATCAAAACGCAGCTCCGTTATCGGATGTTCGACCTGCAGCCGCGCGTTGATCTCCAGGAAGTAGAAGCCTTCGCCGTCGACCAAAAATTCGACCGTGCCGGCGTTGCGATAGCCGACCGCCGAGGCCAGCGCCGCCGCTGCCTCCACCATCCGGGCGCGCAGCGCGGGCGTCAGCGCGGGCGAGGGCGATTCTTCGATGATCTTCTGATGACGGCGCTGCATCGAGCATTCGCGCTCGCCCAGCGTGATCACGCGTCCGCGGGCGTCGCCCAGCACCTGAACTTCCACGTGGCGCGGCGCGGGCAGATATTTTTCCAGGAACAGGCGGCCGTCCTTGAACGCCGCCTGCGCCTCGCGCGCCGCGGCGTCAAGCGCGGCGCCCAGCTCGGACTCATCGGAGACGACGCGAATGCCGCGTCCGCCGCCGCCCGCCGCGGCCTTGATCATGATCGGGTAGCCGTTGAGCGCGGCGAAGCTGCGTGCGGTGGCCAAATCGGCGGTCTCGGTGCCGGGCACCACCGGCACGCCCACACGCTGCGCCAGTCGGCGCGCGCCCACCTTGTCACCGGCGGCGCTGAGAACCTCGGGCGGCGGCCCGACGAAGGTCAGCCCCGCCTTTGTGACCGCAGCCGCAAACTGCGCGCTTTCGGAAAGGAATCCGTAGCCGGGATGAATCGCGTCGGCGCCCGAGGCCAGCGCCGCCTCGATAATCGCCGGACCGTTGAGGTAGCTGTGCAGCGCCTCGGCCGGTCCGATCGGGCGCGCCTCGTCAGCCGCCGCCGCATGCGGCATCGCGGCATCCGCCTCCGAGTAGACCGCCACGGTTCGCAGTCCCGATGCGCGCGCAGTGCGGATGATGCGCAGGGCTATCTCACCGCGGTTGGCAACCAGCAAAGTTCTGATCCTGCGAGCCATAGAAAGAGCGCAGCGCCGCGCGCACAGCCTAGCACGCGTGCCGGCGGCTGCCGATGCTTTGGGAGAGCGGCAAAAAATTTTTGCACGCGCGGCCAAAACGATTGACCTGCATGCGCATTAGATTATGTTTGATCGAGTGTCTGAAACGTGCGCGGTTTGTCGGCCGCGCGAAACGAAGGAAATTTTTGCATGAGGGAGCATCCGAGTTAGATGGCGCAAGAGACCTCCGCGGTTCGCACTGTATACGATTTCCCCGTCGCCGCTCACATCTGCAACGACGGCCGGGTCCACTACACCAAGTTGATCAGGCGGGCACGGGCCGAAGCACCCGAGGGGATTTGCCCGCAGTGTCAAACTCTCTTTCAATACCGCAAGCCCCAACCGAATAGAGCCAGCCGGGGCGTGACGCACGCATAAGCGCAAGCCGCCTGCCGGCGGCCGCGCCTTAGCAAGAAATTTCAGCCAGCTGGGGGCCGGGGCGGAAGTGTATTTGGCGCCCTGACCTGCGGCGGCGCAAAGCTGCGCGCTGCTAGTTGTTGGATTTGTCCGGATCGATCGCTACGCGGGCGGGCGGCTGCGGCGCGCTACCGATTTGGGGACCGGGGTTGTTGTTGCGCACCAGCACCTGATGGCGTCCGCGGTAGAAGCGATCCTTGGACGCGCCCACGTACTGAAAGCCTTCCTTGGGATCGAACCACACCGAGATGTTGGGGATGAAGGGGCGCGCCAGCACGTTGAGCCATCCCAAATCCGGTGTCAGCCCCATCTTGGCCAACTCGCCCGGATAGTAATTCCAGCGCGCCTCGCCGTTCTCCAGCCTGGCGTCAACCGTGAAGATGCTCGGCTTGGGTGTGCAGTCGAAGACGTGGAAGCGCGCGGTCGATTCACCCTTCTTCAGGGCGTATTCCAGGGGCACGATGGAGGCGGCGCCGGCATAGGTGTCAGGCTCAACCTCCACGGTATCGTCGTAAGAGGCATCCCCGAACTGACCGCCCCATCGGCATGACGCCTCGCCGGATTTCAGGTCGACCTGTTCGCTCAACTGCGGCCTGCCGTCAGCGGCCAGGAAATGCGCCTGGTAGGAGGTAACCACCGGCAGCGGATTCCCGGCCTGATACTCCAGCACGATTCGCTCCCAGTCGCTCTCGCCGACCTCGTAATGCGTCTGGCCGATGATCTCCACCTTCTTACCAATTTCCTTGATCGTAAAATGCGCATGGCCAATGACCAATTTACGATTTGGGCTGTAGATGGTGAGGTCAACCGGCGAGGCGAGCATCGTTTTGAGGTCGACGGCGGGTGCCGCCGCACAAATTCCAGCCCGCAACGCCATCAAGGGCGCCAACATTATAATGGTGCGCAATACCTTCGTCATTCAGCCTTCCGAAGCGCATCAAGCCGCTCCGGTACCTTGTCAGTCGCTGGCCCAGCGCCCCTGGAATTCATAATGGCACTGCCGCGTCGGCGGGGAAACACGTAACTGCCCGGCACGCGCCCGGCGGCTGCGCACCTGGTAAAACCCGCGACTTGACGCACGGCTTGCGCCGTTTACCCCGGGCGGCGAAGCTCTGTTCATGCTCGACACCTGGATGGCCAAAAGCCGCTGGTTGCGCGCGGCGCAGTGGCGCGCTGCCGGCATCGTTCACCAGGCCGGCATTCCAGCCAACGGCGCGACCGCGGGCGCGGCGCTCATCGGCGTACTGGCCGCTCTTTTGCTTGCCTGCGGCCTGGACGGCGCGGGCATAGCCGCGTTGTGGGCCAGCGCCGCGCTGGACGCACTGGACGGTGCGATTGCGCGCAACTTCGAGCGGCCGACCGCACTGGGCGGGGTGCTGGATTTGGCGTCGGATCGAGCCGTCGAAGCGGCAGCGTTGCTGGGCGTCGTGTGGCGCCGCCCCACACTGGACTTCGCAGCGCTCACCGTGCTGGCAAGCTGGTACGTCAACATCACCGTATTTTTAGCGGTCGGATCCGCGATGGGCGGGGAGGAAAAGCTCATCGGCTATCCGCCCGGACTGCTGGAACGGACCGAAGCCTTGGTATTTTTCACGCTGTTGATTTACGCGGGCGGGGCGGGGATCTGGCTCTGCTACGCATACGCCGCGATGGAAATCCTAACCGCCGCGCAACGGCTCGCCTTCGCCCGGCGCCATCTGCGCTGACGCGCGAAGCAAACCTTGACATCGGCATGCTCGCGCGCTGTTGAACAACTGTTGCTTCACAAATCCTGTTGTCTTACCTTCCCTGATGGTTTCGACCCGCCCCGGCAGGTGAATCTATGGATTTTGATCTGAACGAAAACCAGCAAGAGATGCGCAATGCGCTGCGCACCCTGTTCGACGGCGCCTGCGATATCCGCCGCGTGCGCAAGGTCGCTTACGACGGCGACGGACGCGATCCGGAACTGTGGAAAGCGCTGAGCGAGGGCGGCTGGACGGGCTTGATGGTGCCGGAGGCGGAGGGCGGCTCGGGGCTGCGCTTCGAGGATTTCATTGTGGTGCTCGAAGAGGCGGGCCGCGCCGTTGCGCCGGTGCCGCTGACCACCACGATGCTGGCCGGCCGTGTAATCGCCGGCGCGCCGTCAAGCGCTGCGCGCAGCGAATTGCTCAAGCAGATTGTCAGCGGCACCAGCAGTTTCACGCTGGCCCTCGGCGAGGGCATCGAGGCTCAGCCGGCGGGCGGCAACTGGCGCCTTGAGGGCAAGCTGGAATTCGTTCCCCACGGCCCACTGGCCGGCACTGTCCTGATCGAAGCGGCGATGCCCGATGGCAAACGCGGTCTGTTCGCGGTGCCGACCGCCGCCGGTGGCATCCAATGGCTGGACCTCGACGTGATGGACCGCACGGTCCGTCAATATGAGATGACGCTGGGCGGCGTCGATGTACCGGCGGGCGCGTCGGTGTTCGGCAGCGCGGACGCGGCGGCGCCGATCCAGACGCTGCTCGACGAATGGCGCGCGGCGCTGGCCGCCGAGAGCCTGGGTGTGGCCGAGAAGATGATCGAGCTGTCGGTGGAATACGTCAAACAACGCATCCAGTTCGGCAAGCCGGTCGGCTCCAATCAGGCGGTCAAGGTCAGAATCGCGGAGATGGGCGCAGCGGTGGACCGCCTGCGCTCGGCGGTTTACTATGCCGCCTGGGCCATCGACAGCAATGTGCCCGAGCGCAAGGTAGCGGTCGCGATGGCCAAGGCGGCCGCGTCGGCGCCGGGCGCGTTCGTCGGCACCCAGGCGATCCACGTCCATGGCGGAATCGGATTTACCTGGGAGTACGACCTGCACCTGTACTTCAAGCGTATCAAGAGCAACGAACTGCTGCTGGGTGACACGTCGGCCGCGCTGCAACAGATCGCGGACGAAGTGCTGTAGCTTCGGCGGCGCCCGCCGGCGCGGTTCGTAAACCGCCCTGCACCAGATACATTTCAATCCGGCAACTCGGTCTTTGACCGTGGTTGCGAGGGCGCGGCCTACGCCTTGGTGAACAGTTTCATGAACGATTCGAACGGGGCGGGCGGGCGCTTGAGCGTCTCCAGATTTTCCGCGACGTGAGCAGCGCTCTTCATCCCCACCAATGCCACGTTGACGCCGGGCGTGGAGCGCACGAACTGGATCGAGCGCTGCGCGTCGGTGCGCAGCCCCTCCATCGCGTCGGCCACGACCGTGGGCAGCCGCGCCGTCAGCCGGCCTTGCAATAGCGAGGCGCTGGCCCATACCGCGACCCTCAATGCGCGCGCCGCTTCGAGCACCGACAGCATCTGCTGTTCGCCCCTGACGGACTGGTTCTGCAATGTGAACGCCTCGGGCATCGCCAGGCTATACGGCAGCTGGATCACCTTGAAATGATGGTTGGGACCGGCGATCGACGCCGCCAGGTCGACCAGCTCCTGCAATGAGAGGTAGTCGGTGCTGTTGGGCCGCACCCGATAGCCGTTCCAGGTGGCGGTGCCGTACACGCCGATCGCGCCCTCGCGCACCTTGCCTTCGAGCAGCTCGAAGGCCAGCCCCATCCGGCGCATGAACTCCGTGCGCCCCACCGCTGCCGCCTGACTTTCGGGGTTGTGCAGGAAGTAAACGTCGATGGTTTCCAGAGCGAGGTTGGCGCGGCTCTGCTCGAGCATCGCGGCCAAGTAGCGTGGCGTCATGCAATGGGAGTTGTCAACCAGGTCGCCGGGCCCGATCAGTCCGGTCTGCACAAAGGCGCGCTCGAAATACTCGCGCGGATTGGCCGGCATCTCGCCGTCGAAGGTGATGTAACCGCCCTTGCTGGCGACGATCAGCTCCTCGCGTTTGACGCTGCCGGCGTCGATCAGTTCCTTGATCGCGGCGCCAATCGACCGTTCGCTGCGCTGGAACCGGTAATTGACGGCGCTGTCGATCACGTTGACGCCGCCGCCAATGGCAAGCTTGGCCGCCTTGCGGTACATCTCGTCCGTCTCGCGGTCCATCTCGCCCAGATAAGTTCCCATCCCCAGCGAGGAGGCGGCCAGTTCGCCCATCTTGCGGAAATTGCCGGGCAAGCCCATGAATCTGCCCGCGTAGGAAGCCGTGGCTGCAGGAGTCGCTTTGCCTTTTATCATTACTCATTCCTCGCCGCTTGCGCGGCAGTTGAGACACGGTTGAGATTTCAGGCGGCGCGCGCGGCGGGGTCGTGGATCAACTGGACCACAACTCCATCAGGATCCCTGATGTAAAAGGAATAGGTGCCGTCGCGATGCTGGCGCAGCGGCTTGACGATGTCCAGCCCGTGGCGGCTGGCCCACGCAAAATTCTCTTCGAGTTCGCTCAACTCGGCCACGAAGAAGCCGATATGGTCGAGCACGCCGGCGACGGCCCCCGCTTGCGGCTCCCGATGCAGGGCCAGATTATCCGAGCCGGAACTCAGGTAAACATTGTCCGGGTCAGGCTGCCATACCGTTCGCATGCCGAAGACTTCGGCATAAAACTTCCGGGATCGCTCCACATCAGCGACGCGCAGCGCGACGTGGCGTATACCTTGGGTCTTTAACACCTGGCTCTCCTGAAATTCCGCAAGGGCTCCCTTTGCAGAATCGTAAACTCGATGGTCCCAGTCTACACCAAGCGCCGGCTGGGCAGGCATCAAGGGGCGGTTTCGGCAATGAAAACGCCGCGTTGACACGGACATTTGGCTGGCACTAAATTAAAACGGCATCCCAAAATGGAGCGAGGGGACCCGCAAACCGCTACCGGCCAGAGGTAAAGAACAGCGCAATGGTTCGCCGCGATAAAACCAATTACGTCATTCAGTCGGTGGCGCATTCGCTCGACGTGTTGGAGCAATTCTCCCGGGATGTGGACGAACTGGGCGTCACGGAATTATCCAAGCGGCTGAAGCTGCACAAAAACAACGTTTTCCGGCTGCTGGCGACCTTGGAAGCGCGCGGTTACATCGAACAGAACCGTGCTACGGAAAACTACCGGCTCGGCATCCGTTGCCTCAACCTGGGCCGCAGCTACATCAACCATATGGGCCTGGTGCGCCAGGCGCGACCGATTCTGTCCGAACTGGCGCGCAAATGCCGCGAAAGCGCCTTCGTCGGCATCGTGCGGCGCGACAGCGTGGTGCCGCTGGAAGCGGCGGAGCCCGAAGCCCGGGTCGTCAAGATCACCCCGCCGATTGGCGATTCGCTGCCCCTACACTGCACGGCTTCGGGGAAGGTTTATCTGGCTTTCGAAGCCGACGAGGAGTTGAAATCCGCGCTCCCGGAGCAGATGCCCGCCCATACTAGCCGGACGATCGTTGACCGCGCCAAACTGCTCGAGCAGCTTGCGGCGGTAGCACGCGACGGCTACGCGGTCGACTACGGCGAATACATCGAGGAGGTCAGCTCGATCGCGGTACCGATTCGCGATTACACCCGCACCGTGGTCGGCTCGCTGGCGGTGGCGGGGCCGGCCTACCGGATTCCCGCCGAGCGCGTCGCCAACGAAATCGCGCCGCTCATCCTGGAAGCTGGACAGGAGCTTTCGCGTCGCCTGGGTTACAATGAATAAGGCGCCCCGCTCAGGGCCCGGACGCCGCCGGGCCTGATTTGACTGAATCTCCCACGGTTGTTAGTTTCCCATCCGCCTGCCCGGCGGCTTTGTTGGGGCTGGGCAAAGGCGCCAGGCGCTGTGCCTCGCATAGCGGCTAATCCAAGGAGCATTTTGGTGAAAATTCTGGTTCCGCTGAAGCGCGTTCCCGATCCTGCCACCACCATCAGGATCCTGCCCGACGGCTCGGGAATCGCCACCGACAACGTCAAGTGGGTGATTAACCCCTTCGACGAGATCGCCATCGAGGAAGCCCTGCGCATCAAGGAGCGGCTGAAGACCGGAGAGGTGGTGCTGCTGACCATCGGCCAGAGCAACTGGCAGGAGCAGTTGCGCACCGGGTTGGCGATGGGCGCTGATCGCGCCAAGCTGGTGCTCAACGACAAGCCGCTGGACACGCTGGCGATCGCGCGGGTAATCGCCAAAATCGTCGCCGAAGAACAGCCCAAGATGGTGATCCTGGGCAAGCAGGCGATCGACGACGACTCCAACCAGGTGGGCCAGATGCTCGCCGAACTCCTGGGCTGGCCGCAGGCGACCTTTGCCTCCAAGATCGATATCGATGGCGACAAGTGCACCGTGGTGCGGGAAGTGGACGGCGGTCTGGAGACGGTCGCGTTTGCGCTGCCCGCGGTAATCACCACCGATTTGCGGCTTAATGAGCCCCGCTACGCGTCGCTGCCCGGCATCATGAAAGCGCGCAAGAAAGAGCTTAAGGAAATTCCCATCGACAGCCTGGGCGTGGATCTGACGCCGAAGCTGAAGGTCAAGGAACTCAAGGCGCCGCCCAAGCGCCAGGCCGGCCGCAAGGTGGAATCGGTCCAGGAACTGGTCAAGCTCCTGCACGAGGAGGCCAAGCTTATCTGATAAGATGCGGCCGCCGCGCCTCGCGCGCCGCCGCATTATCCGGGAAGACACGCCATGGGTGACGTTTTAGTTTTTGCTGAATATCAACACGAGCATTTCCCCAAATCGACGCTGGTCGCGATCAACGCCGGTCTTGAGATGGCGCGCAAGCGCGGCGTGCAATGCGTCGTGGCCGTGTTGGGAGAAAAGGTCGAGGCGCTGGCGCAGACCGCGGCCAAATACGGCGCCGCCAAGGTAATCGCGCTGGAGCATCCGGCGCTCAAGAACTACCTGGCCGACGCGCACGCCCAGGCGCTGGCCAACCTGGTCAAGAGCCTCGGCGCGGAATACGTGATGGCGACCGCGACCGCGCGCGGCAAGGACCTGATGCCGCGGCTGGCCGCGCGGCTGGACGCCCCGATGGCCTCCGACATCATCACCATCAACGACGACGGTACCGTCATCCGGCCCATGTACGCCGGCAACGGGATGGCGCTGGTCGAGATGGACGGCCCGGTCAAGGTCATCACGGTGCGCTCGACGGCGTTCGACGCGGCGGCGGAAAGCCCCAATCCGTCGCCGGTCGAAAAGGTCGCCGCCGCGATCGATCAGGCGTCGCTCAAGATGGAGTTCGTGACCTTCAACGAAATCAAGAGCGACCGCCCGCAACTCACCGAGGCCAAGATCGTAATTTCCGGCGGACGCGGGCTTAAGTCGGGCGAGAACTTCAAGACCGTGCTCGAACCGCTGGTCGACGTGGTAGGCGCTGCGATGGGCGCCAGCCGCGCCGCGGTGGACGCGGGCTTCGTGCCCAACGATCTGCAGGTCGGCCAGACCGGCAAGGTGGTCGCACCCGATCTGTACATCGCGGTCGGTATTTCCGGCGCGATTCAGCATCTGGCGGGGATGAAGGACTCCAAGGTCATCGTGGCGATCAACAAGGACGAGGAGGCGCCGATCTTCAGCGTCGCCGACTACGGCCTGGTCGCCGACCTGTTCAAAGCCGTCCCCGAAATGGCCGAAGAAGTCCGCAAGCTGAAACAGGCCTGAGCGCGTGCGCTGAAAGCAACCCGATTGCCGCGTCGATCGCGGCCACCGCAACCTTCGGCCGCCGCAGCCGCCGCGATTGAAGTCCCCGCCGATGATCTGATTTAAGTGCTCAGATTCACTGCAAGCGTTGCCGCGGGCAACGCCGCAAACTGCGCGCCGCGTGCAAATGGCGCAAGCAAGAGAACCAAATGAACGAGCAGGTCACCCGCCAGATCCTTTGGAACGTACCGCTTGCCTTCATCGTTATCATGTACGCCCTGCTGGCGTTGCTGTTCGCCGCCTTTATTTACGCCGGGACGTACTGGTACCGACGGATCTCCTTGGGCACCAGCGAGGACCGCTTCGACCAGCTGGCGCGCCGCGCCTGGCTGGCGCTGCGCGACGCGGTCGGCCAGGGCTTCGTGGTGCGCGAGAACTGGGACTGGATGCACTACTGCTTTTACACCGCCTTCATCGGGTTGACGATCGGCACCACCATCGTGCTGATCAACAGCGACATCCGCGAGTTGGCCGCGCTGTTCGGTTTTCGCCTCTACTTCTACTACGGCGAGTTCTACCTGTTCTTCAAAGCCTTCATGGATACGTTCTTCCTGATGCTGATCGGCGGCGTATGCGCCGCCGCCGCGCGGCGTTTTGTGCGCCGGCCCCGGGAGCTCGCTGCGCCGCCGGCCGACAAGATGCTCGACAACCTGGAGAACTACCTGGGCTACTGGTATCCGCTGCTGATGCTGGTGCTGGTCGGGATAACCGGCCTGATGCTGGAGGGGGCACGCATCAACGCCACCCATCCCAGCTTCACCGAATGGGCTTACGTCGGGCGCCGGTTAGGCCAGATCGAGGGCGCGCTGGGGGCCGGCCCGACGTTCCATCGATGGCTCTGGCTGGTGCACGTGTTGCTGGTGTACGGCCTGCTGTTCGCCTTTCCATTTTCCAAGCTGCGTCACTTCCTGTTCGGTCCGATCAACCTCTTCTTCCGCAATCTGGGCCCGCGCGGCCGCCTCAGACCGATCAAGGACTTCGAGACCGCCGAGACCTTCGGCGTCTCGCAGGTCGAGCAATACACCTGGAAGCAGCTGCTCGACATGTCCACCTGCCTTGAATGCGGGCGTTGCACGATCAACTGCCCCACCGCCACTACCGACAAGGCACTCAACCCCAAGAATCTGGTCATCGTGCAGCGCGAGCATCTGCTGGCTAAGGCGCCGTTCCTGTTGGCCGCGCGCGCCAACGGCAAGGAGGCAGCCGAGGCACGGGTGTGGGAAGGCCGCGACATGATCACCGAGGTCGCCACCGAGCAGGCGGTGTGGGACTGCACGAATTGCGGATGGTGCGAGGAGGGATGCCCGGTCGGCATCGAGCACATCCAGCGCATCGACGACATGCGGCGCCATCTGGTGCTGATGGAAAGCCGCTTCCCGCAGGAGGCGACCGCGGCCTTCAAGGGTATCGAGGTGCAGGGCAATCCGTGGGGCATCGCGCAGGAGAAACGCGACGAATGGGCGCAGGGGCTCGACATCCCGCAAATGGCCGAGTTGGAGGACCCCGCCGACATCGACGTGATGTACTGGGTCGGATGCGCCGGCGCCTACGACGAGCGCAATCAGCGCGTCAGCCGCGCGTTTGCTGGCCTGATGAAGCAGGCGGGGGTGCGTTTCGCGATCCTGGGCAAGGAGGAGATGTGCACGGGCGACCCGGCGCGCCGGCTGGGCAACGAATACCTGTACGCGACGATGGCGGCGCAGAACCTGGAGACCATCAACCGCTACAAGCCCAGACGCATCGTCACCCAGTGCCCGCATTGCTACCACAACCTCAAGAAGGAATATCCGGACTTCGGCGAGGTCGGCTACGAGGTCGTCCACGAGGCGGAATTTATCGACGAGTTGATTAAGGCCGGACGGCTGCGGCCGCACAAGGCGCTCAACCGGCGCGTCACCTACCACGACCCCTGCTTCATGGCGCGGCACGACCGCAAATGGAACAGCGCGCGGCGCGCGCTGGACGCGATTCCGGGCGCCGAGGTCACCGATGTCGGCCGGTCGAAGAATCGCACCTATTGCTGCGGTGCGGGCGGCGGATGCATGTGGAAGGAAGAAGTGGGCCATCGGCGCATCAACGCCGAGCGCTTCGACCAACTGACCGCCGCCAAGCCCCAAACGGTCGCCACCGGATGCCCGTTTTGCATGACCATGATGACCGACGCGATGAAGGCCAAGTCGCTGGAGGAGACCATGGAAGTGCGTGACCTGTGTGAGCTGGTCGCGGAAGCCTCCGGCGTCCCCACCAAGTAGCCGCGGCACCCGCTTGAGGGCTTGAAATAATAAATCGTAGGGCGGGCGTCCCCGCCCGCGCTAGACGTGCGAGCGTCCTTGCCCCGCCACCTTCCCGGTTTGCGCCGGCGCGAGCAACTGGGCCGTAGCCTTACTTGCCGATGCCTTTAGTCTTTTGGTGCGGCGTCAATCGTGCAGCGGTCGTCAGCGGTGCCGCGGGTTCCGCAGAACCGCCACCCCGACCGTCGGGTTCGGCTAGCTTTTTTGGTTTGCGGGTGGTTTGGGGCTTGCCCGAAATGTCACCCAATGGAATCGGCCCCATCGCCGTGCAATACTCAACCTTCGCCGGAGCGCGGGGGGTGCTCCGGTGCGTTCCCCTAGCGCGGAGAGGTGGCCGAGCCCGGTTTAAGGCGCACGCCTGGAGAGCGTGTAGACTCGGAAGGGTCTCGGGGGTTCAAATCCCCCCCTCTCCGCCATCCGGTCGTTCAACCAAAAGTCAATCCGCGCGACCAGTCGCGCACGTCGGGCAGAAGCACCGATGTTTTGTTTCGGTGGCTGAGCCGGGCGTCGGTCTACCCCGTGGCCGCCGCGAGCTGGACCGGCAGATGCTTGATGCCGTTGATGAAGTTGGACCGCAGCCGCTTCACCTCGCCCGTCAGCTTCGGCGCCGCCCCAACCCGTTTTACCAACTCTTCGAGCAGGATGTTGATCTCCATGCGGGCGAGGTTGGCGCCCAGACAGTAATGCGGTCCGCCACCGCCAAAGGCGACGTGCTCGTTGGGCGAGCGCGTGATGTCGAAGCGAAACGGGTCTTTGAAGATCTCCTCGTCGCGATTGGCGGAGATGTACCAGATGCTGACCTTGTCGCCGGCCTTGAGTTGCTGCCCGCGCAGTTTGACGTCGCGAGTCACATTGCGGCGAAAATACATCACCGGCGAAGCCCAGCGCAGGATTTCTTCGGTCGCGGCCGGGACCAGCGACGGGTTATCGACCAGCATCTGATACTGCCGGGGATGCTCGATGAGGGCGAGCAGGCCGTGTGAGAGCGCGTTGCGGGTGGTTTCGTTGCCCGCCACCGCCAGCAGCAGGAAGAACAGGTTGAAGTCGATCTCGGACAGGCGGTCGCCGTTGATTTCGGCGTTCAGCAGCGTCGTGACGATATCGTCACGCGGCTGCTTGCGCCGCTGGGCGGCGAGGTCGTTGGCGTACATGAACATCTCGATCTGCGCCTGGCGGACCAGCTCGTCGCTGATCGCGTATTCCGGATCCTCGCTGCCGATCATCCGGTTGCTCCACTGAAAGACCTTGTGCCGATCCTCCAGCGGTACACCCAACAACTCGGCTATGACCTGCAGCGTAAGCTCGGCGGCCACGTCGACGACGAAGTCGCAGCGATCGCCTTTGGCGATCGCCCGCTGGACAATCGCACCGGTAATTTCCCGGATATGCGGCGCGAGCGCCTGGATCATGCGCGGCACAAAGCCTTTGTTGACCAGCGCGCGGTAACGGGTGTGATCGGGCGGATCCATGGTCAGCATCATGCGGCCGCCGCGGTTGAAATCGTCCATCTCGACATCACGCAGCTGCACGACTCCACCGCGCTCATTCTCGGAGGAGAAAGATTCCGGATCGCGGCCCACCTCGACGACGTCGTCGTAACGGGTGACCACCCAGAACCCGGGCCCGCCGGGTTCCGGATGCCTATAGATCGGGGCGTGGCGCCGCAGGTAGGTGAACCATTCGTGGGGAACGCCCGCCACGAAGCTGTCCGGACTGAGCAGATCGATGTGAGCGACATCCATAGCGACCCCCTCATCAAGGCCGAGAATTGGATCCTTGCGAATACCGCGCGGACCCGCCAGCGACAGCATATACCAAAACAGATGGATCAACCGCCAAGCCCTCCGCTCCGGACGTGTCGGCACAACCGGTGTGGTTTATATTCTTTGTGAATCGTGCCATAAGGTCTGCTGCATCACTGATGCACTTCGGAGGAGATCCAACCGTGAACTTCATCGACCAACTGGACCCTGAGCTCAGAGCCGTGGTGGAGAAACTACCGCCTGACCGCAGCTTGGATATTAGTAAGATCGAAGCGGCCCGGGCCAATATGAAAAAGATGATGGCCGCGGCGCTGGAGAAACTGCCCCCGGTCGAGGGCGTAAGCAGCCAGGATCATTTCGCGCCAGGTGCTCAGGGCGCTCCCGCCGTGCGCGTGCGCCTCTACCGGCCCGACGATCAACGCAGTAAGCTGCCCGCCCTTTACTGGATTCACGGCGGCGGCTACGTGATGGGCGACATCGAGCAGGACGACCGGCTCATGAAGCAACTGGTCAAGAGAATCGGTTGCGTGGCCGCGTCGGTCGACTACCGATTGGCGCCCGAGCATCCATTTCCTGCGCCGGTCGAGGATTGTTATGCGGGCTTGAAGTGGCTGTTTGCCCATGCCGACGAGTTCCACGTCGATCCCTCCCGCATCGCCATCGGCGGGGCCAGCGGCGGCGGCGGCCTGGCCGCGGGCTTGGCGTTGCTCGTCCGCGACCGCGGCGAAGTGCGGGTTGCTTTCCAGCTTCTCATCTACCCGATGATCGACGATCGCAACGTCACCCCCGCCAGTTATGCGATTACCGATCCGCGCATGTGGAATCGCACCAGCAATCGCCTGGCTTGGAGGGCCTACCTGGGCCGCGATGGAGGCGGAGCCGACGTATCACCCTACGCGGCGGCGGCGCGCGCCACCGATTTGACCAACCTGCCGCCAGCCTACATTCCCGTTGGCGCGCTTGATCTTTTCGTTGACGAGAACATCGAGTACGCGCAGCGTCTCATCCAGGCGGGCGTGCCCACCGAGCTCCATGTTTATCCCGGCGCTTTTCATGGCTTCGATGTCTTCGCTCCCTCGGCGCGCGTGTCGAAGCGATTCAAGGCCGACCGCGATGACGCACTAAGGCGTGCCCTTCACGATCACGCAAAGTGATCACGCTCCGCCGCCCCAACCCGCTCCGGGTCGCGGCGGGAAGGGTGACTGAACAGGAGGATCCGGCGCTGGATTCTACCTGGCGCGCGGCGCCTGGTTGGTCCGATCGCGGCGCCGGAAGGACGGTCCGGAAAATCCCGCCGCGAAGCTGGTGCGCGCGTTGCCGGTGTTCAGGCCGCCGTCGACCACCATCGACGTGCCGGTGATCCATTCCGCCTCATCGCTGGCCAGGAAGGCCGCCATCGCGGCGATATCCTCCGGCTTGCCCGCGCGCGGGATCGGCTGCTGACGCGCCATATTGCGGCGCGCCTCCTCTTCGCCGCCGGGCATTCCACGGTAGACCAGCGGAGTGACAATTCCGCCCGGGCAGATGCAGTTGACGCGGATGCGATCGCGGCCGAGTTCGATGGCCGCGCTTTGAGTAAGGCTTATCACCGCGGCCTTGGCCGCACAGTAGGCATGCAGCCCGGCCGCAGGCCGCAAGCCTCCAACCGATGCGGTGGAAATGATGGAGCCCCCGCCCGCCTTGCGCATGGGTTCGATCGAGTACTTGATACCAAGAAACACCGCACGGGTGAGGATCACGAACGTCTTGTCCCAGTCTTCAGGGGCGATATCGCTAAGTCTGCCGGTGGCGCCGCCGACACCGGCGTTGTTGAAGGTGATATCGAGCCGTCCGTACTCCTTGAGCGCGCGATCGAACAACGCCTTGAGGTCCTTGTCGCTGCCCACGTCGGTATGTTGGAACACCGCACTTGCGCCGCCCGCGGTGATTTCCGCGACCGTTTCCTCGCCGGCCTGCGAATTCAAGTCGGCGACAACCACGGCTGCGCCCTCGTTGGCAAAGCGGACCGCCGTAGCGCGGCCCATCCCGCTGGCCGCACCGGTTATCACCGCAACTTTTCCGTCCAGCTTTCCCATAATACGCTCCTGTATTCTCACAACGCGCTTGCGCCGTGAAAGTGGTTATCCAACCGATTCGTCGGCAACCTGTTAGTTAGTAACGGCGCTCTTCTTCCCAGGACTTGTAGTCGATGAGCGCCTTGTCCAGATCGGCAAACTGCGGCTCGTAGCCGAGGTCACGGCGGGCCCGGGAGATATCCGAAGCAGGACGAACCGGTCCGCTGTGAGGATCGTCGCCCGAGAGACCCCGCCACTCACCCGGCCCGATCTCGATTGGGACCTTGGGAAAGACTCGCTTCATCGCCGCGCCTATTTCGCCGATGGAATAGAGCCTTCCGCCGCTGATGTTGTAAAGCCAGTTAGGCAGTTTGTCCGCACGATAGGCCAGCACAAAGCCTCTCACTTCGTCTTTTATGTATGTGAGATCGATCCTGGTGTCGGCGCCGTGCGCTACTGACACCGCTTCGCCGGCAATTGCTTTTTCGAACAACGCCTGAATCGGGATTGCCGCGGAGCGGCCGCGCGGCAGGCCGGGTCCGTACAGTCGGGCCGGACGGATAATCGCCGCATCCACGCCATGGTCGGTCCGGTACATGTAAGTAAGTTCTTCGCACATCAGCTTGGTCGAGGCGTATGGAGCGATAGGGTCGCGAGCGTTGACCGGCAGCCAGTATTCGGTTTCGGGAATCAGCCTGGATTGGTCCTTGCCGGTGGCCCCGGCGGCGGCAAAGGAACTGGTGCAAAGTACCCGGCGCAGGCCGAGGATTCGTCCAGCCTCCAGCACGTTGAGCGTGCCGAGGACATTGACCTGGACGGTTTCAACAGGCCGCTCTTTGGCGCCCACCATGATAGCCGCGAGATGAATTACATCGCGGACCTTGTACTGCTTGATCGTATTGAGTAGACGCGGAAGGTCCACCACGCTTCCCAGCACAAAGGGGAACGTACCCATCAGTGGAAAGACCACCGAATGGAGCGGCGGGAAAGCCGTATCATAGCCGATCACCTGCTCCCCGTCGCTCAGCAGCGTACGAACTATATTAGAGCCGATATTGCCCGCGGCCCCTGTTACCAGAACAGCCATACTATTTGCCTCTGCCTGTCAGACGAGCGGAGCCGGGGTCAGGACTCTCCGTAAAAGCGCCTGGGATTATCAAACAGGATCTTCTTCAACACCGGTTTGGTAACCAGATTTTCCATTTCAACAATCTGCGCGGGCATGTCCGGTTCATGGTCGGGATGCGGATAGTCACTGGCGAACAGGATTCGATCGCTGCCGATATAATCGATTAAGCCGCCCAGGTAGGGTTCGACTTCCATCGAGATATAACATTGGCGGCGGAAATACTCAGACGGCTTCATCTTGACGTTGTCCGCCACCGTCAAAGCGTTGGTCTTGTATTCGATCTCGTCCAGGCGCCAAAGCCAGAAAGGAAGCCATCCGCACCCCGCCTCCAAAAAGGCGAATTGGAGTTTCGGATGGCGTTCCAGCACACCGCTTTCCAGCAGGGTCAGAAAGGCCAGCATCTGTTCCGTCACATGATTAGTATGGCAGGCGAACTGGGTGATAAAACGTCCGTCGGTGACGCGGGGAAGGGCACCGCCGCCTTCATGGATGCCGACGCCGATCCCAAGCTGCTCGGCCTGCGCCCACAGCCGCTCATAGACCGGATCGCCCAGGGTTCGCATCGTGTCGTTTACGATTGGATTGGGCCGCACAAAAATGGCCCTCGCTCCCAACGCCGCCACGCGCTTGAGCTCGCTTACGGCGTCGTTTGGATCGTGAAGACTCACGGCGGCAACCGGCTTCAGACGGTTGGGCTTATAGGAGCAGAAGTCGAACAACCAATCGTTGTAGATGCGGACGAGCGCGGCGGCCACCACAGGATTCATATTGCGGAACGCCCACAGTTGCAGACCCTTGGTCGGATAGAGGTAACTGACATCCAGCCCCATCCGGTCCATCGCGTCAACCTGGGACTTCGGACTCCACTGGGCCTGCGCTTCGCTCCGGTAGTTTTTCTGCTCGCGCCGCTTGAACTCCTCCTGCAGCGCATCGGTCATGGTCGGCGGGACCCTTTGCCCGTTGTAGACCCAGTCGTGCGTTCCCATGCGCTGGGGGGCGAGCGTTGCAAGCTCGGGAGGCAGGCGCTTTTCCCATAGATCGCTCGGCTCCACTACGTGACCGTCTGCATCGATGATTCGATATTCTTTAATCATCTGTCGCGCCGGCCTCCGTGCCTTCTGTTTCCCGGTGTACTTGCAGACCTCTTCGGCGGCCACACCGGTCATCAGGACCTCAATCACTGCGCCATCGAGTATACGAAACGCCGTTTTTCGACAAGGTTTTCCGCGCGCCCGTATACCAAGGGGTGGGCCGGCGGGCGATGGCGCAGCGCTTTTCGCCCCGTCGGTGCTGTGCTAGGGGCTGATAGCGGGGTGTTGAGAAAGTATCCAAAAGGGACCTTCCACGGATGTACGCCCTCAACCCCCGGCGGAAGAGCTGGCTTCGTTCCTTAGTCTTCTCTCCCTGTGGGAGAGATAAGAGAGAGAGCAGGCTGTGAAAACCTTTTTCGACAGCCTGACTGCAGGTCCTGCTTTGAATAGAGGAGGGCATGCCCATGGCAGCGGTTGGCGGAACCAAAACCCATCTCAACGAGATCTTCGCCCAGGCGGTCGATCGCTCGATTCGCGAGCATGGCGAGGTCGGTCTTCATGTCGCCATCTACCGGGATGGCGAGCTGGTCGTGGACGCGTGGGGCGGAGTGGCCGACCCGCTAACGGGGCGCAAAGTCGAAGCGCACACGCTCTTCCCGGTCTTCTCGGTCACCAAAGCTGTCACCGCCACGGCGTTGCACATCCAGGCCGAACGCGGGCTGGTCGAGTATGACAAGCCGATCGCCCACTACTGGCCGGAGTTCGCCGCCGAGGGTAAAGACCGGACGACGGTTCGCGACGCGCTGAGCCATCGCACCGGCATCCCGCAGATGCCCGAAGGTGTCACACCCGATCAGATGGCCGATTATGAATGGATGGTTGATCAACTGGCGCGGATGAAGCCGTGGTTCGAGCCCGGTACCACCAACGCCTACCATTGTTATTCCTTTGGCTGGATCGTCGCTGAAATCGTGCGCAGAACGGATCCCAAGCGGCGGCCCTTCGGCGCCTTCGTGCAAGAGGAGATTTGCGCGCCGCTGCGCATCCAGGACCTCTATATCGGTATCCCCGACGAGGCGGAACCCAGGGTAGCGCGACTGATCGATCCGCCGGATATGCAGATGCCGGCCGATGCTCCGTTTCTGAAATGTATTCCGCCGCAGGTGGGCTGCTTGCAGGAGGTATTCGGCCGTCCTACCGTGCGGCGAGGATGTATCCCCGGCGCCGGCGGAATTATGAACGCGCGCGGCGCAGCGCGTTTGTTCGCGATGCTCGCCAACCAGGGCGAGTTGGACGGCGTTCGGCTGCTCTCCGCCCAACGCGTGCGTTCGTTCAGCAATCCTCGCCCCGACACCGACGAGCAGCCCGACGCCATCCTTGGTTTCCCGGTGCGGGTCGGTACGGCGGGCTATTGGCTGGGCGGTCCGAGTGCGCCTACGGTGGTAGGCTCTAATCCCCGCACTTTGCACCATCCGGGCGCCGGCGGTTCGATCGGATGGGCGAATACTGAAACCCGCACCGCGGGCGCCATTTGCCACAATCGCATGTTCAACGGACCCGACGACCCGTTCGCACCAATCGCGCAAGCGGTTCATCGATGTTTTGGCAGCTGAACGTCTGCGGTTCTCGGCAGGTGTCCAAGCCAGTGCAGATGATCGAGCACCCCGTCGGATATTTACCAATCACATTAAGAAGGAGCATGCGATGGGAAGCGCCGTTGGAAGACTCGCGGGCAAAGTGGCAATTATCACCGGGGCCAGCACCGGCACCGGCCCGGTCATGGCCAAACTGTTCGTACAGGAGGGGGCGCGCGTGCTGTTGGCAGCGCGGCGCGAGGAGTTGGTCCTGCAAGCGGCGCGCAACTCCGGCCCGGGCGCCGTGGGCATGCGGGCCGACGTCACGCGCGAGGAGGACGTCAGCGCGATGGTAGAGCGGGCGATCAGGGAGTTCGGCCAGGTCGATATCCTGCTGAACAACGCCGCCGCACCCGGAGTCGACAAGTACATCTGGGAGCAGACGCTGGAGAACTGGAACGCGACCATCGCCATCGACCTTACCGCGGCGATGCTCTGCACCCGGGAAGTGCTGAAGCGCTCGATGCTGGAGCGCAAGAGCGGCTCGATCGTGAACTTCTCGTCCACCGCCGGATGGAACGGCATACCACGCAAGAGCCACTACTGTTCGGCCAAGGCGGCGCTCCGGGCGTTCACCAAGACCGTGGCGCTCGAAGTCGGGCCCCTCGGCATCCGCTGCAACTGCCTGGTGCCGGGTGGGATCGACACCGAGCTGTGGCGCAATTACGGCCGGCGGATGGCGGGCGAGCAGGGAATCGATTACGAAACCTGGCGGGCGAAAAGCCTGCAAGCCGTGCCGCTGCGTACAATCTCCCAGCCCGAGGATATCGCCAACCTTGCCCTGTTCTTGGCCAGCGATGAGAGCCGCACCATCACCGGCCAGTCGATCAACTGCGATGCCGGTGCGGTGATGGTCGGCTGAGCCCGGCCGCGGAATATCAACGCTGCAGGTCCTTTGCTGCAGACCGATCGCGGGGCAACACGATGACTGCCAGCCCGATAAACTTCTCGCTCGCCATCCCGCTGGGCGTGATCGAGCCTGCTGGCGAGTTTCAACGGCGCCGCGGCCTGCTACGTCAACCGACCATCCGGCGCCGGTCGCCGCCTGGCTGCACGCACATGGCCACGACGCGACCGACCCGCTTACCAGCCTCTCTTCAGGAACGCGTGCGTGGTTCAAGGGTCACCATGGGGAAGCCTATCGGGGCGCGGCTGCTTGCGCGATTTGAAACAACCCTGCCCCGATGGCGACCGCCCCGACGGCTCGCGCCGCGCGCTCGCCGGCCGGCGCCAGACGTTCGACGGTGATGGCGGCCGTCACACCGGCCATCACGCGCAGGTCCATGATCCCCATGACCAGCAGGATCGCCATCAGATTGGCACAGCAGCAACCGCACTGCACTCCAAGGCGCAGGCCGTACCGAACGGCCGCGCCGGCGCCGGCCGAAAGCGCGCGACCGCGCTGCGATGCCTCACGGCAACAGCCGAGGCACCGAGCCTTCCACGCGGTGAACTGCAGGACGCCGGCGACGAGGACCACCACGTCGGCCGCGATCGGAGCGGCGCGCGACAGCACCGGCTGGCGCATCTCGGCCGCCGCCAGTGCGCCGCCCAACACATAGGCGGCCATCCCGAACACGCTCCAGACAAAGAAGTACCCCAGAGCCGCCAGCGCCGTCAGCCGGCCCAGGCGCAAGCGGCCTGAGGCGCCGACGGCCTGGTGAAAGCGATACAGCATCGGGACCAAAGATGGCGTCATCATCGCCGCCATCATCACGACCCACATGCCGAGAAATGAGGCCGCGGCGCCTGGCCAGCTCTGGCTGGGCATCCGCATCCACGCCATCGCCATCCTCCAGCCCCCCGTCATCGGCATCCCGCGCGTCACCGACATGGCCGTGCACAAGCGGATCGTCAGCGCTGCGCTGGCCGCAAAGAGCAGCGCACAGACGCCGAAAAACACTCCCTGGGCGGCACGATACGAAGCCCTGCGCTGCGCGAATCTGAAGTCCCGTGGCTGCGCCGCGGCGGCCATGATTTCAGTCACTCCGGGTACTCGTCGTGGCGGCGCCACCAGGGCCTGCCGCCGCTCTCGTTGCGTCCCCTGGGTGCGCGGTCCAGCCACTGGTACATGCCCCACAGGCCGTCCAGTCCGCGCGCATAGGTGGAATAGGTGTGGTAGACGACGCCGTCCTCGAGCGCGAACGCGCTCATGCCGGGCCTCTCGCGCGTGTAGGTGGCGTGGTCGGTTCCGCACGTCGCCGACATCGGGGAGACGGGCGAATTGGGCTCGGGCAATTGCCATGTAGAGCGCCGATAGTTGTATTCGATACTCCCGGTGCGCTGCTGCTCCTCGCTGAACCAGACGTTGAAGTCGGCGTTGAAATCGCTGCCAAACGACGATGCCCACGGGAAGCTCCAACCCATGCGCTGCTTGTAGGCCTGCAGCTTTGCAAGCGGCGCCCGCGATACCGCCCACAGCATCACGTCATGGTTGGCCAGATGCACGGCAACGCCGTTGAAGCCGTCCGCGATCGCCGAGCACGACGGGCACCCCGCCGTGTAGTCGGGCCCGAACATGAAGTGATAGACCAGGAGCTGCGAGCGTCCCCGGAAAAGATCCGCCAGCGCGGCGCTGCCCTCGTCGGTCTCAAATCTATACTCCTTGTCGATGCGCACCCACGGCAGTTGCTGGCGCCGGCGCGCCAGCTCCTCGCCGCGCCGCGTGAGTTCCTTCTCCGCTTGCAGCAGCTCAAGCCGCGCTGCCAGCCACTGCTTGCGTGTCCCGGTCACAGGTTTCGTCATCGCTTTTCGTCTCCTTGCTTGGAGTGTTGCTTTGCCGTTTTCGACACGGCGTGTTTCGGTGATGATCGTGAGATAGGTTTTTAGCGCAGGGGAATTGGGCGGTGAGAGTTACAAGTGTGGCGCGATTGCGATGGACGCGCTGATCACGGCCGCCGCGCGTGCGCTGGCGATGGGCGACGCCCTCGGCGCCCTGAATCGGGTCGCTCTGCGCAATGACGCGCCCGCGCTGGCGCTGCGCGGTATCGCGCTGGCGCAGCTCGGCGACCTGGTTCGCGCCAGGGCTCTGGTGCGAAGCGCAGCGCGCGCCTTCGGCCCCAAGCAAGCGGTGGCCCGCGCCAGATGCGTCGTCGCCGAGGCCGACATCGCACTCGTCTCGCGCGATCTGGCCCGGCCGGCGAAGGCGCTCGCGGCGGCGTGGGCGACGCTGGAGGAGCATGGCGATCGCGTCAATGCCGCGTACGCGCGCTACATCGAGCTCCGGCGCCTGCTCCTCATCGGCCGCATCGACCAGGCCGAGCGCATGCTCGCCGAGCTCGATCCCGCGCGCCTTCCTCCCGCGTTGAGCACCGTCCACGAGCTGGTGACCGCGGGAATCGCGATGCGGCGCCTGCGTAGCGCAGCAGCGCGCGCGGCGCTCGCGCGGGCCGGATACGCAGCGCATCGCGCAGCGATCCCGGCGCTGACGGCGGAGGTCGAAAGCGCATCGCGCGTGCTGAACACGCCCGCGGCGCGCCTGCTTGCGGGCGGCACAGAGCGGCGGTTGCTGCTCGAAGAGGTCGAAGCGCTGCTGGCATCCAAAGCTCTGGTGGTGGACGCATGCCGTCATGCCGTGCGCGAGGCGCGCACGGTGGTTTCGCTCGCCAGGCGTCCAGTGCTGTTCAGGCTCGCCCGCGTGCTGGGCGAAGCATGGCCCGGGGACGTGCCGAGGGATGTGCTCTTGGCGCGGGCTTTCGGAGCACGGCGCGCCGATGAATCGCATCGCGCCCGCTTGCGGGTCGAAGTCGTACGGCTGCGCGCGATGCTGCGGACGCTGACCGGTGTGAGCGCGACCAGGCGCGGCTTTGTGCTCGTGCCGCACCGCGCACGCCAGGTCGTCGTACTGGCGCGGCCCGTCGAAGAGGAGCATGCCGCGGTGCTGGCCTGCCTGGCCGACGGTGAATCGTGGTCGAGCTCGGCCCTGGCGCTTGCGCTCGGAACCAGCCAGCGCACCGTGCAGCGGGCGCTCGAATCGCTGGCGGCATCAGGCAGAGTGCAGCCGTATGGCCGGGGGCGCGCCCGCCGTTGGATCACGCCGCCGGTACCCGGATTCACGACGGTCTTGTTGTTTCCCGCCGCGCTGCGCGACGGCTAGGATGGGAGCATGCGTCAGTCGGCGGCCGAAATCGTTCGTGAGTACGGACCCTTTCCCGATGTCGACCACGTGCATGGAGTCACCTACGACGGCCGGCACGTCTGGTTTGCCGCGGGGCGCTCGCTCAAGGCCTTCGATCCCGCCAGCGGCGAGGTGGTGCGCTCGTTCGATGTCCCCGCGTGTGCGGGAACGGCCTTCGACGGGCGCCACCTGTTTCAGCTCGCCGGGGACGGTATCCGCAAGATCGATCCGAACAGCGGCCGGGTGCTGGCCACGATTCCGGCGCCCGCCGGCCATAATTCGGGGCTCGCGTGGGCCGAAGGGACGCTGTGGGTCGGACAGTATCGCAACCGCAAGATCCATCAGGTCGATCCCCAAACCGGGACGATTCTTCGCACCCTCGAATCCAACCGCTTCGTCACCGGCGTTAGCTGGGTCGACGGCGAGCTGTGGCACGGCACCTGGGAAGATGACGTCAGCGATTTGCGCCGAATCGATCCGCAAACCGGAGAGGTACTGGAGAGGATCGCGATGCCGTCGGGAGTGAATGTTTCGGGGCTCGAGTCCGACGGCGGCGACCTGTTCTTCTGCGGAGGATCAGGCAGCGGCAAGGTGAGAACCGTTCGCCGCCCCAGGCGGGGCTGCGCAACCGGCCGCGGCTCGCGGCGGCCCGCCGGCTCCCGCAAGACGCGCTCCTAGCGACTTGGATATCGCGGCAGGCGCGCGCCCGACTGGCGGGCTACTAAAAGACGCGAATACTTTACTACTAGTTGTAGAAGAATATTGACCCCTGGAGACGCAAAATCTAACTATCAGTAAGATGGATCTGAACCACAAGTTGACTGAACAGCGCGAATCGGGGTACTGGTATCGCCGATGAGCTGCCGACGCCGTGTGCGGCCCCGTCCGGGCGGCGGGCGTGGAGGAGAGGCGCTGGCATTGCGGGGGATTTTAAGGCTTAATACGCCTGTGGATAGGTAAGGGCGGCTTTTGGGCCAACTCTTCCGTACCGGTGTGCCCGCGCAGGGGAGCTCATCCGCTTGTCAGAGGTTAGTGCCATGAAACAACGCTCCACCGCGACCGACCAAGTGGTCCATTCGGTGCTCGCCCGGGCCGGAGTTCTGGGCGCCCGGGAGCTGCGGGCGTGGAAGCGCCCGCAGGACGACATCCGCCGGCTGACTAACAGCGACTATGCCGCGAGTCTGCGCCAGCGCCTGAGCTTCGCGCAGGTCAACGAACTGGTGCACCGGGCCACCGATGTCTGGCCTCACTTCAACCGCCGGGTGCTCGGTCCGCCCTCGGCTGAATTCTTCTCGCGCGCGGCCGACGCCCTGCAACTGCATCTGAAGACGGCGCGCTACACCAGCCTGGCGCTGTACGGCTTTTACGTCGACCGCTCCGAGAGCGCGCTGGCCAAGCCGCTGATTTTCGTCAACAGTGCCCATCACGACCTCGCCATCGGCACCACTTTCTGCCACGAGGTCGGCCATCATTTCTGCACCGAGCTTGCCAGGCCCAGACGCGCCGGAGTGCGGTTTTACTTCGATGCCGCCTACAATGAGCATCTGCGCGATGAGGGAGAGCTGGCGGCCGACGTGATTGTCTCGTTGGCAGGCTACCCCAAGCCGGCCGCGCGGGCGATCTTTACCCGCGGCCTGCGCCGCGAGATCGCGCGCAAGGGGCATCTGGACCAAATCGTGATCGACCGGATCCGGACCCATTTGGAACAATCCTACGGGTTTGCCTTCTCGGCCGCGCTGTCACCCGCCCAAAACCTGCAATACCTCGCGGGTATGCTTCACTACGCCAAACTTCGTGCGGCTTTGCTCGAGGAATACGACCTATGAGTGAGGAGACTTTCGGCAAGGTCCTCAAACGGGCGCGCCTGTCGATGGGACTGAGTCAGCAGGCGCTGGCGCGCAGGATGGGCGTGCGGGCCAGCCATATCGGCTACCTCGAGCAGGGCCGCCGCCGCCCCTCCCTGACCCTGCTCAAGGCGCTGGCCGATACCCTGGGCATCAACAAGGAACGGCTGTTTTTGCTGTCTCATCCCGAGGCCCGAGAACTGATCAACAGCGGCGCGCGCAAAGGTCCGAAAAATCGCCGCCGCGACGCCTGGAAGGAGCTGCTGGCAGACAAGGCCGCCCTGGTGCGCAACCAGGTCACCACCAAGGAGCTCAAGGTGCTCTCTCAGATCGCGCTGCTGGGCTCGGTCTCCAAACCCCGCGATTACCTGTTCATCCTCAATACCATCCGCCAGGCGGTCAAGGAATAAAGCCCACGGTCCGCGCCCTCAAACTCGGTTATAACAGCGAGTAGATTGACTTCTACCAGCAGATGACCTGGCCGGGCGTGGCCCCCGTGTAGGCCCCGTCCTCGTATATCGGGGTGCCGTTGACGATGGTGTGGATGACGCCGTGCGCCGGCACCACCAGCCGCTTGCCGCCCCCCGGCAGGTCGGCGCGCATCTCGCCGCGCTGCGGCGAGCCCACCGTGTCGTAGTCGAAAATCGTGATGTCGGCGAAGGCTCCGGCCACCAGCCGTCCGCGGTCTTTGATGCCGAAGAAGTCGGCCGGCTCCGACGTGATGCGCCGCACCGCGTACTCCAGGGTCATCGCGCCGCGCTCGCGCACCCAGGTGCCGAGCAGATAGGTGCAATAGCCCGCGTCGCACAGCATGTTGACGTGAGCGCCGCCGTCGGACAGCCCGATCAGCGTGCGCGGGTCGTTGATCAGCCGCCCCACGCGCTGGGGGTTGATATTGAACGCGGGGCGCGAAAACCACATTTCCAGGTTGTCCTCCAGCGCCAGCTCCACCATCACATCGAACTCACAACCCGCCCGGCCGCGCTCGCGCGCAAGCTGGGCGATGCTGCGGTTTTCATAGCCTTTTAGTTCGGGATTGGCGGCTTCGGTCACCGTGACCTTCTCCCAGTCCCATCCGGCGCGCCTGATGTCCTCCGCCAGCGCGGCGCGGAATTGCGGTTCGGCGAACAGCCGGCGCAGTTCCTCTACCGGCTGATTGTAGGCGCGCTTCCACGACGGGAAGGTCACGAACGCGATCGCGCGGCGCATGCTGAACTCGGAGACGAAGGGGCGGCAGGCCACCTGCGGCACGCCGCCGCGCCTGATTAAGGGATCGGTGCGGGCCAGCGTGCGCTGGCTTGCTTCGGGCTGATCGTCGCGATCGAAAATTGCCAGCCACGTTACCGGCCGGCCGCTTTGCTCGAGCAGGAAGTCGAGCAGGTCGTATTCATGGTCGGCGATGTTGCCGAAGTCCTGCGTAAGAGTGATTTCGATCACGCCCCGGCCCAGCTTGCGCAGCACCTGGGCGTACGCCGCCAGCTCCTCGCGGCTGGCCAGCCGGCAGGCCAGCGGACGGCCCTTGTAGCCGACGTGCTGGCGGCCGGTGGTGGTGGAAAAGCCGCGCGCGCCGGCCGCGACCGCCTCGCCCAGCAACTGTGCGATGCGCTCGGTTTCCGCCGGCGTCGCCGCCCGTTCCATCGACTCCTCGCCCATCACGTAGTGGCGAAAGGGGGTGAGCGGTGCCAGGAAGGCCAGATTCAGGGCACATCCGCGCCGCGCCGCCGCCTCCATGTAGGAGGGAAAGCTCTCCCAATCCCAGGTGATCCCCGCCTTCAGCACCCGCGCCGGAATCCCTTCGACGTTGACCAAGTCCAGCGTGGCGATTTCATGCACCTCGGGCCGACAGGGCGCCAGTCCCACCCCGCAGTTGCCCATCACTACGGAGGTGACGCCGTGCCACGACGAGCAGCTTAGCTGCGGGTCCCAGCAGATCTGCGCGTCGTAATGGGTGTGCGGATCGACAAAGCCGGGCGCGACGATCAGCCCCGAGGCGTCGATCACCTTGCGCGCATCCTCGCCGAGCCTGCCGATTTCGGCGATGCGGCCGCCCTCGATCGCGATGTCGGCCAGATAGCGGGGTGCGCCGGTGCCGTCCACCACGGTGCCGTTTTTGATCAGCAGGTCGTATGACATGGAACATCACCTCCGCAGATCGAGCGCAAGGCCCTATGCCGGTTGTATAACACGGACGCACGGCCTGATCACACCGACTGCCACGCGCTTGACGGGAAGCAGCAAAGGGACGGCATCCATGTTCGCCGCCGACGCGCGAGCGTACTGTTCGCGCCACATTTTTTTGCGCGTGGCACGAGCAAAAAATACACCCGTGTCATCGTGCCGATTCTATTCTCTCTGTACTTCGACAGCGAACAATTCAACAAATCAGTCCAGCAAGGATGTTCGCAAATTCAAAAGGGCAAAATTGGCAATTTGCGGCCCTTCAACTATCCTTTTGAAACCCGAGCCAACGGACTGGGCGCGAGATAAGTGGTATCTGATGGAGGGTTTGGCCGACACAACGGCGCCGGGAGAGCCACCTAAATTCTCGGAGGCGTTCGGCGAACACGCGCAGCGCCGCCTCAAGCCGCCGCTGAAATGGGCGGGCGGCAAGCGCTGGCAGGTGCCGCGTGTGCGGATGCTGTGGCAGAACCATCGGCATCGCCGCCTGGTCGAACCCTTCTGCGGAGGACTGGCGGTCACACTTGGCCTGATGCCGAAGAAGGCGCTGCTTAACGACATCAATCCGCACGTCATCAATTTCTACCGCTGGTTGAAGCGCGGCCTCACGATATCGCTGCCGATGACCAACAACGAGCGCCAGTACTATGCGCATCGCCAGCGCTTCAACGAGCTGCTGCGCGAAGGAAAAGGCGCGAGCGCCGAGGCGGCTGCGCTCTTCTATTATCTCAACCGCACCGGCTACAACGGCCTGTGCCGCTTCAACCGCAGCGGCGCCTTCAACGTCCCCTTCGGCCGCTACACCAGCATCACGTACACTCGGGATTTCACGCCCTATCGAGCAGTGCTTGCGGGCTGGGACTTCATCCAAACCGACTTCGAAGCCATCCCGCTCGAGCGCGACGACTTCATCTACGCCGACCCGCCTTACGACGTGCAATTCCGCCAATACTCGGCCGCGGGTTTCAGTTGGGAGGAGCAGGTGCGGGCAGCGCAATGGCTTGCGCGCCACCCCGGTCCAGTGGTGCTCTCAAATCAGGCAACCGACCGTATCGTTGCCTTGTATGGAAAGTTGGGCTTCTGCCTTAAGTTCCTTCAGGCTCCGCGCATGATCAGCTGTACCGGCGATCGAAGTCCCGCCCGAGAGGTCCTCGCCACGAAGAACCTGTAGCCGCGATGCCTCCCACAGGCGGGGTTCTGGAAGCGATGATCCTTGCAGCGCTTCACCGCGGCGCTTCCTTCTTACACGGCAGAGCAAAAAGTACCATTTGAAGTGATCTGCCTTGCGCAGGCGGTCCGGGAAGGTACGTTTGCGAAGGCTTATCTCGTCTTGGGCGGTGAGGGATGGAAGCTTCGATCGTTTTACATAGGCGGCGGACTCAAACAGTACCTGGCTTCTTCTGATGAAGTAGATATCCTCACTCTCGAAGACTTTGTCGCGAGAGCGAGCCAGGGAAGACTTTGATCTAAAATAGCGGCGAGAGATTTTAAAACCTTCGCATCAGCGAGAGTAACCCGGCGGAAAAGTGCTCGCCCGCGCCGGCCAGGATTAACATCTTGACCTTCCTCCGCCAGGGCCTGCGCAAAAGCGCGGTCCAGTTCCTTGAGCAGCAGCGTCGATTGCCGTTGCGATAGCGCGGGCGTGACGCGCGCGATGCGATCGAGCCGTTCGTAGAGCAGTTGGGGGTAAGACGTCTTTTTTATCGCCGCGGGTTACAGGCTCATGTTCAGCGCGAAGTGGGCGGCGCCGATCAGCGGCGCGTGCGGATTAAGCGCCACGCTGACCTCGATGCTCTTGAGCAATTCGCTCATGCGCCCCTTGTCGACGAAGGCTTGCATGAACTGGCCGGCGCGCAGCACCCCGATCAGCTTGGGCGCGATGCCGCCGGCCACGAACACGCCGCCCACCGCCATGCATCGCAGCGCGACGTTGCCGGCCTCGGCGCCGTAGATCGACGCGAACATCTCCAGCGTCTGCTCGCACAGCGCCGATTTTCCCGCCAGTCCCGCCTGCGAGATGATCGCGCCGTGGTCGCTGCCCGCCGCCAATTCCTCGCGCAGCCAATCCGGTTCGGGCGCCGCGCCGGTATCGCGCAAAAAGCAGTAGATGTTGTAGATGCCGGGACCCGATAGCACCCGCTCGTTGCTGACGTGGCTGCCGAAGCGCTTTTGCAGAAAACGCAGCAACTCGATTTCGCGCTCGTTGCGCGCCGCGAAATCCGCGTGCCCGCCCTCGCTGGCCATCGGATGGTGCTGCGAGCCGTCCCAGCACAAAAACGCCTCGCCCAGACCGGTGCCAGCCGCGATTACCGCGATGTTGCCCCTGCGCCTGGGCTGCGCACCGCGATTGAGGACTTCCAGTTCTTCGGGCGCCAGGTAACGAACGCCGAAAGCGGTGGCCTGCAGGTCGTTGAGCAGCCGGACGCGGCATTTCAGGGCCGCCTCCAGCGCCGGCTCGGAAACATCCCAGGAAAGGTTGGTAGTATGTACGCGGCCCTCGATCAGTGCCCCGGGGATGCCGAAGCAAGCGGTGTCCAGGCGCACGCCGCGATGGTCGCGCAGAAACTCCTCCACGATCGCTTCGAGCGATCCGTATTGGGCGCTGGCAAAGGTGCGTTCGGCGTTCTGACGCAGACCCTCGGTGGTCCGTTCGTATAACGCCAGTACGGTTTTGGTGCCGCCGATGTCACCTGCGATGATCATAGATCATCCGCTCTTTGTCCGGGTGGCGCGCAGGTTCGGGCCCTTACCGCATCTGGCCGGCGTAAATTTTGATGATGTCGTCGAGCATCTTGAGCGCGTCGGCCTTTTTGCGCTGGAAGGTGTTGCGTCCGATGATCGAGCCGAAACCGCCGCCGTCGCGAATGGCGCGGATCTCCTCGAGCAGCGCCGCTTCGTCGGCCTTGGCCTCGCCGCCGGAGAAGATCACGATGCGCCGGCCGTCGAACGCGCTCTGCACCACGTGGCGCACGCGTTCGGCCTGCGTCGCGATCGGTACCTTGTTCTGCTCGTAAACCGCTTTGGCCTCGGCCTGCTCCAGGTGTGCGCTGGGCAGCTTGACCTTGATGATGTGCGCGCCCAACTGCGCCGCGATTTGTGCCGCATACGCGCAGACGTCGATCGCGGTCTCGCCCGCCTTGCTCAGATCGGAGCCGCGCGGATACGACCAGACCACGACCGCCAGCCCGGCGGCTTTGGCGTCGGCGGCCAGTTCGCGCAATTGCTGGTACATCTCGGTGCGATGCTGGGAGCCGGGGTAGATGGTGAAACCGACCGCAACGCAGCCCAGCCGCAGCGCGTCATCGACGCCGGCGGTCAGCGCCGGGATCGGATCGGCCTCGCTGTGGAGCTGATCGTGATTGTTGCACTTGAGGATCAGCGGAACTTCGCCGGCGAACTCCGCCGCGCCCGCCTCCAGGAAGCCCAACGGAGCGGCGTAGGCGTTGAGTCCGGCTTCGATCGCAAGCTGATAGTGATAGAGCGGGCTGTAGGCGGGCGGATTCATCGCGAAGCTGCGGCCCGGCCCATGTTCGAAGCCCTGATCGACCGGCAGGATCACCATCCGGCCCGTGCCGCCCAGCCGCCCGTGATTGAGCATCCGCGCCAGATTGGTCAACACGCCGGGATTTTCCCCTTGATACCAGCCAAGGATCTCGCGCACCCGCGGAGTCATAGTTCGACCCACCTCCAATGTTCAGTTTCGATTCGCATAAAGCGGCAGCGAACACCCCAAGTTTAGAAGTTGGGGAAGCCCTTTCGGTTACCGCATCGTGAAATCGGCGCAACGGCCACCAAACAACTGTAGCAGCCCGGTGGGCCGAGGCTAAACAGGCGGGGGATGGCACACTCGCACCGTGGAACGGGAACGGTGGACATTTAAGCAGGGGACGGACAGCCCGGCCGGCTGCGCCCGTCCCCGATTCCACTCGCCCCTTCACCCGGCGAGTGAACCTGGCTAGCAGCGTATCAGCTTGCCGGAATAGGCTTTGGTGTCCTTGCCGTCTTCGAAGGTGACTTCGCCGTTGACCATGATCCAGCGGTAGCCGCGGGCGCGCTGCACCAGGCGCGTATCGTTGTCGGGCGGCAGGTCGTGCAGGATTTCGGGCTCCTCGATGCCGAGTTTGTCGAAGTCGTAAATTATCAGGTCGGCGGCCAGGCCTTCGCGGATGCAACCCCGGTCGCGGAATCCTGCCGCCCACGCCGGCATGTAGCTTAGATGATAATGGGCTTCCTCCAGCCGCACCGTGCCGGTGTCGCGCACCAGCCAAGTCAGAAGTTCGGTGGGATAGATGCCCAGGGTCTGGAACTTGGCGTGCGCGCCGCCGTCGGAAAAGCCCGCTACGGTGCGATGCTCAAGCAGCTCTTTGCAGTATTCGGGCTTGGAGTTGGTCACCGGCGTCAGCCATTCGGTCCTGAAATCGTCGGCCGCCGAGATGTCCAGCAGCACGTCGATCGGATGGCGGTTCTCGGCCCGCGCGATATCGCGCACGGTGCGGTCGCGGTACCTGGCGCGCAGGTCGTCACGATAGATCTTGCGGCAGACGAAGTCGGTAATTTTGCCCGCCGCGTTGGGCCGCCGCGTGTGATCGTAGATCTCCTTCATCGCCTGGCGGCGGACCGGATCGGTCAGCTTGGCCTTGCGTTCCTCCAGCGTGCCCATGGTGGCGTCGCGCCAAACCTCGACGTCGTCGAAGAAGGTCCACTTCTCCAAAAAGCAGCAGCGCAGGTTGAGCCGCACCGTCATCGCGATTCCGATCAGCGGCACGCCCCTGCGGTTGTACTCGTCGACCACGCTGAGTTGGCCGCGGAAGATGTCGGGCCGCCGCTCGATGGCGGCGATGGCGTTGAAGACCAACGGCCGATTGGCAATCTCCGCCAGCCGCCCGGCGAACTCCATCGAGCGGCGCGCGGCATCGGCCGGATCTTCGCCTTCATTGGCGGCCGACTGCGCAAACTGGATATGGCCGCGATCATGCTTGCGCAGCCCTTTGGCCAGCTCCAGGTAGAATTCGTCCGACATCAGGTCCGACACCATCAGGGTCCCGTCATAGTCGCGCTGCACCGACGCGTTGCCCAGCAGCCGCTGGGCGGCCCATCCGTTGGCCCCCGCCGCCATCGCCTCGTCCACGATCCCGATCATACGCGCCACTTCATCCCGGTTCGGCTGACGGCTCTTGGCCTGTTCCCAACCGCCCATCACGTAGCTGACCAGCGGCGTGACCGGTACCAGTTGCATCATGTTAACCGCCTTGGGCAGCCGCTCGATGTGGTCCATGAATTCGGCCACCGTCTCCCAGCTAAACGGCATGCTCGCCTTCATCGCCTCGAACGGAATTGCCTCGTTGCGTTCCATCGACAGCATCGAGCGCTCGGCGTCCCGACTATGAACCGGAGCGAAGCCGAAGCCGCAGTTGCCGTTGGTAACCGAAGTGACGCCGTGCCAGCTTCCGATCGAGCAGGCCGGATCCCAGAACACCGGGGCGTCGTAATGGCAATGCAGGTCGATCGCACCGGGCGCGACAATCAGCCCGCCGGCGTCAAGGGTCTGGGCGGCGTCGCTGCTCTTGAGGTAGCCGATCTTCGCGATTTTGCCGCCCTTGATGCCGAGGTCCGCCTTGAAGGGCGGGGTCAGGGTTCCATCAACAATCGTGCCGCCTTTGATGACCTTGTCGAACTCAGCCATAAGACCCTCCGCGGACTCTCATTTGGTGATGTGGTCCCTTTGTCAGGGCATAGCCAAACTGCCAGGCGAAAGATACAACGACGCCGTAAGACGCACCGCGCCCCGGTACAGCATCGGGCCCGCCCCCACGGCGGCATCCCCGGATGAGACGATCAACGATCCGGCGGCAGCACGTCAAGTCCCGGCATATCGGGCCAAGGCCACGTCACCTGCAGGAGCATGGGCGATCTGATATTGCGCAGGCGGGGGACGGAAGTCTCGATCGCCTGGGCGCGCGCCACCAGGATACTCCACACTGTTGCCGGGTCGGCGCTGAAGACGTATTGCGGGTCGGAGGGGACGTTATACCAGGAGTTCTCCAGCATCTCGTTATGAAGCTGATCGTCAGTCCATTGCGCACGGCCGAGGTAAAGCCGCACGCCCTGGCCCGAGGGAAAGTCCTTGAGCAGGCTCGCGATTTTGCGCGGGCGCATGCTGAGGTAAACGTCCTTGAACAGAGGCACAGCGCCGTCGGGCGCACGAGAAGTGTGGACCAGCGCCAGAGGCGTGGTTATATCCACCGGGCCGCCGAAGTAAGCAAGGTCGGAACGCTGCTTGAGCGCGCGATTGTCGGGGAACAGCTCGCCGAGCTTCAGTTTGGTGGGCTTGTTGACGATCAGACCGACGACCAGTTCGGTGCCGGTGGGCGGCAGCATCAGCACCACCGAATTGCGAAACATCGGGTCGGGCAAATCGGGTTGCGCAACCAGAAAATAGGTTTGCGCCGGCTTCTGTCCGGCGGCGGGCGCCGCGGCCGGCGTCAGCGTCAGCAGCAAAACCACAATCGCGTACAAGGATCGAAACGCAAAGCTGTTCATAAGGTTGCTGCGCTCCAAGCCTGACCGCCATGGCAGAAGGCGCTGATCAGGATTTTACGAGTCACCGCGCCGGCGGGCCAGTATCTCGCGCGGCGTACCGCACGAGCTATAGATAGTACGGTTGGGCCGTCGCTATTATTGCGGCGCGTTACCGGATATATCGAAAGGCAAGGTATGCAGGCGTAACGGCGCCGCCACACACACAGCGAGGGCCACCATGAAATTCGGCATCTTCTACGAACTGATTGCGCTCAAACCCCACGACAACGCGGCGGTGATTCGCTCCTACAAGGAGGCGCTGGAACAGATCAAATTCGCCGAGCAGATGGGCTTTGAGTACGTCTGGGAAACCGAGCATCACTTCCTGGAGAAGTTTTCCTACTCCGCAGCCCCCGAACTGTTCCTGACCGCGGTGGCGCAAAACACCACTAAAATCCGGCTCGGCCACGGCGCCGTGCTGTTGACCATGAATCATCCGGTGCGCGTGGCCGAGCGCGCCGCCGTGCTCGACATCCTCAGCGACGGGCGCCTGGAGTTCGGCACCGCCCGCGGCGTGACCGAGGCGGAACTGGGCGGCTTCATGATCGACCCGGCCGACTCGCGTCCGATGTGGGAGGAAGCCGTCCGCATCATCCCCAAAATGTGGATGAATGACCGCTTCGAGTGGAGCGGCAAGTATTTCAAAATCCCTCCGCGCAACGTCATCCCCAAGCCCGTCCAGCAGCCGCATCCGCCAATGTGGGTGGCGGCCACCACGCCGCCGACCTTCGAAATGGCGGGCCGCATGGGTCTGGGCGTCCTGTCCTTCTCGCTGACCGCGCCCGGCCAGTCCGAAAAGGCGGTGGTCGCCTATCGCGAAGCGATCCGCAACGCCGAGCCGGTGGGCGCCAGCATCAACAACCAGGTGGCGGCGTTTACCACCGCCGTCTGCCTGGAGGACAACGCCGAGGCACGCCGCGTCGGGTCCTTCTCGGCCGCGGCCTACGCCGAAGGGTCGCGCCAGATTTACGCGCAGTGGACCAAATCGGAAAGCGGATGGAAGGGATGGTTCGGACGCGAGACGCTGACCGAGGCCGAGATCACGGCCGACGCGATGGACAAGCTGTGCGACGACGGCGTGGTGTGCGTGGGCGACCCCGAGCACTGCATCCGCATCATCAAGCGTTGGGAGGAACTGGGCGTCGATCAGATCATGTGCCTGTTTCAGGCCGGCCGGATTCGCCATGAGCAGGCCATGGAGAGCATCAGGAATTTCGGCAAGTACGTAATCCCATATTTCAAAAAGCGCGCCGGCGAACAGCCGGCCGCCTCCGCCTGACGCGTCCGGCGCGTTTTCAGAGGTCGCGTTCCAACCATTGCCGCAGGCATGTGCCTGAGCACAAAAGCGGCTGTATCAAGCGCACCAACAGGCGCCATCCGGCGATCGGCCTGCCACACCAGTCGCAGCGCGGAGGTCCCAGGTAGGTAGCCTCAACCGGGCTGGGCGGTATCGGCAGCGAAGAATCAGGCGTACACGGTAATCGCCCGGCGGCGCGTGCGGTGACGTTCTCCCTGGCCGGCCGCTGCGCCGCGCCGATGGGGCCTGTGCCTGCTTCTTTGGAGGCGATTCCCAACCGTCGCGCTTGTGGCATATCCACCCTCCCCCGCGTGGCCGGCGGCCGGCTCGTGCGGGGTCTGTGGAAACCTTAGTGTAAAACTGCTGCCGGCGGAGGGTTTCGATTTCACTGCCAGGCGCGCCCCAAGCGAGATGGCATTGCGCCTGACCAGCGCCAGCCCCAGGCCCAGACCACCATGCGCACGGGTGTTGGAACTGGAGAGCTGTACAAACGGCATAAAGGCCTCTTCCAGCCGCCCCGCCTCCATCCCAATTCCAGTGTCCGTCACTTCAAGCTCGACCTCATAAGGAGGCCTGGTCCCGATGCGGCGCAGCCGCACCGTAACTGCGCCGTGGTCGGTAAACTTGATCGCGTTGGACACCAGGTTGCTCAGGATCGATAGTAAACGGCGGCGGTCGGAGTGGACAAGCTTTAACTCCGCTTCGACCTGCCACACCAGCGAAATGTTCTTGCGCCGGGCCGCCGGCGCGAAGGTCTGGGCCACCTCCGCGATCAGGTCGGCGACCTCGACCGTCTCGCGCACCGCGCCCTGTGTGGCGGTCATCGCGGCGGCATACTCCAGCAGGTTTTCTACAGTTTGTTTCAGTTCGGCCGTGGACAGGCGCAAGCGCTCCACGATGCGCTCGGGCTCGCCACCCACGTGGGCGGCCCAGTCTTCGGCCAGGATGTCGAGGTAGCCGTTGATGACATGCAGCGGACTGCGTAACTCGTGGGACAGATTGGAGATGATCCTGAAGCGCCCGGCGTTCGCACCGGCAACAAGCTTCTCGCGCGGCGGCACCGATGCCGCGCTGCCTCTGAACGGCTGCACTGATTCTCCCCCTTTTTGTGCGCAGCTGAAGTTGCGCACAACCCGAGAACCGTTGTGCATTTAGATCATCAAAGCGCGCTGGGGTATAAGCGCAACGCCTAGTTGTTAAGAAAAGATGTCTTAGCGCGATGGGAAAGAATGCCTACCGGTAGCCGCCCGCGGACCGCGCCCTCATACGCCGCGGGCGTCAGGCGCCCAGATGTACTTGTGGAGCTGAAGCTGAAGGCGCGCCGCCAATCGATCTTCAAGCATCCAGCTTGCCAGCGCGGCCGCCTCAAGGCGGCCGAAGGCTGGGCTCAGCAACACCGCGTTGACCCGCGCCGCCAGGCCGTGGCGGGCAATCACCGCGCGCGCCCATTCGTAATCGGCGCGATCGCTGATTACGAATTTCACCTCGTCGTGTGCGGTCAGATAATGCAGGTTGCGCCACAGGTTGCGATGGGCCTCGCCGCTGCCCGGACATTTGAGATCCATGACCTTGATCACCCGCGGGTCAAGCCGGCTGACGTCGGCCGCCCCCGAGGTCTCGACCATCACTTGCTTGCCGTCCTCCAGCAGTGCCTGGCACAGCGGGTACACTCCCTGCTGCAGCAGCGGCTCGCCGCCGGTGATTTCCACCAGCGGACAGCCATAGCCCTCGACCTGCTCCACGACCTCGGCCACCGTCATCCGGCGGCCTTCGTAAAAGGCGTACTGCGTGTCGCACCACACGCATCGCAGGTTGCAGGCGGTCAGGCGCACGAACGCGCATGGGCGCCCGGCATGCGTGGATTCGCCCTGCACGCTGTAAAAGATCTCGTTGACGACGAGATGCCCGCCGTGCTCGGCCATTATTCCAACTGCGCGCGCGCCGCCGCCGCCGCCTCCTGCATCACGATGCGCAGCGCCACGCGATGCTCCAGTGCGGCACGCCGGCAGTCGTCGTACTCCGGGCTGACCGTGGTCGCGCCGGCGCCGCGCGCAACTTTGACCCGGATCGTTCCCCAGCGGGTCGCGATTTTCCTGATCTCGCGTTCAAGCTTAAGCCGCGCCACCGGATGGAAGCGCACGCCGATGGTCGTGGTCTCTTCAAATAGTACCGCCGCGACCGCCTCGCGCAACGCTGCCTCGGCCAGTACCGAGACGGTCAACGCGGGCCGGCCCTTTTTCATGATGGTCGGGGTCAGGGTGACGTCGCGGGCGCCGGCAGCGAGCAGCCGCTCGCAAAGATGGCCATAGATCTGCGGGTTGAGGTCGTCGATGTTGGTCTGGATTTCCAGCAGCTCGTCGGTGCCCAGCGCTGCGGCGCGCTCTCCCAGCAGCACGCGCAACACGTTGGGCCGGTCGGTGAACGTCTTGGTGCCTGCGCCGTAGCCGATGCGCCGGACCGTAAAGTCCAACGGAATCGGCGCCGGCGCCGCCAACGACTTCAGCACCGCCGCGCCGGTGGGCGTGACCATCTCAGACTCGCCGTCGCCCAGCTTGAGCACGAAGCCTTTGAGCAATTCGACGGTGGCCGGCGGTGGAATCGGGATAAGGCCGTGGCGGGTGCGGACAAACCCTTTGCCCATCGGCAGCGGCGATACCAGGATTTGCTCGATACCCAGTGCGGCAAGGCACCACGCTGTACCCACGATATCGACGATCGAATCGACCGCGCCGACTTCATGGAAATGCACCTGCTCGGGCGTGGAGTTGTGGACGCGCGCTTCGGCCTCGGCCAGCGCACTGAAGATGGCGAGCGCCCGGGCCTTGACCTCGTCGGCCAGACCGCTGCGTTCGATGATGGCCCGGATGTCGCCCAGGTGACGCTCGGGCTGCGGCTGCGCAACCTCAACCTCGAATCTGGCAGCGGAAATTCCGGATAATTCGCGCCGTCCCAATCGCAGTTCGCAGCCGCTTAGCCCCAGCGCCGCCATTGCTCGTTTGAATTCGCCGAAGTCAACTCCCAGCTCCAGCAGCGCGCCGACCAGCATGTCGCCGCTCAGCCCGGAAAACGCGTCGAGGTAGGCACAAATCATAGCTTTACTTAACAGTAAGCCGTTACTATGATCAAAAGGTTATACCGGGCTGGTACGATGAAGCAGCGCGACCTTGCTCTCTTCCGCAACCTGCTCCAGGCACGCAGGCAGGAGATTCTAACCGAAGCGGACCGCGCGGTCGGTGCGATGAACGGCCACGAGCGCATCACTTACGCCGATCCGGCGGATCGCGCCGCGTTGGAGTCGGATCGCAACTTCGTGCTGCGCCTGCGCGATCGCGAGCGCAAGCTGCTGGGCAAGATCGATGAGGCATTCGCGCGCATCGAGGACGGCAGTTACGGGCGCTGCGAGGAATGCGGCGGGCCGATCGGAATCGAGCGGCTCAAGGCGCGGCCGGTGACGACCCTGTGCATCGAGTGCAAATCCTCGCAGGAAGCGCGGGAGAAGGGGCGCTAGCTGGGGCGGGCGGCCTCGCGCATATTCAGTCGGACTCAGACTGCATCTGGAAATCACTTACTGTCCGTGAAAATAAAAAAAGCCGTAATACTGGCCGCCGGGTTCGGCACGCGGATGCTGCCGGCTTCCAAGGTGGTACCCAAGGAACTGCTGCCGGTGCTCGACACGCCCGCTATCCAGCTCGTGGTCGAGGAAATCGCCGCGTCGGGTATCAGCGATATCATCATGGTGATCAGCCGCGGCAAGGGCGCCTTGCTCGACCATTTCGCGCCCGCCCCCGAGCTGGAGCGTTTTTTGGCGCAGCGCGGCAAGCACGAGCTGCTGGAGGTGGTGCGCAAGACCTCGACGATGGCGCGCATCGCGGCGGTTGAGCAGCGCGAGGCGCTGGGCATCGGCCACGCCGTACTCCAGGTCAAGGAGGCGGTGGGCAACGAGCCGTTCGCGGTCCTGTTGCCCGACGACATCTGCGATTGCCCCCGCCCCTGCCTGCGCCAGTTGATGGATGTAGCGGAGGAGCGCGAGGCGCCGGTGGTGGCGCTGATGCGGGTGGCGCGCGCGGAGGTGTCGAAGTACGGCATCGTCGAGGGGCCGCAAATCGCGCCGCGGCTTTATCGGATGACCGGGATGGTGGAGAAGCCGCCGGTGGAGCAGGCGCCCAGCGAGATGGCGATCATCGGACGCTACCTGCTGCCGCCCGAAATCTTTGCCATCCTGGAGCGGGCCAGGCCCGGTCACGGCGGCGAAATCCAGCTCACTGACGCGCTGCTGGAATTGGCCCGGCGGGGCGATCTTTACGGTTACGAATTTGTCGGCGCGCGCTACGACATGGGCGACCGCCTGGGCTTCCTGACCGCCCAGATTGCCTACGGGTTGCGCCATCCGCAAACCGCTGATAAGTTGCGCTCTTACCTAAAGTCGATTCTCTCCTGAAAGTCCAGCCGGTCGGGGCAGTAGCTCAGCTGGGAGAGCACCACGTTCGCAACGTGGGGGTCGAGGGTTCAAATCCCTTCTGCTCCACCAATTTTCCTTTCCAAATTAAAGGCGTTGTGCATGCTCTGGAGGGGCAAACTGCACCGATTCGAAGCCGCCGCAGTCCATCTTCGCCAGCTCCAGGGTGTCGTCTTTCGCCACTTTCGCACGAATCCGCCGGGGCGGCCTGCCGACCCCGGTGTTGGGCTGAGAATCTTTCGGCTCCATCTTTTAGACCACGTTCTCGGTGAGTGCGGCTACGGTCCTGACTCCTTCTCCGGACACGCCGGACGCGGCATCGCCACGCCCTATGCGCGTGCGGCGTAGGCGCCCGACGCGCGCCGCCGGCGCCCTATCCGGTGCAACGAGCCCTCACGCGAGAAATGCGCGAGCTGGCGGTCAAAAACAGTGACATCAAGCGGCTACAGACATCGACCGGACAATCCGCCGTCCGGGCGCTTGCAGGGCCCGCTGGCGAGGTGGCGCGCGAACTATGGGAGGGGGTTCAACTGCTTCTCGAGCCGAGCGCGTGAAGCGCTTTTCGCGCGACAGAGCCATTTCGGAAAGTCGAAGCGCGCGAGCGAAAAAATTGCGCGATCGCGTTGGAAACGATCCGAATTTTGGCGCCGCGTCTGAGATCTTCATGGCTGACTAACCACAGTGGACAAAGATTGGGCGGCTCATCGCGCCAGACTCTTTCAAGCCCGGATTCTTTATCTGCTATACAGCATGGCAGTTCCGCGATTCCCAGACCCTCCGCCGCCGCTCGCAGTTGCGCAAACGTGCTGTTGCTGTTGAACCCGGCGATCGCACCTTCGAGCGACTCGCCCAGGTATGGAGCAGCAAGGCCAGCGACGGGTTGCAGATAACCGATCAGAGAGTGGCCGGCCAGTCCTTGACCGCGAATGGGCCGCCCGCGTTTTGCGATGTAATCGGGCGAAGCGTACAGCGCGAACCCATACTGGCCCAGCTTGCGGCAGATCAGGGCCGGCTGGGTGGGTCGGGGAAGTCGAACGGCAAGATCTGCCTCGCGCCTGGCAATGTCGAGAGCACGATAATCGATGAGCAACTCGACCTCCAGCTGCGAATGTTCGTCGCGAAGGGCGCGAAGTGCGGGAACGACAAGACAACTCGCCAAGGTTTCCGTAGTAGCGATTCTGACGACCCCGCTCAGCTTCGCGTCATGGCCAGCGACCATCCGCTCAACGGCGGCGGCGGCACCTTCCATGGTTTCGCAAACGCTAAGAATGCTGCGTCCGGCTGAGGTCAGCACCAATCCGTCTGAGGTTCGATTAACGAGCTTCGCACGCAGCCGCCGCTCCAGGGCGGCAAGCCGGCGTCCAACGGTAGCGTGGTCCACCTGTAAGATTCGGGCCGCACCCGACAGCGTGCCCTCGCGGTACGCTGCCAGGAGAAATCGCCCCAGCCAAGGAGCTTGACATGCCGATTCGCATCGAGCGCAGTGACCGCGTGCTGACAGTAATCCTGTCGCGTCCTGAAGTCCGCAACGCCATCGACCCCGAGCATGCCGACGAATTGCACGCCGTGTTTGTCGCCTTCGACACCGACGACACGGCAGATGTCGCCGTCCTCTGGGGAGAAGGTGGCGCGTTCTGTGCTGGCGCCGACCTGAAGAGCCTCGCAAAGCGCGGCATTGCAACGCCCGGGAACCGCCACACCCACCGCTCGCTCGAATTCCCGACCGATGGCGGGCCGGTCCCTCGGGGACCCCTGGGGCCAACGCGCCTGGGGCTCAACAAGCCCGTCATTGCGGCCATCGAGGGCCCGGCCGTCGCGGGCGGCATGGAACTCGCCCTGTGGGCGGACTGCCGGGTCATGGCGGAAGGTAGTTACATGGGCGTCTACAACCGCCGTTGGGGCGTACCCCTGACCGATGGCGGGACCATTCGCTTGCCGCGTCTGGTCGGTCAGGGCCGCGCGCTCGAGCTCATCATGACCGGCCGCAAGGTTGACGCCCAAGAATGTCTAAAGATCGGCCTTTGCGAGCGGATCGTTCCGAAGGGTAAGGCCCGAAGCGCAGCCGAGACGATGGCCCGAGAGATAACACGGTTTCCCCAAAAGTGCCTCCGCACCGACCGTCGTGCGGTCTATTTGCAGCACGGCATGCCCATCGAGGCAGCGCTCGAGCGCGAATGGGCCAACTCCGCGGGTATTTTCGAAGCCGAAGGTGCCGCCGGTGTGGCGCGTTTCGTGCGGGGCGCGGGCCGCCACGGCGATTTCGGCCGACCGGCCGATAGCTGACAGACGTGCGCTCGCGAGACTGTCAGTGATTTTGCCAGAGGAGCAAGCACCTTCTCCTGGATCGACTCGAATCCTGAGGGCGGTTCGACTGAAAAAGATCAGTTGAGTTGAATCTCGCCGTCAAACTTGAAAAAGCTACAACCTGGGAGCTGTGCCCAGAAGATAACCCAACTGTTGTTTTCGGGTTCAATTCGCCACACCTCCCCCACAATTCTTTGGAAAATTTGGGCCTTTTTTAGATCGCCTCCTCTGAGGTAGCCCGGTCAGTTCTTACGGGTAGGCGCGAGCCTTGCCCAGTTACGACGTCTGTCGTAGGCTGGGCCTAAGCAAGAAGGTGAACGGTCAATTTCGATTACCCGGCGGCGATCTTGAATACGCGGTGCTGGCAAAACTTTGGGAGTTGGGCAGCGCTTCGGGGCGGGAAATTCACACGCACGTGGGTGTGCCCCAGGGGCTCGTCTACACCACGATCGCCAAGGTTTTGGACCGGCTGCACGCCAAACGCCTTGTGACCCGCGAGCGCAAAGGCATCGCCTTCGTCTACCGTCCGCGTGTGGCCCGCGCCGTAATCGAAGCGGCCCGCGCCCGCGAGTTGTTGGCGAGGCTGCTCGGCCCTGCCCCGCACTCGGCGGCGGCGAGACTGGTGGACGCGGTGGAATCACTCGATCCACAGCTGCTCAATGAACTCGCAAATGCGATTGCCGCCCGGCGGAGGGCAAAGCATGGACCGTGAGTGGTGTCTGAGCATGCTGCTCGCCCTGTTCGGGGGGACGATGCTTCTTGGCTGTGGCTGGTGGCCTGTGGCGCGCGCCCGCCAGATTAGCGCGCGCGGACTTGAACGAATCGCCTGGTCTCGCGTGTGGCTACCACTTGCGCCGGCGCTGACTGTTGCGGCGGCGCTTTGCGGATGGGCACTGAGAGAACCGGATCCGGTTCCAGAGAAGGTGCCGAAATCCCTCATCCTTATCAGCCTTCCCTTTGTCCTGCTGATCGCCAGAGCCGCGATCCGCGCAACCAGGTCACTGCTAGCTGTCCGCGGCGGTCTCGGAATTGCCACGGTGGGTCTGTTGCGGCCTCGGATCGCATTTTCTCAGGATCTGGCAATCAGCTTGGACGAGCGAGAAGTCGCAGCGGCACTCGAGCACGAGCGCGCCCACGCACGGCATCGGGATCCGCTGCGGATTTGGCTGGCGCAACTTGCAACCGACTTGCAATGGCCGTGGCCGCAGGCGCGTGAACGGCTGCAAGGATGGCTCCTTGCGCTCGAACTGGCGCGAGATGAAGAGACACGTGCCGCAGGCGTCGATGGCGCCGACCTGGCCAGCGCGATTGTTGTCGCGGCGCGATCCCTTCGGGGAACGAGTCCACCGTTGGGTGCGGCGTTGATTGGCGAGCGCTGCGCGTTGAAGCAGCGGATCGCGCGGCTGCTTGCGCCTCTGCCCGACGCGCCGGGTACGACGTGGGCGGACACGTGGCGCTCATTTCTCTTCTTGATACCCGTCCCCTTAATCGCGTTGGCGCTCGGCGCGGCCTTCGGCGAGCGGGCGATCCGCGTCCTGCTTTGAACGGCGGCTAAAGGCCGCGTTTTCTTTGCACGCGGGCTGCTGAGGCTACGGAATCGATGGACTTGCGCGCTGTAACCGCGCTCATGCTTGCGGCAGCATGCACGTTTTGTGGGTGCGCGGCGTATCGCCCCGCGCCGCTCGAGCCGGATAAAACCGCCCAACAGTTTGCCCAGAGGTCGCTCGATAATGCTGAGCTTTGCGCCTACCTGAAGGAGAATCTGGCCGCTCGGCGTGACGCGTGCCAACCAAAACAGCGGAATCTCGCGGCGCTGACCCTGGTAGGATTGTTTTACAGCCCCGCTTTGCGCGTGGCCGAGGCAAAGCTTCGGGTCGCTAGAGCGGCAATTATCACGGCCGGACAGAGGCCCAATCCAAGCTTGGGGCTCGGTCCCGCCTACACGGCCACGGGTGCTCCCGCGGTCGTGCCGTGGGCTATCGGCGCTGCGTCGTTCAATTTTCCCATAGAGACCGCCGGGAAGCGCGGTTACCGGATTGCCCAGGCGCAGCGCCTCGCCGACGCCGCGGCGCTCGCGGCCGGCGACGCCGCATGGCGTGTGCATAGCGATGTACGCGCCGCGCTTTCGAACCATCTCATTGCACAGCAAGACTACAGCCTGGCGCGCGCTTACGCTTCCGCATCCGAGCGCATCGCACAATTGCTTCAGGAGCGCGTGGCGGCAGGTGCGGCAGCCGCTCCGGCGCTCGATTTTGCCCTGGCGAATCTCGCTTCCGCACGGTTGAAGCTCGCTCAAACGCGAAGTCGTGTCGCGGAAACGCTCAACGCGCTCGCGGCCGCACTGGGTGTGCCGGTGGAAGCCCTTCAAGGCGTGACCTTCGCATGGCCGGGGCTCGAACATCCGCCGCAGGATGCTTCGCTGACGCCGGTTCGGACTCGGCGTCTGGCCCTGCTCAATCGAATCGATCTGCGCCGGACGCTGGCTCAATACGCGGCTGCCGACGAGGCGCTCAAACTGGAAATCGCCAAACAATATCCCGATATCAATCTGGGCGGCGGCTACGCATGGGAGATAAACGAGAACATTTTCGAACTCGTTCCGAGCGTGACGCTGCCGCTGATTAACCAGAACCAGGGTCCTATCGCGGAGGCAACGGCCAAACGCGCACAAGTCGCCGCGGAATTCATGGCGCTTCAGCAGGGGGTAATCGCCCAGACAAACGAAGCGCTTACCAGGTATCGGGGCGCGCTGGATGCGTTCAATCAAGCCGCAAACTCGGCCGCTTTCTCGGAGAAGCGACTGGCCGCGATGCAGCGGGCCTTCGCGCTGGGCGATATCGACAGCCTGACGCTGGCGACCGCTGAGCTCGAAACGATCGTCGTGCGGCAGGCGAAGCTGAGCGCCTTGGCCGCCGCGCAACATGACTTGGGCGTGTTGGAAGACGCCGTCCAGCGCCCTCTGGACCCTGACGATCTAGGCTCGTTCACTCTTCCGCCATCGCTTCACAACACCCTGGATGGACAAGACCCGTGATGAGACGGCGAACCTTAGCGGTATCGATCGTTGCCGCCGCTGCGCTGGTTGTCGTTGGCAAACTCTCTCTTGCCAGCGCCGACGCGGATGAGGAGAAGCCGATAGTCTCCGCCGCTGCGCGAGTCTCCCGCGACGCCGCCGGTCATGTCGAAATCGCGATTGCGCCCGGCGCGCAGAAGGTGATTGGACTCACCGTCGAAACGCTGCGACCCGTTGTCCAGACCATTGAGGTTCCGGCCTATGGCTTTGTGCTCGACCCGCTCCCGCTTTCCAAACTCAGCAGCGATCTGTTGAGCGCGCAGGCGGCGCTCGACGCGTCAGATGCGCAGTACCGGAGGGCTAAGCAGCTCTACGCGGAACAGAAAAACGTATCGTTGCGTGACCTGCAAATCGCGCAAACAGCGTACCTCACGGACAAAGTTCGGTTCCAGACACTGCAGCAGCAGCTGCGCGATGGGTGGGGCGCCGAGATCGCGCAGAAGGACGCTCGCGCACGCGGCGAACTGGTCAGTGCACTAATCAGCCGACGCGAAGCGCTCGCACGCGTGACAGCACCTATCGGAGAGCAGCTCGACGGATCTCCACGCGGCGCAGATGTGTACGTGCTCGGCCACGAACAGCAGCCACTCACTGCGCGAGCCATCCATGAAGCACCGACGGTCGACCCCCGTATGCAAGGGCAGAGTTTTCTGCTGCTGATAAGCGCAGACATGTTTCCTATCAGGCCGGGTACGGCAGTTTCGGCCCGTCTGGCAACTTCCGATAAGGCCAAAGGAGTGATGGTTTCTCGCTCTGCAGTCGTGCGATACGCTGGCGCCGAATGGGTCTACCGCGAAGCAAAAAGTGATGTTTTCACGCGTCTGGAAATCTTCCCAGCGCAGTTAACTGGCGCCGGTTATTTCGTTACCCAAGGTCTCCGGCCCGGCACGCGCATCGTGGTTACGGGCGCTCAAACCCTGCTGTCCGAGGAAATGAAATCCGCGATCCAGCCCTCGGACTAAGGCCCCTGAATGATCAGATCCATTGTCGCGTTCTCGCTGCGTTTCCGCGGTATCGTAATTGCGCTTTCATGTCTTGCGTTCGCATACGGAATCTATTCTGCCCTTAACGCAAAACTGGGCGTGTTCCCTGAATTCGCACCGCCGCAGGTGATGATTCAGACCGAGGCGCCGGGGCTCGCCTCCGAGCAGGTCGAAACGCTGGTAACGCAGCCCATCGAAACCGTGCTGCTTGGTATGAACGATGTCGCGACTATCCGCTCGAAATCGATCCAAGGTTTGTCGGTAATAACCGTCATCTTTCGCGAAGGTACGGGTATCTATCGCGACCGTCAGCTCGTAAGCGAGCGCCTGATCGTGGTGGCGAGCCAAATGCCGGCTGGGGTGCCAGCGCCAGTCATGGCACCGCTGACGTCGGCTACGGCCGTGTTCCTCACCGTCGGCCTGACCTCGAACAGGCTTGCGCCGATGGATCTCTGGAGCTTCGCCTACTGGACCATACGTCCCCGCCTGCTCGCCGTACCCGGAGTGGCAAACCTTACAATTTACGGCGGCGGTGTGCGCCAACTCCAGGTTCAGGTCGAATCGCAACGTTTGCTGGCCTACGGCCTAAGCATCGGTCAGGTGCTGGCGGCGGCGCGGCGCGCGACCGGAGTTGAAGGCGCCGGATTCATCGAAAACGCCAATCAGCGCATCGTCATCCGTACAGAAGGGCAGTCCATAACACCACGGCAACTCGGCGACGCCGTCCTCGCCTCCGTGGACGGGACAAGTATTCGGCTGCGCGACGTCGCTCAAGTACGCTGGGCTCCGCAGCCGCTAATCGGTGATGCGGGGATTCTCGGCAGGCCAGGGGTGATCCTGGTTCTGGCGAGCCAGTACGGCGCCAACGCTCTTGAGGTTACGCACAGAGCTGAAAGCGCTCTGCGCGACCTGGCGCCCGCCCTGAAGGCCGAAGGTATCACCCTGTATCCGCACCTTTTCCGCGCCGCTGACTTCATTGAGGTCTGCGTCACGAACATCAGGGCATCATTGCTGCTCGGCGGTGCTTTGGTCGCGATCGTTCTGACGCTGTTTCTCTACAATGTGCGCACGGCCTTCATCTCGCTATCCGCGATTCCGCTGTCACTGCTGGTCGCCGTCATCGTGCTCACACACCTGGGAGCGACGCTTAACACGATCACTCTGGGCGGGCTTGCGATCGCGATTGGCGAAGTGGTTGACGACGCCATCATCGACGTCGAGAACATCTTCCGCCGCCTGCGCGAGAACCGCGCCGGCCCAAATCCAAGGCCGCTGTTCAATGTGATGCTCGACGCCTCGCTGGAGGTGCGCAGGGCCGTGGTCTACGCGACTTTCGTCGTGGCGTTGGTCTTCTTCCCTGTGCTCAGCATGAGCGGTGTGCAGGGCAAGATTTTTGCCCCGCTCGGCTTCGCCTACATCCTCGCAATCCTCGCTTCGCTGGCCGTGGCCCTGACGCTCACCCCAGCGCTGTGCGCGGTGATGCTACCGCGGGCCCGAGTGGAAGCAGAGACCCGATTCGTTCGATGGCTCAAAGGGCTGCATCGCCGAGCGCTTGAAACTTTGTTAGACCGGCCACGCATCGTGGCAATCTGCGTCGCCGGTCTTTGCGTTGCAGCAATCGCGACGCTGCCATTCTTCGGCGGCAGTTTCCTACCCGAGCTTCAGGAGAACAGTTTCATCGTGCATATGACCGCGATTCCCGGCACGTCGATTCCCGAGTCGATGCGGATGGGACATGAGGTTACCAAGGCTTTGCTGCAGGACAGCGATGTCAAGAGTGTGGCGCAGCGCGTGGGCCGCGGTGTGCTCGGCGAGGATGCCCTAGGCCCGCAGGAGAGCGAGTTTGATGTGACCTTAGAACCGCGCAACGGCGAGCATGTTGACGCCGCGCAGGCAAAGATTCGCCGCATCCTCAGCCGGTTTCCCGGTTATGACTTCGGCCTGAACTCGTTCCTGACCGAACGGATCGAGGAGACGCTTTCCGGCCAAACTGCCGACGTTGCCGTAGACATCTTCGGCCATGACCTCGATGCCCTCGATCGAGCCGGAGACGCGGTCGCGGAGGTGCTACGAACCGTTCGGGGAAGCGCCGACGTTCGGGTGCTGGCCCCCGGCGGAATGCCGCAACTGGCGGTCAGGCTAAAGCCGGCTCGTCTGATCCAGTTCGGCTTCTTGCCGCTCGATGTCCTTTCGGCGGTCCGCACTGCTTACCAGGGTGACGTGGTCGCGCGAACTTATGAAGGCAATCGCATATTTGGCGTGTCGGTCATCCTCGATCCTGCCGACCGCATGGATCCCGACGCCGTCAAGGGGCTGCTGCTCAGGAACAGCGAGGGCAATGTCGTTCCGCTGGGCGAGCTCGCTTCCGTCTCGCTCGCGACGGGACGCTACTCAATTCTTCACAACGGTGGGCGGCGGGTACAGATCGTGACTTGCAACGTACGGGGGCGTGCGCTCGATTCGTTCGTCGCCGAAGCGCGCAAGAAAGTCGCAAACATCCCCCTTCCCGCCGGCGCCTATATCGAGTTCAGCGGCGCCGCCGCGGCGCGGGCAAGCGCGCTTCGACAGATCCTTCTCAACTCCGTGATCGCCGCAGTCCTGATCTTCGTCCTTTTGTACTTCGCTTTTGGAAATCTCAGGAACTTATCCCTTGTACTGATCAACGTGCCATTCGCCCTCGTCGGCGGAGTTATCGCCGGATGGCTTGGAAGGGGATACCTTTCGTTGGGCTCGATCGTTGGCTTCGTGACACTGTTTGGAATCACCATGCGTAACTCGATAATGATGATTTCACACTTCGAGCACTTGGTCGCGAATGAAGGCATCAACTGGGCGCGTGAGGCCGCGCTGCGCGGCGCCTCCGAGCGCCTCCTTCCGATCGTGATGACGGCCACGGTGACCGCACTTGGCGTTCTTCCCCTCGCAGTCGCCAGCGAAACGCCCGGCCGCGAGATCGAAGGTCCAATGGCAGTCATCATTCTGGGTGGTCTCCTCACCTCGACTGCGCTCAATCTGCTGGTTCTCCCAATCCTTGCGCTCCGTTATGGGAAATTCGAAACCGTCAATTCCCGCGAACTCGGTTCGGCGCCAAGGGGCTAGCGCGGTCACAGAAGTCTGCAAACGCATGCCCGGCAGGACGAAGGCAAGCATCTTGCGACAAAAGGGTTCAGAGGAGCGCCGCCGGGTCCATGCTTGCTGATCGTTCGCCTATCCTTATTGCGATCGCAAACATGCGCCGGCTGGAACTGATGAGCGCCTGCCATCTGCCGCTGACAACTGCACCGCGGCGCCTCGGAAGGCTGGGAATACCGGCGGCGCCATTTAGCGGCGCATCATCAACGGGCTGGAGCAAGCTTATCGCGCGCTAATTGTTGCTGCTCATCAGGGCCTTGAGCACGCGGGGCGGTGACATCGGGGTAAACCGCATGCGCACGCCGGTGGCGCGATACAGCGCGTTGGCGACCGCAGCCGGCGGCGGCACGATGGAAACTTCGCCCACGCCGCGCACCCCCAACGGGTGAAGTGGGTTGGGCACCTCGACTACGCAGGTCTCAATCAGCGGCAGGTCGAGGCAGGTCAGCAAGCGGTAGTCGAGGAAGCCGGCATTGCGCAGCTTGCCCTGGTCGTCGTAAACATACTCCTCGTTAAGGGCCCAGCCGACGCCCTGCACGGCGCCGCCCTGCATCTGACCCTCGACGTAGCTGGGATGAATCGCTTTGCCGGCATCCTGAGCCACAGTGAGACGAAGGACCCGCACTTTCCCGGTTTCGGGATCGACTTCCAGGTCGACCAGCGCTCCGGCGAAGGCAGGGCCGACGCCGGCGACCTGCACCGAAGCGCGGCCGCTGACCGGTCCGCCCGTGCGCACGAACTTGGCGGCCATTTCCTTCAGCGTCATCGGCGCCTTGCCGTTGTTCTTCGAGATCAGCTTGCCCTCAACGTAATCGATATCCTCGGGTTTGCAAGACCACAGCCTGGCGGCGCGTTCCTTTAGCTGGCGTACCGCGTCCTGCGCAGCCTGATAGACCGCCCACCCGGTTGCCATCGTGACGCGGCTGCCGCCGGTCACGTCACACTGGCCGATCGAGTCGGTGTCGGCGACGCTGGGCCGCACCTCCTCGGCGGCAAGCCCCAGCACCTCGGCCGCAATCATCGCCATCGAGGCGCGCGTCCCGCCGATGTCCGGATTGCCGGTCACGACACTGGCAGTGCCGTCAACGTGGATGTTGACCAGCGCCGAAGACTGCATGCCGGCGTTGATCCAGAAGCCGAAGGCGACCCCGCGTCCGCGGTTGTGGCCGGTCAGCCTGGATTTGTAATGCGCGCTGTTTTTGAGCGCCTCGCAGACCTCGACGAATCCGATCCGGTTGTAAGGTCCCCCCAACATCGAGGGCGTGCCCTCTTTGGCCGCGTTCAGAATGCGCAAATCGATGGGGTCGATCCCACATCGCTCCGCCACTTCGTCCAGCGCCGACTCCATGGCAAATGCTGCGTTGGGAGCACACGGCGCGCGGTAGCCCACCGTCTTGGGCCGGTTGACCACCACGTCATAGCCGTCGATGAGATAATTGGAGATGTTGTAGGGCGCCAGCACTGTCATCGCACCGGCTACCACCGGCGAGCCGGGGTACGCCCCGGCCTCGTAGGCGAGCCATACCTGGGCGGCCATGATCCTTCCATCTTGTTTGGCGCCCAGCTTGACCTTGATTGTGGAGCCCGAAGCTGGGCCGGCGGCGCGGAGCACCTCGGCCCGGCTCATCACCATCTTCACCGGGCATCCGGTCTTCATCGACAGCGCCAGCGCCAGCGGCTCGAGGTAGGTGGTGGTTTTGCCGCCGAAGCCTCCGCCGATTTCCGCCGGGATGACCTTGATGTCGCCAACCGCAATGCCCACCAGTTGCGCGGTTATCGAGCGGACCTCGAACGGCGCCTGTGTCGAACAAATGATGGTGGCGTGGCCGTCGGAGTTGTAGATCGCGAGCGCATTGGGCGGTTCGAGGTAGCCGTGATGCACCATTTCGGTGTGGTATTCGCGCTCGATGATGATGTCGCAGTCCCCAAACGCCTCTTCCACCTTGCCGCGCTGGAACTGGATGTGGGAGGCGACATTGGTAGGCTTGTCGCCCGAGTCGGCGTTGCGCAACTCCGGATGCACAATCGGCGCGTCGGGCTTCATCGCGTCATCAACATTGAGCACGGCCGGCAGCGGTTCGTACTCCACCTCGATCAGGCCCAGCGCCTCTTCGGCGATGTGCGGTGAGGTCGCGGCGACGGCGGCGACAGCGTGGCCATCGTATAGGGCCATTCCGCGTGCCAGCGTGTTGTGCGCCCAATGCTTGGGATTGAACGGGGTCTCGCCCAGCGCCTCCATCCGGTCGGGCAGGTCAGGCAGGTCGTTGCCGGTGATGATGGCCTTGACCCCCGGCAGCGCCAACGCCCTCTCGCTGTTGATCGATTTGATCCGGGCGTGAGCATGCGGACTGCGCAGCACCTTGCCGTACAGCATGTTGGGCAAGCTGTAGTCCGCCCCGTACTTGGCTCGTCCCGTAACTTTGTCGACCCCGTCGTGACGAATCGGACGCGTGCCGATGACTTTGAACTGTTGCCTTGTGTCCGCAGCCATTGAGTGGTCTCTCGTGACCTGTTTTGGTGGTGGCTTTACATCGATTTTATGGCACTTCGCTGTCAGATAATAAAGGCTCCTCCAGCAAAGTCAAGCGCGATTCGGACACAGCGAGACGGCGCCTGGCCGACCTGCTTTCTCTGAAGATAGGCACAAGACGACTTGCGAGCCTGGTCCCCTCGACCGGACGCTAAAGAGGCTGACGCGTGGAAAAGTCATCGGTGGTTCCTCCACGCCGTTGAAACCGGTTGTACGAGGCGGCCTTGGCGCGCGCTTGACAACTCTTCTTCTTTTTTGTGACAGTCATCTGTCAAGAGAGCAATACCAACAGGCATCGCGCGCATCCAAAGTGGGACATCGAATGAAAAAATCCAACGTTAGGGGACGGCCCCGGGCTCCCTCAGCCTGGCGGAGACCGGCAAACTCATTGAAAGTCGGATAAGGACTGAAAGATGCCCGACGAACTCACGGGAAAAGTTGCCATCGTCACGGGTGGCGCTTCGGGAATCGGCCGCGGGACCGCGCAGCGGTTTCTGACAGAAGGCGCTCGGGTCGTGATTGCCGACGTCGATCGGGAGCGCGGGGCGGCGTTTGCGGCGGACTGCGGTCCGAACGCCGCCTTCAAGCACACCGACGTGGCTGATGCAGAGCAGGTTCGAGAGCTTGTCGCCTTCACGGTGCAGAGGTTCGGCGGCCTGCATATCATGCTCAACAACGCCGGTATTTCCGGCGCTCGCCACCCCCGGCTGCTGGACGAGGACTTCAGCGACTTCCAGCGTATCATGGCGGTGAACCTGCTCGGAGTGATGCTTGGCACGCGGGAGGCAGCCCGGCACATGGCAGGACACGGCGGCGGGTCCATCATCAATATCTCATCTGTAGGCGGAATCCAGCCGGCGCCGGGCTTGTGGACGTACCACACTTCCAAGGCGTCGGTGATCATGTTCACCAAGTGTGCGGCGATCGACCTCGGCGAGTATGCCATCCGCGTCAACTGCATCGCACCCGCCAACATCGAAACGCCGATCCTGTCTTCAGTCCTCGCGGTTCATGTGCCCGAGCAGGAGAAGGCGCAATTCATGAGCGCGGTGCGCAAGTTTATCATGTCCCGCCAACCGCTGCGGCGGCAGGGAACGACGGACGACATCGCGGAGGCCGCCGTGTACTTCGGCAGCGACCGGTCCAGCTACGTCAGCGGAACTGTGTTGCCGGTCGATGGCGGGATGCTCGCAGGCACTCCTGCGACGTCGAACAGCTTTGAGGACATCGTCAAGCGCGCCAAGCCCGCATGACTCGAGGCCGGCACATCGCAACCACGCCCGGGGGAGCCTGCTTGACGGGGAATGGAACTTCAGGACCTGCGTTCAAAATTGCTCGAACGTCCCAGTGTAACCGGCGCGAGCTTGACACTCCTTGCAATATCTAATAATGACAGTCCTGTGTCATGAAAGCATCGCCGATGACAGCGCGCGCCAACAGCAGTGTGCGAGGGGCACACAGACTTAAGCCATGAGCGCCAGCCAGAGCACCGATCTCTACTGGGACCCCTACGACGTAGGGATCAACACCAATCCATACCCCCTGTTCCGCCGCCTGCGGGAGGAGGCGCCGCTTTACTACAACGAGCGGTACGACTTCTACACCCTCAGCCGTGCCGACGACGTCGAGCGCGCGTTCATAGACCACAAGCGGCTCATCAGCAGCCGGGGCATGGTCCCCGCGTTCATGAAGTTGGGCGTGGAGGCTCCATCCGGCATGTTCATCATGGAGGACCCACCGCGCCATACCAGGCACCGTGCGCTGCTCTCGCGCGTGTTTACTCCTCGCAGGGTGGCGGCGCTGGAGCCCAAGGTGCGGGCCTTTTGCGCCCGGTGCCTTGATCCGCTCGTTGGCAGCGGCGGCTTCGACTTCGTCAAGGACTATGGAAACCTGGTCGCGATGCGGGTCATCGGCATGATGCTTGGCATCCCCGAAAGCGACCAGATGGCAGTCCATGAGCGCGTCGAGCGGTCGATACGCGACCAGGTTGAAGCGTACCCGACGCTTCAGGACGGCATGTACGCTGAGTACATCGACTGGCGGGTCGAGCACCCCTCCGACGACCTGATGACCGAATTACTCAACGTCGAGTTCGAGGACGAGACCGGCACCACCCGCCGGTTGAGCCGCGGGGAGGTTCTCACCTTCGTCACGCTCCTGTCCGGCGCGGGCAATGAGACGACGGCCAAGTTGATCGGCTGGACGGGCAAGGTGCTGGCAGACCATCCCGACCAGCGCCGGCAGCTCGTGGAGAACCCTTCGCTCATTCCCGATGCGGTCGAAGAGATCCTTCGTTACGAGCCGCCGGGCTTTCAGAACAGCCGCTACGCCGTCGAGGACGTCGTGTTCGACGGTGGGACGGTTCCCGCCGGCAGCGTCGTGGTCTGCATTATGGGGTCGGCGAACCGCGACGACCGCCGCTTCCCCGACGGCGACCGGTTCGACATCCACCGCAAGCCCGAGGGCATCCTCACCTTTGGCTTCGGCATCCATTTCTGCCTGGGTGCCGCGCTGGCCCGGCTTGAGGGCCGCGTCGCCCTCGAAGAGGTACTCAAGCGGTTCCCTGAATGGACCGTCGACGAGACCCGCGCCGTGCTCAGGCCGACCTCGACGACTCGTGGCTACGAAACGCTGCCGGTCTTCGTCTAACAGGTCGCGACAAAAGGATTTTCGGCAACCTGCTCCCCTCACTCTAATCTCTCCCAAAGCAGAGAAGCTAAGGAAAGCGGCCACCCATCTTTCATGCACAGTGCGCAGCGTGTCTGATCCGGGATGGAGGCCTGCTCGACCTCTTGCGCGATCCCAGATGTCGCGTCGCTGGAGGGTCGACACCTTCTCCAGGCGTTCAGCTCAGCTATATAAATGCCGGCTAATGCTCGCTCCTCAGCGTTCCGACCCCAACCTCGTGCGCATCCGACATGTCCATAAGCTGTTCGAGGTTCTCGACGATGTCTTCGGGCGTCAGGTTGTCCCTGGTGATGCCGTCGTTCGCGATGACCGCCAAGCGGAAGACCTGCCCCGCTCCGGCGACGAGCAGCTCACCGTTGAGTGTGCACGACTCGTGGGCCAGGAAGGCGGCGGCCGGAGTTACTAACTCGGGCCGGAATTTCGCGATGCTGCCGCCGCCGCCCTCGATAAAGACGTTCTCGGGGAGATCGTAGGTCTTGGCCAGCACCGCGGGAGCCGACAGGCGGGTGTTGGCTCGGGGCGCCACGGCGTTGACCCGAATGCCGTGGCGGATCCCCTCGTTGGCGAGGCTGCGGGTGAACCCGAACACGCCCCCCTTGCCGCCGCTGTAGGCGGTGGCCTTGGGAACAGTGCCGAATGCGGCTTCCGAGCAGGTGTTGACGATGCGCCCGTACCCGGCCTTCATCATGTGGCGCCACGCGGCGAAGGTGACGTTGACCGTACCGAGGTAGTGCACGTCCGTCATCCGCCGGAACCGTTCGATCGATAGGTCCTCGAACCAGTCGGGTTCGGCGATGCCGGCGTTGTTCACGACCGCATCCACCCGGCCGAAGGCGTCGAGCGCGGTCTGGACGATCGACGCCGCGCCCGCCTCCTCAGCCACCGAGGCGCAGCACGCCACCGCCTCGCCGCCGGCCGCCTTGATTTCCTTGACCACCTGCTCCGCAGGCTCTGAAGATGAACCCGTCCCGTCGAGCCGCCCGCCGAGGTCGGCAACCACCACCTTGGCTCCCCGCGAGGCGAGCAGCAGCGCATGGCAACGGCCGATACCTCGTCCCGCTCCGGTGACGATCACACAACGCCCATCGAATCGCAGCTCCCTCATGGTCGAGCGCTTCTCCTTTATAATGTCTGGCAGTCGAATGACAGATATCATCGGAGTTCTTACGCCGCAAGCGGCGAAGCGCAGGGCCGCAGAAAGAATTTTGCCTTGACTTTCTGACAGTCATATGTCACGAGATTGGAGACCCTCTCCGGACGTTGCCGGGGCTCCGCAGTGACCCTTTGCCGCGGCCAGTTCCATCAAGAGGTCGGCTCTGAGCCCGGCACCGTTATGGAAGGAGCACCAGCACAGTGAGCGAGACGAGGTCGCGGTTTCCTCGCCGCCAGGCGGCGATTGTCGGCATCGGATGCACGGAGTTTTCGCGTGACTCCGGGGTCAGTACGTTCAAACTGGCGGCGCGCGCGGTCAAGGCCGCCGTCAAAGACGCCGGCCTGCGGGTACGCGACATCGACGGGCTGGCCACCTTCGGCGTAAACGATTCCATCTCGCCCAACGTGTTGGCGCAAGCACTGGGCATCGAGAGCATGCGCTACTACGTCGATCAGTGGCTTGGCGGGAGCGTTTCGTTGTCGGTGCTCGGTCAAGCGTCGCTGGCGGTGAGCGCGGGGGTGGCTGAATGTGTCGTATGTTACCGCGCTCTGAACGGCCGGTCGGAAATACGGCTGAGCGGTTCGTCATCATCGAGGATGCGGCCGCCGTGGGACATGCAGTTCAGGGTGTCGGCCGGGTACATCGCGCCGGCACAGGAGATCGCCATGGCTGCCCGTGCGCACATGCTGCGCTACGGCACCACCAGCGAGGACCTCGGCCGGATCGCAGTGCTAAGCCGGCACAACGCGCTCGACAATGAGCGGGCGATGATGCGCCAGCCGATGACGATGGAGGACTACCTGGCGAGCCCCTGGATCGTCGAGCCGTTCCGGATGTTCGACTGCTGTCTGGAGACCGACGGAGCGGTGGCGGTCGTGGTGGTGAGCGCCGAGCGGGCCAAGGACCTGCCGCACCGTCCCGTTCTGATCCAAGGCGCGGCTTGGGGTGGCGGTGTCAACATCGTCAACAACGGACGCACCGACCTGGCGGAGTCTCCGGCCAAACTGATCGCGGATCGGCTGTACAGCGCGGCCGGTGTCGGCCCGGCCGACATCGACTTCGCCGAGCTTTACGACTGCTTCACCTACTCCGTATTGTCGCAGATCGAGGGCTACGGGTTCTGCGAGCCCGGGGGCGTTCCGGCGATGCTTGCCAAGGGGGCGTTTGACCGCGCGCGCGGTTCGCTTCCGATCAATACCCACGGAGGCCTGCTCTCGGAGGGCTACATCCATGGGATGAACCACGTTTTCGAAGCGGTGCAGCAGATTCGAGGACAAGCCGCCCATCGGCAGGTCGCCAGACACGACGTCGCCCTTGTCACCGGACAGTTGGGCTACGTCAGCGGCTACTCCTCGGGCGTCATCCTGGCAGGTGGATGATGGAGGACCGCCGCATGGTGCCGGTACCGGACCGGGACTCGGCGCGCTACTGGGCCGCGCTGGCCAATGGCGCCCTGGAGCTCCAGCATTGCCGGGACTGTGGCCATTGGACTTGGCCGCCACGACCCGTCTGCTCCGGTTGCCAGGGTGAGAATCTCGCGTGGGAACCGGTAAAGGGGACGGGCAAGGTCTATAGCTGGGTGGTCAATCATCGGGCGTATGCGCCGGAGTTCGCTGCCCTCGTGCCATACACCATCGTCCTCGTACGGATCGACGAACAAGACGACATCCTCATCCCCGGCCGGCTGCTGTCGGCGGTCGAGGTCTACCAGGATCTGCGGGTTCGCGCCGCACCGGAGCGATTGACCGACGACATCGGCGATCTGAACTGGGTCGCCCTCCTGGAGTAAGGGCAATGCCGTGGGGGATGCTGCAGATTAACGATCTCAACCCAAAGTAGGGGGTAGCGATGGCTCAACTGTACGTCCGAAACATCAGGGACGCATTCGGCGCCGAGATCACGGGGCTGGACCCGCGCAGCGACTTCGACGGCGAGACACGCCGGGTACTAAGGCAGTTGTTCGACCAGCGCGGTCTCCTGCTGTTTGCGGGAATCGACATCGACTTTGAGTACCAGGACAAGCTCTGCCGGATGCTGATCGGCGATGACGGTCCCGGCACCGCCGGTCAACGCGACCCCATCTACGTCTCGAACAGGGAGCCTGGTGGCTACGCGCCGTATGGACGCCTGATGTTCCATGCCGACATGATGTGGCATCCGCAGCCGTTCCAGGTGCTCTCGCTCTACGCAGTGAACGTCGAGCCCGGCTGTGCGACGACGACGGTCGCGAGCGGGACCTGCGCCTGGGAGCTGTTGCCGGCCAGCCTGCGCGCGCGCGTAGATGGCCATCACGCGCTGCACAGCACCGGGCAGGTGTACAGCCGTGGCGGGGATGACCTGCTCAGGCCCGAACGGGAGCACGAAGAGTCAAGCATCAAGCCGATCGCGTACCGCCATCCGCGGACCGGCAAGACGATCCTATACGTGAGCCAGCAGATGACGCGCGAGATCGTCGGGCTCCCCCACGACGAGAGCGAGGAGCTGCTGCAGGCCCTGTTCTCGCACCTCTACGGCCCGGCGACAGCCTACGAGCACACCTGGAGGACTGGCGACCTGCTGGTCTTCGACAACATCGCGATGCAGCACGCGCGCGGCAACGTGGACCTGAATGGTCCGACGCGGACCCTTCGCAAGGTGATTGCACCGATCCCCAAGCTGTCCATCGAAAGGCCGCGGTACACCAAGCCCGGTGAACAGAAGAAATAGCCAAAGCCGCGCGGCTGACCGTTCGGCGTCTACCGTGTCATATGCAGGATGAACAGAGAGCAGGCAGCGAAATGTGGAGACAGCCATGAAAGGCGAGAGCGTCGCTTATCCCATGTTCGAGGACAACGGGCTCACCGTGGACCAGCGCTACAAGGAGATCCAGAAGCAGGGCCTGCTCAAGGTCAAGCTTCCCTATGGCGAGCCATGCTGGCTGGCAACGCGCTACGCCGATGTGCGCACCGTTTACGGCGACCGCCGCTTCGGCCGCGTGTTGGGACTGAATCGAGACGCGCCGGGGGTGTGGCCGGGCGCGCTGGCCAAGAATCCCACCCTGTTGCTGAACATGGACCCGCCCGAGCACACCCGTTTGCGCCGCTTGACCGCGGAGACGTTCTCGCCGCGCCGCATCGAACGGATGGCGGGCTGGGTGCAGAGACTGGTTGACGAATTGCTCGACGACATGGTCGCGCAGGGGAAGCCGGCCGACTTCGTCTCTGTTTTCTCCTCCAACCTTCCGGTGCGAGTGCTGCTTCGCATCCTCGGCGTGCCGGAGACCGAAGCGGGCGAGTTCCGTAGCATGGTCGACAGGGCAACCGCGCTGGACGCCGATGCGCAGACGCGCGAGGAAGCCCAGCAGCGCACAGTCGCGCATATCAAGGGGCTCATTGCCGAGCGGCGTGCGCGGCACCGCGATGATCTGCTCAGCGAATTAGTCGACGCGCGCGATCAGGGCGACCGCCTGAGCGAGGAAGAACTTATCAGTCTTTGTATGGCGTTGTGGCACGGAGGGTTCAAGACCACCCTCTGGCAGCTCGGCAAGACCGTGTACACGTTGCTCATCCACCCCCAGCACTGGCAGGAGCTGTTAGCCAACCAGGAACTACTCCCAGCCGCTCTTGAGGAGCTGTGGCGATGGATCCCGAGCTTCAAGTATGGCGTGCCCTTCGTGCGCTGGGCCAGTGAGGACGTGGAGCTCAGCGACGGCACGCTGGTGCGCGCCGGCGAGCCGGTGCTGCCTGAGATCACGGTAGCCAACCGCGACGAGTCCGCGTTCCCCCATGGTTGGGAGCTGGACTTCCACCGGGTCGATCCGCCAACCCATCTCACGCTGGCCTACGGTCCCCACTACTGCATGGGCGCGCATCTGGCGCATCTCCAGATCAAGTTGACCGTCCAAACACTGCTGCGCCGCTTCCCGACGCTGGCGCTCGCGGTCCCGCAAAACCAGGTCTTGTGGTCCAAGTCGACCTTTATGCGCAGCATCGAGGCGCTGCCGCTGACGTGGTGAATCGCTGAACAAAGCGCCTGGAAACTAAGCGTTTGGCGGCAACGCGAAGTGCGCAGGCGCCCGCTAACAGCGGGATCGGCTCGCTCACGCGCGCAGAAGGCGACCGGCGACAGCGCCGGTGGGTTTGCCATTTTCAACGATGGGCACGCCGTTGACGATGACCCAGGAGATCGCGCGCGCTCCCTTGGTCAATCGGGTACCGCCGCCGGGGATGTCATCAAGGGTTTGCAGCGAGAGTGGCTCGACGTTGTCCGGATCGAAGATCACGATGTCCGCCGCCTTGCCTGCCTCAACAGTGCCGCGATCATTGAGGCCGAGGAACGCGGCCACCCGCGACGACAGCGCAGCTACTCCTTCTTCCAGGGTAAAGCTGCCCTTTTCCCGCACCCAGCGCTTGAGGAAGTAGCTGGTGTAGTCGGCTCCCGCGAAGGTTTGCAAGTGGGCTCCGCCGTCCGAGATCCCCACCAGTGTGGCAGGACTCTTGAGGATCCGTTCGACGGCGGAGTCCTCGGCGCTCGGCGGGCCGGAGAGCAGGAAAAACGTCTCCAGCTTGTCCTCGAGTGCCACGTCGAACATGACCTCGGCGGGACTGGTCCCGCGCTGCCTGGCGATGTCCGTCAGCAGCCGGCCCTGCAACGGTTGCGTTGCCGCAGTGGCGGCCTTCTCGACCGAAGCGAGCGCCATGAAGCGGGCGCTGACCCAGAACTCCGCCAAACGCGTCCTCCAGGCGGGATTACCCAGGGCAGCCATCTTGCCCGCGTCATCAAGGCGGGCGTATTCGAGCCAGGGTGCGGACGCCGCGAAGAGCGGTGAAAGCTTCTTCAACGTGAACCGCGTCTCGGTGGGCTGGCAGCGGGCGACGGCGTAGACCTGGTGCCCGCGTTGGAGTTCGCCTTCCATGTAGGTGAGTGCGCTCTCCCAGCCGGGTGTGCCCCTACCGAAGTCGTTCCACGACACCAGCGCGCCGGAGATCTGAGCCAGCTTTACGAGCAACGCCCGGTCTTGCGCTGACAAGCCTTCGCGCTTGCCGCGCGGGTTGATCGACATGAGGCGCTTGCCCCGGCGCCGCACTGCCGCCGCCAGTGCCTCGGTTTCCGCATCGGCCGCAAAGTAAGAGGGAATGTGCTCGCCAAACTCGCCGACCTGGTGCGGGGCCTGGCTGGTGCTCACTCCCGCGGCTCCCGCCTCCATCGCCTCCTCGACGACCCGCACCATCGCGGCGATTTCCTCGTCGGTGGCCGCCCGCTCCAGCGCGCTCTCGCCCATAACGTATCGGCGGATCGCGCTGTGGCCGACCTGGATGATGACATTCACTCCCAAGGCGCTGCGCTCCAGCCAGGCGAGGTATTCAGGAAATGTCTCCCACTGGAAGGGAGCGTGCGTCAGAAGCGCCGCCTTGGGCACTTCTTCAGCGGCGCTGAACAGCCCCATGAGGTAGTTCTGATCCTGCAATTTCACCGGCGCCAGCGTGTAGCCGCAGTTGCCCATCAAGACCGTGGTGACACCATGCACGCTGGAAGGATTTGCGCTCGGATCCCAAAGAAGCTGCGCATCGTAGTGCGTGTGTGCGTCGATGAACCCGGGCGCCACAACCTGGCCGCCGGCATCGATGGTGTGCCTGGACCCGCCGCTGACCTTGCCCACCGCAACAATGCGCCCGTCCTGTACGGCAACGTCGCCAGCGTAGGACTTGCGGCGCGTTCCATCGACAATGAGACCGCCCTTGACAACGATGTCGTAAGCCATGCTCAATCTCCTGCGCGAGCCGCAACCGATGCAGCGTCGATCACGCCTTGATGGTCCCGATGGCCTCCGCAAGTTCGCGGACGTTTTCGAGGGCGTCGAGCCGGCTGCATAGTGCAATCACCTCGTTGCGCTGCGCCTGCGGCACCAGCGCTCCGGCGCACTCGTGGAACTTCGCCAGGATCTCCTCCCGGGTGAGCGGATCGGCCGGCGTGCCGTGCGACCGGCTGACCGTCTCCTCCAGTTGCTCGCCGCTCTTCAGCCTGAGCACCACGCGGCTTCGGAGCGGGCCTCGCACCGGAACGGTCTTGACCCGCCGCATCAGCTCCCGGGCCTCGGGCCGCTGCACCGCCTGGTCAGTGTACTGGTACATGCCGGCCCGTCCGTCCAGCGCGATGACGGCCAGGTCGTACTCGAGGCTGTACTTTGCTTCGAGCCCCGTGCGCGGGTCGTGGAACGGGACCATGTCGGTGAGGAAGTCGTTGATCTCGATCTCGATCGAATCGATTTCCGCGGGCCGGGTCGGCCGGCGCCCGAGGATCTTCTGGAGCGCGTCCATACTCCAGTGCGCGGCGCCACAGCAGGCATGCAACCGGATCGTCGCGCCCTTGGTGGCCATGTCCCACGAACCCAGGCCGTCCAGGACTTTCTCCGGGTCGCCATGCTCGAGCCCGAGCACGCGGGCCACCCCGATGTCACCGTCGATGATGTCCTGGTTGGCTGTGAAACCCATCGCCGTCAGCTCGCCGGCGATGATTCCGTGCATGGCGGCGTTGCCGGCGGTGAACCCCTTGGTATCCGTACCCCGGTTTTTCATCAAGCCCGCCATCGCCGAGGCCGCGTGGCCCAAAGCCATCCTGGTGTGAGTGACGTCGAGCTTGAGCAGCTTGGCGGCTGCGGCAGCAACACCGAGCGTCTCCTGGAAACCTTGGTTGAACCAGCCGCGGTTGATGAGCTCGTTGCCCGCCGGACCCAGACACGGCTTCATCGTCTGGGCAGTGATCTCCCAGCCAACCAGCCACGCCAGCACGAAGTCGCGTCCCGAAGACTGAAGCCGCTCCCCGAGGGCCAATGTCGCGGCCGTCAGGGGACTGGCGGGATGGCTGCTGAACGTGGCGATATCGTCGAACTCCAGCGCGTGCGCGGCCGCACCGTTGACGAGCGCGGCGAACGACGGGGTCGTCTTGAAGCCGGCAGCGGTCACCGTGCTCACGGGCACGGCGCCCTGCGCCTTGACCCACTGGGCGAGGATTCGGCCCGTCGAGGCCGACATCCCGGCGAACTGGACGCCGAGGGAATCGAGCACCAAATTCCGCACCCGCTCGATTGCGATGGGCGGGATTTCGTCAAAGCTCGCCCCCACGATCCACTCAGCGAGTCTCTGCGTGACGGACGCCGTCATCTCCGTCTCCTCCGTGTTGTTTCTACCGGCTGGCGAGATAGCCTTCTTTGCGCAGCACGGCCTCGACGCCACCGGCCGCAACGATGTCCTGCAATGCCTTCGGCACCGGCTGGCCCTGCAAGGTGGTGCCCTTTGTGAGGTTGTGCACGGCGCCGGTGGTCCAGTTGACCTCGGCGATGTCGCCCTCCTCGAACGCGTCGACGATCCCTTTGCACGGCAGGACCGGGAGGCCAACGTTGATGCAGTTGCGCAGACCCAGCCCGTTGAAGGATTCGGCGACGATGCCGCTGATGCCCAACCGCAGGAGAACGTCGCCGATCGGGCGCGCCGAGCCGACGCCGAAGTTGCGCCCGGCGACCAGGACGTCTCCCCGTTGCATCTCGTTCACCCAGCCCGGGCGGTTGGCGGAAAAGCAGTGCCGGGGCTGCTCATCTGGTGCGAGGTAGAGCGCGAAGCCCGGGATGATCAGATCGGTGTTGATATCGTCACCGAACTTCCAGACCCTGCCCTTGAAGGTGCTTGCCATGTTCGTCAGTGCTCCTTCGCTCGTGCCTACAGGTCCCGCGGGTCGGTGATCACGCCGCTCACCGCCGAGGCGGCCACGGTTGCCGGCGAACCCATGAACACCTTGGCCTTCGGACTGCCCATGCGACCCTGGAAGTTGCGAGTGGACGCCGTGATGCACACCTCTTCGTCCGCCAGCAGCCCCATGTGCCCGCCGTAGCACGCCCCGCATGTGGAGCTCGTAACGACGGCTCCCGCTTGCATCAGCGTTTCGACGTAGCCGGCCCGCACCGCCTCCAGCAGGATCGCCTGGCTGCCTGGCGTCACGATGAAGCGCGTGCCCGGCGCCACCTGCCGGCCCTTGACGATTTCGGCCGCGATGGCGAAGTCGCTCAGACGTCCGTTGGCGCACGAGCCGATAAAGGCCTGATCGATTTTCTGCCCCGCGACTTCCCGAACGGGCCTGGAGTTCCATGCCACCTTGCCCGGCAAGACTACCTGCGGCTCCAACGACGACAGGTCAATGTCGATCACCTGGTCATAGTGGGCGTCAGGGTCAGGGGACACCGGCTCGAAGGGCCATTTGGCCCGTCCCTGCAAGTACGCCTCAAGCACGCTGTCGTAGGGAAACAGCGAGAACTCGGCCGACAGCTCGGCCGAGATGGTAGCCATGGTCAGGCGGCCGTCCATTGCGATGTTTGTCAGCCCGTCGCCGTGCCACTCGAGGTTGCGCCCGGCGAAGTCGCCGTAATGCCCTGGGATGAAGTGGATCACGTCTCTTGGATAGACGCGCTGCGGCAATTCGCCTTCCAGATTGACTCGTGTCGTAGGGCCGACCATGAACCAGGTCTGTCCCTTGCACAGGATGTAGGTCATCTCTGAGGGCCCCACCCCGCGCGCAAGGCAATTGAGCGCACCCGAGGAGCAGGTGTGCGAATCGGCGTTGGCGAGAATCTTGCCGGGAAGCGCGAACCCTTCCTGCGCCACCAGCACGTGGCAGATCCCGTGGGCGCCCACCGGGAAGTAGTTCTTGACGCCGAACTTCTCGACAAACTCCCGCATCTGCCTGGCGTTGTTGGCTGCTGCGATGGTGGGCGCCGGAACCTGATGGTCGTGCAGCAGAACGAGCCTGTCGGGGTCGGCAATGCGCACGACGTCGGGCCGCATCCAGTCGAAGAATACGGCCACGTCGACGTCGACCACCACGACGTCGCCGGGCTTCACCTCTCGGCGGTTCGAGTGGCCGGCCAGGATCTTCTCGATCGATGTCATGCCCATCGAATAATGCCTCGCAACTCGCTGTTACTTCGGGCTGAAGAGCGGCGCCAGGTCGGAAACATCTTCGAGGAGGTCCAGCGCGCGGGCTCGCTCGTACAGCTCGTTACTCTGCTTGTGGCCCAGGACCCGTTCGGCCATGTCCATGAATTTCGACTTGAATTCGTCCTCGCTCATGGGGTTAGCGGGGTTGCCCTTGGGATAGAGCACCTCGTCGGTATACTCGCGCCCGTCCCTGGTGCGGACGGTGACCCGTCCTGGCATGCTGTTCTTCACCCGCCGGTACAGTTCCGTGTCCTGATGGACGACGGTTCTCGCAATCATCGCCTGGATGACTGGGTCGGCGACCGTCTCATCCGTGAACTCGTCCACGCCGACCTTGCCGCGCACCGCAGCCACTGCGAGAGCAAAGGGCAGGCTCGCCTGAGCAGCGACCACCGTCGTCACCCTGCGCTTTGCCAGGAAGGGCTCCACCCGCTGCCAGGCAGCATCGATCTGCTCGATATCGGTGTAGTGCAAATGATGCTCACGCATGACCTTGAGCAGCGCCTCCACGGGCGCGTGAAGCGTAGCGTTCATCGGATAGTTCTTCACCCACCGGTCGGTGATGACGAAGGACTCGCCCAGACCGTCCAGCAGGCTTGCCGCATCGAGCCGCCCGCCGGTATACATGGCGGCGAATCCCTGCACTCCCTCCAGCCCCATTTCCGTCGCCCGGAAGCCGGTCTGTGCCAGGAGTGCGGCGGTCACACCGCGTTCGCTCGCCATTCCCCCGTTCAGCGCGCGCTGCCAGGCACCCTCCTCGTGCCCCTGGAACGTGCCGCCGGTGAAGGCCGCGGCCAGACCGAGCGCATAGTTCGTGTACTGGGGGGAAAGTCCGAGCAAGCGGGCGCATCCGGCCGCCGCGCCGAAGGTGCCGTAAAGAGCCGGCACGTAAAAGGGAATGGGGGCTTGCGGCAGCGTGGCTCGCGTCACCCGCGCCATGACCTCGTAGCCGATCACGATAGCGAGGATGAGATCCTTGCCGGATCGATGTCGTGATTCGGCAAGCGCCAGCGGGGCGGTGACCGCGAACGGGTAGGGACGGCTGCCCGCTCCGAAGTCGGCGTACTCAAAACCAAGCGCCATCGTCCCGTTGGCGAGTGCGGCGCGCGCGCACAGCGTCTTCTTCCCCAAAGCGATGATCGTCGCCTGCGGCTGAGCGCCCCCTTCGCGCGCACAGAAGTCGGCGATAGTCTGGCCCCACGGCTTGGTCGCTCCGACGAAAAGGCACTCGCCCAGGAAATCAGCCAACGCCCGCCCGGCCTCCTTGACGGCCGTGTCGGGCAGGTCGTCGTAGCGCAAGGCCGCAATCCACCGGGCGAGTTCGCGCGTTACCATGCGCCCCCCGCTGATCGTGTCCTCGCGCGCGTCCATCGAACGTCGCTCCGTTGTGCCGACCCGGCTGCCGACTTAGCCCTTCGGCGCAGGGATCTCACGCAGCCGGTTGAACATTGTCAGCGGCCCCAGCTTCATCTGGCCGGCGTCCACCGGAAGCGCCACGCCCGTGATCCAGCGCGCCTCGTCGCTGGCGAGGAACAGCGTGGCCCAGGCGATGTCCCAGGCGTCGCCTTGGGTCCCCAGCATGTTGGACTCAGCCCGCAGCCGGTTGACGTAATCCGTCTGCGGCCCGGCTGCGAGGACGCTCATCGCGATCGGCGTGTTGATCATTCCGGGGATGACGGCGTTGACGCGAATGCCTTGGCGGCCGTGAAAGAACGCCATGTCGGTGGTCATGGCAATCACCCCGGCTTTGGCCGCCGAGTACGCCACCGTGCCGCCGGCGCGCACAGCCGACGACGACGACAGGTTGACGATCGCACCCGATCCCTTCCTGGCCATCACCGGAATGGCGTGCTTCGACGCCAGAAATACCGTGCGGGCGTTGATGTCGAAGGCGCGCTGCCACTCCTCCTCCGACAGGTCGACGACGTTGCCGAATGACGCCAAGCCGAGGTTGTTGACGAGGATGTCGAGGGTGCCGAAGGTATCGACCGCCGCCTCAACCATCGCCTTGCAGTCATCGGACCTGGTGACGTCGGCGCGGAACACCTTGGCCTTCCCGCCCTCGTCCTCGATCATCCGCTGTGTCTGCTCAGCGCGATCGGGATGGATGTCGACCAGCAGCACCTTCGCTCCTTCCCGGGCGAGCACCACGGAGATGGCCTTTCCCGTCCCAACGCCGGGGCCGGGCGTCGAACCAGCTCCCGTGACGATGGCCACCTTATTTTCGACGCGACCGGCCCGCTCCTTCATTTCTGGTCTCCTCTCCCGCTCTGTGCTGTCGACGGGCGTGAACCGAGATTGCGCCTACCGCAACGAAATCGACCGCGCCGGGTCGGTGCCGTGTCCGACGCGCGCGATGAAACGCCCGTCATGCGCGGGCACGAAGAACTCGGCGGTGTGGAAGGCCACGGTATCGCCGCCGCCTGCGCCATGTCGACGGCGCGCTGTCAGCCGCAATTCGGCGAACACGTACCACTCCTGTACGACGCGATAGAGAAGCTCGACGGCATGCGTCTCGTACTTCTCGAAGAACGACTGGTAGAAGGCTCGGTGCGCCTGCTTGCCGTCCAGGCTGATGAGCGTGCCGGTGTCGTTAACGTAGTCGCGCACCGCCGCCTGGACGCCGTCATTCATAACCTCCAGGATCGCTTCGACATCGGCCGCCCGCAGTGCCGCCAGGTAGCGGTCGTGTTGCGCGAGCAGCTGCAGGCGCAGCGCCAGTTCATTGGTGGTGGCGTCCGCGGGCTGCGCAGCGCGGCCGAGAGCGGCGCGCGGCACGCGCACCCAGACGAGCTCGCCGGTGATCCCTTTGCCCGTACTCACCGGGAACAGTCCGATGGTTTGGTGCTCACCCACGGTATCGCTGCCCTTGGGGCGGCCGCGGGCGACATCCTCACGGAACGAGTACCAGGTGCCGCGGATCTCCACGAGCGGCTCGGAGCTGAGCAGGTCGCTGGCCCCTCGGATGAATTGGTACGCTTCACGTATGCCTTCTCTGGTTGTCAGGATCGGCAGCTTGACGCTGCCGTCGGGGCGGACCTCGGGCAGGATGGTGTAGGCGTAGGGACCCTCGGCCGTGAGCGTCTGCAGAAGCTCCGGCACCCGACCAACGATCTCAGCCTCGATGTGGACCCGGGTCTGTTCGGCTGCGTGCAGCGCTGCCGCAGCGCTTTGCCGGAGAAGCTCGGCATCAATGTCGACCACGCGCATCGCCTGCTTCCTCCTAAAAGTGCACGAGTTTCTCGAACCTTTCGAGCGTGTCGGGGGCGAAACCCTCTTCGTGGCCGGGGAGCCGGTACAAGCGCGCGGTGTTGCTGACGAGCAAGGCCTGACGCTCCTCGGCGGGCAGCTCTTCGGTGACGCGCATCGCCTGCTCGCGGTCGTCAGGCCAGTTGGCATCGTCGAGCGGGAAGTGGCTGCCCCACACCAGGTGGGCGGCACCCAGCTTGTGCCGGTTCTTCACCGCGGAGCGGTCGTGGTGGAAGCTGAACCACACATGTTTGCGGATGTATTCGCTGGGCAGCGCGTCGGGATTTTGGAGCGCGTACTCGTGGAGATGACGATGGCGCAGGTAGTTGATGTCGGTGAACTCCAGCCAATGCAAGGCCCATCCGGCATCGCCGTGGGCAAACACGAGCCGCACCTTGGGAAAGCGGTCGAACACGCCCGCCGCCGCCAACGGCAGAGCGGCGTCGGCCATCGGCGGCTTCAACCCTGGTGCGATCCCGCCGGGCGGCGCCGTCCGCGCGTACGCGCCGACGGCGTAATGCAGGCTGACTGGTACGCCGGTGTCGTTGACCGCCTCCCAGAACAGATCGTCGCCCGGTTCGCCGGCGACTGCACTCCCACCAGGCCACGCGTCGATAATCGCGCCGCGCAGGTTGAGCTCTTTGACGCAGCGCAGCAACTCCGCGCGGGCATCCTCAACCGTGGTCGACGGGATCTTCGCCAACCCGATCAGCCGTTCCGAATTGTAGGAGCTGAACTCGGCCATCCAGTCGTTGTACGCCCGGACACAGGCGACCTTCAGCTCACGATCGTCGAGCTGTTTGATCGCGTCCCAAAGCCCGGGTGACGGATACAAGATCTCCGCATCGACGCTGTCGGCGTGCTGCAACTTGACGCGCTCCGCCGGGTCATAGAGGCCGGGCAGCACCTCGTCGAAGGTGACAGGCTTTCCAGCGGCGCACCTGCCCAGCCGGTAACCGGAGCCGGTTGCCGCTGTGGCGGGCAGCGGCACCGGGTCGACTCCGTCGACCATCCACGCGCTGCCACCGTTCCATGACGCGAGCTTGGGCGCACGATCCCGCAGACGGGCGGGCAGACGCGTTTGGAAAAGGCCCGGCGGCTCGAGCACATGCGAATCCGCCGAGATGAGGTTGTACCTGTTGTGGTCTGCCATTAATCTCCTGTCCTCGACCCGGTACGACACTCGATTGCTTCGATCGGGTCACGAACGAATCGTTCCAGCCTCGGCTTGATCCGCCGGCCAGGTGATGACCTCCGCCTCCTTGAGCTGCGCGATCGCTGCTTCATCGTAGCCAAGCTCGGCGAGGATGGCCCGCGTGTGCTCGCCTGTTTCGCAGAATGCTCCGATTTGGCCGGGGGTCGCCGAGAACCGGACCACCGGCGCGTGCCGCCAGTACGTGCCGCCAAACCGGCGATGCCAGGTGGTCGCCATCATGCCGACCGCCTGGGCCTGCGCATCACGGTACAGGAAGGCGAACTCCGACATCGCGTCGGCTACGACGCAGCCGACGCCGGCGGCCAGCAGACTGCTCTCCCACTCGTGCGCCGTGCGCGTGCGGAACATGGCTTCGAGCAACGCCTCCAGCGCCGCGCTATTCTCCTCGCGCCCACGGCGTGTGATGAACCGCGGATCTCTCGTAAGGTCGTCGCGCCCGGTGGCCCTACAGAATCGAACGAACTCATCGTCGTGATCCGCGGCCAGGAACACCCACCGCGGATCCGGATTCTGGTAGGGCTCGATGGTTCTGGCGGCGGCGGCGGGCGCGGTCTCGTACAGACGATACGTTGCACCGGTTCCGAGCTGGAGGCGGTCGACCGGTCGGCGCGCAGGTTTGCCCTTGTAGGCGAGCGCGTCCTCGCAGTTGAGATAAAGGTTCGAAAGGATCATTGCCGACTCGACGTACTGGCCCCGGCCCGTCCGATGCCGCGCGAAGAGGCCCAGCATCATAGCCGTGGCGTGGCCCGCGGCGGCGGTCGGATCGGCGCTGGCGGCGCCGGTTTCGGTGAGCGGCGGGTTGCCTTCACCCGCCTGATGGGCAGTCGTGCCGGCGAACGCCGCGATCACCGGGTCGATGGCAGGTTGACGGGAGTAGGGACCGACCGAACCGTACGATGCGCCGTATTGGTAGACGAGCTGCGGGTTGATCTTGCGAAGCGTTTCGTAGTCGATGCCAAGCGACTCGGGCACTCCGGGCCGGAAGCTTTGGACGAAGACGTCGGCTTTCGCCACTAGCCGGTGGACGATCTCCCGGCCGCGCGGATCCTTCAGGTTGAGCGCGATGCTTTCCTTGCCCTGCATGGCGCGGACCATGTTGTTGTAACCCCAGTTGTGACCCTGGCTGAGAACAGGGTCACCCGCGCCGCTGCTAGTGATTGCGCGGTACGGGTCGCCCCGGAGCGGCTCAATCTTGATTACGCGCGCGCCCAACTCGGCTAACAGCGCAGTCGCAAAGGGCGTGGCGTAGTAATAGGCCGCTTCCACAATCGTGATCCCCTCCAGCGGTCCGGCGAGGCTTGCGCGTCGCGGCGATGGGACAAACGACGGTGCCAAGTCCGCCTTCAAGATTTGCACGGTGTGCTGCCCCGGCATCGGGGCCGGCCCCTGCACGGCTGCAGGCGCGCCGGACAGCCTCGCCAGCGGCCCAATCTGAATGATCGGTCCCACCCTGGGGTCCTTGAGCTCCACGACGTAGCCCGCTTCAACGACCTGAGGGTGCCTCAGCGCCTCCTGCGTTGTCTGTACGATATCGGCACAGACGTTGCCGTTAGCGACGTACGCCTCCATCCACTCGGCGGCAGCCTTCTCCTTCATGCGCTGCTCGATAAGATGGATCAGCTCCGCCTTGGCGTCGGCGTCGGGGAACTGATAGGGCGCTCCCTTGAACCGATCGTCCTGCCAGATCCACTCGAATCCGATCACCCTGATCCACGCCGGGAAGAAGTGCGGCTCAGTGAGGGAATGGACAAGCCAGCGCCCATCCTTGCACTCGGCTGCCATCCCGATGAGGCTGACCTTGGGCGGGTTTCGATCGTGCCGCACCACCTGCTTGTCGCTTCGCACCCCGCTATTCTCTGCTCCGGACTCAGACGGCAACTCCTCGCCCTCACGCAGGATCCAGCGAACCTTCGGGTTCTGACGGCAGGTCAGCCCCTGAAGCAAGCTCGTCTCGACGCGCTGGCCCTTGCCGGTGAGGTCGCGCGCCCGCAGTGCTGCGAGGATGCCCTGAACGGCGGCCATGGCCGCGAAGTAGGACCCATCTTTGCTTGCGCGGAACACCGGGCGACCACCGTCTTGGTACCAGCCTGGTTGGTCGCGGAAGACCCCGGCCTTGGCCATGACGAGAGCGTCGTCCGGTTTCACCTGCGCCAACGGCCCGCAACGGCCGAAGCCGGTGATGGAGCAGTAGACCAGCGCGGGGTTGAGCGCCGAGAGCACGGCGTAGCCGATGCCCGCGGCGTCCGCGTCGCCCGGACACATCGTTTCGACGATCACGTCCACGGCGGGCACCAGTCGGTGCACCTCGGCCCGGCCCGCGGCGGAGCAGAGGTTGAAGGCGATGCTCTTCTTGCCGCGGTTGAGCAGCAGGTAGGCGGGCTCCTCCCAACCCGCGTCGCCCCCGGCGGGCTCGACGCGAATCACCTCGGCGCCATAATCCGCAAGGATCATCGTCGCCAATGGACCGGCCACGCCGGTGCTCAGATCGAGCACGCGCACGCCGGCGCAGGCTCCGGGCATTGGTGACCCTTCCACGATTCCTCGTTACGCCGCACCGCTGATTGTCGCCGGCTCCTCGTAGGGCAGCTTGTAGAGGTCGGCCGCGTTTTTCCACATGATCCGCTCGATTTCGCTGGAGGTGGCGCCAGCACGCTCAAGAATCTCGCGCCCCAACTGGTAGTCAACCGGCCAGGCGCTGGAGGAGTGCGGAAAGTCAGGACCCCACATCATGTTCGCGACACCGATGTCGTAGCGGTTGGCCGCCCCCACCTCGTCCACGATGTAGACCACGCTTACATTGCGGCGGAAGTACTCGCTGGGCAGCAACGGCAACGTCCACTGCCGGCGGTTGCGGAGCACGGATTCGTCGAAGCGCTCCAGGTAATAAGGGATCCAACCCGTGTGGACCTCGGTGCCCACGAACTTCAAATCAGGGAAGCGCTCGAAAACCCCGGAGGTGATCATTTTGGCGAGGATTACCGGGAAGCTGCCAGCGTCCACGTCGACCCCGCGGCTTTTGGCCCGCAGCTTGTGGTCCGGCACGCCCTGGGCGTTAAGCTTGGACCCCAGATCGCCGGCCGGAAAGAAGAATTGAGTGTGCACGTTGACGGGCACGTCGAGATCGACCGCCGCCGCCCAAAACCGGTCGTCCTCGGGCGTGGGCTGCGAGAACGAGCCGCTGGGATACGACTCGAGCTGCACTGTACGCAGCCCCAGCTTGACGCACCGATGCAGCTCCTCGAGGGCATCCGTGATTCCGGTCGTGGGAATCGTGCCGTTGCAAACCAGGCGCTCCGGGGCATACGCCTGGAACTCGGCGATCCAGTCGTTGTAGACTTTGTAGCAGGCCAGGCTCAGCTCCTTGTCAGGGCACAGTTTGATACCGTTCCAGACCGTCGCCACACCGTTGAAAATCACCTCAGCGTCGGTCTCGTCTTCGCACATTTCCTTGACGCGAGCCGCCGGGTCGTACGAGCCCGGAAACAGGTCCTCGTAGCGGACGCCACGGTCCTTGATCTGCTTGAAGCTGTCGACCAGCGAGGCGCGATCAAACCGCTGCGAGGAGCGGAAGTACATCGAGCTGAAACCCATCACCGAAGGCCGCTGCTGGCCTTCCATGATCCACGCGTGCCCTTTGGTGTTTGGCGTCTCGATCACGCGCGGACCGCGTTCCTTGAACCGGTCCGGAAGCCGCTCCGTCCACAGCGTTGGTGGTTCGTTGACATGGCCATCAGCGGAAATCGCCCGATACTGCATGCTCATGCTCCCTGGACAGAATAAAGACTTGATCCCTTGCAAACGCGGCGCACCCCAGCCACGGCAGCGCCATTGCGTTTCCACGCCTCCTCAAGGGCTGCGCAGATGGCCGTCCAGCCAGCGCAGGGTGCGCCGCCAGGCGTCCCTGGCCGACGCCTCGTGATACGAACCGCGGGCGTCGCAATGAAAGCCGTGACCGGCCTGCGCGTAACGCACAATTTCGCACGGCACGGCCACTGCCTCGACCGCCCTGCGCAACGATTCCACCTGTTCAACCGGGATCGTCTGATCAAGATCCCCGTACAGGCCGAGCCACGGCGTCTTGAGTTGCACCGCCAAATCAACCAACGGCGGTATGCCGAAGCGGCCTTCAATGATGCCACCGCCGTAAAACGTCACCGCGCCGCCGAGCGACCGACGCGCGGCGGCCAGAAAAGCCACGCTTCCTCCCATGCAAAAACCCACGACGGCGACCTGCGCAGGCTGGAACCCGGTGTCAGTCAGGTGACGGAGCGTCGCATCCAGGTCCGCCTCCAAGCCTTCGGCGTCAAGCCGCATCACATGCGGCAAGACCTGTTGCATCTGGTCGTAGGCGATGGTCGGGTCGCCGCTGCGATGGAAGAGGTGCGGCGCCACCGCACAATATCCTGCAGCGGCAAAACGGCGGCAAACGTCCTGGATGTAGCCGGTGACGCCGAATGCTTCCTGGATCACGATGACTGCGTTTCGCGCTGCCCCTTGTGGTTGCGCCTCGTACAGCCCCATCGCGCTCCCGGCGCTCTCAACACTCAACGTCCGTGCCATCATTCTGCCCGTGCAGGAAAATAAAGTGTCATTTGACTGCCACTATATTGAGAAAAGTTTTGGCTTGTCAAGGAACCGATGAGCCGGGAAAGACGGACGCGGGCCTTGCGATGTGCGAGAACGCCCGATCGTCACCAGGGCCTCGACCCTGCCTGGAGGCGTTGTTTGGACCGCTTGACCTCGTTGGCCGGAACTGCGAGGCCGCGGGTTGGAAAAGCAGGTGAGCAGCTTTTCGAGCGTTACCTCGAGCCCGAGGTGGGCGCCACGCAGCAGTGCGAACCGCACGCCGGAGCCTCCGGATTGCCGCATTGCAATCGTCACGCTCCACTTTTTTCTTTAGCGTACAAACGTGGTGGCATCGTCGTAGCCGGCGAGAATCTGGTTGAAACGGTGCTCGACGGCCGCGCGGGTGTCGGGGTGGGTAAAGATGTAGAACTGGCCTTCGCGGATCGCGCGCACGACTCGGGCCGCGCACTCGTCGGGGAACCTGGGCCGCGATCGGCCCGGCCCGAGCGCCCGCTCCCGGTTCTGGTCGGTCTGACCGAACGTAGCTTGCATCTCCTCCTGGCTCATCGGCCCTCCGAACTGTGCGGGCCGGTATCGAGCCGAGTTCTGGAAGATGTTGGTGTTTTCGTGATGTGAGGGACAGAGCACTGACACTCCGATCCGCGAGCCACTCAGGTCCCGCGCAAGTGTTTCGGAGATTGCGACGACGGCGTGCTTGGTCGCCATGTAACCATACATCGCGCCGATTTGGGGCGTAGCGTCGCCAAGCCGTATGCGGTTGGCCTGCACACCACCGCCGCCGATGACCCCAGCCAGCGACGCGGTGTTAACGATGTGACCGTCGCGGCCGCTTTTGAGCATGCGCGGCAGAAACGTCTGGATGCCGTAAACCACTCCAAACAGGTTGACGTCAACGATCCATCGCCACCCTCCCTCCTCGGCCTGGGCGATCGGGGTGAACGACACGACGCCCGCGTTGTTCACCAGCACGCTCACGCCCCCAAGTTGCCCGTCGACGCGATCGGCGAGGGCCATCACCGATTCGCGCCGGGTGACATCGACCTCGACCGGTACCGCTCGCCCGCCGTTGCGCTCGATCTCCTTCGCGACGGCTTCGGCCTCGCCGAAGCGGTTGTCCGCGATGACAACGATCATTCCTTCCTGCGCGAACCGTTCGGCCATTGCCCGCCCGAGCCCGCTCGCCGAGCCGGTGACGACAGCTACCTTGCCTTGGAGATGATCCATGCCGCTCTCCTCGATGAGGGCGCCGGACCCAAAAACTGACCCCTTGGCGCGACAGGATAAAGACTACTCTTCTGCGCGCGCCGCCGCCTTCGAGGGCGCCCTGTGTCACTCGACTGTCTAAGGAATCGAGGCGTCGGAAGTCAAGCGGAGTACGATTGTTCGTATCCCGTTAGTGCGCGAGACGAAGAAAACGCCCTTCTATACTTGTCCTCCTGTTACTCGTGGTTCTCCTTGACAGGTCAAAGGAAAACTATCTAACTGGCAGTTGAGTGACAGAGATTAGGACCTCTCCGGATCAAGGGCGCAGTTTTAATCGAGATGAGCCCCAAAGCGGCGAAGCGCAAGTGAGCGGAGTTGACCTAGAGCCGGCATCTGCCAGCAAGAGGAGGTGAACCCTGATGGGCACACTGGACGGGAAAGTCGCCATCGTAACCGGGGCGGCGAGAGGCATCGGCAAAGGCATGGCCACCGCGCTACTGAAGGCAGGCGCAGCCGTCACGATCACTGACATCCGCCGGGAGGCGCTCGAGAAGACAAGCGCCGAGTTGGGCAGGATCCCGGGCGCCAGGCACCTGGCCCTCGTCGCTGACGGCACCAAGGACGAGGACGTCAGCAATGCGGTGCACAAGACTGTGGAGGCCTTCGGACGTATCGACGTGCTAATCAACAACGCCCAAACCGCCGTCACCGGCGTCAACCTCGAGGAGCACAGCGTCGCGGACATCATGGTTGCCATCGACTCCGGCTTCCTTGCCTCGTTTCGATACATGAAAGCGTGCTTCCCGTACCTTAAAGAATCGCAGGGCACCGTCATCAACTTCGCCTCCCAAGCCGGCCTCATCGGCAACTGGGGTATGGTGGGCTACAACACCGCCAAGGAGGCCAACCGCGCTCTCACCCGCACCGGCGCACGGGAGTGGGCCAAGCACAACATCACGGTCAACTGCATCATCCCGGGCATGTTGACAGAGGGCTCCAAGGAGTTCTTCGACGCGAACCCCGAGCACTACAGGCATTCGCTCACCAACATCCCGCTCGGCCGGCTCGGTGATCCGGAGAAGGACGCCGGTTCGCTCGTCGTGTTCCTCGCCACCGAGGGCGCCCACTACCTCACGGGTGAGACCTTCAACATCGACGGCGGACGTTGCCTGCGCCCCTAGCGTGCCCGGCGACGCTTTCTTCGTCGTCGATAAGGACGCGGGTCTAGCAGGGTGCGGAAAAAGGATATTTGTGCCCTCATGAAGACACGTGCGTTCCGCACCCTGGATAAAAGAGTCGGATTCAAGCTCCCCGGCGACCGCACGTCGCGCGTCGGGATGCTCACCCAGCAACTTCTCCGTCCAACCGATCAGCCGGTTGGTCGTCTCGTTGCCCGATTCCGCCCGGATATCGACGTACGCGATCAACTCGCCGCGCGTCAGGGTGCGGATTGTGCCGTGCTCGTTTTCGAACTGGGCAGTGATTTACGGCTCGTTGCCAGGCTGCTCCGGGGTTCACCAGTATGGGTCCGCTTATCCCCATGTCCGGCAGCAAAGGAGCGATCACCTTGCGCAGTTGTTCGCTCGGGCCCTTCCAGCACGTTGCCACGCGCGTGCTGCACCGCGAGATTGTCCCACGTGCGGCGGCGCTTTGAGCGATGCCGCTCGCGGTTTGACGCAAGTAATCAATGCGCGGTCAGGCCGCCATCCACCGCCATCGCATGGCCGGTTACGAATGAGGCGGCGTCCGAGCACAGCCAGGCGGCGGCTTCGGCGATTTCCTCGGGACGGCAGTTGCGCCCGATCGGCATGATGCCGGTCGCCTGCGCCATCCGCGGATGCTGCGCCATGATGCCCTGCGTCATTGGCGTGTCGACGATGCCCGGACACACCGCGTTGATCCTGATTCCCGCCCTGGCGTACTCCAGCGCCGCCGTGCGCGTCAGCCCCACCACGCCATGCTTGGCGGCGGTGTAGGTCGGCATCCCGTGCGATCCCACCAGTCCCGCCGCCGAGGCGGTGTTGACGATCGCGCCGCCCTTGCCCTGACGCAGCATCTGCAGGATCTCGTACTTCATGCACAGCCAGGGACCCTTGAGGTCGATCAACATTACGCGATCGAAATTCTCCTCGGTCTCCTCCGCGGTGCGCGCCAGCTGGCCGATGATGCCGGCGTTGTTGAAGGCGCAATCAATCCGGCCGTAGGCCTTGACCGCCGCCGCCACCATCGCCTCGACGTCGGCGGCGCGGGCGATATCGCAGCGCACGAAGGCGGCCTTGCCGCCGCCGTCGCGAATCGATTTGACCACTGCCTCGCCCTCATCGGCCATAACGTCGGCGGCCACAAGCGCGGCCCCTTCGCGCGCAAACAGCGCCGCCGCCGCGCGTCCAATCCCCGACGCCACGCCGGTGATAATCGCAACCTTGCCGTTGAGCAATCCTGTCATGATACTCCTTTCGATAATCGTGGCGGCGAGCCTCCGTGCCGGTAGCTGCCGGCATCACGCGGCCGCGCGATGGGGCAGCACCTGGCGCAGGAACTGGCCGGTGTAGGAATTGGGCGCCGCTGCAATTTCTTCGGGCGTGCCGGCAGCCACCACCTCGCCGCCGCGGTCACCGCCCTCGGGCCCCAGGTCAATGACGTAGTCGGCGGTCTTCACTACGTCGAGGTTGTGCTCGATGATGATCACCGTGTTGCCGTTGTCCGCCAGGCGTCCCAGCACGTCGAGCAGCCGCTTGATGTCCTCGAAATGCAGCCCCGTAGTCGGTTCGTCCAGGATGTACATGGTGCGGCCGGTGGCGCGGCGCGCCAGCTCCCGGGTCAGCTTGATGCGTTGGGCTTCGCCGCCCGACAGCGTGGTCGCCGATTGGCCCAGGTGGATGTAGTCCAGACCCACGTCGCGCAGCGTTTCCAGCTTCTGGCGGATGGGTGGCACGCTGGACAAAAAGTTCATCGCGTCGGCCACCGTCATGTCCAGTACCTCGGCGATGTTCTTGCCCTTGTACTGAATCTCCAGCGTATCGCGATTGTAGCGCTTGCCGCCACACACTTCGCAGGTGACAAACACGTCGGGCAGAAAATGCATCTCGATCGTGATGATGCCGTCGCCCTGGCAGGCTTCGCAGCGCCCGCCCTTGACGTTGAAGGAAAAGCGCCCCGGACCGTAGCCGCGCATCCGGGCCTCGGGCAGCTGCGCGAACAGATCGCGGATATGGGTGAACAGTCCGGTATAAGTCGCGGGGTTGGAGCGCGGCGTGCGCCCGATCGGGCTTTGATCGACGTGGATGACGCGATCCAGATACGCAAGCCCCTCGATACTCTTGTACGCGCCTGCCCGCTCGTGGCTGCGATTCAGCCGCTGCGCCAGCGCGCGGTACAGCGTATCGAGCACCAGCGTGGACTTGCCCGAGCCCGACACCCCGGTGACGCAGCTAATCACGCCCAGCGGAAAGGACACGTTGATGTTGCGCAGGTTGTTTTCCGACGCGCCCTTGATCGTCAGCCATCGCCCGCTCAGCGGACGGCGGCGCGCGGGCACGGCGATTTCCCGCTCGCCCGCCAGGTACTTGCCGGTCAGCGAGTTGGGATTGCGCATCACCTCGCGCGGCGTGCCCTGCGCGACCACGTAGCCGCCCTGGATTCCCGCGCCCGGTCCCATGTCGATCAAGTGGTCGGCTTCCAGCATGGTGTCGCGGTCGTGCTCCACGACCAGCACCGTGTTGCCCAAATCGCGCAGGCGCTTGAGTGTCGCCAGCAGGCGCTGATTGTCGCGCTGATGCAGCCCGATCGACGGCTCATCCAGAATGTAGAGAACTCCTACCAGGCTCGAGCCGATCTGGGTGGCCAGCCGGATGCGCTGGCCTTCGCCGCCCGACAGCGTGGCCGAAGCGCGGTCCAGGGTCAGGTAGTCCAGACCCACGTTGGCCATAAAGCCCAGCCGCTCGCGGATCTCCTTTAAGATCAGCCGCGCGATCTCCGCCTCCTGACGGCTCATCACGGGCGCCGCGAAAAACTCCACCGCCTCCTTGACCGACATCGCGGTGACTTCCGCGATCGATTTGCCGTTGAAGCGGACGAACAGGCTCTCCTTCTTGAGCCGCGTGCCGTTGCAGGTGGGGCACGGCCGCATGTTCATGTACCCCTCCAGCATCTCGCGCACGCTCTGCGATTCGGTCTCGCGGTAGCGCTGGTTCAGCCACTCCAGCACCCCCTCGAACGGACGCGCATAGCCGTGGCGGCGCTCGCCGCGATAGGAGAACTCGATCTCCTCGCTGCCCGAGCCGTGAAGGATCGCCTTGCGCACCCGCGCCGGCAGGTTCTTCCATGGCGTGTCCAGGCTGACGCCGTAGTGCCTGGCCAGCGCCTCCAGCACCGGCTGCATGTAGCTTTGCGCCGCCCACGGCGCGATGGCACCGTCGGCCAGCGAGAGGTCCTCGTTCTGGACCACCAGCTCGGGGTCGAAGTACATCGTCGAACCGACCCCCGAGCAGGTCGGGCAGGCGCCGTGCGGACTGTTGAAGGAGAACATGCGCGGTGAGATCTCGGGGTAGGAGATACCGCACTCCACGCAGGCAAAGCGTTGGCTGAAGTAGATGCCGGCGCCCTCGTCCTCCACGCGCTCGACTTTGAGCAGGTCTTGTCCGTATTTGAAGGCCACTTCCAGCGAGTCGGCCAGCCGCTTTTCGATCCCGCGATGGATCGCCAGGCGATCGACCACCACTTCGATGGTATGGCGGTGGGTCTTGTTGAGTTCGATCTCCTCGGCCAGCTCGCGCATCCTGCCGTCAATCTTGACGCGCACGAACCCCGCGCGCCGCAGCTCGCGCAGCTCCTTGCGATATTCGCCCTTGCGGTCGCGCACGATCGGTGCCAGCACGTGGATCCGGCTGCCCTCGGGCCAGCCCATGATCTGGTCGACGATCTGCTGCACGCTCTGCGTGGCAATCTCGCGCCCGCAGTTGTAGCAGAACGGATGGCCCGCGCGGGCAAACAGCAGGCGCAGGTAGTCGTAAATCTCAGTGATCGTGCCGACCGTGGAGCGCGGATTGCGCGAGGTGGTCTTCTGTTCGATCGAGATTGCCGGCGACAGCCCCTCGATCGAATCAACCTCCGGCTTCTCCATCTGCTCCAGGAACTGGCGCGCGTAGGCGGACAGCGACTCGACGTAACGCCGCTGGCCCTCGGCATAGATGGTGTCGAAGGCCAGCGAGGACTTGCCCGAGCCGGAGATGCCGGTGATCACGACCAGGCGGTCGCGCGGGATTTCGAGATCGAGGTTCTTGAGGTTGTGCTCGCGCGCGCCCTTGATGACGATACGGTCGGCCATCGCGATTTCCTTACGCAAATTACGATTTTACGCAAGGTCTCGCCCCTCACAAAAGACCGCCCGCTGCCGCGCGGCGCTTTTCCCGCACACACCAACACCCGGCGCAAGGACCGGCATGGCATGGGCGGACTTGCGCACGCCGCAAAAGGATCACATTTCCCGGCCGTGGCAGGACAGCGTCGCACCCGCCCCCTTGACCATCGGAATTAGATCCAAGCCGTGTTTGGTGCCGGAATAGAAGGCCAAGGTAGTGGCGAGGTAGGTAACAGTGGAAGAGATTGCGGGACAGTCCGGCGCAGTTACTGCTGTGACTGCCCGAAGGATGGGGCCGTAGGGGTGGCAGCGCAGACTTCGAGCTCCACGCTCATCGTGTTGCGGCCGGCGGCGCTGCGGTAAACGCCGCGCACCGGGGTGGCGTCGGCGTAGTCGCGCCCGACGGCGACGCGGATGTGGCGGATGTCGGTGCGGCATCGATGGGTCGGGTCGAACCCGGTCCAGCCCAGGCCCGGCAACATCGCCTCGATCCACGCATGGCTAGCCTGTTCGCCCGGCGCGGCGCCCGGTTCCGGACCCAAATAGCCCGATACGTAACGCGCGGGGACGCCGGCCAGACGCAGCACACCGATGGTGAGATGGGCGAAATCCTGGCACACACCGCCGCCCGCGCGCAGAATCTCGTCGAGGCTGGAGTGAACGTTGGTGGCACCGGTGTCATAGCCGAATTGATCGCGGATAAAGCCCACCATCCGCATCGTGTATTCCGCCACGCCTTCGTGGCGGCGCGGACGCGCCATCCAGAAGAACCTGCGCAGCCGGTCGCTGAACGGAACGTAGCGGCTGGCGGTCAGAAACTCGCAATACTCCCTGGTGCGCGCCTCGTCCCCGGCCAGATAGCGCTCGAAGGTGATGTCGGGGGAACGGCCGCTGAAGCGCGGCAGGCGCTCAACCATGGCAGTGGCGACGACCGCGAAACTGCGATGCGGCGGATGGACGGAGATGGAATGGGCATGGTTGCCGAAGTAGTCGCGGAATTCGTGGATCGAGGCGTGCGGCGTGACCTGCAAATCGAAGGACAGCACGAGCTGGGAGGCAGCGTCGCACGGACGCAGCCGCACCTCGTTGTGCGATTCGTAAGCCGGGGCTTCGTAATCAAACCTCGTGGCGTGCCGGACCCGGAAGATCATCCCATCACTCAAAGCGCAGATACCGGTCGAAAATCATACTGCCAATCTCCACGCAAAGGTCCTGCATTTCCATGAGAAATTCGTGCAGCCCGTCAGCTATCACGCGATGCGCGCTGGTGTTGCGCAGCGCCGCGGCGAGCCTGCCGCAGGGGGAGCCGGGCGCGTTGATGGCGGGCGCGCGCCCCGCCGCGTCTTCAATGCGCCCGGCTGCCGCCTGAAGCTGGTCGATACAAAAACGGGCCGAGCGTGGAAAGCCCGGATCGAAGAGCAGAAACTCAACCACCCGCTGCACGGCGATCTGATTTCCATACACACGCCGATAGGCCTCCAGCGCAGAGGCGCTGCGCAGCACCGCCGCCCATTGCATCCGATCGACCGGCCCACCGACGTCTTCCAGGCGCGGCAGCAGCCGATGGTACTTTGAATCGAGCAGGCGCGAGACGTTCTCGGCCCGCTCCAGCATCGTGCCCACCGTCATGAAATCGTATTCGATGTCGCGCGGCAGCGTCGCGTGGCTGATACCGGCCAGGCGATGGAAGCGGTTGCGCAACTCATTGAAGAAACCGTAAACGCCTTGCTGCTCGAACACCGCATGCGACCATCCCTGCGTTTCCAAATAGAGCGTGTTGATTTCCAGCCACAGTTCCGAGGACAGGCGATGGCGCAGGTTGCGCGCGTTGTCGCGCGCCGCGCTGATGCAGCTTCGGATCGAAGAGGGGTTGCGCGTCTGGAAGGTGAAAAAATCCAGCACCCGGGCTTCGCCGGGTTCATCGTGGAACTGCGCAAACAGCTCGCCGTCGCCGGTAATCGCCAGCAGCGGCGCCCACGGATGCGGCTCCGGGGCGGGGCTTTCGACCAGCAGATGGTAGTTGACGTCGGCCAGCCGCGCGCGCCATTCCGCGCGCTCCAGGTAGCGCGCCATCCAGAACAGATGGTCGGCAATCCGGCGCAGCATCAGGACGCCATCACCCAGGTGTCTTTGCTGCCGCCGCCCTGCGAGGAGTTGACGATCAACGACCCCTCGCGCAGCGCGACCCGCGTCAATCCGCCCGCCAGCACGCGCGGCCGCTCGCCGAGCAGGACGAAGGGGCGGAAGTCGATATGCCGCGGCGCGATTTGGGCGGCGCCGCCGCTGCGATGGCCGGTGATGGTCGGATGGACGGAGAGCTGTACGACCGGCTGCGCGATGAAACCGGCCGGGTCGCGCTCGATCCGCTCGCGCGTGTCGGCCAGCTCGCGGTCGCTCGCGCTGGGCCCGATCACCACGCCATAGCCACCCGACGCGCCGGTGGGCTTGACCACGAATTTATCGAGGTCGCGCAGCACGATTTTTCTCTGCTCCGGATCGCGCAGCAGATAGGTCCGGACGATCGGGATGATCGGTTCCTCGCCCAGGTAGTAGCGAATCATATCGGGCGTGTAGGCATAGACCGCCTTGTCGTCGGCCACACCGGTGCCGATTCCGTTGGCGACTGCCGCGCCGCCCGCGCGCAGCACCGCGGTCAGACCCGGCACTCCCAGCATCGAATCCGGCCGGAAGACGACGGGATCCAAAAAGTCGTCGTCGATGCGGCGATAGAGCACGTCAACCTGGCGCAGGCCGCCCACCGTCTTCATGTAGAGTTTGTGATCGGCGCAGACCAGATCGCGCCCTTCGACCAGCTCCACGCCCATCTGCTGAGACAGGAACACGTGCTCGAAGAACGCCGAGTTGTAGGGTCCGGGAGTGAGCAGCGCGACCGTAGGATGCGAGCTGCCCGACGGTGCCATCTCGCACAAACAGGCCAGCAGGTCGGCCGGGTAGTGTTCGACGCTGCGCACGCCCATGGCGCGGATCAACTCCGGCACCAGCCGCGTCATCACCAGCCGGTTCTTGATCACATAGGATACGCCCGAGGGGGTGCGCACGTTGTCTTCCAGTACGCAAAATTCGCCGTCGGCGTCGCGCACCAGGTCGATGCCTGCCACGGTGATATAGGCGCCGTGGGGCGGCTTGATTCCCACCGCCGGGCGGCGGAACTGCGAAGAAGTCTTGATCAAATCCGGCGGCACGACGCCGTCCTTGAGGATGGCGCCTTCGCCATAAACGTCGGCCACGAACGCGTTGAGCGCCCGCACGCGCTGGACCAGCCCGCGTTCCAGCGTCGCCCATGTGCCGGCGTCGATCACGCGCGGAATCGGGTCGAAGGGAAAGATGCGCTCGGCGCCGGCGCTGTCGCCATAGACGTTGAAGGTCACGCCCTCGTTGAGAAACATTTGGTCGGCGCGGGCGCGGATTTCATCGAACTTCGCGGCGTGCGTGGCGAGAAAACCCGCCAGCACGCGCGAGTAGCCGGCCCGCGGCGCGCCCAGGCGGTCAAACATTTCATCGAAAGCTTGCGGATGAGCACGGTAGGATGCCCAAAAAGGCGTCAGACTGCTCGGTTCTGCGGCAGGTGGTTCAATCGCAGCGGTATCAATCCCCACGACTTTTGGCTCCCTTGCGCGTTACGCAAGGGAGCAGGCGCAAGGATTATGCCTTAGCCTGCGTTCCTTTGGGCGGCGCGGCGGCGGGCGGCGCTGTGGGCGAAGGCGATGGCGGCGCGCATGCTTTGCGCGCGCGCGATGCCGCGCCCGGCGATGTCGTAGGCGGTGCCGTGATCGGGCGAGGTGCGGATAAAGGGCAGGCCCAGCGTGACGTTGACCGCGCTGTCGAAGTCCAGCGTCTTGACCGCGATCAGCCCCTGGTCGTGATACATCGCCACCGCCGCGTCGAACGGAAAGCGGCCGCCGGACCGGATGAAAGCCGTATCTGGCGGGAGCGGACCGTAGGCCTGGATTCCGCTGCGGCGCGCGGCCTCGATCGCGGGCGCGATGATATCGCTCTCCTCGCGGCCGAACAGGCCGTTCTCGCCCGCATGGGGATTGACGCCCAGCACCGCCAGGCGCGGATTGGCGATGCCGGCGTCGATACGCAGATGGGCGGCCAGCAGCTCGATCGTGTCGAGCACCTTGCGCGTGCTGAGCGCGCGCGGCACCTGCGCCAAGCCGATATGCACGGTGACCAGCGCCAGCTTGAGGCGCCGCCCGGCGAACATCATGCGCCATCGCCGCACCCCGGCGATTTGCGCCAGCAGTTCTGAATGGCCGGGGAATTGATGGCCCGCGCGGTTGAGCCACTGCTTGCTGATCGGCGCGGTCACCAGGGCCGCCGCCTCGCCCGCCAGCGCCATCTGCGCGCCCGTCTGGATATACCTGAATGCCGCGTCGGCACCCTCCACCGTCGGACGCCCCGGCGTCAGGCTGCGCCGCCCGAGCCGGCTGGCCTCCAGCACGCACAACGTATCGCCGACCGGATCGACTCGCTGACCGGTGCTCCATCGGGTTGGATGCGGCACGTCCTTAAGCGTCTGCGCCGCCGCGCGCATCGCACCCAGGTCGCCGATTACCAGCAGGCGCGGCGCGCCGGCGCGGCCCGCCCATGACGCCGCCGCCTTGAGGATCACCTCGGCGCCGACCCCGGCGGGATCGCCCATGCTGATTGCAATCGGAACAGTGCTGCGCGCCGCGGCGCTCACAGATAGGTCTGGACGGAATGGTCCTTGATCAACTCGGTGTTCACCCAGTGTCTGAACTGCGCCTCCATCTGCTGTTGGCCGAGCTTCTGGCGAATCAGTTCATGCACGTCGGCCAGCGGCCGCACGCCGGCCTGCTGATGCTCTTCGACCTTGACAATATGGAAGCCGTGGCTGGTCTTGATCACCGGCGAGACCTGGCCAGCCTTGAGCTTGGAGATCGCGGCCAGGATCTGCTCGTTAATGTCGTCGGGCTTGAAGTAGCCCAGCTCGCCACCCTGGGTTTTGGAATCATCGTCAGAATAGCGGGCCGCCAGTTCGGCGAAATTGTCGCCTTTGAGTGCGCGCTTGCGCACCGCCTCGGCCTTGGCCCTGGCCGCCTCGACCACGGCCGGCGGCGCGGCGACCGGGTCGACCGCGATCAGGATTTGGGCCAGCCGGAAGCGCTCCTCGGAGGCGGTGAAATCGGCCAGATGACTCTTGTAGTAGGCCTGGATCTGGCTTTCGGTGATGACGATCTTGTCCTGCACCTGACGCTGGATCATCAGCAGCTTCTGGACTTCGCGCCGGGCGCGCTTGCGGTAGGCGTCGTAGCTGATGCCGTGCTGGGCAAGCTGCGCGCGCAGTTCCTCGTCGGTGATATGATTGCCGGCTTCGAACTGGGCGATGAAGCGATCGACTTGCTCCTCCTCGACCGGGATGGTGCTCATCTCGTGGTCCATCACCTTTTCGTCGATAAGCTTTTGCAGGACCTTGCGCTTGGCTTCCTGGCTCTGCGGGCTGTCGTCGGCGGGCAGCGTGGTGCCCGAGGCGGCAGCGTAACGGCGCAGGTCCTGCATCGTGATCGGGTCGCCGTCGACGGTGGCGATGACCCGGTCGACGATCTGGTCGGCCCGCGCCGGCGCCAGGCAAGAGCACAGTAGCGCGAGAAGGATCGCTGCGCCCAAACCAATGCGCGCGTAATGTTTCATCGATTCAATTGGCGAGCTGGCCTGCCGCCCGCCCCACCCGGGGCTCCACCTTTTCACACGCGGCCACCGCCTGCAAGACCGGCTCCAGTTCCTCGAACAACTCCTCATAACTGCGGTTTTCGATCCGCACGCTCAGTTGCGCGTTGGGCGCCAGGCGCATGCGTGCGCGGTTGGTGTTGACCAGTCGGCTCAGCAGCTCGGCGTCCATCGGGGCCTGCGGATGGAAGCGCAGATGGAGCTGATTGCCCTTAAGCGTGGCGCTCAGAATCATCAGCTCGCGCATCTGGCGGCGCACGTTCATCGCCGCCAGCAGGTTTTCGACCAGGGTCGGCACCGGGCCGAAGCGGTCGCGCAGCTCGTCGCGCAAATCGTCGAGATCCTCGACCGACTCGGCCCGCGCCATCCGGCGGTAAAGAATCAGGCGCTCGCTTTCATCGGGCACGTAGCTGTCGGGGATGTAGGCCGGGATGCCCAGTTGGAGCTCGGGCTCGAAGTCCGGACGCTGCGGCTCGCCGCGCAGCTCCCGGATCGCCTGCTCCATCATCTCGGTGTACAACTCGAAGCCGACCGCGGCGATATCGCCCGACTGCTCGCGGCCGAGCAGATTGCCCGCGCCGCGCAATTCCAGATCGTGCATGGCGAGCTTGAAACCGCCGCCCACCTCGACCAGTTCGCGCAGCACCTCGATTCGCCGCTTGGCGTCGCGCGTAATCAGATGCTCGCCCGGCACCAGCAGGTAGGCGTAGGCCTTTTGCTTGGAGCGCCCCACCCGCCCGCGCAACTGGTAGAGCGCGGCCAGCCCGAAGTGGTCGGCGCGATTGATGATGATGGTGTTGGCGTTGGGAATATCCAGTCCCGACTCGATGATCGCCGAGCAGACCAGCACGCCCACGTTTTTGTTGATGAAATCGTGCATCACCACTTCCAGCTCGCGCTCGTCCATCTGGCCGTGCGCCACCGCGATTCTGGCCTCGGGCACCAGGGCGCGCAGATGGCGCGCCATGTACTCGATGTTCTCGACGCGGTTGTGCACGAAGAACACCTGGCCGCCGCGGTTGAGTTCGCGCAGGATGACCTCGCGGATCAGCCCGTCGTCGAAATGCGCGACGTAAGTATGGATCGCCTGGCGGTCCACCGGCGGGGTCTGGATGATCGACAGGTCGCGAATCCCAAGCATCGCCATGTGCAGGGTGCGCGGAATCGGCGTGCCGGTCATGGTCAGCACGTCGACCAGCTTGCGGAATTTCTTGATCTTCTCCTTGTCGGCGACGCCGAAGCGATGCTCCTCGTCGATGATCAGCAGCCCCAGGCGCTTGAATTCGACGTCGTTTTGCAGCAGGCGATGGGTGCCGATGACGATATCGACTTTGCCTTCGCGCACCAGTTGCAGCACCGTCTTGTTTTCCCGCGCTGTGCGGAAGCGCGACACCATCTCGATTCGCACCGGGAAGTCCTTGAAGCGGTTGGTGAAGGTCTCCAAATGCTGCTCGGCCAGCACCGTGGTCGGCACCAGCATCGCCACCTGGAAGCCGTCGGCCACCGCCACCATCGCGGCGCGCAGCGCAACCTCGGTCTTGCCGAAGCCGGCGTCGCCGCAGATCAGGCGGTCCATCGGACGCGGCCTGGACATGTCGAGCAGCACCTGGTCGATGGCCGCGAGCTGGTCTTCGGTTTCCTGGAATTCGAAGCGGTCAGCGAATTCCTCGTACTCGCGGCCCGGATGGGGAAAGGCGTGTCCCTCCTGGGCTTCGCGCGCGGCGTAGATCTCCAGCAGCTCGGAGGCCATCTCCAGCACCGCCTGGCGCGCGCGCTTCTTGACCTTGTCCCACGAACCGCTGCCCAGCTTGTCCAGCCGCGGCGTCGCGCCGTCGCCGCCCACGTAGCGCTGTACCAGATTGATGCGCTCCACCGGCACGTAGAGCGTGTCGTCGCCGAGGTATTCGAGGTTTAAAAAATCGCCCTCCGCCTCGGCAACCTTCAGATGCTTGAGCCCGCGGTAGCGGCCGATACCGTGATCGAGATGGACCACGATGTCGCCCGGCTTGAGCTCCTCGAGGTTGACCAACATGCCCTTGGCGGCCGGGCGGCTGCGCCGGCGCACCCGCGGCTCACCGAAAATGTCCTCTTCGCTGTAGATGTATAGGCCATCGAGTTGCAGCACCGTCCCGGCGGCAAGCTCGCCCTCGACAATCGCGGGGAGAGCGGCTGGCGCCTCCAGAAAACGCGCGAAGCTTTCGATTCCGGAATTGACCTCGAAGCCGTAGGCTTCCAGATGGCGGCGCAGCCGATTGGCCTGGCTGGGGCCGTCGACCACGAACAGTGCGCGATTCTGGCCTCGGCGGATTTGAGTGAGTTCGGCCACCAGCGGCTCAAATGACGGCGTCCTGGGGCCGTCCTTGGTGCCGGCGGTCAGCTTGAGGCTCTGCTGTGACTTGATCTCGATCGGCGGCGCGTATCCGGCCTGCGGTGTCCTGACCGTGACGACTGAGCCGACATCGACGGTGACAAGTCGATCCAGGCGCGCCTGCAACTCGGCAGGGTCGAGGAAGAGCGTTTCCGGAGCGGGGAAGTACAGATGACGCGAGAGGTTCTGCTCGGCTTCCTGGGCGATCCGCTCCGCAAAGCGCTGCGCCTGCGCGATCACGCGGCCCGGCTCGACCAGCCATGCAATGGCGCCGGGCGGAAGAAAATCCAGCAGCGTGTTGAGCGGCTGGTCGAACATGTAGGGCATCAGGTTCTCGACGCCGGGGAACAACAGCCCGTTCTCCAGCTCCTCGGTCAGCGCCGCCACCTCCTTGCGCACCAACCCAATCTCCGCCGCGCGCACCTCGACCCGCTCGCGCAGCTTGCGTTCGCGCAAGGCGCCGGGCGGCACGAAACGCGCCGGAATCACGATCGCCTCGAGCACCTCGTCCAGGGAGCGCTGATCGGCGGGGTCGAAGAAGCGAATCGAGGCGAGAACATCGTCCTCCAGTTCCAACCGCAGCGGGCGATTGTACAGCGGGGAGTAGAGATCGATGATTCCGCCGCGGACGCTGAAATCGCCCGGCTCCTCGGTTTGCGGCAGGCGCTGATAGCCGATGGCGGCCAACTCGGAGACCATCCCTTCGAGATCGACGCGGTCGCCCAAGGTCAGCTTCAGCACCGAGCTGTCGAATACGCCGCGCGGCATCGTGCGCGTCATCAGCGCCTCGACCGAAGTGATGACCAGGGCAGCGGGCCGGCGCAGCAACGCGTACATCGCGACGAACTGGGAGCACTGGTTGTCCAGCGGCGGCGAGATGCGCGCCAGCGGCGTCACGTCCCATCCGGTATGCAGATACAGGGTGCGCTCCAGGCCGCCGCCGTGGGGCGATTCGCCCAGAAAGAAGCCGGTTTCAGCCGCCAGGCTTTCGGCCTCGCTGGGCAGCGGCGCGATCGCAAGGATCGGGCGCTGGAGGGCGACGGCGGCCTCGCGCAGCAGCAGCGGACCGGCCGCACCTTTAAGCCCCATCACCGGGAAATGCCGCTCAGCGCCGGTTTTCAGCCGCGCCTGCAGTTCGGCAATCGCTTCTTTGAGACTTCGCTCCATCAAATTTTCGGGCGGAAGCTGCCGCTCCCGCCCGACATCACGGATGTTAGCAGAAAACAAGCTGCGAGGCGCACCCGTCGGGGAATCACCTCGAGGCGGCGCTTTGCGGCGGTCCCAGCCGGATCGGCACCTTGACGGCGTGGGGTTTGCCCTTTGCCGATTCGCGCAGGACGGTCAGCCAGATGGTGTCGCCGGGCTTGAGCTTGGCCAGCTCTGCGGCCAGTTCTTCTTCGCTGCCGACCCGATTGTCGTCCGCCGCGACGATCAGGTCACCCTGACGGCCCAACTGGCCGGTCTTCTTGAGCAGCGGCGCCAGCAGCTCCTGGGCCGGGCCGAGCATCGCGCTGGCCGTCAGACTGCTGGCGCCCAGTTTGGTGGGCGTGCCGCTGCCGCGGATTCCGGCGGCGGCGGCGGGGCTCCCGCGATCGACGCTCAGCACTTCCAGCGCCCGCTGCTGGTTGCCGCCCGGCTCCGTGACAGTGGTCGAGTGAACGGAAATTCCAAGGTATGGCAGCGGACCCGAATGGCCGCGCGTATGCTCGGAGCCGGTGTAGGTCCGATACAGCTCGATGTCGTTGTCGGTGGCCTGGTTGCTGCCGTCTTCCGCGGGCGGCGCAGGTTGCGCCTCAGGCGGGGACGATGGCGGCGTCTGCGGCGCGATCTCGAGGACCCCGCCGCCGTTGTTCGGCTGGGCGGCCGATGAAGTGTCGGCGCGCTGCGCCGCCATGGCGGTTTGCGCGCGGGCGCCTGCCGCACCAAACCAGAGCAACGCCGCCGATGCGCCAACGGCAATCGTGAGCCTGCGCGGAGCCTTGCCGTCCCCGCTCCTTATCCTGAAAGGGGATCGAGAGACCGCCTCCATTGCGGCGCGGCGCGTGCCATTTGCGGGCTGAGGGGCTGCGGGTCCGGAGTCCATATCCTGCTTGAAGCGATGCGCGACAGTTCTGTTCGGCCCGTGCCGGCAGGATAAGAAAACCAGCAAGGAAGGTCAACGCGCCTCAAGCGCGCCGTCAGATCGACGTGTCGACCGCATCCTCGCGGTTGACGGGCACCGGCCGCTTCTCGATCGGCGTCCACGCACGCAGCTTCTCGCCCACGAATATCTGGCGCGGACGGGCGATTTTCTGTTCCGGGTCGCGCACCATCTCGGCCCATTGCGACAGCCATCCTGAAGTGCGCGGGATCGCGAACAGCACCGGGAACATTTCGGTCGGAAAGCCCATCGCCTGGTAGATGATACCCGAGTAGAAGTCCACGTTGGGGTAGAGCTTGCGGCTGACGAAATAGTCGTCCTGCAAGGCGATGCGCTCCAGCTCCTGGGCGATCTCGATCAGCGGATTGGCGCCGGTCACTTCGAAGACTTCGTAGGCCATCTTCTTGAGGATCTTGGCGCGCGGGTCGTAGTTCTTGTATACGCGATGGCCGAAGCCCATCAGCCGCCCCTCGCCGGCTTTGAACTTCTTGACCGCCTCGGGCACGTTCTTGACCGACCCGATCCGCTCCAGCATCCGCACCACCGCCTCGTTGGCGCCGCCGTGCAGCGGCCCGTACAGCGCCGCGATCGCCGCGGCGGTGGCGGAATAGGGGTCGGCCTGCGAGCTGCCCACCGAGCGCATCGCGTTGGTCGAGCAGTTCTGTTCATGGTCGGCATGCAGGATGAACAGCACGTCCAGGGCGCGTTCGAGCACCGGGTTGGGTTTGTAGTTGGACTCGGTCATCCGGAACAGCATCGACAGGAAGTTGCCGGTGTAGCTGAGCTCGTTGTTGGGATAGATGTAGGGCAGGCCGCGGGTATGGCGATAAGCCCAGGCGGCCAGCGTGGGCATCTTGCCGATCAGGCGGCGGGTCTGCAAGCGGCGCGATTCCAGGTCATGGATGTTGGCGGCGTCGGGATAGAAGGTCGATAGTGCGCCCACCGTCCCCAGCAGCATCCCCATCGGATGCGCGTCGTAGCGGAAGCCCTCCATGAACTTCTTGATGTTCTCGTGCACCATCGTATGCACTTTGATGTTGTGCTCCCACATCTCGAAGTGCTTGCGGTCGGGCAGCTCGCCCTTGACGATCAGGTAGGCGGTCTCCAGGTAATTGCTGTGCTCGGCCAGCTCCTCGATCGGATAGCCGCGGTAGCGCAGGATGCCCTTTTCGCCGTCGATGAAGGTGATGCGGCTCTTGCATGAGGCGGTGTTGGTGAAGGCCGGATCGTAGGACATCAGGCCGAAGTCGTCGGACCCGTTTTTGATTTGGCGCAGGTCGGCAGCGCGAATCGCCCCGTTTTCGATCGCAATTTCGTACTGCTTGCCGGTGCGGTTATCAATAATCGTAAGCGATTCCTTTGCCATAGACCCGTACCTCGAGCACGCAGGGTATCACAGCACAAACTTACTGCGTTGCCGGCGCTGGACCAAGAGGCCGTCAGGCCCGCTCCCACGCCACACTCTGTTCGTAGGCATGCGCGGCGCGCAGCAGGGTTGCATCGTCGAAGTGCCGCCCGGTCAGCATCAGTCCCACCGGCAGGCCGTTTGACCTGGCGCACGGTACGCTGAGCGACGGATGGCCGGTGATGTCGAACACCATCGTGTTGTTGCCGGTGGCAAAGCCGCGCACCATCTCATCGTAGGCGTCGAATTTGGGATCGTAGCGATGGGCCTTGGTAGGCGTAGTCGGCATCACCAAAATATCCACGTGCGCCAGCGCCCGATCGTACTGGGCGCGCAGCCACGGGCGCAGGTTCTGCGCCTTGGCGTAAACTCGTCCCAGGTAGCGGCGGTTCAGATAGGTGCCGATCAGCAGCATCAGCTTGAGCAGCGGCGGCAGGTCCGCGCCGCGCATGCGCAGGCCCTCGCCAAAGGCGCGTGCGAGATGGCCGTTGTAGGGGCCCTTGACGTGATGGACCAGGCCGTTTTGCGCGAATAACGCCGCCAACCCCTCTGCCATTACGGCGCTGGCGAAATGCATAGCGTCGCGATGCACCGGGATGGAGACTTCCTCCACGCGCGCGCCCAGCTTCGCCATCGCCTCGGCGGCGCGGCGCACCGCGGCATCAACGTCGGCCTCCGAGCCATCCCATTCGAAGCCTTCCTTGACGATTCCGATTCGCACTCCGGCGATGCCCTTGTCCAACTCCTGCCGGTACGCGATCCGGCCGGCGCCCGGCACGGGATCGGCGATCACTTCCAGCAGCAGGGCCACATCCGCAGTCTTGCGCGCCATCGGCCCGGCGTGATCGATCGTCGGATCCATGCCGACGATGTCGGTGTATGGGACCAGGCCATGGGTGGGCTTGAGTCCCACCGCGCCGCAAAACGATGCCGGGATGCGAATGGAGCCGCCCTGGTCGCAGCCAATCGTCAGGTCGATTCCCTCGTAATACAGCGCCGCGCCCGAGCCGCCCGAGGACCCGCCGGCCAGATGCTCGCGGTTGTGCGGGTTGAGCACCGGGCCGAACGCGCTGGTCGCGCCGCTGCCGGAAAACGCCATGTTGTCCATGTTGAGCTTGGCGATGATCTCGGCCCCCTCATCCAGCATCCGCGTGACGATGGCCGCGTCGCGGTCGGGAATGTAGCCATCGAGCATCAGCGAGCCGCAGCTCATCGGCACGCCGGCCACCAGCACGCAATCCTTGACCCCGACCCGCTTGCCGGCCAGCTTGCCGGTCGCAGCCCCCTTGACCGCGCATCGGCGCAGGATGGCGTTGAGCGGGTCGTCCTGCGGCTGCGGCCGCTGGCCCGGATCGCGATGGGCCCAGCGCAGCGGCTGAGCGGGCTCCGGCAGCCGGTCGAGCCGGTCCAGGCGCGCAAACAGCGGCCCCATCATCGGCAACAGATGCTGCAGGTCCTGCTCGGAGAGTTCGAAATGATTAATTGCGGCGGCTTCGATCAGATCGTCGCGCTGCGGCGCTCGCATGCCCATCGGCTCTCCTCCCAAGTCATCATCGGATTGAGTCTAACTACTGGATCGAACGGCGCAGACGACGCAATGGCAAACACCGCCGATGTGAAAATGTTCTAACGACGAATGTAAAATTGTGCCTTTCCAGGTGCAATTGAAGAAATTACTACCACATTATATGGTTCAGAAATATTAAGCATCGGTCCGCAGCGAAGGCTGCAAAAAGATGACAATAAAATGATGATCTCGAGGCGATGGTTGTGGGTTCGATGGCTGGCCGTGTTGGCAGTCCTGGCGCTCGCCGCTCAGGCGCGGGCGCAGGCCGAGCCGCTGGGACCGCTTACGGCGGATACCAGCGGTTTTGGTCAACCGCTGCCGGCGGTCGCGCACAACCGTGCCGAGCGGGCCTTGTTTGTGGCCGGGCAGCGGCTGTTCGCCACCCCGTTGAGCATCCCCCTGCTGGGGCCTTTGTTCAACAATCGCACCTGCGTAGCCTGCCACTTTCAGCCCACGATGGGCGGGTCGGGCGAGTTTATTTCGGAGATTCACACCCGCGCCGATACCACCGGCCTGCCGGTGCACACCTTCGCAGTGGACAACGTGCTGCGCGCCGGTCCGCAGACACAGGCCGACGCCACGGTCTTCGAGCACGGCCTGGCAGCGGTCCCGTTGGGATGCGAAATCAGCGATCCCAATTGCGTCCTCTCACCATGCCAGCAACAGGAGGCCATGCTTAAGCATTTCTCCACCGGCCTGCCCATTTGCGACCCCTCCAGCGCCAGTTTCGCGGCGGGAGACAATTGCACGGCGCAGCGCCAGTCCACCAACCTCTTCGGGCTGGGACTGGTCGAGGCGATCGACAACAACACCCTGATCGCGTTGGCCAACTCGCAGCCGCCCGCGATTCGCGGGACGCCGCGGATGCTGATCGAGTTCGGCGCCCTGCGCGTCGCGCGCTTTGGCTGGAAGGACGACAGCGCAACCTTGCGCCTGTTCGCCGCGCTTGCCTTGGCCAATGAGATGGGGCTCACCACGCCCGACCTGCCCGAGGAGAACACCACGTGTGCCGACGGCGTCATGCAGTTCGGCGTGCTGCTGGATGGCGGCCATGAGCCTGAAGACACACCTGACGCGAGCGGGCGCGCGATGGTGGACCGGGTGGTGGACTTCATGCGCGCGCTGGAGCCGCCGCCGCAGTTGGCCGAAGATGCGCAGGCGCGGCGCGGCGACCGGTTGTTCTCCGCAATCGGGTGCGCGGGATGCCATGTGCCCACGCTGAGGACCGCGGCAAACCCGTCCGCTTTCATTCCGCCCACCACCGGCGGCGTGGCGCTCAGCGCCGCGCTCAACCGCGCCCTCGCCGCTCAGACATTCCATCCGTTTTCCGACTTCCTGCTGCACGACATGGGTTCGCTCGGCGACGGCATTACCTCGGGGACGGCGGGTCCGACCATGATGCGCACGTCGCCGCTGTGGGGCGTGCGCGCCAAGGTGCGCTTTCTGCATGACGGACGCACCGACAATCTGGCCACCGTCATCCGGCTGCACGACGGCCAGGGCCGCGATTCAGCCCGCCGGTTCGACGCGCTCAGCCCTGCCGATCGGGCCGCGTCAGCTACCTGAACACTTTGTAGCGAAGCAATCGCAGCCCTGGGATGAAGGTCGGACAGCGGCGCTATTGCCGCGACGCTCTTCCGGTCAGATAGCCGGTTGTCGCGCCGCTCAACCCTCCTCCGATAGCTCCTGCCAGCGGACCTCCGACGGCATATCCAACCAGCGCTCCGCCGCCGGCACCGGCCGCGGCTCCGGCCGCCGCGCCGCCCTCCGGCGATTTAGTGACAGCCCCGGCAACCACGCCCGCTCCAAGTCCCACGAGATCCCCAAGGAAGAAAGCGCAGCCCGACAGTAACGGAAGACAAAACAGACACAGCGCGGCCACGATGGCTCGAAAACCGCCGGCAAGCCTGGTGCTCAGCATCGAACAACCCCACCAAAATCTCCGCCGCATCCCTCAAATTGAAACAGCCGCACGCCGGCGGCGCTTTGAAACTGATGGTCACAAAAAAACTAAACCGAAGCCACAGCCGTATCAATCCATTAGCCCTAAGGGCGCGTAGCGAAAACCGGCCTCATACCTTCTCCCACGCCACGTTCTGCTCGTACGCGTAAGCGGCGCGTAGCAGGGTGGTGTCGTCGAAATGGCGTCCGGTCAGCATCAGGCCCACCGGCAGGCCGTGCGATTTCGCGCATGGCAGGCTGAGCGAGGGATGGCCGGTCACGTCGAAGGCGGCGGTGTTGTTGGCGACGTGCCATCCGCGCATCAGGCGCGCCTGCGGGTCGAGTTTGGGCTCGTGCCTGAGCGCCTTGCCGGGTGTGGTCGGCATCGCGAGAACATCGAAGCGCGCCAGCGCCTGGTCGTACTGCGCGCGCAGATGAGCGCGCAGGTTTTGCGCCTTGCCATAGATGCGGCCGTGGTAGCGGCGATTGAGATGCGTGCCGAGCAGCAAATTGAGCTTGAGCAACCGCGGCATCTCGTTGCCGTGCGTACGCAGGGCGCGGCCCATCGCCTCCGACAGATGATGGTTGCAGGGGCCGTGGTTATGATGCACCAGGCCGTTGCCCCAGATTAGCGCCGCCATCCCCTCTGAGGTAATCCCGGTCAGAAAGCGCGCCGAGCGCCGATGCAGCGGAATCGACACCTCCTCGACCTGCGCGCCCAGCGCGGCCATCGCTTCGAGCGCGCGGCGCACCGCCTCGTCAACGTCGCGCTCCGAAGATTCCCAGCCAAACCCTTCCTTGACGACTCCGATGCGCAGTCCTTTGACTCCCGTCTCCAGCCCCTGCGAGTAACCGGCACGCGCGCCGCCGTTTGCTGCAGGCGGGTCGGCGATCACGTCCAGCAGCAGGGCGACGTCGGCCACCTTGCGCGCCATCGGCCCGGTGTGATCGATGGTCGGGTCGATGCCGATAATTCCGGTGTAGGGCACCAGGCCGTGCGTGGGCTTCAGCCCGACCACGCCGCAAAACGACGCCGGGATGCGGATCGAGCCGCCCTGATCGCCGCCGATGGTCATGTCGATTCCTTCGTAATACAGGGCCGCACCGGAGCCGCCCGAGGACCCGCCTGACAAGTGCTCGCGGTTGTGCGGATTGAGCACCGCACCAAATGCGCTGCTGTCGCCGCTGCCGGAAAACGCCATGTCGTCCATGTTGAGCTTGGCGACGATTTCGGCGCCCTCATCCAGCATCCGGGTTACGATCGTGGCGTCGCGGTCGGGGATATAGCCGTCGAGCAGCAGCGAGCCGCAGCTCATCGGCACGCCCGCCACCAGCACGCAGTCCTTGACCCCGATGCGTTTGCCGGCCAGCCTGCCCGTCGCAGCGCCTTTGACCGAGCATCGGCGCAGGATGGCGTTGAGCGGATCGTCGGCGGGCTGCGGCCGCACGCCCGGATCACGCTGGTAATACTTCAGGGTCGGTGCCGGTTCCGGCATCCGATCGATTTCGTCCAACCCGCGCACCATCGCCTCGACCATGGGCAGAAAACTGCTGAGTTCCTCATCCGACAGTTCAAAATGATTAAGCGCGGCCAGCTCAATCAGCTCCGCGCGCCCCGGCGCTCGCATCGCCATCTGCTCGTCCTCCGTAAATCGTCACATGTTTCGATACGCCCGCGACCCTAACCCGATGCGGGATCGGGAATCCAGCACTATAAGGTATCGCTGCGGGTTCGATGCTACGATGGGTACCGCCCGGCAACGAACCTTCGCGCACAAGGAGGTGTCATGATTGAGCTTTATACCTGGACCACGCCCAACGGCACCAAGGCTTCGATTATGCTCGAAGAGATCGGGATGCCGTACCAGGTGCATGCGGTGAACCTGGGAAAGGGCGAGCAGAAGACGCCCGAGTTTGTGGCGATCAATCCCAACGGTCGCATCCCGGCGATAATCGATACGGAGGGGCCGGGCGGCAAGCCGCTTAAGATTTTCGAGTCGGGCGCCATTCTCATCTACCTGGCGGAAAAATCGGGCAAGCTGATGCCGCGCGATGCGGTGCGGCGGATGGAAGCGTTCCAGTGGCTGATGTTCCAGATGGCAGGGGTCGGCCCGATGTTCGGCCAGCTCGGATGGTTCAAGCGCAACGGCGCCGACAATCAGCAGGCGCTCGCGCGCTACACCGAGGAATCGATTCGCCTGGCCGGCGTGCTCGACCATCGCCTGGGCGAGGCCGAGTATCTGGCCGGCGAATATTCGATCGCGGATATCGCGAATTTCACCTGGATCGGGGTGCTGCCGTTCTTCAACCTGGCGTTGGATCGATGGCCCAACCTGCGCCGATGGCACGCAGCGATCGCAGCGCGCCCCGCCGTGCAGCGTGGACTCAAGGTCCCGCAAGTCTGAGCGCCGGCCAATCAGGGAGACGGGATTCGATGAGGCCCGGCGCATGGACGGCGCTGTTGTGTGCACTGGCGTGGGTGTTCGCGGCCAGCGCTCATGCCCAGTTCAGGTTCGATCCGGCCAACTACACCGCGATGGCCGAGGCGGCTTCGGCCGAGACCATCCCGGTCGGGACCCGAATCACCGCGCACAACTGGCAGCAGTACCGCAAGTTCATGCCCATGTCGTTCGTCGCTGCTTACAGCGGACGCTACGCGTTTAAGATCGGCGACGATCGCAGATACACGATCAATGTGGGTCCGGCGGCGCCGCTGGCGATGTTCAGGCAACTGCGCGAGAACACGGAAAAGTACGCCTCTCGAAGTCGGCTCAGCCGCACCGCTTCGGGTGGCTATACCATAAACGGCTACGTGGCCGGCGTGCCTTTTCCCAAACCGTCGGGACCGCTGATGGCGTATCAATTGCTATACAACGTATGGACTTACTATTTACCCTCGATTAGCCATTCGGACGGCTCCTACGTGGCGGTGGATCGCTACCGCAACCGTTTTTACGAACAAATCGACGTCGACCAATGGCGGCTCAGCCACAGCAGCGACGAGGGTTTCCCCACCAATCCGCCCTACGGCGCCGGATTTCTGCAATCGACCCGGCAATTGGTGGACGCGCCCGAGCAGGAGAAATATACCGCGCAGCTCGCGCTGCTGCCGGACGATCCGGAAAAGGTACAGGAAATCTATGTCTTTGTGCCGGCGCTGCGCCGTTCGGTGCGGATGTCGTCGGCGGCGCGATGCTCGCCGCTGCTGGGCAGCGATTTCAACGAGGACGACAACAGCGACGGGATGTTTTTCCAGCCGCCGAATTTCAAGGCAACGCTGCTCGGCGTGAAGAAAGTGGTAGCGTTGATGCATGGCGATCTCAACCATTGGTATGGCGGGGATTTGCCGGGCGGCGACAAACTCTACGACCGCGACGGCCTGCCCGGGTGGCCCAGTCCGCTGGCCGGCAAATGGGAGGTGCGCGACGTATATGTACTCGAGGTGGCGCCGCTGCCGATACTAACCGGCTACTGCTACGGGCACAAAGTGATCTTCATCGACAAGGAAACCTTCGTACAAATCTATCTGGATGACTACGACGCCGGCGGCAGACTCTACAAGAGCCAGCTCATCTGGCACTCTCCGATCAACGTCAACGACCACGAGAGATATATCGCCCGCGGCCACGATCCGCAGACGATGATCGACTGGAAGGAGATTCACGCGACGACCTCGCTGCCCGACCGTCCTCCGGAAGTAAACCGCATGAACCATACCGCCATCGGCAACCATCCCGAAATCTACGCCTTTCCCGGCGGCCTGGCGTATATCCTGAAGTGATTTTGCGATGACCCGCTACCAGGAAATCGCCGCGCAGTTTTATCGCAACCGCCTGCTGTTCGGCAGCTCCGAGCAGCCGGGCATCGTGGCGGTGGAAATCGGTCCGCAAAAGGCGGAAATCTTCCGCCGCATCGGCGGCAAGCTTACGCGCGAAGAGCAGGCGGCGCGTTTCTTCGTGCTGCTCGGCCATCCCGCGCTGCTCTCCGGCCTAGGCGCGCCGCACTCGATTCGCGAGCTGGAGGGAGATTTCGCGCTGCGCTATATCGCGGGCTTCGATACCGCGGCCGCGCTGGAGGCCGCCAAGCGCCATCTGCGCAAGGCTGATGCGGGCGGCAACGAAATCCCTTATTTCGTGCTGACGGACCCGGTGGAACAGTTCCTGATGCTGACCGGGATGACGTTTTTCGTCGGCCTTGAGTTCGCGCAGCTCCATCGCATGCAGATCGACGTGCAGGCCTGCATCAGTCCGGGCTTCGAGTTTCCCTCCGGGGCGCGCGAGGGTGACCGGATCGCGGCAATCGCGATCACCGATTCAACCGGCTTCGAGCACGTCCTGCTGGGGTCCGAGATAGATGAGAAGGCGATGCTCGAGCGGTTCGCCGCAATTGTCCGCGAGCGCGACCCCGACGTCATCGAGGGCCACAACCTTTTCCGTTTCGGCCTGGACTACCTGCAGGCCCGCGCGCGGCGCAATCGCGTGGCACTTAAGCTCGGCCGCGACGGCAGCCTGATGAGGTCGCGCTCCTCGCGCATGCAGATCGCCGAGCGGACCATCGCTTACCGCCGCTTCGACATCTACGGACGCAGCGTGGTGGATACCTGGATGCTGGCGCAGCATTACGATATCGCCAGCCGCGAGCTGGAAGGATTCGGTCTGGCCGAAATCGAGCGCCATTTCAGACTCGCGCATCCCGGCCGCGTCTATATCGAACCCGGGCAAGTCGGCGATTTCTTCGCCAACGACCCGGCGCCGTTGCGCGATTTTACCCTGGACAATGCGCGACAGGTGGCAAAGCTGGCCGAGATGCTTTCACTGAGCTACTTCGTGCAGGCGCAGATTTTCCCGTACTCCTATCAGAACGTGATCCTGCGCGGAAACGCGACCAAGATCGACTCACTGCTGCTGCGCGCCTACCTGGCGGAGAATCACAGCGTGCCGATTCCCGGCGAGCCGATTGCATTCGCGGGCGGCCACACCGAGGTCCGCCGCCTGGGCGTGGCGCACAACGTGGCGCATTGCGACGTCACTTCGCTGTATCCCTCGCTGATGCTGCAGTTCGGGCTGGGTCCGGGCAACGATCGCCTGGGCGTGTTCCTCAAGATGCTCGAGCAGCTGCGCACCTTCCGCGTGCAGGCCAAGGCCGCGGTGCGCGAACTCCAGGGCACCGAGCGTCGCTACATGGAGGCGCTGCAGCAGACGTTCAAGATCCTGGTCAACTCCTTTTACGGCTACCTGGGCTTTTCGATGGGCCATTTCAACGACTACACGCAAGCGCAGGATGTGACCCGGCGCGGGCGCGAACTGATCCAGCGTGCGATGGCGGAGCTGGAGGCGCGCGGCGCACAGGTGATCGAGGTCGACACCGACGGCATCTACTTCGTAGCGCCGCCCGGATGCGCCGGCGAGCGCGAGCAGGAGGCGCTGCTGGAGAGCATTGCCGAGGTGCTGCCGGAGGGGATCAGGCTGGAGATCGACGGGCGCTATCCGGCCATGTTCAGCTACAAGATGAAGAACTACGTGCTGCTCGACGAGGCGGGCGAGCTGACCATTCGCGGCTCGGGTCTTAAGTCGCGCGGCCTAGAGCGCGTTCAGCGCCGCTTCATGGAGGAGATGTTCCGCTTGTTGCTGGAAGAGCGGCGCGCCGAGATTCCCGCGCTGCTGGCGCACTACAAGGCCCGCATCGCGGCCCATCAAATGCCGATCCGCGAGCTGATGAAGACCGACACGCTGCAGGATTCGCTGGAAGTTTACCGCCAGAAGATCAGTGGCAAGCGGCGCAACGTAGCCGCGGCTTACGAGCTGGCGCTGAAGTCCTCGCGTCCTTATAACAGCGGCGACCAGATTTCCTACTATGTGACCGGCAAGGGACTGCGCGTCAAGGTCAGCGCCGCGGCCCGCCTGGTCTCCGAGTACGACCCGGCCAACCCCGACGAAAACGTCGAATACTACCAGGCCAAGCTCGACGAACTCTACAATAAGTTCAAACCCTACCTGGACCGCTCCGGCCTGTTCGACGCCGCCGCCCTGGTCCCGCCCGAGGAACGCGTACAGCAGGAGCTGATCGGCAAATCGGCCGCAGAGGACGAAACGGATTAATCACAAACGTTGCGCCGGCAACGCTCGGCCGCCGATTGCGGGAAATCAGGCGCAGCGGCGAAACCGCGTCGTACTGGCTCCAGGCGCTATCTCCGCGCGTCGACGAGGTGCCTGGTCCAACCGTAATTAATTAAGTTCATAATGGTTAGTCACGACCGCCTGGCCGGGCTGGCGCGGCGGTGCCGGCGCCGCCAGGTTCGCATGGCGCCTGAAAGACCGTAACCCAGCAGCGGCGCGCCGGCGCAACATAGCAGGGCGCCCAGGACCGTGCCGATCCAGAATCCCGTAATCGGATGATTGACGGCGAGTCGATTGGCCGAAGGGTGGGAGGGAAGATATATAACGTCAACTGCATCGCGCTCGCGAATCGAGTGCCATCTGCGGTAGCTCACATCCTGCGAGTTTTCCACAGTCAGTCCTACTTCGGTTCTAAACCGATAGCGTACGGTATAATCGGTTTGGCGATTGTGGCGCCAATCAGTATCGCGGTGGACGCTCTTGGTGAGTATTATGCCGACCGCCGTTTTGCCGTTCGCGTCGAACTCGTGCTCGCGGCGAATCGACCACACCGACGCGGGCAGCATCACGCCCCCGATTATCAGCATCGCTGCACCGAACACCGCGGCCGGATTAACTATCGCGCCGAGCAGCGGCGAGCGAATCGGATGGAGTACGGCGGCGGTCTGACCTGCCGGTTGCCGGCCCGCCGCTCCGCGCCACCAAGCGCCCACAAGCACGGCTCCCAATGGGCAAAAGACGGAGCCGATCACGGCGAAAACCAATCCCGCCAGCCAATAGCTGTCCCCGGATAGCCGGTTTATCCCGGGCGCGCTGACTATATACTGGATGCGGATTGGATCGCCCGGCTTGAGCCGATCCCATTGGTCAACGTCGACGGTGTCACGGCCCCCAAACCGCCGGTTGCCGGCGGCAAAGCTGTAGCTAATTTGGTAGGAGGTGTCGGCTGTATCGGAAGCCTCGTGGAGCTTTTTCTCAAGTACGATACCGATGGCTTCGCGCCCCTCGCGCGCAAAGCGCCGATCTTCATTGAGGTATGAAAGACCGGCAAACAAAAAGACCGCGCCGATGGAAAGAAACAACAATCCTGCCCACAAGCCGGATAATTGCGATCGAAGCGTGGCGCTGCCTTGGAAATGCAATTGAGTCATCTTCAGCTTGTAGCACGACCGCACGGCGGTCAGGGCCGCATCGCGAAGCTTTTCACCCAGGCAACCTTGTCGATGGTGCCGGCGTCGTTGTCGGCCGCGATGGCCGCCCGAACGATGGTCCCGGTCTCCGCCACGGAGTCGACATGCACGCGCGTTCTGATTGAGGCGGTTTCACCGATCCCGACCTCACCCACCTCCCACCACAGTATGCCGCCCTGGAATTGGCCGCTTGCGGCCGAGCGCGCCACCGGCGGCTGCGAATCGATCATCGCAAGCCCGCGGTCCAAGCCCAGCGACACCGAAACCTTCGACGCCGTCTGATTGCCGAAGTTTCCGTATCCGACCTCAAATATCACGTCCTTGCCGGCCTGCAGGGCGCCCGGAATTTTGGCGCCGAGAACATTGACCCAGACCTTGAGGTTGGCGCCGGCGGGCTCGACGCGGCGCGCTATTTCAAGATGGCTGTCGGTGGGCCTTAGCGAGGGCGCGGGGCTGAAGGCGTCAAGCTCGAAACGCGCCAGGTTGTTGGGATTGGCCGTGTGGGAGAGTGCCGCTTCCAACTGCCGGTCAGGCTGAATCTTTACTATGACGTCGCGCGACTGAACCGGCGCGATGTCGCCGAGCTGCCATGTAATGACATTGCCGCCGACTTGGGCAGCGGCCGGAACGCTTGATTTGAATGACACCCCGGCGGGAAGTTTGATCCGCAGTGTCGTAGCCGAAGCCGCGATGGTGCCCAGATTGCCGACCTTGACCCCGAAATCCACGGGGCCCACAGCGGTAAAAGGCACCGAGTTCAGGTCCGACTCGATCGTCAGGTCGGCCGCCGGGTCTTGCACCATCAAAGTGGCGGCAACCGCGTCGTGGCCGGACCAGGAGCGATCGCCACTGGCGGCGGCAAGCACGGAAAGTTGGCTGCCCCTACTAAGCCTGGGCGCGACCTGCAAATCCAGTTCGAAGATTTGCGCAAACGCTCCCGCTTTCACCGTGCCGAGATTCCATACCAGCCGCTGCGCGGCGCTCCGATTGGGCACCGGCCGGGCCTGCTTGAGTACGAGTCCCGTAGGGATGGAAACCGTAAGGGCCGTATCGCGGATGTCGGTCTGACCATGCAGATTGCTCACGGCGATACTCAGCGTCACAGTTTGACCGGGCGCGGCCAGCAGCCGCGGATCATTACCCGATCGCAGGATAGTAACGCTCAGGCCCGAGCCGGCCGCCGCCGATCCGGTCGCTACCAGTGCGCATAGAGCGGTCAATAGCGTGGCAGCGCGGGACCTCAAAGCTCAATCCTCGACATGCAAATGCAGACGGTGGGGAAACCAGGCCGTGCCATTTCCGTAGGAGGTGGGAAACTCGCCCGCTTCGCACTTGGCTTTGGAGGTTACGGCGCTGGCTCCGGGACTGCTGTTGGTCATCTGGAGATCGGTGCAATCCCAATGGCCGTAAAAGGTTCCCAAATCGAGCAGGGTGTGCGCGTACCAGTTTTGAATGTTCACCGGCCCGCCGTAGCACTGCTCTCCGGTAACATTGCTCAGTTGCCCGCTGCCCGCGCCGAAGCGATTGAAGTCGCCGCCCTCGCCCTTGTTGTGGGTCTGATGACCCGGGCGCCAGTTGGAGTTGAGATCCAGCACGCCACCGTCGGGCAGCGCGATGTCGTTGATACTCAGTGGCGCAACCGGCCAGGGATGCTTGCCGCAGCTTACAAGCGCAGCGTTGTGGACGTCCTGGTAATGGCGGAATTCGTCGGCCAGCTTGACGAATGCTGCACGCGTTGCGGCGGATACGTACAGGCCGCGCGGATGTGGTCCGCCTGCGCCCTCTCCGGGCCGATCCAGAACATAATTATCACCCGGCGGTATCCGATCCAGATTGTCAACCTTGGCGATTACTCTGGTGCTGGCGCTACGGTCAGGATTGCGCGCCGATTTGGCGGTTATCTTGTATACGCCGGAGATCCCGACTTGATAATCGCCGTAGCGCGCGTGATCGACCGCGCCGGTCAGCGGGGAGTCGAATTTGACTTCCGCAATGCCGCCGGGACCGGTCTTGACCGTTGTGCAAGGCTCTTCAGGAAAGGAGCTGTCGAGCATGTCGTCGGCAGAGGTGCCGGAGTCAACGCCGCAGTCGATGCCGTTTAGTTTTCCGCGCGGGCGGTCCGGGATGTGATTATGACCGCCGCTGCGTTCCTCGACATGTACGGTCAGGCGGACATCGGCGTCCTCGAGCGCAGCGCCCTGGCAGGTGACCCTTACCTTGAGTTTGCTGCGGTTATCACCCGGACTGTCGCGGTTGGGCTTTATCTGGGTGGGATCGGCCTCGATTGCGACGTCCTCGGCCACCAGCGGCGAGGCCCATACGCTGTATAGACGATCGCCATGCTGCTCGCTGTAACAGCATCCGCCGCGGAGCCGCTCGCGCGATACCAGTTTGGGCATCACGATGCTTTCCGGCGCGTGGAAATATCCAAAACAATTACCCGTTCGCCAGCGCCGGCAGCGCCATTGCATCCGCGCGGCGTCTTCACCGCTTACCCATGTCGGGTCGCCTGCCGAGGGACGCAACTCCAAATCTCCGCCCGTTTCGCAGCTGAAGCCACCGCATCCTTCGACGTTGTTGTAGGCAACGCCGCTCCAATGAACCCTGCGCGAAACCCATTGCAGTTTGCCTTCCCTGCGCTGCTTTACGTAAACCGCATGCACCGAGAGGTCAGTGTCGTCCGTGACTTGAAAGCCGTTGGCGCGATAACCGCCCGCCGGGCTCTCGGTGTAGCTGCGATGGGACTCAACATGTACCGCGGCGCGCCAGGTCTCTCCCTGGCAGGATTCCTGCGCCCGGGCAAAAGAGCTGAGCAGCAACACCGCAGCCCCGAGCGCAACAGCTTGTCGCGCAAGCGCATTCGTTCCCATCACCCGCCCTTGTTTTGAAAAGCCACTCCGATCGCTTCGGAGCCATCGCGTCGGTCGCTGACCCCAAACCACATCCAGGTGCCGGAAGACTCGACCAACTCGACCGGCTGGTCGAGCCGATTGAAGCTGAAAGCGCCGGGAAACAGCTCCTTGAGCTGGGGCGCACCGTCAGCTCTTTGCCAATTGGAACCGTCGCTGGACTGCAGCGCCGTCAGTTCGTCCCGATCGGGCGAGGCGAACAATGCGTGCCAGCCCGACGGCCCCCGCGACACTATCCTCATTTGCCCAGGCGGAAGGCCGAGCTGATGGAAAGACGTTGCGCCCGCAGACCGCCAGTGCCGGCCGTCGGCACTGAGCAGATGCATCAGGGAACGCCCGGAATCAAAGTCGGCATACCACAGATGCAGGGTGCCTCCGTCGGCGAAAGCCTCGGGCCACAGATGGCCGGTATTCCGGCAATTCGCCCGCAATATCTCCTGTGGGGAATCCCAGTGCAGTCCGTCATGCGAAGACGCGTAACTGAGAATGGTGCAATGACCTTCGCCGAAGCCGTGGGAATCGACTGCGTACCATATCGAATACTCATTTCCAACCCGCACGGCCGCAATCGAATGAAGATAGCGGCTGAGAGCGCGATCCTTCAAAACAAGGACAGGTCCCTGCGTCTTGCTCCACACCACGCCGTCGGATGAGCGGGCGTGTCCGACGGCGCAGGTGTAATCCTCCGCAACGAAATGGCATCCGACGTACCACATCCGGTAGGCGCCGCCGGTGTTGATCACGACCGGCGACATTACCTTGAAGTCGTCCCAGTCATACAACTCACCGCGCGCGAGCACGGGCCTGGGAACGGGACTTCGGGCGTTATTCAGTTCGCGCGATGCGGTCGCGTATTTCTCGTCTGCGGCGGCCAGACGCTGCTGGGCCGCAACCAGGGCGCGCCGAGCATCTTCAGTCCGCGGCGCAGAGGCATATCTGCCGGATGCGGCCTGCAAATCGCGGCGTGCAGAGTCTACTTCGGCTTTGGCCTCATCGACGTCGGCGCGCGCGGAAGAATATGACTTGACGCCGTATACCGACCACTGGCCCGCTTTCGCATTCCTGCATTCTGCGCGAAACCGGGCCAAATCAGCCGATGCAAATTCCGGCGGCGCGCCGGATTTGGCCGCCACAGACGCGGCGCGCGGCTTTTTCGATCCGACATGAACGGACGCCGATTGAACCGGCTCCTGCTCCCGCGAAGCATCGCCGTGCGACACGTAGCCATGAAAAATCACGGCCGCACCAAGAACCAGCAGCCCGGCGGCGGCTTGTATCCCCATCCTGCGCGTTCGGCCTATGCCCTCCCATGACGACCACCGCGCGGATTTCCGCTCGCGCAGCCGCGCCATCGCAGCCTCAGCATCAGCCGCGCGCTGCGGAAACTTCTTTCGCCGGCGCGCCAACTGTAACAATCTGACCGAGTCGGCCAGGTCTGACGCCATCCGCCCCAGGTACAGCATTGCCTGACCCGCCAAATACAAAAGCTCCAAGGTCAGGTGCCAGGCCAGCGACAGCCATCTGCCGCCCTCGGACTGCTTGCGCGGCGCCATTGCCGGTCAGCGCGGGCTCACAGTGATTTCAACCCGCCGGTTTTTCGCGCGCCCTTCGGGATTGTCCGAACCATCGGGCCGCACGTTTTGGGCCACCGGTTTGGTCATACCCCATCCACGAGTCGTGATTTTGGCGCCGTTGAGGTCGGCGTGAGCCGTCAGCCATTGCGCCACCGCCGCAGCGCGCTTTTCGGACAGGCGCTGGTTGTAGGCGGCGCTGCCCTTGCCGTCGGTGTGGCCTTCGATGAGCACCTTGGCGTTGGGATAGGACCTGAGCACCGTGGCGACATTCATCAATTCGGGCTGCGCGGCCGGTTTCACGTCCGCTTTGTCAAAGTCAAACAACAAGTCGGCCGAGAGATTTACCTTCACCCGCTCCGGCGTAACGTCGGCGTTCAAGTCCTTGAGCGCACGTTGGAGCTCCATGGAGCGCCCGGCGACCGCTACGCCCGCGGCCGCGGCGCCGCCTTCTCCGCTGATGGAAACGGCCTCGAAGGGGGCAAACCATGGCACGATCACATCGACCGAGCGCACGCTGTCGGGCGGCGCTTGAAAAGTAAGCTCGAGCAGTGCCTGGCTATTGGGCTCCACTCGCGACAGGAACCACCGCCCGCCATCGTTTTTGTCCGCCATTGGGTTGGCCAGAAACAACCCCTGGTTGTCCTTGAGCAGCGGATAGCTGCGCTTGCCCTGGGAATCGAGTGCGTAAACGTCGCGGTAGAAAAGCGTGTGCGAGCCAATCCGCCGATTTTCAGGGTTGACGATTTTAAGCCGCACGCGCAGTTGCCCATCTTGGCGCGTTGCCGAGCTCACGCTCGCACGCAGCGGCGGCACGCTGCTGATCGCCTCCTGGCCCGGCGGCGGCGGTGTCTGGGTAACGCTGACATTGTCGAAGGAGTGGAAAAGCGGCCCGTCCACCGTAACCGTATCGCCGGCCGGCACCGTATCGAAGAGCACCCACAGCAGCGTGTCCGAGCCCGGCAGCAGCTTTGGGAACCAGCGGCCTCCTCCATTCCAATCCGAAGTCGGGCCTGCCAGATAGCGGCCGTTGGCGTCCTTGAGCGGGAAATACTTCTTGTTCGCCTTGGCGTCGACGATTGTGATGTTGCCGAAGTCGAGCGCCCGGTGCGCATCGACCTCCCTGGCACCGGGATTGTGCAGGATGACTCCCAGGTGCAAAACACCATCATATTGGCGCAAGAACGCGATATCAGCTGTTATACCGGAGAGCTCGGTGTCCTGGGCGCCGATTGCGCTGAGGGGAACGAACAGCAGAACGAACACCGCGCCGGCGGCAAGGAGGAGCCGGCTGCGCTCAGCCACATTAAAACCGCTCTTTGGACTCATGCAGATTAAAGATAATCAACCTCTAAATTCGAACCTTCTAGATCAAATCTCCTCACTCCTCAAGATTTAAGTATATAAACGTCGAAGGACGGATGCTTCGCTGCGCTTGATATGGCAGCGCGTGGCCGGTCGCCCATCCCGTCATAAAGGCACGCTTTCTTCCGAATCGGCGCAGCGATCTTTTGGCGGCGGGTTGATGAGCCGAGTTGCATCCCGCTCGGCGGGTCGAGTAACCTCGTTTGGTTCTGGGCCGCGCGATGGCGCGGGCCGCGACGAATTCAGAGAAATTAGAAAAACCCGGCCATGCCCCTGCGCAAGATTGCCGTCTGCGTCAAGCAGATCCCACTCATCGAGGACGTCAGCTTCGATCCGGTCACCAAAACCATCCGGCGCGACGGCCCCACCGTGATGGGCTCTTTCGACTTGAACGCGGTTGCCTACGCGGTCGAGTTGGGCAAACAGTTCGGCGCCCAGACCACTTCGGTTACGATGGGACCGCCGCAGGCGCAAAGTTCGCTGCTCGAGACGCTGGCGATGGGCATTGACCGCGCCGTGCATCTGCAGGACCGCGCCTTTGCCGGCTCCGACACGCTGGCAACCGCTCGCGCCCTGGCGGCGTGGCTTAAACGCGAAGCCTTCGACCTGGTGCTGCTGGGCAAATATTCCCTGGACGCCGAGACCGGCCAGGTCGGACCGGAAATCGCGGAACTGCTCGGGATCGCGCAAATCACCGGCATCCGCAATCTGAGCGTGGACGGCGACCTGGTGCGGGCCGAGCGCGAAAGCGACGAGGGTACCGAGGAGATCGAGTGTCGGCTGCCGGCGCTGCTGACCTGTGCCGAGCGCACCACGCGTCCGCCGCCGCTGCGGCCGTCAGCGCTGGAAGCGGCCAAAAGCAAGCCGTTTACGACGCTGAGCGCAGCGGACCTGAGCCCCGACCCCAGCCAGTTTGGATTCGCCGGTTCGCCGACCTGGGTGCAGGAAGTGCGGGTGCAACAGGCGCCGTCGGTGCAATGCAAGTTGATCGACAGCGCCGACCCCACCGCCGCCGCGCAGCAGGCGGTCGCCGAGCTGGAGCGGTTGGAGGCGCTCAATGCCGCCGGGCGCACCCGGCGCAAAGCGGATACCGCGGCGCGCATATCCGCATCCGGCAGGGACGTGTGGGTGGTCTGCGAGAGCAATCTGGCAGGCGAGATCACGCGCGGCAGCTTGGAACTGCTATCGGCCGGCGGCGAACTCGCCGGGAAAGTCGGCGGCGCGCTCGTCGCGCTCGGATTTCCCGCCGCGATGGCGCGTCACGCGCGGCTGCTGGCCGGCTACGGCGCCGACCGCGTGCTGATCATCGACCATCCGGCGCTGGACTCCCATCGCCCGGAATCGATCGCCGAAGCCGCTGCGCAATTGGTCGCGCAGCGCCGCCCGTGGGGACTTTTGCTGTGCGCCAGCGAGTTGGGGCGCGACTGGGGACCGCGCCTGGCGGCCCGCCTGAGCCTGGGATTGACCGGCGACGCGATCGGACTTGAACTGGACGCGCAGGGACGCCTGGTCGCGCTCAAGCCCGCCTTCGGCGGCAATATCGTCGCTCCGATCCTGTCGAAGACCTATCCGCAGATGGCAACGGTGCGCTCGGGCGTGCTTGAACTGGCGCATCCGGAGCCCGCCCGTCGAGCCGAGGTCGAGGTGGTCAATCCCACTTTGGCGCCGCCGCTCAGCCGGCTGGTAAAGGCCACCTCGCTGCTCGATCCGTCGATCATGCCGCTGGAGGGCGCGGAGATCGTGGTGGGAGTGGGGGCCGGCGTTGGGGCGGAGGGTGTGGCGCGGGTCAAGCAATTCGCCCGCACCATCGGCGCCGCGATTTGCGCTACCCGCCGCGTCACCGACATGGGATGGCTGCCGCGGCAATTGCAGGTGGGGCTGACCGGCAAGGCGATGGAGGCGCGGCTGTACGTGGCGATCGGTATCCGCGGCGCGCCCAATCACGTGATCGGCATCAAGCGGGCGCATGTGGTGGTGGCGATTAACAACGACCCTGAGGCGCCGATTTTCGCGCGCGCCAATGTCGGACTGGTCGCCGATTGGCAACAGATTTTACCCGCTCTGGAGGACGCGATGCGCATGCGGCTGGCCAATTAGCGGCCGCGCTCCGGAGCGCAACTCAGGAGTTTGAACCAAGGTGCAGGAATTCGATGTTGTGGTTGTAGGCGGCGGCGCCGCGGGATTGCGCGCCGCGATCGCCGCTAAGCAGGCCGGCGCCAAGGTCGCGCTGCTCAGCAAGGTCCATCCGCTGCGAACCAATACCGCCCTGGCGCAAGGTGGAATCAACGCGCCGCTGGGCGCCGACGATTCGCCCGAAGCTTACGCCGGCGACATCCTGGCCGCGGGCGATGGTCTGTGCGACCCGGCCGTGGTGCAGAGCTTCGCCCTGGCCGCCGCCGACGCCGTAATGTGGCTGGAGCGGATGGGCACACCTTTTAATCGCGGTGCCGACGGCCGCTTCGACCGGCGCCGGTTCGGCTCCAACTCCCGCGCCCGCAGCCTCTATGTCGACGACCGCACCGGTCACGTCGTGATGCAGGTGCTGTACGAGCAGTTTCAGCGCGCAGGCATCCCGTTGTTTGCGGATTGGTTCGTCACGTCATTGGTCATCGACTCCGCCCGATGCGTGGGCGTCACTGCCTTGGGCCTGCGCTCGGGCACGATGGACGGCTTTGCCGCGCGCGCCGTGATCCTGGCCACCGGCGGCTTCACCCGGATGTACCTGCCCTCGACGGTGTCGATGGGCACCACCGGCGACGGACAGAATCTGGCCTACCAGGCGGGGGTGCCGTTGATGAATCTGGAGATGGTGCAGTTCCATCCCCTGGTCTATCCCGGCGGCAACGCGCTGATGATCAGCGAGGCGGTGCTCGCCGAAGGCGGGCAGATCGTCGCCGGCGGGCAGCCTATCGCCAACCTGGCGGGCGCCACCCGCGACAAGATTTGCATGGCGATTCAGCAGGCGGCCCGCGACGGCGCGGCGGTCGCACTGGATCTGACCATGATCGGCGGCCAGAGACTGCGCGCGCGCTTTCCGCAGACGGTGGAACTGTTGCGCACGGTCGCCGGGCTGGACGCGACGAAGGATTCGATCCCGATTCGCCCGGTGGCGCATCGTCCGGTGGGCGGCATCGAAACGACCATCGCCGGTCAGACCCCGATGCACGGTCTGTTCGCCTGCGGCGAATGCGCCTGCAACGGGCTTAACGGCGCGGGCCGGCTGGCAGGCAACATCCTGACCGAGGCGGTGGTGTTTGGCGCGCGCGCCGGCGAAGCCGCGGCGGCGTATGCCAAAGCGGCGTCCGCCCCGAGTTTCCCGGCCGAGCGGCTGGAAGAGGAGAAGAAGCGGCTGGAGGCCCTGGTATCCACCGATAAGTGCGAGGACACCGCGGGACACATCCATGCCGAGCTGGGCGCCCTGATGGACCGCAATGCTGGCGCGATACGCGACGCGGCCGGCTTGCAGGCCGCGCGCGATCGGATTCATGCGCTCAAGGAGCGCTACGCGCGGCTGCGTGTACGTAATCAGTCCGCGATCTACAATTACGATTTGGTTGCGTACCTGGAGTTGGGATCGATGCTCAATCTGGCCGAGGCGCTGGTGGTGGCGGCGGCGGCGCGCAAGGAAAGCCGCGGCGCCCATCGGCGCTCCGACTTTCCGGCCCGTGACGACCGCACCGGCATCAGCCATACTGTGGTGACGATGGTGCAGGGTGCGCCGCAGGCCGATACCAGAGCGGTCGTTGCCTTGTAGCATCGGCCGGGATAGGAGTTGGACATGCAAGCCAAGTTCAGCGTTTACCGCAAGGAGCCCGGCGCGCACAGCAAGCCGGGCCGTTCCACCTACACCGTCGAGCTCGCCGACGACGCCACGGTGATGGACGCGCTGCTCAAGATTCGCGACGAGCAGGATCCGACGCTGGGTTTCCGCGGCTCCTGCCTGCACGGCTACTGCGGCGATTGCACCGTGCGCGTCAACGGCAAGGCCGCGTTCAGTTGCACCGCCAGGGTTGCGCCGCTGGCCGCCAAGGGCGGCGAGATCGCGGTCGAGCCGATCCGCAATATGCCGGTAGTCAAGGACCTGATCTCCGACTGGGACGCCTTTTTGTGGGAAAAGATCGATTCCACCAAGCCCTGGATGGAACCCAAGGACGCCGACGGTGCGGCTGAGCCGCAGATCGACGACAAGCTGATGGCGCGTGTGCGCCAGGCGATGAGCTGCAATTACTGCGGCCTGTGCGACGAAGGATGCACGGTGCTGCCGGTGGATTTCAAGTTCGTCGGCCCCGCGGCGCTGACCAAGGCCTCGCGCTTCCTGTTTGACCCGCGCGACCAGGCCACCGCCGAGCGGCTACGCATCCTGGAGCGGCCCAAGGGGATGTGGGACTGTGTGCACTGCTTTGAGGCCAGCGAGCACTGTCCGCGCGAAATCGCACCCACCGAACGCATCGTCGAAATGCGCGATGAAGCCTTCAAGCGCGGCATCACCAACGAGAAGGTCGCGCGCCATCACCTAAGCTTTGCGGCTTCGGTCAAGCGCAGCGGATGGCTGGACGAGGGGCGGCTGGCGATCGAGAGCGAAGGGCTGACCAACGTCTCGGGGCTGATGAAACTGCTGCCCACCGCGGCCAAAGCCATCGCCCGCGGCAAGGCGCCGATTCCCTATCTGCATCCCAAGCGGCCGGGCGCCGATCGCATCGCGCGCATCATCGAGAAGGCGGAGGCAAAGGAGAAATGAAGTACGCGTTTTATCCCGGATGTGTTTCCAAGGGCGGATGTCCCGAACTGTATCCCTCCGCGGTCAGGGTCGCGGCCAAACTCGGCATCGAACTGGAGGAAATGAAGGACGTCGCCTGCACCGGCGCCGGCGTTCTGCCCCAATACATCTCCGACCCGATCAACGCGCGCACCTTTGCCAAGGCCGAGCGGATGGGTCTGCCGATCATGACCATCTGCAGCACCTGCCAGGGCGTGTTCGGACAGGCCAACCTGCGGCTGCAGGATGCGGAGTATCGCGCCAGGATCAATCGCGAATACCTGGCCGAGGAAGGTCTGGAATACAAGGGCACCACCGAGATCAAGCATCTGCTGTGGGTGGTGATGGAGGACTACGGCGCCGACAAGCTCAAGGCGATGGTGAGCAAGCCGCTCAAGGGGCTTAAGGTATCGCCGTTTTACGGCTGCTTTCTGCGCCGCCCGCCCGAGGTCGTCACGCCCACCAAGGAGTCCAACGCGCGCAAGACCTATCTGGAAAAACTCATCGACATCGTGGGCGCGGAGCTGACCGACATCTCCGGCAAGGGCAAATGCTGCGGATTCCCGGTGCTGACCGCCAACGAGGAAAGCTCGCTGGGCATGACCGCCAAGCACACCGGCGAGGCCAAAAGCAAGGGCGCCGATTGCATGGTCACGCCCTGCCCGCTGTGCCATCTGAGTCTGGACGGCAATCAGCCGCGCGCCGAGCAGCAGGAAGGCAAGTCGATCGGCCTGCCCATCCTGCACATGCCGCAATTCCTTGGCCTGGCGCTGGGCTTCAGCCCGGCGGAGATGTATCTCAAACGCCATATCGTCTCGACGATGGCGGTGGAGTCGAAGGTCAACATGATGACCTGAGGGCAGGTTGCCCATGCTGCGCTCTCTGCCGCAAACGGTTGCAGAGAAGGTAGTCGTGGCCGATACTTCTAAAGGGAGGCGGCGCCCCGCAACGGCCTCGACGATGATGGCGGACGATGCAACCAAGCCCAATCCTGTAAGGCTGGCGCGCGAGATTCTTAAGCTGCGCAAGGAAAAGCATCCCTTCGGCTACAACTACGCCGTACGCGTGCGTCTGGGTCATGCCGAGATCCAGGATCTGACCGCGCTGGCCGATATCGTCTTCGCGCTGGAGGAGTTGGGCTACGAAATCAGAAAGGTGAAAAACTGACGCGCAGGAGACGAAACAGCACTCTCAAGCACGCGTAAGCGCCGGTCCATCGCGATTGTTCGCGCTTGAGCAGGGGCAGTTTTCGTGATAAACGAAAAAGTTATTGCATCAGCCAGGACGGACTTTAGAACCACAAGGAGAAAACTGAATGACGTCAAAGATTCGCAGGATGATGGTGGCCGCCGCGTTGATCCTCGCGGTGGTTTCGCTCGTGCCGGCGGCGCACGCGGATGAACAGAAGGCGACGGTTCGGGCCGGCTATCTTACCTGTCACGTATCCAGCGGTTGGGGCTTCATCTTCGGGTCTTCGCGTTCGCTGAAGTGCTCCTACGCGATGCAGCCCGGCTACACCGAGTACTACAGCGGTTCGATCAGCAAGTTCGGAGCTGACATCGGATATCTGTCCTCGGCGGTCATGATCTGGGCGGTGTTGGCGCCGACCAACAACCTGGGCCAGGGCGCGCTGGCCGGTCACTATGCCGGTGCCACCGCAAGCGCTGCGGTGGGCGTGGGCGCCGGAGCCAATGTCCTGGTGGGCGGATTCAAGAACTCCATTGCGCTGCAGCCAGTCACCATCGAAGGCCAGAACGGCCTCAACGTGGCGGCTGGTGTTGCCGAACTGAGCCTGCACTTCGACAAGGCGAAACCCGCCAAGGTTCACTAATCGGTATGCCGCATCGGGCAGACCTTCGGGTCTTCCCGATGCTCGATTCGCGGTGGGCGGCCGAAACGGCCGCCCACCGTGTTTGTCTGGGGGGCATTGAGCACCCTTACCCAAACCCTGCCCGCTCAGGGATAAGAAACCCCCACTCAGCCCGAAACCTCGGTTCGATTCACAGCATTGCCGGTGCCTTCTCACCCGCAGCGCGAGCGCGCCGACGTCAACTCGCTCTGTCGGCCCTGCGGCTGCAGTCCGCAGCCGCAGGCGAGCAGTTGTGGGAAAGAGCGGGCGCTCCGGTACGCCTGCGGCATCCTTCGCTGGACTCATGCACGCGCCTGTCCTACAAGGAAAGAGAGAAAAGCGCGCCCGTTGCCCTTCGCTTTATGCCGGTACGCGAACAGGAAATCGACGCCCTGGCCAGGTATTTCATTGAAAGCCTCAAGGCCAGCGGCGCGATCGTGCCGCGCGCCGACACCGACGCCCTCATCGCATGCGTGGTCGAGCTGATGTCGGAGAACTTCGAGTTGGAAAACCAGATCGACGAGGAAGCGGACCGGATGGCGGAGGAGGAAGCGCGCAAGCATCCCGGTATCGACGTAACCCGGCTGCGCAACCTGATCCGCCAGCGCATCGCGCAACGCCGCGACTTCACCTTATAGCGAACCGACGGCGATGAAGTTGAGCGAAGCCCGCATCCTGTATTTGGCCCGCGAATCGCTCAACCGCCTGCGCGCCGAAGGTCTGGCTGACATCCCCAACTTCCCGCTCGCCTTGCGCCTGGGGCGGGAGGCGATGGCGCAGTGGCTGGAAAAGGGCGACCAGGTCGATGCCGCGGTGCGGCGGAAAATCGCCTCGCTCAAGCGCGGCGTGGTCGAGGGTAGCGCGGAATGGCAAATCCTCTACCGCCGCTACCGGGAAGAGGAAATGCGCAAGAAGGGCCCCAGGTAGCGCTTGCGGCCGGGTTGAAGTCAGTGACAAGTATTCGGTGGGACCGGCCTCCCTGCCCGCCGGAGGCGAACATCTTTTGTTCGCGCCAGCGCTGAAAAAAATGAGGTGGGGCCAGCAAGGCCGCTCGCGCATCGATAGCGGGTAGGGATCTCGCGCCACTGATCCAGGCTTCCCCGCCAAGGCCCAGCCGAGCCGCGGTGGCCCTCTACGCTTAAGCGGGCTCGTTGTTTTTCGTGTTCTGTTCGCTATCGACTCTGCAATTTTTCTTTCCTGACCCCTCTTTAAACCACGATGATCCTGCGCTAAATTTGCGTTGGCACTCAAAGCCTGAGAGTGCCAGTTGACATCGCGCCAACCGTGATTAGCTTGTGCGCGGAAGTTCAACGCGCTCCATCGAAAACAATTTGAGGAGGTGGTTTCACAGCCATGAAAAGCATTAGGCCGCTTGGTGATCGGGTCCTGGTTAAGCGCATCCAGGAGGAAGAGAAGACCAAGGGCGGCATCATCATCCCCGATACGGCCAAGGAAAAGCCCCAGGAAGGGATGGTGGTGGCGGTCGGTAAAGGCAAGATGACCGAGGAGGGCAAGCTGATTCCCCTTGACGTCAAGAAGGGCGATCGGATCCTGTTCGGGAAGTATTCCGGGACGGAAATCAAGATCGAAGGCGAAGAGCATCTGATCCTGCGCGAAGACGAGATTGTGGGCGTGATCGAGTAGCCGGGACCAACGAACACGAAATTTTTCTACGAAGGAGCTAACTAACTATGCCAGCCAAACTTGTTCGCTTTGGCCAGGAGTCGCGCGAAAAAATCCAGAAGGGAGTCAACATCCTGGCCGACGCGGTGACGGTAACGCTGGGCCCCAAGGGCCGCAACGTCGTGCTTGAAAAAAGCTTCGGCGCCCCCACCGTGACCAAGGACGGCGTCACCGTGGCCAAGGAGATCGAGCTTGAAGACAAGTTCGAGAACATGGGCGCGCAGATGGTCAAGGAAGTCGCCTCCAAGACTTCCGACGTGGCCGGCGACGGCACCACTACCGCCACCGTTCTGGCGCGCTCGATTTTCAACGAAGGCATCAAGATGGTCGCCGCCGGGCACGACCCGATGTCGATCAAGCGCGGCGTTGACCGCGCCGTCGAGGCGGTGGTGGCCGAGC
>JAJPHZ010000007.1 GCA_021325025.1 Pseudomonadota bacterium | reverse complement strand
TTCTACCGCGACATCTGCGCCTGGTCCTCCGACGTCTACCATCACGACGGCGACGATGCCTGGCGCGCGATCGAGACGATGCGCAAGTGCGAGCTGCCGGTGGCCGATCAGGCGAAGATGATGGGCGCCAACGCATGCCGCCTGTACAACATCAAGGCGCCGGCCAAGTTCATCCGCGAGCGCGTCACGGAAATCGAGCGCCCCGAGTGGTGGCCGACGGAGGAAGAAATCAAGCAAGCGCTGCGGCCCGACGCGGGCTGCATCTTCCGCCCCGCCCACCCCGCGCCCGGCGCCAAGTAGGCGTGTGATCAAAACCGCGAGTCCAGCAAGGTGTTGAGAAAGTATGATTCTGGGAGTCTACCAAGCAGGTGGTGCTCAACACCCTGCATAAAAACCGGCTTCCTTCCTTAATCTCCCTCTGGGAGAGATAAGAGAGAGGCAGCAGGCTGTGAAAATCTTTTTTCAATAGCCTGCTAGCGGATGTAGCCCGCAGTGGGTGCCCCGGCGGGGACCTGTCCGCCCACGGAGTCGACGCCGACGATCCGGTTGCGATAGTCACGCAACTCCTTGCCTATCCCGCTCGCATATCCGTGCGTCCCTGCACGGTCTTGTAGAGCATCACCAGCCGTGACTGGGATTTGTAGTCGCTGGGGGCGACCTTGTAAGCGTAGACGAGCTGACGGGCCGCACCCTCGGCGTCGCCGCGCTTTAACAGTTCATCGGCCAGCTTTCTGCGGTACAGCGGGCAGTCGGGAAAACGCTCGACGGCGCGGCTGAACAGCACCGGGTCATCATGCCAGAGGTATTCCGCACGCCATAAAAATCCCGCGTAAAGCATCATCAGCACGATTGCGGCGGCGGACACGGCGGCCAGGTTGACGGGCGCAGAACGCGCAAACCGCGTTGCCCAGTCGCCGGCCAGCCGGCAGAAGCCGAATGACCCAGGTAAAGGTAGCGGTCCTGGACCAAGGGCGGGTTGGGGTTCCCCAGCATCACCACGCCGGCCAGACCGTTGAGGTTGAGCGCCGGCGCCAGCGCGACCAGCCACCATGCGAAGCAGAACAGATACAGGTTGCGGCGCGGGCTGTTTCGCAGGCCCACCCAGCCCAACACCGCCAGCAGCAAAAGGATCGCGGCGGGCTGGTAAAACGCGCGCCAGTCCAATGTGGTTACGAACTTGATGTTCTGGGTGGGCCCGGCCAGCCACGGGAAGGCCAGCATCTCCAAATAGCGGACCAGCGTCGCGGGAAGCGTCGTCAGCAGCCGTCCGAGGCCATCGGCGGTCACCCGGACATCGATCTGGCGGCCGCCGTTAACCGCCACCAGGGTCACACGGTCCAATGGCGAAGCGAGAATCTGAGAGCCTTTCAAAACCATCGCTCGCACTCCGATATAAGCCAGCGCCAGAGCTGAGAACGGCACCGACCACAGCATCGCGGCCAACCAGCGGCGCGCAAGCGGTGGCATTTGGCGCGGTACAGGCTGCGTCCGGCCCTCTTGGTGGCGCTCCAACAACAGCACGTAAGCCCCGATCGCCAGCGGGAAGGTGACGGTGCTCTCATGGCTGAGCAGCGCCGCGGCAAATAAGGCCAGCGCCCCGCTCAGGCCATGCCAGGGTTTGCCTTTGGCATGGATAAGCACACACAACGCCCCCAGCTCGAAGGTCGCCGAACGCTCTTCTCCAAGCGCGTTTATGGACGCCATTGGTTGGGCATGCAATGGCATCAGGCCGAACAGCAAGGCGGTGGCGAGCGCGGCGCTCACATCCTGGGTCAGAAGCTGCGCCAGGCGGAAGCACAGCGCGACCGCGCCGACATGCAGCAGAACTTTCATCAGATGCCATCCCACAGGATTAAGCCCGAAGAGATGGAAGTGCACCGCCAGCCACAGATTATGCAGCGGACGATAGTAGGCACTTTGCGGCAGAGCGTTGGGCTTGCGAAACCACCACAAGTCGCGGGTCAGCGATTTCCACAGAAATGACCGCCGGGAGATGAGTCATCGCCGATCATGTCGGTATCGACGCAGGCCTGGATCACGTCCGTACCGGCGCCGTTGGTATCCGTGTAGGTTTGGGATGCGGTACCGTCGACGCCGGTGGTGACGAACCCCAAGCTCCCGGCATTAGGCCCGGATACGACCAGAAAGCCCACCGGATAGCCCGACAGATCGCACGCGGTCCCCGCGGATTGGTCCGGACAATTGCTCAGGCTATTGCAGGTCATCGGGGGCATGGTGGGGTTGCTTCCCCCGGTGCATTTCCCCAAAAGGCCTCCGGTGATGGCGTCACAGTGTGCATCCCACCCACCGCGTTGATCTTGGTAGCGGGCGACAACGACAGGAAGGTGGTCACCCAATACTCATTAACCGGCGAGCTGGCAATGTCTTCCGTCATTTCGAAGTCAGACCCCGAGCTGGCGTCAGCCAGGCATTCCGCGGCACTAGTTTCATCGGCTGCAGGAGGAAACAAGCCGATATCCACACACGCGGTGACGGTGTCAGTGCCGGCACCGTTGCTGTCGGAGTAGGTGATTTTGGCTATGCCCGACGCATCGGTGAGGGCGGACGTGTCCACCGAGTTTGTTCCGGAGACCTGGAAAAAGACGGTAAACCCGCTGAAATCGCAATACGCCTGCGCCGCGCCCGCAGCCGGACAGGCCGTGTTATCGGTGCGGAATGGCCGGCATTTGAGGAACTGGCGGAGCATTTGCCGGTAAGTCCGCTGACGGCAGCGCTGACGGTCAGAGTGCCGAAGCTTGGATTGACATCGTTGGCCGGCGTCACGCTGACGGCGGGCGCGGCCCAGGCGCGCATCGGAGCAATCGCAGCCAGGGCGACGGTGGCCATTGCGGTAAATATCAGGCCTCCAAACAGATTAGGGGAAGAACGGCGCTTCAGATCTGGTAGTTTTTGTCAAGCCAAATCATGAAATACGCAAGATTTATAGATTTCTGACAAAAACTGTAAATCAAAGTTGCCTAACCGTCATCTTTGCCAGAGCTTAAGCTTGCAGTGCACGGCGGCAGCTCTTGTTTGATTTTCCCGGCGCTTGTGTTAACGGGATCCCGCGATGGATTCGATCCACGAGATTCAGCGGCTAATCGCGCTCTACGGGCAGTTGCTCGACGACCTGCGCCTTGCGGAGTGGGGCGAATTGTTCACCGATGACGCGCTTTGGGCGCTGCCCACGGTTTCCTTCCAGGGCCGCGCCGAGATCGTCAGGGGGGTCGGCGCGATGGAACCGCAGCAGCCCGGACACGTCAAGCATCTGGCGTTCACGCCGATTATCGAGTTCGAGACCGAGCATCGCGCCTATGCCTGGACCGACCTACTCGCGCTGATGAAGTCGGAGCAGGGCGCCTGGACGGTAGTCGCGGCCGGCCGCTACTACGACACGCTGGAGTTCGCTGCCGGGCGATGGCGTTTCAAAAGCCGCCTGTGCGACGTGGAGTGGGACGGCGTCAGGTTCGCCCCCGCCCAACTCCGCCCACCGCCCGCGATCTGACCACGCACTGACCAAAGCAGAGGAGCGGGCACGGCGCCCCGCCATCGAGCACCTTTATTGTTGTACCAGCGCTTAAAACATGGTTGTGCCAGCCAGGATCCATGACGCCCCGATGAAAGGGTTGGCTACCAACTGAGTCTTGATGCTAAATCTCTGCGTGCCGATCGCCGTCTCGGTTGCCCGCCCTTCCGAGAATCCGCTGGGGCAAGAAAACCACGCGAAAGAGGATACTGCGATGGAGGAAATCCAAGGCAAAGTCGCCGTGATTACCGGCGGCGCCAGCGGCATCGGACGGGCTACCGGCGCGCTGCTGGCCAGCCGCGGCATGAAGGTGGTGCTAGCTGACGTCGAGCAGGGCGCGCTGGACGACACCGTGGCGCAGCTGCGCGGCCGCGGGCTGGAAGTGAGCGGCGTCAGGACCGACGTCTCCAGCTTCGACTCGATGAGCAATCTGGTGGACGAAACTCGCGCCCGTCATGGCAAGGTCCACGTCGCGTTTCTCAATGCGGGAGTCTCGGGCAATGCGCCGGGCGCGCTGTGGGAGCATGAAATCAACGACTGGGCCTGGCATATCGCGGTCAACCTGTGGGGCGTGATCAATGGGGTCAAGGCGCTGGTGCCTGCGATGCTCGAGCATGGCGAGCCAGGCCAGGTGGTGATCACCTCCTCCTCGGTCGGCGTGGTCGCACCGGTGCCGTCGGCGCCCGAGTATTCGATGACCAAGGCGGCGATCTTCAGTATCGCCGAGATGCTGTACGCGCAACTGCGCCAGCGCCAGGCGCCGATTACCGCCTCGGTGCTGGTGCCGCCGGGCACGATCAACACCGCGCTGTTCAGCGCCGTGCGCAACCGCCCGGCCCAATTCGCGCCGTCGGCGCCGCGCAAGGAAGCGGCCATCACCTACGAGGAGTTGCTGCGGCGCATGAACGCGGCCGGCAATCCGCGCCGTCCGGTGCAGCCCGAAGAAGTGGCCGAGTATGTGCTCGACGGGATTTTGGAGGGCCGCTTCTGGATTGTGCCCGACCGCCGCCACGCCGACATCGCACGCAACTTCGATGAGATCATCCGCGCCCGCGCCGACGCGATGCTGGGTCGCAACGACCCGCTGACCTACCTGCAAAAGGCGATGTGAGCGCGAGCGAACGTGTCCTGCGCTTGGCGGGCGTCGATTCCGCACACGGATCTCGCCAGCATCGGGGCCTGGAAACCCGCTAAAGACGTAAAATCCTGGCAACCAAAGAGCTGCGGGCCGATCGTTTTTTCACATCCTGCACCCCATCGGTCTGGTATCGTGAAATTGTACGCGCCCCTGTGTCGGTACCCGCACTGGGATGCTGTTAGTCGCGGGCGCCAGCCATCGGCCTGCACAGCCTGTTGTCGGAGTGAGAACGATGCGCTTTTGGAAATCCCGGTCCAGCAACAATGTCAGGGTCGCTGCCTGCCAATCGGCGGCCGCCGCAGGCTCGGATGCGCTCGAACGGCCGACGCCGATGGGCATCCCAAGGCCGCACAAACGCCGAAATTTCTGGCCGGTGATTATCTATCTGGCCTTCTGGGAGTTGGTGCTGGCCAGCTACCACGCCGGCGTCATCGTCACCGCCGTCAGGACCAACCTGCTGGCCTGAGCGCGGCGCAGCAGGTCACAGAGCGCGCGCAAAGGCGCGTGGCCACGCGCCGGCAAGTTGCGAAAAAGGATTTGGAGATTTGAGAGGGTCAAAGTGGGGCTCAAGCGCAGGCGCAGATGAAAGACGAGCCCCGGCGGGAACCGGAGCCCGACGATCCGCCGCTGACCACGCCGGAGAACATCCTTGGCGTCTGCCGCTGCCGGGGCGGTGGCGCTTCGCATCGACGAATCCGCCGACTTGGTGGTCGGCCGCGAGCCCCAACGCCGATTGCGGCGGGCCAGCGACGCGCGCGCAGGCCTCGACGCGCGGAATCTTTTCGCCGATTATATTGCCCGAAAGCTCAGCCTCACTTCACTTTGAGCGTGACGCTATCGCCGCTGGTGGCGGTTTGCGTGTTCACGAATCCAAACTGTCCCTTCGACAGCACCGCAGCCCCGGCCGCTCCTCCAGCGGATAGAATGTTGCCGCTGCCGTCGTAGTCGACGTAGCTCTGACTCCAGCTCACTGCATCCACTTTAAATGGGGCTGCACAAGAAACAGTCGTGCTCGAGGGCGCAGTAACGCCGCTACTATCGCAGCTAAGAGCAGGACAGGCAATGGTGGCCGCACTGCATGGGAACGGAGCTGCCGCGCACAAAGTCACGCTGACGCTGCTAGTTATAACGTCAGGAGCAGTACTGGTGCACTCGGCCGTGATCTTCTTGTTCGTGGGACTCGCATAGGCAGAAACTGACCCTAATGTGATTCCCAGCAAGCAGATGAGAATTGCTAGCCTCTTGATCATCGTATTTCCCTCCTGAATTAAAAAGGCCTGTCCGGGCATCTACACCAGTCTTGACCTTGCTGTCAACGACTCTATTTATTTCCATTTGCTTTCAGCTCGATCTGCGACGCGCTAAACCTCGACGCGGAGCGCATCCAACCCTGAAGGCTGTGGGGGCGCAGGGCCGGCCCGCACCTCCCGCCCGAGGCACGTCGTCAGCCCCATACCTGCGGCGGGCGGAGGAGCCCGTGACGTGGGCTTCGTCGAGCGCCCGCGCGCATCGGCTATCTAATGCCTGACATCGCGCCCGAAGTCGTGCTCATCGGCGTGCGCGAAGTGGTCTGCCGCGTGTTCGACCTGCGCACACCGACGGCCGTAGCGGCGCGCCTTCTAGATCGCGCTTAGGCTGTGGGCACCCGATCAGATCGGGGCGCTGCCGCGGCGCGACCTGAGCCTGCTGTTCCACAAGTCGCCATCGTATGCCGCCACCATCGTCGCACAGTTTCTGGTACAGGCGCGCCAGCGACGGCGGCTGGCTGACGTTAGCGCAAGGCCGGTAGCGCGCCAAGGTAGCCCTTTATTCGTCTATTTCGTAATACCATTAAGTCCCGAGAGAGATTTCCACCGGGCTTTCGGGGCCGCCACTCCCACGCCGCTGTTTCCGGTAGGGGTCAAACGTGGGGTCAAGTACTCCCTCGCGCTCCCTGCTGATGGCCGGGTGGGCGAAAAGGGTTTGATTTCATTGAGCTTTTGGATGGTGGGCAGGGACAGAATCGAACTGTCGACACAAGGATTTTCAGTCCTTTGCTCTACCGACTGAGCTACCTGCCCGTTGGTTCCGTGTCAGACGAATATAGCTACCTGTCCGTGCTTGCGCGTGCAACTCCCCCGCCGGCTGCTTCCCTGCAAAGCTGGTGGCCGCTCAGGCGGCCTTGCCGTGGCGCGATTCCAGGATCTCGTCGACGATTCCGTACTCCACCGCTGCCTGCGCGTTCATGAAGGAATCGCGTTCGGTGTCCTTTTCGATCTTGCGCACGGTCTGGCCGGTATGGCGGGCCAGGATTTCGTTGAGCATCTCGCGCAGCCGCAGCGCCTCGCGCGCATGCAGCTCGATGTCGGTGGCCTGGCCCTCGAACGCTCCCGACGGCTGATGGATCATCACGCGCGAATGGGGCAGGGCGTAGCGCTTGCCCTTGGTTCCCGCCGCCAGCAGCACTGCCGCCATGCTGGCCGCCTGGCCTACGCACAGCGTGGAGAGCGCCGGCTTGATGAACTGCATGGTGTCGTAGATGGCCAATCCGGCGGTCACCGACCCGCCCGGGGAGTTGATGTAGAGGTTGATCTCCTGCTCGGGATTTTCGGCCTCCAGGAACAAAAGCTGCGCCGAGATCAGGTTGGCCACGTCATCGTTGATCGGCCCGCCCAGAAACACGATCCGGTCGCGCAGCAGGCGCGAGTAGATGTCGTAGGAGCGCTCGCCGCGTCCGGTCTGTTCCACCACGTATGGAATTAAGACGCTCATGCCTCAAGTATTACTGCGAAAGCCCTGCCGGTCGAGTCCCCGCGGAGGGTTCCTCAATGGCCTTGGAACAAGCCTCAGCGCAACTGGAAGGTTTCGCCCAAAAAGACCTGGCGCACTGCGGCACTATCCACGATTTCCTGGGGCGTGCCCTCCATCAGGATATGCCCGTCGTGGATGATATAGGCGCGATCGATTACCGACAGCGTTTCGTGCACGTTATGGTCGGACATCAGCACGCCGATGCCGCGGTCCTTCAGATAATGGATGATGCGCTGGATCTCGACCACGGTAATTGGGTCGATGCCCGCAAACGGCTCGTCCAGGCATAAGAAGGAAGGATTGAGCACCAGCGCCCGGGTGATTTCCACCCGCCGCCGCTCGCCGCCCGACAACACCCCCGCCTTGCTGCGCGCCAAATGCGCGATGTCCAGCTCGCTCAGCAGCGATTGCAGCCGCCCCTGGCGTTCCTCTTCGGTCAGCGGCAGCGTCTCCAGCACCGCGAGCAGATTCTGCTCGACGGTCAGCTTGCGGAACACCGACGGCTCCTGGGGTAGATAACTGATGCCGCGGCGGGCACGCTGATACAGCGGCAGGTAGCTGATGTCCTCACCGTCGAGCATCACGCGTCCCGCGTCGGGCTTGAGCAGCCCCACCAGCATGTAAAAGGTGGTCGTCTTGCCGGCGCCGTTGGGGCCCAGCAGACCCACCACCTCGCCGCCGCGAATGCGCACTTCGACCTGGTCGACGACCGCGCGCCCGGCGTAGCGCTTGGTCAGCGTCAACCCCTCCAGCGTGGTGCGGGCGGCATGCACCGGCTGCGGTGGCACCTGCACCTGTTGAGCTTTCAAGGCTTGAGCCACTGAATTTGCCTGCTCTCCCTCGCCTTAGATCTTTTTAACTGCATTCGGTGGCCATTCATAGTCCCCCGCATAGCCGAACTCCCAGCGCGACGGAGCCGGTGTCCTGCGCCGATGCCGCGCCTGTGGTATGCTGGCGGCGCATGGCCAATCAGACGCGAAAGATTTACCTGTGCGGTCCGATCATGGATGCCCAGCGCACCGCCGCCAAGGACTGGCGCACCCGCGCCAAGGAGCGTCTGGCCGGCCGCTTCATCCTGCTCGATCCGATGCGGCGCAATTTCCGCGACCATGAGATCGATTCCGCCAACGAGATTGTCGAGTTCGACCTGCAGGATATCCGCGATGCCGACCTGCTGCTGGTCAACTACTGCAAGCCTTCGATCGGCACCGCGATGGAGACGTTTTACGCCAGCTTCCAGCTGGGCAAATTCGTCATCGCCTTCAGCCCGCTGAGCTTCGCCGACGCCTCGCCCTGGATGGTTCGCTTTTGTACCAAGATCCTCCCCGACCTGGAAACCGCGCTGAGCTATATCGAACAGCACTTTATTTGACCTGCGACGCCTGTCCGCATCGGCCGCGTTTCGCCATCCGCGGGCCCCATCTACAATACCCTCCAACATGGCTTCCGCCTCCACAGACCGCGCCGATGTCTTAGACGAAAGCGCACGCGCGTTCGTTGACAGCGCGATGGCGGCGGATGCCGGCCCGGCGGGCGCGGAGGTTGCCGAGGAGCGATCCTACGAGCACAGCCACAAGTGGCTGATTGCGCTCGCCGTGATGCTGGGCACGATGCTCGAGATGCTCGACACCTCGATCATCAACGTCTCGCTGCCGCACATGCAGGGCGCGTTCTCGGCCAGCGTCGATGAGATTACCTGGGTGCTGACCAGCTACCTGCTGGCCAACGGAATCATGATTCCGATGACCGGATGGATCTCCTCGCGCTTCGGGCGCAAGCGCTATTTCCTGACCTCGGTGGTGACCTTCGTCCTCGCCTCGGGGATGTGTGGTGCGGCGCGCAGCCTCGACCAGATGGTGCTCTTCCGCCTGCTGCAGGGGCTGGCCGGGGCCGCGATGGTGCCCTCCTCGCAGGCCATCATGATGGAGACCTTCCCGCCCCAGGAGCAGGCGATGGCGATGGCGACGTGGGGACTGGGAATCATGGCGGCGCCGATTATCGGCCCCACCTTGGGCGGATGGATCACCGACAACTGGAGCTGGCGTTGGAATTTCTACATCAACATCCCGGTGGGCGCGGTCGCGGTGCTGATGGTGTCGGCGTTCGTGCATGACCCGGCCTTCATGCGCAAGCGGCGCGCAGTCGGCGGCCGGGTCGATTACCTGGGTATCCTGCTCCTGGTGCTGGGGCTGGGCAGTCTGCAAATCGTGATGGACCGCGGGCAGCGCGCCGACTGGTTCGCCGCGCCCTGGGTGGTGTGGACCACCGCCCTGGCCGCCGTCAGCCTCATCGGCCTGGTGATTCGCGAGCTGACCTTCTCCGAACCGATTATCGACCTGCGCATCCTGGAGATTCCCACCTTTACGATCGCGGTCGCGCTGGTGGTGTCGATGTTCTTCGTCAGCTACGGCGGCGGCGTGCTCAATCCAATTTTCCTGCAGGAATATCTGGGCTACTCGGCGATGATGGCGGGGATTACGATGGCGCCGCGCGGAGTGGCGATGGTGATCACACTGATCATGGTCGGCCAGTTGGCGCGGCTTGATTTCGATACCCGCTACACGGTTGCCTTCGGCTTCGTGCTGAGCGCGCTCGGGCTGTGGCAGATGGCGCACTTCACCCTGAATATGAGCATGTGGAACTTCGTGGTCCCCAGCGTGCTTCAGGGCGTGGGCTCGGGCATGATCTTTCCCACCTTATCGGCGGCCACGCTGTCATGCGTGGCGCGCGAGCGCGTCGGCTACGCCTCCAGCCTCTACAGCATGCTGCGCAACAACTTCGCCGCGATTTCCGTCGCCTACCTGTCCACCACCCTGGTCACCCATCAGCAGATCCATCAGACCTACCTGACCCAGCATTACACCGTGTTCGAGGCCTGGCGCACGGCTGGTGCGACGGGCCATTTCGGCGCGGCAGCCTATCGCGGGATGGGGCTTGTCTACCATGGTATCCAGGCTCAGGCCGCGATGCTTTCCTTCAACGACCTGTTCCGCATCCTGACCATCATTGCCGTCGTCCTGATCCCCGGGCCGTTCCTGCTGAAACGCCCGGTCGCCGGCGGCCAGGCCCCCGCGGGTCATTGAGGATGACTTTGTAGTCAGCGCGCTCCAATGCTGATGTTGAACCATCGCCAGGTCCTCACCATGCTCCAGGCCGGCAGCGCGCAAATCATCGACACCTTGCCGCTGCACGAGTACCGCACGGTTCACATCCGCGGCGCGATACATCTGCCGCTGCCGCGCCTGTGGCGCGAGGCGCGCAAGGTCTTGTCTGCGGACCGTCCCAGTGTGGTGTACTGCCGCGATTCGCTTTGAGACTTAAGCGCGCGGGCTGCGGCGCAGCTCGAATATCTGGGCTTCAGGCAGGTCTACCGCTACACACGCGGCAAGGCGGATTGGATCGTGCGCGGCCTGCCCGCGGAACCGGCCGCCCCGATGGCCGAGCGCGTTCGGGCGCTGCCCTACTTCGTGCACAACGAGGTTCCCGTCCTCCGGCAAAGCTGGATCTGGCTGTCGCGCCGCAAAACCGTCGGCGAGTCGATGCGCTCGGAATTGCCGCAACTGCGTCCCGATGAACCGCTACCCGACGCCTTCCGGTCATCGGCCGCGCCACTTGCGGTGGTGGTCGACAGCGGCGGAATCCTGCTCGGCGCGATCGATGGCAATCGCCCCGGCGCACCGGCCTGCGAGGCGATGAACCCGGCGCCGCAGACTATCCGTCCCGACATGACACCGCAGCTCGCAGCCACCTTGCTGCGCGAGTCACCCTACCTGCTGATCACCACCGCGGACGGGCGTTACCTGGGACGTTACGCGGGACGCGGCTGACTGGGCAGCACAGGCAGGACGCTTGTGCCACTGCCTTCGGATTACTCAATCCCGTAGCGTTTGCGTTTGCGCCACAGCGTGGCGACGCTGATGCCCAGGGTGTCAGCGGCTTCTTCCAGCGTAACCGCGTCGGCCAACACACGGCGGATGTGCTCGCGCTCGACCTCCTCCAGCGAGGCCGAAGTCTCCGGCGCGGGATGGAGTACGGCTGGGGGCGGCCGGAAGATAGCGTCGGGCAGGTCTTCCTGGCGGATGGTATCGCCGCGGCTGAGCACCACCGCCCGCTCGATGGCGTTGCGCAGTTCACGGACGTTGCCCGGCCATCGGTAGCGGCACAGCGCCTGCACCGCCTCGGGAGCGAACTTCAGATGGCGGCGGCGATTGCGCATGGCCGAAGTGGCCAGAAACCGTTCGGCCAGCGCCAGGATGTCTTCGCTCCGCTCGCGCAGCGCCGGCACTGCCAGCGTGATCACGTTGAGCCGGTAGTAGAGGTCCTCGCGCAAGCGGCCTGCAGCTACTTCCTGCTCCAGCTCGCGATTGGTGGCGGCGATGATTCGCGCGTCAACCTCGATGGTTTGGGTGCCGCCGACGCGCTCGAAGCGCCGCTCCTGCAAAAAGCGCAGCAGCTTGGCTTGCAGGGCGGTGGGCAAATCGGCGATCTCGTCGAGGAACACCGTGCCGCCGTCGGCCGCTTCCAGCCGCCCCGGCTTGTCCTTGACCGCGCCGGTAAAGGCGCCGCGCATGTGGCCGAACAACTCGCTCTCCAGCAGTTGCTCGGACAGCGTCGTGCAGTTGACCACCACGAAGGGCCGCCCGCGCCGCGGACTCCAGCCGTGAATCTCGCGCGCCAACACGTTTTTGCCAGTGCCGCTTTCGCCCTGCAGTATGAGCGTGGCTTCGCTGGCGGCGGCCTGGCGCGCGGTTTCGATGAGCGCGCGCATGCGCGGGCTGCGCGAGTCCAGGATTGGCGATTCATCCAGCGCCGCGCGCAGCGCGCGGTTTTCCACGCGCAGCTTGCGCATCTCCAGTGCGCGTTCGACGACGTGCTGAACCCCGGCCAGAGTAAACGGCTTGCTCAGATAGTCACTGGCTCCCGCCTTCATCGCGGCGACCGCGTTTTCCACCGTGGCGTAGGCCGTCATCAGTACCACCGACGCGTCGGGGAAGCGCCGCCTGATTTCCCCCAGCAGCTCCAGGCCGTTCATCTCGGCCATGCGAAAGTCGGTCAGCACCAGGTCGAAGCCCTCGGCCCCCGCGCACAGCGCTGCAAGCGCCGAGCGTGCGTCGGGTGCGCAGGCCACGCTATGGCCGCAGGAAACAAAGAAGGTCTCCAGCGAGCGGCGGATATTCTTTTCGTCGTCAACTATGAGCAGCCGCGCCATCGTGGATTCCCGCCGGCACCTCGACCGTGAATTCGCTCCCGCCCGCGGAGCTCTCCACGAAGATGCGGCCGCCGTGCCCTTCGACGATATCCTTGACGATCGCCAGACCCAGGCCGCCCGGGCCGGCCTCCAAACCGTTGGGGCTCCATTGCGTGAAGCGCTCGAACAGATGGGCGCGAATCTGTGGCGCGATTCCGGGGCCGCTGTCGCGCACCCGCAGCCGCACGCCGTCCTCGCACCGCTCCGCGCACACCGCGATGGTGCCGCCGGGCGGAGTGTAGCGCAGCGCGTTGCCGACCAGGTTGGACACCACCCACGACAGCTTGACCGGATCGCCCGTTATGCACAGTTCGGGCGCGGCGATTTGCACCTGCAGCGTGACCTGCTTCTGCTCGGCCTGGATACCGAAGCTGCGCACCACCGAGCCGACCAGATCGCTGAAGTTCAGCGGCACGCGCCGCAGCGCGATGGCGGCGCCCTCGCCGTGCGCGACACCCAACAGACTGTCGGCAAGCTGGCGCATCCGGGTCACCTCTTCCCGAATCGTGGTCAGCCATTCGCACTGCTTGGCGTCGAGATTGGACCTGGAGCGGTCGAGCAGTTCGGCGGCCAGCGCCAGCGACGTCAGTGGGGTCTTGAGTTCATGCGAAAGCGTGGCGACCAGGTTGGCGCGCGCCCGGTCCTTGTCGCGCAGATAGGTGATGTCCTGCAAAATCAGGATCGTCCCGAAGGACGGTCCCTGGGCCTGGCGCAGCGGCACCGCCTTGAGCACATAGGTGTGATCGCGCCCGCGCACGTGCAGATCGATTTCCACCTGCCGCGCCTCGGGGCGCGCACGCATGTCCTGCACCGCCGCCCGAATGCGCAAGTAGTGCGGATGGCTGCTGTCGAGGTCGTCAAACGGGCTGCCCAGCGCAGCCTCGCGCTCCACGCCCAGGATAATCGACGCCAGCTCGTTGATATGCGCAACGATGCCGCGTGTGTCGATCATCACGATTCCGTCTTCAAGGCCCTCGATAATCGCCTCGGTCTTGCTCTTTTCGTAAATCAGCCGGTCGACGTTGAGCTTGTCGAATTCCTCCAGCCGCTCCGCCATCCGGTTGAATTCCTGCGCCACCGCCTGCAACTCCGCCACGCTCTGCTCGCCCAGCCGCAGCGAGGGGCCGCGCAGGCTGAAGCTGCGCAGCCGGTCGGTGAGCTCGGCCAGCGGCTTGGAAATGGTCCAGGCCAGCGTCCATGACAGCGCGATTCCGATCAGAAAAAGCAGGGCCAGGCCGCCCGCATACTCGTAGGCCAACCGCTTTCCCATCAGCGTGGCGCGGCTGTCGGCGCGGAACATCGCCTCCTTGTTCATCCGCACCAGCTCGTCCAGCTTGCCGCGCAGCGCGTCGAACTCGCGGTCACGCCGCTTATCGGGGGCGTGCTCCAAGCCGTCAAACAGCAGCCGTCCCCGCCGTTGGATATCGTGGGCCAGCTCCGCCTCGCCGACCTCGGTGATGTCGGCGAGTTCGACGCTGATCCAGTGCATGAACTCGTTGCGATTGGCCGCCAGCACATCCTTGAGCGTTCCGTCGCGCTGGGCGAGCTGCACCGCGGACAACGCCGCATTCATGTGCTGTGCAGCTTCGATACTGATGTAATTGCGGTACAGCGTGCTGCGGATTGCGCCGCCCAGCAGATACACCCGGGGCAGAGCGCTCACCCCCGCCACCAGCGCAATCGCCAGCATCAGCAAGGTGCCGTTGCGGATTCTGCTGCTTAAGGACGAGACCTTCATAGTGATTTTTCTTGCCGATGACTGGTAGGCGCAAGGAGGTTCCGCGGCCAGTATCCCACCGGCAAAGCGGGTCGGCGCCAATGACTACAATTTAGCATGGAAATGATCAGGATTGATCGGGCTCTGCGGTGCGACGCCTGCCGCGGTTCATTCAGGCGGCCAAGCGCAATCCCTTCAGCGCGCCCTACTTTGCCGCGATGATTCGGGGATGCCGTCGCGGCGCCGGCCAACTGCGGGGCGCGGTCTTTTCTCCGGCGTGCTGTGCGCGCCGGGGGCGGGGATTGCCGGTGCGTCGGCCGCCGCGCACGGACCGTCCACGAAGGTTTGGACTCGCGCCACCGCCTCCGGCCCCCATAGCAGCTCGCCCCGCTCTCCCAGGGGCTGCACCCTGGCCCGGCCCTCGACCAAAAACAGCCAGCCGCAGCGCAAACAGCAGTAGCGGTAGTGATGCGCTTTAAACCAGCCGCGCGGCCGGCCCAGGTCCTCGATGAAGTAGTCGTGCTTCACGGTGCGATGAGCCACCTGCTGACAGGATGCACAAGCACGACCTGTGCCGCAGCGCGAAAGGCCGTGTCCGGAAGTATTCTGTGCGTCCGCACGCGGCGCACATTTAACATTGCACGAACCCGCATTTCACTTTGAAACGTGACCCGGGCGAGGTGTTCTGTAAGGATGCCGGCCATGCATTCTCTCAGGCTTGCCGCCCTGCTGATTGGGGCGGCGATTTTGGAGGCGGGCGGCGACGCGCTGGTGCGCGTTGGTCTGCAACGGCGTGCGCTGCCGATGCTGGCCGGCGCGGCCTGTCTGGTCGCCTATGGCGTGGTGGTCAACCTGGGCAGCCTCAATTTCGGCCGCCTGATGGGCATCTACATCGTGACGTTCTTCGTGGTCTCGCAAATCGTCGCGGCGGCCGTGTTTGGCCAACTCCCAACCGCCCGCGCAGTGACCGCCGGCGGGTTGATGATTTGCGCGGCACTCGTGCTTTGCGCCTGAAGCAGCCGCGCTCAGCCCGAGCGCGGCTTGCGCCCAAGCCCACCACAACTTCGATCTCGAATTCGTCTTTTCGGTCGATTAGCTCGCCGGCCACCGAACACTCGCCCAGCCGGGCACCCAGTCCGTGACGGGCGCGCCCGACGATGATGCGCTTGACCCGCGCGTCACGGGCGAAATCGAGCAGCGCTTGAGCAACGTCGGGCGCCTTTGGGCCACACCGCCTGGGCGCCGCCGCTCATTGCGATGCCTCCTGTTCGTCCGAGTCGCTGATCACGTGCACGTCGAAGTCGCGTGCCCGTTCGATCAGCCGCCGCGTCACCGAGCGTCTGAACAGCCGGCCCAGCAGGCCCGGCCGGGTGCGGCCCACGATGATCCGCGTGATGCGCTTTTCGTGCGCGAAATCCAGCAGCGCCCCGACCGCGTCGGGGCCTTTGAGCCACACCACCTCGGCACCCATGTCGGCGGCCAGATTGATCGAGTCCAGCAGCGCCCGGAAGTCGCGGCTGCTGATCTTGCGGGTCGATTCGGCCGGCGTTTCGACGTGCACCGCGTACCAGTCGGCGTTGGCGTCGCCAGCGGCGCGCGCTGCCTTGCGCAACAGTTGCAGGCTGCTGCCCGGACGCGAGGACAGGCAGACCATGATGCGTTCCTCGGGCGCCGGACGGCGGCCGCCCTCGCGCTTGAGCATCTCGCGCTCTTCGCGCTTGCGGCGCTGGTCGCGCGCCACCTGCTGCAGCGCCAGTTCGCGCAGCGCCCCCAGGTTGCCGGGCCGGAAGAAGTTGCGGAAGGCGGCCTCAATCTGCTCGGGTGGATAGATCTTGCCCTCGCGCAGGCGCTGGCGCAGCGCCTCGACCGAGATATCGACGTCGATAATCTGGCCGGCCCGCGCGATGAAGGAATCGGGCACGGTCTCGCGCACCTCGACGCCGGTGATGCGCTTGACCACCGGCGCCATGCTTTCCAGGTGCTGCACGTTGAGCGCGGTGATGACGTTGATGCCGGCGGCGAGCAGTTCCTCGACGTCCTGGAAGCGCTTGGCATGGCGTGAGCCGGGCGCGTTGGTATGCGCCAGTTCGTCGACGATCACGTACTCGGGCTTGCGCGCCAGGATCGCGTCGAGGTCCATCTCCTTAAGCGTCGCGCCGCGGTAGGAAATTTCGCGCAGCGGGATGACTTCGAGGTCGCCGATCAACTCGGCGGTCTCCGTGCGTTGATGGGGCTCGATCAGACCCAGGACCACGTCGTGGCCCTGCTTGCGCAACTGATGGGCCTCCTCCAGCATCCGGTAGGTCTTGCCCACTCCGGCCGCGCCGCCCAAATACACCTTGAGCTTGCCCTTGGGCGCTTCGGCCTCAAGGCCCAGGAAGGATTCAGGGTCGCGGCGCTGTTCCTGTTCGGCCATGGACTTGGGTCGCGCAGTGAGTCTGTTGCGCATCAGGCCCTGTCACGGTACCAGCACCACACCATAAACCAATGGGGCGGGAGCTCCTGTGTGCTCGCGCATCGATGGCAGGTAGGAACGCCCGCCCCACTTATTCCTGTCCGCTTCGACAAGGCCCGTCAATTAAGCTAATTGTTTCTGCTCGTGGCCTCCCCGCTTTGGCGTAATGCTCTGTCGGTCGAAAGGTGGTCGGCAGTGAGGGCTACCGGCGCGCCTGACGCGAGACTGGCGCCGCCTGATCCAGCGCCAGGTTCAGCTTGAGTACGTTGACGCCCGGTTCGCCCAGGATGCCCAGCCAGCGGCCACGCGTGAATTGCTCGACCAGCTTGCGGACCTGCCGCTCGCTGATGGCGCGCGCCCTGGCCACCCTTGGCACTTGCAACTCGGCCGCCGCCGGGCTGATTTCCGGATCAAGCCCGCTGCCCGACGCCGTTACCAGATCGATTGGGACCTGCGCCGGCGTCGTGCCCGGGTTCGCTTCAAGCACGTCCTTAAGGCGTGATTTTACCGCATCGATCAAAGCCCGGTTAGTGGGGCCCAGGTTGGAGCCCGAGGACGCGCGGGCGTCATAGCCCGCAGCCGAAGGGCGGCTGTGAAAGTAACCCGGCGCGCTGAACTTCTGTCCGATCAGCGCGGAGCCGATCACGTCTGCGCCGCGGACAATCAGACTGCCCTGCGCCTGATGCGGAAAGAGGAGGCGCGCGATGGCGCACATAGCGAGCGGATAGGCCAGGCCGAGCAGCACGGTCAGCACGATGGTCATCTTGATGGCAACGACAAGGGTTCGCATGGCGTGCTCCTAGGCCAGATGCATCGCGGCGACCGCCAGGTCGATCAGCTTGATGCCGATGAACGGCACGATCACACCGCCCAGGCCGTAAATCAGCAGGTTGCGCGTCAGGATCGCCGCCGCGCCCAGCGGCCGGTACGCCACCCCGCGCAGTGCCAGCGGAATCAGCGCGATTATGATCAGGGCGTTGAAGATGACCGCGGAAAGAATCGCGCTTTGCGGCGTGGCCAGATGCATGACGTTGAGCGACTGCAGTTGCGGGTAACCGAGCACGAACATCGCGGGAATGATGGCGAAGTACTTGGCCACGTCGTTGGCGATTGAGAACGTGGTCAGCGCGCCGCGTGTGATCAGCAACTGTTTGCCGATCTCGACCACTTCCATAATCTTGGTGGGATTGGAATCGAGGTCCACCATGTTGCCGGCTTCGCGCGCCGCCTGCGTGCCGGCGTTCATCGCAATTCCCACGTCGGCCTGCGCCAGTGCGGGCGCGTCATTGGTGCCATCGCCAATCATCGCCACCAGCTTGCCCTGGGCCTGCTCCTCGCGAATCAGCCGCAGCTTGGTTTCGGGCGTGGCCTCGGCGCGAAAGTCATCCACGCCGGCTTCGCGCGCGATCGCGGCAGCGGTCAGCGGATTGTCGCCGGTGATCATCACCGTGCGCAGACCCATCGCGCGCAGCCGCGCAAAACGCTCCTTGATGCCCTCCTTGATGATGTCCTTCAGATGGATGACGCCCAGCACCTTGCGGCCGTCGGCGACCACCAGCGGAGTGCCGCCGGTGCGCGCGATGCCCTCGACGATCCGGGTCAGTTCGGCGGGTACGGTCCCGCCGCTTTCCTGTACGAATTTGGCGATCGAATCCGCTGCGCCCTTGCGAATTCGGCGCCCGGCGATATCCACCCCACTCATGCGGGTCTGGGCGGAGAACGCGATGAACTGCGCTTGCTGCTCCGCGAACGTGCGGCCGCGCAAATCGTATTCGCGCTTGGCCAGCACCACGATCGAGCGGCCTTCGGGCGTTTCGTCGGCCAGCGAGGCCAGTTGCGCGGCTTCGGCCAGATCGCGCGCCCCGACTTCGAGCATCGGGATGAACTCGGTCGCCATCCGGTTGCCCAGCGTGATGGTGCCGGTCTTGTCCAACAGCAGCGTATCGACATCGCCCGCGGCCTCGACCGCGCGGCCCGACATCGCCAGCACGTTGTGCTGCACCAGGCGGTCCATCCCGGCGATTCCAATGGCGGACAGCAGTCCGCCGATGGTGGTGGGAATCAGGCACACCAGCAGCGCCACCTCCACCGGCAGCGACAGCCTGGTGCCGGAATACAGCGCGAAGGGATAGAGGCTGACGCATACCAGGATGAAGATGATGGTCAGTCCTGCCAGCAGGATGCTGAGCGCGATCTCGTTGGGCGTCTTCTGACGCCGCGCCCCTTCCACCAGGCCGATCATGCGGTCCAAAAAGGTCTCGCCGGGATTGGCCGTGATCCTGACCTTGATCCAGTCGGAGATCACCGTGGTGCCGCCGGTGACGGCGCTGCGATCGCCGCCGCTTTCGCGGATGACGGGCGCCGATTCGCCGGTGATGGCCGCCTCGTTGACCGCCGCGACGCCCTCGATTACTTCGCCGTCGCCGGGAATCACCTGCCCCGCGCGCACCATCACGACGTCGCCGCGCCGCAGCGAGGTGGCGGGCACAGTGATTTCACCTCCCTCGCGCAGCAGTGTGGCCTGGGTTTCGGTGCGGGTCTTGCGCAGGTTGTCGGCCTGCGCTTTGCCGCGCCCCTCCGCCATCGCCTCGGCGAAGTTGGCGAACAGCACCGTGAACCACAGCCACAGCGCGATCTGCATCTCGAAGCTGCGGGCGCCCCCGTGTCCCACAAAGATGTCGCGCGCCAGGATAAGGGTGACGGCCGCGGCGGTTACCTCGACCACGAACATCACCGGGTTGCGCGCCTGGATTCGCGGGTCGAGCTTGGCCAGCGAATCGAGCGCCGCGCGCTTGACGATCTCAGGCTGCCATAGCGGCGTTGCCTTGCGTTGCGATGAATGAGGCGATGCCATAACGCCTGGCTCAGTACAGCTTGCCCGCCTGCATCGCCAGATGCTCGACGATCGGGCCCAGGGCGTCGGCGGGGAAAAACGTCAGCGCCGCGACGATCAGGATCACGCCGACCAGCAGAATCACGAAGCTAACGCCGTTGGTGGGAAAGGTCCCCGCACTGGGCGGCACCGCTCTTTTGCCGGCCAGCGAGCCGGCCAGCGCCAGCGCCGGGATCATCATCATGAAGCGTCCCGACAGCATGCTTAACACCAGCGTCCAGTTGTAAAAGGGGGCGTTGGCGTTGAGTCCGGCAAACGCCGAGCCATTGTTGGCGCCGGCCTGCGTGAACGCGTAGAGAACTTGCGTAAAGCCGTGCGGGCCGGGATTGGTGATTGCGGCCAGTCCCGCCTTGGTCACCATCGCGGCACCGGCCGGCAGCAGAATCACGGCGGGGAAGATCAGCACGTAGAGCATCGCCAGTTTCATCTCGCGGCCTTCGATCTTTTTGCCCAGATACTCCGGGGTGCGGCCCACCATCAGCCCTGCGATAAACACCGCCAGCACCGCCATCACCAGCATGCCGAACAGCCCCGAGCCGACGCCGCCGAAGATGATCTCGCCGATCTGCATGTTGAGCAGCGGAATAAAGCCACCCAGCGGCGTGAAGCTGTCGTGCATCGAGTTGACCGCGCCGCACGAGGTATCGGTGGTGATGGTGGCCCACAGCGCGGAGTTGACGATGCCGTTGCGGACCTCCTTGCCCTCCATGTTGCCGCCGCTTTGCGCGGCGGATGCGGTTTGCTGGAGTCCCAGCCTCGCAAAATTGGGGTTACCGCTCTGTTCGGCCCAAATCGCCGCCTCCGCCCCCGCCAGGAACAGCAGCGCCATCGCGCCAAACAGTGCCCATCCCAGGCGCCGGTCCCCCGCCATCCGGCCGAACGTATGGGTCAGGCCGGCGGGGATTGCGAAGATCGCCAGCATCTCGAGCAGATTGGTAAGAGGTGTAGGATTTTCATACGGATGGGCAGAGTTGGCGTTGAAGAAGCCGCCGCCGTTGGTGCCCAGCTCCTTGACTATCTCCTGCGACGCCACCGGCCCCTGCGCGATTACCTGTTCGGCGCCTTCCAAAGTTCTGGCGTGGACGTAGGGGCGCAAGTTCTGCGGCACGCCCTGCCAGACCAGTATCAGTGCACCGACCAGACAAATCGGCAGCAGAACCCACAGGACAGCGCGGGTCAGATCGACCCAGAAATTGCCGATGGTGCGGGCGCTGCGGCGCACAAAGCCGCGTATCACCGCGATCGCCGCCGCGATTCCCACCGCCGCCGAAACAAAGTTGTGAAAGGTCAGCCCCGCCATCTGGGTCAGGTAGCTCATCGTCGACTCGCCCGCGTAGGCCTGCCAGTTGGTGTTGGTGGCGAAGCTCGCCGCGGTATTGAAGGCCAGGTCCTGCGCAACCGGCCCCAAGCCCTGCGGGTTGAACGGCAGCACCTGCTGCATACGCTCCAGGCCGTAGAGCACCAGCATCCCGGCCATCGAAAACAGCAGGATCGCGGCCGCGTATTCGGCCCAGGTCATCTCGGTGCCCGGACGCACGCCGCACAGCCGGTAAATCGCGCGCTCGACGGGCCTGAGCACAGGGTCGAGCAAGGTGCGCTCCTCGCAGAAGACCCGCGCCATGTACAACCCCAGCGGCACGCTGACGATAGTGACCACAAGCGCGAACACTCCCACCTGAAGGACAGCATCGACCATCATGAAAGCTCGTTCCTGTCAGAACTTTTCCGCGCGCAGCATCGCGTACACCAGGTAGGCGGTGAGGCCCGCGGCCATAATGATGCTGAGCGTCAATTCCAAAGGCGTCATAGTTTTTGGCACCCCCGCACGTAGGCCAGACTGACCAGAAAGAAGAGCACGGTTGCCGCGACGGACAGGAGATCCAGCATAGGAGAGCGCCGCTGCAAAGTCCTTGCCGGGTCGGGAAATGGCGGAGTTGGGCGGGAATTCCTCAGCATTCCCGACTGCCTCAGTTCATATTGCAACTAGCCGCGCTTTTCAATTTGAAAAGCAGCACGCCCCAAGCGCCCGCCGCTTGGCACCCTTGCTGGGGCTGTTGCCTCGCCGTGCGCCTCGGGCAAAGCTCTCGGTCCATGACGTCGGGATGCGTCGTTTAGACACATTGTCTTTATGCAATCTGAGCGGCTGGGAATTTCATGCAGCGTCGAGTCGATGGGCGCGGCGCAAGCGGTGGCGGCGGCGCGCACGTTCGAAGCGATGGGGTACGGCACGATGTGGTTCGGCGAGGCGGTGGTGGGGCGCGACCCGTTCGTGATGGCCGCGCTGCTGCTGGCCAACACCAGCCGCATCAAGATCGGCCTGTGCGTGGCCAATGTGTGGAAGCGCGAGGCCGCCACCACCATTAACGCAGCGCGCACGCTGGCCGGCCTGTTCGACCAGCGCTTCATCCTGACCGTCGGCGTCAGCCATCAGAAGTTCGTCGATCGCTACGGGATGAGTTACCAAAAGCCCTATCAGTTCATGCGCGAGTACGTGGCAAAAATGAAGGCGGCGCCGTTTCTGGGACCAAAACCGGCCAAGGAGCCGCCCCTGCTGATCGCGGCGCAGCGGCCGCTGATGATGAAGCTGGCGCGCCAGACCGACGGCGTGTTCGTCACCTTCGCGCCGCCCGAACTGACCGCGCGCGCCCGCGCCGCAGTGGGCCCACACAAGACCGTGTGCGTGATTCAGGCCATGGTGTTGGAGAACGACCCGGCCCGGGCGCGTGCGATCGGCCGGGAGTACACGGCTTTCTACTCGCGCCTGCCCAATTATCGCGATTGCCTGCTCGCGATGGGCTTTGCCGAGCACGACTTCAAAGACGGCGGCAGCGATCGCCTGATCGATGCGATCGTGCAATGGGGCACACGCGAGCAGTTGGCGGCGCGCCTGGAGGCGCAGTTCGCCGCCGGCGCCGATCACATCGACGTGCTGGCGCTGTCGTCATCCGCCGCCGACGGCGCTCCCCAGGTCGACGACGCCACCGCCCGCGCCCTGGCGCCGGGCTGAGGGAGGTCGGCGCCAGTCAGGTGACTATTTGCTCGCCGCGGAGCTGCACCCTCACCCGCCGTGCGATTTTGCTGCACCAATCCCGCGGCGGCCGCTCCGATTTGCGTCTGCGGACTAGGTCCACAGACGCGGGCAACGCCGGTAGAAATACGCCGCGTCTTTCTGCCCCCTCTCCCACATTCAGTTGTAGGAGAGGGGCAAGGTGAGGGTTCGGAGACGCTTCGAGCACGGTCACGGGCGCAGCGCGCTCACCGCACCTTCCACCGCGGTGCCCTTGAAGAAATCCGGATTGTTCGCCGACCAGAAGCGGGCCGGATTGGCGAAGGTGAAGTCGCGGAAGTCATCCGCCGTGATCAGCCCGTCCTCGACCAGTTCCCACGCCTCCGCCACCACCATCGACATGTCGGTCACGTCGAAATGGCCGATGTCGGTGCCGAGGATTGCGTGCAGCCGATTATGGCCCGGCACCACGGTGGCGTTGAACGCCCAGGCGTTGGCGTGGTCTTCCGCCTCGCAGCCGAAGTAGAAACTCGGCACGAACAACCGGCAGATATCCTGAGGGCTTTGCGCGCCGCAGGCGGCGAACTCGTTTAGCTGCTCGGGCGGCCCGACGCGTTCCATCCCGGCGCGCAGGGTCTGCGCGTCAAGCGTGCGCTTCATCGTGTCGGTGCCATACTTTTCGAACATGCTGACCAGGAATTCGACGTCGAGGTTGGCCGGATTGCAGTACTTCAGCGCCTGCGGATTGCGGGTCTTGAAATGGCCGATCAGATCGTTGAGCAGCTTGAAGCCGTAGGCGACGCCGCCCTCCAGAAAGCCGAAGCGAAGTTTGGGAAAGCGGCGCGTCACGCCGCCCAAAAACAGCGCCTTGCACAGCGCGTCGTTGGCCTCGGCGAAATGGCCGATATGATTGTAGACCCAGTTGCTGACCGAAGCGCGCAGCCCCAGTCCCTGGCTGCCGGTATGAAAGGTGGGCGAGAAGCCCAGCTCCTGGCATTTTGCCCAGAACGGATCGTAATCGTACTCGCTGTCGATGCCGAGCATGTCGAACCAGGTAGCCAGACGCGCCGCCTGCGGCATCTCGCGCATCACCCAGGGGATGCGCCGGCGCACCAGGCTGGCGACCATGATCGCCTTCAGCCCCAGGCTCTTTACGTGCTCCAGTTCGGCGATCGCCTCGTCCGGAGTATGCATCGGGATCGCCGCGGCCGGGGTCAGGCGGTCCTGCAAGCCGTCGAAGGTGTCGGCGATGAATTTGTTGAACGCGTGGCAGGAGGCGCGGCGCACCTCTTCGTCGCCGAAGTAGGCGGCAAACAGACCCGGCCCGCTCGGATACAGAACCGCGAAGTCCAGCCCCAATTCGGGCATCCGTTCGTACAGCATCCGCGGCAGCATCGCGGTGGCGCGGTCGGGCGTGCTGGTGGTCAGCCCCCACCACGGCGGCTGCGGATAGCGGCGATCCAGGCGCACCTCGCGCGACATCAGCGAGGTATCGCCGAAAGGGATGGATTTGTGGAAGCGCTCGACCACCCGGGGGCCGGCGCTGTCGCGCAGATATTCCACAAAGGCCGGCGCGTAGTCGATCCAATGCCCGTCGGAGTCGATAACCGGATGGTTCAGTTTGGCGCGTATCGCCGCGGATTGGCCGTTGCTGCCGCTCGCCATTTGCTCCTCCTCAAACACGAATTCCAAACTTCCGCGCGCACTTCAAGCTAGCCGATTGCGCTGTGGCGAGACAGCGTATCGGCGGCGCTTTACCGCACCGAAGGTTTTCGCTTACATGCAGACAGTCGCGCGGGAGCGCGCGGCAAGGAAGTAGCAATGAAATACAGCGAATATCAGCATTTGCTCTTCGAGCATAAAGAGCACGGCGTGCTGCTGGTCACGATCAACCGGCCCGAGGTGCTCAACGCCACCAACCGCCGCCTGCATTGGGAGCTGACCCAGGTCTGGAGGGACGCCGACGAGGATCCCGACGCGCGCGTGATCCTGATTACCGGCGCGGGACGCGCCTTCTCCGCGGGCGGCGACCTGGACATGATCGAGGAGATGACGCGCAGCCCCGAGGCGGTGGCGCAGAGTTGGCGTGAAGCGGGCGACATTGTCTACAACATGATCAACCTCGACAAACCGATTGTGTCAGCGATCAACGGCGTGGCGGTAGGTGCCGGGCTGGCGGTGGCGCTGCTGGCCGACATCAGCATCGCCGCCGACAACGTGCGCTTTACCGACGGCCATCTGAGAATCGGCGTCGCGGCGGGCGATCACGCCGTCATCGCCTGGCCGCTGCTGTGCGGGATGGCCAAGGCCAAGTACTATCTGCTCACCTCCGACTTTATCGACGGCAAGGAAGCCGAGCGCATCGGACTGGTCAGCCTGTGCGTGCCCGCCGACAAGCTGATGGAGCGGGCGATGGAGGTGGCGCGCAAGCTGGGCGCCGGTCCCCAGCAGGCGCTGCGCTGGACCAAGCGGTCGCTGAACAATTGGCTGCGCATGGCGGGTCCGGCCTTCGACACCTCGCTGGCGCTGGAGATGCTGGGCTTCTTTGGCGCCGACGCCCGGGAAGGCCTGGCGGGCATCAGAGAAAAGCGCGCTCCGAAGTTCCGATGACTCGACCCGCGCGAAGAGGTGATGACCGCTATGAAGGCGGCGCCCTTGTCGCTTGTCAGTTAGCCTGGGGGATCTTGGCAGGCGGTCATTGCCACGCACTCGAATCGAAGCTCTGACCGCAAGCCGGGATGACCTGGGCTGGTCTGAAGACGCGCTGTCTCGCTGACCAAGTGTGCTCTCAATACACGATCACCGAGCGGATCGACTCGCCCTGATGCATCAGGTCGAAGGCGTCGTTGATGCGCTCAAGAGGCATCGTGTGCGTGATCAGGTCGTCGATATTGATGCGCCCTTCCATGTACCAGTCGACGATTTTGGGCACGTCGCGCCGGCCCCTGGCGCCGCCGAACGCGGTGCCTTTCCAGGTACGGCCGGTGACCAGTTGGAACGGACGCGTGGAGATTTCCTGGCCCGCCGCCGCCACGCCGATTATCACGCACGTGCCCCATCCGCGCTGACAGCATTCCAGCGCCTGACGCATCAGCTTGACGTCGCCCACGCATTCGAAGGCAAAGTCCGCGCCGCCGCCGGTCAGGTTGACCAGGTAGGGCACCAGCTCGCCCTCGACCTCTTTGGGATTGACGAAGTGGGTCATCCCGAACTTCTCGGCGATCGCCTTGCGCGCCGGATTGAGGTCGATGCCGACGATCATGCGCGCCCCCGCCATCCGCGCCCCTTGCACGACGTTGAGCCCGATTCCGCCCAGGCCGAACACCACCACGCGGTCGCCGACTTGCACTTTGGCGGTGTTGATCACCGCGCCGATTCCGGTCGTAACACCGCATCCGATGTAACAGATCTTGTCGAAGGGGGCGTCCTCGCGCACCTTGGCCAGCGCGATTTCTGGCACCACCGTGTAATTGGCGAAAGTCGAGGTGCCCATGTAATGGTGCACCATCTTCCCGCCTAGCGAAAAGCGGCTGGTGCCGTCGGGCATTACGCCGCGCCCCTGGGTGTCGCGAATCGCGGTGCACAGATTGGTCTTGCCCGACAGACACGAGGGGCAGTTGCGGCATTCGGGAGTGTAGAGCGGGATTACGTGGTCGCCGGGCTTGAGCGTGGTGACCTCCGCCCCGGTCTCGACCACAACCCCCGCTCCCTCGTGCCCCATGATACAGGGGAACAACCCTTCGGGGTCCTTGCCCGACAGCGTGTAGGCGTCGGTATGGCATACGCCGGTGGCCTTGATTTCCACCAGCACCTCGCCGCGGCGCGGCCCTTCAAGGTCGACCTGGGTGACTTCCAGCGGCGCTCCCGCCCGATGCGCAACGGCGGCCCTGACTTTCATCGCAAACCTCCTGACCGGTGCTAACTTCTAGCGCCGCCGGCGGCGCAATGAAAGGGAAGCAGCAACGGGGTCAATTCATGGCGTTGAGTGATCGCGTCAGAGCCGAACACGATGGGCGCATCGGCGCGTAGCTGAGCAACAGACGTGATGCGCCGGTCGTGGGTGTGCCGACACTGTGACGCCGGGGCGCACCAAACGAATCGAAATCGACTTCAGTATCATCGAGGATCTCGCCGCAGGCGATCCGGCCGCGATGGACGAACTGGTGGCGATGTTCGTGCGCCACACCACCGAGGGTCTCGCCAAAGTGCGTGCCGCCATCGACGCCGGCGACCTTGATGGGGTGGCGCGCGCCGCGCACACCTGCATCGGCTTCACCGCAACCCTTGGAGTCACCGGCCTGGTGCCGACGATGCGCAAACTGGAGCGTGCAGCCCAAAAGAAGCGGCGCACCGACCTGATGAGGCTGGTGGCCCAATGGGAGCGCGACTTCGAACAAGCCCGCCAGGCGCTTGAAAGGCGAAAGAAAAGGTTGCAGCGGCCTTAGCGCAGCGGACATCTCCGTGCCGATGCGCGAAGCCCGGCCCGATTTTGCATTTTATTCGTCAACAGCAGAAACAATGCAGTCTAAGCCATTCTGCTTGTATTTTAATGATCTCAAATGTTATTTATTTCAAATTGCGCTGATTTAGAATATTGAACCTTAACGCTGGCTGGCATCTCCTGAGTTCACCTGGTTCGCCTGCTGGCCACCAGGCTTGAACCGGGGGAGCCGATGTTGCGCCGCTCCGTGACAATCTTATCCGTAGCCAGCCTGATGGTTGTGCTGCTTTGCGCCGATACCGCCGCCACGCCCGAGGCCGACGCGGGTGGCGCAGCCGCGTGGGTGCGGCTGCCGGGCCAGGTATTACCGGCGCTGGCCAAAGCGACCGTGGTTGCTTCGCCGGACCGGCAGGCGGAGCAGCCGTTGACCCTGACGATCGTGCTCAGGCGCCGCGACCAGGCGGGCTTCGAGCGCTACCTGCGCGAGGTTTACAATTCGCACTCCGCTCAGTTCCATCATTTTCTCAGCCCGAGTCAGCTCGCGGAGCGCTTCGGGCCATCGCCGCAAGCCTACGCTGGAGTTCTGAACTATCTGCGCGCCAATGGTTTGAAGCTGGTCGAAGGTTCGGCCAACCGGCTCACGCTGACCATGCGCGCTACAAAAGCCGCGGCGGCCCGGACGTTCGCGGTGCGGATCCGGAGTTATCGGAGCGGCACGCGGCAGTTTTACGCAAACGCTGAGGATCCGCTCCTGCCCGCCGAGATTGCTCCCGCAGTGCAGGCAATTATCGGGCTATCGAATCTGGCGCAGCCGGCCAGGGTGGTAGAAAGAAATCCGTTCTTCGTCAACATCCTTTGCCAACTTGCCGTGCTTGCCTGTCCCGAAGCCAGCGCGAGTCGACAACAGAATATTTATCAGGAATGCACTACCGACCTGAAACCTTGCAACAGCGACGCGGCTTGTTTCGCCAGCCTGGCCAAAGCGCTGGCGCTGCAGTGCACCGCTTCGGGCTCGTCCGCGGCAGGCAAGTCGGCGGCGAGCGGCATTCGTCCGCCCTGGATTGACGTCGACGGCACCGGCCAGACCATCGGCCTGCTCGAGTTTGATAAATACAACCCTGCCGACCTGACCGATTACCTTGCCTTCATGGGTCTTCCCAGCACCCTGATGAGCCATCTCAGCGAGGTACCGGTAAACGGGGGCGCCAAAGTCGGCTCGGGTGAGGACGAGGTGCTGCTTGACATCAACGCCGCGTTGACGGTCGCGCCGGGTGCCCAGACCGTGGTCTATGACGCGCCCTTCGCCGGTGCAGGCGCCAGCTTTCAGACCCTGTTCAACCGGATGATCAACGATCATGTGACGGTGATCAGCAATAGCTGGGCTTATTGCGAAGACCAGACCACCCTGGCCGACGTTTCCAGTATCGATTCGATTCTGGCCGCTGCGGCCGCCTCGGGAATTTCGGTATTCAATGGCGCCGGCGACACCGGAAGCACCTGCCTTGACGGCAGCGCCAATACCGTGGCGGTACCCGCCGATTCGCCCAACGCGACGGCGGTCGGCGGCAGCTCGCTCAGTTCCGGACCGGCTTCGGTTTACCAAAGCGAAAGCTGGTGGAACGGAGCCGGCGCCAACCCGCCTTCGGGTCAGGGCGGTTTCGGGCTGAGCAAGTTCTTCAGCCGTCCCGCTTACCAAAGCGCCTTGAACTCCACCGCGTCGCGCTCGGTGCCCGACGTGGTCACCAGTGCCGATCCGGCCAGCGGTGTCTTGCTTTGCCAGGCAGACGCGGGCGGCTGTCCAACCGGTCTCCTGTACGGCGGCACCAGCAATGCCGCGCCGATTTGGGCCGGCTATGCGGCGCTGCTCAATCAGGCCCAGGGCGCCAATCTGGGCTTTCTGAACCCGTTGCTCTATCCGCTGGCCAAGAGTAGCGGCTTTCACCCGCCGGCCAGCATGGGCAGCGACTTCGCCCATGTGGGCCTAGGCTCGCCCAATGTCAACGTCCTTCACCTATTGCTCAGCGGGCAGAGCGCGGGAGTCCCCAGTAGTACGGCCTCCTTGATACTGCCTTCGGCTCCGATACCGGCGGGCAGCATCCCAATCGGAGTGGCGGCCGATGGCACCACTTCAAGCCCGGTGCTGGTCGCATTAATCGACGCCAATGGCAACAGTGTCAGCGGCAAGGCGGTGACGCTGAGCGCCGGCGCAGGCAGCCATGCCAAGATCAGCCCGCCGAGCGCAGTCACCAATATCGCTAACGGCGTCGCCACTTTCCAGGTCACCGACCTGACCGCCGAAAAGCTGACGCTGACCGCCAAGGACACCACCGATGGCATCGTGTTGTCACAGAGCCCGACCCTTTCATTCGTCACCGCGCCGGCGGTAAGCGCCGGGCTAGATGCGTTTCCGGCCAGCGTCGCGGCCGACGGCATCAGCAACGCGGTGATCGTTGTGACCCTCAAGGATAAACTGGGCCGTCCCTCACCGGGCAAGCTGGTCCAGATCTCGCAGGGGCCGGGCAATTCGGTAATCAAAGGGCCGATTCCCGCGCTGACCGACGCCAGCGGCCAGGTGCAGTTCACCGCGGTCGACCAGGTCGCGCAAGCCATCACCTACAGCGTGGTGGACGTCACCGACGGCAATTTGCCCTTTCCCACCACGGCCAGTGTGAGTTTCACCGGCGGTCCGGCCAACGGCTGCGGCAACGGCACTCCTCCCGCCGCACCCGGGTTTCAGGTGACTCCTTACGCAACCGGGTTTATCGCGCAGAGTTTCTTTTTCGGGGATGTTAACTTCACTTGCTCGGGCGCCTACGGGATGGCGTTCGATTTGGCCGGCGACCTGTATGTCACCGACTCGCCCACCGGCAACATTTATAAATTCCCGCCCGGCGGAGGTATCGCAAACAGTTCCACCCTGATCACCGCCACCGCGCTGGGACCGTCGCTGGCCGGACTGGTGTTCGACCACAAGGGCAGGCTGTTCGCCAGCCGCGACGCGACCACCGGTAATTTCACCACCGGAGCGGTATTCGAGATCGACCCCTCCAATGGCACGATTGTCAACACCGTGGCCGCCAATCTGACCTGTCCGACCGCACTTGCCGTCGATCCCCTGAGCGGCGACCTGTTCACCGACGATTCCTGCAGCGGGGCCGGCTCCGACAATCCCGCCATGTGGCGCATCTCGGGTCAGGACACCAGTACACCCAAGACGATGGTCTACGCCAACATGCCCGGAACGCCCAACGCGAACATTTCGTTTGCCGCCTCGGGCACCATCTACGCCTGGGGCCTCAACGGGCCTTTTGCTCACATCAACCGGGTCAGCGCAACCAACGGTCCGTCCACTCCAACGGTGAGCACGCTGGCCAATCTTGCCGTTGCGTACCTCGGCCTGGTGGCCAGCGGCACGCAAGCCAACGGAGACGCCCAGTCGCTGTTTCTCAATCCCTTCGATACGACCACCAAGACGACCTCAGGGATCGCCATCGAGGACCTCACGAGCAGCCCGCCCAGCCCGGCATTGACCCTGGTGCCTGGGCCGGCCGGCGCCAACAACCTGGTGCGCGGCCCCGACGGATGCATCTATGCGGCGCAGGGCGACGCGGTCTTTAAGATCACGGACGCCACGGGAAGCTGCACCTACGCCGCGCCTGCCCAGCCGCCGGCGCTGGAGCTTTCACCGCCCACGTTCTCGCCCAACCCCATACAGGGTACGCCGCAGACCTTAGCCGCCACCTTTCATTACACCGCCGCATCACTCGGCACGCCGATCTTTTTTACCGTCACGGGCGCCAATCCGCAGAGCAAGATGGTGCGCTCGGGTGTGGGTGGAAGCGCTGCTTTCAGCTATGTAGGGATCTTTCCGGGGGTCGACACGGTCACCGCCAACGCCGCGCTCGGAACCATCAACCTGACCTCCAATCAGAGCGTAATTACCTGGGCCGTGGGCAAACACACCAGCTTCCTGACACTCAACCTCAGTCCGGCCGGCGCGATGGCCGGTAAGGCGGTGACGTTGACGGCGGCGCTGAGCGACATTTCCGTCAGCCCGGCGGTGCCGGTATCGGGCGTCAGCGTGCAGCTTTCGTTGCAAGGCAATTCATGCGTCGGGACCACTGACGCCAAGGGCATCGCGTCATGCAAGCTGACACCGGCGACCCCTGAAGTCACCGCGCAGACGGCGAAATTTGCGGGCAATTCGACGCTGCTGGCCGCCACCGCCACTGCGCAATTCTCGGTAACAGGGCCGCCGACGGTAATTCCGACTTTCACGCCAGCCAAAACTCCGACCCCAACCCCGCTCCCGACCCCTGGCAAATGCGCAAACAGTACACCGCTGCCGACGGTGCTGGTGCCGACCCCGACGCCGCTGCCCGGCCATCCCGTGATCACCAGCGTGAGCAATCCGGTGCCGGTCGGTGACAGCTTCGTCATCAAGGGGAGCAACTTCACTCAAGGTTCGGTGGTTAATTTCTTCGTTGGCACCGCCGCCGGCGCGACCAATGCAGGACCACTCAAGCCCACTACCGCTGGCACCGCCACCCAACTGGTAGTGCCGGTTCCGCCCACCACCCCCCAAGGACAGGGTTTCGTCTCGTTACAGGTGATCAACACCGACCAGGGATACACCACTTCCAACCTCGCCTATGCCCTGCTGCAGGGTTCAGCAGCAGCCGGCCTGCCCTCCATCGCCGGCGTCAACGGCCAGGCTCTGGCGGCGACAAGTCTCGATCCGAGCTTCGCCACCGCCAACGTCGAGACCACTTTGATGCAGGGCAGTGTCGTGACGATCAACGGTGGCGGCTTCGACACCAAAAACGGCGTCGCGGTGGACGTCTTCACGGCCGACGGCAAGCTCACCGATTTCCTCAATCCAGGCGACCTCAACCTGGGCGCCAGTTCCATCCTGTTCACGCTGCCGCCCGGCGCACCAACCGGCCCCGGCTCGATCGTGGTCAGCAACGCCGGGACCGGCCACAGCTACACGACCAAGAGCGACGCGGTGTCGGTGCCAATCGGCGCGCAGATTATGGTCGACGGCGTGACCCAAAGCGGCAGTACGTTTACGGTTGACGGCGCCGGCTTCTCGGCACTGACCGTGATCAACCTGTTCAACGCGCAGTCGGGCAAAGTCGTAAATCTGGGCGGACTGGGCGCGGGCGGCAAAGCGAAGATTGCGCTGACGCTGATCAACTCCACGCGCTTTACTTTCACCAAGCCCGCCGGTGCCGTCCCTGGAGCCGCCTTCGTGCAGGCGCTCAATCCGCCCTTCGTGCCCTTTACCAGTTCCGGCAACGACCCCTGCGCGGCTTTCGTCCTGAAGTGAATTTGCAACGGTGCTATTGGATCACAGGCTCGAGTTCGACGCGCCGGTTCAAAGCGCGCCCTGCCGCCGTGTCGTTGCTCGCCACCGGATGGCTTGAGCCCATGCCCAGCACGATGAGCTGACTTAGGGGCACGCCGTTGCTGACTAGGTAGGCGGCGACACTCGCGGCGCGCTCCTGTGACAACTTTTGATTGAGGCGGGGGCTGCCGTGCGAATCGCTGTAACCCTTGACGTAGACCCGGATGTCAGGACGCTTTTTGAGGGTGCGCACCGCGTCGTCGAGGATCAATTCGTCCAGGTCGTCAAGGTCCGAACTGTTTTTTTCGAAAAATACGCCGCGTAGGACAACCAGCTTGTCGTTGGAAACGAACTGGGGCGTCGCAGCGGCGGCAGGCGGCGGCACGCGATTGCGTGGCGGAGCGGGCGTTTGGGCCGCGATCGAAGTGGGCGCCGCGGCCGGCGTCGCTACCGGTGGTAACTCCAGCACCGGCGTCGACAACCCTGACTGCCGCGCCATCACCGGAGGCGGCGGCGCCGGAGGGCCTTCCACCGCTTCCGAATACGCCATCAGATGGCTGAGTGTATCGCCGACCGAAATGGTTGCCCTACTCGCCCGCGACATCGCGCAGCCTGTCAGCGTTGCCGTTGCAGCCGCAATTAGGCACCATCCCGTTGTCATGCGCACGGTGGCAAACTTCCCGTCACTCCGCACCCAACCGCTTGGGAATTAACTCCAAGCAATTATCCCTGGCAAGATTCGGCCCGGCGCCGGCGAAGTGTGTATCAACATCGAACTTGTGGCATACACCCAGGCGCGCCGTGCGGCCACGGCGTGTCAACTACTCAGTTACCGTGGGCGAATGGTGGCAGGGAGCTTACACCGGCTTGAAGCGCGGCGGGCGCTTTTGCACAAAGGCGAGCACGCCCTCCTTGAAGTCGCCCTGCTTGAACATGCTGAACATGATCGCAGTGCTGTCATCGGTGGCCATCTGGTAGTCGCCGGCCAGATGCTGCCAGAGCATGCGCTTGGCCTCCGCCATCGCAGTCGGCGAGCAGTGGGCGGCGATTTCCCGCCCCATCTCCAACGCCGTCTCCAGCAGCTTGGCATCGGGCACTACGCGGCTGACCAGGCCCATCGCCAGCGCCTCCTGCGCGCCCACCAGCCGTCCCGTCAGCGCCATGTCCATGGCGTGCGACATCCCGACCAGGCGCGGCAGCAGCCAACTGGAGCCGTGTTCAACCGACAATCCGCGGCGGACGAAAATCGCGCTCAGGCGCGTGCCTTCGCCGGCGATACGGATATCGAAATGCAGCGCCATGCTCAGCCCCATCCCGACGCAATTACCGTTGAGCGCGCCGATAATCGGCTTGCGCATCGCCAGCATGAAGCCGAATAGCGAATGGTGGTTGATGTCGATGGCGTGGGGAGAGGCGGGAGCGCTTTGCTCGGCGTCCTCGCCTTTTTTGCGTTGGGCAGCAGCCTGCAGCACCGCCATGTCCATCCCCGGACAAAACGATTTGCCGGCCCCGGTGACCACAATCGCGGCAATCTCGGGGTCGCGCTCGGCCTGCGCCATCGCGTGCTTGAGTTCCCCCGCCAGGGTCGGTGTGATGGCGTTCATGCGCTCGGGCCGGTTGAGCGTCACAATCGCGACCTTGTCCTGCCTGTCGTAGATGATCTCGCTGTAAGCCATCGCACTTCTCCCGCGGGCGCACACGCCCGCGGCCCATTATGCCCAAGGCGTACCCGGCAAAAAAGCACCCGCTGCACCAGGCTCAGGCATGCTGCAGTCCAAACTTGTCAGTGCGCCGTGTAGCCGCCGTCCACCGGCAGCGCCAGTCCGGTAACGAATGAGGCTTCTTCCGAGCATAGCCACATCACCGCTTCGCCGATATCCTCGGGCGTGCCCAGGCGGCCCAGCGGATGCGACGCCTTGTAGGCTTGCTCCAGGCGCGGGTCGCGTACGAAGGCCTTTTGCATCATCGGGGTCAGCGTCGAGCCCGGGCAGACCGCGTTGACCCGAATGTTCCGGTTGGCATATTCCAGCGCGGCCGTTTTCGTCAGGCCGACCACGCCGTGTTTGGCCGCACAGTATGCACCGGTGCGCCGCTCGCCGACCAGTCCCATGATCGACGCGGTGTTGACGATCGCGCCGCCGCCCTGCGCCGTCATCTGCACCAGCTCATACTTCATGCATAACCACACGCCGGTCAGGTTGATCGCGATTACGCGGTCCCAATCGTCCTCGGGGATTTCGCCGATGCGACCGCCGGCCGGGCTGACGCCGGCGTTGTTAAAGCCGCAGTCAAGTCGTCCCCAACTCCTGACCACCCGCTCCACCATCGCCTGCACCTGATCGGTCCTGGAGACGTCGCACTTGATACTGATCGCGTCGCCGCCCGCGCGCTTGACCATCGCCACCGTCTCGTCGCATCCCTCAAGATTCAGATCCGCGACCGCCACGCTGGCGCCCTCGCGCGCGAAGATCAGCGACGCCGCGCGCCCGATACCTGAAGCGCCGCCAGTGATCAGCGCCACCTTGCCCTGAACCAATCCCATGTCATCCTCCGTAAACGCCGGCCGCGCGCGGTAGCACGGCCGCGGGATGGAACTTGCCACACTTGGCCGTCGATCGCGAGCATCGCCGCGCGCCCGCGACCACAGGATGGAGCGGAGCTACTGCAGCTTGGGTGGAGCGGCCGTGCGCGCGATAAATCCGCACGCCGCCAGTTCCTGGCCGTCGATCACGAAGCACACCTGGTAGCGGCCCGGACGCGGAATCGTCATGCCGTTGAGCGCCAGGTCGATGTTGGACACATAGTTTCCAGTCAACTCGTCGCGGCCCTGGGTCAGCATCTGACCGGCCAGCTCGGTATTGAAGTCGCCCTCTTCGCTGCGGATGCGCAACGTCACCGAATGCGTGCCCTCGCGGGCCACGCCAACCTTGGCGAAAATATGGAAGGGCGGCAACGGCGCGGTGTAGGCCGCCACGTTGAACGTGTCGAAGATGCCCATCAAGCTGACCTTGCCGTTGATCTCATGGCGCACATCATCGCACAGCACGGCCAGCAGAATTTGAGGTTCGTCCACCATAGGGGCGGCCGCGCATGGCCGCGGCCGATCCTCCGCCAGCGATTATAGCGCGGCCTTCCTGTGACAGCCGAACGGTAGGAAACAGAATTCGCAACGCCACTCCTTCCCACAGCGTGTTGATCCGAGGCGTGGAGCGGCCGATCTCCCTTCAATGCCCGCCGTCTTTGGCTGCGATCAGGCCGGCACCGCCGATTGCGCCCACTAAAGCGTTGAGGTCGGCCATGCTCAGCACGCCGCTCAGCCAGTGCGCCACCACGGTCAGTATCGATGCCGCCAGGATCAGGTAGCCGGCGGCCGTCGTCTTCGGATTGTTCAGCATCCTCCCCTCCTTCGCCTTGTTGCACGCCGACCCGCTTAGCCCGGATGCTCGAGATCGATCAGATGCAGGTACCAGTAGCCGACGTTGCGGCTCCAGTTGCGATTAAGCCTGCCCGCGTCGTTCGGCGCGGTGTTGGGCGCCCAGATGGCGCCGAACCATGAAATGAACTCCGGTGTGTAGGTTACGGTCTGCTTGCCGTCGGGCGTCTCGTGCAGGTCCAGCGCCTGATGGTCGCGGTCGTACTCGACCAAGCGATGGCGCACGGTCTGGCAGCATACTTCAAGCTGCGCCCCGTAGGTCGGCGCCTTGACGCTCAGCACGCCGAACTCGCGCCCGGGTCCGCCGTCCTCGGCCTTGCGAATGGCGGCGATGAAATGCCAGTCCAACCCGTATTTGGCCGCCGCGATCTTGATCAGCGCCGCTTCGTCCTGCCATACGGCGGGCGTCCATTCAGGATTGCGCATCGCCGTCCTCTCCGTTGCGCCACCTGAGCTGGCTCAGCGCTTCCAGGCGGCTGACCGCCGCCTCCTGGCGCGAGGTGATCGCCTCGGACCGGTTGACCGCCGCCTCATGCCGCTCCACCACCTGGCGGATTCCGCTCACCAGCTTGTCGGCGAAGTCCTCCATGATTTTGCGGAACACTTCGAGCAGCCGCAGTGCCCAGCGCGGCGCCAGCAGCATCATCAGCAGCACTAAAGCAGTGGGAAAACCGACCTGCTCGATGATCGTGACGATGTGGTCAAGCGGATCCATCGCGCGATGCCCTGCGTTTGCCGCCTGTCGCGCAGCTCAGTGAATCTTCCAGGCGCTGCCGTCGCAGAACACCGGACAGACCGTGGAGCCGCCGCCCGCCGGCGCCGCACCGTAGGAGCACGCCGCGTTGTTATCGGTTACCGCCAGCCAACTGAAGCGGTTGGAGGAGCTGCACGCGCCCAGGCTGGCGACTGTGGAGCTGCCCAACACCAGCTTCGCGCTGCCGGCGACGGTGACCCCGGGGCTGAACAGGCCTCCGCCCAAAAGCGTGAATGCGCCGGCGTTTGAAATTCCATAATCCAGACTTTGCGTCCCGTCGCTGCCAAACCACAGCGCGCCGGTGCCCGCCGTGCGCGCGGCTGAAACATCGCCGGCGGCAGCGCCAATCGCGGCGCTTGAGCCGGCCGCCAGTACTCCGCCCACGGTTGCGTTACCGGTGGTATTGGCGTTGGGCAGAACCACGCCCAGATTGGCGTCGGTCGTCGTGTCGCTGAACGAATTGGATCCGAGGGATGCGACCCGCAGAGAGTTGGCCGGTATGTTGAGGGTGAGCTTTTCACTCCCCGTCGCGCCGTTGGCCGCCGTGCGATAGATGTTGTAGCTGTCGGCGCCGAGAACCGGGAAGACCCGTCCGACGATCGAGACGCCGCCCACCCCAACGTTGCCCGCGCAACTTACCGATGACTCGGCCGAGGATGCCAACGTTTCTCCGCTGCCGCTCAGCGCAGTGTACTTGTACAGATAGGTATTGTTGGCCGGCGAGCCGCCATCGCTGCACGACAGTTGGAAGGGTGCTGAGCTTGGGTTGGCCAACTGCATCACGGTCAAAGGACCGCCGAACTCGCGGACTTTCCCCGGCAGGTCATAGCGGAAGCTGTCAACTCCGGCGCGATCGCCATTCACCAGGGCATTGATGAAATACTCGCCGATTCCCGCATTGGCAGCGCTGCCGTTGCTGCCCGGCAGCCGCTGCATGTCGATATAGGTAATCTGACGTGCGTCGCCGCCACTGACCGCGACGTTGAAGTTGGACTCGCTGATCCCGCGGCAACCGCGGCACTGAAAACTCCGGGCTGCAGTTCCCGTCACACTCAAATCCACGATCGGGGTTCCAACCGGCGGCGCCGCCACCGAGTTCACCAGCTTGAAGTCGTTGCCGATGAAGCTCATGTCAGCGCCGTTGGCGGCCATAAAATCGAAATTGTAGGGAAGTTGATTGCTCGCATCCCAGATCGAATCGTTAAGCACCAAAGTGCCGCCCGGCACGCCGCCCGAACCCGCAAACAGCGCCAGTTGCGAAAATGCCGTGGCGGTCCCCGTGTTCAGCCAAATCACGTTGTTGTCGGCAGTTGCATGATAGGCGATGCCGCCGCTGCTGGCGGCGTTGGACGCGGTCTGATTGTAAGTGAACTGATTGGCGGCCGGCACCGCGGTGATGGTAAAGGCCCCGTTAAAGCCGGGGTCGGCGACGTTGACCACTCCGACCAATTGTCCAACCGAAAAATCGTGCGTGCCGGCGGTCGTGACCGTCACCACGTTGGAGCTGCGCGACACGGTGCTGATGGTGAAGTTGCTCGATTGCGTGGCAAAAGCCGGCTGGGACGCGCCGCTGGTCCCCGAGTTCTGCGCGATTTCGAAATTGCCGTTGCTGTCCTTGATCACGAAATTCTTGGGGTAGACGAAATTGGCACTCCACGGCGGCGCGATCGTCGTCGGCCCGTCGGTCTCGTCGGCGTAATTGTTCACGCTCAGATAAGCCCCCTGGCCCAGGAAGAAAGCCAGCGCCGATTGCAGCGTCTCGATCTGCTCGAAGGCCACCTCGGTGAAGCCAACATGGGCGTCCACGCAGATTCCTACTCGCTCGCAGCGGAAGTCGCGCACGCTCCACTCCAACGCCTGGTTCTGCCCCCACTGAATCCCGTAGATAGCGTGGCGTACGTTCACGTTGCTGACGATGTTGCGGTCGTTTTGCGTACCGCTGGTATCGATCTGGATTCCAGAGGTCACGGTTGGATTTCCGCTTCCCGCCCCGGGCAGTCCCAGATCGAACAAGTCGCCGCACTCGATGTTGTAAACCACGTTGAAGCTGTTGGGATGGCCGGTCAGGTTGCCGGCCCCGTTGTTCAGAAAATCCACGCACGCGCTGGGCATCGTGCCGGCCTGGTCGCTGCCCATGATCGCGAAGTCATGTACCCGCGCGCCCTCGCTGTCGATGATTTGGATTACCGGCTGATTGCCGCCCGCCCATACGATCAGCGTCCCGTTGCCGCCCGAATTGAGGTTTGCGCCCAGTCCCTGCCCGGCGAACTCCTCGCTGCGCCCGGCGATGGTCAGAGTCTTGCTGGTCATTATGACTCCGCCCGGAACCTTCACTACGCCCGAGTTGTTCGCCGGCACCGCCTGCAGCGCCACGTTGATCGCATTGCCGTCGTCAGTGCCAACAAAAGCCGTGGCGTTGGTCTGGGTGGCGCCGGGATAGGGCGCGCTCAACACCGCCGACGGCGCCGCTACCGCCGCGATCGTGCCGGTGAAGGTCCTGTCGCTGCCGCTCCCGCTGGACGCGTTCCAGATCACGATCAGCTTGCCCACGTCCGCCGCGCTGAAATTCGCGCTCGCTGAGCTGACCGAGGTCGAGCCGTTGACCACACTAAGGTCGCCGATCCGCCGCGCGTCAAGCCTGGCCCCGTATTGCGTCGGGTTGAATTCGTTGTTGACGTTGTAATTGCTGATCGAAAACGGCCCTCCGCTGCTCTTGCCCGTGATATTTCCCCCCGAAACGATCCCGTTAACCAGCAGCGTGCCGTCAGAAGCCAACGAGGCGTCGCCGGTGATCGACTCCGGCTGCCAGCGGTTTGCCCCGGCGCTGAAGATCGGAACCTGCGCGTCGGTCGGCGCGGTGGGCGAAAAGGCAAAGCCCTGGATCGCGCTCACCTTGCCCGGCTGCAGCACCGCCGTACCAATCGCGCCCGTGCCCGGATTGGTCACGGTCAGCCCGTAGTCGCCCCCCGCGCCCACCGAGAGCGCGGAGACCACCGAGGGCGGATCGTTGTTGGCCAGAATCAGCGTGGCGAGGTCCGCAGTGGCCGCCAGCGGAATTTGAATTTGCACCGGCTGGCTGCTTCCCACCGTCACCTGCACAATCGCGCCCTGCGGCACCGTGACTCCGGGGGGCAGATTCCCTTGCGCGTCGGTGAACACGGAGAAGGAAGACGGCGGGATTACCGTGCCGCCGAATGACTGGGTTGAAACCGTCTGGAAGAACACCTGGGCGTTGGCACCCGCCTGGCCGTCAATCAGAGTGAGATTGCCGGTAAGCGTGCACAGATTGACCGCCCCGCCCGCACCCGATACCGTCAGCGCCGCCAAAACCGCAGCCACCGCCACCCTTGTCCACAACCACCGCATAGCTGTCCCCTTCATGCCGGCCTCAGCTTGGGCCGTGCCAGCGCCTTGACACCGTCGCCGCGCGCCCCCGGAGTTCGGAAAATGCCGAAGCGAAGCGCAAAAGACCGGTCTCTGGTAGTAGATTTTGCCGGCGTGTATGAACCCCGGTATTGACTATTTTACTACATACCGGGATTGACTGACTAATTCACCGTGCAAGCCAAAATATATTGGCATACAGCCCGAACGAGCCGATTTGTTCAAATCGGCTCAAACGCGCCGCGACGCTCGCGCTGCCGCCCTGGATCTGCGTCGATTCTGACGCGCCGTCATGCGTAAACGCCCAGCTCCCGGTCCGGGCCGATGTAAATCGGCCGGCCGCTGTCTTGCTCGTAGCCGTAAAGCTCCCATCCGCCGGGCAGGACTGCAGGATGCTCAAGCAGGCGCGCCGGCGTGCCGCTGAACTTGCGCAGCATGGGGCCGACTGATGCGCCCTTGCGTGCTGCGCCAGCCCGCGATGCCGGTCCCACGCGCCGGTCAGAGACAGCGGACGCAACCGCCGCCAATTTCGCCGCCGATGATACAGGCGGCACGCGTACCGGTGCCGGCGCAAGTGCACCGCTCCTCGCGCTGCTGCGCGGTTGGCCGCCCTGACCCCGCATCGCCAGCGTGTCGAGCACCGGCGCCTGCGCCGCGCCTTGGCCGTAAGCCTGCAAGGCGGCACCCAGCCCCGCGCCCAACCGGTGCAGCGGCCCCAGCGGATAGCGGTTGGGGCTCGGCGTGAGCAGCCCCGAAGCCGCGGCAAGCATCGCATTGGCCAGGCTCTGATCGCGCTGCTGGCGCGCCGCCTCGCTCAGGCTCAGCGCGCCGGCACCCAGCGGCTGGAGCGCTCCAGCCAATCCCGGCAATTCCTCCATCAGCAGGCGCGTAATCGCATCGATACCTGGATTCATCTTGGTTCCGGCTCCATACATTCGGTAACAAAACCTGCCACTACATCATGGCGCCTTTTCCGCCGCTTTGCGGCAGCGGTACGCGCGACAGCGTTCCGCTTACGGCCGGACCGGCCGCCGCCGACAGTCCGGCGCCGCCCGACAGGCCCGCACCCGGCAGGGTTCGTGGATAGCCCAACAGCCCGCTGCCCGCGAACGGCGACACAAACGGCGTCCCCCCCTGGTTCATCAGATCGAACACGGTCAGCGGGTTGAATGCACTGCTGATTCCAAAGGTCTGAAGCAACTGCGGTGTGACATCGAAAGGCGCATAGGAACGCGGCCCCGGATTCGGCTGCGGCGCCGGGCCGGGCCCCGCGCTGGGACCGCCTGGGCCGGACATCCGGGGCGGCAGGTTGATGGGCGGCAACGTGAGTCCCGGCGGCAGTTTGACGTTGGGTGGCAACGTCATACCCGGCGCCAGGCTGCCGGCTCCGGTCATTCCAATTCCCGAGGGTAAATAGGCCATGCTTCATCCTCCCGCTAAAAAGGCAGCAGCGCGCCCAGACCGCCCAGCAGCGCGCTGATGCCGCCGCCCAGGCCGCCGCCGCTCAGCCCCAACAAACCGCCCAGGCCCAGAGCCCCCGCCAGACCGCTGCTGAAGGGATCGATCGCATTGGGGTTGGGGCCCGTTTGCTGCGAGGTATAAGCGCCGCCCACCGCGGTGGGCAGCGCAGCACCCAACTGCGCCAGGAGCTGGAAGGGAAAGTTGTATTGGTTTTCAAGATTCTGCAGCGCCGTGTCGAGCACCTGCTGACCGAACTGCTGCTGCATCCCGCCGATGTTCATCAGCTCGCTGGCCGGCGCGAAGCTGGCCTGCAGCAACCCGGGCACCAAACCCTGCTGGCGGATCTGATTCTGCCGCTCCGTTTCGTAGTTGGCACCATAGATGTTGGTGGCCAGATTCTGCAGCGTGTTGCCCAGGTTTTGCTGCGCGATCGATTCCGCCTGATTTTGCGCCGAACCGCCGAAACTACCCGCGCGCTCAAATTCCGCCTGGATCCCCGGCTCGGTGGCGTTGCGGAATTGCTGCACCACTGGCGCCGCCGCGGCGTTGAATGTCTGCTGCAAAAACGGATTGCTTTGCGGCAGCAGGTACTTGCCCGCTTGCGTCGCCGACACGTTGGCCAGCGTCGGATTGAGCAGTCCCGCCGCGCCCGACAGCGCACTCTGCTCGCCCAGATTCATCCCGGCTACCTGGGCGGGCGTGAACCCGTAGAGCTGCTCGGGCGGGAACGGGTAGCCCTGTGCCAACCCCTGGTTGACATAGTTCCCGACGTCGCTCAGAAACTCCAACGCGTAGGGCTGCGCCCACAGCGGCAGTTGGACCTGATTGGTTACCGTGGTATTTGACGGACCGCCTCCGCTTCCCATTACAGCATCCTCTCAAACTTCATTTCGCTGATTTCAAATCCTTCAGCCGCAAGCCGCCGGCTCCATCCCCGCCGCGGCGAATGAAACACCAGCTTGCGCAATCCCGCCCGCGCTGCCATCGCCTTGACCTCGGCCAGGCCCAGTCCCAGTGCCAGCGGATGACAGGTATAGGCGGCCCAGATCAACAGGCTGCGCTCCGCCGTAAACGGGTCCGTATTGATGGTGAGCACCAGCACACCGGCATAGCGCTGATCGATGTAACCCACATGCATCGTGGCCCCGCCGCTGCGCACCGCCGTGTAGATGTCCTCGCACAGCCAGCAAGCCTTGGCCTTCCTGCGCACCTGCTCCAGGCCGGGCCTGACCAGCGGCCACCAGGAATGCAGTTGGGCGGGATTTACCTGCGTCAACGTCCATCCCATCGTCCGCCTCTTCGACCACTATCATCACCCCACCTCGCTTTCGCTCGCGGCACGCCGCTGTTGGCCTCAGTGCCAGTTGGCTTCCGCGTAGCAATTCGCCAGGCCGGCGGTGAGATTCGGCAGCGTGGTACTGTTGGACCAGCAGATTCCGTTCTCAAACGCCTTGCCGCGCCACCCGTAATCGATAGCCGCGGTGGAGCCGGCCGCAACCTTGAAGACGGCCACCGGCGCCGCCCCGTTGGCCGGGACCGCCGCCGCGTCAAACAGCATGATGAACTGGTCGGAGCTGTCCTGGCTGGTAACGGTTAACTTGTAAAGCCGCGCCGGCCCATCGTTGACGATTACCCCGCCGCTGACCAGCGCGGCGCCGCTGTTGTAGTTATTGGGCAGCTCGCCTGGATCGAACTGAAGATTCTTGCGCGCCATATATCACCTCCGCAACAAGCGCCGACTGAACTGACTATTTGCAGCGCCGCGTCGCTCGACCTCGCCTAAAAATACCGCGACCATCCCGGCGAACCTCTGCCACCTGAGCCGGCGGTGCCGTCGCCGCCGGCTCCCCCCGCTCCGCCCTCCAATCGCACGCTTCCGCTGTTGGCCGGGCTGTGGATGTAAGCAATCGCGTAAGTAAAGAAGTAGCCGCCGCCGCCTCCGCCACCGCCCCCCGCCCCTGCGCCCGGGCCCGACGCTCCCGCAAAGCCGTCCTGGCCGCGCAGATCGACGATAGCGGTTGCCTGAAAGTCGATTTCCCTGCACACCAGCACCACTCCCCCGCCACCGCATCCACCGTTGCCGGGTTGAGCGTTGTGACAGTCAAAGGGATTGGCCGCGCCCGCACCCGCGCCGCCCGGCATCCCGCCCGAGCTGTCCACCACGGCGCTCATTTCGTCCAGCACGAAAGTCCGCAGCGCCTCGTTCAGCGCCGTGCCGTCCTGTCCCGCGCCGCCCGGATTCCCCGCCGCGCCGCCCCCGCCGCCGCTGAAATCCAGGCTCGGCGATATCACGCCCAGCGCCGCCAGCCCGGCTGCGCCGGGATTGCCGCCCCCGCCGCCGCCGGTCCCACCGATGGTGTAAACCGGATTCGCCGCTCCTCTTCCGTTGATGGTACCGGCGATTGTGCACGTTCCGGGCGATCTGACTACCAATGAGGAAGAGGGAGGCTGACTGAAGTTTTCAACTATATTTACAGTCCCGCCCGCCTGCACCGTAAAACTCGCGTAGCTGTGTTCACCGCCAAGCGTCACCGTTCCCGACACCTCGGGATCAGGCTCCGAACCGTCGCCGAAATAATCAAAGAAATGCGGCGCTGGCGGCGGTGGGGGCGTGTATGTCCCGAGCGTCACGGCGGCCAGTGCCGCCATCAGGGCCGCGGTCGCGGCGATGCGCAGATACCTCGTCATAGAATTGCCCATTTGCCGGGTGCGTAATCGATGATTGTGTATGATGTATAGCGAGCGAGAATATCCAACTGACCCAGGGCATCGTCGATGGTGTCGCTTCCGGCGGCCAGCAGCCCGATGCTATACGGGTTGGCGTCGACTTTTTTGATATCGAGCAGCCGCGCCGAGCCGGTCGCCTGAGGTAAACGCACAATCGTATCCGCCGCCGTCCCGGCTGACGCAATGATGACGTCGTCATCGGGCGCAACTGTGTAGGGCGAATCGGCGTAAGTGATTATCTTGACGTGGATGACGAACCCGGATGAGATCGGCACGCTCACGTACCAGCTCTTTCCGTCGAACACCATCGGGACCATCTCGCCGGTCTGTAGCCCGGTGCTGCCACCCGGCACCACGACGTTGCCGTTGCTGTTGAGCGTAAATGGATTGGCCGCGATTAGAAAAAAGGCGCCGGTAAATCCGCGCGGCGGATGGATCGTCGCCAGCGAGGTTCCGCCCCGCACCAAATGCATTACCGCCGATATGTCGATCGCCGCGTCGGACCCCGCAAACGAAATAGTGGTCGCCGCCGAACCGGGATTGCCGCTGTCCTTAAGCCCCGGATCGGCGCTCAGCGAGTTGAGTACGCTGACCATCTGGGTCGCCCACAACATCAGTTGGCGATGGGCTTCGCGCGCGGGCTCGCTGCGCGGCAGCGGCAGCTGCAAGGATGGCACCCGTTGCGGCATCAGCGCGTCCCCTGCGGCTCCCAGTCCACGTCCATGCCCACGATCTCGCAGTCGGCCGCGGTCCTGATCTGCACCGCGTGATAGCGGGCCGCCTGGCGCATCGGGAAAGCGCCGTAGCGGGTAAGCTGCGACTCGGGACCCGCAAACTGCGTATCGCCCAGGTTGTAACGGTAAAGCGGGATTGCAACCGCGGCGTTATTTGCCGGATAGATTTTGAACTTGGGGCGTACCGTACGCATCAGCGTATAGCGCATCGGATCCCCGATATCGCCGGTGGTTACGTATGCCACTGCGGGCGGGCCCGAAAAGCTGTATAGATTGTGATCGCCAAGTATCAGCGCCATGCCGAATACTGCCGACGCCGCGTAGCTGATCGCTCCCTGCGGCGTGATGGGTGCAAATGGTGTGACCACCGCTTCAACGTTGTTCGCAATCTTACCCGTCATCCAGCGGTTGGTTTCGGGATGCCAGCAGATGTAGCGATCCAGCGCCCCCGGCGGATCGGCCCTAACCGAGGGGTAGAACCACACGATCAAATTGTGCAGCTTGTCCCACACCCCCCAGACTCGGGTGGCGTAATTGCGGTCCAGGCTGGTTTCGTAAAACCAGCGCCGCAGCGGGCTGTTCAGCACCCGCGGCGGGCTGCCGTCGCAGGTGTAGAAATTCTCAAACCCCATAACCACATGGAGCCCGCCGTAGGGCACTACCGCCTCATCGCAAATCGCGCCGGCGTCGTCGGCCAGCAGCGCGAAGCTCCAAATAACCGGCGGTCCGAGATAGGTGGCCAGGTACGTGGCGCGCTGCTTGTACACCAGCAGATTGGCGCCCAGCGCGTGCGCCGCTACAATCGGCCCCGGCGTGTCGCCCAGCGTGCCATTGGCGGCCTGCGTGCCGATGTCCGGAGTCCAGGCGCTGTCGTTGCCGATTCCGCAGCAATTCCAGTCGTTGCCCGCCGCGTCGAAGATGAAGACAAAGTCGCCCACCGCCTCCACGATCGAGCCGCGCGGCGGATTGCCGGCCAGCGCCACCGCCGCATTGTAAGCCGGAGCTCTGAGTACCTGCGGCGGGTCGGCTGGGTTGAGCACGATCAGATCGCCGCCGAACATCGTCCACCGCCAGCGCGGGCTGCGATAGCCGGCGGGATTGGCCGGCCCGTTGAAGGTCTGGCCGCCCGATACGTCATTGAAGGTGCCGTTGACGATATTGTAGGTGTACAGCTTGGCGGCCGAGGCCAGGAAAATTGCGCGTCCGGCGTCAATCGCATCCTGCTCGAAAAACGCCCCGTAACAGGGCGCCGTCGGTAGCGGGCCGCCGCTGCTTTCAAGTTGCAGCAGCCGCAACGGGCGGTAGCCGGCGGCGGAGGGAAACATCTGATCGCAGTCCACGAAAATTCCCGCCGTCGCCGGATCCAGGTCGGGCGCGAAGCCCCGATCGAATGTCACGCTCAGCGTCGCCATCACCAATGCGCCCGCAACCGCCCCGTGAATTTCTTCGCTCCCGTCTCCTGCTTGAGCTTGCGCAAGTACTGATCGGCCAGCGCCAGGTCGACCTGCGCCGACGGCGGGTCGTTGAGCACCGTCATCCGCAGCAGGTATTTGGCGTACGCCCGCACCATCTCGCGTCCTTCCATCGTCCAGAAATTGCTGTCCGTGTCCTGTACCGGCGCCGGAATTATCTGCACGTAGTCGTATTGGAGCCGATAGGCACCGGCGGGAGTCGGGAACAGCCGTATACTCATTCCGCCGCTCAGCAAATTGACTGCATATTCGATCGGCGGTCCGCTCACCGGGGAGAGCACGTTGGAATCCTCGGCGTTGATATACTCCCAGCTCCGCAGCCGCAACGGATACTTGGTATTCGACACTGTAATCGACAACTGCCGGATCTCCGCCACATCGGCCGGCGCCGGGTAAACCGCGGTTCCCGCCACGGTGACGGTGGAGCTGTCTTGCGCGTCGTTGCGAAAGAATACGTCGCGCCGGAAGTAGTCCGCCGCCTCCGTGATGGCGTTGTTGATCTGGCTTGCCAGATCGGTGCGCTGCAGCTCATCCATGATCCGCGCCCGCATGTCCGCCAGGGTTGTGTCAGCCACGCTCCTCGCTCTCCACTGCCATCGCCGCCGGGCCGCTCGCCCAATCCACCAGCTCCCGCCGCCTCCGGCGGCACCGGCGCTCCGTCAGCCGCAAGCCCCGGCGCCGCCGCGTCCCGTTTACCGCCGATCCTTCCTGGACCGCGAGCGCTTGTTGCCCGTCGCATCGTCGTCGTAGGGATTGCCCACGCTGTCAGTCTCGATGCCCGAGGCCATCTGCGCCTTGGCAAAGCGCATGTCCCACATTGCCGCGTCGCGGTCAGAGGCCTGCACGGTGCTCATCACCTTGGTCTTGCGCCTGACCGGCGAACCCTTGCCGCCCGAAATTACCGTCGTTTCCACCGCTTTCTCCCGTTTGCGTGTCGGCACTGCTGAATACCTCGATTTTGCTGATTGCTGTTGTTCTCCGTTAAGCGATTCGCGCGCCGGGCTGCGCCAATTCGCGGCAACCCACTCCTCAGCCCGGCGCCGATCTCGTCAGGAGAGCTGGGCCCAGGTGCTCACCACCAGCGTGGCGAAGTCCGAGCCGTTGAAGACCGATTTGGTCGCCCCCCACACCGAACCGACCGCCACGCCGACCTGGTCTTCGTAATCGTCGGCCTGCGTGACCCACTTGTACTTGGTCGGCCAGTTGTAGCTGCGTCCAAACGCGATCACCGCCGACTGCGCGCCGCAGAAGATCGCGCGCGCCACCGAGGTGGTGCCGGCCGCCGGCGCACCCAGGTCGGTATGCAGCAGGTTCTGGCTGTTGTCGCCGTAGGGCACGCGGGCGTCCTCATGCAGAACCACGCCGTTGAACATCCCCAGCGCGCCGGTGAAGATCGGGTTATCCTCGATCTGGCCGCCCTGCATCGCCGCCAACTGGATATCCTTCCAGTCGCCCGCGGTGGTCGACTTGCGCAGCGCCTGCACCTGGAACGGATGCAGGAACATCACATAGTATTCGCCGTTCTTCAGCCGCACCGGCCGGATCGCCGGCGTCAGCGTCTTGGCCTTGGCCACGCACTGATCCACCAGCGACAAGGTGAACGTCATCGCCGAGGTCAGCGTCGCCTCGCTGGTCGCGGTACCGGCGAAAATCTGATGATTCGCGTCGGGCGCAACCGGCAGATTGTTGCCCGTATAGTTGGGACTGCTCTGCGCCGAGTTGCCGCCCAGATGGTTGAGCAGCGCGACGTCGTAGCGGCTCGAATACCAATCCGACAGCGCGATCTTCGCCTCGTTGAGCAGGTCCCAGGGCACGCGCTGCTGCGACACGCTGCCCTGCAGCTTGACCGCATGGCGCAGATTGTCGATCAGCAACGAGTTGGTATAGAAGGTCATCGCCTCCTCGTTGCCTTCCAGCAGCCCGAAGCCCAGCACGCCGGCGCCGTTGAGCTGCATGCGCAGCGTATAGGTGATCTTGTCGCCCGGATGCTTCTGGGTATCGTCGAGGATCTGGATCAGCGAGTCCGAAGTCGCACCGATGAACTTGGTCGCGACCGTCTTCTTGCGGGTCTCACGATAAAGTTCCTTCGACCACAGCTTGTTGGTGGAAGGATCCGATGGATTGAAAAAAGTGGTAGCCACTGCCAATCGCTCCGTTGGTTAAAGTGAGTTACTTCCGGCGCTTGGCGCCGCCAGTTCCTTCTTCAACGCCGAAGGATTGGGCTCATCGCCGCCCATGAAGAGCTCGATGCATCCGATATAGCCCGGAAGCGGCTGGCCCGATCATGAAGGCGGATCGGACCCCGGCGATTTGTCGCGCAGCCGCCGGCCCTGCTCGCCCCCCTAGGGAGCGCATCGGCTATAGCCCCGACGTGGCTTCAGTGAATACTAATTATATATACCGACTTTCCCCACACGCAATAGTCAGCCGCTCGCGGTTGATTTGACCGAACCCAAAAAACATCACTTTGATGCAGTAAGTATAGAGCTCGCTCTCGCTCTGCCGGGCAAAGAGGAGATAAGGCAGAAGCCCCTGCCGCAAACCGATTGTGAGCGGAATACGGACAAACGGGCAGGATAAGTTTCTGGCCTGCCCGCGAGCGCGCACCCGCGGTGACGGGGTGCGTGAGAACAGCTCTTGGATGGGACCGGCGGCCGCCGGCCCTCAATGAAGGCTTCGCCCGGCAGATGGCCGCAACAGCAGGTTCACCAGTTCCTGTGCTTCGCCGCGCACGCCCTTGAGAATCCACGCCCTCGCCAATGCCTTGTCGATGGCCGCTTGCGCGGCGCGCATGTCCAGGCGGTCCGAAACGGCATGGCCCATCATTTCCGCGCCGGCCGTAGCCGCCGTCACGGCGGCGAACTTCGATCGTGCCCCCGGCCGATAAATGGCAAATATAGCCGTTCCAATTTCCAGCGCTTGAGTCCCGCATCGGGCGCCCAGTTCCTCGGGCCGATAGCGAACCGGATTGACGTGAGCACCCGTGCACAGCCACAGCTCGCGGGCATAGGGATGCACCCGTCCGTCGTAATCAAGCACCGCGTATTGATCCGAGTAATAGGAGGCTCCGGCGCGCAGCAGGGCCGCGACCAGGGTTGAGGTGCCGCTTTGAGGCCCGCCGCACACGACGATCGCACGTCCCCGCCATCCTGCGACCCCGGCCCGGATGAAAATCCGCTCCGGCCCCGCCAGCGACGCCACTCGGCGATCGAGCTCCGATTCCAGGGCACCCAGCACCGGTTCCAGTTTGTAGGCCGCCGCGATAAGCGAGACGCCGCGGAACAGCAGATGCAGCCGGTCGAGTCCCGCTGGCGCGATTTCATTGCCGACCACCAGCGAATATTCGGGTTGGGCGTTCGAATCCTTCGCCTCACGCCATCCCGGCGGCAGCCGCAGCTTGATCGGTAGCAGCGCCGCCGGCTCGGTAACCTGCAGCGTCGTTTCGACGCCGTGACTGACAAAGCTGAAGCTCTCCCGCCAATGCCAATTGCCCAGATCTTGCCAGCCCGAACTGCGCTTGAGCCTGGCCAGGCCGAGCGGGATTACTGAGGATGAGAACGCCATTTTTGGTTTTTGACGTGCCTATTATCTCTGACAAAAAATCAAGCGCTGGTAAACCTTGGAATTTCTAAAATATTGAAAATTTTTTCAAAAATTTGCGCAAAAGTCTCCTATGCCACCGTTACCCGCTAACAACCTCATTCAGAAACCGTTTGGGCGTATATCCCGTAAGACGGTGAAATACCGTTATAAAATGGCTCCGACCCGCAAACCCAAGCTGCCTGGCGATTTCCTCCATGCTTGGATGCGGCTGCTTGAGCAGCCTCTTGGCCGTCTCGATCCGCTCGCGCATCAAATACCGATGGGGCGGCAACCCGGTACTGTGCTTGAAGGCTCGGCCGAAGTGCCAGGGACTCATGTGCACCTGCTCGGCCAATTCCGACAACCGCAAATCTGCCCCAAGATTGCTCTGCATATATTCAATGGCTTGGCGCAGCAGATATCTCGGCATTCCGCCACGATAGGGATGTTCAGGCACCGGCTTGACCCCGTAACGGCTCACGAGATGGGCCGCAATCGCGATGCCCATCGATTCGCCGAACAAACGGTTGGGTGGCAAACCACTTTGAACTTCCGCTTCCAAGGCCAGGGCAAGCCGGCGTAAGGTCGCATCTTCAAGCGCAAGCTGCGGGACAATTTCGATCCGTGCGGGATCGGCGTCTCCAGCACCCCGAGCAATCAGCGCGGGCTTAAGATAAATCGAAACAACCGTGACCGCGTCGCTGCTGCTTGCACCATGTTCGGTGCCGGGGACGAAGATACCCATCTGTCCGGGCCTGAAGCGACCATGGACGCGGCCTCCCGGTAGCCATACGCTTCCTTGACCATGCCGCACCAGCCCGATGTAATAATCGTCCACCGACACGCAGACACACACCGGATGGTCGAGCCGGAACAGTTCAACCGTCAACCCCTCCCAGGGCCAACCTGCACTTGAATTAATCGGCTTAATTAGCTCGGATAGCCTGGCTATCCGCAACGGACCTGGACCGGTCTGGGAATCGCCCTCGGAGTGCATCGCGCTACCCCCCGTTCCAGCTAACGGTTGCGGTCTGGCATTCGTCAGCGCAACCGCAGTGGTTTGGTTTTGACTATGTAGCCGTGCGGCTTATCCCGCGTGAATCATAGTCGTAAACAACTATAACACGCCGCTTGAAAAAGCAAACTGTCTGTTCCGGTGTCTTTAGGTCGAGTCGCAGCGGCCGATGCCGCGCCGCCCCGTGCTCATGCCGACATCCAGCCGTTGCGTCCCGCCTTGCGCAATTCGCGCCACCGGCGCAACTCCTCGCTATCCTCACTCCCGGCAGCCGCGCCCGGCCACACCGGATCGATATCGAAGACCCGGCTCAGCGCGTCGAGCATGTCATCATGGCGGCACCCGCCGCCCCCAACCAGGTAGTTGGAGTACTCCTCCTCGATAAAGACCCGGACCAGGTCCTGCTCGACGCCCTCGGTGTTGGTGCGATGCAGCGCCAGTGGAAACAGAATCCGCCCCTGCTCGAACAGCGCCACCAGCCGCGCTATCCGATCGGGCTTGCTCAGCCGCCCGCCTACTTCCTTGATCGCGAAGCGATAGTTTTCGCGTGCCATCCGGTCATTGAGGTAGGCGATGTCGGCCTGCAGACCGTAATCCTCATAGGCCACGACGCTGCGCGTGCGCGCGAACTGCCATTTGCGATGCAACTCCAAAACCGCGTCGCCGCGCTCGGTCAGGCTGAGCCGATCGCGCACCATGTCGAGCACGTAAAAGTTGCGATCTGCGGCCAGTCCCAGTACCCAGATGCTGGTGTAATCGGCGCTGTGGCTTTTGGAATTGGCCGGATCCACCAGCATCACCTTGTTCATCGCGCGATGGTTGGGGGGATGGCGCAGCGGGTCGTAACGACAGTTCATATTGGTGCCTTCCAGCCATTCGCGCCGGAACATCCTCGCCCCCGCTCCCGCCGGCCGCTGCTGATAGAGCGCCTGAAATCCCAGTGGATCGTTGATCCGGCGCTTTTCCAAATCCTCCTGTGAATACCGCTCCGGCCACAACGGCTCTCCCGGCGCCCGTCCCAGCGCGTCGTGCTCCTCGGCGAGCGCCGGCAAATTTATTACGCACCACCCCTCCTGCGCATGCTCGCTCAGCAGCCATCCGATCAGGTCGTCCTCATCCCAGCGCGTGTGGATTACGATCACGATCGCACCCGGCGCCAGGCGCGTGTAGATCACCTTGCTCCACCAACTGCGGATCTGACGCCGCACCGCGTCGCTGCGCACCTCCTCCTCGTCCTTGTAAGGATCATCGACGATAAAAAGGTCGGCGCGCCGCCCGGTAGCCGAACCGCCCCGTCCCACCGCGAAATAACAGCCGCCCTGCTCGGTAGTAAACTTCAACGCGCTGTTGCAATCGCGCCGCACTGTGAACTCGGGAAACGCCAGCGCAAATAGCGGATCATTGACCTGGTCCTTGACACTGAGCCCGAAATCCAGCGCCTTGGTCTCGTTGTAAGCCGCCGTGATTACGGAGTGATCGGGATGGCGCCCCAGGTACCAGGCGGGAAAATGCTGACTGGTGGTCCACGACTTGCCGTGCTGCGGCGGCATCGTGATTATCAGCCGCGTCAGCTCGCGTCGCTCCGCCGCCATCAACCGGTCGGCCAGATACAGCAGATGGCGCGCCGGGCGCCAGCGCGGATTTATCGCCAGGCAATACTGTACCAGGTCGGCCCGGATCAGCGGCAGCAGGCTTTCCTTGTCCGGATAGAGACTTTCCAGCCCGTCATCGTCTGGATACCCACTTTCCGCGGCCTCTATATAATGCCGATTTTCAGTCTCATTTCCCAACTGACTATCGCATATTTTACCCGGCGGCAGCCCGCCCCCGCCAGTTTCTATCAACGCTCAATGACGGCACGCGCCCCGAATTTCTCCAAAGTTTCATTCCTGGCGCCAGGCGATGAATATCAGCGACGCTCGCGGAGCGATGATTGGTCGCTTACCCCACCTTGAGATTTCTCAGTTCATTGGAAATGACACTTAGCAGGGTGCGGAAAAAGGATATTTGTGCCCTCATGAAGATACGTGCGTTCCGCACCCTGGATAAAAGATGGCCGCTTTCCTTTACTTCTCTCCCTCTGGGAGAGACTAGAGTGAGGGAGCAGGTTGCGGAAAATCGTTTTTTTCCGCAACCTGCTAGAGACATTTCCGAATACCGTCCTTGCGAACAGGCCGAAAACCTCACTCGCCCTTCCACACCGGCTTGCGCTTTTCCACGAACGCGCGCGCCCCCTCCCTGGCATCCGAACTCCTCAGGATCACCCGCACCATCTCGTCGAGATCCTTATGCTCGGCCAAAAATGCGTCGCGCATGCAGCGCCGCAGCGTCGCTTTGATCGTCCGCAACGAAAGCGGCGCGTTGCCCGAGATCTTCTCCAGCAACACCCGGCCCGCCGATTCGACTTCCGCCTCCGGCGCGATTTCGTTGACCAGCCCCATCGCCAGCGCCCGTTTGCCATCAACCGGCTCGGCGCTAAACAGCAGATACGCCGTGGCCGACGCCCCGATCACTTCGATTAGCTTTCGCGTAAAGTCGAAGGGTGGAATCAGCCCGACCCTCGCTACCGGCATCCCCAGCCGGGCGTTTTCGGCCGCCACGCGCAGGTCGCAGTGCAAGCCCAACTCCAGCCCGCCGGCCAGCGCCGCTCCCCGCATCACCGCGACCGTCGGAATCGGCAGCGCCTCCAGGCGATGGAAGACTGTCTCCAGGCTGAGCCCGCCGCCCACTTCGGTCGTGTCCACGCGATGTCCCTCGGCCAGGTCGATGCCGGCGCAGAAATGCCTGCCCTCGCCGGCAAGCAACAGCGCCCTGATTGCCTTGTCCGCTTCCGCCGCCGCAAACGCTTCATCCAACGCCGTCAGCATCGCGTGGTTGATGGCGTTACCCTTCTCGGGCCGGTTTAATCTCACCGTCAGATAGTCACCGGCTCGCTCCACCTTGACCAGTTCTTGGGCCATGTGCGCTCTCCTTGAAAATCCCTGCGCGATCCGCATTGCCGGACCGTCGCTACATGCTTGACCATTCCCGCTCACGAAGCGACCCCCGTTGCACCGTTCGGCGTTGCGATGCGGGCGGCGCGGTGGCCCGCCAAGCTTAGCGCAAAGCCGCCCTGATGGGCATCGTGCGCCGGCGCACAATTGTCCTTTACTAAGCACAGCCCCTACCGTAGCTTGCTTCTCAAGCGTGGTTGCCAGTCCAAAAACCCAGACGGCCGACGTTCAGACGTCCGCCGACAGCCTCGTTGCGGAAGCGCCTTCCGCGCACAAATGGATTATTGCGCTGTCGGTGATGCTCGGCACCATCCTGGAGGTCCTCGATACTTCGATCGTCAACGTCGCGCTGCCCCACATGCAGGGCAGCTTCTCCGCCAGCGTCGACGAGATCACCTGGGTGGCCACCAGTTACCTGGTCGCCAACGGCATTATGATTCCGATGGCCGGATGGATCTCGGCGCGTTTTGGCCGCAAGCGCTACTTCCTGCTCTCGGTGACCGGCTTCGTGCTCGCTTCGGCCGCCTGCGGCGCCGCCCGCTCGCTCAACCAGATGGTCTTCTTCCGCCTCCTGCAGGGACTGTCGGGTGCCGCCATGCAGCCCTCCTCGCAGGCCATCCTGATGGAAACTTTCCCGCCCGAGGAACAGGCGATGGCGATGGCGTTTTGGGGCATCGGCATGATGGTGGCGCCGGTGATGGGACCTACACTGGGAGGCTGGATTACCGACAATTGGTCGTGGCGATGGAACTTTTACATCAACGTACCCATCGGCATCGCCGCCATCATCATGGTCACCACCTTTCTCCATGACCCGCCCTATCTGCGCAAGATGCGCGCCCGCGGCGGACGCGTCGATTACCCCGGCATCGTGCTCATCGCGCTCAGCCTGGGATTGTTGCAAATAGTGTCCGACCGCGGCCAGCGCGCCGACTGGTTCGCCTCGCCCTGGGTGACCTGGGCGGCGATCGGAATCGTGGTCTCGATGGTGGCGCTGGTGTGGCGGGAACTGACTTTTCCCGAGCCCATCATGGACCTGCGGATCCTGAAGATCCCCATGTTCACCATCGCCATCATTATCCTGGTGTTGATGAGCTTCATGCTGTTCGGCACCAACCTGCTCAATCCCGTCTTTCTGCAGGAGTTCATGAATTATTCCGCCTGGCAGGCCGGCCTGGTGCTGGCGCCGCGCGCGATCGGCGCCGCGGCCGCCATGTTTCTGGTCGGACAACTGGCTCGCTACCGGTTACCTATCAAACCCCTGTGGGTCGCGGGCTTTTTGTTCCAATGCTGGGCTCTCTACAAAATGGCGACCTGGAACTTGAGCGTCGATTACTGGCAGGTGCTGTGGCCCACCATTATGATGAGCGCCGGCTTCTCCATAATTTTCCCGCCCCTGTCCGCCGCCACCCTGGCCTGCGTGCAGCGCGAGCGGATGGGTTTCGCCGCCAGCCTGTTCAGCATGATTCGCAACACCGGCGCGGCGATGGGAATTTCCATCATGAGCACGATGCTGGTGCGCAACGAGCAGACTCATCAGAGCTACCTGGCCGAACATTTTTCGGTTTTTGACGCCTGGCGCATGGGAACCGCACCGCGCCGCATGCCCGGCGCCCCGCATTTCCTTGCTCCCGATCACATCGCGGCCGGCAAATCCGGCCTGGCGATGGTTTACGGTGAGCTGCAGCGCCAGGCCGCGATGCTCGCGCTCAACGATATTTACTGGACCTTGTTCTGGATGAGCACCATCCTGACTCCCGTCCTGCTGCTGTCATGGCTGTGGGCCAACAACCGGATGGAGCGCGCCGAACTCGCCCCCTCCGAAGCCGCCGCGATGGCACATTGAGCCCACCCTCCTTCCGTGAGCGCCAGCCCCAGGACCGCAGCAGCCCAACACAAATTCGCTGCTAGGACCCCGCCGCCCGCTGCTTCGCTCGAAGCCGGCAATCCCTATAAGTGGCTCATCGTCCTCGCCGTGATGCTCGGCACCATCCTTGAGGTGCTCGACACTTCGATCGTCAACGTCGCTCTGCCCCACATGCAGGGCAGCTTTTCCGCCAGCGTCGACGAGATTACCTGGGTGGTGACCAGCTACCTGGTCGCCAACGGCATCATGATTCCGATGACCGGATGGATCTCGGCGCGCTTTGGCCGCAAGCGCTACTTCCTGCTCTCGGTGACCGGCTTCGTGCTCGCCTCGGCCGCCTGCGGCGCCGCCCGCTCCCTCAACCAAATCGTCTTCTTTCGCCTCGTGCAGGGTCTGGCCGGCGCCGCCATGCAGCCCTCCTCGCAGGCCATCCTGATGGAAACCTTCGCGCCCGAGGAACAGGCGCTGGCGATGGCCTGGTGGGGAATCGGCATGACGCTGGCGCCGATTATCGGCCCCACTGTCGGCGGATGGATTACCGACAACTGGTCGTGGCGATGGAACTTCTACATCAACGTCCCGATCGGAATTCTCGCCATCATGATGGTCTCGGCCTTCGTCCACGACCCGCCCTATCTGCGCCGCTCGCGCGTGCAGGGCGGACGCATCGACTACAGGGGAATCGTGATGCTGGCGCTGGGATTGGGCCTGCTCCAAATCGTGCTCGACCGCGGCCAACGCGCCGATTGGTTCGCCTCGCCCTGGGTCATCTATGCCACCGCCGGCACTGCCCTCTGCTTCGCGATACTCATCTATCAGGAATTGGTCCATCCCCAACCGATCCTCGATCTGAGGATCTTCACCAAACCCACCTTCACGCTCGCCACTAGCTTCGTGGTGATGATGAGTTTCACGCTGTTCTCCGCCAATCTGCTCAACCCGGTCTTCCTTCAGGAATTCATGGGATACAACGCCTTGCAGGCCGGCCTGGTACTGGCACCGCGCGCCATCGGAATCATGATCGCGATGTTCCTGGCCGGGCAGTTGGCACGCGTCGGCTTCGATACGCGCTACCTGATGTGTTTCGGCATCGGACTTCAGTGGATGGCGCTGTGGCAGATGGCGCACTGGAATCTGCAGGTCGGCTACTGGCAGATCCTCATCCCGACCTTCATGCTCAGCACCGGCTTCTCCTTCATCTTCCCGGTGCTGTCGGCCGCCACCCTGGCCTGCGTGGAACGCGAGCGCATGGGTTTCGCCGCCAGCCTCTACTCGATGGTGCGCAATGTCGGCTCCGCCATCGGCGTCTCCGTGGTCAGCACGATGCTGGTCAACGGTGAGCAGATCCATCAAAGCCGTCTGGCCGAACATTTCTCGGTGTTCGAAGCCTGGCGCTTGCCGATGGCGCCGGCCCGGATGCCCGGGGCACCGCACTTTCTCGTCCTGCCCGAACAACTGGCCGGACGCAAGCAGGGTCTGGCGATGATCTACGGCCAAATCCAGTTGCAGTCCGCGATGCTCGCCTTCAACGACATCTACCGCCTGCTGCTGGCAATCGGCGTAACCGTAATGCCGCTGGTGCTGCTGGCCTGGATCTGGCAAACCGGCAAGACCGCCCGCCCCAATGGGTCTGCTGCACCGGCGCATTGAAGCGGCGCGGTTGGCCTTTTGATTGTTCCTCCCCGACAGGCAAACTACACTTGATAGTTGGCGGAGGCCGGTGGGCGATGCGGCATAAACGGTGATAAATTTCCTGTCTTTGTTCCCGCAGACAGGCATCCCATAACCATTGCATCCATGCCGGACCTTTCGTCACACGTCCGCCTGGCCCTCGCCTCTGCCCTCCTGATGCTGTTGTGCAGCCCGGCGTGGGCGCTCAAACTCGACCAGCTTAAGCCCGGCAAAAACTACCTTGTCGACCGCATAGTCTTCAGCGGCAATCACGCGCTCTCAGACCGCGACCTGCTCGCCCACATGACCACCACGTCGCGCCCGTTCTACCTGGCGTGGCAGAAACGTCCCGCCTTCGACTCCGACGTCTTTGCCGAAGACCTCAAGCGCATCGCACTGCTCTACCGCGCACAGGGATATTTCCAAACCCGTTTGGATTATGACCTGAAGGTCGAAGGCGATCTGATAACCGTGGAAATCAATGTCACCGAAAACCGCCCCGTCTATGTCCAGCAGGTGCGTATCATGGTCGGCCGCCATCGGCTGCCGCTACGGGATCCGCTTTACGCCAGGCTGAAAGTCAAGCCGCACAGCGTCTTTGACGCCGCCGCGTACCAGGACACCGAAAATGTGGTGCGCGACTTTTACCGCAATGAAGGCTATGCGCACGCCACAACCCAGCGCTGGGCCGAGGTCAACGTCTCCGAAGACGCCGCCCGCATCTGGTATTTCGTGCAGCCCGGAGTCAAAGGCGTGTTCGGCAAGACCACCGTCGTCGGCAACAAGGAGGTCGCCCGCCAAATCATCACCCGCGAACTCGACTATGCGCCCGGCGAGCCCTTCTCCCAGACCAGGCTCGACCAGACGCGCGATCGCCTGCTCAAGCTGGGGCTGTTCTCGGTCGTGCGCCTGACTCCGCTTTTGGACCGCAAAAACCCGCACATCGTCCCGATTCGTCTTACGGTTAGGGAACGGCCCCGGCATTCGATCGACGTGGGCGGCGGCTATAACACCCAAAGTCAGTTCGTCGCCAATTTCGCCTGGCGCGACATGAACTGGATGGGGGGCGGCCGCCAGCTCGCCGCCATCCTTCGCTATTCAAACATCGACAGCTACGCGCGCGTCACCCTCACCCAGCCCTACCTGTTCAACCGCCGCGCCACGACCGGGATTCTCAACTTCGGCGAGGACATTCAGCAGGTGCCGCCCTACACCCTGTTCGGAACCCGATTCCTGCCCAGCATCCGCTACTCTTTTTCCGAAAAGACCAAGGCCTTCATCGGCTACCGCCTCGAATACGACAAGCTGACCAGCGTCGATCAGCAGGTCATCAACCTGCTCGGCGGTCTGCGGATGAGCGGCGTCGTGTCCGGGCCGGAGGCCGGCTTCACATCGGATACTACCGACAATCTTTTCAACCCTACTCGCGGTTATGTGCTGGACCTCGAAGCGACGCAGGCCGGCGCGATCTTCGGCGGCGACTACAATTTCTACCGCTTCTGGGGTCAGGTCAAACACTACCACGCGATCGGATGGAGCACCGTGCTGGCCACCCGCCTTAAGATGGGCACCGGCGACTCCTTCGGCTCGCTGATTAATTACCCGCTCTTCTACCGGTTCTTTATCGGCGGTGAAGGCAGCGTGCGCGGATGGCGCTACTGGATGCTCGGGCCGCACACCCCCGACAACACGCCGCTCGGCGGACTGAGCGACCTCGAGGGCTCCCTGGAACTGCGCCGGCCCCTGTGCCAGAAATTGGCCGGCGCCGTCTTCCTCGATTTCGGCCAGCTCTCCACCCACGCCTACGACTTCCCCATCAGCGACCTCGAGTTTTCCGCCGGCCCCGCGCTCAGCTACGACACCCCGGTCGGCCCCATCCGCATCGACGTCGGCATTCCATTCCAAAAACCGCGCGACCAAACTCAATGGCAAGTATACTTCAGCATCGGCCAGTACTTCTGAAGCCTCTCGAACCGATACCATGAAGCGCCTGCGCCACACCATCCTCCGGACCGCCGCATCAATCCTGGCCCTGATGTTGACGATCATCGCGGCGGCGCTCATCTTCACCGGCACCGCGCGCTTCAACGGCTTCCTGCGCACCCAAATCGTCAGCTACCTGACGCAAACCTATCGCGCCAGCATCAGCATCGGCCGCATCGAAGGTTCCGTCTGGGGCAGCCTGACGCTGCACGACATCGAGGTTCGCCACGCCGGCGCAACCATCGCTTCGATTCCACAACTGCGCCTGGGCTATCGCATTCTGCCCGCTTTGCGCGGTGAAATCGTGCTGTCGGATATCGATGTCCTCAAGCCCGACTTGACCCTCGCTCGCGACCCCGACGGCCAATGGAACCTGCTCGCGGCGTTCACCGAACGCCAGCCCTCGCCGCCCTCCATTTCGACCATCGCGTTGCATCGCTTCTCGATCGAGCAGGCGCGCGCCACCGTCACCACGGCACCGTTGGTCACTTATCATCTGACCGGCGTCAATATCGCCGGCACCGGATACATCGCCCCTTCGGGCGCGGCCTTCACTCTCGATACCATCGGGTTCGCCCTCAGTGGACCACGCCTGCCGCCCCTGCGCGCCCAGGGAGCCGCACAATACAACGAAGCGCAGCAAGTCGCCGCCATCGAGATTCCCCGCTTTTCCATCCGCACCGACCGCTCGCACCTGGAGTTCAGCGGCACCTTGCGCGACTTCAGCGCGAAAAACATCGACGCCGCGGTCAACCTGCGAAAGCTGGCGGCTGCGGACGTTGACTTCTTCGCGCCGCGGGCCTATCTCGCCCGTGACGTGTCGGGCACCATACGCATCAGCGCCAAGGCGTCCGACCTGCACGCCGCGCTCGCACTCGACGCCGGCACCGCACGGCTCGAGGCGGCCGTGCAGGCCGACATCGCACGCCCGGAATTTGCCTGGAAAATCGATTCACAACTGGCCAATGCCAATTTGCGCGAGTTGTTCAAGCGCACGATGCCGCAGCAGTTGCCTGCCGGTATCGTGCGCGCGACCGCCCACGCCGCCGGCAGCGGATTTTCCCTCGCCAACGTCAAGGGCGCCATCGACGTGCACATCGCCGGACTTGGCGCACAAGGGCTTAGCCTCGGCGATCTGACGGCAGCCGCCGCCGTCGAGCACCGGACCGCCAGCCTCAACGCGCTCTTGGCCGGCGCCGGCGGCCGCGCCCGAATTGCGGGGCAGATCAACATTGCAAAGGTTCCTGCCTACAATCTGACCGTCGTACTGGACCACCTGCGCCCGGCGAACGTCGCCAACCTCGGCGCAATTCCTCCCGCCGATCTCAATCTGGCGGCCTCGGTCGAGGGCTCCGGCTATCAACCAAATACGATGCGGACGCGAGTCCGGCTAACGCTGCAACCCTCCACGGTGCACGCCATACGAATCGACAGCGGCCGGCTCGAGGCTCAAATTGCCTCCGGCACGATGCGCATTGCCGCCGCCTCGCTCAAGGCTGCCGATACGATCATCGACCTAAACGGCGTTCTCGCGCTCGACTCCCATCGCACTGGTCAGCTCAATTACAGGATTGCGGCCGCGCAGCTTTCTCCATGGCTGGGGCTGATTGGCCAACGCGGCAGCGGCCGCGTCGACTTGACGGGCCTGGCTCAGGGCAGCCTGCAGGCCATGCGCACAACCGGAACTGGCGAACTCAGCGCGCTCAAAGTCGGCTCCTACCAGGTCGCGCAGGCGCGGCTTGCCTACGATCTGAGTGGGCTCGGAACCAGGTTGAGGCCCGCCGGCCAGGCGACCCTGCTGGCCAGCAGCCTGCGCGCCGGAATCGAGCTGAAATCGCTCCGCACCTCGGTTCTCCTTCGACCGGGCACCCCGCTTCGCGCTGACGTCGACATCACTGCGCAGGATCCTGCTTCGCACACTGCCACGGTGCGCGCTGAAATTTCCTACAAGCCGGGCCTCACCATCCTGGATCTGACCACGCTCACCATTGCCACCTCTCATGGGCAATGGCAACTGAGGGCCGCCGCGCAACTGGTTCAGCAAGCCGGGAGAATCGAACTCCGCCGCTTCGCCGCTTTCAACCAGGACCAGACCGTCGTCCTCAACGGCGCGCTGTCGCGCTCGGGCCCGCAGGATTTGACGATGCACGTGGAACATCTGCGGCTGGGCGATTTCGCGCAATGGCTCCCCGCGCAGCTCAGGCTCGCCGGCCTCGCCTCCTCTGATCTCACTGTGCGCGGCAGCGCCGCCGCTCCTGTGCTCACGATGTCCACTTCAATCAGCCAGTTGAATCTCGCCGGTATTCCGCAAGCCGGATTTACAGTCCAATTTTCGTACGCGAACGGCCGGGCACAGGCCCAGGCAAAACTGGTCCAGGACCCGGCCCATTCTCTGACTGCAACCGCAGCACTGCCCTTTAACCTGAGTTGGGCGCGGGACTTCGAAGCCAGGCCCACCGGCGACATGGAACTGCGCGCTGTCTCCGGCGGCCTGGACCTCGCCGTCCTCAACGCGTTTCGTAATCCGCAGCTAAGGGACCTCCACGGCGTCCTCAGCCTTGACGTCACCGCTCGCGGCCCCCTGACCCATCCGCAGCCGCAGGGTTTCATCCGTCTGAGTAACGTCCATGCTACGGCTCCTAAACTCAAGGTAGCCCTCAGTGAAGGGTCGGCCTACATCCAGTTACAAGCCGGCGAAGTGCGGCTCGTCAGCCTGTCAGCCAGGGCCGGCGATGGTACGTTGACCGGTGCCGGCGCGATGACTCTGACGCCCGAGGGCCGCCCCGGCAATCTCGACCTGCGCCTGGCGCTCGACCGATGGCCCGCGATTGCGACTCATCAGTACAACGCTACCGTTGCGGCGCACCTCAACTCCGCGGGCCCCTTCAATGCGCCTCAGGTCGGCGGAAGAATCGAAGTCCTTTACGGAGTCTTTCGTCCCGACCTGTCGGTGACAGGCAGCGCGCCGCGCCCTGACGCAACCATCGTTGTGGTCCATCAGTGGACCGAAAATCCCCAGCCGCCGCGTCCACAACGCGCAACCGCAACCCTCCCGGTGTTCCGCGACCTCGCAATCGACGTCGACGTCGTCATCGACCGCGATACCTGGATCAAAACCGCCGACATCGCCGTCGAGATGGAGGGCCAAGTCCACATCCACAAAAGGCGCGGCGGCGAGCCGATCGTCTATGGCACGATCAACACCGTACGCGGCACACTGGTGGTGGCGGGACGGCAGTTCGACCTGACCCGCGGACAAATCACTTTCACAGGCGGACACGAAATCAATCCCGAACTCCTGATCGTCGCCCAGCGTCAGGTCGCCAGTTATACGGTCGCCGCCACCGTGGGCGGCACAGCCGCCAAGCCCACGCTTACTCTGAGTAGTTCACCCGAGCTGCCGCAGGCCGACATCCTGTCGGTCATGATGTTCGGCAAGACCACCAACGACCTGAACGCCAACCAGCAGAAGGACCTGCAGAATCAGGCGATTGCGATAGCGGGCGGGTACGCCGCCTCCCAGATCGGCCAGGCCGTCGCCCAGTCGCTCGGACTGTCCTCGCTGGGTGTCACCGCCAGCTCCAGCGGCGTAGGGCTGGGCCGCTACATAACCAGCAACATCTACGTGTCGGCTACCCAATCGGCCGCCAACATGCGCGACCGCCGCGCCGAAGTGCAGTACTACATAACCCCGCACCTCAACCTCAACACTTCTGCCTCAACCAACTATGGCAACGAAATCAAGCTGCAATGGCATAAGGACTACTGACGGGCCCGACCCGGGCAAAAAGCCTTCAGGGCGTCGGCCGACATACCTGACGCCGCACATATGTGTCCGTAAAATGGTAGGAAATCTTTTTCTATTCCGCTCCTGGGCCAAAGAGAGGTCGCCGTCCAATCTACCCTATCGCGGCGCGCCGCAGGCGCTGCGCTACAATCGCGAACACCTCGGGTGAAAACGGCATACTGTTGTGCCCGGCGCGTACCTCTATCGCCTCGATATTGGGCCCCGATTCGATACAGCTCCGCCAGTCCACCACCACGTCGTTGCGCGAATAGATAATCGTTTGCGCAACCTCCGCCGGTATCGGCTCCTCCCGATGCGTCCCGCACAGGGAACTCAGATGGTTCAGGCAGCTGCCGCCCTCATGATGGGCCTGCCGCGTCGCCATGAACCACAGCCGCACCAGCGGATTGCTCGCGTCAAGCGGTTCACGAATCGCCGCACCGAGCAGAATCGTCCGCTCCACCATCTGCGGATAGCGCCGCGTCAGCTCCCGGGCGTAGATGCCGCCCAGGCTGTGTCCGACCAGCACCAGCTTGGCCCCGCCGACATCGAATGCCTCCTCGAGCGCTCGCGACAGCCGCTCGATAGTCTGACGCGGACAATCGACGTTGCTCCAGATGCCCGCAAAGAAAACCCGCTGCCCCATCCCGCGCAGCGCCGCCGCCAGCGGATACAGGCTTGCGTCCCCGGCCATGAAACCGGGAATCAGCATTATCTTGGCGGCGTTTGTCTTACGCCGGCGGGTCGTCCAACGGCCGACATTAAATGGAAGGAATTCGTACAACACGCACGCTCTTGCCTCTGACGCTCTATAAGTCTAACAGAGCGTCTTAGCAAAAGCGCAGCGCTCACCAAAAGCGCTCGCGGTCCGGAAATCCCCAGCCACCGCAGCAAAGCCGCAACGCCCAGGCAGCGCCGGGCGTCTGAAGCTGCCCGCCCGTACCCCGCGTGACACGTGGGCATCCCGGCTGGCACCGCCGTATCTCAGCCCGGGTGGCGAGCACCAACCGCGCCATCCCGCGCCGTAGCGGGCCGCGCCGGGACGGCGCGGCCCGCTCCATGACAGTCCCGGCGCTCGCTCACAGACGCCGGTCGATAAACTTCACAGCCCGTTGCTCTTGGTCAGCCCGTACAGCTTGCGCGCCATCTCCACCGAGCTCTCCACCATCTGCTTGCCGGCGGTGCGCTGCGCTTCGAACAGCGGCGCGAGCATCGTCTCCTTGGCCCAACTGGTCGACCGCTCATGCAGTTCCAACAGCATCTTGGCCAGCCGCTCGCTGCTCTCGACGTAAAGCTCCGCCGCCTTCTTGGCGCTCTCCGTCCACACGCTGCCCAATTCGCCTGCTTCCATGATCTCTTCTCCTTTTATCGCTTCATCTTCTGGCCGTTGAGTTAAGGAAACCTGCGCAGGCTTTGAAACTCTGCGCCTGGATTTTGTGGGATGCCGATTCACCTGGCCTCTCCTATCTACACTGCCGCAGCGCGGCCGCTCAGCCGCCAGTTCCAATTTGGCTGCGCGACACCAGCCACTGTGCAACCTGGGGCCACAACTTGCGCTGCGCTCCGCCGCTCACCGCCGTGCCGACATGACCCGCCGGATAGCTCACGTCGCTGAAGTCGCGGCTGCCCACCGCCTGGCCCAACCCCACGCTGGAGCGCGGCGGCACCACGTCGTCGTATTCACCGATCACATTGAGCAGCGGACAGGTGATGTTCTTGAGTTTCGCGCACGCCCTGCCGACCCGGAACTCGGAACGCACCAGCAGGTTGCGATGGAAGAGCTGTTCGGTGACCTCGCGGAAAATCGCCCCGGTCATCGGCACGTCGCTGTCCATCCAGCGCTCGAACAGCCGGAACATCTCCGTATAGCCCGGACCGCTGCGGTTTCTGTACAGGTCGACATACTTGGACAACGCATGATGTACCGGCGCCATCGATTTGAAGCACGCGTTGATAAACCAGCCCGGACAATTGCCGTACATTTCGATCAACGGTGCCACGGTTTCAGACAATCGTCCCGCCGCCGCGAACAGCAAACTGTTCGGCACCCGCGCATCAACCGGCGTCGCCAGCGTGACCAGGCTTCTTACCGTCTCCGGGTAAAGTGCCGTCCACAGCAGCGCCAGTACCCCGCCGAAACAGTAGCCCAGCACGTTGATCCGCGCCGCGCCCGTACGCCGCTGCACGGCGCGCACCGCGTCGTGCAGCTCGCAGTTGACGTAATCATCGAACCCGCGCCAGCTGTCCTCACGCCGGGGCGGAATCCAGTCGGTCATGTAGACGTCCAGTCCGCAGCACGTCAGCGTTTCGATCACACTGCGCCCGGGCAGCAGATCCAGGATAAACGGCCGCTTGATCAGTGCATAAACCACCAACAGCGGCGTGTCGCAGATGCGAACCCGGGCGCGGTAATAGCGCAACCTCAGGACTTCGCTCCGATGCACGATTTCAAATGGCGTCGCGCCGCTGGGCTCGTCTTCGATCGGATACGGATCGCGCAGCGTTCTGAGCACGCCTTCGGCCGCTTGCGAAGCGCCTTCCAGCCAGTAGCGTCCCAGCTCGTTGATTACCGCAACCATCTACGCCCCCTCATTGGCGGCGTGCTGCGCTGATTCCTGCGTCCCGCCGCCCGCCCCGTCGCGCCGATCGATCAGATTGACTCGCGCCGTCAATGCCCGCACCTCGCGCCGCAGACGGGCTACCGCCTCGCTCAACTCCCGGACCTCCGCCCCATTGGTGGCGGCCTTAACCGCACCTGAGTCGGGCATCAGCGATTCCATGAAATCCCGCGCCACCCGATGACACTGCACCAGATGCTTGACCGAGGCGCCAAGCAGCCCGATAAAACCCTCCGCCTGAAAAATACGCTCCATCGCTTGGTCGGCCAGATTCGTCCACGCCTGACAGGCCTTTAGCACCGCCTCTTCGACCTCGCGGCTGTCGCCGCCCAGACCCAGCACCCATTTCTGAAGCACCAGGGGAAATTCCCACACCGATGCCTCGAGCAGGCTGCACAACGCTCCCCGACTTTCCGCTTCCATCACTCTGTCCGCTTTTCCTACTGCACGTCAGATGCGGCCCAGGCTCCACGCTACTCCTGCGCGGTTACATCCACCTTTCCGTTAGATGATCTTCTAAGGCATTCCGGCCCGAGCCTGGGCGCGCAAAGTGGCTCCTGACGAAGCAAACAACCTTGGATCCGGTGCGTGTATGCCGGAAGACCTTTTAGATTCGGGACTCACGCGTGCTGCCCTCTCCAAGCAGTCACTGTGCCAGCAAAAATCGGCGATACCGAGTCCGAATACTCCAGCGCATGCGAAAAAACCGGGCATCTCCGCCGACGCTTGCCTCAAAGCCCGGCAGACCGCCCTCTCACGCACATGTCCAACACGCGCAGGCAGAACACATCCCACGCCAAACACCCTCGCGCCGGGCCCGCGTGGCCGGCGCAGGTCGCAGTCTTGGACGGCACGACGACGCGCCGCCCAGATTCATTCGAAGCAAATTTTCAATATTGGCAGGACTGAAGTGCCATCGGGTTTTCCATGCGCAAGCTGCCCGCCTGGATCACCAATCGCACAAGGTAACCCCAGATTCCCCCTTGCAGCCCCCGAATCGCCCGCGAGGCTTACAATGGTGATCACGACCGGATCGCAATGTCAAGGGAAGCAGTGTTACATCATTGTGACCGCACTCGCCTCCAAAGCACGGAGCGTCTCTCGCTTTCCACGCCTTCTCTGCGCCCAAGACCCGCGCGACGCTTAATTCCAGGGCGCGGTCAGTCGGCGGGTTAATTGCCGAATCTTCTCGCGCATCTGATCCGCGCTCATTCCGAACATCGAACAGCACAGCTCAAACTCGATCGGCGCACCCGGGTCGCCCGCAAACCAGCTCTCCGCCACCTTGCGCGCCTCGCGTCGGCGCTGCGCGACCTCCAGGTTGGGCGATGGTTTGAACGAATCGATGTACTCGGTAATCGCATTGACCAGCACCGCGCGCAGCAGGCCGAATTCCGGCAGATCCTCGGGCTCCGACCGCAGCTGCACCGGCAGCATGACCTGCGGCGTCACCAGCTTGGCCAGCGCCTCCAGCGCCCGCATCATCGCGTTGGAATCCCATTGCGCAGCCTTCCTGCGCGGGCGCCCCCGGCGCCGCCGCGCGCCCGGACTGCCGTGGCGCACGGATCCTCCTCCCCGTCTGACTTGATGTTCTTCCAACGTCCCCACCTCCGCGGCCATCGGCCAATGACTCACAATGCTTGCTGTCATCGCAACACACTCCTTAGACTCCGGTCGGTACGGTTGACCTGTCGGCGCCAGCGGCGCTTGGCAGGCGTGCCAGCCAGCCTTCAGCCACTCGCTCATGGCGCCGGCCACCGCTTAACTCCTCGACCCGCCGGGCGATCTCGCCTTCCTTCAATGCCGCGAACAGGCGGAAGAAGTGGGCGCGCGTGGCTTCCAGGTTGGGATTGGTGCACAACTCCCTCCAGTCCATCGCCGCCACCACGCGGTTGAGGATCGGACTGCTGAATCTCGGCACGCGATAACAACCGTGCCTGCGGATCGCACCTGCCACCTCGGCCCACCCCTCCTCGGGGCTCATTTCCCCTTCCCCGCCCTTAAGCGTCAGCCGCGCCGCCAGATGGCAAATCGAACCCACCGGCGGAGCGAACTCGCGTGGCGTGCGGATAATTCGCAGCACCGCCTCCTCGGCCAAACCCGCCTCCAGCGGGCGCAGCAGCCGCTCGTACAGCTCCATGGTCGCCTCAGTCGGCTTCCACGCCGGATAGGCGGCCGCCAGCAATGTGGTGATGCGTTTGCTTTCAACCTCGGTCATGATGCCCTCCCCGGCCGCTCGCGTTCGCTCGCCTCACGCAGGCGCCGCAGCGCCACCTGCAGCGCGCTTTCCCCGCCGGGCGACGCCCGCGCTCTTTGCCCGACGCCAGCCCCGAAGCGCAGTGCGTTGCGGCAGCGTCCACGCCACGCAGCTCGCCAATCGGCGTAGCGCCGATCATGCGCTGCACAGTCGTCGCGCCAGGCCTCGAATTCCGCCTCGGCGTCGATTCCCAGCCGCGCGGCGAACGCCCGCATCTCATGGTCCAGCGCAAAGTCCGGCGGCCACCCGGTTTCCGGCCTCTTTGCCTTGCGCTGCTCCGGCGCCGCCTGCGCGCCGCTGCCATCGCAAGCTGCCGCGCCGCTGTCCGATTGCGCGGTGGCATCGGCGCCGATGGCGGCAGCATCATCCGGGGCCTCATGCCGGATCCCGTCATCATCCGCCTTGGGGCAAAGCAGATCAGATTCAGAGACAGAACCCGTATCGGCGCGATTGCACGGCGGTTGCGGCGCGCTAGCGGGATGCTCCGGGATCAGGAAGCCTGAGGCGAGCAGCGCCGCGAAGTCGATCGGCTCCGACGCGCACAGCTCATGTGCCAGCCATTCGGGGTCGTCGGGAATCCGGTTATCCAGCCGTGCAGCCAAGGCAAACAGGCCAATCAGATGGGCCTTGACGGCGTCGGGCAGACGAAAAAAGGCACGATCGCGCCACAGCGCACCGTACAGCCGAATCCAGGGCGGATTGCGGTCCTTGTAATGTTGAAAGCGTTCGAAGTTGCGGATACGAAAAAACTGCGCCATCGAATCAATTCGTCCCAGGACTTTGTGCGCAACCCGATTGAGCAAACCCGGCCCCTGCACCCTCCAGCCAGAGGCCGCCCGCGTGGTAACCCGCCATGTCGGTGAAATCGCGAAAGAGCGTGTGGTTACCCGGGCGGGGGGCAACGCGCCCGGCCTCGAACCTCCACGGCTCGTGAACTCGGATAGACCACTGGCACGCCCGGCCTCGGACAGCGCACGGGTAAAAGGCGTCGGGCCAAGGCGACCGCGGGCCGCTCAATTGCGTCCGGCCCCCGCCCCCATCTCCAGTCGGCTCCCATCCAAGCCGCCGGGCAACGAGATGCTCGAGCCAACTCCGTGGCCCGGCAGCAACCGTAGGGCGAAGCGCGCCTGCCGGGATTTTGCCACAATCGCGCCACAACAGGCCGGACAGACGAGTCCCCGGGGGCCTCGCCGGCGCCTCAAAACCATCACAATTCGCCCAAGAACTAAAAGGAAATCGCCCGGGGGAGCGGGCGACGGGGGTCGAACCCGTGACGTCCAGCTTGGGAAGCTGGCATTCTACCGCTGAATTACGCCCGCCCTATTGGTTGGGAGTCTAAGCGGCCAGGCTCTGGCTGTCAAATCGGCGGCTTGGTTGCTTGCATGGGGGACGGATGCGGAAAATTCTTGGTTTATGGCCGGAAAGCTCAGCGCCCAAAAAGCCCGCGGCCAGGCGGCGCCGATTGCGCTGCTTACCGATTTCGGCTACCGCGACCATTACGCCGGGGTGATGCGCGGCGTGATTGCCTCGATCGCGCCTGGCGCGCCCATCATCGATATCACCCACGGCGTCGCGCCGCAGAGCGTGGCGGCCGGGGCCCTGGTCCTGCGGGAAAGCTGGCGGTTTTTCCCATCCAAAACTGTCTTTGTCGTGGTCGTCGATCCCGGAGTGGGAACGCCCCGGCGCGCTATCGCAATCGAAACCGCCGCCGGAGCGAGGCTGGTTGGACCCGACAATGGCGTGCTGTGGTTGGCTGCGGAGCAGGCGGGGGTCAAGCGCGCCGTCGAGCTCAGCGTCGAGCGTTACTTTCTGCCCCGCCAAAGTTCAACCTTCCACGGCCGCGACCTCTTTGCGCCGGTGGGCGCGCATCTTTGGAACGGGGTCGACCTGCTCAAGCTCGGGCCGCTGATTGCGGACATTAAAGCCTGCACACTGCCGGAACCGGTGGAGAACGCAAGGGAGCTGGTGGGCCAGGTCGTTTACGTCGATACGTACGGCAACCTGATCTCCAATTTGTCGCGCTCGCAAATCGCAGCTTTCCAAGCTCGCTTTCCAAGCTCATCGCTTTTGGTTAGGATCAAGGGCAACGTTCCGCTCCTTGTTTGCCGGACCTACGGGGACGTGCCCAAGAATGCCCCACTGGCGCTGTTTGGAAGCTTTGACCTGCTGGAAATAGCGGTTCGCGAGGGCAATGCGGCTGAGCTACTGGCCGCCGGACCGGGTGCGGAGATTAGGGTGCGCGCTCAACCATGACCGAAGATACTTCTCCAGTCGTCACGGAAATTCCCCGCTACGTTGCGCCGCCGCCTAGCTATGAGCCGGAAGCAGCTCTCGCGCCCACCCACAAGCCCATCGCCAATCTGGTCCTGTTCGCGCTGACGCTGCTGACGACCACGATGGCGGGGGCCTACATGGCCGGGGTGGACCATCCGCTGCTGCGGCCTGCCGGGCTGTTGCAGGGGCTGACGTTTTCGGTGCCGCTGATGGCGATCCTGCTGCTGCATGAGCTGGGCCATTACATCACGGCGCGCCGCAACCACGTCAACGTGAGCCTGCCATACTTTATTCCCGCGCCGTTGCCTTCGGTGTTCATTATCGGGACCTTCGGCGCCTTTATCAGGATGAAATCGCCGCCGCGGTCGCGCCGAATCATGTTCGATGTGGGCGCCGCCGGTCCCTGGGCCGGGATGCTGCTGGCGGTGCCGGCGGTAATAATCGGCCTGCACTATTCCGAAATCCTGCCGTTGGAGCGCGGCGCGGGCGGCCTGGAATTGGGAAATTCGCTGCTGTTCCTGGGGCTTTCGCGCTGGACACTTGGGGTTGATCCCAACTCCGTCACGATTAACCTGCATCCGATCGCGTTTGCCGGATGGATCGGGCTTTTTGTCACGACCTTGAATCTGCTTCCGGTCGGACAGCTCGACGGCGGTCACGTCATCTATGCGCTGTTCGGGCGCAGCCATCGCGCCATCTCGCGACTTTTCGTTCTGTGCTGCGTTCTGATGGTGGTGGTGCCGTGGATGCTGGGATGGTCGTACTGGACCGGATGGCTGCTGTGGGCGGTACTGCTGGTTTTCCTCGGTCTGGGCCATCCGGCCGCGATGGACACGGAAACGCCGCTGGATACGCCGCGCCGAGTGGCCGCGTGGCTGACTATCGTGTTGTTCGTGATTACCTTCATCCCGGTGCCGATTTCCTTCGCACCGCCTGCCGAAGCGCCCAGCGGGCAGACCTACGACGTGATGCTGCACCACGCACCGCGCCATCCGCATTGGCTGTCGCTGTGATAACCTGAGCGGTGCCGAAAACTGACAGCCAGCGGTGAACGGATGAAGCGGCCGACCTGGGACCAATACTTCATGACCATCACGCAGCAGGTAGCGGAACGCTCGACGTGTCCGCGCGCCAAGGTCGGCGCGGTAATCGTGCGCGACCGCAACATACTGGCCACCGGCTACAACGGAGCACCGGCCGGAGTGCCGCATTGCACCGACGTGGGCTGCCTAATCTATGAGTCGCGGGCGCCGGGCGGAGAGCTGGAGACCAACTGCTATCGCTCAATCCATGCCGAGATCAACGCCATTACCCAGGCCGCGAAAAACGGAGCGGCCATCGCCGGAGCCGATATCTACGTCACACATTCCCCGTGTATCCAGTGCATGAAGGTGCTGGTGAACACCGGAGTGCGGACCGTCTTTTACGAAAAGCCCTACAAACTTGAGACGCTGCGCTGGTTGCTGGACACGGCACAGGTCAAGATGGTGCAGGTGATTTCGCCGCCCACCGATGAGACGCCGGTCTGAACGCTGCGCGGGGGCGATGGCACGCGAAGCCCGTGCGTTACGCGCCGGAGGCGCCGCCGCCTTGGCGTTGGCGCTGATAGTCTCGGGCGCCGGCTGCAATCGGCCGCTTCCGGAGCAAAACAGCGCCGCGGCCCGGCTTTATGCCAATCGCTGCGGCCAGTGCCATCGCGCCTACAACCCGGGATCGCTGTCGGCGGCGATGTGGCAGGTGCAGGTCGAGATGATGGAGGCCAAGATGCGCCAGGACCATGTACCTGCGCTGACCTATCAGGAACGTGACGAGATTTTGCGCTATCTTACCCGCAACGCCGCCCGCGACTGACACGATGCTTGCTGAATTCAATCTGCAAACCGTACCCGCCGCACGCGCTGACGCCGACCTGGTGGTGTTTGGCCTCAGACAAGGTCAAGTCGATTGCGAGGCGCTCAAGGCTGTCGACCAGGTACTCAAGGGCGAAGCGACCAAGGAGATCGCGCGGCGCGGCTTCGACGGCCGTGAGGGCGCCGAGATGGTGTTGCCGACCTACGGCTCGATCGCCGCGCGCAACGTGCTCCTGTTCGGACTGGGTAGCCAGCCGCAGGCGCATCGGTTCAGGTTGCTGGGGCAGGCGGCGATTCAAAATGCGCGGCATTTGCGTGCAGGCAGCGTGGCGATCAGTGCGCACGCTGTGGACGCGCGGCAGATTGGCGCCGTCGCCGAGGGTATCGAACTCAGCGCGTACCGCTTCAGACAGTACAAGGGAACGGCCGACGATGCCGAATCACGGCTGCAAGTTGCAATCCTCGCCGATGAGGGCGGAGCCGACAAGGGCCGCGCCATGGAAGACGGGCGGCGGATGGCGGCGGCAACCAACTTTGCGCGCGATCTAATCAACACCCCAGCCGAGGACGCGACGCCGGAGTTTCTTGCCGACCGGGCACGCTGGCTGGCGAAGGAAAATGCTCTGGAGTGTGAGGTCCACGACCGGCGCGGAATCGAGGAACTCAGAATGGGCGCACTGCTGGGGGTGGCTAAGGCCAGTCCCCGTGAACCGCGCTTCATTCAACTGCGCTACCGGCCGCGATCTGCCCCAAACGGCCACATCGCGCTGGTCGGAAAGGGCATCACTTTCGATTCGGGCGGCTTGAGCCTCAAAACTGCAGGGGCGATGGAGGAGCAAAAGCGCGACATGACCGGCGCCGCCGTGATGCTGGGCGTGATGAGTCAGATCGCGCACTTCGCTCCGCCGGTCGAGGTCCGGGCGTATCTGCCCTGCACGGAAAACATGATCGGCTCCAGTGCGATCAAGCCGGGCGACGTGCTCAGAACACGGTCGGGCAAGACGGTCGAGGTGCTCAACACCGACGCGGAGGGCCGCCTGGTGCTGGCCGACGCGATCGCTTATGCGTGCGAATTCAAGCCGCGCCATCTGATCGACGCCGGGACGCTGACCGCGGCGGTGCGCGCCGCGCTGGGCACGCGGGTGGCCGCGATTTTGGGCAACGACGGCGCGCTGGTCCAGGCCATCCGCAACGCCGGGGCATGGGCGGGCGAACCGTTTTGGGAACTGCCGCTGGTCAGCGAATACCGCGAAGAACTGGTAAGCTACGTCGCGGATTTGCGCAACGTGGGGACCAGCGGCAACGCCGGCACGATCATGTGCGCGCTGTTCCTCAACGAGTTCGCGGCCTGCCCGTCCTGGGCGCATTTGGATCTGTCGGGCGTGGCGTTCAGTGCCAAGGCGATCCCGCTGGCGCCGCCGGGCGCGGTGGGATTCGGCGTGCGCACGCTGTTGCGCTACTTGTGTGAAAGCACTTAGACACGCGAAAGAATTTGTGCGCACTTTTTGACTTTGGGTCAGAGGCAAAGATGGAACCGTTTGGCAGCGACGAGGTCTGGGTGGGCCGCGACATGGGCGGCAACCAGTGGACGCTTGGCTCCGACGCTGTGGAGAACTTCATCGCCGGCACCGGCGACGACAATCCCTGGTACACCGGCCCTTCGCCGCTGGGCGATCCGATCGCGCCCGCGCTGATCCTGCATTCGGAGGTCTATCGCACCAAGGCCTGGTACCTGCCCTACGTGTACGGCAACCTGCATGCGCGGCACGAATGGGAGTCGTACCGCCCGCTCAAGGTGGGTGAAACGGTCAGGACCCGCTGCACGGTGGTGGATCGATACCTCAAACGCAACCGCGAGTACGTCGTCAACGAAGCGTTGACCTTCGACTCGGCCGGCGCGCTGGTCTCGCGCGCCCGCGCCCATCAGAGCTTTCTGGTCGAACCCACCGGGCAGGCGATCGTAATCGACAAGAATCGCGAGCGGGCGCCGGGCCGCGTCTTCGAGATCGGCGCCGGCAGCGGCGAGCCGATCGAGGGGCCGCCGCGGGTTATCAGCGAAGCAATGTGCATGGTGTTTTCGGGGCCGGGTCTCAATTATCACAACAATCGCGACAAGGCCCGCGAACTGGGTTTCCCTGACATCGTAGTGCAGGGGATGCTGCCGGTGTGCCTGATAGGCGAGATGCTGACGCGCCGCTTTGGGCTGGGTTTCTGGTACGGCGCCCGAATGGCGCTGAACCTGGTCAACGTGGTGTGGGCGCAGGACCAACTGCGGGCGCGCGGTGTGGTCGTCGGTCGGCGCGCGGAAGGACGCCGGGAGCGCGCCGATTGCGAGGTGTGGTGCGAAAAGGCCGACGGTACCAAAGTCGTGGTCGGCACGGCGAGCGCCGTGGAGCTGTGATCAGGACTCGGCGCGATGGCGCGCGGGGGACTGCACCACAGTCAAATTGTGGGCGGTATTGATCAGGCTGACGTGCGACAGCGCCTGAGGAAAGTTGCCCAGTTGGCGGCGGGTTGCCGGATCGTATTCCTCTGAGAGCAGACCCAGGTCGTTGCACAGCGACAGCAGACGCTGGAAGATTGCCCGCGCCTGCTCGTAATTGCCCGACAGCGCCAGGTTGTCCGCCAGCCAGAAGGTGCAGGGCAAAAAGGCGCCCTCTCCGGCCGGTAAACCGTCCACACCGATCTGTGTCGAATAGCGCCGCACCAGTCCGTCCGACATCAACTCATGCCGGATTGCCTCGACCGTCCCCACGACGCGCGGATCGGTGGCCGGCAGGAAGCCAACCAGTGGAATCATCAGCAAGGCGGCGTCAAGCTCCTTGCTGCCGTAATATTGGACGAACGCATTGCGTGCGGGGTTGAATCCGTGCCGGCATACGTCGTCGTGGATCCTGGCCCTGAGCGCGCGCCATCTTTCTACCGGACCTTCGGGTTCAAACCGTTCCACCATCCGCACCGCGCGATCGACTGCGACCCACGCCATCACTTTTGAGTGGGTGAAATGGCGACGCGGGCCGCGCACCTCCCAGATCCCGTTGTCGGGCTGGTCCCATTCCGACTCCAGGAAATCCATCAGGGCTTCCTGCAGCTTCCAGGCCTCGCCGTCGTGGGGAAATCCCAGTTTGCGGGCGGCGTACAGCGTGTCCATCACCTCGCCATAGACGTCGAGCTGCAACTGCTCGTGAGCGGCATTGCCTAGCCGCACCGGGCGGCTATGTTCGTAGCCTTCAAGCCAAGGGACCTCAAACTCCCACAGTCGGCGCTCCCCGGAAATGCCGTACATGATCTGCAGTTCCTGGGGCCGGCCGGCGACCGCCCGGAGCAGCCATTCGCGCCATGCGCGCGCCTCCTCCTTGTAGCCGCACATTAACAGCGCGTAGAGGGTGAAGGTGGCATCGCGCAGCCAGCAGAACCGGTAGTCCCAGTTGCGCGGCCCGCCGGGCAGTTCGGGCAGCGAGGTGGTCGGGGCGGCGACGATTCCGCCGGTAGGAGCATAGATCAGCGCCTTGAGCGTGATCAGCGAGCGCTTGACCGGCTCGCTCCATTCGCCCTCGACGGTGCATCGCGACATCCACTGCCGCCACCACGATTCGGTCGAGGCAAGCATCCGCTGCGCCAGCTTGGTGCGGGGCGGCGGCTCATTGGAAGGGTACCAGGTCATCACAAAGGGCAGCGACTGGCCCTCTTTGACGATGAATTCGGCGCGGGTGGTGAAATCGCGGCTGTGAAAGGGCACCGGGATGCGCACCGAGACGGCGTCGGGACCGGCAATTGCGTTAAGCCCGTAGCCGCGCCGCCGCACCCATGGCACGATGTGGCCGTAATCGAATCTGATCAGCAGTTCCATCGCCATCGGCACCCAACCACGTTTGCCGCTGACGATTCTGACTAGGTCGACCTGGTTGCGCCGCTCGGCGATGGGCATGAAGTCCACCAGCGTGGCGGTCCCACTTTCAGTCGTGAACTCGGTTTCCAAGACCAGTGTATCGCTGCGATAGCGGCGGCTGGTGCGATAGGCATGACCCTGCGGCGCAATCATCCAGCGCCCGTTTTCAGCGCAGCCCAGCAAAGCCGCGAAACATGCTCCGGAATCGAAGCGCGGCACGCACAGCCAGTCGATGGAGCCGTTTTTGCCCACCAAGGCCGCCGTGCGCATGTTTCCGATAATGGCGTAATCCTCGATGCGCATGGACATAGCTACTCAATAAGCCGCCAGCGCGATTATTATATCAAGAGCTCGGAGCGCGCGCCGCGCATCGCCGCGCGCCCTGGTCCTTCCGCAGTACCGCCGCCGCGCTCAGCGCTGCTGAGCAGCCTGGCGTTCCATCCTGACCAGGGTGACGTCGCGCGACTTGAATTTCCATTGGCCGCCGACTTTGACGTACTCGTCGTTGTAAAAGCCCGTGCCGAGCCATCGCATGTCGTTTTTTGAATCGCGCAGCTCGACGTAACAGGTGCCGCTGGCGTGGGTGGCGTCCTTGAGCGCGATGACGTGATTATGAATGTAAGGCCGGGGGCCCAGCTCGTCGACCACGCGGGCAAACGTCTTGCGCAGCGCCTCGCGTCCGGCGGTGGTTTGCGGACCTTTGCGGGTTTGCATGATCATACAGCCGTCGTCGGTGAACAAGCTGACGATTCCGTCCAGATCGCCGGTCCATACGCAGTGGCAATAGCGCTTGGGCAGATCGCGGATCGCTTCGCGGTCAAGCAGTTCCTGCACCAATTGTTCGGTGGTCTTCATGAATCTCGTCGTCTCCTTGCCGGTAATCACCGTCCGGCCGCGCGTCGATGATAACTGCGTGGAACTGTTATCACGCGCAGCACGAAGCCGCCAAGCACCTGCCGGCGGCCTTTTCCCGCCGCTCAAGGTGGGCTAAAAAAGCGCCTGAGGCCTGACGCGGGCGCGTCAGGGAAGCAATCATGGCGAGTGAAATCCGGCTGGATCATCGGGTGGCGATTATCACGGGCGCGGGCGCCGGACTGGGCCGTTCGCACGCGCTGGCGATGGCGGCGCGGGGCGCCAAAGTCGTGGTCAATGACCTGGGAGGACACGTGGACGGCAGCGGGGCCGACAAGTCGGCCGCCGACCACGTGGTTGACGAAATCAGGGCGGTGGGCGGTGAGGCGGTGGCCAATTACGATTCGGTCGCCACGCCCGAAGGCGCCCGCGCAATTGTGCAGACCGCGGTGGACGCCTTTGGCACGGTGGACATCGTCGTCAACAACGCCGGGATTATCCGCTTCAAGAAGTTCATGGAGCATACCCCGGAGGACTTCGCCGCCAATCTCGCCGTGCATCTGAGCGGTTCGTTCTACATGTGCCAGGCGGCGTTTCCGATCATGCAAAAAAAGCGCTACGGGCGCTTTGTCTTCACGTCCTCCTCTGGAGGGCTGCGCGGCGGCGCCGACGGCGTGGCCTATGGTGCGGCCAAGGCGGGCATCATGGGGTTGGCCTTCGTGATGGCGCATACCGGCGCGCCTTACAACGTGCTGTCCAACGTCATCCTGCCCAACGCGTACACGCGCATGACCGAGGCTATGGTCGCGCCGCGCAACGTCGACAAGCTCAGCCCCGAGTTCATCTCACCGCTGGTCGTCTACCTGTCATCGGAGCAGTGCAGCCTCAATCACGAGATGTTCGCCTGCGGCGGCGGGACAGTGGCACGCACGATTATCGCGCTGGCGCCGGGATGGCGCGCCGCGTCGAAAGCGGAGCTGACTCCCGAAGCGATCCGCGATCATCTGAGCGAGATCATGGACATGACCGGTTACGCCAATCCGCAGAGCGCGGAGGAGGAAACGCGGCTGGTGGTGGGGCGGCGGCAGAAGTGAGGATTGGGCCCCGAGCAGAGACGGCGCCGTTGGTAACCTGACTGTATCGCGGTTCGCGGTCGATGCCTCTGCCGTGTGATGAAGGTGGGAGACGGGGCGGAACAATCACGCGGTGGTCAGCGCTTCGATATCGGTGATCTGCTTGGGCACGGCAGCCGACATAACCTCGTGTCCGTGCGGCGTCACCAGGACATCGTCCTCGATGCGGATGCCGATACCGCGCATTTCGGCCGGGGCTTCCTCGTCGTCGGATGCGATGTAAATGCCCGGCTCGCAGGTCAGCACCATGTTGGGTTCGAGCAGGCGAGGCTTGCCGTCTTTGCGGTAATGGCCGACGTCGTGCACGTCCATCCCCAGCCAATGACTGGTGCGATGCATGTAGAAGCGGCGGTATGAGGCGCTGGCGATAATCTCCTCGGTGCTGCCTTGCAGCAGCTTGAGCGAGCGCATCCCCTCCACCAGCACCCTGAGCGCCGCGTCGTGCACGTCGTCGATGCTGATTCCGGGGCGCACGATTTCGATTCCCTTAAGCTGCGCATCGAGCACCAACTGGTAAAGGTCGCGCTGAACGGGGTTGAATCGGGCGCCGATGGGGAAGGTGCGGGTGATGTCGGAGGCGTAGAAATCGTACTCGCAGCCGGCGTCGATCAGCAGCAATTCGCCCTGGCGCATTTCGCGGTCGTTGCTGATGTAATGCAGGATGGTGGCGTTGGGGCCGCTGGCCACGATCGACGGATACGAGGGTCCCGCCGCGCCCTGGGAGCGGAAGGCGTACTCGATCACCGCCTCCACCTCCCATTCGCGCTTGCCGCCGCGCGCTTTAAGCATCGCACGCCGATGGGCCTGCTCGGAGATGGTAATCGCGCGGCGCATCAGCTCAAGCTCTTGCGGCTGCTTGAACAGCCGCATCTCATGCAGAATCTCGCGCGGGTCGAGCAGCGAATTGGCCCCCGCGCCGCTGCGCGGACGCATCGCCTGGCATTGCCGCAACCATCCCACCATCCGCGTGTTCATCGGCTCGTTGTTGCCCAGCGGATAGTAGATGTTCTCCACGCGCGAGAGGATTTCGGGCAGCACGCGGTCAAGTTCGTCGATCTTGTAGGCGCGGTCGGCGCCGAAATCGGCGACCGCGCCCTCGACCCCCGCGCGTTTGCCGGTCCACACCTCGCGCTCGCGGTCGCGCGGCCGCACGAACAGAATGAATTCACCGTCCTTGTTGCCCGGAGCGAAGACCGCTACCGATTCAGGCTCGGCAAATCCCGTCAGGTAGTAGAAGTCATTGTCCTGGCGGTAGATGTATTCGACGTCGTTGGAGCGCACCGAAATCGGCGCGCTGGGGATAACCGCCACACCGCCCGCGAGCGCGGCCATGAAGCGCGTGCGGCGGCCGGCAAACACTTCGCGTTGGATGGTCACGGACTCAATTGTAGAACCTTAGGGGCGGGGGTGGAAAGCGCCCGCTCAGGTCAATGCGCCCGCTTCGCGCAATTTCGCCACCTCCGCGGCCGTGTAACCGAGCACCGTGGTTAATACGTCGTCGGTATCCTGTCCCAGGATCGGCGCCGCCCGCTCCACACCGCTGGGAGTGCGGCTCATCCGCCACGGCGGCCCCAGATGCTTGCGGACACCCACCTCTGGATGCTCCTTTTCGACGAAGAATCCGCGCTGATTGAGGTGTGGGTCCTCGAACAAGTCCTTGTTGGTCGAGGCAATCGCCGCCGGAACTCCGGCCCTCTGCAGGGCTTGCTCAGCCTCGCGGGCGAAGCGCTGCGAAGTCCATTGCGTGATTATCGCTTCAAGTTCGTCTTCGTTGTGCTTGCGGGCTTGCAGCGTGGCGAAGCGCGCATCGTCAGCCAGTTGCGGATGGCCGATAGCAGCGGCCAGCCGGCGCCATTGATCGTCGTTGGCAACCGCGATCGAAACCCACATGTCGATTGAGCGGCCGGCGATCTTTTCCGCCATGTCCTTGCATCGGAACAGGCCATGCGGCGCCATCCAATGGTCGCGGTTGCCCATCCGCTCCGGTTCCTGCCCCGTCATCTGGTACTCGACCACCCCCTCGGCCACCATCGCCACCGACGTCTCCCACTGGCTCAGGTCGATGTACTGCCCTTCGCCGGTGCGCGCGCGATGGTAGAGCGCGGCCAGCACCGCGAATGCACCGTGGATACCGCCGTTGGGGTCGCCGTAGCTGAAGCCGGCATGCAGCGGCGGACCGCCCTTGTAGCCGGTCAGCGCCGAAAGTCCCGACAGCGGCACCTGCGCGGGGCCGTAGGCCACGTACTCGCGCAGCGGTCCGGTTTCGCCGAAGCCGGACATGGTGATCATGATGATATCGGGTTTGGCCTTGCGCAGTTCCTCGTATCCCAGCCCCAGACGCTCCATGACGCCGGCGGCGAAGTTGTTGGTCACCACGTCGCTGGCTAGCGCCAGGCGCTGCGCGACGGCGCGTCCCTCGGCGGACTGCAGGTTGATGGAAACCGACTTTTTGTTCTGGTTGTACTGGTTGAAGTAACCCGAGCGGTTGGGGCCCGCCTTGCCGTCCGCCATCGGCGTCATGTGCCGGGTCACACACAGGCGGTTGCGGGTTTCGACGCGAATCACCTCGGCGCCCATGTAGCCGAGCTGCAGCGTGCAGTATGGCCCGGCCCACACCCAGGTGAAGTCCGCGACACGGATGCCAGCTAGAGGAGGTGCAGCCATGCTAGATCACGCCTTTGTGTTTTAGTTGCGCCATCTCTGCGTCCGACAGCTTGAGCCGGCCGCCGAAGATTTCGCGGTTATGCTGGCCCAGCGCGGGTGCGGGACGGCGCAGTTGCCACGGCGTCCGGCTCATCTTGAACGGCGGCCCCGGATACTTGTAGGCGCCGGCCTGGGGATGGTCGATCTCGACGAAAAAGCCGCGCGCCTTGAGATGGTCGGAATTGAGCAGGTCGCCCATCGTCGACACCGGGGCGAACGGAATCCGCTTCGCCTGCGCCTTATGGTAGAGATCCTGAACCGTCTGTTCGTTAAGCCATTCCTGCACGAACAGCCGCGCCGCGTCCCAATTGGCGGTGCGCCGGCCCCGCCCCCGGAACAGCTCCTCGTCGGTCCAGGCCGGATGTCCCATCAGTTCGACGAAGGCTTTCCATTGATGGTCCTCGACGCAGCATAGAAAGATGAGGCCGTCCCTGCATTCCAGCGCTTCCAGCGGCTGGACCGGCTTGGCACCCAGGCGCGAGGCCACGCGCTGGGCATAGGGCCAGTAGACATAAGTCAGTTCAAGCTGAGACGCACAGACCTCATACACCGACACGTCGATGTGCTGGCCCTCGCCGTCGCGCCACTGCGCCATCAGCGCCCCCGCCGTCGCCACGGCGGCGTGGATTCCGCCCTGGTAGCCGGCCTGCTGGCCGAAGACCTTCAGCGGCGGAATTTCGCGCGTATCGGGGCCCGCGCCGTTGAGATAGGTCAGCCCGCCCTGCGACCAGATGGTCAACTCCTCGGCCAGACGGTCGCGATAGGGTCCGGTCAGGCCATAGGGCGTGATCGAGGTCATCACCAGGCGGGGATTGCGCCGGCTAAAGCGCTCGAAATCAAGACCCGCGCGATCCATGTCCGGCGGCGACATGTTGTGAATGAGCACGTCGGCATCGGCGGCCAGACGCTCGAGCAGTTCCATGCCCTCGGGCTTGAAGATGTCGAGCGTCACACCCAGCTTGTTGGCGTTAAGATAGAGGAACAGGCCGCTTTTTTCGGGATGCGGCTCGTTTTTGGGATAGGGGCCGCGATGGCGGGCGCGGTCGCCGGCGCCGGGACGCTCGATCTTGACCACGTCGGCGCCGAGGTCGGCGAACAACTTGGCGGCGTATGGCGCCGAGGTCAGCTCGCCGACCTCGACGACTTTAAGGCTGGCAAACGGGCCGCTCATCTCTTCGTCTTCACCCCCATCTAGTCGGGAAAGACCCGGCGAAACGGCTTGACCTCGACGGTTTCAAACACGCCGCGGGTCACGTAGGGATCGCTGTTCGCAAACGCTCGCGCCTGCGCTTCGTCCTGCACGTCAATCACGATCAGGCTGCCGCTGCCGTCGGTAAAGGGACCGGCCAGCACCACCTTGCCCTGCTCGACCAGCGGGCGCAGGTTGTCCAGATGGGCCTGTCGCACCAACGGCCGCAGCCGTGCGCCGTCGGGCCCATCGTGGCCGATTATCACGAACAACATATTGGATGCTTGTAAAGCTTATGCCCGCTTGAGTCCATAGGCGGCGCGGGGTGGAAAAAAGATGCCCCTGTCATCGTCGGGCCTCTGACAGCCGGCCCGGCCTAAGGGAAATCCATTGCTGGACAGGCAGGAGTGCGGGCTACACCGCCTGCAAGACGACCAGGTCCTGCTCATGCACCGCAACCTTTGCGCTTTTCGACCAGTCTCCGGGCAAGATCTGATTCAAGGAAAATCCCGACCGACGGGCCGTTTCGGCGATCAACTCGCTGCGATAGGCAACCGAGTTTTCGGGCAGGTCCTTGTCCATTATCGCTATGCCCTCAACTCCGGGCAGCGCATGGTTGAACTCGTAACCAACCCAGGCCGAGGTGCCCGGGCCGCGGTAATAATCGAGGATAAAAAAGCTGAACAGGCATTTGGCGCCTTTTTTCAAGGTGCGGCGCGTTTCCCGGAAATAATTCTCCACGGCGGAGGGCAGCAGATGGGTGAACAGGGAGGCGGCATAGGCTACATCGAAGGTGTTGTCCGCGTAGGGAAAGCGAAACCGCTCGGGCGCTATCGCGCCGGGCGATGCGTTGTACCGGGCGTTATACACGTTGGCGAAGGTAAAATTGAATTCGTTATAAACCGAATGGATGTGTTTTTGTGCAAATTCGATCCGCGCCGCGATGGCGTCAAAGCCTTCGTACCGGCCGGGCGCTTTCAGGTAGCCAATCAAGCCCAGCATGGTGCGCCCGAAGGAGCATCCTAACTCCAGCACGACGGAGTCGCGGGCCAGGCCGCACAACAGCGGCAGGTAGGCTCGATACTCAAAGGCCCACCTGACAAAGTGCACGAACGGATCGCCCGGCACTTCCCACAGGGGCCGGGGCGGCACCATTCCCCGCCACAACGAGTAAATCAGGGGGTCGAAATCCTCCGCTTCACCGCTGTCGGCGGCCAGCTCGTCCCAACCGGTGCCAAAAAAGCCATTAAGCAGGCGAGTTACCGATGCGAACCAGCCGTCCCTGGGAATTGCAGCCTTCGCATCCAATTTTGCGCCTTTCACGACTCAGCGGGGGGCGATCGCGCCGTAGCCCGAATAATAGATTAGGAAATAGGCGACTGCCAGCACGATCACGCCCAACAGCATCATGACGTCAACGGTACGCATCTCGTAATGGACATAGCTGGTGGGGCGCGCGCTGTAGCCGAATCCGCGCGCCTCCAGCGCCATCGCCATATTGTTCGCCTTGCGCAGCGCGCCCATGAACACCGGCACCGTGACCGGAACGTAGCGCCTGACGCGGGTCATCAGGCTGCCGCTGTCAAAGTCGTAACCGCGCAGGCGCTGCGCCTGCACCACGGTCAGCGCCGAGTCGATAAACAGCGGCACCAGGCGAAACGCCAGCGTGATCGCAAATCCGACCCGGTAGGGCACTCCCATCTCGGCCAGCCCGAAGGCGAATTCCTCCACCTTGGTGGTGGACAAAAACAGTACCGACGTCGCCAGCAGTTCCGCCAGCTTGATGCCGCGCCCGAAGCCGTATTCGAGCGACGCGCGGCTTACGAACAGCGGTCCCAGATGGACCAGCGGCTTGCCCTGCCGATAGAAGACGATCCAGGTCAGCGTGGTGGCGAAGATGACCAGAATGAACAGCCAGCGCAAGCTGTAGAAGTTGGGCCAGGCGCGCGTAAGCTGCGCGCCGGCCAACAGCAACACTGCGATGGGCAGCAACGAGATCGGATTGTCGACCCAATAGACCGACCAGAAGATGCCCACAATGGTCAGGATCTTCACCGCCGGATGGAGCCGATGGATAAAGGTGCGGCGATCGAGGTAGAGATAGATGGGCATCAGAGTGCTCCGCGCAGCGCTTGCGCCAGTTCATGGGCGTTGAGCGCGACCATCCCGAAGTGCCGCGACAGCGCGGTAACTTCGGGCAGCCGGAAAGCCGCGGTGGCAAGCAGTTCTTCGTGGCGGAAAAGGTCGCGCACCGCACCGTCGAACAGCTTTTGCCCCTTGCGCATCAGCACGGCCCGTCTGGCGTATTCCGCCACCAGCCACGGCGTATGAGTGATAATCACGATCGCGGTACCGGCGCGATTAAGCTCACCGATCAGGTCCATTATGCGGCGCTGCTGGGGATAGTCCAGTCCAGTGGTGGGTTCGTCCAGGATGAGCAAGCGCGGCTGGAGCACCAGGACACTGGCGACCGCCAGGCGCTGACGCTCGCCGCGCCCCAACAGGAAGGGATCCTTGTCGCGCATCGCGTCCAGGCCCACCGCTTTGAGCACGCGGTCGCAGCGGCGCTCGATCTCGTCGGGCGGCAGGCCGAAGTTGCGCGGTCCGAAGGCCACCTCCTGGGCGACGGTGCCGGCAAAGATCTGATGGTCGGGATTTTGAAAGACGTATCCGACCATCGCCGCCGCCTCAGCCGCGCCCAGCGTCGAGCGGTCGCGTCCGGCAAGCATCACCCGCCCCGCCGTGGGTTGCAGCAGCCCCACGATTTGCTTGGCCAGTGTGGTCTTGCCCGATCCGTTCTGACCGATAATCGCGACGAACTCCCCGGGATCGATCCTCAGGCTGACGCTATCCAATGCCCGGACCGTACCGCCGTAAACGTGAGTCAGATTGTCGATCTCAACCAGCGGCGTATCCTGCGTAGCGGCCGGTTGGGGTTGTGCCGGCGATAGCGGCGCAAAATCCGGTTCGGGTTCGAATCGCGCCGGCACGCGCAGGGCGCGGCGCAGCAGCGCCTCCGCCTCATCGACATTCGCTGCGTACCCCTCGATACCCAATGCGTCCAGCACAAGGTTGAGGCCGGGCGGGCGGATGCCGGACTCGTTCAGCAGCCTGGTGTCCGACAGAATCCGCTCCGGCGGCCCCTCGGCGACGATCCGCCCGTCGCGGATCACCACGATCCGGTCGCATTCGCGCATCTCCTCGGTCTCGTGCTCGATGATGAGCAGACTCAGGCCGCGGTCGCGCAGCTTGCGGATCAGCTCGAACACCTCTGCCCTGCCCTCGGGGTCGAGATCGGTGGTGGGCTCGTCGAGCACGATTACCGAGGGCTGCACCGCCAGCACCGACGCGATCGCAAGGCGCTGTTTTTCGCCGCCCGACAACGATGTGGGGTCACGGTCCTCGAAGCCGGCCAGCCCCACCGCGGCCAGCGCCGGACCAAGCCGCGCGCGAATCTCGTGCGGCGCCAGCCCGACCTGCTCCATCGCGAAGGCCACCTCGTGCGCAACGTTGGTCGAGAACAGTTGCGCTTCGAAATCCTGGAACACCATTCCCACCGCGGGTGCCATCTCGCACACTCGCGATCCGTTGACCGCGCGGCCGTGAATTCGCACCAGTCCCTCAAAGCGCCCGTGCTCGAACCCGGGAATGATTGCGTTGAGGCATCGGGCCAGGCTTGATTTGCCTGTGCCCGCGGCGCCCATCACACCGACCATTTCGCCCGCGCGCTGGCTGAAGCGGACGCCGGCCAGTGCCGGGCGGTCGGCGGAACGATAAGTGAAGGAAACTTCCTCCAAGGCCACCGCGGGCGCCGCCTCGGCGCCGCCCGCTTCGGCCCGCTGATGGTTTTCCAAGGCGGTTTTCACATCAGTCCCAGGCCCAGCACGGCCACCGCCACCAACGGCGTGACGACAATCCCGATCGCGCGGTCGTAGGGTGGTTGGGTCATGCTGGCGGGCAGCGCATGCGGCGTCCAGTAGCCGGTGGAAATCAGATTGCCCGCCGTCCAGGCGCCGAACACCCCAACAACCAGTAGGATCAGGCCCAGGGGCGCAGTCCACGCGGCGGCGCCCTGCTGCTCGGGCATCACGTCCTCATACAGCAGATGCCCGGCTTTGACGCGCGGATAGATCGCGGCGAGCAGGAAGGGAGAGAGCAGCATCGCGGCCAGCATGTTGTTGAACACGATGGCATTGCCCAGCATCAGGAACGGACGCAGCGCGAGCAGATTTTCGCCCCAGCCGACGATATCGGCGCAAAACGTGCTCGCCAGCAGGCAGGCCACCGTGTATTTCACGGCGGTGGCAGGCGAGCGAATCACCGGTTCCTGGCCGCGAGCCAGCACCTGCCAGACCTTGTACGGCACATAGCCATAGACGATGTTGGCGAAGAAGCCGAAGATGTCGGCGGGTCCGACGCCGCCGAAAAAATCGCCGATCATGTTGCCAATCGCGGCGCCCCACGCCGCCGCCGGTCCAAACAGAAAGGAGCATACCACCGGAATCGCGTTGGCAGGCCGCAGTTCCGTGACGCCGGGAATCAAGGGAACCACCTTAAAAGGCACCAACACGGCGGCGTAAAGCGCCGCCGAGATCGCGCTCAGCACGACCATCCGGGTATTGCCCCACATCGAGCGCAGTTCGCTCATCGCGGTGCGATGCCTGCAGCTGCCCGGATGCGCGCGGGCAGCCCTGAAAATCGCGTTAATCTCACAGTTTCCCAGTATGCCAAGGGCAAATCGGCGATCCAATTGGCTCTTCGCGCCGGCATTCAGGCTGTGCGCACCGGCGCGAATTTGACACACTTGAGGATGTGATCGACACGCACATCCATCTGGATTCGGCTCGCTACGACGATGCGGCGGAGATCTGCAGGCGGGCCGCGGCGCGCGGCGTGGAGGCGATTGTCGTGCCCGGTATCGACCCCTCATCCAATCGCGCCGCGCTCCAACTGGCGGCGCGGTTTCCCGGGCTGGTGTATGCCGCCGCCGGGCTCCATCCCGAACTGCCGGCGCTCGAACGCCTGGACATCGACGCGATGGCCGACACCGTGCGCCGCAATCGAGCGGCAATCTGCGCGGTGGGCGAGGTCGGGCTTCCTTACTACGGTCCTGCCGCCGGCCTGCCCGAGCGTCAGGCGCTGGCGCGCGAGGCCGTGCATTGCGCCGCGGCGCTGGCGCGCGATATGGACCTCGCGCTCATTGTGCATGCACCCCATGAAACCGCCGCAGTGGCGCTCCAAATCATGCGCGGCGCCGGGACCCGCCGGGCCGTCTTTCATTGGCACAAATCTGATCAAGCTACCACCCGCGCCATCCTGGACGCGGGTTTTTTCGTTTCGCTTACTCCTGAGGTGGTCTGGCGCGAGCGCGACCGCGAACTTGCGCGGCTTGCGCCCCTGGATCAGATTGTAGTGGAAACCGACGGGCCGTATTCGCACAGGCGGGCCTTTGGGGACCGCCCGGCGGAGCCCTGGATGGTGTCGGAGGCGATCGCGGCCATCGCCGCCATCAAAGGGCTGGACCGCGCTGAGGTTGCGGGCACAACCACCGTCAACGCCCGCAAGCTGTTCGCATTGGATGGAACCGATTCATAGGCGGGAGAGCAATGATGGAAAAGGAAAGTCCGCATGGCCGGAAACGGCGCTGTTCGGCCACGCTGTACTGTAGAAGTGTTATCGCCGTCCCGGTCCTGGCCGCGGCCGGTCTGATCGCCGCCTGCGCCGCCGGCCCGCACGAGCCGACGCTGGACGAGTTGGCGCACAACCCCGGATTTCAGCAGTGCCTGCTCGATTCGGGCATCGAGCCCGACCAACTCACGCAATGCATGGCCGGCAATCCCGATGACGAGTCGGCGCGCGCCTGCCTGCAGGCCCATCTGGGCGAGAAGTACGCCGGTCCCGCCTCCAGCGCACTCTATCGCTGTTACCATCTGCCGGCGCAGATGCAGGCGGCGGCCAGCCCTCCGCCCGGCAGGCTCAATTGCTATCGCGGTCTGATGGGTGTGACCTGCAGATAATTTCGCGTGCTGCGCGCGTCAATCGCTCTTGCCTTGCGTTAACTCGATGCGGAAAACTTTAAGCGCTTGACTGGTTGCAGAGGAGACAGGCCCATGCCCATCTATGAGTATGAATGCGGCAAGTGCGGCAGACGGAGCAGCATCCTGACGCTGCGGGTGAGCGAAAAAGTTGACGAGGTATGCCGGCATTGTGGGGCGCGCAGGCTGCGGCGTCTGATGTCGCGCTTCGCGATGCCGCGCAGCGAGGAAGCGCGCCTGGACGCGCTCGGTGACCCGTCCAACTTCGGCGACCTGGACGAGAACGACCCCAAAAGCGTGGCCCGCCTGATGCGCAAGATGGGCAAGGAGATGGGCGACGAGTTCGGCGGCCCCGAGTTCGACGAAGCGGTCGAGGAGCTGGAGCGCGGCGGAGATTTGGGCGGCGAAGACGATTTCGGCGGCGACGATGACGGAGATTTGTAGGCGCCTCGACGCTCCCGCGGTGGCGCCGCAGAAAATTTTGCCCAACCTGTTATAGGACGGCGTTCGCTTCCGAAGCTGCACGCGTGCGGCGGGCAAGCCACGGCTGCGCAGCCGTAAGTCTGCAAGCCTTGTAATTCACCACTGTGCTCTTATAAGCATCGTGTGCAGCACAGGTTCCCTACTTCTTGTGAAGGGAGCGAGACCCTATGGTTGCAGCCTGGGTTGGTTTCTTCGACGCCCTGATCGCCCTGGCATTGGTTTTGGCCGGATTGATCGGCGCCCACTTCGGCTTCGCCGCGCCGTTGGTGGGCTTTCAACTCTTTCTGCTCGGCCTGTTGTTCGGCGTTCTGGCCCTGGTTCTCGGACTGATTGGGCTATTCAGAACACGCCATCCACAGTGGCAGCATGCTCACGGCCGCGCCGTAGTGGCCAGTTACCTGGGTGCGATTCTGACCGCGGTTCTGGTTTATCTGGCCATGGGTGCGTTCGGTTACCCCGCCATCAACGATATCACCACCGACTTCGACAATCCGCCCGAATTCGTTCACGCTCGTACCCTGCCGGAAAATCAAGGCCGCGACCTGACCTACGACAAGGCCAAATATGCGCAGCGCCAGCAGCAGGGCTATCGCCCGCTTGAGCCCTTGAAGCTGCCGATGGATCCCGATGCGGCGTTCAAGGAAGCCAGCATGTTAGCTTCCGAGATGCACGGATGGCGTGTGACGTACACCGACCCCAAGTCGCGCTCGATCGAGGGTGTGGCGACAACGCGCGTGTTCCGCTTCCACGATGATTTCGTGATCCAGATCCGTCCTGCGCCCAGCGGCAGCCTGGTCGAGATGCGTTCGAAGTCGCGCGATGGGGAAGGCGATGTCGGCGCGAACTACAAGCGAATCGAAAACTTCTTCAAAACGCTCTCGGCGGCGGCCAGCCACTAAAGCCGCCTATTGGGCGGGTTGAAAGACGCGCGGCTGCGAGGGGATTTCCGCCACCTGACCGGAACTTTGCGTCTGCACGATAGTTGAAGGAGGACGCCGGCGGCGCGCGCGATGCGGCATCGGCGCCTGCACCTGCTGCTCCTGCTCGGCGCTCGCCGCTTCATCGGGTTGCTGGACCGCAGCAGTCTGATCCGACGCCTCATCCGCGTCGGGACGAACTTGGGCCTGAGAGCTGTCGGCGCTCAGGTGGCGATGTAACCGCGGCGACAGCGGCTGCAGCGGCTCGTCGTCATCGTCGTCGAGGTCGGCATGCGGAGGCGGAGTGCCGGATGCAGGCGCATAGTGGGGCGGCACGGGTTGGTAGGGATGCACCGGCGCGTCATGCGGGCCGCATCGCGGCGCCGGATACAGCGCGCCAAAGAAGATTCCGGCGATGCCGGCGGCGAGGCCCGCCGCCTGCGCCGGGTTCATCTGTGCGCGAGCCACTTCGGGAGCAGCAGCGGCCAACGCGAGCGCCAAGATGATCGCGGCAAGTCTCATTCGTCTGACCCCGTCTGACGCCGGTTTGGCCATGAACTTGAACCCCGGCGCCTCCGTCGCAATCCCGAGCCAAACTCAATTCGCCAACTTCAGCCTAGCATTGTAGCGGGAAAATATCAGCATAAAGGCGACTACCCGAGCCCAAGCCGGGGTCGGCGCGGGCTTATCGGGCTTTGTCGGCGCGCAACTGCTCGATGGTGCGGCTGGTGGCCCGGCCCGGCAGCAGCCTGGCCAGGACCACCTTGCCGCCATAGCTTTCGACGAAGTCGGCGCCGTCCACCGTCTTGCCGCGCCAATCCTCGCCTTTGACCAGGATGTCGGGGCGGACCGCACGGATGATTTTTTCGGCGCGCGGCTCGTCGAAGATTACGACATAATCCACCGCCTCCAGGGCGGCGAGCAGCCGCGCCCGATCGGCGGCCGGATACACCGGCCTGCCTTCGCCCTTGATCTGACGAACACTGGCGTCGTCATTGAGCCCGACCACCAGCAGGTCGCCCTGGGCGCGGGCAAACTCCAGCGATTCGACATGGCCGGCATGCAGCAGGTCGAAGCATCCGTTGGTAAACGCGATGCGTAAACCTTCGGCCCGACGGCGCTCCAAAATGGGCAGGAGCTTGTCAAGGCCGAGAATCTTGCCCGCGGAACCGTGATGGGCGCGATGCAGCGCCTGCGCCAGCTCGGAGCGCGAAATCACCGCCGCGCCCTGCTTGCCGACTTCCAGTCCGGCCGCGAGGTTGGCAAGGTTTGCCGCCAACTCCATCTCGGCGCCCGCAATCACGAACAGGCCGAAGATCGCCAGCACCACGTCGCCGGCACCGGTGACGTCGTACACTTCGCGCGGCGCCGTCCGGATATGCAGCGCGCTGCCGGTGCGCCGCGCCAGAAACATTCCGTCGCGATCCAGCGTGATCAAACATGCCTCCAGGTCGAGGCCATCGATCAGCCTTTGCGCGGCCCGCTGCCAGGCCTGCGGACTGGACAGGTCAAACCCGGTGGCGCGTTCGGTTTCGTAGCGATTGGGCGTGAGCGCCGCCGCGCCGCGGTAGATGGAGAAGTCGTCGGCCATCCGCGGGTCCACGATCACCGGTTTTCGCTGCCGCCGGGCGCTGTCGATGATCGCGTTGAGCACTGCGGGCGTGAGCAGGCCCTTGTTGATGTCGCAGATCAGCACGCCGTCGGCGCGCGCCAGTTCGCGCTCCAACCCTGCCAGCACCTGCGCCTCGAGCGGTCCGCTCAACGGCCGCGCATCCTCGTTGTCCACTCTCAGCAATTGTTGGATCGCGCGCCGCGTAGACTGTACCGACCCCAACAGCCGTTCCTTGACGATAGTTGGGCGGCCGGCGTCCTGCACCAATGCGCCGGTGTCAACGCCCAGACCCGACAGCATCGCGGACAGCGCGGCGCCGTTGGCGTCAGCCCCGATTACGCTGAGCACCACCGGCGTGGCGCCGAAGGCGGCCAGGCTGGCGCACACGAAGGCGGCGTTGCCGGGCCGCTCCTCGCGCCGGTTGACCTGCAGGACCGGAATCGGCGCCTCGGGTGAGATGCGGCTCACCTCGCCCCACAAATAACGGTCGAGCACGACTTCGCCTGCCACCAGGATGCGCACGGGTCTGAGCGGCGGCAGTTCCAAGGGCTGCTGCATCATTACTTGACTCAAGTGTTGCGGCGCAATTCCTCGCCCACAGCCGCGACCAGCAGGGGAAACATGATTTCGTGATGGCCGGTCAGCATGATACCGCGCCCGCCGCCGCGCGTGGGACGCTCGACGACGTTGACGCGGGGACGGTAATGGCGCACGAAGTCCATGTCGGCGGTGGTGAAGTCGCGCACCTTGCGGCCGAGGTTACGGCAAAGGTTGAGCGCCTTCAAGAACACTTCGGGCATGATTACCGCCGAGCCCAGGTTGATCACGACGCCGCCCGACAGCGTGCCAACCACCTGCGCCAGGCGGTGAAAGTCGGCGAAGGTCGCCTTGCCGATCGCGCCGCCGTCGGCGTCGGGATGCATGTGGATGATATCGGCGCCGATCGCGACGTGAACCGTGGCCGGCGCGCCGGCCTCATAGGCGGTGGCGAAGATGCTGATCGCGCGATGCTTGAGTCGGCGCCGGCTGATCTCGCGCCCCACCACTTCACCCAGGCCGCGTCCCTCCTGCGCGGCGAGCGCTGCCGCGTGATTGAGGAACTCGCCGGTCTCCTGCGCCATCCCAAAGCTGCCGTCGGCCAAACCCGCGCCGACATCCTCGGAGGTGCGGCCCGCCATTGCCAGTTCGAAGTCATGAATGATGGCGGCGCCGTTCATCGCCACCGCGCTCAAAATGCCGTCGCGCAGCAACTGACAGATGAGCGGGCTGAGCCCGGTCTTGATCGAATGCGCTCCGGCCATCAGCAAAAACGTGCGGCCCCGGCGATGGGCCCGCGCAATGCGGCGGGCCAGCTCTCGCATCTCACCGGCGGCCAGCAGCGCCGGCAGCGAATCGACGAATTGGCCGAAAGTCGCGCCGGGTTTGAGCGGCTGGGCGAAAGCTTGACGTCGGACCAGACGCGAGAGTTCGGCGAGCTTGCGGGTGCGGGCTTGACCCGGGCTGAGCGGGGCAAGCTTTTGGATGCGCGCCATCAGCGAGTCGGACGTGGTCTAGTCTTCGCCGGCACCGGGATTGTTCCTGATTGCGCTGCGCGCGATCATAAAGGTGATCCCAAAGGGAACCGAGTAGATAATCCAGGCGGTGACGGCTGAGCCCACAAAGCGGCCCAGAGTATCGGCGTGTCCGGCTACGATCAAGACCGCAAGCACCAGCGCCCAGCCCGCACAGTAGATTTGACGTAATCGCATCATCGCCGGAGGCCTCGACAGTTGCAGAGTCCGCTCAAAAGGGCTTGTTCAGTTCGCGATCCAGTTCGCGCAGCTTGGACAGCTTCTGATCGGTCGGCACCACCTGCTGTTTGGCAGTGGTCAGGGGATGACTGCCCGGAATTTCGCCGTTGATCTTCTGGATCGCCTGCTGCGCCAGCCGGCGCACGGTGGGGCTGGGATCCTCGGTGGCGGCGGTGGTCAGCACGTCAGTCGCGGAGCGGTCGCCGATTTCGCCCAGCGCGAATACCGCCGTGCCGCGGCTGCGCTCGTCGGTCGCTTCGTACAGGTATTGGATCAGGGGCTTGGCCGCGCGCTCGTCGCCGATACGCCCCAGCGCCGCCGCGATGTGCATCCTAACCACCGGCTCTGTGGACCGCAGGAATAGCAACTGGCACATCGGCTCGACGGCGTCCTTGTTGCCGCGCGCGCCCAACATATCGATGGCTTTGACGCGCACCCGCGTATCGGGGTCGGAGATGGCGCGGATCAGCAGGAAGTCGGCGCGCGGATCTTTCACGTCACGCAACTGGCGCAGGGCTTCCACACGCACCCGCGGGTCAGCGTCGCCCAGCCCCGCTTCGGCGGATCTGAGATTATGCTCGGTGGTGGTTCTCTCGGAGGCACGGTTGTTGTTCTGATTAAATATGGCGCCCAAAGGATTGGAGGCACCGCCCGGGCCCGGCGCCATTTGGGCGGAAGCCAGGGACGTTACCAGCAGGGCTCCGCCAAGGCTGGCGACACACAGGACAAGATACGGCTTGAACATCTATTCACCTCCGCCGTCAAGCAGTGATCATCGACGATGGCTGGGCAATTTGCAATAATGAAAAGCGTACCGTGGTGAGTGTCCTCTGAACAGTGCGAACCGCTCAACTGCGTCTGTTAGCAATCCCGATCCTGAGTCTGGCGCTGAGTGGTTCCGCGCTGGGAACCACATCGAATGATCCCTTGCCGCCCGGAATCGACATCCCGGGCTACGCACCCGGGCCGGTGCCTTTCCATCCCGGCGAGCAGCTCTCCTACACCGTTTCATGGGAGCAACTTCCGGTCGCGTTCGCCCGGATTTCGCTGCGCAACGAGCCCGGACATAGCCAGGAATGGTTGGGCGAGGCGACCGTGGCAACCAACCGGCTGGTCGACGTGTTCTACCGCATGCGGGCGTATTTGCGCGAAGAACTGCCGGCCGGCTCACTGGCCTCCGAGCAGGTCTTCATCCGCCACAACGAAAATGGCCGTCTCACGGAGTACTCGGTCAACTTTGACCGTGCCGCTGGCGCGGTCGAAACCATCCGCCGCAAGCGCGATCATGTCGAGGTCAGACGTTTTGCCGCCCGCCACCCGCTGGGACCCATCGGCGCCTCGCTGCTTGCGATTTCCCAGCCAATCAGGGTCGGCGCTTCGATGACGCTCGATGTGTTCGCGGCCACCGACCGCTACGTCATCCAGTTCCACGTCGCACGCCGCGAGCGGATCCATCTGGGCGCCGACGACATCGACGCCTTCCGCGTGATTCCCACGCTCCTGTATGTGAGCAACCCCAAGAATCACTACAAGGTGCGCCAGGCGACGATCTGGATTTCCGCCGACCAGCGCCACATCCCGCTGCGCATCCAAGCCGATACCTTTGTGGGTCGCATCTACATCGATCTGGCCAAGGCGCCGGTTAAAGCATTCGCCCGGGCGTTCTCCGAACCCTTGCGGCGGCCCTCGCTCTGAGGCGCGGCGCTCTTTTTTCCCTTACGAAGCGATGCGCTTGCGGCGGGCGGCGGATGGCTGCTCAAGCTCAGCTTCCTGCTCCTGGCCAATCTCTTCACCGCCGCGCGCCGCAGCCGCCATACGCCGATGGGACGGCCACAGCGACACCATCCAGTTATGGAAGCTATCCATGTAGGTGTAGAAGACCGGCGTGATGTACAGCGTCAGCAATTGGGAGAAGAACAAGCCGCCGACGACCGCCACGCCCAGCGGACGGCGCGCCTCGGAGCCCGCGCCCAGGCCCACCGCGATCGGCAATACGCCCATGAACGCCGCCGCCGTGGTCATCATGATCGGGCGGAAGCGCACGATGGCGCCCTCGTAGATGGCGGCGGCGGCGCTCTCGCCCTCGCTGCGCTGGGCGTCGAGCGCGAAGTCGATCATCATGATGGCGTTTTTCTTGACCAGGCCGACCAGCATGATGATGCCGACAAAGGCGAACAGATCCAGTTGCATCCCCAACACCATCAAAGTCAGCAGCGCGCCGAAGCCCGCGGCCGGCAGACCCGACAGGATCGTGATGGGATGAATGAAGCTTTCGTACAGGACGCCCAACACCAGGTAGATGACCAGGATCGCCATGATCAGCAGCATTCCCAGGCTGCCCAGCGAGGATTGGAACTGCTCGGCGGCGCCGGCGAACACGGTCGTAATGGTCGAGGGCAGCGTGTTATCGGCCAGCGTCTTGACTTCGGCCAGCGCCTTGCCCAGCGACGCCCCGGGGGCGAGGTTGAAAGAGATGGTCACCGAGGGAATCTGCCCGCTGTGGTTGACCGACAGCGGACCCATTGTGGTTGCCATCTTGACGAAGGCGTCGAGCGGGACCATCTTGCCGTCGGCCGAGCGGACGTACAGCAGCGACAGGGTGGAAGGCTCGGCCTGGTATTTGGGCTCCAGCTCCAGCTCCACCCAGTATTCGTCGTCGGCGGCGTAGATGGTGGAAATCTGGCGCGAGCCGTAGGCGTCGTACAGCGAATCTTCCAGCACCTGCGCCGATACCCCCATCGAGCGGGCCTTGTCGCGATCGAGGGCGATGCTGACCTGCGGATTTTTGATCTCCAGGTCGCTGTTGACGTCGGTCAGATCCTTGAGCGCGCGCATCTTGTTCTCCAGGAGCGGCGCGTAATGGTAGAGCTCCCTGATATTGGGGCTTTGCAGGGTAAAGGCGTAGATGGCCTTGGTGAAATGAGCGCTTAGCTGCAGCGGCGGCGGATTCTGGAGGAACACCAGCATGCCTGGGATCTGCGCGACCTTGGGCCGCAGCTCCTCGATCACCTGGTCGGCGTTAAGCTTGCGATGGTCGGCCAGGCGCACGAACATGATGCCGTTATTGAGCGCCCCAATCGGCCCGCCGCCGCCGATTCCGGCGAAGAACGAGTCGATGTTCGGGTCGGCCCCGAGGATGTTCATCAGCGCCTTGGTATGCGCCTCCATCGCGTCGTAGGAGATGCCCTGGGCGGTTTGCGTGAAAATTACGATCTGCCCGGTGTCTTCGGTGGGCAGGAAGCCTTTGGGCACGACGACAAACAGGTACATCGTCGCCGCCAGGATTGCGCCCGACACCACCATCGTGGCCAGCCGATGGCGCATCACGAAGGTGAGCGTTCTTTTGTAAAAGGCCAGCAATGCGTCGAAGCCGCGCTCGGTGAATTGATACAGCCGGCCATGGTGCTGGCTTTTGGGTGGAGTTAGAAAGCGGCTGCACAGCATCGGGGTCAACGTCAGCGACACGAAGCCCGACACCAGAATGGCGACCGCGATGGTAACCGCGAACTCGTGCAGCAGACGGCCCAGCACGCCGCCCATGAACAGCACCGGGATGAAGACCGCAGCCAGCGACAGGGTCATCGATAAAATCGTGAAGCCGATCTCCCGCGACCCATCCAGCGCCGCTTCCAGCGCGCTCTTGCCCATCTCCATGTGGCGGAAGATGTTCTCCAGCATCACGATCGCGTCGTCCACCACAAAGCCCACCGACAGCGTGATCGCCATCAGCGACAGGTTGTCCAGGCTGTAGCCCAGTTCGGCCATCACGGCGAAGGTGCCGATAATCGACATCGGCAGTGCGGCGGAGGGAATCGCGGTGGCCGACACGTTGCGCAGGAACAGGAAGATCACCATCACGACCAGGCCGACGGTCAGCATCAGCGTGAACTGCACGTCGTTGACCGAATTGCGGATCGATACGGAACGGTCGTAGAGGATCGTGAGCTTGACCGAGGCCGGCAGTTCGCGGCGGAAATTGTCGATCACCTTGCGCACGTCGTTGACCACCTGCACCGTGTTGGTGCCGGGCTGACGCTGCACCGCCAGCACCACGCCGGGCTCCCCGGTGACCCATCCGCCGACCTTGTCGTTCTGCACGCTGTCGAGCACGCGGCCCAACTGCCCCAGGCGCACCGGCGCGCCGTTGCGATAGGCCACGATCAGCGGCCGATAGGCAGCGGCGTCGGTGAGCTGGCCCGCGGCCTGCACCGTGTAGGCGCGATGCTTGCCGTAGAGCGTGCCGGTGGGCAGGTTGACGTTGGCGTTCTGAACCGCCTGCGACACCTCGTCGATGCCGATTCCGTGCGCGGCCAGCAGCTTGGGATCCAGCTGGATGCGCACCGCGTACTTCTTGGAGCCGTACACCTGCACCTGTGCAACGCCGCTGACCATCGAGATGCGCTGGGCCAGGTCGGTCTCCGCCCAATGGTCAACCTCCGACAGCGGCAGGGTGCGCGAACTGAAGCCCAGGTACATGATCGCCTGCTCGGCGGGGTTGACTTTGCGGAAGGTGGGCGGCGTCGGCATCTCATGGGGAAGCTGCGGCTGCGCGGCCGCGATCGCCGACTGCACGTCCTGCGCCGCCGCGTCGATATTCTTGTTCAGATCGAATTGCAGCGTGATGTTGGTAACGCCCTGGTAGCTGCTCGAAGTCATCGACTGCAGTCCCGAAATGGTCGAGAACTGCTTCTCCAGCGGCGTGGCCACCGACGAAGCCATCGTCTCCGGGCTGGCGCCGGGCAGGTTGGCGTAAACCACGATCGCTGGAAAATCGACGTTGGGCAGCGCGCTGACCGGCAGGGTGCGGTAGGCAATCGCGCCGAAGATCACGATCGCCAGCGATACCAGCGTGGTCATCACCGGCCGGCGGATGAACAGTTCGCTGACGTTCATGAAGCTGCCGCCGTTTCCAGAGCCTGCTTGATGCGTACCCTGGCGCCCGGCACCAAAAGCATCTGCCCGTCCGTCACCACCGTCTCGCCACCCGCAAGCCCCTGCTCGATCACGGTCCTGCCTTCCAGGGTCGCGCCGGTCTTGACCGGCTGCACCCTGACCGTCAGGTCCGGGTTGACCACGAAGACGTAGGTTCCGTTCTGCCCCGACTGCACCGCCTGGGCGGGTAGAACCACGGTGTTGGGCCGCCGCTCCAGGGTCAGCGTCACGTCGACAAATTCGCCGGGCCACAGCCGCTCGTCCTGATTGGCAAAGGTGCCCTTGAATTGAATTGTGCCGGTGGTCGGATCGACGGTGTTGTCGATGAAGCTCAGCGTGCCGATCGACGGTTTGTCGGGCTCATTGGGCGGATTGGCGACCACGGCCAGCGAGCGGTCGGTCTCCAGATGGCGGCGGATTTCGTCCAGGTCCCGCTCCGGCAGCGCAAATTGCACGTAGACGGGCTTGATCTGGTTGATCACCACCATCGGCGTGTCGCCGTTGGCTTTGACGATATTGCCGGCGTTGAGATTCAGATTGCCGGCGCGTCCGTCGATGGGCGAGTAAATCTTGGTGTATTGCAGGTTGAGTTCGGCGCTTTGCACGGCCGCCTTGTCAGCCGCAATCGTGGCGCGCAGCGCCGCCGCCGCCGAGTTGGCCTGGTCGTATTGTTGGGGCGAGGCGGCATGGACCTTGTACATCGTCTCCCAGCGCTTGGCGTCGGCGTCAGCCAGTTGGGCCTGGGCCTCGGTCTTGGCCAGATTGGCGCGCGCCTGCGCCAGCGCCGCCTGGAACGGGCGCGGATCGATCGTGAACAGGAGCTGACCCTTGGCGACCTCCTGGCCCTCGTGGAAATGAACCCCGATCACCTCACCCCCCACCTGCGCCTTGACACTGACCGTCGAGTAGGCCTGCACCGTCCCGATCGCATGCAATTGCACCGGGAACGTGGTGCGCTCGACCTTGCCCACCAACACCGGAACGGCGGGACGCGGTTGGGTAGCCGTCCCCTGCGGTTGGTGCGAGCACGCCGCCAGCGCAACCGCAAGCACCAGCGCCGCCGTCGTCGATCCAGCGAGGCACAAGCGTGGGTATGCCGGTCTGTTCTTGTTGCGCACCATCATTAATCCTACCGGCAGCCGCGAATCGAGGAAATTGCGCGAACGCCGGCCACCCGGGCGATACCGGCGCTTGTGCCGACCCGCGACGGCAACCCTCGCTCATTGAAAATCTGTAGGGCGGGCCGCCGCGCCCGCCCTACGACCTCTCTCAAGCCCGAGCGAAGGCAGCGGGAGGCTCAGATGAAGACGTGTTCGCGGGTAATGATGATGTTTTCGGGATGCAATTCCAGGAAATTGGGCTCGTCGCGGCGCAGCGCCCGGTACTCCGGCGGCTTGTCCCGCATCGCGCCGGTGTTGTCGAACCAGGACAGCGCAACGCCGTCGTAAATGGGCTGGTGGCCGGCGCGATAGGCACTCGTCAGCGGATGGCATTGCACGTAGCGGCGCAATTGGCTCAGCTTGCATGCCAGCGGTCCGTGCACCTCGCGCCAGTACTTCTGAAACGCCTCGACCTCCATCCCGGCCTTGCGCGTGGCAAACCCCACCATCTTCACCATCCAGGGGTTGGTTGCCCCATCCTTTTGAACCACCTCGACGGTGAGCAGGCCGGCACCGCGCGTCATGTCGGCGAAATTCGGCGTATCTTCGGTGGCGGCGCGGCTCTCCGGGGTCGCCGCACTGCGGCGCATCGCATCGAGGTCGTCGTAGCTCAACTCTGCGATTCCGTCCCAGATTGGCTCGCGCTTGTCATAAATGGAGTCCAGGGTATGGCTCTGGACGTAGCGGCGCACGCCCGGCACCTTGCACACCAGTTGCGCATGCCGCCCCAGCCAGTAGCGGCGGAACGCGTCGAGCTCCATCCCCGGTTTGCGTTTGATGAAAAAAATCACCTTTATCATGTTCGGTCTCCGCCGGCCGATACTACCACGGCGCGCTCGCTCGGCTATCGAACCGGCGCCCCTTTCAAATGGCGCGCGGGTGCGGCTACAATCGCACGCCCGGTCCGAATATCAAGGAGACCACCGATGGAAGAGCGTCTGGTATCCGCCGATTCGCACGTGATGGAACCGCCCGATTTGTGGCTTAACGCAATCGGCGGCAGATTCGGCGACCGCACGCCGCAGGTCCGCCAAATCCCCGGCCGTACCGGCCATTTCCTGGTCGCCCCGGGAGTCGCGCCTTACCAGGTGGCACACGGCTTCGGCCTGGGCAAAGGCGGCAAGGAACTCAGGGAGCACCTCGGCCGCGGCTACGAGGCGGCGCGGCCCAGCGGATGGGACCCGGCGGCGCGCATCGCCGACCAGGAAGTCGATCACATCGCCGCCGAGGTTCTGTACACCACGCTGGGCCTGTCGCTATTCGCGCTGGACGACGCCGAGCTCCAGCGCGCCAGTTTTGCGGTTTACAACGACTGGATCGCGGAATTCGCCGCCTATAGCCCGCGCCGCCTTTACCCGGTCGCGTTGATTTCGCTGGAGGATGTGGGCGCGGCGGTGCGCGAGCTGCAACGATGCGCCCGGCGCGGCCTTAAAGGCGCGATGATCTGGTCATCGCCGCCCGCCGAACAACCCTATCACAGCCCCGTGTACACACCGTTTTGGCAATGCGCCGAGGAACTGGGAATGCCCCTTACGCTGCACGTAATCACCGATCGCAAGCAGGGTGAGGGCCTTAAGCTGACGGGTGCGGCGGGGATGTTCATGAACCTGATGACGCCGGTGCACGAGATTCAAAAGACGCTGCTGAGCCTGATTTTCTACGGCGTCCTGGAGCGCCATCCGCGGCTTAAATTCGTAATCGCAGAGAATGACAGTGGCTGGGTGGCGCACTTCATGTACCGCATCGACCACATGTTCGAGAAATTCGGCGCGATGACCGACCAGCGGCTGCTGTCGGCACCGCCCAGCGATTACATCCGGCGCAACGTGTGGGTGACCTTCCAGGACGACCTGACCGGTGTGCTGACCACCAGTTATTTCGGCGCCGACAACTTCATGTGGGCCTCCGACTTTCCCCACACCGACACCACCTGGCCCAATTCCGCCGCAGTCGTGGAGCGCAACTTCACAGGCATTGCCGAGGCAATCAAGCGCAAGGTCGTATTCGACAACACAGTCAAGCTGTACGGGATGGACATAACCTGATCGGGCGCCGCGGCCAACGACATTGCGCGCGCGACTTCGCCGTCAACTGCCCGATGGCGGGTACTCCGCGTAACGAGGCAGATCGTCGGCAATCTCATGCCAAGGCGCCTTGGAGGCGACGAAGATATGGTAGGTCGCGCGGATGCCGGGGTCGGCGTCCAGCGCGCCGGCCGGTACCACGATGAAGTTGCGTTGCGCGACCGCACGCGGCATCGGGCTGCCGCAGATTTTGCAAAACGTGTTGCCGAAGCGCTGTGCAGACGGCAGCCGGTAATGCACCAGCGAATCCGTGCCGCGCACCCAGCGGAAGTCGGCGGGATAAACATAGATGTTGGCCGCATAATCGGCGCCATGCGCCTTGCGGCATCGCGAGCAGTGGCAATTGCGGAACTCGATTGCCGCGCGCGCCTCGAACGCCACCGCTCCGCACAGACACGTTCCTCGTATCATCTTCGGACCCCCGGCTTCAGCGATCTTACACTGGGCGGATTTTATGCTCGATGAAATGCACGGCCGAAACCGGGCCGGCGCAGGGATCGCCGCTGATCGCGGCCATCAACAACGCATGCTCGACGGCCATGGTGCCGTCATGCCGAGCCTTAAAATTGCGCCACATTTGGCTACGGGCTACGCTTTAACTCCTATGCCGGCGACCGAAATAACCGAGGTCAAAGCCCGCGAGATTCTCGACTCCCGCGGCAATCCAACCATCGAAGTCGACGTCCGCCTGAGCGGCGGCGCGCTCGGCCGCGCCGCGGTGCCGTCGGGCGCATCCACCGGCGTTCACGAAGCGCTGGAACTGCGCGACGGCGACCCCAGGCGCTATCTGGGCAAGGGCGTGCTCAAGGCGGTGGCCAACGTCACCACGCGCATCGCGCCCAAGGTGCGCGGCCTCGACGCCAACGATCAGGCGGCCGTGGACCAATGCCTGCTCGCGCTCGACGGCACCGACAACAAGTCGCATCTGGGCGCCAACGCCATGCTGGGTGTATCGCTGGCCGCGGCGCACGCGGCGGCAGCCGCCAAAGGCGTGTCGCTGTACCGCCATCTGGCGGCCGATGCGCACGTCCTGCCGGTGCCGATGATGAACATCCTCAACGGCGGCAAACACGCGGACTCCAGCGTCGACTTCCAGGAGTACATGGTGATGCCGCTGGCGGCCGGCTCGATCGCCGACGCCGTCCGCGTCGGCGCCGAAGTCTTCCATTCGCTGGCCGCGGTACTCAAGGCGCGCGGGCAGTCGGTCAACGTCGGCGATGAAGGCGGCTTCGCGCCCAACCTGCGCAGCAACGAAGAACCGATCGAGCTGATCCTGGAAGCAATCGTCAAGGCCGGCTATCAGCCCGGCAAAGACGTGGCGCTCGCGCTGGATCCCGCCGCCAGCGAATTCTACCAAGACGGCAGGTACGTCTTCGCGCGCTCCGACAAAAAGGCGCGCAGCGCCGAGGAGATGGTCCGTTACTGGGGCGACTGGATCGCACGCTACCCGATCGTGTCGCTCGAAGACGGTCTGGCCGAGGACGACTGGGAGGGATGGCGCCTGCTGACCAGGGAGTTGGGCGCGCGGGTTCAACTGGTCGGCGACGATCTGCTGGTGACCAATCCCAGGCGTCTGCGCCGCGCGATCGAGGAGCAAGCGGCCAACTCGATTCTTATCAAGGTCAATCAGATCGGAACGCTGAGCGAGACCCTGAGCGCGATCCGAATCGCGCGCGAAGCAAACTATAGCGCCGTGATCTCACATCGCTCGGGCGAAACCGAGGACACCACCATCGCCGATTTGGCGGTGGCGAGCGGAGTCGGCCAGATCAAAACCGGGTCGCTCAGCCGCGGCGAGCGCCTGGCCAAGTACAATCGTTTAATCAGAATCGCGGAGGAGCTGGGAGCGCGGGCCGAATACCCGGGATGGAATGCGTTCGCGCGCTGGCGCAAGGGCGCGCGATGAGCAGACCACCGATTGCCGCTTTAATCATCTTCGACGGCTGGGGCTTGCGCGAGGAGCGCGAGGCCAATGCGATCCGAATGGCGCGCACGCCGGTGATGGATCGCCTCTACGCCACCTGCGCCCACACCGCGATCGACGCTTCGGGCCCCGCCGTCGGGCTGCTGCCGGGCGTGATGGGCAACTCCGAAGTCGGCCATCTCACCATCGGCGCGGGCCGCGTCATCTACCAGGACGTGATGCGCATCAGTAAGGCGATCGAAACCGGGGCGTTCTTCGCTAATCCTGTGCTGCTCGACGCGATGCGCCGCGCCGGGCGCGCTCACACCCTGCACATCTGGGGATTGCTCTCCGACGGCAGTGTCCACAGCCATATCGACCATCTGCTGGCGCTGCTGGAGATGGCGGTCAAGCAGGACGTACAGCACATCGCGGTGCATGCGGTGCTCGACGGACGCGACAAGCCGCCGCGCTCGGCCCTGCCCTTTATCGATCGGCTCGAAGCGGTGCTCAAAAAACTCGGCCGCGGCCGCATCGCCACGGTCACCGGACGCTACTACGCGATGGATCGCGACAAGCGATGGGATCGGACCGAGCGCGCCTACAACGCGCTGGTTGACGGCGAGGGACTGCACGCGCCCACCGCGCGCGCCGCAGTCGAGCAGGCCTACGCGGCCGACAAGGGCGACGAATTCGTCGAACCGACGATTATTGGCCAAGCCCATCCGATGGCCGACGGCGACCAAGTGATCTGCTTCAACTTCCGCGCCGATCGCGCGCGGCAGTTGACCGCAGCGCTGGCCCTGGCGGAGTTCAGCGGTTTCAAACGCCGGCGCCATCCGCGGCTTGGCTACGTCTGCATGACCGAGTACGACCGCAGCTTCAATCTGCCGCTCGCCTTCGGCCCCGAAGAGATCCGCAACACGCTGGCTGAAGTACTCGACCGTGCCGGGGTGCGCAACCTGCGCCTGGCCGAGACCGAGAAGTACGCCCATGTGACCTACTTTCTCAACGGCGGCGTCGAGCAGCCCTTCAAGCTGGAAGAGCGCATCCTCATCCCGTCGCCCAAAGTCGCCACCTACGACCTCAAGCCCGAGATGAGCGCCATGGCGGTGGCGGAGCGCGCCGAGCAGGAAATCCTGAGCGGACGCTTCGGGGTGATCGTGATCAACTTCGCCAATCCCGACATGGTTGGCCATACCGGCGTGATGGACGCGACGGTAAGGGCGGTCGAAGTGAGCGACGCAGCGCTGGGGCGCGTGCTGGAGGCGGTCCAAAGGATGGGCGGCGTGGCGTTGATTACGGCCGATCACGGCAATGCCGAGTTTATGGCCGACCCCGCCACCGGCCAGCCTCACACTGCGCATACCACCAATCTGGTGCCGTTGATCCTGGTCGATCCCAACTATCGCGGCGGCCTGGCCGAGGGCGGAACGCTGGCCGACGTCGCGCCGACGCTGCTGGGCATGCTGGAGATCCCCAAGCCGCCCGAGATGACCGGCCGCGACCTGCGCGTGCCGCGCGGCGGTTGAAGTCAAACCGAAAGCACGCCACGCTTTAGCTCGGTTTCTCCCTCATTTCTTGCGCAAGAGAGTCGGGGGTTAGTCCGACCGGATGCGCCGGCTGAGCCGGCGCGCGGTCTTGCATACGAAAGGAACTGACGTGTCGCAACCGCAGTCCGTGATTATTCCGCTGCCCAATCCGGCAGCGCTCTACCAGGTGCTCCGGGTCGGCAACCGGGCCGCCAATGGCCGCGCGGTGGCGCGGATTGCGGCCGGGCTGCCGGCGCTCACCGCCGAGGTGGGCGCGATCGATCCCGGCGCAGAGTTGGTGTCGGCAGTGGGAATCGGTGCCGAGTTGTGGGACGCGATCTCGCCCAACAAACGGCCCCGGCTGCTGCGGCCATTTAAGGCAATCAGTGCCGGCGGACGCAGCGCGCCCGCCACCGGCGGCGATTTGTTTTTCCATATCGTCTCAAGGCGCGGCGACCTCAACTTCGAGCTGGCGATGCGCTTGCGCCGCCAACTGGGCGCAATGGTCGAGGTGATGGACGAGGTGCACGGCTTTGCCTACCTCGATTCCCGCGACCTGACCGGCTTTATCGACGGCACCGAAAACCCCCACAACGCCGAAGACCGCTCCGCTGCCGCGCTTATCGGCCGCGAAGACCCAAGCTTTGCGGGCGGCAGTTACGTATTGACGCAGCGCTACGTGCACGATCTCGATAAGTGGCGCGCGCTGTCCGACCGCGAGCAGGAATCGATCATCGGCCGGCGCAAAGCCGACAGCGAGGAACTGGCCGAAGACGTCAAGCCGCCTACCGCGCATATCGCCCGGGTGGTCATCGTGGAGAACGGCGAGGAGCTGCAAATCGTGCGCAACAGCGCCCCTTACGGCACCACCTCCGAGATGGGCCTGTTCTTCGCCGCCTATTGCAAGACGCCCGAAATTCCCGAGCGGATGCTGAGCCGGATGATAGGCGCGTCGGGCGACGGCCTTCATGATCGGCTCATGGAGTTCACGTGCGCGGTGACCGGCGCCAGCTTCTTCGTGCCGTCGCTGGACACGCTCCGGGAGCTGGGGTAGTCAGGCGATGCGACGCATCGGGCAGGTCGCGGCCAGCTCGGCCAGTATGGCATCGACGTCGGCCCGATGCTGCGGCGAGAACCACAACTTCAGATGATGGCGGACCGGGTCGGCGGTGCGCATGGTGACCAGATTGTCGTAAGATTCGATGACCGCCTTGAGCATCGCGATATGCTCGGGCGCCACCTCCAGGACGATGCTGACAATGGCCGCCGATTCTGAGTCCATCACACTGTCCGTCATGCGGGCCGTCGAACTTGTCTTCCCGTCATTGTAATCCGCAGGCGTGGCCGCGCCTAACCCTGGTCATCGGCAAGGGCGGCGCGGGCAAGAGCACAGTTTCCACGGCACTGGCAATCCATCTGGCGGCGTCGCACCCGACGGTGCTGGCCGAGCTCGATCAGCGCGGCTCGCCGGCGCGTTTGCTGGGTGTCCAGGCGTCGACGGAAGGCAGCGTTGCTGCGGGCGAGCGGCTGGAGTTACGCACGCTGAGCGCGCGCCGCGAACTGGAGGATTTCATCCGCCGAATCGTGCCGGTGCGCATGATCTCCAATCGCATGCTGGGCAGCCGCACCTTTGCCTATGTAACCGCCGCGCTGCCCGGCTTGCAGGCGTTCCTGCTGCTCTCGCGGCTGTCCGCGATGGCGGGCGAGGCGGCGCGCGAAGACCGCTATGTGGTGGTGGACGGCCTTTCCACCGGCGCCAGCCTGGAGCTGCTGTCGGTCGCCGCCGGCATTCGCAGCCTGGCCCCGGCAGGAACACTCAATCGCCTGGCCGCAGAGCTGGAAGGCTTTATCACCGACTCCAACCGGCTCGGCGTACTGATTGTAGTATCGCCGCAGGAACTGGCTCTGAAGGAGGCGCTGCAGGCGGCCGCCACTTTGCGCGGGCAGCTCAACATCGGCCGGGTGATGGCCATTCTCAACGGCGTTCCGGCGCCGCTGTTCAGCCGCGCTCAGGCCGAAGCAGCGATGGCCGCCGACACGGCTCAGGCCGCCCTGGTCCGGCGCAGGCTCCACCTCGATGAGGCATCGCTGCGCGTGCGCCAGGAGCTGGCCGCCGCGGGTCTGGAGGTCATCGAACTGCCAATGCTATTCACCGCTTCCGTGGGCAAGGCCGAGGCCACGCGCCTGGCCCGCGCGCTGCGCCATCGGGTGAGCGCATGAAACGGGCGTCGATTTACACCGGCAGCCATCGCCTGTTGCTTTGCCTGGGCCCCGGCGGGGTGGGCAAGACCACGACGGCGTCAGCGCTGGGCATGCGCGCGGCGCTTGAGGGCCGAGCCGTTGACGTCATGACGATCGACCCCGCACCGCGGCTGCTCGACGCGCTCCATCTCGACGCCTCAATCGCACAGCCACAGGAAGTGTCACTGGAGAGCCTGGCGGTCAGCGGCGGGGGCCGTCTGCGGGCGCTGAAGCTGGACCCCAAACACACCTTTGATGCGGTGGTAAATCGCTACGCGCCCTCGCGTGCGATGGCGCAGGGGATTTTGGACAATCGCATCTACCGCGGCATTTCCAACGCCCTGGCCGGCGTAGCCGATTACATGGCGATGGAGAAGCTGCTCGAGCTTTACGACGACCCCGGCACCAGCCTGATAGTGCTCGACACGCCGCCCGCCCGCGAAGCGCTGGATTTTCTGGGCGCGCCCGAGCGTCTGCTCGACCTGCTCAACTCACGCGCCACCGCGCTGCTCGGCGGCGGACTTAAGTTCTCCGACCTCGCAGCGCGTGCGGTGCTGAGCGCTTTTGACCGAGTCACCGGGCTGCATCTGCTGAGCGACGTGCACGCGTTCGTGCGCAGTTTTGAGGGCATGTACCAGGGGTTTGCGCAGCGCGCCCAACGCGCGCGGGAGATTCTGGCGGGGCCCGAATGCCTGGTGCTGGTGATCACGACGCCCGAGGAGTTGCGCGTCGAGGAGACCGCCGCGTTCATCCGCTCGCTGGACCGCGCCGGTATCAACATCGACGGCCTAGTGGTAAATCGGGTGGCGCCGCCGATGCCGTCGCGGCCAGCGAAGGCCGGCGCTTCCGCTTTGCAAAAGAAACTCGAACGCAACTGGCGTGACTTCGCCGCCCTCAAGCGGCGCGAGAGCGCCGCCTTGCGCATCCTGAGCGGCATGCTGCCCGCGGGCGCGATGATGCTGGCCGCGGCAGACCTCGGCCATGAGCCGCGTTCGCTGCGCGATTTGGCGGAGATCGCCGGCTCCATCGACATCGCCAAGCCGCGCCGCCACTGATTGGAAGGCGGATTCCGCGGCTAACCGTGGTGGAGAACGCGAACTCAGCGGGGGGCGCGGCCCCAGGCTTCGATCAGGTCCTCAAAGGCCTGGCGCAGCAGGGGATCCTTCAGTTCGGGCAGCGCGATGGAATGGCGCACCAGGCGACGAGAGGACGCCCGGCGGGGACGGCTATGGCGGCTGAGCGCGCCCTTGACAAAGCGCAGGTCGCGCACCGAGTCGTCGCCCATCGCCTCGATGAGGCGGCTCAGAATCTGCCGCTTCATCAGGTTGAGCTCCTGAATCCACATCGCGGTCGAGACCTTGATCACCGCGGTATGGAACTTCAGTGAGGCGACCTCGGTATGGCGCGCGATCGACTCCCCAGCCACCTGTGGCCAAATCCGCACCAGCCGAAACAGCGCGAATTGCCCCCGCGTATCCAGGGCGTCGAGCACCCCGGCCAAGGTTTTGCCCAACAACTCGGGCTGTTTGCGTGCCTTGAGCGCCATCGCAGTCTGAGAATACGTAGCACCTTGTTTCTCGCAAGCGCAACTTAACCGGGCGGTAAGGCGAGAAATATTCAAGGATTTTGGGCACAAGTTATGCTGCCTGACGCCATGTTGCTGATGCGGTAAACTGAATGCGCCTGCCATGCGCAGTCAGGCGTCCCTGGAGGGCTGAAATCGCGACGCAAGATGCCCTTAACCATCGATTCACGTTAACAAGTCCGGTCTCATGCCCAGCCCGGTGACCCGGCGAAAAAGCATTGTAGAAGAAGGCCAATCTGATAATATCGAAGAAAAAACGAAATCTTATCAACAGCAAACCGTAATTGGTTCAACAGCCTGTTGACAATACCATTAGTTGTGTGACTCATCCCCCCAACGGCGTTTGACAACACTACCCTTAGCGTGGTTAATGCTTAGCACGATGCAGGCGACAGGCTGCTGAGGGGTTGAGGGGAGGTTTTCCCATGGCGCAGACGGACAAACAGGTAATCGACAGAAGCGAGAGCGCGGCGACCTCCCGGCGGCGGGGCGTGGGACTGGAGCGGATGTTCACCCGGCCCGGCGTCGATCCCATGGACGAGGTCGAATGGGAGTACCGCTCCGCCGTGATTGCCGGCGAGGACGGCCGGGTGGTCTTCGAGCAGCGTGACATCGAAATCCCCCGCGACTGGTCGCAGACCGCCGCCAACGTGGTCGCTTCCAAGTACTTCCGCGGTCCGCTGGGCAGCCCGCGGCGCGAGACCAGTGTGCGCCAGCTTATCCTGCGCGTGGCCGATACCATCACCGGATGGGGCGAGAAGCAGGGCTATTTTCGCGACGTCGAAGAGCGCGACACTTTTCACGCCGAACTGACCCATCTGCTGCTGCGCCAGAAGGCGGCGTTTAACAGCCCGGTGTTCTTCAACGTCGGCATCGAGCCCAAGCCGCAATGCTCGGCCTGTTTCATCCTGCGCGTGGACGACAACATGGAGTCGATCCTCAACTGGTACCGCAACGAGGGGATGATCTTCAAAGGCGGTTCGGGCTCGGGTGTCAACCTGTCCAACCTGCGTTCCTGCCGGGAGAAGCTGTCGGCGGGCGGTACCGCGTCAGGTCCGTTGTCGTTCATGAAGGCCGCCGACGCCTCGGCGGGTGTGATCAAGTCGGGCGGCAAGACCCGGCGCGCGGCCAAGATGGTGGTGCTCAACGCCGACCATCCCGACGTGATCGATTTCATCAAGTGCAAGCAGGAAGAGGAGAAGAAGGCGTGGGCGCTGATCGACGCCGGCTACGACGGCTCGTTGGACGGCCCCGCTTACAGTTCCGTCTTCTTCCAGAACGCCAACAACTCCGTGCGCGCCACCGACGAGTTCATGCAGGCGGTGGTCAACGACGGCCAGTGGCAGACGCGGTTTGTCAAAAGCGGCGAGGTGGCCGACACCTATCGCGCGCGCGACATCCTGCGCCTGATCGCCGAGGCCACGCACGCCTGCGGCGACCCCGGAATGCAGTTCGATACGACCGCCAACCTGTGGCATACCTGCCCCAACAGCGGGCGCATCAACGCCTCCAATCCGTGCAGCGAGTACATGCATCTGGACAACTCGGCCTGCAACCTGGCCTCGCTCAACCTGCTGAAGTTTGTCGATGAGCGCGGCGAGTTCGACGTCAAAGGCTTTCGTCACGCGGTGGACGTGATGATCACCGCGCAGGACATCGTGGTCGACAACTCCTCGTATCCCACCGAGGAGATTACGCAGAACGCCAGGGCGTTCCGCGAGTTGGGGCTGGGTTACGCCAACCTGGGCGCGACGCTAATGGCATTGGGGATGCCGTACGACTCCGACCAGGGGCGCAGCTATGCGGCGGCGATCACCGCGCTGATGACCGGAGAGGCATACCTGCAATCGGCGCGCATCGCCGAGTCGGTGGGGCCATTTTCGGGCTACGCGCTCAACCGCGAGCCGATGCTCAAGGTGATCGAGCGTCATCGCGCGCACGCCTACAAGCTGGAAACCGCCCACGTGCCGCTGGAGTTGCTGCGCGCGGCGCGCGAGGTATGGGATGAGGCGCTCAAGGCGGGACAGACTTCGGGCTACCGCAACTCGCAGGCGACCGTAATCGCGCCCACCGGAACGATCGCGTTCATGATGGACTGCGACACCACCGGCATCGAGCCCGATATCGCGCTGGTCAAGTACAAAAAGCTGGTCGGCGGCGGGATGCTGAAGATCGTCAATCAGACCGTGCCGCGTGCGCTCAAGCGCCTGGGCTATGATTCCAAGGAGATCCAGGAAATCGTCGAGTATATCGACGAGCACGAAACCATCGAGGGCGCTCCCCATCTGAAGGACCATCACCTGGCCGTGTTCGACTGCGCGTTCACGCCGCGCTCGGGGTCCCGCTCGATCCATTATCTGGGTCACCTCAAGATGATGGGTGCGGTGCAGCCGTTCATCTCCGGCGCCATTTCCAAGACCATCAACATGCCGGCCTCCGCCAGCCCGGCCGAAATCGAAGAGGCTTACATCAAGGCCTGGCGGCTGGGGCTGAAGGCGGTTGCGATTTACCGCGACGGCTCCAAACGCACGCAGCCGCTCAACACCGGCAAATCGCAGCGCGATAAGGCGGCGCCCGCGCGCGCCGCGCAGCCCGCCGAGTTGCAGCCGGTGCGGCGCAAGCTGCCCGACGAGCGCAAATCGCTCACCCATAAGTTCGATATCGCCGGCCATGAAGGCTACATCACGGTCGGCATGTATGAGGACGGCAAGCCGGGCGAGATCTTTGTCAACATGTCCAAGCAGGGCTCGACTATATCGGGCTTGATGGACTCCTTTGCAACGGCCATTTCCTACGCCTTGCAGTACGGCGTGCCCCTGCAGTTTTTGGTTGACAAATTCGCCCATATGCGCTTTGAACCATCCGGTTTCACGAAGAATGCGCAGATCCCATACGCCAAGTCGATCGTCGATTACCTCTTCCGCTGGATGGCGTCGAAGTTCCTCGATGAGCAGGCCAAGCGCGAGGTCGGCGTGGTGATGGAAGACAGCGGCGAAGCCAGGCCCGCGCCCGAGCTATCGCCGATGCTGGAGGGCGGCAAGGACGGCGAGCTGCGCCAGGCGTTTTTGAATCAGCAGGATGCGCCGCCGTGCCCGGATTGCGGATGCATCATGGTACGCAACGGCACCTGCTACAAATGCATGAACTGCGGCACCACCAGCGGGTGCTCGTAACGGTTTGTCAGCGCAGACTTAGGTGGGAAGGAGGTTTGACCTCAGGGGTTGTTTGGGTTGACGCCGGAGGCGGCAATTCCGGCATGTGGTGCGCAAGGGTTGGATGCGTCGGGGCGGCGGCGCGGTCTGGTGTTGGGGTGGCTTCAGGCGGCGGCGAGGTTGGTTTGGGTGAGGATAGCCCGCCAGGGTAGCGCTGACAAGTTGGGGAAGCGGGGTGGAGGTGGAGGCGGCAGGAGGGCCGGGAGCAATCCCGGCCCTCCGTTTTTTTTCGCCAGCACCGCTCCCTCGATGTGGATAGAATTCGGCATCCCAGCGGCGCAACCTCGACCATTCTCTTTACCTCGCCCGCTTGAGGGAGCATCATCGTGGCAAATTCAGTCCCGGCCGTGGAGAGCTCACGATAATGGCGAATGAAGCTGGCGGTAACGAGTCGCGCATCGGAAGAGGAACCAAAGTTGTCGGTAAACTGACCTTCGGCGCGACGGCCCGCATCGAGGGCGAAGTCGAGGGCGAAATCACGGGCGAAGACCTGATCCTGTCGGAAAGCTCGGTCGTCAACGCCAGGATCACCGCCAAGAGCATCACCGTGGCCGGCGCGATCACCGGCGATATCACGGCGCGCGAGCGCATCGAACTGCTCGCCAGCGCGCGCGCCCGCGGCACGCTCAAGACGCCCAACCTGGTGCTGCACGAGGGCGCGATGTTCGACGGCGACTGCAAGATGCCGCGCGATCGGATGGCAGCCTGAACCGGCGCGCGCTTGCGTCGGCGGCGGCTTTGCGATGGACTTGATCGCAGCAGGGTCCGCCGCCGATGCGAAGCGCCTTCCACCACATCGTCTGCATGATGGCAGCCGCCGCGCTTGTTTGGATCGCGGCGCTCTCGGCATGCAACTACGCACCCGCACCCACCGGCGCCTATGACGCCGCCAGCGCTACCGACTGCCTTCCCGCAATCTCGCTGCTCGATCAGAACGGCAATCGCATCTCATTGGCATCACTTAAGGGTCAGCCGGTGCTGGTCGACTTCATTTACACCTCCTGTCCGGGGCCTTGCTCGATGCTGACTTCGAAGCTGGTTGGCGTAGCCAAAGAGCTCGGCCCCAAACTCGGCTCGCAGGTACGGATGATATCGATCACGCTGGACCCCGAACATGACACGCCCAACAAGCTCAAGGAGTACGCTGAGCGTCTGGACGCCGACCGCTCCGGATGGCTGTTCCTGACCGGCACGCCGCAGCAGATCGACCAAGTGCTCGCCGCCTACAGGCTCAGCCGCATGCGCGAAGCGGACGGTACCGTCACCCACATGGAGACGATGTTTCTGCTGGGACGCGACGGGCGTCAGCGCCGCATCTACAACGGCGTCGAGGTCAAGCCCGCCGTGATGTCGGCCGAAGCCGAGCAACTGGCCGCCCGCAGCTAGGAACACGAGCGCCGCACCAAAGTGCCTAAATGGCGGCCGCATCCTTATTGTAGCCGCAGACGCAGTCCGCAGCCTGCGGCTTTATACATTTCGCTGACCTGATAGAAGCAAACCGCGGGGCGATGTCCCTGCCCGTCACCGATGCGCGATCAGCCTGGCTCGCCCGCCGCTATGTTTGAGCTGGCACGGGCACGAAAATGCTCGCGCACCATCGGCAACCCATGGCAGCCCGCTCACACTTTTTTCCCGGTATTGGAAGTGAAGGGCCCCGGGTCGCCACCTCATCGCAGGCGGGGTCGCGTGGCAATTCACTTGCACTTTACAAGTAAATTGCTGTAAGGTGGCCGCCAGGTGCCGGCAAGACGCAAGGCAAGGCGGCGATCGGGATGCCCGGTCAGCAGCGCGCTTGAGATTTTCGGAGATCGCTGGTCGCTGCTGATCGTACGCGATCTGATGGTGCGCGGGTTGCGCACATTCAAAGAGTTTCAGCACTCGGGCGAGGGCATTGCGACCAACATCCTGGCCGACCGTCTGCACAAACTTCAGAGCGCGGGGATCATCAGCGCGGAACCCGACGGGCGCGACGAGCGCAGGATAAATTATCGGCTGACCCAAAAGGGCATCGACCTGGCGCCGGTGCTTTTGGAGCTGCTGATTTGGGGAGCGCGCTACGAGCTCGGCCCGCAGTCGTGCGCGCTGCTGGTCAAGATGGAGAAAAGCCGCGAGACAATCCTCGCCGAAGTGCGGCGGCGATGGCGCGAGCGCGACTGCACGCCCCTGATATCCAGGTTCACCGCGGACGGCATTGACCCTCAATTCATTCAAGGAAGGAGCGGAAAATGAGCAAAGTACGGATACTGGTTGGCACACGCAAGGGCGCATTTATCCTGACCAGCGACGGCAAGCGCAGGAAGTGGGACATCAGCGGGCCGCATTTCGGAGGCTGGGAAATCTACCATCTCAAGGCTTCGCCGGCCGATCCCGACCGCTTGTATGCCTCGCAGTCCAACGCGTGGTTCGGCCAGATAATCCAGCGCTCCAACGACGGCGGCCGGAGCTGGGAGCCGGTGGGCAATCAGTTCACATATCAGGGCGAGCCGGGCAATCACCTGTGGTACGACGGCACGCCGCGCCCGTTTGAATTCAAACGCATCTGGGATCTCGAGCCGTCCTTGACCGATCCGGACACAGTTTACGCCGGCGCCGAAGACGCGGCCTTGTTCCGCACCACCGACGGCGGACAGACGTGGCAGGAGATGGCCGGTTTGCGCACGCATCCGTCCGCGCCGGGGTGGCAGCCCGGGGCGGGCGGCCTGTGCCTGCACACGCTGATTTTCGACAGTGCCAATCCCGGGCGCATCTTCGGCGCGATCTCGGCGGCCGGCGTGTTTCGCAGCGACGACGGCGGCGCGAGCTGGCGGCCGGCCAATCATGGGCTGCACTCGCAGCAGATCCCCGACCCCGACGCGGAAGTCGGCCATTGCGTGCATCGCATCGCGATGCATCCGGCGCGGCCCGAGGTGCTGTTCATGCAAAAGCACTGGGACGTGATGCGCAGCGACGACGGCGGCGCGAGCTGGCGCGAAATCAGCGGCGACCTCCCTTCGGACTTCGGCTTCGCTATCGAGGTCCACGCCCACGAACCCGACACCGTCTACGTGGTGCCGGTCAAGAGTGATTCCGAGCATTACCCGCCCGAGGGCAAGCTGCGCGTGTATCGCAGCCGCAGCGGCGGCGATCAGTGGCAGGCGCTGACCAACGGGCTGCCGCAGAGCAACTGCTACGTCAACGTGCTGCGCGGCGCGATGGCGGTGGACGGACTGGACTCTTGCGGCGTGTACTTCGGCACCACCGGCGGCCAGCTCTTCGCGTCGGCCGACGGCGGCGACCGCTGGAGTGCGATCGTCCACAGCCTGCCCGCGGTACTGTCGGTCGAGGTGCAGACGCTGCGATGATTCGCGTCGTACTGCCGGCGCATCTGCGCAAGCTGGCCCGCGTGGACGGCGAGGCCGTTCTTGAAGTCGAGGGCCGCGTCACGCAGGGCGCGCTCCTCGACGCGCTGGAAGCGCGCTACCCGATGCTGCGCGGCACGGTGCGCGACCAGGTCACGAAGAAGCGCCGCCCGTTTGTAAGATTTTTCGCCTGCGAGCAGGATCTGTCGCACGACCCGCCCGACGCCCTGCTGCCCGCCGCGGTCGCCGCGGCAGCCGAGCCCTTCATGATCGTGGGCGCGATGGCGGGCGGCTAGAGGGCGGCGGGCTGCGCCGCCCGGGGGCGCGGAAAATCCTTTTTCCGCTAGAACTCCGGCAGCGGCGCGGTCTTCTCCCGCCGCACCGCCTGCAACTGCAGCGGGTCCAGCCCGAGCGCCAGCGCCATCGTGGGCGCAAGCTGCGTTGCGTCAACCGAGCTCTTGATCACGTGGCCTGCGATGGCGGGATTTCCCCAGTCGGCAACCAGCAGCACCACGTTGCGATCCTCGACGTTGAAACCGCCGTGCTCGGCGATATTGCTGGCGATTCCGCTGTAGTCTACGCCGCCGCGCGGCTCGATGATGATGTCGGGGACGCGCGAGTCGGCGGCCGGGTCGTTGGCGAACAGTTGCAGCGAAGGCCCGCTGTAGATGTTGGAAATCATCAGCGCCGCCCAGGTCTCGGGTTCATAGAACTTGCGCACCATCTCCGCCGTGCGCTCCTGATGGCGCAGCCACAGCACCGCGATTCCCAGCTGGCGTGCAAACGCGGCGTTGCCCGCCTTGACCACGTAGTCGCTGGGCGTGGGCGACACGCGCCGGTACTGGAGCGGATCGATTGGCGCATTGCCGTGCTTGGCGGTGACGACGATCAGGGTTGAGCCGAGCAGATGGCGCGCAGCCAGCGCGTCGACCATCCTGCCCAACGACGCGTCCACGAACGCAAAGGCGTCGGCCAGCAGCGGGGTGGGCGTTCCGGCGGCGTCGCGGTAGCCGCCCGGACTCTTCTTCTGGCCCGTGTTGACGGCCTGAAAATTCATGCCGAAGATCGCCGGCACGCCGACCACATGCTGTCCGGTGTGATCCCTGCCCGCGATCTGATTGAGCGTCGCGCGCACCTTTATCTCGTCGTATTTGATGGTCAACGGAACGCTGGACTGATAGGTCTTGCCGCCGCCGGCATCGGCGGAAATCTCGGGGTTGAACAAATCGTCAACACCGTGACCGGACGGGCCGTTGACGATGTCATACACGGGATGCTTGTCGGTCCACGCCGTGCGCAGGCCATGCGCCCTGGCCACCTCGAAGATCGTGTTGACCCTCAGGTACTGATGCGGATAGACGGGCGTGCAACCGCGCGCCGGGTCCAGCGGCAGCTTGGCGGGATCCAGACCGCCGCCGCCATCCAGTGCGTGCGGGTTGTAATCCATCCGCTGGTCGTAGAGCACCGCCGTGCCCAGCGTCGCGCACTTGGAGTGCGGCGGCGACAGCTTGCGGTCGTAGCTCAGACAGTACCACACGCCGGTTGAAATCGGGCTGCCGCCGGTGAATTCGGCCAGCGTTCCCGGAAAGGAGTCCGAGGGCCTGGAAGTCCACGCCTGCGTATAGGTCACACCGTGAGCGCTCAGGCGGGCCAGCGTGGAGTGGGGATGGTCGCGCACGTAGTTGGCCAGGTCCAGCGCATGCATCCCGTCGACGCTGATGAACAGCACCCGCTTGATGTGGCGGTCGCTGCGCAACCCGCGTGCGCCGCCCGCAACGCTGCCTGCCCCAACAACCATCAGGCACAACATCAACGCCGTCGCGATCATCCCCTGCCTGGCTGCCTTCGACATTCGCAAACCTCCGGCGCATTCTATAGCAACCATCGCCACAGCACGCTAAGGCGGCGGCGCATGCGCGTCGACAGGCTCGCCGATCGGCTTGCACAGGACCATCTGGACTTGTCCCGCGTGGTATTAAAAAATGGGAGGTCGAGCGTGGCCTTGACGCCCTGATCTGCCAGGCTCGTTTTGCATTCGGAGCTAACGCGGAGCCCACGATGAAGCTGAGCTTTTTCACCGCCATCACGATGGCCTTGCTGACGCTGGCCTGCATTGCCCTTGTTGGTCCGGGGCCGGTGCGCGCCCAGGACAACATGAAGTTGCCGCGCGAGACGCTGGCCGCCGACAGCGACGCCAACTTCAGCCAGGCCAGCCGCTACCTGCATACCGGCAGTTCGCAGAGCGAGATGCAGGAAGCTACCGAAGCTTTGGAAAAGCTGGGCGCCGGCGGCCATCTGGTCGTGCTCGACGCCGGCACCAAGGTGCAGATCATGGGCGGTCCCAAGGTGCGGGTGATGGGCGGGCCGCATGTGGGGCAGGTCTGGTGGCTGTTTCCTGACGAGGACGTCAGGAAGCCCGGCGAACTGCCGCCGGGTGCGGTTGAACAAAGATAACCTCGCGCGTCGCTCAGGACCTGGCAGCAGACTGTTGAAAGAGAATTTTCACCGCCTGCTCCCTCTCTCTTATCTCTCCCAGAGGGAGAGAAGATTAGGGAAGGAAGCCAGTTTTTATGCAGGGTGTTGAGCACCACCTGCTTGACTCCACAATCCCACTTTCTCAACACCGCCGCTAGGCCACCTTCATTCCCTGCTTGCGGAAATCCGCTGCCAGATCGACTCCCGGATAGACCTGGAAGTCGGTGGTATCGCGCCAGAAGCTGATCATCTTGCGGATGTCGTCGTGATTGTCGGTCTCGAATACGAACACGTCGGGCGCATCGGAGCTGAGCGCGCCGTACAGCGCGATCGTCTTGAGACCCTTGGGCTTGCCGCCCTCGTTCCACCATTTGCGTGACTTCTCCACCACTTCCTTGTCCTTGAGCGCCACGCCCGGTTTGTTCTTGTAAAACGCCACGTACAGCATCGCGCACTCCCCTTGCGATTGATGTTTGACAAGCAAAGCTTACTCCGATCGGCGATGAGCAGCTAATCGGTGCGTGATACGCTTGACGGCGGCGGCGCAAGTGGGCTTATCTCCCGACAGCAGGATGGGAGGACGACCGATGCATCCGCTCAAAGACAAGGCCTGTATCGTTGGAGTCGGTGAGACGCCGTACACGCGCGGCACCGATCGCAGCCAGCTAAGTCAGATCTTGCATGCAACGATGGCGGCGCTGGATGACGCCGGACTTAAGCCGCATGACATCGACGGGATGGTGTTGCCGATGCCGATGCCAACCGCCGAGCATCTGGCCGCCAACCTGGGAATCCCTGACCTGCGCTACACCGCCTCCAGCAATATCGGCGGCGCGGCGCCGGTGGCGGCGGTGCAGACCGCGGCGCTGGCGGTGGCGATGGGCATCGCGCGCCATGTGCTGATTCCGGTGGGATGGAACGCGTATTCGGGCGCCGGCGTGCGCGGCGCCGGGCGCGGCGGTCCGGTCGGTCTGCCGCCCTCCTTCGGGCTTACGATGTCGGAATACTACATGCCCTACGGACTGGCCGTGCCGGCGCAATGGTTCGCGTGGCTGGCGACGCGCTACGTCGAGCAATACAAGGTTCCGCTGGAGGGCCCGGCGGCGGTCGCGCTGGCTGCCCGCAAGCACGCGCATCTAAACGAGAAGGCGTTCATGCGCAACCGTCCGCTGACCATGGACGATTACCGCAACGCGCGCATGGTGGCGCAGCCGTTTCGGCTGTTCGACTGCTGCCTGGAGACCGACGGCGCCTGCGCCGTAATCATCAGTTCGGCCGAACGCGCCCGCGACCTCAAGCAGCCCCCGATCTACATTTCCGGCGCCGCCGAGGGCCATCCGCTGCCCGCCGACGATATTCCGGGGCGCAAGGACTTCTTCAAGATTGGACTGTATTTCGCGGCACCCAAGGCGTTTGAGATGGCCGAAGTCACGGTCAACGATCTTGACTTCGTTCAAATCTACGACTGCTTCACCCACATCGTGCTGCTGGAACTGGAGGCGCTCGGCGTGTGCAAGCCCGGAGAGGCAGGACAATTCGTCCAGCACGGGCGCATCGAATTGGGCGGCGAGCTGCCCTTCAACACCCACGGCGGGCTGTTGTCCGAAGCGCACGTGGCGGGAGTCAATCACATCGCGGAGGCGACCCGTCAACTGCGCCATCAATGCGCCGAGCGTCAGGTCAAGGACGCCGCGCTGGGCGTGGTCACCGGGTTTGGCGACTTCGGCGACGGCAGCCTGATCGTGCTGCGGAGGTAGAGCATGGAAACCACGGCCAAATACAAGCGCCTGCTGCCGCCGATGCGCGGTCTGGCGCGGGACTTTTACTCCTGGTGCAAGAAGCACGAGCTGCGCTTTCAGAAATGCTCGGCGTGCGGCACCTGGCGCCACGTGCCGCGCGAGATGTGCCCGCAATGCGGTTCGTTCGACTACCAATGGGCGAAATCATCGGGCCGCGGTCAGGTCTTCAGTTGGGCGACTACGACCCAGCCGATGCTGCCCCACTTCGCCGACGACGTTCCCTATGCCACCGTGATCGTGGAGCTGGATGAAGGCGTGCGGATGGCCACCTGGGTAGTGGACATCCCGCCCGACCAACTGCGCATCGGCCTGCCGGTCGAGGTAATCTTCGACGATGTCACCGAGGATGTAACACTGCCGAAATTCCGCGTCCGCAGGCCGGCGTGATGCCTACTTTCAGTAGGGCAGGCGGTCGCACCCGCCCTTGATGCTCGAGCGTGGTGGCGCTCCCTTTGAGTTCAACCAAAAGACAGCGGCGCAAAGGTGACCGCGCATTATCGACAGAAGCAACAACTCCCGCCGCGACGGCGCTCTATTTCGCACCCGGCTTGAACATCGCCGACAGTTCGCGGCGCTGGATTTTGCCGGTCGGGCCCTTGGGTAACGCCGCCACGATGTGAAACGCCTTGGGCACCTTGAAGTCGGCCAGGCGGCTGCGGCAATAGGCGGCGAGTTCATTCGCATCAGCATCGGCCTTCAACACCACCGCCGCGCAGATTTCCTCGCCATACTTGGCGTCGGGGATACCGAAGGCGGCGGCTTCGGCCACGGCGGGATGCTCGAGCAGGACCGCGTCGACTTCGGCCGGCGAGATTTTCTCACCGCCCCGGTTGATCAGCTCCTTGATCCTGCCGATCAGCGCCAGATAACCGTCGGCGTCGAGCACGCCGCGGTCGCCCGTGCGGAACCATCCGTCGATAAACGCAGCGGCGTTGGCCTCGGGATTGTTGCGATAACCGCGCATCACGGTGGGTCCACGGACCACGACCTCGCCCGGCATGTTGGCGCCCAAATGGTGGCCCGCGTCGTCGATGACCGCCACCTCCGCAGTGCCCACTCCGACCGTGCCCGGCTTGTGCGGACGCGGCGGCGGCGGGTTGGAGGCCACCTGATGGGCCGCTTCGGTCATCCCGTATGCCTCAAGCACGGGCGCACCAAAACGGCGCTCCAGTTGTGCCAGCGTCGCCGGCGCCAGCGCCGCCGAGCATGACCGGATGAAGCGCAGACCGCGGTGCGGCGCGCTGTCGCTGTCCGCGCGCGCCAGCAGCACCTGATGAATGGTCGGCACGGCCGAATACCAGCTCGCCCGATGCGCACGTGCCAGGCCCCAGAACTCGGAGGCGGAAAAGCGCGGCGGCACGATCACGGCACCGCCGGAGGCCAGGGTCGAGAGCGCCGCACCAATCAACCCGTGAACGTGAAACAGCGGCATTACGACCAGACTGCGATCCTCGGGGGTCAGCTCATAATGGCGCGCAATGTTGAGCGATGAGCACAACACGTTGGTGTGCGTAAGCGGCACGCCCTTGGGCCGGCTGGTGGTGCCGCTGGTGTGCAAAAAGAGCGCGACGTCGTCTGGACGCGCCGCCTCCGGTACCCGGTTCGCAGCCGGGCCCAGAGGCGAAATCCAGACCTGGCCCCGCGCGTCAGCAGTGGGTGACCATACGGGCAGGCCCAGCTTGGCCGCGGCGTCATGAACCGCGGCGTTGGCGGTATCCGCAATCACGGCGCGCGCCTGCGCATCTCCCATGTAAAACCGCAGTTCGTCGGCTTTATAGGCCGGGTTCAATGGCGCCGCGACCAGCCTGGCGCGGGTCAGCGCCAGAAACAGGACGAGCACCTCCAGGCCGTTGGGCAGCACTATCGAGACACAATCGCCGGGCGCCAGGCCGGCGCCGCGCAGCGCCGCAGCCAGCCGTTCAACCTGCTCAGCCAAGTCGTTGTAGCTGAGCGCCGCGCCCGAGGACGGCGCGATTATGGCGCGCGCCGGCGCGCTGGGATCGGCGAGCAGCTCAGCCAGCGTCGTTCGTTGTGGCATAACCAACCTCGTGCGACCCAGTCGATCTTACGCGCCCAAGCGGGCTCGACAAACAGTCTGGGGCGCGTCAGCCGCGATGCGCAGGCGGCAACACCGGGCTCGCCATCGAACGCGTCAGCGCGAGCAACTGGGACTGCATCGCGGCAAGTTGCAGGTCGAGACTGGCTTCCGCGGCCGGCACGAACGGACGCGCCGCCAACTCAAGAGCGGCAAAGGGCGGCGGCAGATGACTGCGATCCCACGCCGGCAGGGTGATACCGCGGCGCGCAGCGGTCGACGCGAGGAAGACTTGCGCATCCGCCAGCGCGGCAATCTCCAGCAATCCGGGCTTGGCCACGCAGCACGGACCGCGCGGCCCGTCGGCGGCGATTATGCCGACGTCGCCCGATCCGATGCGCGCGATAAACTCGCGCGCGCCGCTTACTCCGCGCGCGTTGCTGCTCCCGAAGACGTGCTCGATGCCGAAATGCGCAAGCGCGGCCGCCAGCAGCCGTCCATCGAGGCTGGGACTGACCAACACCACCAGGCGCCGCCCGCGGCTTTGCACCAGCGGCGCGTAGGCCAGCAGATGCAGGAACATGCCGTGCCAGGTCGCAACGAGCAGCCGCGGCGCAGCCAGGGCCGCGGCCACGTCGGGATGCTCCGCGCCGCGCGGCCGCCAGCTTCGGACCAGCATCTTCAGGGGATGAATCGCAACGGGCAGCACGACCTTCTCCAACGCGAAGAAACGCGCGCGGCGGCCCCGGTTGGCCGGTAACCTCGCACCGGCCGCAGCGCCCATGCTACACACCCCACCCGCCATCCACCGTGATCGGCGTTGCATTGATGTAGGAAGAGTCCTCGCTGGCCAAAAACAGCGCCACGCGTGCCACTTCCTCGGGCATCGCCATCCGCCCGCTGGCCGACATCGGCATCCGGGTCGTGGGCCGCAGTTCACGCCCGGTCATCCGCCGATGTATTCCCTCCGCCATCGGCGTGAACACCGGCCCCGGACAGATGGCGTTGACGCGAATCTTGTGCTTGCCCCATTGCAGACCGGCGACCTTGGTCAGGGCAACGACGCCGGCCTTGGCCGCGGTATAGGCCGGGCTGCCGCGAAAGGAGGTAAAACCGGCGATCGAGCCGGTGTTGATGATCGCGCCGCCGCCGGCGGCGATCAGATGGGGCAGCGCGTACTTCATTCCCAAATAGACGCCGCGCAGGTTGACCGCGATTACGCGGTCGAAGTCGTCATCGTCGAAGTCTTCCAGTTGGGTCTTCTCTTCGATGATCGCGGCGTTGTTGTACACGATGTCCAGGCGCCCAAACTCCGTGACGGTGCGCGCGAACATCTGCTTGACATCGGCGCTTTTGGAGACGTCGGCCCGGATGCCGAGCGCGCGGCCGCCCTGGGAGGTTACCCGCTGCGCCGTGTCCACGGCCGCCGCCTCGTTGATATCCACGGCGGCTATCGCGGCGCCCTCGGCGGCGAACAGCAAGGCTGCCGCCCGGCCCATCCCGGCTCCTGCGCCCGTGATCAACGCAACTTTGTTCGCCAGTTTCATGATTCAACCCGGGCGCCAATCGCAATTCCGATCCCGCCGCCTGTCCCCACTGCCCAGATGATCGCCGGGGCAGCGCCCGTTGGTGCACCGGTGCCCTCGACTTCCACCGCGTACACCTCCGCCTCGCCCAGCACCTCGACCGAAGGCACCGGATACCAGTTGGCGACCGCACAATCGGCTTGGGTCAGATGATCCATGTCCAGACGCTCCTTGCCGAAATCCGCCGAGCTGACACGGTCGTCCAGTTGCGGTTTCACGGTACACGCACAAAGCCGCGTCCCGGGCGTCAGCTCCTCGGCGCTCAACGGCGCGCCGTGTTCCAGGAACACGGTCTGATCGGGCGTCATGGCGAAGGAACCCTTGTCGGTATGCACCCGGATTACCATTTTGCGGCCGGTGGCAGCCGCCCTTGCCGGCCGGGCAACATAGCGTCGCCTCTTAGGATCGAAGCAAATCGCTTCAAACCCGGCGCCTTTGGCCAGGTCTTCGACGGCAACGGCGCCCTTGCTGGTACAGACCCGTTGTCCGGCCGCAAGGCAACCTGCAGTCGGCCTGACGGGAGCGCTGGAGTTTTCAAATGCCATAACAGCTCGGTCCGAAAGATTATGCTCCTGAAGTGAGGTTCAATTCGAATTGGCGCATCGATGCTCCAATCGCGGCGCAATCCTGCAATTTGTCATTGACCCGGCCGCGTCGCAAGTCGGCCGGCGCTGCCATCACGCCGCCGGCTATGGCAGGCTAGCGGGGACACAACAGCCGCGGACAAGTACAATGAGGCGCAAACGGTTCGCCATCGCCCCCGGCGCCGTGGCCCCGCGCGCCCCGGGCGGACTGGCACGATTAACGGAGGTTGGCCCTGAACGACCTGCTGCGCCGTCTTATCTGGCTCCGAATCTTGGTCCTGATGGGCTGGGTGGTGATAATTCCGCCGATAACGTCCGACATGCAGGGTTTTTACGTCGGCACCGACGGTCGCCCGGCTGATGTTGCGATTGCCGACCCGCTCTTCCTGTGGACGGTATACGGACACTATCAATCAGGCGCTGAATGCGACAAAACCAGCCGCGAACTGCGCCGCCGCAGCCTGCACCTCGACCCCGCCAGCGCCACGGCGGTCGCGTGGTCGTTCGCCAAATGTCTTGACGACAGCGACCCGCGCCTTAAACCCGATCAGGGTCCCAGCGAACAACTGCATTCGGGCGCCTCAAGCCAACCGGAACCGCCCGCGCGCTGACGCAGCGCACGGGCAATGCCTGGCTGCTACTGCCGCGGTGCGGGCGACTGGCAAGGCTGCCCGCACCGGCCTTTCCTACATACCGGTGCCGCTAAGGCTCACATTGTGCGGACTATCCACATCCGGGCTGTCGGTGACGGTCAGCGTAGCGCTCCGAGCGCCGGTGATGGTCGGCTTGAAGGTTACCGAGACGGTGCAGCTCGCCAGCGCCGCCAACGACGAACCACAGGTGTTGGTCTGGGCAAAGTCACCCGGGTTGGCCCCGCCGATCGCGACCTTAATGGAGACCGACGTGCTCAATTGATTTTTGACGGTTACCGGCATAGCCGCGCTGGTGACGCCCACCGTTACGCTGCCGAAAGCAAGGCTTGAGGGAGACACTAGGACCGGCTCGAGCGAAGTACCGCTCAACGGTACCGTCTGCGGGGAGTTGCTGGCCGTATCGTAGATGGTCAGCGTCGCGGTCTCCGGCGTCCCGCCCGGCGCGGTGGGCATGAACAGCACGTTGATGGTGCAACTGGCGCCGCCACCCAGCGAGCCGATGCAGCCGTTGTTCTGTGCAAAGTTGGTGCGATAGGTTCCGAGTATGGCCACCGAATTGACCGTAATCGCAGACCCGGCGGTGTTGGTTAGCTTCACCGCCTTGAGCGAGCTGAAGGTCCCCTTGGGAACGCTGCCGAAGGCGAGGCTGGTGGGACTGACGGTGGCGGGCAGAGGCGTCGGAGTGGGGGCCGGTTTGGCCAGCGGCGCCAGGTACACCAGTGCCCGGTTGTTGAAATTGTCGGCGCAATAGAGGTTGCCGGCGCTGTCAACCGCCACCGATAGCGGCCGATTCAAGCCCTCGGGGCTGGGGCCTCCGCCCAGGTTGGGCTGGCCGCTGCTGAACAGACCGCCTTGGCCAAACACCAGATTGGCGGCCTGTCCGTTGACCAGCGGATGGGTGTATTCCAGGATGCGGTTGTTGTTGGTGTCGGCGATGTAGAGGTCGCCGGCGCCCGTGGGTGCCACCCCTTCGGGAAGACACAGATTCATTGCGCCCGACCCGGTGCCGTTGCAGGTATTGGTGGAGAAGCTGAGCCCCTGTCCGAACTCCTTGTCGGCGGCCTGGCCGGTGGCGAGCGGAAGCTTGTATTCCAGCACCCGGTTGTTGAAACGATCGGCGACATACAAAAAGCCGGCGCCGGCGTTGACCGCGATTCCGATCGGATCCCACAGGCTGGTGGCGCTGATGCCGCCGTGGTTGGCGTCATTGGTCGTCGCCGCGGCCTGGCCCAGGACCGCGTGCGCCGATGCCCCATTGGCCAGCGGCGCATTGTACTCCAGGACCCGATTATTGGAACTGTCCGCCACGTACAAGTTGAGCGAGCCGTCGATGCCTACCCCCGCCGGGCCGCACAAAGTGGCTCCGCCGACCGAGGGGTTGTTGCAGAAGTTGTTGGTGAAGCTGGTCTGGCCGATCACCAGATTGGCCGCCTCGTTGGTGGTGACCGGCGCGGCGAATCGCAGCACCCGGTTGTTGTTGGTGTCCGCCACATAGAGATTGCCCGCTTTATCAACCGCCACCGCCGCCGGACCTGACAGACCCTTGGCGCTGACCGCGCCGCCCTGATTGGCGCTGTTGGAAAAGAAGTCGGGCTGGCCGATGACGATGTTGGCCGGTCCGCCGTTAAGGAATGCGGCCGGACTATTGTAACCCAGCACGCGGTTGTTGTTGGTGTCCGCCACATACAGGCGCGGTATGCTGTTGTCCATCGCCACCGCATTGGGAACCCACAGGGCGCTGGCGTCAACCGCGTTGGGCGAGCGGTGCGTGAAATCGGGCTGTCCCAGGACCACGCCGGCCACGACTTGCGAGACGGCATACTTCAGCACGCGATTGTTGTTGGCGTCGGCTACGAACAGGTCGCCCAGCGTGTCAAGCGCCACCCCCCCTGGAAAGCATAGAGTACTGGCAGTGGGCATCAGGAAATTGCCGTTGTTGCACGAATTGACGGTCAAACTGCTCTGGCCGTAAACCCGGTTGGCAGTCTGACTGGTCAGCGGTGTGTTGTACACCAGCACCCGGTTGTTCTGTTGATCGCCGACATACAGACGGCCGGACAGGTCCAAGGCCACCCCCGCAGGCAAACACAGGGCGTTGGCGTTTATACCCGAAGCATCGCAACTGCCCAGGTTGAAGCTGCTCTGACCGAAGACTCGATTGGCGGTGTGATTTTGCACCGGGGTGTTGTATTCCAGCACCCGGCTGTTGGAGCGATCCGCGACGTAAAGATTGCCCGCGGCATCGCTGGCCACGCCCTCGGGAAAGGACAGGCTGGTCGAACTGATCCCCCCGTTGTTGGCGGTGTTGCTCAACAGGTTGGGCTGGCCGAACACGAAATTGGCGCTGGTATTGATCGACGGAAAGATATAACCGAGCACCCGGTTGTTGCCGCTATCGGCGATATACAGCACGCCCATCAGGTCGATTCCCACTCCCAGCGGATTGCACAGGGTCTGAGCGTCGGGGGTCGGACTGCTCAGATTGCACGAAACGGAGGTGAAGTTGTTGCTCTGGCCGAACACTTCATCGGCGATCCTGTCGCCGCTGCCCGGCGTGCCGTCGGCCGCGAATGGGCTGTTGTATTCGAGCACCCGGTTATTGCCGCTGTCGGCGACGTAGAGGTTGCCCGAGCTGTCGACCGCCACCCCGGCCGGGCTGTTGAGGCTGGCGGCGCTAATGCCGCCGTTGTTGGCCAGATTGCTGAAGAAGTCGGGCTGGCCGATCACGATGTCGGCGGGCTTGTCGTTGGTCAGCGCCGACACACTGGCCCATCCCAGGACCCGGTTGTTCAGCGCATCCGCCACGTACACGCGATTGGGAATGCTGCTCTGATCGACGGCCACTCCGTTGAGCAACCCGGTGTTGAGGCTCAGGCTTTGCGGGTCAACGAAGTTGCTGGAATTGTGAAAGAAATCCGGCTGGCCCAATTCGTGGTCCGCGATTGTATCGCCAGGCACCACCGGTTCGGTGAAATCGGGATTGGACTGCAGCAGCGCGCGGGCCGCCACCTGACGGTCCGCCATGAGCGCGGAGCGGACCCCCGAAGCCTGCGTCAAAACTATAGACGCAATCGCGGCGATGGCTACGCCCACCACTGGCCGGCGCATGCCCCAACTTGGTTTCATTGTTTGCCCCTTTGGCCGATTTCGCGGCCATAATTTTTATCAACGCATCCCCACGGCGAAAACTGAAGCTTATCATATTTTTAAGCATAATGACAGATATTTTTTCCAATCGTCATAACTAACATTGATATATTTTTATCTGATTAGTGATAGACAAAACCGTACAGTTCTCCGCCAAAGCGCGGCCAGCCGCCTTTCTTGACATTTCTACCCGCGCAGTTCTAAGCCTACGCGAGATCGAGACTGCATCGTTTTGATCCAAAAAGGGGGCTCCGATGCATTCCAAATCTGCTCGGCCTTGCCTGGCGCGCGTGCGGCGGCTTTCAGCCGGTTTGATTGCCTCGATGTTGTGGGGCTGCGTGATTCAAACTCCGGCCCCGGACACTCATGTGCAATACCCGGTGCTCGCAGCCAGCCAAAACGCCACTTACGCCGGGACCGTTGACAACAACCTGGCGACGGGTACCGCTTACGTCGACCTTCAGGCCGCCGACAGCGACACGCGATGCCGTGGCGAGGGACATCTGCTGCAGCGGCCCGCCTCAACCTGCGCCGGCGGACAAGGCGCCTGCAGCCTGCAATGCGACGACGGCAGCATCATCGAGTGCCGCTACCAGCTGTTGTCGTGCGTCAGCGGGGTGGGTCTGGGGCTCAGCCAGGATCACAAATGGTTCGCGTTCAGCTTCGGTCCCACGATGAGCGGGCTGACCGCTCAAACCGCGATCGCGAAGCTCAAAAACTACGTTGCCAGGCTGCCCTCTGCTGTCCCTCCCGAAGAAGAGCGCAAGCAAAAGGGTTACTCCGCCGGCACCGGATTCTTTGTCTCCCGCAACGGATACATTATCAGCGCCTATCATGTGCTCCGGGACGCCGGGGAGATCGCGGTAGTGCTGCGTTCGGGCGATACTGTGCGGGCCACCGTCAAGGGCGTCGACGAAGCCAACGATATCGCCCTGCTGAAGGTGGCGCGCGGCGCCAACCCGTTGCCGGTGGTGTCGAGCAGAGCGATCGCGGTCGGCGACCAAATCTTCACCATCGGCTATCCGCTCATCGATATCGAGGGGCAGGAACAGAAGACCACCTTCGGGCACGTCAACGCGCTGTCGGGAATTCAAGACGATGTGCGCTTCATCCAGATAGACGCGCCAATTCAGCCGGGAAACTCCGGCGGACCGCTGCTCGATTCCCATGGACGCGTGGTCGGCGTCGTCACACATACGCTCGATCCAGCCGCCCTTCTCAAGCAGTTGGGAATCGTTCCGCAAAACGCCAACTACGCGGTCAAGAGCGACTACATCCTGCCCCTGATGGCGCGCTACGAAGTCGACCCCCGCGTCGTGAGCGTGAGCGCGTCGGGCGGAGAGCCGGGATTGGTCAAACGCATCCGCGACTCAGTGGTGCTGATCGTCGCACGCTAGCCGCGCGTCGGCCCGCAGACGTCGGCAATTGGAATCGCTCGCAGTGAGCCGAAAATAAGGCGGCGCGAGCCGCACGGCTCACGCGTCATCGACAGGCAGGGACGCCTGTCCTTCAGCCATCCCTATGTGCCGAACTACCTATGGCAAGGGCGGGTTGGGCGGGATGTTCTGTTCCCAGGTGATGTTGAGCGTGTAGTCGCGCACCTTCCAGCCCGACGCGGTCCGCACCAGGCTGTGGGTGTAGTACCCGCCCATGTCCCACGGCAGCCGGATGCCTTCGGACTCGGCGATAAAGTGGCGCGCCTGCATGTAGACCAGCGTCTGCGCCGTGTCGCCCTGGATGTCGATTTGATACACGCTGAACAGATGCTGCGTTACGGGGAAACGGCTCAGCGCCTTGACCACGTTTTGCGCGAACTTCTCTTTGGAGAGGGTTTGTTTGCGCCCTGCGCCGAAGGAGCCGCCCCTGATCAACACGCTCAGTTCGTCGGTGAAGACCGACGCGAACAGCGCCGCGTCCCTGCGGTCGGCGCCGATCGCGTAGCGGTAGATGACCTCGGCAATCTCGGCGCGCTCCAGTATCAGTTGATGCTTGTCCTGATCGGCCACCTCAGTACCTCAGTCCAACATGATATGTTCAGGCCGCCGCGGCGCGCGCCGGGGTGAACCTGACCGGCATGTGCTTGATGCCGGCGACAAAATTGGAGCGCAGGCGCTCGGGCTTTCCAGCCGGCTGCATGTCGGGCAGCCGGGTCAGCAACTCATCCAGCATCACCCGCAACTCAAGCCGCGCCAGGTTGGCGCCCACGCAGAAATGCTCGCCGTGCGCGAAAGCCAGATGATCGTTGGGGTCGCGCGCGATGTCGAACTTGAAGGGCTCGGCAAAAGCCTCATCGTCGCGATTGGCCGACACGTTCCACACCACCACCTTGTCGCCCTTGCGGATTTTCCTGCCGCCCACTTCGGTGTCGGCGGTCGCGGTGCGCATCAGGTGCGTGATGGGCGACGTCCAGCGCAGGAATTCCTCGATCGTGCTCCTGATGAGCGAGCGGTCCGCCATCACGCGCGCCTTCTGCTCGGGATGCGCCATCAGTTGCAGCATCCCGCCCGACATCGCGTTGCGTGTGGTCTCCTGGCCGCCCAGGATCAGCAGCAGGCAGTTGGCCAGGATATCCATGTCGCTCATCTTCTCGCCGCCCATGTCGCCATGGACCAGGGCGCTGACCAGGTCGTCGCCGGGATTTTTGCGCCGCTGCGCAATCAGTTTCATGTAATAGTTGTACACCGCCACGCGTCCGCGCTCCGCGGTCTGGCGCGCATGTTCGCCCTCTTCGCGATACTCGGGATCCTGGCTGCCGATCAGCAGGTTGCCCCAGTGGAACATGTCCTCCCAGTCCTCGCGCGGCACCCCCATCATCTCGCAAATCACCGCGGTCGGCATCCGCGCCGCAATATCGGTGACGAAGTCGCATTCGCCGCGCGGCGCCACCTGGTCGATAATCGAGCCTACGATCGCGCGGATATGCGGCTCGTGCGGCAGCACCTGGCGCGGGGTAAGCCGCATGCTGATCAGGCGGCGCTGGCGGTTGTGCAGCGGCGGATCGGCCGCGATCATGCTGGTGCCGTATTGATTCTCCTCAACGTCGTGATTGGTCAGCGCCAGTCCGTGATGGGAACTGAACAGCTCGGGCGCTCGATACACCGTCAGCGCGTCCTCGAACCGCGTCACCGACCAGAAGCCGTAGGGATAATCGCGATGGGTGTAATGGACCGGATCCTCCCGGCGCAGCGTGGCGAACGCGTCATGCGGAATGTCGTGCTGCTGGAAGTAGTCCAGGTCGGTCAGTATCGAATCAATCTCGGCAAGCTTCATTTAATCGTCCTGCCTTCCTTGTTGTTGACGGCTTATCAAACTAGAACATTTCACGCGGCACGGCGAGCGGAAGGGCGGCCGGTTTTGAATCTGATCGGCAGATGCTTGACGCCGGGCACCACCACGCTGCGTGTGCGGCTGACCGTGCCGGCCAGCTCGATATCGCCCAGATAGGGCAGCAATTCCTGGAACAGCACGCGCAATTCCATCCGGGCCAGATTGGCGCCCAGGCAGAAATGCTCGCCGTGGCCGAAGGCCAGATGCTCATTGGGCGTGCGGCCGATATCGAAACGGTCGGGCTCGGGGAAAACTTCCTCGTCGCGGTTGACCGAGCCCAAAAACAACGCCACCAGCTCGCCGCGCCCCAGCCGCTGGCCGCCCAGCTCCGTGTCCCTGGTCACGGTGCGCAAAAAGTGGGCGGTGGGCGCGATGTAGCGCAGTATTTCCTCGACCGCCGAATTGACCAGCGCCGGGTTGTTGCGCAGCCGCTCTAACTGGTCGGGATTAACTAACAAGGTGTACAGCCCGCTGCCCGACGCGTTGATCGTCGTCTCCAGCCCGCCCGCGGTCAGCAGGCTTAAGTTCTGAAGCGTCTCCATCTGGGTCAGCGGCACGCCGTCGATGTCGCCGAACGCGAACCGATCGATCAGGTCGCCATGCGGACCGCTGCGCCGGCGCTCCTCGATTAACTTCGTGTAATACATCGCCATCTCGCGGTTGGCGTAGATAACCGTCTCCTGCGCCATCTGCGCCAGCTTCTCGGGCGTGGCATCCTGCACCTGGGCGAGGTGGAATTCGGGATCGTCGAGCCGGGAGATCATGTCCTCCAGGTGCGCCAGGCGGGCGCGGTCTTGCGGCGGCACGCCCAGGATCGCAAAGAACACGTTGATTACCAGCCGCGTGGCGACGTCTACCGTAAAGTCGCATTCGCCCCGCTGCGCCGCCTCTGCGAGGGCCTCGCGCGCGGCTTCGCGCACCAACCCCTCCCATTTGGCGACTGCGCGCGGCGTGAAGCTCCATTTGACGAAGCCGCGCAGTTGGCGATGGCGCGGCGGGTCGCTGACGTTCATCGACTGGCCCACACCCGAGCGGTCGGTCGGAATCGACATCACGATCGGGCCCTGGCTGGAAAACGTCGCGGTGTCGCGATAGACCTTCAGCGCGTCGCCATATCTGGTCACCGCCCAATACGAATTGCCCTGGCGGTCGGAAATCCGCGACACCGGCGCGTTGTGCCGCAGCCATTTGAGCAGCGCGTGCGGTTCGCCGCGCACAAAGCAGTCAGGATCGGTGAGATCGAAATCCGGGCGTTGGTCCATGGTTGCCTCCCCGCCGGCCCCCCGAGGCCGGAACCGAAATCTGCCGCATCGCACGGCCTGGCTACGTCCATCACCATCGCAAAGCCCGGCCTCAAAGTCCAATCAAGCCCGCCCGCCTGCAAGCGCTTTGAGGTCCAGCCATGCTATGGTGAAAGCGCGAAAATCAGGCGGAAGGGGCGCCCATCCATTGGAGGCCGCGATGAAACGCGAAGGCGAACTGGTAATCGACGCCGACGGCCATATTCTGGAGCCGCCCGACTTGTGGGAGAAGTATCTGGAGCCCAAATATCGCGAGCGCGCCATTCGCATCCGCACCGCAGAGGACGGCTGGGAATTCCTGGAAGTCGACGGGCGGCCCGCCAAATACCTGGCGCGGGGAATGCTGGGCCGCATCAGTTGCATGGGGCTCAAGATGCAAGAGACCAATCGCCTGCGCGAGCAATGGATCGCCAACGGGCGCAAGGGTCCTTTGCCGTTCGTCGCGGTGACGCCCGACGAAACCTATATAAAGGGTGCCGGCCGCGGCACCACCGATCCTAAAGAACGGCTGGAGCGCATGGATCAGGAGGGACTGGACCGGGTGGTGCTCTATCCGACCCTGGGGCTGACGTGGGAAATCGAAACCAGGGACGTGGAACTCTCCCAGGCCTACTGCCGGGCCTATAATCGCTGGATCGTGGAGTTCTGCGCCGGCAGCGGCGGGCGCCTGGTGCCGATCGCACATCTGTCGATGGGCGATCCGAAAGCCGCCGCGCGCGAGTTGGAACGTGCGGTCAAGGCCGGATGCAAGGGCGCTTTCATCGCGCCTCAATCTATTACCGGCAAGACCCATGGCCATCCCGACAACGATCCGGTCTGGGCGGCGGCGCAGGACCTCGACGTCCCCATTGGACTCCATCCGACCTTCGAGCCGTCCGAGTGGATCTTCAACCGCTTCGATCGAATCAAGGGACCCGAAGGCCTGTGGTTCAGTTACATGGTCAGCAATCACACCGAAATCCAGGCCTTCACCAGCCTCTTCGCCTATGGCATGTTCGACAAATTTCCCAGGGTGCAGGTGGTGATCCTGGAATCCGGCGCGGGATGGATCGGATGGTGGCTGGATCGGGCCGACGCGGTCTTTACCGGCACGCTGATCGGCGGCGGTGTGCCGCTGGCGCACAAGCCATCGTATTATTTCAAACGTCAATGCCTGATCTCGGGCGACCCCGACGAGACGGTGATAAGCCTAATCGCGGACTACGTGGGTGCCGACCGGTTTTTGTGGGGCAGCGACTTTCCCCATGCCGACCACACCGCCAACTACATGCAAGAGCTGTGGGAACTGACCGAAAAGATGAGTCCCGCGGCGCGGCGCGCTATTCTGGGCGACAACGCGGCGCGCGCTTACAAGCTGGGCTAGCGATGGCAACCATCAACAAGGGTCCCGACCGGATCGAAGTCGGCGCTGACGGCACGCGCATCGAGCAATGGCTGCGCGAGGGCCTGTTGCATCGCATCGGCGGGCCGGCCCATATCGAGGTTCGCGCCGACGGCGGACGCAGCATGGGATGGTATCGCGAGGGCAAGCTGCATCGCGCCGATGGCCCGGCGTGGCTGGACATTTATCCCGACGGCACGCGGCGCGAGCGATGGTACATCGACGACGTGCCCCATCGTGCCGACGGCCCCGCCTGCATAATCGTGCGTCCCGACGGCGCGCGGGTCGAGGAATGGTGGATCGGCGGCCATCAGGTAAAGGACAAATGCTTCGTGCCCGCCCCTGTACAGGTCGTAGCCAAAACCTGACTCAGCAACGCCGGGGCTTCGCACCAGGGCGGCGGTTTTGTTCTCCGGCGCAACCGCCTCCCGTGCCGCTCCCCGCGCCGGATAAAATCCTGCTATAGAGGATACCGCCTTTGCTATCGGAGGATGGAGAACAATCATGGCGACACGACCCGATCCGCGCGAGGCCCTGCGCGCGGTTACGCCCAAGCTCAACGAGCTCACGGAAAAGGTGCTGTTCGGCGACGTATGGGAACGGCCCGGCCTGTCCAAACGCGATCGCAGCTTGATCACCTGTGCGGTCCTGACCGCGTTGTATCGTCCCGAGCAACTGCGCGGCCATGTTGCGCGCGCACTGGCCAACGGCGTGACCAGGGACGAACTTGGCGAACTGATTACGCATGTGGCATTTTACGCCGGATGGCCCAGCGCGGTGACTGCGGCCTCGGTGGCCAAGAGCGTCTTCGACGAGCAGCAGGAGTAAGTTCAACGCGGGTTGTTGCCCGCTCTTGTGCAAAACAAAACCTCAGCGGGGGATGGCAATCATGCAATACCAACTGATTTCGGCGGATTCGCATGTCAATCCGCCCCCTACAATGTGGCGTGATTACCTGGGCGCCGAGTTTCGCGACCGCGCGCCGCGCCTGGAGAGCACCGACGAGGGTGACTTCCAGGTCTTTGAGGGACGCCGCACGCCAATCCTCGGCATCAACGCGATGGCGGGGCGCAGGTTCGAGGATTACAGCCTCAACGTCCGCCGCCTGAGCGAGCAGCGTCCGGGCGGATGGGACCCGGCCGAGCGTCTGAAGGATCAGGACCTCGACGGCGTGCAGGCCGAGGTGATGTACGGCGGCGGTCCGCTGCCGACCCAGGATGCCGCGCTGCGCCGCGCCAGCTATTTGGCCTACAACGACTGGCTGGCCGATTTTTGCGCCGTCGCTCCCAAGCGCCTGCTCGGCATGGCCTACATTCCCTGCGAGACGGTGGAGGGCGCGGTCGCCGAAGTGCGCCGCATGGCGCGCAAGGGACTGGCGGGAGCGGTGATTCCGCGTTTTCCGCCCGGCGCCGGCAACTGGTTCGACCCGCAATGGGAACCGCTGTGGCACGCGTTGGTCGAGGTGGGATGGCCCGCCGGGGTCCACGTCGGCGGACGCGGGCGCGAGTCCGCCATGCCGTCGATCGATTCCACCGGCTTTCTGGCCGATTTGCTGATGAGCAAGTTCGCGATGGGCGAGGCCATCGCGATCCTGGTCCTGTCGGGAATCCTGGAGCGCCATCCGCAACTGCGTGTGATTTCGGTCGAAGGCCAGATCGGATGGATGTCGTTTGCGCATTACTATCTTGACCACCTCTGGGAGCGCCACCGCTACTGGACCAAAAACACGCTCAAGGAGCCGCCCAGTTACTACTTCCGCCGCCAGGTCTACGCGACTTTCATGGAAGACCCGGTGGGGCTGCGCGAATGCCGTCACATCGGGGTGGACCGCATCATGTGGTCGAGCGACTATCCGCATTCGGAAACCACCTGGCCCAAAAGCAAGGAACTGACCGAGGGCTGGTTCAAGGACTTCGACGCGCGCGACCGCGAGCTGATCTGCGCCGGCAACGCGCGCCGGCTTTACAATTTGTAGGGAGGGACACCGCGATGGCATTGGCAGCCAATCAGGAATCGACCACGCAATCGGAGCCGGCGGCCTGGGCAATCGACGCCGACGGGCACGTGCTGGAGCCGCCCACGGCGCTGCCCGATTACATCGAGGCCAAATTCAGGGACCGCGCCCCGCGCATCGTCGCGCGCGGCGGCCAGGAGTTCTGGGAGGGCGACACGTGGCTCAAATACACCGCCCCCAATCTGGGTTCATCAGCCGCCGCACCCGCAACCGCGCTGCCCGGATGCGCCGGGATCATGCGATGGAACCAGAGCGAGTACGGCGGCCGCACGATGCCGCCCTACAGCCAGGCCAATCCCGCCGGCTTCAGCCCTGCGCCGCGGCTTAAGGTGATGGACGAGGAGCGCTTCCAGGCCGCGTTCCTCTACCCGACGCTGGGGCTGACCTTCATTCCCGACATCGAGTACTCCCGCGCGCTCAACCGTGCATACAACGACTGGCTGGCCGACTACTGCAAAGGCGATCGCGCGCGCCTTTATGGGATTGCCGCGGTCACGCTAGCCGACGTCGATTCGGCGGTTGCCGAATTGCGGCGCTGCGTTTTGACCCACGGCTTCAAAGGCGCCTTCCTGCGCCCCTGCCTGTATATCGCGGGCACCAATTGGTGGGAAGAAATCTACGATCCGTTCTGGAGCGCCTGCGAGGAGCTGGACGTGGCGGTCGGCTTCCATCCCTTCCCCGCCGACCGGATGCCGGGCGCGGGCGCGTACTTCGGGCTGGACCGCAACCTGCCTGTGCAGTCCTTCATGCGCGCCCCGTTCATCCATCCGGTGGATTCGATGTTCCTGCTCGGCTCGCTGATTTGCGGCGGCGTGCTGGAGCGCCATCCGAAGCTCCGCATCGGCATCCTGGAAGCCAGCGGCGGATGGCTGGTGTCGTACCTGGAGCGCCTGGACCATCGGTTCGAGCATCTGGGCCACACCATGTCCGACCGTATGAAAATCAAACCGTCGGATTATTTCCGCCGCCAATGCTGGATCAGTTTCGACCCCGAGGAAGCGACCCTGGAACTGACCGCGCGCACGGTGGGCGCCGACCGCATCCTGATTGGATCGGACTTCCCCCATCCCGACGCCTTTTATCCCAATTTCGTCAACCTGCTGTTGCATGTGGTGCGCAACCTGAGCACGCAGGAGCAGGAGCAAATCCTGCGCGGCTCGGCGCGCGGCTTCTACAAGGTGTAGGTCTCTTTTTCGGGACCAGCGGCTCCGTTCTAAAGGAAAGGCAGCGCAACGAGGATGGACAAATCGACTGCCGCTCACGACGACAACGGCAATCTGTGCCTGGGCCCGCGGGTAATTCCGCCGCCCAAATCGATCAGCGAGCAGGCGCGGAAGTTCCTGGCCACGCCCAATCCGCTGATGGCCAGCGAGGATCCTCCCGCGCATGAGAAGGAGGCCTGGCGCAAGCGCATCGCGCGGTTCAACGCGATGATGGAGCCGATGGCGGACCAGATGCTGCAGTCCGCGCCTGCCGAGGTGGAAACCAAAATCATCGCGGGTGTCACCGTGCACGTCGGCACGCCGCACCAGATGCCGGAGCGCAATCGCGGCCGAGCGCGCATCGACCTGCACGGCGGCGGGATGGTGCTGCTGGCGGGCAAATTCGCGATGGCGGGCGCGGCGATGGCGGCGGTGCGCACCGGATGCGTCGTCTATTCGGTGGATTACCGTGTCCCGCCCGACCATCCCTTTCCCGCCGCGCTGGACGATACCGTCGCGGTCTACCGCGAGTTGCTCAACACCTATCGCCCGGGCGATATCGTAATCTCAGGCGCTTCAGGCGGCGGCAATCTGGCCGCCGCCGCCGCGCTCAAGATCCGCGACCTCGGAATCCCGCTGCCCGCCGGGCTGGTGCTGCTCACACCCGAGGTCGATCTGACCGAGAGCGGCGACACCTTCGAGACCAACCGGCACATCGACGTGGTGCTCAAGAACGGTCTGCCGGAAATGATCAAGCTGTACGCCGACGGCCATGATCTGAATGACCCATACCTCTCGCCGCTGTTCGGCGACTTCACCAAAGGCTACCCGCCGACCTTTATCCAGACCGGCACGCGCGACATCTTTTTGTCCAACAGCGTCCGGATGCATCGCGCGCTGTTGCGCGCCGGAATCGAGGTGGAGCTGCACGTGTGGGAAGCGATGCCGCACGGCGGGTTTGGCGGCACCACACCGGAGGACGCCGAAGTCCAGGCCGAGATCGGGCGGTTCATGGCAAAACATTGGGGCACCGCGTAGCCGCGCGCCGCACAAGATCGACTCGTCGCCGGCCCGCCTGACGCTAACTGAACGCCGGCCCATTTTCTCGCCGCCCGATCGCCGATCGTGCTAGCGTACACGCCTGTCATCCTTTTTGTAGAGAAGGAGGCTTGCGCGCGATGTTTGCCGCTCCGGTCAAGACCAGAAACTCCAGGGCCGCCTGCGCCAACGCCGCAGCCGGCAGGTCCCCGCAGCGGCGTGTGACGCGGCGGCCGGCGATCGGCAATCAGGCGGCGCTGCGCCTGCTCTCCGCGCTGCAAGCCAAACTGCGGGTAAGCCAGCCCGACGATCCGGCAGAGCTGGAGGCGGAACGCGCCGCGGCGCAAATCATGGCCGCACCGCAGACGGATTTGGCGCGCCCCGGCAACGGAGCTCAGCAGAACCAGACCGCCGGCGCGCCCGGCGGGATAGGCGGCGTCAGCGCGGATGCGTCGATTCCCGCCGACGTGCGCACCGTTATGGAAAGCCGCTTCGGCGCCGACTTCAGCGCCGTGCGTATCCATCACGACACCGCCGCCAACCAGCTTGCCGATGCGTTCGATGCCCGCGCCTTTACCGTGGGCCGCGACATCTTCTTCGCCCGCGATCAGTTCGCACCCTCCACCGATACGGGCAAACGCCTGATCGCCCACGAACTTGCCCACGTCCTGCAGCAGGGTGGCGCAGGAATGGCCGCATCTCTCCATACGGCCGACCGTACGGACCTGATGAGACAGGCAACTAAGCCCGAGACACCGGCGGCCGAAGCGCCCGAGACGCCCACACCGATGCCCGAGGAGGAGACCACAACCGAGGATGAGGAGGGCGTTGAGACAGAACTCTCCCTGGACATTGGTTTCACGCTGGGAGCGCTGGCCGGCCTCAAGACCGATGCGTTGGCGGGCGCAGGCACCCCGCGCATCGATCGTCAGCCCAAGAAGCCCACGCCCAAACCCAAAGCCGCCGCGCCCAAGCCCTCCGGTGTCACCGTCCAGCCCGTGCAGGTGCTGCCGGATAAGGAAGGCGCCACCGAGGGCGGCACCGACGGCGAAACCGATTTCAAGATCAGGCCCAACTTCACCTGGAAGACCAAAAACGGCAAGATATCGAGCTTCAGCGGCAACGTATCGCGCACGATCCAGACCACCTACCAACCCGGCGTCGACAAAAAGGCCAACTCCGCCTACGGCCGCGGCACGACCGATGCGGACAAAAAGGCCGGCAACACGTCATTGCAGTTCCACGAATCCAACCACGTGCAGGATTACAAGGACTATTTCGACAAAAACAAGCTGCCCGAGTTCACCGGCAAGGAAGGGATGACCGAGGACGAATTCAAAAAGGCGGTCGAGAAGTACAAAGAGGAGCTGCAGCAGTACAGCGACGCCGCCAAGGCGGCGAGCAAGGCCAGCACCGACTGCGTCGGTGTCAAGGAAAAGACCTGCCAGTGAGCGCTGATGCTCGCTCGATAAGGTGGCGCGAGTAGAGCGCATCGACGCCGGCCAGGGACGTTGTCTCCAACGCCCGCCGCCTACAACTCCCTGTCGCCGAACTCCGGGATCAGAAAATCATTGGTCAGATCGCCGATTAAGCGCTCGCGCGCAAAGCTGTCGAGCGAATCCAGCGTCCATCCGCCCTCGCGCGTAAGACTGCGCGTCAGTTCCGGCTCCGACCACAGCCCGATTTCGTCGCCGCCCACGTAAAAGGTCCGCCCGTTGACGTTGGCGGCGGCCTCCGAGCACAGCCACACTACCATCGTGGCCACCGCCGCCGGCCGGATTTCGCCGCCCACATGCCCGCGCGCGCCCAGGTAGAAACGGCCCAGCGCGTCGGCCAACGGCTGCCAACGGCGGAAGCGCTCGAAATACTCCGAGGTGCCCTCGGTAATCGCGCGCGGCCGGATGGCGTTGCATCGGATACCGAAGCGGCCCAGCTCGCGCGCCGCCGTGCGTGTCAGCCCGACGATTCCCTCCTTGGCGGCGGAATAGTTGCCCATCGCGGGATGGCCCAGCCCGGACTCCGACCCGGTGTTGATAATCACGCCGGCGCGCTGGCGCTTCATTACCGGACTGGCATGGCGAATGGTGGCGAAGGTGCCCTTGAGATGAACGGCAATCACCTTGTCCCAGTCCTCTTCGGACATGGCGGAGATTTCGCTGGGGCCAATCACGCCGGCGTTGTTGACCAGGATATCGAGGCGGCCGAACTTGGCGATCGCGGTGTCGATCAGGCGTGCCGCCCCGTCCATCGCCGCGACGCTGTCGGTGTTGGCCTCCGCCTCACCGCCTGCCTCGCGGATGCGATCGACGACATCCTGCGCGGTCTCGCCCGGATGGCGTCCGACGTCGTTGACCACCACCCTGGCGCTCTGCGCGGCCAGCAACATCGCCTCCTCGCGTCCAATCCCGCGCCCCGCCCCGGTAACAATCGCAACCTTGCCCGCCAGGCGCTTTTCGTGCTGTGAGGCCTCAGCCATGGTCGAATCCTCCTTTTCAGCCGTTGCAATATCGCGGAGAAGGCCGGCAGTACAAGGCGTGCGGCGTAGACCGGTTCGTGGCGACAACCGTTGTCATAGCGCGATCCTACATTATGCGTGGAGGTTTGCTTAGTTGAACCGAAGACGCTTGCTCAATTCCGTCAATTCGCCGCTGCGCATCGATTGGGTCGAACTGCCAGGAGGGGGCCGGATCGGGATGACCCTGTGTCCGGGCAAGAAGCTCAGCGAGGGTCACAGCGGCGCTTGGGACCGCGACCTCCGCATCGACATCGAGGCGATCGTCAAATGGGGCGCCGACGCGGTCGTGACCTTGATCGAGGAACAGGACTTTTCGCTGCTCAAGGTTCCCAAGCTCGGCGAGGCGGTGGAAGGGGCAGGGATGCAATGGCATCACCTGCCCATCCCCGACGTTTCCGTTCCGGGCGACCTTTTCGAAAACCTGTGGGTTTACTCGGGTCATCGCCTGCGCCAGATGCTGGCGTCGGGCCGCAAGGTCCTACTCCACTGCCGCGGCGGTCTGGGCCGCAGCGGCATGATTGCCGCGCGTTTGCTGGTCGAGATGGGCGAAAACCCGGCGGATGCGATGCGTCGGGTCAGAGCGGCGCGGCCGGGCGCGATCGAAACCTGGCGGCAGGAGCGATACGTCCGCTGCGTGCCGCCTCCGCCTCTGGACCCGATGTTGCTCGACCGCATCCTCGGCTGCCTGCTGGGCGGCGCGGTCGGCGACGCGCTGGGCTACGCCGTCGAGTTCGACTGCTGGCCCAAAATCAAGTCGCGCTTTGGAGCCAATGGAATTGTCGAGCCGGTCGTCAGCGATGGCCGCATCCACGTCAGCGACGACACGCAGATGACGCTGTTTACGATGGAAGGTCTGAAGCGTTGCGGCGAAGCGATTGAGCGGCGCGACATAACTGCGATTGTCCCAAGCATCAGGCTCGGCTACCTGGACTGGTTAGATTCTCAGCACCCACACCGCTCCGATCGCAAACTGGCCGGCAAAATCGCGCGCGACCCGCGGCTGAGGCGCTGCATGGCGCCGGGCAGGACCTGCCTGGACGCGCTGGCCCGCGGCGGCACCGGCAGCATCGAGTTACCCGTAAACGACAGCAAAGGCTGCGGGGGCGTGATGCGCGTGGCGCCCATCGGTCTGCTCACCCAACTTGCGCCGCCAGAAGCAGCGGAACTGGCCGCGCGCGCCGCGGCGCTCACCCACGGCCATCCCAGCGGCTATCTGAGTGCGGCCGCGATGGCCGCCGCATTGCGCCTATCGATTGAGGGCGTCGAACTGGCGGATGCCGCCCGGCAAGCGCGCCAAATCATTTCGGCTCGACGCGGCGCACACGAAACAGTCGGTATGATCGACGCGGCGCTATCCGCCGCCAACGGCGAACACTCCAACCATCGCGAGGCGATCGGCTCGCTAGGCAACGGCGGCTGGTGCGGCGAAGACGCATTGGCGATCGGGCTGTACAGCGCGCTTAGCGGCCGCGGCTTCGCCGAGGTCCTGCCAATCGCCGCCAACCACGACGGCGACAGCGATTCAACCGCATCGATAGCGGGCCAACTCTACGGTGCATCAAAAGGCCTCGCCGACCTGCCCCACCGATGGATTCGGCGCCTGGATGTGCTGGACATCCTGTTGGGCTTGGTAAAGGAGGTATTTCTGCAGGCTTGAGTCGCTTCCTTAACCTGCTTGAACGCGAAGCCTTAAAAGCATGGCCCTGTCGGTATTGACGCGCATTGATGCGTTGTGCTGAGTAATTGACTAAAGAACTGCCTTAATAGTCGGTTTCGTAGCCTGAGGATCAGTAAAAATGGGGGAATTTTTCAGGTCTTTCTTCAGCGCTATCCTCCTTCTTTTGAAGAAGTGGTTCGGCCCTCGCGCTCCTGAACAGGGCTCTGATCATCACACGCAACCCATTGTGCAGCCTCCAGACCACATACTCACGATTGCGCCAACCGTGGTGGCGCGAGTTGAGCCAACCTTTACCGAAACCGAACTGCCGGCTCTGGCCGAGCAACTGAACTTGGAAGCGCTCGGGCGAGAAAACGGCCGCAAGAATTTGCCTGCCAGCGATAGCACCGGGCTGGATCCCGTCGAGCGCCAAATCTTGGCTGTTATCCAGCAGCGTATAGGCAGGGCGCGCGCTGAGTACGAAAGCGCTGCTCAATGCTTGGGAACGGCCGCAGTCATAGCTGAGATCAGTGTTTGCCGCACCCGCATTCGGGGAATGGTGGAGGAAGCTCTAACGGATCTAAGAGCCAGGGCGCGTGCCAGGCGCGAGGACGTCTTTCTGTTTCTGGAGGCTGCGCGACGGTGCAAGCAAGAAGTTGAAACCTTTCGCACAGAAAACCGTCTCCAACGACAGGCTTGGACAGATCGAAGTCATGGGCCTCAGCTTACTCTGTTGTCTGGATTACTGGCTGCGGAAAGCATCCTTAACGGGACCCTGCTATCAAGAGGCCTCGAAGGCGGCCTAATCGCAGGTTGGCTGACCGCCGCGGCGCTTGCAGCGCTGAACACCGGCATCGCGTTTGCCGCCAGATGGGCCCTACGCATCATAAACCATGTCAGAGTGATGATCAGGGCGGCCGGTCTTACGCTAGCGGTCATCTGGCTGCTCTGGACTGTTGGCTTCAACCTAGGCGTCGCACATTACCGCGATGCTCTGAACAGTGATAATCCCGACATCGCTGGGACCGTTGCAATCCAAGACCTTTTTTCCCACCCGTGGCGGATTCGAGACTTCCAATCGGCCAGCTTGTTAAGTATGGGCCTCGTCTTTTCGCTCATCGCTCTTTGCGATGGTTTTGCGACGAGCGATCCATATCCGGGTTACGAAGCCGTAACGCGCAAATGGGAAGAAGCGAGCAAAGAGTTTCATGCAGCACGCCAGAGAGCAGAGGCGACACTGACGCAGCGCAAAGACGACGCGCTTGCCGCCGTTCGCAGTGAAATCGACTACTTGCCGGTTCTGGAAAGCAGGCTTCGTGACGCAGGTCGTCGGCGCGCCGATCTTGCCGAGCGATGGGAGCGCGAAATCGAGCGGCTGGAGCGGGCCGCCAACGTTTTGGCTGAAATTTATCGGGAGGCCAACCGGCGAGCCCGAACCGCGCCTGCACCCGCTCACTTTGATATGCCGCTCGAGATGCCGCGGCCCGACAACCCCGTGACCGCCGTCGCGCTCGACGGCGACGATCCGCCCGAGGACTTCGGGCCGGCCACAGCGGCGATACTGCGAGAGTATGAAGCCGCGATCCAAAGTCTACTGACGCTGGAGGAGCTGTGACGACCAGAAGCGAACAGCAACGCCGGCGTGCCATCCGTCTCGATGTCTTTGGAGGCATCATAGCGCTGTTTGCGCTTGGAGCAGGCGCTTGGTATTTGGGCAGCGGTCAGAACGCGCGGGAGCGCGACCGCAGAACCTTGTGTATCGAGCACGCGGTGCCTCAGGCGCTGCTAATCGTCTTAATTGACGCCAGCGATCCTCTTAGCATTGTACAGCGCACCGCGGTCGCGAATCGTCTTCAAGGTGCTATCCAAACTAGCGCTGCCGATACCGAAATCGAACTCTTCGCCATCGGGGAGGTAACAGACCGTCTCCTGCAACCGGTGGCGGATGTATGCAACCCGGGCAGTGGCGAGGGCGCCAGCGAATGGACTTCGAATCCCGACCTAATGAAAAACCGCTGGCAGAGCAAATTTCTGCAGCCGCTCGATGCCGCTCTGACCCACATGTTGCAGAGCGGAACCGCGAAAGACTCTCCCATCATGGAAAGTATCCAGAGCGTGGCGGTGAGCGTCTTCGAGCGTCCGGAACTGGAGCACGTCGGCAAGCGCAGGCTGATCATCGTCTCCGACATGCTTCAGAACACGGCTGGCTATTCGCAGTATCGCGGTGACGAGTCGTTCTCACGCTTTCGCGCCAGCCCCTATTACCTCAAGGTACGTCCGCAGTTAGACGGAGTGGATGTGACTATTCTTTATCTGCGGCGTCCCGAGTTCAGCCATCTGCAGGGCGGGCGACATGTCGAGTTCTGGCAATCCTTCTTTACCGACGCCAGGGCCAGGCTGGTCGAGGTCGCGGCGATCGAGGGCTAATGACTAATGACGGACGATTCGACTGGAAGACAAGCAGGTTCGGCGTGGCAGGGACGATTTGACCGGCTCTTCGTCGGCGCGTTCATTGCCGGCGCTTTCGCAATCCTCGCTTTGCATCGGCTTTACGGCCCCAGGCTTGCGGCGGAGTTGGTACCGGTGGGGCTGATGGTTTTGTACGGCAGCGCCCAGTGGTGGAAGGAAAGCTATCAGGGCCATGAGGATCGACTCGGCGACAACGTCTACTACCTGGGCTTCTTGTTTACGCTGACAAGCCTGCTGGTTTCGCTGCTCACGCTGAATGCAAGCAATGCGAAGCTGTCTTCAATTTTGGTTTACAGTTTCGGCATCGCCCTCACCACGACCATCGTCGGGCTGCTCGGACGTATCATTCTGTACCAGCTCTACGGCGAGCCTCACGAGGATCCGGTAGTCTCGCTCCAAAGCCTGGGCGAGAGCGCCCGCCAGGCCAGCCAGGAGTTGAACCGGGCGGTTGAGCGGATACGCTATACGACCGTCGAAGGCACTGCGTCGACCAGGGAGTTCTTTGCCGAAGTCAGTGTCACCGCCCGGCAAGCGGTTGAGGAGATCCGCCGCAGTTATACCGAGACCAGCCTGTTCATCCGGGAATCTCTGGCTGAAGCAGCCAGCGCGGTCCGCGAGACGTTTAATGACAGTGCCGGTAGCCTGAAGGCGGCTGCCGCTGATATCGCCGGCGAGCTACGGCAGAACCTCTCCGCCCTGCACAAGCGCATTGACGCTGTAGGCACGCGGGTCGACGCGGTGGTCGGCGCGCTCGAGCAGATGACCGAGCGCATCGGCAAGGTTGAAGTCCCAGCGGACTTGATTACGAAGCGGTTGAATCCTTTCGCTGATGGAGTTGCGCAAGCGCTGGAAGAGGTCGCTCAGGCAGCGCGGACGGCGGGCGACAGCAACGACCGTCTCAGCGCTTCGCTCTCCCGAATCGAAGGCAACGTGGTCCGTATCAACAACGCGATGTTAAAGCTCGCCGAAATTACCGACCAGTTGGGCGGTTTGGTGCTCCTCTTCAAGCAGATTCGCGAAGAAATGGCGCTGCTGCCGGCGGCGCTGAAAAAAGCAGGCGACACCATAATCGCGTCGGCTGGCGACTGCGCCTCCACCATGACGCGGCTGGTCCGCCAGGCGGGTGAGGATGCCGATTTCGCTGCGCGTTACCGCCAAAGTCTGGAGCAGGAACTCCAGCGCAGCCGATCCATGCTTGAGACGCTGGCCAACGATTTGCAGGCGGCGGGCGCACGTCTGCGCGAGCGGGCCGAAAAGGACGCCGAACTCTCGGCACAGTACCGGGCCGAGCTCGAGCGCGAACTGGAAAAGGCCCGCGCTTTAAGATCGCACTTGCACGATAACGCGGTCTCGCTGATCAGGTTCATCAGCGACAACCTCGCCAATGCTTAGCCGGGAAGCGGGCAATCGACTCTATCGCCGCGGTCTCATCCTCGGATGGACGCTGGGTGAGATATTCCTTCTCATCGTGTTCGCGCTCCTGTTCGCGTTCACTGCGCAGCTTCTTCGGAGCCCTCCCCAAATGCCCGATTTGGAGGCGGAAAATCAGCGGCTTCGCGACTTACTGAAAAAAGCTCAACAGCAGCGCAATCAGCTAATTGAGAAAAATAAAGAGCTTTTGAGCGAACTCGAACCCTATCAGAAAATGGAGGACGACTTTCACGACCTGATCCTTGCAACACCCGGTGCTTCCGCGGCCGACAAGATACGACAACTCCTCAAGCAGGTTGCCGAGGCCCGAAAGCGCAACCTGCTCCAACAGGCTGTCCAGCTTGAGCGGCAGGTCAAGCAGTTGGAGCAAGAATTACAATTGGCCAGGGGTCAAACTAGGAACCGCGAAGAGCGGGTCGCGGCACTAATCGGTGGCGGCCGTGACAAGAAGCCTTGCTGGACCGACGCGAACGGCAAGGTCAGGTATATTTTTGATGTGGCTCTCACAAACGGCGGAATTGAGCTTCGGCAGGATGAGGCAGCAGAGCGGGTCGACGAGGCCAGGACGCTCCCGTTGGGCGGTATCCAGTTTGGGCGTCAACTGAGCGAGGAAAGTTTTTCTGCCGAAACCAAGCCTCTGTTTGATTGGAGCAATCACAACGACTGCCGCTTTTACGTCCGAGTGTGCGATCTTACCGGACCGGACGAAAAGGATTTATACAAGCGCCTCCTGCGCACCGTTGAAGGCCGTTTTTACCAGTCGCCCCGCAGTGAGTGCGATGCCTGGCTGCCGCCCGGAGAAACCAGCGCTAACACAAGGCAATGAGCGAGGCCGACGTTGAGCAGGCGCTGCTCGCTCTGCGCGCCGTAATCAGTACCCGGCTGGCACGCATGCGCAGCCTCGCCGCGACGCGTGACGAGGATGGGACAGCTGCGCGCGAATCCGGAGATGCGCACGACCCCGAGGCGTTAGCGTCGCATCCGAAACCGCTCATACGAGCAAAATATATCTTCGGCCGAATCCTGGTCGCTCTCCACTTGAAGCGCTAAGCAAGGTTTCGCATCACAACCCAAGGGTTTGCTGGCCGCTAAGCCATAGGACAAGCGTCCCTGCTTGTCACGGACGCGCGAAGCGCTACCGATTAAATGCCCAACGCGACCCGGGTCTCGATCCTCAACCGCACCGATGAGCAAGGCGATGAACCTCTGGGCGGCGCGAGCCGGGCTGGGGCGTCAATGACAAGCAGACGCCTGCCCCACTCGTTGTTAGGACGTTGGCTGGTGGCACCTTTTGAGGCTGGATCGACGATGCGTCGAGCTAATCGGGGGAGCCATCTTCTTCCTTACGGGTTTAATCCCACTCGCGCAGGGATTTCATCAGTTCGACGGTTGCGTGGGCGGGATCATTGGCACCGATGATCGCGCCGATTACCGCGACGCCGGCGGCGCCGGTGTCGGCCAGATTGGCGGCACGGGCGGCGGTGATGCCGCCCAGGGCGAAGACCGGAATCGATGCGGCGGCGCAGGCCGAGGCTAGGCCTTCGGGGCCCGACGGCGCGGCGTAGCTGCCCTTGGAGATCGGTGCGAAGGCCGGGCCGAAGACCGCAAAGTCGGCGCCCAGCGCCTCGGCGCGCGTGATTTCACCGGCGCTGTGCGCCGATACGCCGATCAGCTTGGATGGTCCCAGCAGCCTGCGCGCGTCTTCGGGGCTGATGCCGTCGGCGGGCAGATGGACGCCGTCGGCGCCCGACGCCAGCGCCACGTCGACGCGCCCATTGACCAGCATCCGCACCCGGTAGCGGCGGCAAACCTGGAGCAGTTCCGCGGCAAGCTGCATCATCGCGCGCCCCTCGAGGTCCTTTTCGCGCAACTGGACGGCGATTGGCGGGTGCGGCGCGATTTCAGTTGCGGCCTGCAGCGCGGTTTCGATGGTCGCGGCCAGGCCGCGCGCGGCGGCCAGTTTGCGGTCAGTTATGAGGTAGAGATTGAAGTCGACGCGGGACATTGCCGGGGCACCGGAGTTTTACTCGCGGTGTATCAGTCATCTTCGCCCTCGCCCACAACTCACTGTGGTGGAGGGGACAAACAGGCAGAGTGACACAAGCTTTATTCGATCAGTCCCGACAGCGGGCTTGATGCGGTTGCGTAAAGCTTGCGCTCGATGCGGCCGGCGAGATAGGCCAGGCGGCCCGCCTCCACCGCCATCCGCATCGCGTGCGCCATCGCGATCGGCTCGCGCGCCCCGGCGATCGCGGTGTTCATCAGCACGGCGTCGCATCCCAGCTCCATCGCCTGCGCCGCGTCCGAGGCCGTGCCCACGCCGGCGTCGACCACCACCGGCACCTGGAGGCGCTGCATCTGCTCCAGGATGATGCGCAGGTTGTAGGGATTGCGGATGCCCAGTCCGCTGCCGATCGGCGCCGCCAGCGGCATCACCGCCACGCATCCCAGCTCCGCCAGTCGCAGGCAGGTGACCGGATCGTCGGTGATGTAGGGCATTACCTTGAAGCCTTCCTTGACCAGGACGCGGGCGGCCTCAATGGTGGCGGGAATGTCGGGGAACAGGGTCTGCTGATCGCCGATCACTTCAAGCTTGACGAAGTCGCTCACCCCGGTCTCGCGCGCCAGACGCGCGGTGCGAATCGCCTCTTCGGCGCTGTAGCATCCTGCGGTGTTGGGCAGGATCAGCAAGCGCTGCGGGTCAAGATAGTCGAGCAGGTTTTCGCGGCTGCGGTCGGTGATGTTGACCCGGCGCACGGCCACCGTGACGATTTCGGCGCCGCTGGCTTCCACCGCGCGGCGCGTCTCGTCGAAATCGCGATACTTTCCGGTTCCCACGATCAAGCGCGAGCGGAAAACCCGCCCGCCCAGTTCAAGCTTGTCGTCCTGCATCTCGATCCTTCTCCCTGGCCATCATCGAATCGGCCGCCGATCAGCCGCCGCCCACAAAATTCACCACCTCGACGAGGTCGCCTTCATTGATGATGGTGTGTTCGTACTCCGCCTTGGGCACCACGGTCTGATTGATCTCGACCGCAACACGGTTGGGCTTGAGCTTGAGTTCCGCAATCAGGCGCGCAACCGGGGTCGGACCGTCAAGGGCATGGGGTTCGCCGTTAAGGGTTATCTTCATTTCGCAGCTTCACAGCCGTCGCAGATGGCCTACACTGACCGGGGGCGGAGCCGCTTTTTTTCTGATTCGGGATTGTTCGGCGATGCAGGAGGTTTGCAGCGATCGAGCAACGGACCGTGCGGCTTCCCTACGCCGGCATTACCCGGATCAGGTTCAAGGGGTTCATTCTCAGCGCGCCCTGATGCGCGCACCCCCAGCCTTTAATCTGTATATCAGGCCGGCTGGGGACAGTCAAAATTGAGTTTCGTTGACACGCGCGGCCGGACAATGAATTACTGAAAGTGCTCGCCGTCGATGGAGCAGTCAGGTCAATGGCGGAAACCGAAGCCGCAAAACAGCCGAAAATACTAAGTTTTTCCTGCGCACGCCCAACTGTGGCGGAAATCGACCTTGGTGCCCTGGTCGCCAACTACCGCGCCCTGCGCGCCTTGGCCAAGGACGCCGAGTTCATGGCGATCGTCAAGGCCGACGCCTATGGCCATGGCGCGGTCGAGGTCAGCCACGCGCTGGCGCGCGAAGGATGCAGCCATTTCGGCGTCGCCACACTGGGCGAGGCCAAGGAGCTGCGCGCCAGCGGCCTGGAGGAGCGCATCTACCTGATGGGCGGGTTCTTCGCCCAGGAAGCGCCCGAGCTGGTTGAACTGGATATCGTGCCGTTGGTCGCCGACGCCGCTGCGCTGGCGGTGCTGGATTCGGCGGCGGCATTGCGTTCCTCGCGCTTCCCGATCCATCTCAAGCTGGACACCGGTGCGACCCGGTTGGGCATTACGGCCACCGATTTGCCCGACGCGGTCGAGGCGCTCAAGCGCTGCCGCCATCTGGAGGTCGAAGGGGTGTGCACATTGCTGGCCAGCGCCGCCGACCCGTCCAGCCCGGTCACCCAGGCGCAGCTCGGCGCGTTCGCAGAAGGCGTCGGGATGCTGCGTAAGGCAGGTTTTGCCCCGCGCTTCCTGCACGTCGCCAACTCGGCGGCGACTGTGCTGCGCGCCGACGCGCATTTCAACATGATCCGGGTGGGATTGGCGCTGTATGGGCTTCCACCGGTCCCCGCCGTCATCAATACTGTTAAGTTGACGCCCGTGATGACGTTCAGGACGCGCCTGCTGCAGGTCAAGCGGGTTGCCGCGGGCACCGGCGTAAGCTACGGCCACACCTTCGTCACTTCGCGGCCCAGTGTGATCGGCGTGTTGCCGGTGGGCTACGCCGACGGTTACCGGCGCGGCCTGCAGCACGGCGGCCAAGTGCTGATTCGCGGCCGCAGAGCGCCGGTGGTCGGCGCGGTTTGCATGGACCTGACGATGGTGGACCTGACCGATGTGCCGGGCGCCGCCGCCGGCGACCCGGTGGTGCTGTGGGGCGGGAGCGGCGAGGACGCCATCAGCGCCATCGACGTTGCCCATCAGGTGGGCACCATCTCCTACGAGTTGTTGTGCACGGTGGGACGCCGGGTGCCAAGAGTTTATCGGGATTGATTTGGTCATGAGCGATGTAAGAGTCTCGCGCGCGCTGCTGGGCGTCGCCGACAAAACCGGACTGGACGCGCTGGCCGGCGCGCTGGCGCGCCACGGCGTCGAACTGCTGTCCACCGGCGGCACCAAGTCGGCGCTGGAGCAGGCCGGCTTCCGGGTCACCGCGGTGGGCGATTTCACCGGCTTTCCGGAAATCCTGGGCGGCCGCGTCAAGACGCTCCATCCGCGCATCCACGGCGGCATCCTGGCCCGGCGCGACATGTCGGCGGACCGGCGCGAGATGGCCGAGCATCAGATCCAGCCGATCGACCTGGTGGTGGTCAATTTCTATCCCTTCGAGCAGACCATCGCGAAGCCCGACACCAGCCTTCAGGCCGCGGTTGAGAATATCGACATCGGCGGACCCGCGATGGTGCGCGCGGCAGCCAAAAATTACGCGCACGTCGCCGTGGTGGTTGACGCCGCCGATTATGCGCCATTGATCGAGGAGCTGGATCGCTCCGGCGGGATGATTTCGGCGGATACGCGATGGCGCCTGGCGCGCAAGGCCTTCGAGCGGGTAGCCGCCTACGATTGCGCAATCGCCAACTACCTGGGCGCGATCGACGGGGGCGAACGGCGCGAGCCGCTGGGGCACAGCTTCAGCATCTCGCTGCCCCGCGCGCAGGGTCTGCGCTACGGCGAGAATCCCCATCAGCAGGCGGCGCTTTACGGCGACTTCCTTCGGATCGCCGAGCAGCTTCACGGCCGCGAGCTGTCGTTCAACAACGTGGTGGACATCAACTGGGCGATCAACCTGATCCTGGATTTTTCCGACTACCGCCAGGCCGTGGTGGCGATCCTCAAACACAACACCCCATGCGGCGTAGGCGTCGCCGACACGCTCAAAGGGGCGTGGGACAAGGCCTTCGCTACCGATCCCGACTCGCCCTTCGGCGGCATCATCATCGCCAATCGGCCGTGGGATTTGGAATTCGCCAAAGCGGTTGACGAGCTGTTCACCGAGGTCCTGATCGGCCCGGACTTCAGCCCCGAAACGCTAAGCTTCCTGCGCAAGAAGAAAAACCGCCGCGTGATGCGCTTTCACGCCGAGCGTGTCAATCGCAACGAACTGGACATCAAGCGCGTACTGGGCGGGCTGCTGGTGCAGACCCCGGACCTGACCTACGAAGATCCCCATCAGGCCCGGGTTGTGACGCGCCGCGCGCCGACGGATGCGGAGTTGCGCGCGCTGGCGCTGGGGCTCCGCGTATGCAAGCACGTCAAGTCCAACGCCATTGCCTTTGTCAAGGAAGATCGCACGCTGGCGATCGGCGGGGGCGCGACTTCGCGCATCGATCCGGTCTATGCCGCGCGCGAAAAGGCCGTCCGGCTGGGCATTTCGCTCCATGGCAGCGTGCTGGCCTCCGAAGCGCTGTTCCCCTTCCCCGACGGTCCGACGCTGGCCGCCGAGGCCGGCGCCACCGCCATCGCGCAGCCCGGCGGCGCGGTGCGCGACGAGGAAGTAATCGCCGCGGCGGACCGCTACAACCTGGCGATGGTGTTCACCGGCGTGCGCCATTTCCGCCATTGATTCGGACGGTCATCCGATGCGCGTGATGGTGGTGGGCAAGGGCGGCCGCGAACACGCTCTGTGCTGGCGGCTCAATCAAAGTCCGAGCGTGTGGAAGCTGTTCTGCACGATCGGCAACCCGGGCATCAACAGCCTGGCGACGCCCGTACCGGTGGAACCCAACGACGTCAAACGGCTGGCCGACTTCGCCGCCCAGGAGCGAATCGACCTGACCGTGGTGGGTCCCGAAGAACCGCTCACGCTGGGTATCGCCGATGAGTTCGCGGCGCGCGGGCTGACCCTGATAGGCCCCACCAAAGCCGCGGCGCAACTGGAGGCCAGCAAATCCTTTGCCAAGCAGATCATGCGCGAGGCCGGCGTGCCAACCGCCGATTTTGCCGTCTTTGACGACCTCGAGCAGGCACGCGCCCATGTTCGCCGCATGTGCGGCCCGATGGTGGTGAAGGCCGACGGGCTGGCCGCGGGCAAAGGCGTCGCGGTGTGCGAAGGTGTCGAGCAGGCGCTGCGCGCGGTGGACGACGCGATGGCGCGCGGGGTGTTCGGCGCGGCCGGCAGGCGGGTGGTAATCGAGGAGCGGCTGGCCGGACAGGAGGTCTCCTTTTTCGCCCTGTGCGACGGCACCGGCGCGATGGCGTTGGGAATGGCACAGGATCACAAGCCGGTCTTCGATGGCGATCGCGGCCCCAACACCGGCGGCATGGGCGCCTACTCGCCGGTGCCGCAATTCGACGCAAGCCTCGAAGAGCGAATCATGAGCGAAGTCGTCAAGCCCACGTTGGGTGTGATGGGGGCGCGCGGCACGCCCTTTCGCGGCGTGCTGTTCGCCGGCCTGATGGTCGACCGCGGGCGCCTTAAGGTGTTGGAATTCAACGTGCGCCTGGGCGACCCGGAGTGCGAAGCCCTGATGATGCGGGTGGAAGGCGACCTGGCCCAGGCGCTGCTGGCCGCCGCGCAGGGCCACCTTTGCGCCAACGATTTCCGGCTCTCGCCCAAAAGCGCGGTGTGCGTGGTGCTCGCCTCGCGCGGGTATCCGGGCGCCTATGAAAAAGGGCTGCCGATTACGGGCTTGGAGCGAATCGACGGCAGCGCACCGAGCGACGCCAAGATCAGGTGGGCCATCGAGCAGGTGCGGGTCAAAGTGTTCCACGCCGGCACCGCAAGTCGCGACGGGTGCCTGGTCACCGACGGCGGGCGGGTGTTGGTTGCCGCCGCGTCGGCCCCTACACTGGAAGTAGCAACGCAGGCGGCTTATGAAGCGGCCGACATGATCGAATTTCCGGGCAAGCATCTGCGCCGCGATATCGCGGCCAAGGCGTTTGCCGCAAACCCGGCCTGAAACGAATTTGCAAACCCACAGAACCAATCCGCAGTCAGCGCGCAGCACTGTGCCGAGCGCCGATATCGGGGCCGCGCTGGCAGCGCTGAAGGCCGCTCAGGCGATCGTCTTTCCCACCGAGACTTTCTACGGCGTCGGCGTCGACGCGATGAATGCGGTCGCGCTGGACCGGCTGCTTGAGATCAAGGGACGCGAGCCGGACAAGCCCGTCGCGCTGATCGCCGCCGACGTGGAAATGGCCAGGCGCGTGGTCAGGGAATTCCCGTCCGCGGCGCGGCGTCTGGCAGACGTGTTCTGGCCCGGACCGTTGACCATCGTACTGCCGGCGCGTCCTGAGTTGGCGCCGGCGCTGACCAATCGCGAAGGCGGCGTTGGAATTCGTGTTTCGCCGCATCCGATCGCGCTCGAGTTGACGCGCCGCCTGGGCGCGCCCCTGACCGCGACCAGCGCCAATCGCGCCGGACAGCCGCCCGCACGCACGCTGGCACAAGCCTGGGAGGCTTTCGGCGGTGCGATCGCGGCCTACGTCGACGGCGGCACGCTGGAGGGGTCGCTGCCGTCCACGGTCATCGCGCTGGAGGACGGGCGAATCAGGATACTTCGTGCCGGCGCGATCGCGCCGGATAGACTCGATCAAGCGCTGCGCCGGTAGTGAGAGCCCTCTGATGTTTGAACGCAAACACCGCATCGAGCCCTTTCGCGGGCTGTTTTACAATCCCGGGCGCTGCGGCGATCTGGCGACGATCGTGGCGCCACCCTACGACCTGATCGGTCCCGAGCGCCAGGCCCAGCTTTACGAGCGCAGTCCCTACAACGTCGTGCGGCTGGAGTTGGGACGCGAACCCGATCGCTACGGCGCCGCGGCCGCGTTGCTCGATCGATGGTTGCGCGAGGGGATTCTGCAGCGGGCACCGCAACCCGCGATTCATCTCTACACGCAGAATTTCACTTACGAAGGACGCGAACATACGCGCAGCGGATTTGTCGTAACGCTGCGCCTGGAGGAATTCGCGCCGGGACGGATTCTGCCCCATGAGCGCACTTTTGCCGCCGCCAAGCAGGATCGGCTGGAGTTGCTCAGCGCCACGCGGCTCAACTCCAGTTCGATCTTCGGCCTTTATCCGGGGCACCATCCGGAGCTGGAGCGGCTCAAGCAGCGCGTCGCGTCGCGAGCCGCCGATTTGGCGGTGCGCGACGACCTTGGCATCGGCAATGAGCTGCGCGCGATGAGCGACCCGCAGGAAATCCGCATCGTCCAGAAGGAACTGGCCGGGGTGCGCCTGCTGATCGCCGACGGACACCATCGCTACGAAACCGCGCTCAACTACCGCCGCCTGCTGCGGGCCGTGGAACACGACCCGCCCGAACTTGAGCCTTACGACTACGTCATGATCACCCTGACCTCGTGCGACGATCCGGGCCTGCTCATCCTGCCTACCCATCGCGTCGTGCACCACATCGATACGCAGGCGATGCGTGATTTCGATCGCCGCGCCGCGCAGTTCTTCGCCATCGAGGAATTCACCGACGCCGATCGCTTGCTGGCGCGGCTTAGCGAGGGCGGCAGCGGAGCGTTGGCCGTCGCGATGGCGGGCGTGTCGAAGCTTCGCCTGCTTAGATTAAAGGACGCCTGCGCGATGGCTTCTGCGGCGCCGCAAATGCCGCCCGAGGTGCGCCGCCTGGACGTATCGGTGCTGCACACGCTGGTGCTGGCGCGTCTGCTCGGCATCGACGAGGCCGCGGTCAAGTCGGGCGACCAGATCGAATACACGGTCGACGCCCGCGCCGCGCTGGCAGCCGTCAACCAAGGCAAAGCGGCTGGCGCCTTTTTGATGAATCCACCGTCGATCGCCGACGTCGAGCGCGTCAGCGACGCCGGCGCAACGATGCCCGAGAAGTCCACCTACTTCTACCCCAAGCTGCTGACCGGCCTGGTGATGAACCCGCTGATCGACTGACGTATTTTGCGATCAGTCGTTACATCGCGATGGCCGCCCACCGTATGTATAACTGGAGCAGCGGATGGTTAACTCGGCCGCCGATATAGGCTTCACGGTTCATCCCTAGAGTGAATACAACTCCCTTCACCAACGGCACCGGCACCCTCGTACTGGTGCGCCACGGCGAGACCGAGGGCCAGTCCAGCATCCGCTACCATGGGCGCGGCGACGTCGCCCTCGACGAGCGCGGACGCGAGCAGATGCGCGCCGCGGCGCGGATGCTGCGCGGCGAAGTTTTCAGCAACGTGTTTGCCAGCAGCCTGCGGCGCTCTATCGAAGGTGCTCGTATCATTGCCGGCGACGATGCGGCGATCATTACGATCGATGAGTTCGTGGAAATCGACTTCGGCGATTTCGAGGGGCTGACGCTCGACGAAATCCGCCAGCGCCATCCGCAGGAATTCGAGCGATGGCGCGAGCGGCGGCTGGAAGCGGACTACCAATATCCCAACGGCGAGAGCGGCGCGGCCTTCAGAGAACGCGTGCGGATGGGAATGCAACGGATGTTCGACCTGTGGCGCGAGGGGCGCGACGAATTCAGCGGCACCGCCCTGCTGGTGGCTCACCGCGGCGTCATCCGCCTGATCCTGCAATGGCTGGTCGGCATCACACCCGCGATCGAGCTGGGCTCGGTGCACATCCTGGATTGCGAGCACGGCTGGCGCGTGCGCGCCGTCGACCTGAATCCCTATCGCGACCAGGCGCGCTGACCTGGAAGCCAGGCGCCGCCGAAATGACCCTCCAGTATCATCGGCGGCGCCTGCGAGAGGCAGATGCTTGCTAATGCTGGCCGTTGCTGGCGGCCGCCGCTTGGCGTGCCAGCTCCGGATCGTAGCCGAAATGCTTGATCTGCTGACCGTCGGCGCGCACGACGTAGTCGGCGCCCCAATCCGGGATGTGCGGTTCGACCCGCCGCTTCATCGCCGCCTCGATAACCGGCGCCAGGCGTTCAGCCTTTTCCCTGGCGCGTTTTTCTTCGCGCTCCCTGAACTCGGGCAGCAGCGTCTTGCCGAACAGCTCAAACGATTCGCACACCACGTCGTGCGGAACCCGGCCTTCCTGGCAGATGAACAGCACCTGGTCCACGCCCGCCGCTTCGTAATCCAGCAGCACCTTGCGGATTTGCTCGGGCGTGCCCATGCATTCGTTGTTGGGATCGATCGGCGGGCGCATCTGGGGCGGCAGCGTCTGGAATTCCGCCCACAGATCGGTGTGGGCCGGACGATGCACACCGTCGACATAGAAATGGCGGAACGCGTGGCTGAAGAATTGACGCGCCTCCACGCCCAACTGTCGCGCCCGCTCGCCGTCGCGCAGACAGACGAAGCCTGACAGGAAACCGACGTTGGGGTTGACGGTGTAGGTCGCCGGCTGACAGTTGTCGTGCAGCGACGCGTAGTAATCGCGGGTCCATTTGGTGGCGTCAACCGGTGACAGGAAGCCGAAGGTGATAGCACCCAGGCCCAGCCGCGCCGCCATCACGATACTTTCCTGCCGCGAACAGGCCATCCAGACCGGCGGATGGGGTTTTTGCAGAGGCTTGGGGATGACGTTGCGCGGCGGCATCTGGAAATACTTGCCCTTGTGCCCCCGAAACGGCTCCTCCACCATCATGCGGCACACCACGGTCAGCGCTTCGCGCCACATCGCGCGCTTTTCCGTGCGCGAGATCCCAAAACCGTCCAGCTCAGCGAAGGTCGACGACTCGCCGGTGCCGAAATCCGCCCGTCCATGGCTTACCAGGTCCAGCGCCCCGACCCGCTCAGCGACCCGTGCCGGATGGTTGTAGGCGGGCGGCAGCAGGGTGATACCGGAGCCCAGGCGAATGCGCTTGGTACGCTGACTGACCGCGGCCAGAAACGTCTCAGCCGCCGAGGTGTGCGCGTACTCCTCCAGAAAATGATGTTCCACCTGCCACAGGTAGTCGATTCCGGCCTTATCGGCGACCTCGATTTGCTCCAGACCCTGTTGCCAAAGCTTGTACTCGGAATCCGGAGCCCACGGCTTAGGCAGTTGCAGAACCTCTAAGATGCCGAATTTCATTCAATACCTCCTGCTTGCGGCGACCCTCGCCGAAGGCTTCTAAGGCAAAAGACGGACCAGCCGCCATGTCCGCATTTAGGGAGGATCTGGCCGTGATCCGTGCCTCGCGGGAGCGACGCTGTATGCCCCGGGGACGCAAATGGCGCCGATCGCGCCACCGGTCCGGTTCTCAGGCGGCCCTCATGGAGCGCGATTCACACGTACTGCAGGTATGGGTACAACACCGATACTAGCGTGGGAGCCGGAACGACTTTGCGTACTACATCAGCGTGCACGCGCCCCACGGATCGTTGCGGCATACGACTCGCGCGCGTTTTTTGCGATGGCCGAGGATGCTTTCGGAATCGCTATTCGGACAGATTGCGAACGTGGAAGAACGTGGTATGCCACCAGGCGCGAAACCACGGCGCGCCGCTACGTTCGCCGTACACCACTCCCACCGCGTGCATGCCGTCGGCCTCGATAGTGCAGTCGAGGTCGGTTACCTCATCGACGGGGAAGGTTGGATTGCCGAACCCTGCCGGCACACGGAACTCGTCGAAATGCAGGTAGGCACGCATCCTGGCGTAACTGCGTCCGTCGGTTGATACGAGTTGCAACTGGCCACGAGCGTTGATAATGCGGGCGGCGCGCCCGGGCAGTCCCTGACTTCCGACTCCGGTGTCGGTAAAGGTCAGCTGAAACGGCCCGTTGCCGACACGCCGGTAGCAGAGCATGTAGGTCTTTGGCGTCCATACCACGCCCAGCTTCGGTGCGCCGGGCAGACGCACTATCCGATCCACGCCGTCCACCACACCTTGCCAGCATCCGCGAAAGACTGCCGGCAGGACCGGCTGGGATTGCGGTTGCGCCGGGGGCGGTTGAGGCGGCGGTGCTTGCGGCTGCGCGGCCGGCAGCGGCGCCTGCGGAATCGTCCGGACGCTGTTTTCTGAAGGCACGGGAGACGCCGGCGGCCTAACGCGCGGCCGCAGCGGCTGCGTGGACTGGCTGCGCGGCATCGGCAACTCCAGCGTCTGCTGCGCTCCTACGGCACTGGGCACGAAAAGACTCAGCATCAACACCAAAAGATGCACGGCGCGCGCACGCGTGCCGTGAAACTCCGCCATTTTCTTCGCACTTGTCATCCAGCCGCCATTGTAGCGCATGATCGATGCCAGGGCTGAGCATCGATGTCGGGGGCTGGAGCGACTTTGCGTGCTTCATCAGCGTAAACGCGCCGCACGGATCGTTGCCGGAGGAGGTAAAGGGGCACGTGCGCCCTTGCGCGGACATGAATGATCGCCCGCGAGCTGAGAACTCGAATTGGGCCGGGGGGGCGGCGCCGCTGCCGCGTCACGATCGAGGCGCCGCACCGTGCGTTGCGCTGCACCGCGCCAAAGGACGCAACGAGAGCCGGCAAAGCCGCCTCTGCTAGAGGCTATCTACCGCTACGCCCGGAGCTGTGTCGCCCCGGGCCTCCTGCTTCATTTCAAATATTCCCGAATCACCTTGCCGCCCCATTCCTCGCCTCCCACCGGACGGCGATAGCGGTACTTCAGATACCAGCGGTCGCCGCGCTTTTCGAAATCCCAGTGATTGAAGCCGCAGGTGAAAGCTTCGTAGGTCTCTCCCTTCTTGAGAAATACCACCGAGTAGCCCTCGGCCCAGGCGGTGTTGCCGTTGACCCGGATAAAGTAGTTCATCGAGGTATGCTGACAGCGGCCCTCGATCGACTTGTGCCCGCCCTGGGGGCTGGCGATGAAGTCCATCAGTTGCTCCTTGCCGGCCCATTTCATGGTGGGGCTTAGATCGATGGTGCCGTCCTCGGTGTAGTTGTTGACGTATTCCTCGGAGCGCCCCAGGTCGGCATTGAAGGAGTAGCGCGACAGGCATTCGCGAATCTTTTCCTGATCCTCCAGCACCTGTAGCCGCGCTTCCAGTTCCTTGACACGCTTTTCCAGATCCATGGCCTGCCTCCTTTTTGTTTACCGCCAAGCTCTACCGAACCCATGCATCCAGGTGCAAGCTGAAGCGGATCGGGGAAAAGTTGTCAGGCGCCCGCGCAGGCCGCGGGTCCCATCAGGCTGCGGCGGCTGATTTCAGCCCGCGTACTCTGAGGCTCAGCGCCAGCAGCGCGATTCCGAACAGCAGCGCATAGATGCCGATCACCCAGATCAACGCCAGGGCGCCGGCGCCGGGATGGGTCATCAGGATGATGGCGAAGACAATCGAGGCCAGGCCGCCCACCAACAGCCAGAACTCGCCGCTGAGCTGCTTGCGCAGTCGGAAGGCGGCGGCGATCTCCAGCACGCCCGTGGCCAGGTTCCACGCTGCGATGTAGAACAGCAGCGCGACCGCGGTCAATCCCGGCTCGAAGAAGGTGATCAGGCCGACACCGATGCCGAGCAAGCCTTCGAGCAGCAACAGCCACATCGACTCCGACTCATCGCCGCCCCCCAGGGCATGGATGACGGCGAAGATGCCGTCGACGAACGCATAGGCGCCAAACAGGATGATCAACGTCGCGAGCGTGATTCCCGGCAGCGTGATGGCGAGGAGGCCGAAGATAATCGCCGCCACTCCACGCAGGGCAATCAGCCACCATCGCCGCGCCAAAAGACCGAGCATCAGATGCAATCCTCCTTTCGCGGTTGTCAGGCGGCCCATGATCGAGGCAGGCGTTTCGCCTCAAGGCCCCGACAATGGAAACAATTTGTAGCAGGGCGGGTGGAAGTCCACCAGCGTGGCAGGGGGACAAAAGGCCGGTGCTAGTCGGCGTCGATCTCTTCGGCGATGATTTCGGCCGTGTCGTGCAGGCTCATGAAAGAACTGAAGGCGAACATGATCAGGGTGAGCCAAACGGGGGTTCGGTGACCCCTCCCAATCAGCGTCAGGCCAAGGGCGGCGGCGGCCAGCGGCAGCAACACCTTTAGGTCGACCGCATTGTCGGTGGCTTCCCGCACCAGATCGTCAAGTTCGGCCACCGCCAGGGTCAGCGCCTGAGCAACATCGGAGCGGGACGACTTTCCGCTCCGCTGACGGCGGTGCGCCATCGGTTGGGCCGCGGCTGGCTCAACCACGAACGGCAGTGCGCCGCCGTCGCCCGGTGCAGACGTCCCGTGCAGATCGAGCTCGACATCGGGCGCGTGCAGGACCAGGATCGAGCCGGTCAGGGGATTGCACGTCACCTCCAGCACGCCGGGCAGCATCGAAAGCCGGGCACGGGCATTGTCGAAGAAGTCGCTATCGGCCTTGGCCGAGGGAATGCGCAGCCGGATGCGGCCGGGGGTACGATGGGCGATTGAGGCGCTTGGAAGCATCGTGTCGTTCCTCACCTTGGTGTTTCCCTTCGGAACGCCGCCTGTCTCCAACGGACGCACACGGAGCGCGGCGCGTCGGCGACCACAACCTATTTCAGCCAAGCGCACCTAACGGGCGAGCGCAAGTCCCGGCTGGAGCCGGGCGAGGCGAGGGGGACCGGAAATTGCACCGGTGCAATGATGCGCGCATGTTGCGTTAGCTGGTTGCAGGAGGCCCGGATGGATGTGCTGAAAAATTGGCCGCAACGTTACGGCGAAGCCTTTTCCGAAGTCTGCGAGGTAGTGCGGACAGTAGAGATTGCGACCCGGACGCGCTACGGTCTGGCGGGCGAAATCTACCGCGTCGAAGTGCTGCAACAGGCCACCAGCGGCCAATGCCGGATGCGATACCAAGTGCGTGCCGACGGCCGCTGGGTCGAGGTCAACCTCGGACATGCCGGACCCGTTTCCGACCCGGATGCGGCGCTAGGCGAGGCCTTGGCCGCGGTCGCGTCGTGCGCGCATAGCGCGCGCTGATTCGCCGCGACGGCCGCGGGTGGACAGCTCAGCTTTGTGCCACCTTGATTTGCAACAGCCTCTGCGCGGCGCTCCATTGCGTATCGGAGCCCAGCTTGGCGCACAGGACCTGCATCTTTTGTGCGATGATCTGCGAGCGCGCCGCGCCGGCCCGGTGCGCCTGGCAGCTGCGGATCACGGTCGGATAAAGGTTGATGCGCCGGATGGTGTCGTCCAGCTCCAGCACGAAGACGAACGATTCGTCGTTGCGCTCCACCTCATCGACCGCGTAGTCGTCAACGAAGTTGCCGGCGCAATAGAGAATCGGACGGCCGCGATAGATCTCCACTCCCCGAAAGACGTGCCCCGAGTGACCGAAGATCACATCGGCACCGCGGTCGATCAGGGCGTGGGCGAACGTGCGATGGGCGGGTGGCGGCTCGTAGCCCCAATTGGGCCCCCAATGCGCCGAAACTATCACTTTATCCACCGCCTTGCGGGCCTTGGCGACCGCGTCCAGCAAAGCCGCGGCGCGCTCGTCGTCCAGATCGATCGGACAATACCAAACTCCGGCGCGGGTGGGCTTGGCCTCCCAGTCAGGCTCATTGTCGGTGAAGGCCAAAACCCCGATCCTGCGCCCTTTGACTGTTGATACGGCCAGGGCGCTGGCGGCGGCCAGGTCGGGGCCGGCGCCCGCGTGGCGAATTCCCGCCGCGTCCAGCGCTCGCAGCGTATCGAAAAGCGCATCGCGGCCGAAATCGAGGCTGTGGTTATTGGCCAGCGTCACGGTGTCGATGCCGGCGGCTTGCAACACCGCCAGATTCTTCAAGTCAGAGCGAAAATGAAACGCTTTCAGCTCGGGCTCCCAAGGCTCACCGCGATCGGAGATGACGCATTCGAGGTTGCACGCGCGCCAGTCCGTGCCAGCAAACAGCGCCAGCGTGTCTCCCCAGGGATAGGCGGCGTCTTGCTGACGCAAGACCTCGTTAACCCCGCGCCCCAGCATCACGTCGCCGACCAGCAGCAGACGCAGCCCGGTGGTTGAATCTGCCATGCCTCAGCATCGCAGCAAATAGCGGACCAGCTTGAGCTTCAAACAGGAGAATTGCCACCTGGACAGTGCCTCTGACGGACAGACAATCGCGCCTGACAGCGCGAACTCTCTCCGCTTCGGTCGAGATGACAGAAATGGAATGGCCGGCGAGGACAGTGGACCACAGCGTGACGCCAGGAGCGCCAGGGGGCCACCCAGTCAATCCCCGCGCGGGGTCGATGGCGGCGATGATTTGGGCGGTACCGGGGGCGAAGGCTGCCCTGGAGTTGGTTCTTTCCTCAGCACCGCCAGACGGCGCAAATGCGGTTCTTCCTTCTGGCGCAAATACTCGCGCATCTCGGGCAGATTGGCATAAAGTTGCACGAACGCCCCGGGACTGATGCGGAAGACCTGGGCCTCGGTCACCGTGCGCACGGTGGCGCGATGGGGCAGATTGCGGCGCAGCAGCGCCACATCGCCGAAATGGTCGCCCGGACCCAGCCGATCGACCACTTCGGCACCGCCGTCGGGCCGGCGCGATACCACCTCCACCGTACCCGACTTGATCACGTAGACGTGGCGGCCGGGGTCGCCTTCCTTGAAAATGACGTGCCCCGGCGAAAATTGCTCCAACACCATCGCGCGCTGCGAAAGCATCGCCACGACCACGAAAATCACCACGCCCACCACGATCAGTACCTGCACCGCGCCAAAGCCCAACAACAGGTAGGGATTGAGCGTCGCCACCGCGGCGATGCCGAGCAGCGCAACCGACCCGATGAGGACCTGCGCCACGCCCAGCAGGCGCGCCGGCCAGTCACCCCGGATCAATTCCCCGATCGATGCCATCGTCAACCCGCCTTGACCCCCGCTTTGGCTCGTCCCGGCAGCATGTGGCCGGGCAGATGGCAGTCGGTGCACAGCGTCTTGTCCTCGAGCAGGTCGCGCGCCACCACCCCGCCGGGGTCGGTATGCGAATCTTCTCTCATGAACTTGCGCGCGCCGTTATGGCATTTCAAACACAGCAGGTTTGGAAAGGGCTGACTCATCTTGATTGGCACTTGATAGGTGCCAGTCAGCTCGCGCCAGGCATCCTTGAGGCCCGAAAGCTTGGCGCTGAACGTGCCATGCACGCCGTAGTTCGCGTGACAGGTGTAGCATTCCTCGCCCGGCGCGAAGCGGTCCTGGTAATGGGTGGCAGCCAGCGACTTGCCCTCAGGCGCGAGCATGTCGTTGACGTAAGGATCCATCGACGGATGGCATGAGGCGCAAAACCGCTCCTGCTTGGAGTACTCGAAAATAGTGAAGTTGCCGAAGGGCAGCAGGAACAGGGGAAAGATGCACAGCCCCAGCAGATGCAGCCACAACGCATTGCCCTCGGTCTGGCGTCCGCGGTACAGCACCAGCGACAGTCCGATACAGAACAGGATCAGCAGGCACAGGACGAAGGTGAAGACGATATTCCATTCCAGCGCCGAGCCCCACTCGAGGAACACGCCGTGTACACCTCGCATCTGGTGCCATATTTCGGAAAACATCGCGGATTAACTTCGCAGCGATTACCTCTTATCTGACAGCTTCCTTCGGTCAGGGAGAGGGGGATCCAAATATGCTGCGTTGCCTCACCTCGCACGCACCTGTGGACCCGGTCCGCAGCTACAAGCCGGGAAAGGTCGCTGCGCGCTCTAACCCGCCAACCGCTCGGCGGTCAAGCGCACATGTATGCCTCAAGCAAACATACAGTTTCGGGTCTATTTAGCCAGTGTGCGGATGAACGCCAACATATCCTGGATTTGAGCGTCGCTCAGCTTGCCGCCAAACGGGGGCATCACTGGCGAACTGCCCACCGCTTTGCCGCCCTTGGTGATAATGTCGACAATTTCCTTGTCCGACCATTGCTTCATCACCACTGCCCGGGTCCAGTCCACCGGGCTGGAGGTGGGATGCAGCTTGGCCAGGTCGGGGCCGTTGCCCTTGCCCTCCTTGCCGTGGCAGCGGGCGCATCGTTCGGCGAAGATCTTGGCACCCGCTGCCGCGTCGCCTGCGGCCTGAGCCTGGCCACCTCCAGCGGCCAGCATCAAAGTGGCCGCCAGCACAAGCGCAATCATCCCTAACATCTCCCTTCAACAGCCACCGGCCGCACTTGCGTACTGCGGCGTGGAGCGCCGATGCGCCTCACAGCGCCAGCGACTTGGCCACGGTCTCCCGATGGATTGGGGCGTTGCCGAAATTGGCCTCGCCAGCCAGGGCGCGGCGATGGAACAGATGCATGTCGTGCTCCCAGGTGAAACCGATTCCGCCATGGACCTGGATCGCCTCGCTGGTGACATTCTTGCCCATGTCGGAGGCATACGCCTTGGCCATCGGCACGGCGGTAGCTGCCTCGGGCACGCGTTCATCGACCGTCCAGCAGGCGTAATAGGTAAGCGAGCGGGCGTTCTCGACCGCCACCATCATGTCCACGCACTTGTGTTTGATCGCCTGAAAGGCGCCGATCGGCTTGCCGAACTGCACGCGGGTCTTGGCATACTCGACCGACATATCCAGGGCGCGCTGCGCGGTGCCGACGATCTCCGCGCACAGCCCTGCGATCGCGACATCCAGCGTGCGGCGCAGGATCGGCCAGCCCTGCCCGGGCGCGCCGACCAGCGCCCCGGCGTCGACCTGGACGCCGTCGAATTTCAGGTGGCACAGCCGGCGCGTCATGTCGACGGTCTTGAGCTGCGTGACGGTCAGGCCCTGGGCGTTGCCCGGTACCAGGAACAGGCTGATGCCCTGTTCCGGATCGGAGCCCTGATGGGAGCGCGCGGCCACACCAATACAGCCGGCAACATGCGCGTCGGGCACAAACAGCTTCTCTCCCGACAGCACGTAACTGCCGCCCTTCGATTCCGCCTTGAGCCCGATGCCGCCGGCGTCGAAGCGCCCCGAGGTCTCGGCGATAGCGAGCGTGCCGAGCAAGTCGCCACGGGCCAGCTTGGGCAGCAATTCCTGTTTTTGCGCGTCGGAGCCGCCCTCGAGAATCAGCGGGACTGCGAGCAGCGCGGTGGCAAAGAACGGCCCGGGAAGCAGCGCCTTGCCCGCCTCCTCCATGATCACGGTCAGGTCCAGAAAGGTGCCGCCGGTGCCGCCGTATTGTTCGGGAATCAGCAATCCGGGCCATCCGAGTTCGACGAGCTTTTTGTAGAAGTCGGGGTCATGCGCGCTGTCATGCGCCATCATCTTGCGCACAAAGGTGGTGGGGCAGTTATCGGCCAGAAAGCGCTTGGCCGCATCGCGCAGCATCTCTTGCTCTTCCGAAAACCCGAAGTCCATCGATTCTCCTCCAATACCGGCAGGACCCGCGCCGGCCGCGTGATCATTGAGCTACCATTGTGACTTCCGCCCACGCAAGACCGCTTGGCGCGCGGCGCGGCGCACCCCCGGCGATGGTACCGATGAGGTGCAGGCGGGGCGATCAGTAGCGGATTTCGCCGAAGAACTGGCGCAGCGCCGCCACCATGTCGCGCGGGTTGTCGCCCTGCACGGTGTGGCCGGCCTCCGCGATCCGCATCCAGCGTCCCCGCGGCAGGGTCGCGGCCAGTTTTTCCGCGTTGGCGTCGGAGAAGACGTCGCTTTTGGCGCCGCGCATCACCAGCGCCGGGCAATCAATCCTCTCGACATGGCTCCACAGCCGGCGCATCCCCTCGATATGCTCCTCGATGCGGCTGGCCCCGGCGCGCATGCGGTTGGGGTCCCACTTCCAGGTCCATTTGCCGTTGGGCAACTGGCGCAGGTTGTGATGCAGACTGCGGCGCAACAGCAGCGGGTCGCGGCGCGGATTGAACGCCATCGCCTTTTCGATGAAGGCGTCGATCGAGTCCGCTTCGGGGGTGTCGCGGATAAAATCGCCGATGCGCCGGGTGCCGCCGATGTTCAACTCCGGACCCACGTCGACAATCACCAGTCCTGCCAGGCGCTCGCCATTCTGTCCGGCATAGACGATCGAGTTGAGTCCACCCATCGACTGGCCGATCATCACCGTGCGCCCGATGCCGAGTTGCTCGATGAAGCCGGTGATATCCTCGCAATGGCGCTCATGGCTGTAGTCGTCGGCCCAGTCGCTGTCGCCGTGGCCGCGCTGGTCCAGCGCCAGGCAATGGTACTGCTCGCGCAGCGCCAGGCACACCACGTCCCAGGTATGCGCGGTCAGCGCTCCGCCGTGCAGGAACACCAGCGGCGGACGATTCTCGTTACCCCAGTCCAGGTAATGCAGGCGCAGCTTGCCGACGGTGATGTCGCGGTCCTCGGGGAGGACGACTTCCGGCACGTCGAGGCCGGCAACTTGCGCGGCCAACTTCAGATGTTCGAGTTGTTCGGCGGGATCCAACACGGGTCGATGGCCTTTCTGGTTGGTTGCGGGCGGCTTTCTTATAACAACCGTTTCGCCCGACGTCCAGAAAACGCGCCGGTGCTGTGATAAGCACTAAAGATGTCCGGGTCATAAGCATTAAAGATGTCCGCTAAAGATGTCCGCGCCATGGGATAGAGCCGTGCGGTGGAGGGTATCGAGCTGCGGGGGCAACGGGAGGCGCGGGCGATGACGCGGCAGGAAGTAATTACCAAGGCGATCGCGGGGCAGCTAAGCTGGGCCGAGGCAGCGGGGGTGCCGGGAATCAGGGCGCGGCATATGCGCAGGCTGCGACGCGGGTATGAGCGGTGGGCGATGTCGGCAGTATGGTCAGGCGCAAATCACCTGTTTAGAGGTTTTGGCGAATATGTAACTGCAGCAGGTCGTCGATGGCGAAGATGACTTGAGACAGGCGGCCCGACAGGCGCATAGAAGATGGGCGAAGGCTGCGCCGCGAATGGCTTGCCAGAACGCCACCCTCGGCCAAGAGGATTCGCGTCGCGAAAGTGCGTTTGAGGTGCGCGCCTGCGCCCTACTGGGCCAGCGGCAGTTTGTACCAGTCGATTGCGTTGCGCCGCGCGATGCGCAGTTGGTCGGCGAGCGGAACGCCGGCAAACTGCTCCGCCAGCACTTTCTTGGAATGCGGCCAGGTGCCGTCGAAATGCGGATAGTCCGAGCCCCACATCAGGTTGGACAGCCCGATGATGTCGCGGTTGCGCACCGCCGTGCGGTCGCGCATGAAGGTGACGCCCACGTGATCGTGAAAGATTTGGCTGGGCGTGCGTCCCGACTTGATGGCATTGAAAGCGCCCGCCCATCCCCGGTCGCGATGCGCCCGGTAGTCCATCCGCTCCAGGATTCCCGCCACCCACGCGGCGTCGTTCTCCACCGACACCACCCTAAGCTTGCGATGGCGGTCGAAGACGCCCGAGAAGATCATTGCCGCCAGCGAGTACATGGTGGGTGTGAACGCCAGCGCGAAGTCTGCCATCACGTTGCCAGTGTTGGAGAAATGCTTCTTGCTGGCCGCCACGTGCAGGCTGATCGGCATCTCCAGCTCCTCCGACGCCGACCAGATCGGATCGTACATCGGATTTTCATAACCGTGCCCGGCGTCCTGGCTGATGCTGATCATCGCCGCCACCAGCCCCATCTTGCGGCATCGCGCCATCTCCGCCGTGGCGTCCTCCATCCGGTCGGTCGGAATCATCGCCACACCGAACACGCGTCCGCGCGCCCCGGCGCAGTACTCGGCCAGCCAGTCGTTGAAGGCGCGGAAGCAGGCCAGTTGAAAGTCGGGGTCCGGAATCGAAAACATGCTCAGCCCGAAGCTGGTATAGAGGATTTCCGCCTCCACCCCGTCGCGATCCATGTCCGCCACCCGTGCCGCCGGATCCCACGCCCCTTTGCGCGCGTTGGCAAACCGGCCGATCATGCTGACCTCGTTGTCGGGCGCCTCCGTACAGACGGTCAACCCGATCGGATGCTTGTAGGTCAGTCCGCCTTCGCACACCAGGTAGTCGGAATCGGGCTCGCTTACGATGCGCGGGGCGCGCTCGCGATAGCGCTGGTCCACGCGCTCGACCCACAGATTAGGCGGTTCGACGACATGCGAATCGGCGGATACCATTTTGAAGGCGGGCGGCTGCTCCATCGCGGTCAACCTTGATGCACCAGGATTTGCCGCGATCATCGGCCCGATGGCGCCGAAGTGTCAAGCTGCGCCGCGAACGCAGCCGCCCCCGCTGGTACAGTGCTCCGCGAGTTAAAAGCCTTGCGCAACTGAGGGACCGGCGGCTAATTACACAACGTCGGGCGGTTTAATGATGCTGGCGAATTTGATTGGCGGAAAATGGCGCGAACCGCGGGGATGCGACAGCGTGCCGCTGTTCAATCCGGCCAGCGGCGAGGTGATCGGCCAGGCCCCGCTCAGCTCCGCCGCCGACGTGGCCGAAGCGGCCGCCGCGGCCGCCCGCGCCTTTGCCGGATGGGCCGCGACGCCGGTGATGGAACGCACCCGGCTGATGTTCACCTACAAGGCCGTCCTGGAGCGCCATTTCGAGGAGCTGGCCGCGATTGTCACCCGCAATCACGGCAAGACCTTGGAGGAGGCGCGCGGCGAGGTGCGGCGCGGAATCGAGATGGTCGATTTCGCCTGCGGCGCTCCCACCCTGCTGCAGGGCCGCACCTTGCGCTCGGTCAGCACCGCCATCGATCAGGATTACTATCGCTACCCGCTGGGCGTGGTGGGCGGAATTGTTCCGTTCAACTTCCCGGTGATGATTCCGCTGTGGATGTTCCCGCTGGCCGTGATGGCGGGAAATACCTTCGTGCTCAAGCCCTCGGAGCGCACGCCGCTGGCTGCGGTGCGGCTGGCAGAGCTGTTCGCAGAGGCAGGGTTTCCCGACGGCGTGCTCAACCTGGTGCATGGCGCGGCGGACACGGTCAAGGCCCTGCTTGCAGCGCCCGAAGTGCGCGCGGTCTCATTTGTCGGCTCCGAGCCGGCGGCGCGTCATGTCTACCAGGAGGCGGCTCGTCATACAAAGCGAGTACAGGCGGCCGGCGGCGCCAAGAACCATATCTTCGTCCTGCCCGACGCCGACCTGGAGCTCGCCATCCCGGCGATCATGAACTCGGCCTTCGGCAACGCGGGCGAGCGATGCCTGGCGGGCAGCGTCGCGGTCGGCGTGGGCGCAGCGTCGGCGCATCTGACCGAGCGCCTGGAGCAGTCCGCGCGCCGCCTCAGGCTCGGGCCCGGCGACCAGCCGGGCGTGGACTTTGGACCGCTGGTCGCCGACGACCATCGCCGCCGCGTCCTGGGCCATATCGAGCGCGCCGCCGACCAGGGCGCACGCGTGGTCCTCGATGGGCGGTCAGCCGAATACGTGCAACGCCCGGGTTTCTTCGTCGGACCGACCATCCTGGACCAGGTAACCCCGGCGATGGCTGCCGGACGCGAGGAAATCTTCGGCCCGGTCCTGTCGGTCGCGCAGGTGGGCAGCGTGCGCGAAGCGATCGATCTGGTCAATCGCCTGCCGCTGGGCAACATGGCCGCGGTCTTCACCTCCTCAGGAAGGGCGGCGCGCCAGTTCCGCGACGAGGTCGAATGCGGGATGATCGGGATCAACGTGGGCGTGGCGCAGCCGCTGGCGTTTTACCCGTTCAGCGGATGGAAGAGTTCATTTTACGGCGACCTGCATTTGCAGGGCAGCGACGGGGTCGACTTTTACACCCGCAAGAAGATCGTGGTGTCGCGCTGGTGATCGCGGGGCGCGACTTTTGCTTCGCGATGCGCTATTGGTGATGGGGATTGTAAAGCAAAAAAACCGGCAGGAGTAGAGGACAACCATGGGCCTGTCATTCAAACCGATTTCAGCGGATTCCCACGTGGTCGAGCCGCCCGATTTGTGGACCAAGCGCATCGACCGCAAGTACCTCGACCGCGCCCCGCGCATCGTGCACGAGGCCGATCAGGACATGTTCTGGTGTCCGGGCGGACGCCAGGACAAACGCGGGATCGGCACCTCGTCGTCGGTCACCAAGGATGCCAAGGACATCACGATGGCCGAGCGATGGGAGAACGTGCTGCCCGGCTCCTACGACCCGTTCGAGCGGCTGAAGGATCAGGATCGCGACGGCGTGGAGGCCGAGGTCCTGTATACGACTTTCGGCACCACCTTCTATCCCATGACCGATCTGGACTTTCAGTTCGCCTGCATGCAGGCGTTCAACGACTGGCTGGCCAATTTCTGCGCCACCGCGCCCAAGCGGCTGTTCGGGGTCGCCATGATTCCCACCGAACCGTTGGAGCGCGGCGTCAAGGAGATGGAGCGCTGCCGCAAGATGGGGATGGTGTCGGCGCAGATCAGCGTGCAGCAGGACATCGGCGAGAGCTACAATCATCCCAAGTGGGACCCGCTATGGGACGCGTCGGCCGACCTTGAAATGCCGGTCAGCCTGCACGTGGCGGGCGACAAGAAATGGTTCACGCTGACCAACAACATGCTGGTTGACTTCTCGCTGGCGTTCACGCCGGTGATGTACTCGATCTGCACGATGATCATGGGCGGCACCTTCGACCGCCATCCCAAGCTCAAGGTGCTCAGCGTGGAGAATGACGCGTCGTGGCCGGCGCCGGCGCTGGAGCGGATGGACTACCATTATTTCCGCGACCAGGGCTGGGCCGGCAAGGGCGGCATCACCTCGGGCCGCACCCCCAGCCAGATCTTCCATGAACAGGTCATCTGCACCTTCATGCGCGACAAGACGGCGGTGCGCTGCCGCGACATCGTCGGCACGCGCAACATGATGTGGGGCTCTGACTTCCCCCATTACGACGGCACCTGGCCCAGGTCCGTCCAGACCCTGGAGGAGCACTTCCAAGGCGTCCCGCTGGAGGACCAAAAGCGCATCGCGCGCACCAACGTTATCGAGCTGTACAAGCTGCCGATCGAGCCCTAGCAGGTGCGGAAAGAGTCGAGCGGGGCTTTCCTTTTAGATTGCCTACGTACCGCACCCTGCTTAAAAGATGAGTGCTTTCCTTTTCCTCTCTCCCTCTGGGAGAGACCAGGGCGAGGGAGCAGGCTGCAAAAGATCCATTTCCGCAGCCTGCCGGCAAAGAAGCGAAAAAAGACAAAGGAGAAATGCGGACGGAAGACCCCGTTTCTCCTTTTCGTTCAGATCCGGCACTGCCCGAGGGCGCCAAGCCCCGCTTGCCTGAGTTTTTCCATCCCGGCGCATCGCCGGCCTGATGGTCTTCACATCGCGAAGGCGCGGCGGCATGGCGGCTATAGTGTGCCGTGCTCGACCTCGATCAGGTTGTGCAGCTTGCGGTGATCGATTTCCTTGAGCATATGGAAGCGGCCGCGCACGTTAAGCGGCTGGCCGTTGGCGATGCGCGGATGGCCCCAGGCCAGCACGTTGAGGCAGTGCGCACCGCAAATCTTGAAGGTGGTGTAATGGGCCGCGAAGGTCAGCTCGCGCACATGGCCGAACACGGCCACGTCGTGCTCGTTGTATTCGGAGGGGGTGCGCAGGATGTCGTGAATCTTGACTGCGGTCTGCGCAGGAACCGACGATGCTATCGACAGCGCCGTGATTAGGACCGCGATTTTCAAGCTCATTCGTTCCAGTAACATCGATTGCCGCTCCGCCGGCAGTTTAGGTCGATTAGCCGCACCATCCAAATGGTCCCGGACTTCTAACGCGAGTTTGCGCGCCGCTCAAGCGTGCAGGCCGCTTTTGCGCCGCGCGGTTACGGCTCGCGAGGGCCGGTTGGCGGGGACCGCGCCGATCTTTGGCGCAAAACATGCTAACATTCCTTTGCCATGGCGCTCACGCTTGTGAAAAGGAGGGCGGTGTAATGGCCGAGACGCGCGCCGATACACCGCCCGTCGCGGCCCCGGCCGAAGGGCCCGGCGCGGCAGCGGAGGAAAGCACCGTCTTCTTTGAGCGCCGCGACGACACGTTGATGATCGGGTTGACCGGTACCTGGTCGCTGGACGTGGGCCTGCCTCCGATCGCCGACCTGCAACGCGAGCTGACAAGTGTCCCGGCCCCCAAGCGCGTGGCTTTCAACACCGATGAGTTGGGGGCGTGGGACAGCGCGTTGGTGACGTTCGTGGCCCGGGCGATCGAGCTCAGCCGCGCGCGCGGAATTGAAGTCGACCGCGGCGCACTGCCGCCGGGCCTGCTACGGCTGCTGGCGCTGGCTGAGGCGGTGGCCGAAACGCGCGTCGTGCGCGCGGCGCGGCCCGCCGGCCTGCTGACACGCATCGGGCAGAAAAGCGTGGCCTATGGGCAGGCGGTGATTGAAGCGCTGGCCTTTGTGGGCGAATTTAGCATCGCGTTCGTCAACCTGCTGCGCGGGCGCGCCCGCTACCAGGTTTCCGATCTGACGCTGACCATCCAGCAATGCGGCGCCAACGCGCTGGGCATCGTGTCGCTCATCAGTTTTCTGGTCGGCGTGATCCTCGCCTTCATGGGCGCGGTGCAATTGCAAAAGGTCGGCGCGCAGATCTTCGTTGCCAACCTGGTGGCGATCGGGATGGTGCGCGAGATGGGTGCGATGATGACGGCGATATCATGTCGGGCCGCACCGGCGCCGCCTTTGCCGCGCAATTGGGTACCATGAAGGTGACCCAGGAGATCGACGCGCTGCAGACCATGGGCATCTCGCCGATGGAGTTCCTGGTGCTGCCGCGCGTGATTGCGCTGGTGGCGATGATGCCGCTGCTGTGCGCGTATGCCGACTTCCTGGGCATCATGGGCGGCGCCGCGGTGGGCTCGGTGATGCTGCACATTTCGCTGCGCGCCTACCTGGACACCTCGATTCATTCCACCGACCTGGTCAGCCTGTTCGGCGGGCTGTTCAAGGCCGCCACCTACGGTGTGCTGATCGCGCTGGCGGGCTGTCTGCGCGGCTTCCAGTGCGGCTCCAGTTCCTCGGCAGTGGGCGACGCCGCCACCTCGGCAGTGGTCACCAGCATCGTGCTGGTGGTGGTCGCCTGCGGCATCTTCGCCTTCCTCTTCAATATCCTTAATCTCTAGATGACGGCGGCAAAACTGGAAATCATCGCCGACCACGGTTCGACTCCGCATATCGAGGTGCGCAACCTCACCGTCGGCTACGGCAGCTTCGTGGTGATGAGGGACGTCAATTTCGCGGTGCGCCGCGGCGAGATTTTCATCATCATGGGCGGCAGCGGCAGCGGCAAAAGCACGCTGTTGCGCGCGCTGGTCGGCCTGCTGGAACCGCTGGCGGGAGAGGTTTTCTACAACGGGGTGAATTTCACTACGGCCAGTGCAGAGGAGCGCCAGCGCATGCTGCGGCGCTTCGGCATCACCTACCAGGGCGGTGCGCTGTGGAGTTCGATGACGCTGGCCGAAAACGTGGGCCTGCCGCTGGCCGAATTCACCAACCTCAGTCCCGCCGAGATTCGCGAGGTGGCGCAGCTGAAACTGGCGATGGTCGGGCTGCGAGGCTTCGAAGATTTCTACCCCGCCCAGCTCAGCGGCGGGATGCAGAAGCGGGCGGGCATCGCGCGCGCTATCGCGCTTGACCCGGAAGTACTGTTTTTCGACGAGCCGTCGGCGGGGCTGGACCCGATCACCTCCCGCCTGCTCGACGACCTGATCCTCGAATTGCGCGCCAGCCTGGGCGCGACCGTGGTGGTGGTGACCCATGAGCTGGCCAGCATCTTCGCGATCGGCGACAACAGCGTGCTGCTCGACGCCGAAAGCCGCACCCCGATCGCATACGGCAATCCCGTGCAGCTGCGCGACCACAGCGCGGACCCGCGGGTGCGCCGCTTCCTGACCCGCGGAGAAAGCCAGGCGGCATCGGTGCAAGAGCATGGCTAGGCGAGTCAACCTGGCGGCGGTGGGGGCCTTCGTGGTGGGCGCGGTGGTCCTGGTGGTGATCGCAATTACCCTGTTGGGCTCCGGCACCCTGTTCCGCCATCGCCACCTCTACGTCCTTTACTTCCAGAGCAACGTCAACGGGCTGCGCGTCGATGCGCCGGTGAAATTCCACGGCGTCGAGATCGGCTCGGTGTACCGGATCCTGCTGAGCCTGGCCCAGTTGCAAAGTGTGGTGGGAACGCGGAATCCGGCCGTAATGCGGGTGCCGGTGCTGATCGAACTGGACGAGCGCAAGATCATCAGCCGCGGCGGCAAAGCCCTTGACCTGGACGATCCGCGCACCCTCAAGCGCCTGATCGACGCCGGCCTGCGCGGGCAGTTGTCGATGGAGAGTCTGCTGACGGGGCTGCTCTACGTCGACCTCGACATGCATCCCGGCACGCCCGCCCATTTCGTGCTGCCGCCCAATTCGACCTTTCAGGAAATTCCGACTCTGCCCACCGAGTTCGAGCAGTTCCAGCAGGGGCTGGGCAAGGTGGTAGCCCGGCTCAGTCAGGTCGACTTTCCGGCAATGGTCCAGTCGATGGTGCAGATGACCGATTCGATTCGCTCCCTGGTGCAGTCGCCGCAGCTTGAGGCCACCCTTGATCGGCTGCGGCAGGCGACCAAATCGCTCAATGAAGCGGCGCAAAGTGCCAAGCGCATGACCGATGCGATCAAGTCCGAAGTGGTGCCTCTGTCACACAGCCTGCGCGGCGCCTCCGACAACACCGCCGAAACCATGCGCCAGGCACGCGCCGCGATGATCTCGGCGCAAAAAGCGTTCGGCGAAGCCCAGGCCGCGTTTACCGAGGCCAGGATAATTCTGGATCCGGCTTCTCCTTTAACCTATCAACTCAACAAAACGCTGGAAGACATTTCGGGCGCGGCGCGCGCCACCCGCGAGCTGGCCGAGTTCCTGCAGCGCAACCCCAGCGCCGTCATACGCGGCAGAGCAGCATCTCAGGACGGGCGATGAAGCACTGCAACCGGCTCCTCAATTCAGCCTGGCTTTGGACCGTCGCGGCCTTACTGGCCGGATGCACCCTGCTGGCGCCGATCCCCGACCGATCCCGGTTCTTCGTGCTGACCGCGATGGCGCCGGGCGAGGCGGGCGCGCCGGCCAATCAGGCGGGCACGCGCGCGCTGGTGCTGGGGCTGGGCCCGATCAGGTTTCCCGACTACCTCGACCGCACCGATATCGTCACGCGGATGGGCGCTAATCGCCTGCTGATCTCGCAAAACGATCATTGGGCCGAGCCGCTTAGGAACAACTTCGCGCGCGTCCTTGCCCACAATCTCTCAAGCCTGCTCGGCACGCAGCAGATCGTCAGTTTCCCCTGGTACAGTTCCACCCACATCGACTACCAGGTTGCGATTACCGTCGATCGCTTCGAATGCGACAGCCAGGGCAATGCGCACCTGGCCGCGCGATGGACCATCAACGACCCTGCCAGCGGCCGCATCCTCGACCGCGGCGAGACCGACCTCAGCGCATCGGGCGGCGCCAGTACCGACGAGCAGGTCGCAGCCTTGAGCCAGACGCTGACCGCCTTCAGCCGTCAGCTCGCGGCGGCCGTGGCGCAAACCAGCGTCCAAAAACGACCGTTAATCTGACTGCTGAGCCCGGCCGTTGACGCGCGAGTGTCCTCGCTCGCGCCCCCTCTTCTCTTTACTTGCCGTCCTCACCCAGCAGTGACGACGACACGGTGGCTCCGAATCGGGCGGCGCCGGGCGGCAGGTTGCGCTCGGCTACCGTCCGCACCGTGACCAGCGGGGCGATTGCGGCCTCGGCGATAGCGCGCTCGGCGCCGTAGTCGGGCGGCGCGCTTATCAGCAACGGGTTGAAGCGATGCGAGCCGGCGGGAAGCCGCTGCCATCCATCGGTGTCGATTCCCACCGCCGCTGCCAACGCTCCTGATGCTGCACCGGGCGCGGAGGACTCGGCTCGATAGTACAGATGGCGTTGGATGAAGCCCAACTCGGAGGAGGCCGCGAACGTCTGCAGCATCAGGCGTTCCCCGCCCCGCAGCCCAATCCATTGCGCTGGCGTGTTGTCGCCGACCGCCGCGGCGGTGTGGTCATCGAGTGGAAGCGGCGACTCCAGTCCCGATGCGAGCAGCGAATAGCCGCGCAAGTCCACGAAATCCATCGCGATGCGCCCCTGGATGTCACGGAAGAGTTTGCGCAGCGGCAGGCGCATGGTAAACGGCGCCTGGGCAAAGTCGCGGTAGAAGAACTCGACCGTCGAAACTTCCGGCGAACGCACCCCCAAAAAAACCCGAATCCGATGCCCCACGCGCCGGATCACGCGCACCGGTCCGGCCCGATAGGCAAGCAGGCGGCTGTCCAGGTCGTGCTCCGTCAGATGGAACTGGAGCAGGTTGAGCACCGTAACCGTGCCGCGCAGCTCGAAGCCGCTGATCAGGTTGCGGGTGGTTTCGCCCTTATGGTTCTGCAAGCGCAGGTCGTCGGGGAATTCGTGCTTGAGGCTGAGCCGGTAATGTTCGGTCTCAATCAGTTGACGCTGCGGATCGTAATCGACGTAGCGAACCGGGCTCAGGCGCGGCTTCCTGACCACGCCGATATAGGCGTAGCGCTCGGCACCGCCCAGCGGGTCGGCGACCGCCACCTCCAGGGCGCGTTCGGGCAATTGCGCGGGTTGCGCGATTCGCTCGCCCAGATCGAACATCATCATCGACAACTCGTCGTTGGGGCCAACCGCCTGCGGCATCGCGTCGGTGGTGGGCTGCGGACCGCGGGGCAGGCCAAAGATTCCACCCACCAGCACCGAGTCGACCTGGAACGGAATCGGCTCGAGACGGCCCTGATGGACGGCCAATACTTCGATCCGGTTAACCGGGATGTTGAGCAATTGGGGCAGCTGATTTCCGCGCAATATCAAGGGCTGCCACAGGCGCGGGCTGCCCAGGGCCAGGCGCGGAATGAAGCTTAAAAGGGCGGTGAGCCCGGCGCCGGCGATCGCGAGCAGGCGGCGATGCGCGGTGAAAAGCATCTAATTGCGTCAAACCTCTGCGTCGATAACAATTGGTAACGCTTCACAGGTCAACCGGCGCCGGCCGGTTTGTAGTACACACATGACCTCGGCTCGGACCATTATTGCACTTCCGATCTTAAGAAGGCGGCGCGCGCCGCGCCGCACCGCCGATACGGCCAGCGCCTCGCATCCGGTCAGCAATCGCGCCTGGCCCGCCGCCGTGCTTGTCGCCGCCGCGATGCTGGCGGTGTGCGCCGCCGCCCGCGCAAGCTGCAACGATGATTGCAGGAACGAATACGTGTCGGCCCTGAGCGAATGCCGCGCCCAATATCAAAGCGGCGATACCGACTTGCAGGACCTCCAGGATTGCCTGGCTGACACGCAGGGTGAATACGACGATTGCATCGACGATTGCACCTCACTGGGCGCGGGCGGCGTGGTGGCGTGCGCCGCGCCGCACGGTGCATTGACGCCGGTCAAGTTCACAGGACGCGTCCCGGCCACATCGGATTGAAACCGGTGTCGGGCCGTGAAGGCACTCAGCCCTGTGACGGTTGCGGGATTCTTCTATAATCGGCGCTGTATGGAACCGATCGAACTTAAAGTAGACGTATCCGACGCATTGGCGGCGCCGGGGCCGCTGCATATTGCGGCCTCCGTGTTCCTGCCCGATCCGGCCAAACTTGTCTCTCCGCCGCTGGTAATCTTCGCCTTTCCCGGCGGCGGCTACAGCAAGGGCTACTTCGACCTCAACCCGCCGGGCCATCGCGGCTACAGCCAGGCGCAGCATCACGTCGAGCGCGGGATTATTGTTGTAGCCGCCGACCATCTCGGCGTCGGCACCAGCACCATCCCAGACCTGACGGCGTTGACCGTGGAAACGGTGGCGGCCGCCAACGATGCTGCGATTCGCAAGATCTCAGCACAGCTTGCCGAAGGCTCTCTGGCGGCCGGATTTCCCGCGCTGCCCGGCCTGGTCCGGATCGCGATCGGCCAGTCGATGGGCGGATGTATCACGATCGTGATGCAGGGGCGGATGGGCACGTGCGACGCGATCGCCACTTTGGGCTTCAGCGCGATTCATACCGTGCTGCCGCAGCGCACTGAAGCCGCGCGCCGGCAGGCAATCGCGGCCAACCGGTTCTTCCGCAACGACGACGTGCGCAACCTGCGCGCGCGCGGCGGCGCCAATGTCAAGGTCGATTTCGTCTATCCGTTCCATTGGGAGGATGTCCCGCAGGACATCCTGGATGCGGACATGAAGGGCGGCTATCCGGCGCGCAAGACCAGTCCGCCGTGGGGCAGCCTGACCATGCCCGCGTTCGCGCGCCTGATGCTGGCGCCCGGCTATGTCGCCCAGGAAGCGGCAGCGATCGAGGTACCGGTGCTGATCGCGGCCGGCGAGCGCGACGTGATCCCTGACCCGCACGCCGAACCTTGCGCCTTCAAAAGCTCCCGCGACGTATCGGTTTACGTCGTCCCTAACATGGCGCACATGCACAACTTCGCCTCCACCCGCAGGCTGCTGTGGGACCGTATCGCGCAGTGGTCGCTGATGGTCGCCCGCGAGAAGAGCGGCGGTTCATCCAGCAGGCAGGTCTGAAAATGCTGCGGCTGTTACGCCTGGCGGCGCGTTGAGCCGTTGGCGGACAGCAGACCCGACTCGTAGATGGCGTCTGCTTGCGGGCGCCGCGGGCTTATCAGGGCGGCGATCAGGGCGATTATGGTCAGCGCGAAGCAGATTTCCGCGAACAGGTCGCCGACGGTGGTATAGATGGTGCCGCCGTGGCGCCAGTTCACGGTGCGGATTTCAGACCCGCGCGCGAACAGCTCGGTGCGCGCGGTGATCCTGCCGTCGGGCTCGATCACGGCGCTGATGCCGGTGTTGGCCACGCGCACCATCGGCGTGTGCGTCTCCACCGAGCGCATCGCCGACATCGCCAGCAACTGGTAAGGCGCCGAACTGCGACCGTACCAGGCGTCGTTGGTGATGTTGACCAGGATGTCGGCGCCGTTGGCCACCGCGCGCCGGCTGAGGTCGGGGAAAATTCCCTCGTAACAGATCAGCACCGCCAGCTTGGCGCCCTTGACGTCGAACAGGGTCTGGCGCGTGCCGGGCACGAATTCACCCAGGCCGACCACCACCTTATGCACGAAAAAGCCAAACAACTTGCGGGCCGGCACGTATTCGGCAAACGGCGCCAGATCGATCTTGTCGTAGTAGTCGACGATTTTTCCATCCGCCGAAACCAGGTACGCGCGGTTGAAGGAGTCGATCTCCTCGGGCGTGAAACGCAGCGCCGGCGCGCCGAACAACAGCGGCGTGTGGGCCTCGCGCGCCAGTTGCAGCAGGCGCTGGCGATATTCGGCGTCGGAGGCAAGCGCCGCCAGCGGATAGACGTTGTCGGGCTGGACGTAAAAGGCCGCCGCCGCCTCGGGCCATACGATCAGGTCGGGATGCTCCCGGGCGGCATGCAAAGTCTGGTCGACGTAAACGCCGAAGCTGGAAGGGCGGAAATTGGGGTCCCATTTGATGCTCTGCGGGATGTCGCCCTGCACCATCGCGATCTTCACTGAGCCGTCGTACTTCTCGTGCTGCAGTTGCGCGATGCGCACCCCGCCGTACACCGCCGCCGCCACCATCGACGCGGTCAGCACCGACAGCCCGGCGATCTTCAGGCGGTTGGCGGCCGACGGCGCGGAAATCACCGTGTAGATGACGGCATTAAAAAACACGATCAGCGCCGATACGCCGTACACGCCGGTGATGTCGGCGAATTGAATCAGGCCCAAATTGCGATAGGCGGTGTAGCCGATCAGGTTCCACGGAAAGCCGATCGGAAAAAAGCTGCGCAGCCATTCGACCGCGGCCCATGCCACCGGCAGCGTCAGCACGATGGGAATCCGCATCCGGCGCGTGACGAAGATCGCGCCGAGCAGGGTGGCGGCTACAAACAGCGCCTCCACCGCGGAGAGCAGCAGCATCGGCCCGACCGCCATCCACATCGGCGCGTCGGCGAAGGTATGCAGCGGGATGACCGCCCAGTACAGCGACAGCACGTAGAACACGAACCCCTGCAACATCGAGTAGCCGAACACGCCTCGCAGACGCAGGCCCTCGACGGCATAGAGCAGCGGCACCAGCGCAACCCAGGCAAGCAGGTTCACGTCGAACTTGGGAAAGGCCAGTCCCAAAGCAACGCCGCTGGCGGCGGCCAGAGCGGCGCGCGGCAGCGTGTGGGACGGGGTCAGGGCCGGGGTGGGAACAGGCTTTTTAATGGCAGCACTCCCGCGCATGGTGGATGTCCGTCAAAGCGAGCGTAGATTTCGTCGGCGTCGCGCCAGTCCTCGACCAGCACCACAATGTCGCGGGAGCCAAGGCGAAGGTCCCCCGCCATCCGCCATTCGCGCTCAAAGGTCCAGTCAACCGCGGGCCGCCGCTCCAGGTCCAGGCTTACCACCCGCCACAACTCGGAGGCCGGCAGAATCTGCGCCGCCTCCTGCCAGGGCAGATAGATGACCGGCCGGGCACCCATCTTGAACGCGTATGGTTTGCTGACCGCGATGCCGAAGGGCTCATAGCGGCGGCGGGCGCGCGGATCAAGCACGCGCGCCAGATGCTCCACGGGCGCGTCGAAGAAGCAAATTACCGGCCGTTTGGTCCTGATCATGCGGCTGCTGGCGCGAATCATCCCGGCGCTGAGGATGGCGGCCAGATTATCGAGGGCTGCGGCCGGATGCGAGGCACGGGTGAAATGCGTCAGCATCCCGCCCCATCCGCGGGCCAGCGTGCGCGGCAGTTTCATCGCGGAGGCTCGAACGGCGCCGGATTGGATTTGACCGTCTCCTCCAACGCGGCCTCCAGCCGCTCCTGGTACTCGAACATCACCTTGGCGTCGGCGGCGCGTTGGTGATCATAACCCAACAGATGCAAAACGCCATGCACGAGCAGAGTGCGCAGCCGCCGGCTGAGGCTTTGGCGCATCTCGCGCGCCTGGCGCGCCGCGGTTTCCAGCGAGATGGCGACGTCGCCCAGCAGAATCGCGTCGGGCGGCCGATACTCTCCCTCGCCCAGCGTGATGCTGGCCTCCTCTTTGGCGTCCTGGCCGAAGGACAGCACGTCGGTGGGCTGACTGCGAAAGCGGTAGTAGGCGTTGAGCTGGCGCATCCGCTGGTCGCCGGTCAGCAGAATCGACAACTCGCAGTCCTCCCGCCCCACCAATCGCAGTAAAAGCTCAGCTTCATGCCGCAACTGGGTGGTGTAGCGGCTAACGCGTTTGAGGTCGCAGCTTAGCTCGACTGGCACTTCAGCCGTCTCGCGATTCGCCGTTGCCCATTTCGCCCAGCGGCGGCTCGCCGCTGGCGGCCTCGTAGGCGGAAATGATCGCCTGCACCAGGCGATGGCGCACGACGTCGCGCTCATTGAAATAGATGAAGGCGATGCCCGGCGTGCTGGAGAGCACGGTGCGGGCCTCCTTAAGCCCCGACAGCTTGCCGCTGGGCAGGTCGATTTGGGTGATGTCGCCGGTGATGACGGCCTTGGAGTTGTAGCCCAGCCGGGTCAGGAACATCTTCATCTGTTCGGAAGTGGTGTTTTGCGCCTCGTCCAGGATGATGAAGGAGTCGTTCAGCGTGCGCCCGCGCATGAAGGCCAGCGGCGCCACTTCAATCGTGCCTCGCTCCAGCATCCGGCGCGCCCGGTCGAAATCGACCATGTCGTGCAGCGCGTCGTACAGCGGACGCAAATAGGGATTGACCTTTTCCGCCAGGTCGCCGGGCAAAAAACCCAGCTTCTCGCCCGCCTCCACCGCTGGCCGGCACAGCACCATCCGCGTGACCTGATTCTTCATCAACGCCGCCAGCGCCATCGCCATCGCCAAATAGGTCTTACCGGTGCCGGCCGGACCGATGCCAAAGACCACGTCGTGGTTGCGGATCGCGTCGATGTAGAGCTTCTGATGGATGCTCTTGGGGGTGATGATGCGCTTGTGGGCGGAGACGTAGACGGTGTCGAGAAAGATGTCCTTGAGCGAGGCGTTGCGGTCGCCGCGCAGGATGCGGATGGCGTAATCGACGTCGCTGGGATAAATCGGGTAGCCGGCCTTAAGCAGCTCGTACAGCTCGCTGAGCAGCTTGCCGCCCAGCGCCTGCTCGGTCAAAGCGCCGGAGATTTTCAGCGCATTGCCGGCCACCCCGATGCGCACGCCGAGCGCCTGCTCGATAGTCCGCACGTGCGCATCATTCTGGCCCAGCAGGTCGGTAAACAGACGCTGATCGTCGAAATGAAGCTCGAGCGAATCTTCCGTAACTGGCTGAGAATGAGAAATGGCTACGATGCTCCTCCTTGGGCAGACGCGCCTGCCTCGCGAAGCGGGCGTCAGGGGCAAGCGGCGAACCCCTTTAATATGAATCTAATCATTTCCGGTCCCATATAGAAGCGGTTGCGTCATTGCCCGCCCAGCAGGCTTGCAACCTTCTCCAGCGCCTCGCGCAGACGCGAGGAATCGCGCCCGCCCGCCTGGGCAAAATCGGGCCGTCCGCCGCCCGAACCGCCCACGATCGGGGCGATTTGGCGGATGATTTCGCCGGCCTTGACCTTGCCCGCCAAATCGGGGGTGACCGCGACCAGCAACGCCACCTTGTCGGGGGCCAGCGCCGAGCCAAGCGCCACTACCGCCGACTTGTGCTGGTCGCGAAGCTGGTCGGCAATCGCGCGCAGCGCGCCCGGCTCCACCCCCTCCAAAGTGCGCGTGACCAGTTTGATTCCATTGACTTCCCGCACCGTCTCCGCGGCCGGGGCGGTACCGCCCGTAGCCAGCTTCTGCTCCAGCGCGCGGACCTTTTTCTCCAGTTCCTTCTCGCGCGCCATCAGGCGCTGCAATCGCTCCAGCGCCGCTCCGTCACGGGCGCGCAACTGCTCGCCGATCTCGCGCAGGATTTCCTCGCGGCGGCGAATCGCCTCCAGCGCGCCCGATCCGGTCAGCGCTTCGACGCGCCGCACACCGGCCGCCACGCCCGACTCGCCCTCCAGCTTGAAGAGGCCGATATCGCCGGTGCGTGACACGTGCGTGCCGCCGCACAGCTCCACCGAGAAGTCGCCCATCCGCACCACCCGCACACGATCGCCGTACTTTTCGCCGAAAAACGCCAGCGCACCGGCTTTGAGTGCGTCCGCATAGGCCATCTCCTCGTGCAGCACGGGAGCGTTTTCGCGGATGCGGGCGTTGACTTCCTCTTCGATCGTCCTGAGTTCGCCCTCCCCAATCGGACCGCTGTGCGCGAAGTCAAACCGCAGGCGCTCGGGTGCGACCAATGAGCCGGCCTGATGCACATGCGGACCCAGGATGTCACGCAGCGCGTAATGCAGGAGGTGGGTGGCGGAATGATTGAGCATCGCGGCCGTGCGCCGCTCGCGATCGACCTCCAGCCTGACCCGTGCGCCGCGCCGGACTTCGCCCGCCTCGCCTTGCAGCAGCCGCCCCAGATGGATGACGGCGCCGTCGGCTTTGCGCGTGTCGGCGATCTCAATCAGCGTCCCGCTTTCGGTGCGAATCGTGCCGCGGTCGCCGACCTGTCCGCCGCCTTCGGGATAAAAGGGGGTCTCGGCGACCACCACTTCGGCCTTGCCATCGGTGCCGACGTGAGCGGCCAGGATTTCCGATTCGCCGTCGCAGCGGTCGTAGCCGACGAAGCGCGAGCCGATTCCCGCGCCCAGTTTGAGTTCGGGTGCGAGCACCTCTTCTTTGCGCGCCGAGCGCCCCCGTTCGCGCTGCTCCCCCATCAAGCGGTTGAAACCCTCGACATCGACGCCGATTCCCTCATCGCGCAAGACGTCCTGCGTCAAATCGAGCGGGAAACCGTAGGTGTCGTAGAGCTTGAAGGCGACCTCGCCGGGCAGTGTATCCTCGCCGGCGTCGGCCATGCGCCGGCGCTCGCTTTCGATCAGTTCCAGGCCGCGATCAAGGGTCTCGCCGAAGCGCTCCTCTTCGGCGGTCAGGACCTCGCCAATCCGGTGCGCCTGTGCCTTGAGCTCCGGATAGGCGTCGCCCATCGCGGCGATGACGCCGCGCTCCACCTGCGCCAGAAATGGCGCCTTGATGCCAAGGTATCGCCCGTGGCGCGCCGCGCGCCGCACGATTCTGCGCAACACGTACTCGCGCTCAGTGTTGCCAGGCACGAGGCCTTCGGCGATCAGGAAACACATCGCCCGGGCATGATCGGCGATGGCACGGAAGGAAACATCGGTTTCGTACGCGCGGCCGTAGCGCGCGCCCTGGCCGAGCTTCGCCGCGGCCTTTTCGATCTCGGCGATGATTTTCTGGAACGCGTCGATATCGTAATTGCCCAGCAGGCGGCCGGTCTCGAAGCTTTGCAGCACTGCCGCAACCCGCTCCAGCCCGGTGCCGGTATCGACGTGCTTCATCGGCAGCGGCGTCAGCGTTCCCGACGCGTCGCGGTTGTACTGGATAAAGACCAGATTGGCCATCTCGATAAAGCGGGCGCATCCGTCAACGTTGACGCCGCACGCCTCACCCTTGTGCGGCGCGCCGTCACAGGCCGCCGGGCCGCGGTCGATGTCGATCTCGGAATTGGGTCCGCACGGCCCGGTTTCGCCCATCTCCCAGAAGTTGTCCTTGTCACCAAAGCGCAGGATACGCTCGCGCGGCAGGACGCCCATCTTGATCCAGATGTCCTGCGCTTCCTGGTCGTCCTTATGAACGGTCGCCCACAGCAGCTTGGGATCGATGCGCCAGACTTTGGTAATCAGCTCCCAATGCCAGGCGATCGCCTCCTTTTTGTAGTAATCGCCGAACGACCAGTTGCCCAGCATCTCGAAAAACGTGTGATGGTAGGTGTCGCGGCCCACCGCCTCCAGGTCGTTGTGCTTGCCCGAGATGCGCAGGCATTTCTGGCAGTTGGCGACGCGCCGGTCCTCGGGCGTGCGGATGCCCAGGAAATAGTCCTTAAACGGCACCATCCCGGCGTTGGTAAACAGCAGCGTCGGATCGCCCTTGGGCACCAGCGAGGCCGAGGGGACAATGCGATGGCCGCGCTGGGCGAAGAAATCCAGGAACGAACTCCGCACCTTGTCAGTGGTCCACTCCATATGGGGAGATTTTACCCGATTGGGCAGGGCGAACGGATAGGCGCCGTTGCGCTCGCGCAGCCGGGCGGGCGGTCGTGTCTCTTTCCGCTAACTGATCGCCAGACCTTCAGCGGCGGCGATTCGGCGCTCGAGCGCCTCTTCGCCGGTCCATTCGTGGCGCGTGATGAAGCCGGGTCCCGACCACGAGATGAACGCCGGCACAATCCATACCCCGGCCAGCACGTTGGTGGCGAGCAGGATGGTCAGCAGCGTGCCCATGTGATGATGGAACTGGGCGGGGGAGAATACCCACGGTAGGATGCCACCGATCATCACGCAAAACGTGCTCAGCACGCTTTCGCCCGCACTCTTGAGCGCCAGACGGACCGCGTCATCCAACCGATGCCCCGCCATCACCTCGGCGCGCATGCACGCCACGGTGGAAACGCCGTAATCGATCCCCAGGCCGATTGCCAGTGAGATGACCGGCACCGAGTCGATAGTGAGCTGCACGCCGCACAGGTACATGTAGATGAAGGCGGTGAAATTGGCCAATACGCACGCGAACACGAACAGAAACCCGGCCAGCCACGAGCCGAACAGCGCGGTGCAGAAGATGAACACGCAGGCCAGCACCAGGCCGATGTTGACCATCGTGACCCGGTAGAGCACGTCGTTGGCTGCCGCGTACAGTCCCGCCAACCCCGCCAGGTAGCTCACTTTGACCTTGGCGTAAGCGGGTTTGCCGCCCGCGTAGGAGGCGAGAAATGCGCCGATCTCACGCTCGACGCGCGCCAACGTCGGCGCGGTGTGGTCGCGCAGCATCACCCGTATGCAGCTCTCCTTGGCCTCGGTGTTGGAAATGTAGTGCTCCATGTCGCCGGGCGCCGTCCCGCCCAGGAACAGGTACCACAGATTGCCGGCCTGCTGCGGGTTCTTGGGAATGCCGAAGAACTTGGGATGGCCGTAGTGGAACATCTGGTTGAACGGGCAAATCACGGTGGAAGCAAAGGAAATCACCTGCTTGACGGCCGGGTCGTTGAGCAGATAGCCGCGCAGATGGTCGGCCAGCCGCAGCACCTTGGGCGCCAACACCGACTGCTGGTCCGGATAGGGCGGCGTGGTCAGCAGTATCCATCCCTCATCGACCGGGAACTTGCGGCCAATCGCTTCGGCATCGGTGTTGACCTTGGCGTCAGGCCGGTAAAGCGGCGTCCCGGCGTGACTGTATCCGACCTGAATGCGCAGGGCGGACACCACGCCCAGCACTAACAAGCCGATAGAACTCGACAGCAGCAGCTTGCGCGGCCATCCGGGCGTCACCGGGACCTCCACAATCCGCTCCACCAGCGGCTCGATGCGCCGGGCCAGCTCGCGGTTGCGCTCGAAATTCCAGGTGTGGTGCGGCGGCGGCAGGTAGCTCATCAGGATCGGCTGGAAGATGAACACCATCAGCAGGCTGGCGCCCAGCCATACCACGCCCGCCCGCGCGATGTGGTCGAGCACCGGGATGCCGGAGAAGGAGATGAAGACGATCCCGGAGATGTCGGCGGCGATTGCCACCATCCCCGGCAACAGCATCAGGTTGGTGGTTCTGACGCAGGCCTCGTAGCGGTCCTCCAGTTGGTTGAGCACGCTGTAGTAGCGCCGCTGCCAGCCGATAGCGTGGCTCATGTCGCGCGCGGTCAGAATGAAGGGCACCACCAGCATCAGCGGATCGAACCCGTAGCCCATCAGGCCCACGAAACCCATGCCCCACACCGCCGAGCACGAGCCGGTCAGCACCGGCACCCACCATGACGTGTATGCGCCCAGGTTGGCGTACAACACCAGCACCATGATCAGGCAGGAGAGGACGAAGATGGTGATAATCGCCGGCAGGTAGCGATAGGAGTAGCCGCGAACCACCGGCTCGCCGGCGATATAGATGTCATGGCGGGCGTCCTGGTTGTTGGCCACGATGCGCTCGATGCGCTTGAACAACTCCCTGTAGTCCAAACCGTCCTCGTTGAAGGAGGCGGTGATCAGGGTGCTTTTGTTGTCGTCGCTGATCAGATGGCGCAGTTGTTCACGATGGGCGAAAATGCGCTGCTTGAGCGTTTCGATCTCGTCCTCGGTTTCCGGCACCGAAGGATACATGAAGGGCTTGACGTTGAGTCCGCCGGGTACCGCCTGCGCATAGGCGACGCGGTAGGAGGAAAGCGAGAAGACTTCCTGATGGTTGACGCCGGGCAGCCAATCGACCTCTTTGCTGATTTCCTGGATTTTGCGCAGCGTGTCGAGGTTGAAGATGTCGCCGCGCTTGACCTGGAGCATCAAGACCAGGGTCTGGGCGCCGCCGAATTCGTGAAAGCGCTTGGCCAGAATGACGTTGTTGTGCGCGGCGGGAAAAAAATCGATGAAGCGGGTGGAAATATTTACCCTGGTCGCCGCATACGCCATGAACAGCGTGGCGGCGACGAGCAGTGCGCCGATTCCCCGGCGAAAGCGCAGGACTACCTCGCCAACATTCTCAATGTTCACCGTGTCCAGCTCGCAATCTGACGCCCGGTGCGAACCGTGCGGGCCGCGCCGAACAACAAAATATCCCCAACGGACAGCCCCGCTACCGACAACCGCTAGAAACGATCCGCCCGCTCCGTGGGCGTACCCAACCACCCCGAAAACTGTGCCGGCGGGGGAAAACAAGGCCTAGTAACCACACCCGGGTCATTTTTTCAAGCGATCGAAGCAATTAGTTAACCCGACCTTCCCCTCGTACCCGGATGAGTCGCCTGGCGATCAAAATGAAGAACAATGGGTCATTTGCTTGTGCGCTGGATTTGCGGCCGCAAAATCTCAATCCAACGCCGGGGCGAGCTGCATGGATTCTCAGTCGTCGATGGCCTGATAGGCCAGGGTCCAGAAGTCGCGGCAGACCTGGGGCGGGCTGGGCGAGCTCCAGGCACGCTGGGTCATCAGGATCGTGACCATCTCCTCGCCGGGGTCAGAATACCACGACGTGCCCAGGCCGCCGTCCCAGCCGAATTTTCCCGGCACCGCGGACACCTCCTCGCGCCGCGTGACGACAGACACGCCGAAACCCCATCCGTGGCTGTCGAAATAGCCCGGAAGCAGGCCTGACACCGCCTTCTGCGCGGGCGTCAGATGGTCGGTCGTCATCGTTTCAACTGACAGGCGCGACAGGAGGCGCCCGTTGCCGTGCCTGCCGCGATTGAGCATCATCTGGCCGAACGCCAGATAGTCGTCGACGGTGGAGACCAACCCGGCGCCGCCCGAGGGAAACGCTGGCGGGCGGCTCCATTGGCCGCCCTGGGCCGGGTCATAGAGTTGCAGCGCGCCGGTTTCGTAATTGACATCGTAGCTGGCTGCAAGCCGATCGATCTTACCGGGCGGCACGAAGAAGCCCGTGTCCTTCATCCCCAGCGGCTCGAAGATGCGCTCACGCACGAACGCGTCGAACGACTGGCCCGACGCGCGCGCAATCAGCACGCCCAGCACGTCGGAGCCGGTATGGTACATCCACTTCTCCCCCGGCTGATACATCAGCGGCAGTTCGCCGAAGCGACGGATCCACTCCTCGGGTGCCGGCGGCACGGAAGGCTGCGGCGGTCCCTGGCCCAGGCGCCGCTCGCTCATCGCCCTTTGAATGGGATAGGTGTCGGGCGGCGCCATCGCGATGCCGATACCGAAGCGGAAGGTCAGCAAGTCGCGCAGTGTGATCGGGCGATTGGCGGGCACCGTGTCGTCCAGCGCGGCGTCGAGCTGCCTTAAAACCCTGCGATTGGCCAGTTCGGGAAGCAGCCGATCGACCGGCTCATCCAGTCGCAGCTTGCATTCCTCAACCAGGATCATCGCTGCGACCGCGGTGATCGGCTTGGTCATCGATGCGATGCGAAAGATGGTATCGCGCTGCATCGGGGCGCCGCCCAGCGCCTTGGCCCCGATTGCATCGACGCAGGCTTCGCCCCGCCGGCAGACCAGGGTGACCAGACCGGGCACATCGCCGCGTTCGACATAACCCGCCATCACCTCGTGCATGCGGTCAAGCCGCGCTTTGGATAATCCGCCGACGCTCATCGGTTGCCCTCCTGACCATCAATTTGGCGCGCCGCTCCTGCGGCTTCTGACAGGCTGGTATCGCGGCGCGGCCCGGTCAATGATAAACGGTTTGCGGAACGGGAAAGAGGTTTTTGCCAAGTGGAGCACTCGGGAGGATTCCGGCGCCGCCGGCCTCGCGCTCGATGGCCACAGATGCTACTAGCGCTGATGATGGTGGGGCTGACGCAATGCGCGCATGCGCCCGATGGGGCGCGGGTCGCAATCGTCGGACCGGACAACCAGGTTCGCGCCACGGTCAACGTCGAGTTGGCGCAGACCGGGCCGCAGCGCGAACGGGGGCTGATGTATCGCAGCGCGCTGCCCGCCAACTCGGGCATGCTGTTCATTTTCAAAGCGCCGGTGCACGCGTCGTTCTGGATGCATAACACGCAGATTCCGCTCGACATGATATTTGCCGCAAGCGACCGCCGCGTGATCGGCATCATCCCCGACGCCGAACCCTATTCCGACGCGCCGCTGGAAGTCGCGGGCATCTCGCAGTACGTGCTTGAAGTCAACGGCGGCTTCTGCCAGCGGCACGGCGTCAAGGTTGGCGACCGGCTGGAGTTTTACGGCTTTAGTCCGAATCCGGCGGACTGACTTCGCCGCGTCCCATGAGTCCATCCGAGCCGCAGCCTTGGCCCAACGCTCCAGGCGGTGTGGAGTTTGAATCGCCCCACTGGCTTGAGTACTTGGAACCGCTGGCCCCGCGCATGAGCGCGACCGGACTGGCGCGCCTGGCGTCGGCCACGGTCAGCGCCTCGATTCTGGCGGTCGTGCTGATCCTGGGGATCGTGCTGCGCACGGTTGCGCTCGGGGGCGTGCCAGCCGGATTCAACCAGGACGAGGCCTGTAACGGCTACGACGCTTACAGCCTGCTGCGCACCGGAAGCGACCAGCACGGCAACTTCCTGCCGCTGGCCGCGATCCAGGCATTCAACGACTACCGGATGCCGCTGTTCGACTACTCGTTAATCGCCCCGATTGGGCTGTTCGGCTTGCGGCCGTCATCGGTCAGGCTGGGCGCGGCGTTATGGGGGATTGCGGATCTGCTCGCCGTCGCGATCGTGGGCTGCCTGCTGGTGGGATTGCGCGGGGCGGCGCTGGCGGTCGCGCTGCTGGCCGTCTCGCCCTGGCATCTGCCCACCAGCCGCTTCGGCCATGAGGCGATCACTGCCGCGGCCACGACCTCGCTGGCCGCGGCCGCGCTGTTCCTCGCGATCCGTTTGCAGCGCGGCCGCTGGTTGCTGGTCGGCGGCCTGCTGTTTGGACTGTCGCTTTACTCCTACTCGATTACCAAGGCGTTCGTGCCGCCCTTCCTTATCTGGACGGCGGCGTTTTATCGGCGCGAATTGCGCCCGATGCGCAAGCAGGCGCTGGCCGGCCTGATCATCATCGTGCTCTGCGCGCTGCCCCAGGCCGCGGCGCTGTGGCGCAATTATGCCCCGATGATGGCGCGCTATCACACGGTGTCGGTCCTCGATTTTTCATGGCGATGGCGCTTGCGGCTGATCGGCGAGGGATTGCTGTTCAACTTCAGTCCGCGCTTCCTTTTTCTGGCGGGCAGCACTGACGTGGCTCTGCATCCGCCCGGCTTCGGGCAGTTGCTGGTGGCGCAGGCCGCGATGCTGTTTTTGGCCCTGTGCGCCCTGTTCGACCCAAAGTTCCGGCGCGTGGGAATCTTTTTGCTCGGATGGCTCGCAATCGCGGCATTGACTGCCGCGCTCATCCTGCCCTTCGGCCATCCGCTGCACGCCCTGCTGATGCTGACGCCGATCACGCTGCTGTGCGCGCTGGGGACGGTGTTCCTGTTCGACCTGTCCGCGGCCAGCCGCCTGGCCCGCCTGGCGGTATCGGCGGCGATTGTGCTGGTGATGGCGGCGCAGGGGGCGAAGTTCGTAAGCTTCTACTTCCGCGACTATCCCGCGCGCGCCGCCTTCGACTATCAGTACGGACTGGGCCCGGCCGTCGCGCGCGCGGCCGGCCTTGGTCCGGGACCGGTGGTGATCACCGACAACGCCAATCAGCCCTACATCTACGTGCTGTTCTTCACAAAATACCCGCCCGAGCGCTTCCAAAACGAAAAGATTCTGAAACTTAACGGCCTGTTTGCGCCGGTGCTGGGTTTTGACCGCTACCGCTTCGAGAATCCGCTCATCGCCTACCGCCACCTGAGGCACGGCATTTTTGTGCTTACCGGATGGGAGCCGGCTCCGGCCGCACCCGTCTACACAATCCGCGCCCCCAATGGGTCCCTCGCCTACCGGATCGTGATTAAATAATTGCGTCGGGAGGCCGGCGCCCCGGACAATCTTGCTTGCTTTGGCGCGCGGGCCGTATATTGCGGCTGGCCTGGTTGATACCATGGGACTTAAAGAAAACCTCGAGCGGATGCGGGAGCTCTCGCGTCAGGCCGAATTGGGCGGCGGCGAGGAGCGGCTGGAAAAGCAGCGCCAGGGCGGGCGCATGACCGCCCGCGAGCGGATCGATTTCCTGCTCGACCCCGGCTCCTTTGTCGAGCTGGACAAGTTCAAGACCCATCGCTGCTCCGACTTCGACATGCAAAACCGCCGCATCCCGGGCGACGGCGTGGTGACCGGCTACGGCACCATTGACGGCCGCCAGGTGTGCATTTTCTCGCAAGACTTCACGGTCTTCGGCGGCAGCCTGTCGGGCGCCTTCGCGGAGAAGGTCTGCAAGGTGATGGATTTGGCGATGAAGGTCGGATGCCCGGTAATCGGGCTTAACGACTCGGGCGGCGCGCGCATCCACGAGGGCGTCGTGTCGCTGGCCGGCTATGCCGACATCTTTTTGCGCAACGTCATGGCGTCGGGCGTAATCCCGCAGATTTCCGCGATCATGGGCCCGTGCGCCGGCGGCGCCGTCTATTCGCCGGCGATGACCGACTTCATCGTGATGGTCCAGAACAGTTCCTACATGTTCATCACCGGTCCCGACGTCATCAAGGCCACCACCCATGAGGAGGTCTCGATGCAGGAGCTGGGCGGCGCCGACACTCACGCGACCCGCTCCGGGGTCTGCCATCTGGACGTCCCCGACGATCAGAGCGCGCTGATCGCGGTGCGCGAGCTGCTCTCCTACATGCCGTCGAATAACCTCGACGATCCGCCCTTCCAGCAGCCCACCGACGATCCCAATCGCCGCGACGAGGCGCTGGACTCGATCGTCCCGGAGAATCCCAACAAGCCCTACGACATGCGCGAGATCATCCTGCGCGTGGTCGATGATGGACACTTCTTCGAAATCCAGAAGGATTACGCGCAGAACATGTTGATCGGGTTCGCACGGCTGGGCGGCTACGCCGTGGGTGTGGTGGCCAATCAGCCGGCCGTGCTGGCCGGATGCCTGGATATCGACGCGTCGGTCAAGGCGGCGCGCTTCGTGCGCTTTTGCGACTGCTTCAACATTCCTTTGGTTACGTTCGTCGACGTGCCCGGATTCCTGCCCGGCACTGCGCAGGAGTTCGGCGGAATTATCAAGCACGGCGCCAAGCTGCTGTACGCGTTTTGCGAGGCCACCGTACCCAAGGTCACGGTGATCACGCGCAAGGCGTACGGCGGCGCCTACGACGTGATGTCCTCCAAGCATATCCGCGGCGATTTTAACTTCGCCTATCCGACCGCCGAGATCGCGGTGATGGGTCCGGAGGGCGCCGTCAACATCATCTTCCGCGGCGAGTTGCAGCGCGCCTCCGACGTGGCCGCCGAGCGCGCGCGGCTGGTTGACGAATACCGCGCCACGTTCGCCAATCCGTTCAAGGCGGCGGAGTTGGGTTACATAGATGAGGTCATTTTGCCGCGCGACACCCGTGCGCGCCTGATCACTTCGCTCAAGGCGCTGGAAAACAAGCGCGACAAGAATCCGCCGCGTAAACACGGTAATATTCCCTTGTGAGGCCAAGCAGGGCCAGCCGCGCGACTACCACCACGATGTTCAAACGCATCCTGATCGCCAACCGGGGCGAGATCGCAGTCAGAGTTATCAGGGCCTGCCGGGAGCTGGGAATCGAAACCGTCGCGGTCTACTCCGAGGCGGATCGGACCGCACTGCACGTGCGCGAAGCCGATTACGCCGTGGCGGTGGGACCCGCGCTGGCGCGCGAAAGCTACCTCAGTATCCCGCGCATCATCGACGCGGCCCGGCAGACCGGCGCCCAGGCAATCCATCCGGGCTACGGCTTCTTTTCCGAAAACGCCGGCTTCGCGCAGGCGGTGGCCGACGCCGGGATGGTGTTCATCGGGCCGCGTCCTGATGCGATCCATCGCATGGGCGACAAGGTGGAGGCGCGCAAGCTGATGGCGGCGGCGGGGGTACCGGTAGTGCCCGGCTCGCCGGGTACGCTGGAGACTGAAGCGGAAGTCCGTGCGCTGGTCGACAAGATCGGCTTTCCGGTCATGATCAAGGCGGCGGCGGGCGGCGGCGGCAAAGGCATGCGTATGGTCGAGCACGAAAAGGAGCTCGCTTCGGCGGTGCGCTCGGTGGCCAGCGAGGCGCAATCCTCCTTCGGCGACGGCCGCTTTTACGTCGAGAAGTTCCTGCACAGCCCCCATCACATCGAGGTCCAGGTGCTGGCCGACAGCCACGGCAGCGTCGTCCATCTGTTCGAGCGCGAATGCTCGGTGCAGCGCCGCAATCAGAAGGTGGTCGAGGAATCGCCCTCCCCGTTCGTCACACCCAAGTTGCGCCGTGCGATGGGCGAGGTGGCGGTGCGCGCAGCACAGGCGGTCAATTACTTGAGCGCCGGCACGATCGAGTTTCTGGTCGATGGCGACCGCAACTTCTACTTCATGGAGATGAACACCCGCATCCAGGTCGAGCATCCGGTAACCGAACTGGTGACCGGCATCGATCTGGTCAAGGCACAGATCGAGATCGCCGCCGGCGGCCACATCCCGTTCAAGCAGAGCGAGCTGCGGCAGAACGGATGGGCGATCGAATGCCGAGTATATGCCGAGGACGCGGAGCACGGCTTCGTGCCCGCACCGGGCAGAATCGACACGCTGCGCCTGCCCGAAGGCCCGGGCGTACGCAACGATTGCGGCGTGTACGAGGGTTCCGAGGTTTCCTCGTACTACGACCCGATGATCTCCAAGCTGATCACCTGGGGGCGCGACCGCGCTGAGGCGGTTGGCCGAATGCGCCGCGCGCTTGCCGAGTACATGATTTCCGGCAGCCTGGTGACCAACCTCAACTTCCATCGCTGGCTGATGGACAATCCGCGCTGGCTCGCCGGCGACTACGACACCGGCTTCATCAACCAGGAATACCATCCGGGCACGGCAGCGGCGGGCGGCGACGTCGAGCAGCTGGCCGCCCTGATGGCGGCGGCGTTTGCCGCCTCGCGCAGCAACAACCATCGCGCGCCCGCTCCGGCCTCCGGCGCGCCGCAGCGTCAGTCGGCGTGGAAGACCGCGGGACGCATCGATTGGCTACGCAGATAGGGAGCGGGCGGCACGATGCGGTATCAGGCAATCGTCGACGGCACGAATCACGAATTGGAAATCGAGGAGCTAGCCGCCAACAACTATCGGATCAAAATCGGCGACCGGAGCTTCGATGTCGATTTGCGCAAGACCCACGGCTCTTCGTTTCTGGCCGTAGTGGGCACTCGCACCTTCGACTTCAGCATCAGCGCCGAAGGCGACGAGCTGGTGCTGATCTCGCGCCGCGGCATCAATCGTGTCACGTTGGTTGACAGGAGCCGCCGGCGCCTGCGTGCCGGCGGCGAGCGCGTCGTCACCGGACGCATCGAGCTCAAGGCGATGATGCCGGGGCGGGTGGTCAACGTGCTGGTTCAGCCCGGCGATGAAGTCGCTGCCGACCAGGGGATCGTTGTGGTCGAAGCGATGAAGATGGAAAACGAACTCAAAACGCCCAAGGCCGGCAAAGTGCTCGAGATCAAGGTCTCGGTGGGTCAGGCGGTGGAAAAAGGCGAGATCCTGGCGGTGATCGAATAACGTCGAGAGGATAGCCGATGTCCGAGCAGCAGGATTCCCTCAAAGCCGCGCGCGAGAGATACAACCAGAGCGTCGAGCGCGCGCTCAAACGCGGCGGCGAGCGGCGCGAACGTTTTGCGACCACCTCGGGAATCGAGATCAAGCGCCTGTACGATCCCGCCGACGTGGCCGGTTTGGATTACGAGCGCGACCTGGGTTTTCCCGGCGAATACCCGTTCACCCGCGGCGTGCAGCCCACGATGTATCGCGGGCGGCTGTGGACGATGCGCCAGTACGCGGGCTTCGGCACCGCCGAAGAGTCCAACCGGCGCTACCGCTATCTGCTGGAGCAGGGACAGACGGGGCTTTCGGTCGCCTTCGACCTGCCCACCCAGATGGGCCGTGACCCCGACCATCCGCTGGCGCGCGGTGAGGTCGGGCGGGTCGGCGTCGCGATAAGCTCGCTGGCCGACATGGAAACCCTGCTTAAGGAGCTGCCGCTGGACAGGATTTCCACCTCGATGACGATCAACGCCACGGCGTCGATCCTGCTCGCGCTGTACCTGGTGGTCGCCGAAAAGCAGGGTGTGGCGTGGGACAAGCTCAACGGCACGATCCAGAACGACATCCTCAAGGAGTACGTGGCGCGCGGCACCTACATCTATCCGCCGCGCCCCTCGATGCGCATCATCACCGACATCTTCGAATTCGCCACGCGCGAGGTGCCCAACTGGAACACGATTTCGATCTCCGGCTACCACATCCGCGAGGCCGGCTCGACGGCCGCACAAGAGCTGGCGTTCACCCTTGCTGACGGCATCGCGTATGTCGACGCGGCGGTGAAAGCGGGGCTGGATGTGGACGCGTTTGCGGCGCGGCTGTCGTTCTTCTTCAACGTGCACAACAACTTCTTCGAGGAGATCGCCAAGTTCCGCGCCGCGCGCCGCTTGTGGGCGCGAATCATGAAGGAGCGCTTCGGGGCCAGGGACCCGCGCTCGATGATGCTGCGCTTCCACGCCCAGACCGCCGGCATGACGCTGACCGCCCAGCAGGTGGAGAACAACGTGGTGCGGGTGTCGGTCCAGGCGCTGGCGGCCGTGCTGGGCGGCGCCCAATCGCTGCACACCAACTCCAAGGACGAGGCGCTGGCGCTACCCACCGAGGCGTCGGCGCGCACGGCGCTGCGCACCCAGCAGGTGATCGCGTACGAGTCCGAAGTGGCCGACACCATCGATCCGCTGGCCGGCTCCTACTACGTCGAGAGCCTGACGCGGGAGCTGGAGGAGCGGGCGCGCGAGTACCTGGCGCGCATCGACGATCTGGGCGGCGCCGTGGCGGCGATCGAGCGCGGCTTCATGCAGCGCGAGATCCAGAACGCCGCCTACAGCTACCAGCGCGAGATCGAAACCAAACAGCGCATCATCGTCGGCGTCAACCAGTTCGTCAGCGCCGACAGTGAGACGCCCGAGTTGCTGCGCGTCAATCCGGAGCTGGAAGAAAAGCAACGCGAGCGCATCGCGCGCGTGCGCGCCGGGCGCGACTCGGCGGCTGCGGCCCAGGCGGTGGCGCGCGTCCGGCAGGCTGCCGCCGACGGCTCCAACCTGATGCCGCCGATTATCGAAGCCGTGCGCCGCTACGCGACCCTGGGCGAAATCGCCGACGCGATGCGGGCGGTGTTCGGCGAGCATCGCCCCAGCCACGAGTTCTGAGGCCGACGTGAGCAGCGCCGGCTTCCGTGCCGGTTCTGCTCGTCGGCTTCAAGACCGATGCCCGCCAGGGCGCCGGGGCCGAGGTCATCACAAAATTCCCTTCTCGGCCACAACCTCTATTGCGGCAAATGCGCACCCAATGGATTATAGGTGGTGTTTTCCCCAATTCTTTAAAGCCGGAGAAGGAGACGGATGGGGCCAGTCGCAAAAGGTATCTTCCTGACCAAGGGTGTCGGCAAGCATCGGGAGAAGCTCACCTCCTTTGAGCTGGCCTTGCGCAGCGCCGGAATCGCTGAGTTCAACCTGGTGCGCGTCAGCTCGATTTTCCCGCCCAACTGCAGGCTGATCCCGATCCAGGAAGGGCTCAAGCATCTGACGCCGGGGCAGATCGTGTTCACGGTGATGCACGAGAACGCGACCAACGAGCCGCATCGGCTGGTCGCCGCTTCGGTCGGGCTGGCGATTCCGTCCAATCCCGCCCATTACGGCTATCTCTCCGAGCATCACAGTTTCGGCGAGACCGACCAGAAGGCGGGCGATTACGCCGAAGACCTGGCGGCCTCGATGTTGGCGACGATCCTGGGCGTCGACTTCGACCCCAACACCAGCTACGACGAGCGCAAGAACATCTGGCGCATGTCGGACAAGATCGTCACCACGCGCAACGTCACGCAATCGGCGATTGGCGACCGCGACGGGTTGTGGACCACGGTGGTGGCTGCCGCAGTGTTCGTCGACCTGCCCGAGGGCAGGTAGTTTTTCCCGTCCGATTCCAACTCCCGGGCAAACAATAATCGGGGCAGGCTCGCGGTCGGTCCTCGAGGTGCGGCGTCCTTTGCCGCGCCATTTTGTCGAATTCAGAATAAAATTCCGCGGTGGCAGCGGCCAAAAAATGGTCGCGCATCGTCGCCAGGCCACAACGCCTGTTCCACTGGTTGATCGAAGGACGCGGATTGCCACCAGGGAGTTACGAGACCATGTTCAACTACGAAGACCGGGAAAAGGTGCGAGAGTTGTTCGCGCGCTTTTGTCACAGTATCGACGAGGGCCGCTACGAGGAATGGGTCAGCACGTTCACGCCCGATGGGGTCTTCGATTCGCCGGTGGCGGGCCGCCACGCCGGGCGCGAGGGTCTGCTCAAATTCACCCGCGACCTTGCCGCCAGCGAAATGGGCCGGGTCAAGCAGCGTCACCTGGTCACCAACCTGACCATGTCGCTGGAGGCCGACCGCGGCACGGCGCTGTGCAACCTGACCGTCTACGTCACTCGCGAGGGTGTGACCTCCCTGCTGCTGGTGGGCGGCTACCACACGCAACTGCGCAAGCTCGACGGCGAGTGGTACTTCCTCAACGTCACGCCGTTCGTCGATACCCGGGTGCCCGACCCGCTGGCGCGGCCGCGTTGAAGACGTTGGGGATCCCGGGAGTCCAAAAGGACGTGAGACGGGCATCCTGCCGGTTGCTGAAGCGTGAGCATCTGACGCGCGCCGCCGCTATTCTTTTTGAGCGCTTGACCTCTTACCGTAACGCGTTATAAAAAGCGAACGCGTTATGACGTCGGAACAGAGCGAGGGGCTGCGCGACCGGCAGATGCGGGAGCGGCGGGCGCGCATCCTGGAGGCAGCCGCCCAGCTTATCCGTGAGCGCGGTGCGGCGGGACTGTCGATGCGCACCCTGGCGCAGCGCGCCGAGGTCAGCCTGGCCACGCCCTACAACCTGTTCGGTTCCAAGGGCGGAGTGCTGATGGCGCTGCAGTTCGGCGCCCTGGAGAAGCTGGAGCAGGCCAGCGAACAACTGCGGGCGCGCGACCCGATCGAGCAGGTACTGGAAGTCGCGCACCTGGGTGCCCGCATCTACACCGGCGACCCGTCGTTCTGGCTGCCGCTGATGCAGGCCCACTGGCTGGCGCGTGGCGCGATCCACGAGTCGCCGCTGCATCCGCGCATCGTCTCGCTGTGGCATCGCGCGCTGCAGGCCGGGGTCGAAGCCGGCCGCCTGATTCCGCAGGCCAATCCGCAGTTCGTCGCGCGGATGCTGGTGATCGGCTTTTATGGCGTATTGGTCATGTGGATTCAGGGCAACCTCGACGGCGAGGGGTTTCGCACCCACGTCCTGTACGGATTCGTGTTGACCCTGCTGGGCGTGGCGACGCCTGCGGCGCGTCCCAATCTGATGAAGCACCTGCAACAACTGGAGCGCGAGATGGGCGGGGACAGCGGCCGGCTCAGGACGCCGCCCCCGCCCAAACGTGCGATTCGCAAAGCGCGCTTGAAAGTCGTATAAGAGAATGCCGGGCGGCCGCCGTCTCCGAAACCGTCTGTTCCCGGCGCCGGCTCTTGACGCGGTGTGAGAACAATATCGTAAGGGAGGTCAGCCAATGAAATACAACGTCATCTCCTCCGACGACCACGTCGAGGAGCCCAAAGATACCTGGCAGGCCAGGGTCCCGGCCCATCTGCGCGACCGCGCGCCGCGCGTGGTGCGGGTCGCCGACGGCGATGCCTGGGAGATCAACGGCGTGCGCGGCAAGACCATCGGACTTGAAGCGCAGGCCGGCAAGAAGTTCGAGGAATACAAGCCCTCGGGCGAGTCCTACGACACCATCCGCAAGGGGTCATATGACCCTTATGAGCGGATCAAGGACATGGATATCGACGGGGTCGACGCGCAGACCATCTTTCCCAACGTCGGGCTCGGCATCTTCGGGATTGAGGAGCACGAACTGCAGTTCGCCTGCATCCGTGCCTACAACGATTTCCTCTCCGAATTCTGCTCGGTCAATCCGTCGCGGCTGATCGGCATCGGCCTGATTCCCACTGACGACGTCGAAGTGGGCAAGAAGGAAGTGGAGCGCGTGGCCAAGCTGCCCGGACTGCGCGGAGTGATGCTGCCGACGTATCCGCGCGGCGAGGCGCTCAACAGCTCCATCTATGATCCGATCTGGGCCGCGGCGCAGGACCTCAATCTGCCCGTCCATGTCCATCTGCGCACCGGGGATCGGCGCACTGCGGCGCTGTTCGGCGCCAACAATTTGCGCGGTGCGGTGCCGGCGCTGCTCAACGTCGCGTCGCTGGCCAACTACGAGGCGCTTTCCCAGATCATCTTCGGCGGTGTGCTGGAGTTGTTTCCCAGGTTAAAGTTCGTGTCGGTCGAAGGGAACATCGGATGGCTGGGCTACTTCCTTGAGAAGTCCGATCGCACCTACAAGCGCCATCGCCATTGGACCAGGCTCAATCTGCCCAAGCTGCCCAGTGAGTACTTCCATCGTCAGGTTTACGCGACCTTCATCGAGGACAAGATCGGAGTCAAGATTCGCCACGACATCGGGCTGGACAACCTGATGTGGTCCTCGGACTATCCACACACCGATACCACCTGGCCCAACTCGCGTCAGTACATCGAGGACACCTTCGCGGGCGTCCCGGAGGACGAAAAGTACAAGATCGTCGCCGGCAACGCGAAGAAGGTCTACAACCTCGATTGATCCTCCAATGCAGCCGGGGCGGCGATGCGCAATCGCATCGCGCCCCGGCCCTTGTCGTATCTGAAGCGGCGCGGACGTCCCTGCCCGCGGCGCAGAGGATGGTTGGGCCGCATTGCTCCTGATCCTCAGTTTGCCGCCACCGTTTGGGCTGATTGCATCGGTTCCGGCACTGGGCAAAGGTAACTGAGCGTGCGGCCCGACGGCTTTCGGCCCGCCATCGCAAGGACAGGCATGAACGGCAGGAAATTGTTGATTGCGGAAAAATTCGGTCCCCTTCACGGAACGCGGATCATCTCCTCGGGGGTTTTTATTGCCGGGCCATTCGCGTCCGAAGTGGCCGCGGAATGGGGCGCCGAGGTGATACATGTCGAGCGCGCCGGCGAGGGCGACCCTTACCGCCTGGCCGGCATCAAGCTGCCCAACAAGGATCCCTCCAAGCCGCCGGTCACCACCAACTGGATCCAGGAGCGGCGCAACATGCTGGGCGTTACGCTCGATCCTTCCAAGCCGCGCGGCCGCGACCTGTTCCTCAAACTATTGTGCGAGGCCGACGCTTGGATCGAGTCCTCCAAGCCGGGCACGTTTGCGCGATGGGGCCTGGACGACGCGGCGATCCTCAAGGCCAATCCGCGCCTGGTCATCACCCATATCTCCGGCTACGGACACACCGGCGACCCCGACTACGTGCCGCGCGCGTGCGTCGATTCCACCGCGCAGGCCTTCGGCGGGATGATGTATCAGGCGGGCTTCCCCGACCCCGAGCCGCCGGTGCGGGCGCAGCCGTGGACCGCCGACTACATCAGCGCCTTCTGCGCCCTGTCGGCGACGCTGGCCTGTATCATGAACGCCAGGGCCACCGGCCAGGGGCAGTCGATCGACGTGGCGATGTTCGAAGTGATTCACAAAATACTGGGGCCCACCATGCTCGAGTATTTCGAAACCGGGCTAATCCGGGAGCGGGTGGGCAATCGCGCCACCGCTATTCAGCCGCTCGACACCTTCCATTCGCGCGACGGATGGCTGATGATCGCGGCCGCGCTGCCGGCGCACGGCGAGAAACTCTGCCGCCTGCTCGGCCTGGATCCCAACGAGGAGAAGTGGAAGGGAATCACCTACAAGGTCGGCACCGCGGAAGGATGGGAGTTCGACGCGCTGTTCCGGGCGTGGGTGGCCGACCATACCTCCGAGCAGGTGCTGGCAACGATGCGCGACCTGAGCATCCCGTGCGCCAAGGTGATGTCGAGCAAGGACATGGCGGAGAATCCGCATTATCGCGCGCGCGGCATCCACATCGAATGGGAGGACGAAGAGGCGGGCCGGGTGCGCGGCACCGGTATCGCGCCTCCGATGTCGGCCACGCCGGGCCGGATCTGGCGCGGCTCGCCCGCGCTGGGTCAGGATAATCGCCTGGTTTACGGCGAACTGTTGGGGCTGAGCGCGGAGGAAATCGCCGCGCTGGCCCGCGAGGGAATCATATAGTTCACATGCGCCGCAGCATCTGCGCACAGCCAGTTCGAGGAGGATACGCCGATGCAGACACCGGGGATCCTGGTAATGGCCGGCGGCGGCCGAGCGTCGTTCAACCGGCTGGTGGACTATGCCAAAACCGCCGAGCAGATCGGTCTGCGCAGCTTTCTGGTCACCGAGGGACCGGCCACCGACGCATTGGCCGTGGCGCAGCATATTGCTTCGGTGACCACGCGCATCCAGGTCGGCACCGGAATCGCCAACATATACACCCGCCATCCGGCGCTGCTGGCAGGCCATGCGATGGCGATCGATGCGCTGGCGCCGGGCCGTCTGCTGCTCGGATTGGGCACCAGCCATCAGCCGATCAACGCCGCCTACGGCATCAGCATGAACAAGCCGCTGGCCGCGCTGCGCGATTGCGTGGCGACGCTGCGCAAGGCGTTTGCGGGCGAGGCGCTAATCAACCGGCCGGGATTCGCGCCGCCCAAAGCCGAAGGCAGGATTTCCGTGTACATCGCGAGCATCTCGCCCAAAAGCATCGAGCTTACCGGCGAGATCGCCGACGGCAGTCTGCCGCTCAACTATTGCCCGCGCGGGCTTAAGGAAGTGGTGGACGGGATCGCGCGCGGGGCTCGGCGTGCGGGGCGCAATCCCGCCGACGTCGCAGTCGCGCTGATTATGCATTGCTGCGTCTGTTCCGATCGGGCCGTGGCGCTGCGCTCGGTCAAGAGCACGCTTGCCATGTACGGCTCGTTGCCGTTTTACAACCGCCTGTTTGTCCGCCAGGGATTCGCCAAGGAGGCCGAAGCGATCATGGACGCGGCCGCCCGGGGCGACATGGCGGGCGCGGCCGCCGCGGTTTCCGATCGGATGGCGGAGGAGGTGGCGGCGATGGGCAGCGCGCAGGACTGCCGGCGTAAACTGGAGGAGTTCGAGCGGGCCGGCGCCGCCTACGTGCTGCTCTATCCGGTGGCAATCGACGGCGACTACGACCGCGGCGTGCGCGCTGTGTTCCAGGCCTTCTCCTGAGGGTGCCGCAAGCCGCCGGGCCATGCGCCGGAAATGGCCGACCTGCCGAAGGCGGCGGCGCTCGGCGGGATACAACGGTATTTCCGCCGCAGCATAAACTCCCCAGGTCCGCGGATCGTCCGGGCGGGAAGATACCCACCTCGATTGCTTCGAGGACAACGGTTGTCGCGCTGCCGTGATAGCGTCGCTCCATGAAGAAGGCCAAGCGCAGACGCAGGGAGGAACGGCGACGAATCACGCAAAACATCGGCCGCCTGCACGCGGTCAAATGCGAATGGTGCGGGCTTAAGATGGCGTGCAGTTGCTATTTCGACGAATGCCGCGACCAGCGCAACCAGTCCCATCCCCTGGTAATGTGCCCGCGCTGCCAGGTCACCGAATTCATCAACATGATGTTCACCGCCGCCCGTGGCGAAGATGCTCGCCCCGGTTGACGCGCGGTGCGGTCCGCAAAGGGCTCAACTGGAAATAAACCCGATAGATGAACGGTCCGGGATCATGCGGCCTCCAGGCAATGCGTAAAGCTCTGCGATTGTCTTTGGTCCCGTGGCTGCGATGCGGCGCCCGTCGCAAGCGGCGAGCCAGCCGAGAGTCTTTTCCCTTCCGCGGGAGCCGTTCCGCTCATGTACCGAAAACCGATTTCGTCGCAGCGACGCTGGAGCTCGGGGGGTCGACTGGGAGCTGGAAGAGCGCGTCATGCTCACGCATCGCGGCTTCGACGACCTGCTCGTCTATCCCGGCCACGAACAGGTTGCGTATCAACCGTTGTCATATGCGGGCCGTTCGCGGACCGCGTTCAGGCCGGGAAGAACGTCTCGCGCACGTGGTTGGTGTCGTTGTATTCGCGCGCCTGTTGGATGCGATCGTCCTTGAAGCGCAGGAAGAAGTGGTAGCGGTTGGAGTAGCGCTTGCCGTTTCCCGCGAGCGTCTCGGCCCGCGCCTGCACCGCGACCATCGGTCCCTCCGCGATTACCGTGTCGAAGGTCATGTTCAGCCCGTTGGGAAACCAGCTCTTCATGATTTTGGGAAACCACTTGAGAAACTCATCATGCTTTTGCACCTTGACGCCCGGCGCGCGCATCATGAACTCGAATTCGAAATCCTCGCTGATAAGGCCGGCCAGCACCTCCGAATCGGGATGGTTCATCTGGTCGAGAAAGGCCAGTGCGCGTTGTTTCTGAGCGGCAGCGTCCATCATTTTCTCCCTCGATGCACCATGATGCGCGCCCGGCGCAAGTAGCCGGGCGCTGCGATTATAAAGCCGCAGTCGCGCTGAAGTCCAAACAGTTTGTCAATCCGCTTTGCGCAGTCTGCGCAATGCGATGCGCTCCAGCAACGCACCCCAGAAGCCGCGGGCGCCGCGGCGGCGCTCCAGCACCAGGCGCGAGCAGCGCCGGCAGGTGGCCGCCAGGTCGTGCACGCTGTGTCCGGCCGCAATTGCCACGTCCAGCTCGTCGATTCGCGTCCACGACCCGGGCTTGATTTCGTACAGGATCTGATCGCCCGGCCGGATAATCACCACGCTGCGCAGTTTCGTGGAAGCAGCCCTGCTGCGCAAACTTTCCAGTCCGGGATGACCCATGTTGTGCCATTCGATCTGACTGGTGGTGAGATCCGGCCGGCGCGGATTATCGCAAACCTGGCAGCCCTGCATATCGCCCCCCTTGCCGCGCCGCCTGGCGGCAGGGAATCATGTGATCGGTCTAACAGAGCGCCGCGCGAAATGCAAAAATGGCCGACGTGGGTTGCCTTCTGTATCCTTACATATGGAAAAATTTAATCGGCGCCCGCCAACGGGGGCCGTCACAACAACAGAAATGAGCGTGGCTGTTTTGGTGTATCGCGCGCTAATTGGCCGCCGGCGTGCATGCTGCCCGGCAGGGGTTTCGCGCGCGTGAGCCGGTTTGGTGCAGATGTCGTCTGCCTGGCCGAGATCGTCGCCGTCAACCTCGCGCTCAGCGGCGATAACGCGGTGGTCGTCGGCATGGCGGTCCACGGGATGGCTGTCGCGCAGCGCCGGATCGCATCGGCGGCCGGAATCGGCGCCGCGGTGCTGATGCAGATCGTGACAACGCTGATCATGGCGCGGCTGCTGACGCTGCCGGCCGTTTCGCTGGTCGGCGGCCTGGTGCTGGGCGCGATCGCGGTGCGGCTGGTGCGCAGCCCGGCACACCATTGGCCACCGGCCGCGCCTGACACCCACGACCATAAAATGCCGGGTTGGATCATGACCGTAATCGTCGGGTATTTCGTGATGTGCCCGGACAACATCCTGGCCGTCGCCGCGGTCGGACGCGGGCATCCCTGGCTGCTGAGCGCCGGGGTGCTGCTCAGCGCGGCACCGATCATCCTCGCCAGTCTGGCAGTCGCCGGCGTGATGCGGCGCTACCCGGCGGCGTTCACCGCGGCGGCCGGGATTTTGGGCTGGATTGCCGGCTCGATGCTGGTTGAGGCGGCGGCGCGCTTTGAGCATCTGGCGGCCCTGCGCGCCACCCAACTGCTGATCCCCACCATCACCGCGGCTTTAGTGATAAGCTCTCCATTGTGGTGGCGGGGCGCGGCGGACAACCGGCGGGCGGACTGATTTACGATGAACGCTGACGCCAAAATCCCCATGCACTCCACCGGCAAGGCCGCGCGCGACCGCGTCGTGCCCGTCCATTGCGCGGTCGCAGGTCGCGCCCGCTTCAGGGTTGCGGGCCTGCATCGCTCGCCGATCGCGAAGCGCATACTGGAGAGCAGGCTTGCCGGCCTTCCCGCCATCAGGCTAATCAGCGTCAGCGCGCTGACCGGAACCGTGCTGGTCAGATTCGATCCGGACTGCAGCATCGAACAGATAAGCGCATTGATCGAACGCGCGCTCGACGGCTTTGGGCGGCTGGAAATTCCGGTAATCCCGCCCGCGCATGTCGATTCGGCGCGCGCCGGCTGGCGATGGCACACCACGAAACCGCCGCCGCACGAATCGTGGCATGCGATGGACCGGTCAGGGGTCGCGCAACGCCTGGGCACGTCGATTCAAACCGGGCTTTCCGGCTCGACCGCCGCGCAACGACTGCAAGAATACGGAGCAAACCGGTTGCCGGAATCGGCGCCGCGCCCGCAGTTGGCAATCCTGCTCGATCAACTCAGCTCGACGCCGATTCTGCTGCTGATGGCGGCGGCGGGCGCGTCAATCCTGACCGGCGGGATAGCCGATGCTGCAATGATCCTCGGCGTGGTCGCGCTCAACGGCGCGATCGGCTATGCCACCGAAAGCCAGGCGCAAAAGACCATCGACTCGCTGCGAAGGTTGGTTACCTCATCGGCAACCGTCCTGCGCGACGGCCTGCTGCGGGAAATTCCGGAGTACGAAGTGGTGGTAGGCGACATCATGATACTGCGTCCAGGATACCGCGTGGCGGCCGACGGGCGGCTGATCGAGGCTGAGCGCCTGAGCATCGACGAATCGACGCTGACCGGCGAAAGCGCGCCGGCGTACAAGACCGTCGCGCCGCTGGCCGCCGATGAACTGCCGCTGGCCGACCGCCGCAACATGGTCTACATGGGCACGCTGGTGACCGGCGGGCAAGGCTCTGCGGTGGTCGTCGCGACCGGACGCTGGACCCAGATCGGGCGCATCCAGACCCTGGCGGCGGCGGCCCAGGCGCCGCGCACCCCGCTGCAGCGTCAGCTCGACGACATGGGGCGTCAGCTTGGCGCCGGGGTCAGCGCGGTGTCCGCCGCGCTGTTCGGCATCGGCCTGCTGCGCGGCTACTCCTTTATCAATATGCTGCAAACCTCGATTGCGTTGGCGGTGGCCGCAGTGCCCGAGGGCCTACCCACCATCGCCACCACGATCCTCGCCCTGGGTATCGCCCGCATGCGCAAGCAGCACGTGCTGATACGCCGCCTGGGCGCGGTGGAAACCCTGGGCTGCGTGGGCGCGGTATGCCTGGACAAGACCGGCACGCTGACGCTCAACCGCATGTCCGTGGTCGAGCTGTACGCCGGTGGACGCAGGTTCGAAGTGCGCGCCGACGCGCTGTGGGGAGAGGGCCAACCCCTTGGGGCGCAAGCGCCGCGCGAACTCGCCGGCCTGCTCAGGGCATGCGTGTTGTGCAGCGAAACCCGCATCGAGCGGCGCGACGGCACCTACGTCCTGACCGGCTCCCCGACTGAGAATGCGCTGGTCAACCTGGCGCTCGCGCTGGGCGAGGACGCGCTCGCCATTCGCCGCAGCCATCCGATCCTCAAGGTGAGCTTGCGCTCCGAGGACCGCAGTTTCATGCGCACACTGCATCGCATCGCCGACGGCGCCGGCGCCCGCCGGTTTCTGACCGCCGTCAAAGGCAGTCCCGAGCAGGTACTGGCGATGTGTACGCGGCAACTCAAGGCGGGGCGTGTCGTGGAGCTGACCGCAGCCGATCGCGCCGCAATCGAAGCCGAGAATCAACGGATGGCGGGGCGTGCGCTGCGCGTGCTGGGATGCGCCTGGCGCGAGGATGCGGCCGAACCGCTTGACGGGGAGCAGGAACTGGTATGGCTAGGGCTGGCCGCTCTGACCGATCCCGTGCGCAGCGGTGTGGCGGAAGTGATCCGCGGCTTTCATCGCGCCGGCATCGACACCGTGATGATCACCGGCGATCAGGGCCCCACCGCCTGGGCGATTGGCAACGAGTTGAACTTAAGCCGCAACAGCCGCCTGGAGATTGTCGACTCCACCGAACTGGCCGGTCGCGAGCCTGACGTTCTCAAAGGCCTGGCCGGGAAGGTCGATGTGTTCGCCCGCGTCAGTCCCGCGCACAAGCTGCAGATTGTGCGCGCAATGCAGCGCGGCGGCAAGATCGTTGCGATGACCGGCGACGGCATCAACGACAGCCCGGCGCTCAAGGCGGCGGACATCGGGGTTGCGATGGGCCATAGCGGCACCGACATCGCGCGCGAGGTCGCCGACGTAATCCTGGAGGACGACGCGCTGGAGACCATGCTGGCCGCGGTGCGTCAGGGCCGCACGATTTATTCCAACATCCGCAAGGCGGTCCATTTTCTGCTCTCCACCAATCTGAGCGAAGTGATCGTCACCTTCGCGGCGATCGCTGCCGGGATGGGCCAGCCGCTGACCCCGATGCAACTGCTGTGGATCAATCTGATCTCGGAAACCTCGCTCGGTCTGGGACTGGCGCTGGAACCGCCCGAAGCCGGCATCATGGAACAGCCGCCGCGCGATCCGCACGAACCCGTAGTACGGCCCGCCGACCTTCGACGTATGGGCTTCGAATCCCTGACCTTGTCGGCCGGCACATTGGGCGCCTATGGCTACGGCTTAGCCAGACATGGGGCGGGCGCGCGCGCCCGGACGCTGGGCTTTACCGCGTTGGTGGGCGGACAGATTCTCCACGCCATTCCCTCGCGCTCGGAGCGCTTCACGCTCTTCGAGCGTCCGCCGGGGCAATCCAATCCGGTCCTGGCGCTGATGGTGGCCGGCTCGTTGGTGTTGCAGGTAGCGGTGTTCGTGATGCCGTGGCTGCGCAAGCTGCTCGCCATCACCGCGATCGATCTGGCCGACACTGTGGCGATCGGCGCCGGCTCCATCCTGCCCCTGCTGATCAACGAGGGCGCCAAGCGCGCTGTCCTCGCGCGGCCCACGCGGGACGGCGGCAGAACTTAGGCGCGGTTGTAAATATTCTTACAAAAGTGCTACAGGGCGAAAGGCTTTCATTGCCTGCGCCGCGTTTGGACGGCTGGGGGCCGGTCCGCAGGGTGCACCGCAGTCGCAAGGGCCGCGCGGGCAGAAGTGGGGATGCGCGCCGGATTTCACACCTTACTGAATGTTTTGTGCGCCGCGCTCTGGCTTGCGGCGGCAAATGCGTTCGCCCAGACGCCCCCTCCTGAAGGTGTGCGGGTCCGCGAACTGGGACCGGTCGCGCCGCATTGGGTATTCCTCGTAAGCCCCGCCGGACTTGACAGCGAGATCTCAACCAAAGTCGAAATCGTTGACGGCGACTCGCTGCAGATGCTGGGGATGCTCACCGGCGGCCTGTTGGGCATCGCCGCCCTGTCGCGCGATCGCAAGTTCATCTTCACGGCCGATACCTTCTACTCGCGCGGCTCGCGCGGCGATCGCACCGACGTGGTCACGACTTACGACGCGCGACGGCTGGCGCCGGTGCGCGAAGTGATAATTCCGCCCAAGCGCCAGATGCATATCCCGCCCGACAGCTCCGCCATGGCGCTGACCTCTGACGGGCGCTTGCTGCTGGTGGCCAACCTGACGCCGGCGACCTCGATCACGGTGGTCGACATCGCCAATAACCAAGTGGCGGGAGAAATCGACACCGCGGGATGCACCGGCGTGCTGCTTTCGGGCCCGCGCCGGTTGCAATCGCTGTGCGGCGACGGGGCGATGTTGACGATCGACTTCAACGACAGCGGCAAGGCCGTGGGTGCCAAGCGCATGGCCAAGCCGTTTTTCGATCCCGAAAAGGATCCGGTGTTCAGCGTGCCCGCGATGCTCGGCAAAACCGCCTATTTCATCAGCTATCACGCGATGGTGTATCCGGTTGATTGGTCATCGGACCCGGCGACCGCGCAAAAGCCCTGGCCGTTGGTGACCGACGCGGAGCGCAAACAAGGATGGCGGCCCGGCGGATACCAACCGCTTGGCGCCTACGCGCCCGGCGGGTTGTTTTACGTCCTGATGCATCGGGGCGGCGAATGGACTCACAAGCAGTTCGGCATCGAAGTGTGGGTGTATGACGCGGCGCGCAAGCAGCGTGTTGACAAAATCGTGCTGCCGCGTCCGGCGGCCGAAATCCATGTCACACAGGACCGTGACCCGCGGCTGTTTGCGCTCTCGCTGCCGGAACCGGGCGGAATGGCCAGCGGACCGACGCTTCAATCGTTCGCGACCAAAACCGGACGATACCTGGGGGCGATGGACCAGCTGCCCGGCTTTCCGATGTGGATCTTCGGTCCGTAGCCGGGAGCGTTTGACGGTGGACGAATGCAATGGATGCGCTGGTTGAACGGGTCACACGCCAGGTCGCGATGCGCACCTCGCGGCGCGGAATGCTTGCTCTGATCGGCAGAGTTATCCTGGGCGCGATCGCGCTGCCGCTGCTGCCGGTGGAACGCGTCGCCGCCCGCGCCCACGCGGCCGAACCCGCACCCGGCGAGGGCGACCCGCTGAGCTGCGATTACTGGCGCTACTGCGGCTTCGACGGTTCGTTGTGCGGATGCTGCGGCGGCAGCACCACCGAGTGTCCGCCGGGGACGCTGATGTCGCCCACCTCGTGGGTAGGAACCTGCCGCAATCCGGTCGACGGCAAGGAGTACATAATCGGCTACCGCGACTGCTGCGGAAAGGATAATTGTGGACGCTGCTTCTGCCAGAACAACAAGGGCGACCTGCCCCTGTATCGTACGCAACTCGACAACGGCGTGACCTGGTGCTACGGGACCTCCAGCTTTGTCGTCAACTGCACTACGGCCGTCAAGCTCGCGCTCAAGAGCTAGCCGAAGATATTTGAAACGTTGGCGCCGAAATCCCGTGACAACGACCGCGTGTCCCGCAGCGCCGGCTTCGGCGCCCGGCCTGCTTGCGCCAATCGCTTTCATCGCCGCCGCCGCCGGCGCGATAGCCTGGGGCGGCCTCGCCCACGCGTCGGGAGCGCAGTTGTTCGCGGTGCACTGCGCAGTTTGCCATCAGGCGGACGGACGTGGGATTCCCGCCATGTATCCGCCGCTGGCCGACTCGGTGGGCGAATTCGCACATTCCAAAGATGGCCGCGCGTATCTGGTGCACGTGCTGTCATTCGGGCTGATCGGTCCCATCACGGTACGCGGGATGACTTACAACGGTGTCATGCAATCCTGGGCGCAGTTGAGCGACGACGAGATCGCGCAGCTCCTAAACCATGTCCTCACCAGCTTCAACGCCGGCCTTCTGCCCAAAAACTTCGTGCCGTTCACCGCCCGCGAAGTCAGACGCAATCGCACCCACCAGATGACCTCGACCGCGGTTTACCGCGAGTTACAGATGCTGGGCATCTCGGTCAAGTCGCAAGCGTCACGGTAGCAACCCGAACGTGCCGGCGCGCTACGGAGCAAAGAGTTTCGCGCCGGCCAGAGCGGGGGTTTCGCCGCGTTCGCGGAATCTTGAAGCGGCCCGCTATGAAGTAGTAGCTACGTTGTTCGATGAAATGGCGGACGTGGACAGCGATCGTTGTTCTCGGCGCGGCGGCGACTGTACATGCCGCTCCGCCCGAGCAGCTCTACACGCTCCATTGCTGGGGATGCCATCAGCCGCACGCACAAGGGATTGCGGGCAGTGTGCCGCGGCTGGCCGGCTCGATGGGCTACTTTGTGCGCATTCCCGAGGGACGCGCCTACCTGGTCGAAGTGCCGGGCGTCGCCGCCGCCGCGCTCAGCGACCAGGAAATCGCCGCGGTATTGAATTGGATGCTGCTGACGTTCAGCCGCGCGCAGCTTCCCGCGCACTTCAAGCCTTACACTGCCACCGAAGTCCGCAAATACCGGACGCATCAATTGCTCGATGTCACACAAACCCGCCGGCGGTTGGCCGCCCAACTCAAGGCGATGGGATTCATCGTGGCGCCCGACGCCAAACCGCCACTGTCACCCGCGACCGTCGAACCCTGAGCAAGGGCTGGTGCAGGCATGGATCAATGCCCGCGATATGATGGACGCGCGTGGGGCGGACGGCTTCGTCCGCCCCACTGTTGAAGGCCGGATGCGCACGGCACATTGCAAACCGCGCTTTACCGTTGTCCCATCATCTCCCTGACCCGGACGCTGGAGGCGAAAAGCTCCAACGCCAGCCCGTAGCCGGTTTCCGCTTCGAGCAGCTTGCGGTAGTTGCGGGTCAGGACCAGGCGCGAGTAGCGTGTGACCAGATTGGGCCGCTCGGTGATCATCCGCGCCAGTTCCCAGGCGCGATCCATCAGCTTGGCCCGCGGCACGACCTCGTTGACGATGCCGACCTCCTTGGCTTCCTTGGCCGGGATGTGCTGGCCGGTCAGCAGGAAATAGCGGCCGCGCGTCGGTCCCAGGATGTGCTGCCAGATAACGTGGACGCCGTCGCCGGGGACGACCCCGCCGGGGAAGTGCGGCATGTCGGCGAAGACGGTGTCCTCGGTGCAAATCACGATGTCATGCATTACGCCCATCTCGGCATGGATGATCGCCGGCCCGTTGACCGCGCCGATCACCGGCACCTCGATATCCATCAGGTTGAGCAGCATCTTGCGCCCTTCCCACTGGATGCGCGCCACCACGTCGGGATCGCTGACGTCGGCGTTGAAGTCCAGGCCGTTGCAGAAACTGTCGCCGGTACCGGTGATGATCACGCATCGGTTCTCGAAATCGGCGCCGATATTGGCAAACGCGTCGCAGGAGTCGGTATGGAACTCGGCGCTGAACTTGAACGGTCCGCCGTTGGAATGCAGGGTCACGAGCAGAATGCCGTCTTGGCGCTCCAACTTGATGTTTCGATAGCGATTCTTGTAATCCTCGAACTTGACGTGCGGGTTGCTGAGTCCTCCTGGCATGGCTTTCCTCCTACTGGCGCTGCCGCCATGGTCGTTTTTGCCGCATCGCATCGCTCAAACGCACGTGCGGCGAGAGGCGATTGTTGAACTAACGCGGGTTGAAATCAAACCCCCGGCTTCGACTGCAGCGCGGCGCTTTTGCGCTCGCGCCGCTGCGCCACTACTATTGCCTCCAACTCCAGGGGAGATTCAGAAATGGGCAGACTTGACGCAAAGGTTGCGATCGTAACCGGCGCCGCCAGCGGCATCGGACGCGCCATCGCCCGGCGCTTTACCGACGAAGGCGCCGCGGTGGTTATCGCGGACATCAACGAGAGCGCGGGCGCGCAAGCCGCACGCGAATTCAGCCAGGGTGCGGGCCGCGCCGTCTTCCATCGCGTTGACGTCACCGCCGAGCGCGACCTTAAAGAGGTAGTGGACCGGACGGTCAAGGATTTCGGCCGCCTCAACATCCTGGTCAACAACGCCGGCGGCGGACCATGGCGGACCTTCGAACAGACCACGCTGGAGGACTGGGACCGGACCTTCGCCCTGACCCTGCGCAGCGTCTTCATCGGCATGCGGCTGGCGATTCCCGAGATGCGCAAGGCGGGCGGCGGCTCGATCATTTCCATCGCCTCCAACGCCGGCCTGCGCGGGATGCCGCCGTTGCACGCTTACAGCGCCGCCAAGGCCGGGGTCATCAACCTGACCGCGTCGGTGGCGCGCCTGGTGGGCAAGGACTTCATCCGCGTCAATTGCATTTCACCCGGCCTGATCGCGACGCCGGCTTCCCGCAGCACAATTCCCGACGCCGAGGCCGCCTTCGCCAGGGCTCAGGCGATTCCCAAGGCCGGCGCCCCGGAGGATATTGCCGCGATGGCGCTGTTTTTGGCCAGCGATGAAGCCCAGTGGATATCGGGCGCGACGATGGTGGTGGACGGCGGGCAAAACACGGCCGAGCCGGTGCCCTTGATTCTCGAGGAATGACGCGCGGCCAAACTATTCGTTTTCCATCTCGACCAGATACACCGACGCGTCAGGCAGACGGTAAGCGTGGGTGTACGGCTCCCATCCCGAAACGCGCTCGATGAGCTCGGGCTCGCCGTCGATGGCGTCGAGCACTTCCTGCCAGTCTTCGACTTCGGTTTCGGGGATTCGATGGTATCGGCCGCCGCGCCTGAATACCATGATGCATCGCGCCATGATGTCCTCCCCCTCACAGCAATAGCACGGCCGGCGGCGGCCGAAACAGCGAAAAAAACGGATTAGCGGAGAAAATCGCGCAGCAGTTTCACAAATTCCTCGGTTTTTTCAATCTCCGGCCGATGGCCGCAGCGATCGAGCACCGCCAGGCGCGACCCCGCGATCGACTTGTTGTACACCTCGCCCGCACTGAGCGGGATGACCGGATCCTGCCTTCCCCAGATGATCAGGGTGGGCAGCCCAGCTACGCCCTCGAGCAGTTTGGGCAGACTGGGACTGAACAGATAAGGCTCCCATGCCAGGCGCGCGATTTCCGAGCGCGCGTCTTCAAAGGCCTCGAATTGCTCGGGCGTGCGCTCGCCGCCGTAAAGCCTGGCCAGTTCGGGCGCATTGTCGCGGTCCAGCACGGTGGAGGCTAAATAGGCGCGCGCGGTGACGGTGAAGATGTCCATGATTTCGCCGCTGGGCGGCCGAATGCCGGCCGGCGCCACCAGCACCATGCGGTTGAACTGCTGAAAGTTCTGCGCCGCCATCTCCGCCGCGATCCAGCCGCCGGTGGAAAATCCGATCACGTCCACCGGCGTCAGCTTCAACTCGCGCACCAGGCGTCCGTAAAAGCCCGCCAAATCGCGCATGTTGGCGATCCATTCAATCCGCTCGGTGCCGTAAAAGCCGGGCTGGATGGGGATCAGCAGCTCACGCTCACGCGCCAACTCCGAATGCCATCGCAGCCATCCCGGATGGCCCAATTCCTCATGCAACACCAACAGCGGTTTGCCCTGACCACCCTTTATAAACTGCAGGTCCGCGCCCGCCACGTGGACCTTTTCCTGTCGCCATTCAGATGCCATCGAACACGCTCCTTGCTTGGGCCGGCCCTGCCTGCGCGCGAGCCATCGAGGTCCAAGCCTCCCGGCGCAAAACCACCCAGGCTCGCCTGCGCGCCTGTGCTTGGATAGCACTGTTCCATCGCCCAAACAAACTGCACCCGGCGCGCGCTGCGCTGACAACGGCTGTCAGCGCACCCTGGTACAAGTTGAACATGTCGTTGTGGGCAAACTGCGATTTGCGGCTTTATGGTGTTCCATTGACGGGTGTAATCTGAGCAGGTGGCATGATCCATCTGCACTATTCCAACCGCCTCGAGGAGTTGATCGCGCCGCTCGCCGCGGCGCTCAGCGCCCAGCAGCGCGCCGACCCGCTGGCGCGGCCGGTGGTCGTCGTACCCAACCGGATTATCGAGGAGTTCCTCAAGCTGCGCCTGGCCCAAATCAACGGGGTGGCGGCAAACCTCGAATTCCCTTTTCTGCGCCGCTATCTGGCCCGCGTCGTCGCGGCGGCCGATCCGTCCGCGGCAATGATTGAAGCGGACGACCTGGAACTGGTGATTTTCGAATGCCTGCGCGCCGGCGTTGAGCGCGGCGACGCCAATCTGCGCGCGGTGGCCGAATACGCGTCGGCAGGCTCGGGCACCGGCGCGGACCGTGAACTACGCCTGTTCGAGTTGAGCGCGCGCATCGCGCATCTGTTCCGGGAGTATGCGATTTCGCGCGCCGAGATGCTGGCGCGATGGCACACCGGGACGATGCCCGGGCTGGATTCGATGCGCGCGGCGGAACGCTGGCAGCGCCATCTCTACCTGTCCCTGTTCGGTCCCGACGGGCGGCTGATGGCGCGATGGTTCGAGGATGATCGCTCGCGGTACTTTTTGCCCAGCGCCGCGCTGGCGGCGCTGGCGCCGCAGCGGCTCGCGTCAGCGATCGCAGCGCCGCTGCACGTGTTTGGGCTTTCCTACGCCGGCCCCGAATTCATCCGCGTCTTTGCACAGATTGGCAAAATTGCCGATCTGCACATTTACACGCTTAATCCGTGCATGGAATTCTGGGAAGACGTGGACAGTTCGTATCGCGGCGCGCGCGACCGCCTGCTTCGCCGCGGCCACAAGCTGGGCGCCGCGCTGGACGCGGTCGAGGATCCGTTCGGCCTCGACGCGCCCGACGACAACCCGGCGCTGCGCCTGTGGGGCAAACCCGGCCGCGAATACATCCGCCTGCTCAACGAACTGACCGACTGCGACTTCGACGCCCACTTCAAACATCCGGTGCGCCAGGGCGAACGGGCCACGCTGCTTGCCCAGATCCAGGAAGACATCCTGTGCCGCCAGCCGCACGCCCCTGGGGGATCGGCGCAAGGCGGCGCGGCGAACGATGGCAGCATCCGCTTCCTCGGCTGTCCGGGAATCCGGCGCGAAGTCGAGATTGTCGCCGATTCGATCTGGTCGCTGCTGCGCGAGGACAAACGCGCCGCGCCGCTGCGCTTGCATCAAATCGCCGTGCTGATTCCGGACTCCGAACTCGACGCCTACCTGCCGCATGTCGAGACCGTCTTCGCGCAGCGCTACCGCATTCCGCTCAACATGGTCGATCGCCCCGTGAGCGCCGAGGCGCGCGTCCTCGAAGCCATTCAACTGCTGTTGGACCTGCCCAACGGCCATTTCCATCGCGACGCAGTGCTCCATCTGGCAACCCATCCGGCGATCATCGGCGATGCTGCTGTGGACGCCGCGCAGTGGGAGCAATGGTGCCGGTCGGCCGGCGTGTTCTTCGGCGCCGACGAAACTGACTTCAAGGGCACCTACATACCGGCCAATTACTTCCATTGGGATCAGGCCCTGCGGCGCCTTGCGCTGGGAGTCTTCATCGGCGACCAGCCGCAGGAACAAGCGCCGGTTGTGACGGGGCCGCAGCAGCGCGAGTATCTGCCGTGCGCATCCGAACCGGACGACCTTGCCGCCATCGCGGCTCTGATCGCAAATGTGCGCCGCCTGCTCGCCGACGCGCTCGACCTGCGCGAGCGGCGGCTGCCGATGGCGGCGTGGGCGCACCTGCTGGGCGATCTGATCCGGACTTACGTCAATCCGACCGAGCCGGCGGGGCGCGCCGTCGCGGCGTGGTGTGCAAATGCGATCGAATCGATGGTGCCGCAGGGATTGCGCGGCGAGCCGGTCTCATATCGGGTCGCCTGCGCCCGCGCCATGGAACGGATTGCGGCGGCCCAATCCGAGCAGGGGCTCTATGCCGAGGGCGGCGTCGCGGTCGGATCGTTTTCGGCCCTGCGTTCGATTCCATTTCAGGCCATCTTCGCGCTGGGATTGGGCGAGACGATTTTTCCCCAGCGCGACCGCCACGACCTGCTCGACCTGCGCACGGCTGGCCGGCGCGCCGGCGACGTCAGCCCCAGCCAACGCGACCGCTACCTGTTTTTGGAGATGCTGCTGGCCGCGCGCGAGCGCATCTGCTTTTCCTGGGTGTCACGCGACGCGCTGAGCGGCGAGCGGATCGAGCCGTCGCCCGCAATCGGCGAACTGAGAATGATTATCGGGCACTACCTCGATCAGGCGGAGATAGAAAACCTGACCATCGATCATCCCGCCAGCAGCCACGATCCCAAATATTTTCCCGACCTTAACGGCGCCGCGGCGGACGCCCGCCTGGTCAACTTCGATCCCAACGCGCGATGGACGGCGCGAATGGCCGCGCTGCGCGCCGATTTGGAGGACAAATGCGGTGCGCCGCCGCGCGACGCGCCGCTGCTGGAGATGCTGGCGCCGCAGGTGCAAGCGCAACTGGCGCCCGCGCTGCACATCGTGCAACCGCCGCCCGCAGCCGACCCCGCAACTGAGGAGCCGCGCGAGATACATCTTTCGCTGGCGGCGCTGCGGCGCTACCTCGAGTGCCCGCTCCAGGGGGCGGCGCAATACGCGTTGGGGATGGTGGACGAGGACGGCGGCGACGAAGAGGACACGGAAAATGAACCGCTGAGCCAGACCTTTCTCGATCACGTCGTCCTGCTGCGCGACGCCTTTTGGGCCGGGCGCGGCGACGCGGCCGCGGCTCAAGCTCATTTCCGGCGGGCCCTGCGGCGCCATCAGTTGGCCGGCAAGGCACCGGTGGGGCCGTTCGCCGAGGTGGAGGAAACGGCCTTTGCGCGCCGGCTGGAACTGTGCGTCGAGCAGGCGCGCAAGCTGGGAGTCGCGACTTTGACCGGATGGCAGCGCATTAGAATTGGCGGCGCGGCGGAGGAAATCGCCGAGCCCGACCTGATTTTGCCAGCAATAGTGCTCGACGTGAGCGTGCCGCGTGCGGGTACCGATGCCGCGCTGCGTATCAACCTGCGCGGTATCGTCACGGTGTCCCCGGACCGCAGCCGCTCGCTCAATTGCATCGCGCGCAACAGCGGCGCGCGGGCCAGCGATTTCCTGTCCGGCGTTCTGGGCGCAATGGCGTTGGCGGCGGCGGGCGGAAATCCGGACAAGCTGTTTACCGCGATTGCGGTTGGCGCGGGCGAGGATGCCGCCGAGGTCGAAGGCCTTGCCAGGACCGTCGCGGTGCCCTCACCGGAAACGGCGCGCGCATATCTGGCCACGCTCGCGCGGGACATCTTCTCCGCGCAGAATCATTATTTCCTTCCCATCGAAGTTGTAGAGAAAATTGTCAAAGAGAAGAAGGGCGGAAGATGGCCGGATGCGGCCAGAATCAGGGACATCATCGAACCTGTGCGTGAAAACGAATTCGCCCGCTGCCGCTCCGATTACGGGCCGATCCGCAACGCGCGCGACTACCTGCCGCCGCCGCCACACGAGGTGATCGCGATCATCGAGCGGCGCTTCGGACCGATCGAGGGTATTTTCCGCCCCTGAGGCGAGAGGCTGCGCGATGGGCACGGCAACTTTCTATCGCCCTTCGATACTCAACGGCATCGCGCACAGCGCTTGTGCGGTTATAGAGGCCAGCGCCGGAACCGGCAAGACTTTCGCAATCGAGCACCTGGTGATCGACTTGCTGCTGTCGGGAGAATGCACCGTCGAGCAGATCTTGGTGGTTACCTTTACCGAAAAAGCCACCACCGAGTTGCGCGTGCGCATACGTCAGGCGCTGGCTCGGATTGTGTTCGGCCCCGCCGCTCCAAAGCCCGCCGCCGATTCCGAGCCCGTTATGGTCGACGAAAGCGGCCGTCGGCGGCTGGAAGATGCTTATTATTCTTTCGACCGTGCGCCGATATTCACGATTCACGGCTTCTGCCATCGCGTCCTGACCGACTTCGCCTTTCAAAGCGGCGCCTTGCTCGACCTGCAACTGACCGACGGCCGCGCCGCGTTCCATCGCGCCTTTCGCGCCGAATTGCGCACCAACCTGGCGGTCAACGTGACGCCGAAACGGCTGCTGGAAAAGCGCCTGATGGGGTCGGATACGGACAAGGGCGACACCGCCGACACCCTGGAAAACCTGCTGTTCGAGGCCTATCGGCACCGCTACCTGGACTCCTGCGACTTCGGCGAGCGGGTGCGCACCGCCGAGCGCTTACTGGCGGGATTCAACGCACAGACGCTGCGCGAAGCGTGCCGGCACTCAGCGCTCAGACCCGAGCCGCTGCGTCGCGTGCTGAAGCTCGTCGACGACGTGCAAGGCAGCATCGAAGAGTCCGGCGGGTCGCCTGAGCGGCTGCTCGATCTGCTTGAATCGATCAAATTCGATGCGTTGTTTGGCGGCGACCGCGGGCTCAAAAGGGAACTGAAGTTCTCCGGGGCGGCCGGCCGCCTGATGTCGACCCTGGTCGAGGTGTCAGTCGCGGCAACGTCGCCGGAATGGAGGGTGGTCGACGCCTTTCTTCCGCCGATCAGGGATCGGCTGGAGCGCGACAAACGCGAGCACGGACTGATCGATTACGACGACATGCTGGCGTGGGTATGGCGGGCGCTCGACGGCCCGGGCGGTCCGGCGCTGGCTGCCGCGTTGCGCGCTCGCTTCCGCTGCGCGCTGGTCGACGAATTCCAGGACACCGACGACTTGCAATGGCGGATCTTCCGCCGGCTGTTTGTCGAGTGCGGCGGCGCGCGGCTTTACGTCGTGGGCGATCCCAAACAAGCCATCTACGCCTTTCGCGGCGCCGACGTCTTTACTTATCTGAAGGCGCGCGCCGAGTTGACGGGGGGCAACCCGCCGGTCGAACTGGCCGATAACTTCCGCTCCACCGAAGACCTGATCAAGGCGTGCAATCATATCTTCGATCCGAACGCGGCCAATCCGCTGTTCCAAAACAGCCGGATAAGGTATGACCGGCCGGTGCGCTGCGGGCGCCCCGATCGCCGGGCGATCGACGCCGGCGCAAAGCCGATCACACCGGTAATCCTGATGCGCTACCAGAGAGCCGACCTGCAAAAGGCGTCGGTTCCCGAAATCCGTCGCGCCATCGGACGCCATCTGGCCCGCGAATTGCGCCGCTTGCTGGACGAGCCCGGCGAGCGCATCACGATCGAAGAGGATGGCGCGCCGCCCCGGCTCGTGGGCGCAAAAGGTATCTTCGTGTTAACCCGCACCCGCCAGGAAAGCGCCGAGATCGGCGAGTATCTGCGCGAGGCGCGGGTGCCGTTCGCTTTCTACAAGCAGGAGGGGCTGTTTCAAACTTCCGAAGCCGGCCATGTCCTCGACGTGCTGCGCGCGATTGCGCAGCCGCACATCCGCTCCCATCGCCTCAAGGCGTGGTTGTCGCCGTTTTTTGCCGTGCCGCTGCGCGAAGTGGCGCTGCTGGGCGACATCCAGCCCGCCCATCCGCTCAATGAACGCCTGTACGAGTGGAAGGCGCTCGCCGAACGTCAACGCTTTGCCGAACTGTTCCAGCATCTGCTCCATGACAGTGGCGTGGCGGCGCGCGAGCTGTTTTTGTCGGGCAGCGAGCGGCGATTGACCAACTATGAGCACATCTTCGAGATCCTGCTGGCGGCGGCAATGGGCCGCCGGCTGGCACTGCCCGAAATCATCGCGCTGCTCGAGGACTACATCTCCGAACGGGCCGCGCCCGAGCTCGAGGATTCCAACATCCAGCGCCTGGAGAGCGAACGCGACGCGGTCTCCGTGATTACCGTCCACATGAGCAAGGGACTGGAAGCCGACGTCGTGGCCTTGTTCGGCGGATTCGGCCGCATTCCCGATATTCGCAAGCTGGCCGTCTATCATGACGAAGACGGCAACCGCCGCTTTGCGATCGGAAAGGCGGCCAAGGACCGCGCCAGGCAGGCGTTGAAATCGGAGGAGGAAGACGAGGAGCGCCGCCTGCTGTACGTCGCGTTGACGCGGGCGCGGGTGCGCCTTTACCTGCCGCTGCTGCCCGACGGCGCGACCAACAGGCTGAACGGCTATTACGCTGCGCTCAACAACCGCCTACAGACGGTTGCGCACGATGCGAAGGATGGGCAACTGTCCAAACTGTTTACCATCCACAACGTAGCCGAGCCTGTGGAGGTAACCACCGGCGACGCTGAACTCGCTGACAGACTCCTGCGATGGAGACCGCCGCAGGCGCTGATGGACGATCGCAAAGACGCCGAGCACGAGGCGGCGTTGTGGAATCTAAGGCGCCTGCGCACCCCGCTCGTAATGCGCTCCTACACTTCGCTGCGCGCATCGGGGGCGGAGGAGGCGGGCTGGAACATTCCCGTCGAGGAATTCAAGGGCGATCTTGAGATGCCGCCCGACGAGCGGGACCTTCCCGGCGGGCGTGCCGTCGGCCTGTTCCTGCATGAGGTGATCGAGAAGGTGGCGATGGATTCCTTCGCGGCGGCGCCGGACCTCGGGTGCTGGCGCGAGCGCGACGACGTCAAGGGGCTGTTTTATGGCGCCATGCGCCGCAATCAGGTCAGGGATCAGCAGGCGTGGTTCGAACGCGGCACCCAAATCGTGTTCAACGCCCTCGCCGCTCCGATCGTGATTTCGGAACACAACCGCATCGGTCCGCTTTACCGATGCCGCAGCGTGCGGGAGATGGAATTCGTCTATCCGATCCCCGAGGCGGGCCATCGGATGCTTGGTTCGTCGGCAGGCGGCAAATGGACGGTCGAGCGCGGTTATCTCAAGGGCTTCGTGGACTTCGTGTTTGAGCACAACGGGTTGATCTACTTCGCCGACTGGAAAAGCGACCAGCTTCCCTCCTATGAGCGTGCGCCGATAGAGGCGCATGTCAGAAACCACTACCAGACCCAGGCGCTCATCTATTCCATTGGCGTGCTGCGCCTGCTGCACATCAACAGCGAGCAGGATTACCGGCGGTTTGGCGGACTGCTGTACATTTTCCTGCGCGGGATGGACGGCGGCGGACGCACCGGCGTCTATTTCCATCGCCCTGCCTGGACGGAGGTCTGCACCTACGAAGCCGCACTGATGCGTTTGGAGAGCGAGGCGGCCGCGCGATGATCGAGCAGCGCTACAGGCAGTTGGGAATAGCGACAATTTGGCTCCGCCATCAGATGGGCGACGGCGCCCAGGGCCGCGAGGCGGAGTTCAGGCGGCGCCTGCACCGAATGGAAGCGGGCGCGGCCGACCTCAACCTCGATCCGCCGGCGGTCCACCTGGCGGCCGAAATCGCCTCCCTCGAGCCGGACCTTGACGACGAGCAGCGCCTGGCGCTGATCGGGCTGGTCACCGCATCGCTTGCGGCCTTGCAGGAAGGCAGCACCCGGTTGCCGGTTACAGGCAAGGAGTCGGGCGAGCCGATGCGCCGGCTGCTGGCGCCGTTGTGCGCCGACTCCTCAGACTCAGACGCGGCGGAGGCCATGCTCCAGGCAATCGCGCACCTGCTCGAGTCCGACCTGGCCCCGCACGTCATCGGCCGCACGCCCGAGGACCATCGCCCGCTGATCTACCTGCCCCCCTTCATTTATCACCATCGCGTGCGCTGCGCGGAGGTGCGGCTGGCGCGCCTGCTCGCTGACCGTATCGCGCAGCCACAGCCAGCCGATACCGGCAAGCTGGAGGCCGCGCTGGCCGACACGGCGGCGCGCCCGGGCATGCTCTCCGTGGCGCTGTCTGCCGAGCAGCGCGCCGCGGTTGCCAACGCCGCGGGGCAGGCTCTGGCGCTGATCTCCGGCGGACCAGGCACCGGCAAGACGTCGATTATCGTGGCGATTTTGCGCATGCTGGTCAGAATCGGAATCGCGCCCAGGCAGATCGCGCTGGCCGCACCGACCGGCAAGGCGGCCTTCCGCATGGGCGAGAGCATCGGCCAGGGCCTGGAGCGAATCGCGGCACCCGCCGCGGCGGACCGCGCGCTCAGGGAGGCTCGCCTTGAGCCCTGCACAATCCATCGCCTGCTCGGCTTTTCGCCCACCCGCGGGCGCTTCACTTATCATCGCAACAACCCGTTGGAGGCGGCCGTCGTGATCGTGGATGAGGGCTCGATGCTCGATCTCTCCCTGATGGAGCGGCTGGTGGGCGCGTTGAAACCCGATGCGCGGTTGATCCTGCTCGGCGACGCCGATCAGCTTCCGTCGGTTGCGGCGGGCGCGGTCTTCCGCGACCTGGTGGGCGCCGCCCAGGTGCAGGCGCACCGCCGCCGCTACCCGGGTCTATGCACGCGGCTGACTCACAGCTATCGGATGGATACCGGCGATCCCGCCGGCCGCGCCGTTTTCTCCGTGGCGCGCGCGATCAACCTGGCCGATCAAAACCTGGCGGCGCCGCGGGGCGGCGCGGACCAGGGTATGGTCCGGCGTGAGGGTCCGGAAGCACTGCAGTTTGCGGGTGTGGAGTTTCTAGGCGGCACCGGACTTATGGAAGCATTTTTAAACCGATGGTATGCGGCGCGCATCAAGGCGGACGACGTGGAGAAACTGTGCGCACAGGACGTCGAGCAGGATGAAAACGGCTTCGACGCGAAGGCGCAAGCCGCGTTGCGGCGGATTTTCGATCACCTGGCCGCCTCGCGCATCTTGTGCTTCACGCGTGTCCTTTCCACCGGCTCCGAGCGTGTCAATGCGGCGCTGCATCGGCGGCGCTCAGAGGCCGCCGGCGCGGCCGCCTCTGAGCGGGAATTTCTGCCCGGCGAACCCGTCATCGTGGTGCGCAACGACTATGAGCGGATGCTGTTCAACGGCGATCAGGGCGTGATCGTCCGCATCCGCCGGCCCGGCGGACGCGCGGCGCCAATGGCGGTGTTCAGGCGCGAGGACCGGTTCGTTGCGTTCCATCTCGCGGCACTGCGCGAATCGATCGAACTATGCTACGCGACCACGATTCACAAGGCGCAGGGCTCGGAGTTCGACGCGGTCGCGGTCGTGCTGCCCGAGCGCGACTTGCCGCTGCTGACGCGCGAAGCGCTGTACACGGCAGTCACGCGCAGCCGCCGCTCGGCGGTGATCGCCGGATCCGAAGAACTGTTGCGTATCGGCATCAGCCGCGGCATCCAGCGCTTCTCGGGCCTGGCCGAGGAACTCTCCGCGTTGTTGGCGCACGGGCGATAAGCTGGTCGCGCGGAGTTCGCCCCGGCGGGCCTGAATTCAGGATCGGCATATAATTGCCATCGGATGCTACTTTCAGTAGCGTCGGATCCTGTCATTCCGATCAGTCCTGAGTAGGGTTAAAGCTGCTCCCGCCGCTTCGTCGGCGCGGTGCAATTCGGGGGAGGACGCCAGACATGCTTCAAATTGCAGTGATCAACGAGTCAACCGTGATTGGCGACGCTGACGTTGCGGCCATGCTGCCGGCCTTCGACAAGCAATGGAACGGCGACCTGGCACCGATCTGGGGCCTGGAGGCCGCCGCTTTCACCTTCCTACCCAAAGGCACCACGCCCGACGCCGGCACCTGGTGGGTGGTGTTCCTGGACGACAGCGATCAGGCCAACGCGCTTGCCTATCACGACCTGACCAACGTGGGTCTGCCGATCTCCAAAGTGTTCGTGAAAACCATCCAGGCCGACAACGCCAGCGTCAGTGTGGGCGCAACTCATGAAATCTGCGAGATGGCGGTGGACCCGTGGCTCAACGGCGCCTACCAGGATCCGCAGGGCGTGTTCTGGGCCGCCGAGATCTGCGATCCGGTGGAGGACGACCAGTACGCCTATTCGATCGATGGAATCCTGGTAACCGATTTCGTCACGCCGGCCTGGTTCGCCCATCTCAACGCGCAGGGCAATATCGATTTCAAGGGCTATTCCCACTTCGCTTTCGAAGTGCTCAGCGGCGGCTACGCGCAGAAGTTCGACCCGCAGCAGGGGTGGGTGCAGGTCACCGGCTCCAAGGCGCTGGAAAGCAGGCGCGCGCGGGCCCCGCACGGCTCGCGCCGGGAGCGCCGCGCACGCAAGTGGCATCCGTCGGCGGCGGCGCAACTGCAGTGCAGTTTCGTCCGCCCCCAGCGCGAGCCCCGTTAAAACGGCGGCCCTGCCCCCGGCGTCGGCACGGCAAGCGCGCGGATCGGCGCGCCGGATCGGGCTGCGGCCTCGGGTGCCGCCCGCGCGGACAGATGCCATTGGCTTGCTCTGGCCGGGGCGAACCGGCTATTTGACCAAGGTCCGCAACCGCTTTGGAGGCGTGCCACGACCATGGAAACGATACGCGGCGAACAGGTTATCGCGCGATGCTTCAAGAACGAGGGCGTCGATGCGTTCTTCTTCATGATGGGCGGGCCGACCAGCGGCACGGCCGGCGCCTGTATCGATCTGGGCATGACCGGCATTTACATACGCCACGAGCAGGCCGCCGCGATGGCAGCCCACGCATATGCCCGCGTCACCGGCAAGCCGGGCATCTGTATCACGCCCTCGGGTCCGGGCACCGCCAACGCGGTCACCGGACTTGCCAACGCCTGGGCTGACGCCACTCCAATCGTGGCGATCGGCGGCTCGGCCCCGATGCGCGGCGTGCTGCTGGATTCCTTCCAGGAGATGGACCAGCTCGCGATGATGCGCCCGGTGGTGAAGGCCGCCTACCGCGTCGATATCGCCGAACGTATCCCCGAGTATGTAAGCACTGCGTTTCGCGAAGCGATGGACGGCAAGAAGGGCCCGGTGTACCTTGACCTGCCCGGCGACATCCTGATGACCAAGCTGGATGCCAATCGCGTGCACTATCCCGACCACTATCGCGTCGACAGCCGGCCTGCCGGCGACCCGGCGCTGGTGCGCCGCGCGATCGAGCTTTTGCAGGCTGCCGAGCGCCCGCTGATCCTCACCGGCAGCGGCATCCTGTGGTCGGGCGCCAGCGAAGAGCTGCGCCAGTTCGTTGAGGTCACCGGCATTCCGTTTTTCACCACCCCGCAGGGACGCGGCGTGGTGCCCGAGGATCATCCGCTGTCCTTTCCGGCGGCGCGTTCGATGGCGTTTCGCGAAGCCGACGTGGTGCTGGTGATCGGCGCGCGGGCCAATGCGATGCTCTCGCATCTGCGCCCGCCGCGTTTTTCCCCCACCGCCAGGTTCATCAACGTCAACCTCGACGGGCGCGAGATCGGGCACAATCGCGGCGTCGCGGTGGGAATCATCGGCGACGCCAAAATGGTGCTCAGTCAGCTTGTGCAGGAGGCGGCGGGCAAGTTCCGTCCGCGCGAGGAGACGCCGTGGGTGGCGCAGCTATCGGCCAAGCAGCGCTCCAACGAAGAGCGCGACTCGCCGCTGCTGCATTCCAGCCAGGTCCCGATTCATCCGCTGCGCCTGTGCCGCGAACTGCGCGAGATTATCACTCGCGATACCATCCTGGTGGTCGACGGCCACGAGATTCTGAACTTCGCACGGCAGTCGATTCCCATCTACCAACCCGGCACCAGCCTCAACGCCGGCCCGCATGGATGTATGGGGATCGGCGTGCCGTTCGGAATCGGGGCGCAGGTGGGCCGCCCCGACCGCCAGGTGGTCGTGCTGTGCGGCGACGGCGCGTTTGGATGGAACGGGATGGAGATGGACACCGCGATCCGCCATCACCTGCCGATCGTGGTCGTGGTCTCCAATAACGCTGGCTTCACCTCGCGCAAGACCGGCGGCAACGTGGGCCGCGAGCTGGGATGGCAGCGCTACGACAAGGTGGTCGAGGCGCTGGGCGGGTGGGGCGAGTTCGTCGAGCAGCCCGAAGACATCCGCCCCGCCATCCAGCGCGCGCTGGCGGCCCGGCGTCCGGCGCTGGTCAACGTCCGCACCGACCCCGAGGCACAGGCAACCACCAACATGGGATTCGCCGGTTATTGAGGAAATCCGAAAACGGCGCCTGCTATTTCTGCGGCAGCGGCCGGCCCACGGCCTGTTCCAGCGCGATGCGCTGCGCCAATGCCTGGTTGACCGATTGCAGGTAGGCGACCCGGGCATCGCTGTGCTGGCGAAACGTATTGATTAACGTGACGAAATCGATTTTGCCGTTGGTGTAGGAAACCAGCGCGACCGCGAACGCCTGGCGCGCCAGCGGTATAAGCGTATCGCGATACAGCCTGGCCGTCGCGTAGGCAAATTGCGCCTGGCGGTAGAGCGTGGTTACCTGCGCGCCGGTCTGATTGATCACCGAATTGAGATCCTCGCGCGCTGCCTCAAGGTCATAGCTTGCGCGCGCGTTGTCTTCGCGTTGCCTGAGCCAGAAGAAAATCGGCACGTTGAGTCCGATCGAAATCGTATGGTCCTGCAGGAAGGTCGGAGCAGGGCCCGCGCTCGCCAGCAGGTAATGGTCGAATGTATAGCCCAGCGTGTAATCGGGGGCATATTCCAGCTTGGCCAGGATCAGCGCGGTTTGTGAATTGCGCTCAGTCAATGCGGCTTCCAGAATTTCCTGGCGCGAGGACTGGGCGAGCTCGATCAACTGATCCAGGCCGGTTTTGATCCCCGACAGCTCAAGTGCGCCGGCCACTTGCAGCGGTTCATCGGGCCGGCGGTAAAGCAGCGCGTTCAGTGCGGTGCGGTCGTTGGACCTGGCGACTTCCAGTTGGCGTTGGGTCTGCTGCGCCGCTGCCAGCGCGAATTCGGCGTTGACAAAATCGGTCTGTGTCACGCGGTTTGCGGCATACGCAACCTGCGCCACATTCAGCACCTGGCGCAGGTTGACTACATTTTCCTGCGCCACGCCGATCAGCGCGGAATCCAGCAGGAGCTGGTAGTAACCGGCTTCCACCTGGGCGCGGACGTCGCGGACGGCGGCCTCGTATATCAGACGCGCTATCTCCGCCGTGCGCGACGCAGACTGCGCCTGCAGATAACCCTTGCCCGGAAACTGCAGGGCCTGGGTTACCTGGAAGCTCTGCAGGGTCGGCTTGACGAAAAACGGATTATTCGGACTGTCCTCGTTGAGAAATGTAAAGACCGGATCGGCGGGCGCATAGTTCTGCCGGATGTTGTGCGATGCGGCGTACCATCGGGCCCGCGCCGCACGCACCTGGGGATTGGCCTGTAGCCCGATCGTCACCAGTTGTGAGAGGCTCAGACCCGCTTGCGCCGCGCATGCACGTTCATGATGGAACAGACCAAAGGCCAGCGTCAGTGCCAGCACTGCTCCTCGAATCATCTTTTTGCGCTTCACCTGAATGAACCTGTCGCTTGCCGCCGGCCAACGCTCATCGTTTGCCGCCCATGGGCCGCTATTGGGCAATCGCGCCGGGCAATTCTATCTGCTCAAAGAACCCCGCTTTGGAAGTCTCGCTCGCATGGTATGGGAGCCTACCTTCGATGACAAGGTGGACCGCGCCCGTTGCGGTCACTATATTGGCCGGGCAGCACGGCACCGGCATCATTTTTAAAGCGGCCGCAACATCGCCGATCGAGGAGGCTGATGAACCGTGGCGCTCAGAAGCGCACAGGAATATCGAGAATCGCTGCGCGATGACCGCAGCGTGTTTTTCCGCGGACGGCGCGTTGCCGACATAACTGAGCATCCCGTGATTCGCATCGCGGTCGAGCACGCGGCGCTGGAATACACGATGGCCTGCGATGCGCGCTTTCGCCCCCTGGCGGTGGTTGAAGAGGACGGCGAACTGTACAACCGCTTTTACCAGATACCGCGCTGCGCGCAGGATTTACTCATCCGCGCCGAACTTATCGCCGCCACCACCCGCGAAGGCGCTACCTATCCCGTGCTGCTCAGGGAAATCGGAACCGAAGCCCTGTTTGCGCTGTACATGGTCTCAACCATGCTCGCCGACCGCGGCAAACCGCACTACCTCGAACGTGTGCAGCGTTACTATCGCTATTGCCGCGACCATGACCTGGCACTGTCGCTGGCACAAACCGACGTCAAAGGCGATCGCTCCCTGGGACCCGCCGCCCAGCAGCATCCCGACTACTACTTGCGCAAGGTGGCGGAGCATCCCGGCGGCATAATCGTGCGCGGCGCCAAGGTTCATACCTCGCTGGCCGCCAACGCCAATGAGCTGATCGTCTTTCCCACCCGGGCGATGCGCCCCGGCGACGAACCCTATGCACTGTCCTTCGCGTTGCCGCTCAACACGCCGGGGCTGAAGCTTATTGTCAGTCCCCACGGCAGCGAGCCCAAAAACCCGATCGAGCATCCGATCAGCGCGCGGCGCAAGATGATGGAAACGCTGACGGTGTTCGACGATGTGTTCGTCCCCCACGAGCGGGTCTTCCTGGACGGAGAGGCGGAGCTGGCCGGTCCGCTGGCGATAAACTTCGTGCGTTTTCATCGTTTCACCGCGGTTTCCTACAAACTGCCGCTGCTGGAACTGCTTGCGGGAGCGGGTGCGGCCGTCGCCGAGGCCAACGGAATTGCGGCCGCGGCGCATGTGCGCGACAAGCTTACGCAGCTGGCTGCCTACCACACTATCGCGCTGGCGCTGCTGCGGCGGGCGGCGGCGGCTTGCACGATCGAACATGGAATCGCCGTACCCAACACGCTGCTGGTCAACGTGGCGAAATATCATTTCGCTCACAACTACCATCAGGCGGTGCAAACCCTGCAGGACCTCGCCGGCGGCCTGCTGGTCACAGCGCCGGCCGCCGAAGACCTGACCAACGCTGCGACCCGCGACTATATCGCGAAATTTTTAGGCGGGGCCAAAGGATTGAGCGCCGAACAGCGGCTGCGTCTGTTATATCTGATCGGCGATATGACTGCTTCGGATTATGGCGGCTACCAGGAAGTGCTCGCGGTTCATGCCGAGGGTGGTTTTGAGGCAGAAAAGTTGCAGATGTACCGGGAATATGACTTCAGGACAGTCGCAGAATATGCACGCAAGCTCGCCGGCATCTGAATCCGGACTCAATTATATGTTCATTTAACTCAATTTTTCCGTATAGATTCGCCAAATTGACCGTTCTCGGACATGCCATATTTCGCGCCGGCTCGCCCTTGACTCAACAATAGCGATCGGATTGCTTTTTCGGGTCCATATGCGGATACTCAATTGGTAGCGGAGGAAATTTTCATATGCCCCGACAAGCAAGTTCAGCTTCAGCTTATGAACATGTACGCCGTCAGGCTGTCAGTGCGTTGAACAAGTTGCGGGCCGACATCCGCAGTCTCGAATCGGAGCTGAGTACTCTCCGCAAGCAGGAAGAGCAACTTCTGCTGGTAGCCGGGGAAGGCAGAGCAGCCACCGATGGCGGTCCGGCGCGCGGCGGGCGTACCAACTGGCGCGCGGTGTTGGAAAAGCTGCCCAAGCGGTTCAAAGCCTCCGACGTGCGCAGCGTGCGCGGTCTGGCCAACAAGGGCTCGGGCGAAATCTTCGCTGCCATCACGCGCTGGATCGATTCGGGTGCGGTCAAGCGCAAGGAGCGCGGTGTATACGAGCGCGCCTGAGTGAGCGGCCGGCCGCGACGGCCGCTTGTGCCGGGCTTGTGTCTGTGCCAGTAACATCGTAGTGGCAGAGAGGGTATAGCCGGTGTCATGAACTACGTCGATGTTGCGCAGGCCAGAACGATGCCAGGCTTGAGGATCGTGCTTTCGCCCGGCGGTCCGGGTCCATGGAGCGAAGCGGCCAAAAGCATCTGCTATGTAAAGAAGCTTTCCTACGTGCCGGTTGCACAGGAAGTGGGCGGCGCCAACCGCGAGCTGATGGAGTGGACCGCGCAGACCAGCGCTCCAGCGGTCATCTGGAATGATGAGCGCCCGCGCAATATATGGAATGATCAACTCTATCTGTTCGAGCGCCTGGCACCCTCACCGCGGCTCATCCCGGAGGGGATCGAGGATCGAGTCGCAATGTTCGGTTACAGCAACGAAATCTGCGGTGAGAACGGTCTGGGCTGGGCGCGGCGTCTGATGATGTTTCAACGCAATTTGAGCCGATCCGACGGCGGCGGCAGAGGACGCGCGCTGATGGGCCCGATGGCGGAGAAGTATGGCTACAGCGAAAGCGCCGCACAGCAGGCGCCGGTCAGGGTGGCTGAGATTCTGAGATCCCTGGCCCGGCGGCTGGAAAGCCAACGCTCGTCGGGCAGCCGCTTTTTCATCGGCAATGAGCTTTCCGCACTCGATATATACTGGGCGGCTTTCGCCGCGATGATGGCGCCGCTGCCGCAGGAAGTATGCCCGATGGCGCCGGGGCTGCGGCGGATGTACAGCGATATCGGGGCCGAAGTGGCGGCCGAACTGACGCCAGCGCTGCTGGCGCATCGTGACTTCATCTACCGGGAATATCTGCAGCTTCCGCTCGACTTCTAGCCTCGCCGTCAACGCAGAATCCGGAACAGGTTGCTGTAATCGTCGCTCCACAAACCCACAGTCGCATCGCTCGCAAGCGGCCTTAACTGCGAAGCGATGGCCGGCTGCGCCAGCACACTGGCGCCGCGCGCAAGCACGACCCAGTCGCTGGGTTGAGTCATCCTGTCCGCGGCCACGCTGTGAATCCATCCACCGCGTAGACCGAAATGATTCGCCAGACGCGCGGCCACCGGCCTCAGATCGAGATGGTTGTTGCTGATGTGCAGTGCCAGGACTCCGTCGGGATTCAACTCCCTGAGGTAAAGAGCAAAGGCCTGGATGGTCAGAAGATGAACCGGTATGGCGTCCCCGCTGAACGCGTCGATCACCAGGATGTCGAAGCGCTGTGCGTTTTGATCCCTAACCTCCCGTTCCATTGAAAGACGCGCGTCGCCCGCCACGATGTCAACCCGCGCCTGGGAGTCGCGCACGTAGCTGAAGTAACCGTTGCGCGCGGTGGCAAGATGGATAATCGCGGGATTGATTTCGTAAAAGCGAATATAGTCGCCGGGACGTCCGTAGGTGGCGATGGTGCCGATGCCCAAACCAACCACTCCAACGCGCACCGTCCGCACGCGCGGGTCCACCGAAATGCGCCGCGGATGGTGGAGCATGAGCAGGCCTATACCGCTGGTTGGACCGAAATAGGCCGTGGGCTGGCGCCGCTTGTCGGGCTCGGAATATTGGACACCGTGCACGATACTGCCGTGGCGCAGCACAAACGCATGCCAGGCGGGATCGGCAGCATCGCGCTCGATCACCGCCGCGGCGCCGTAAAAGTTGCGTATCGAAATCAGACTGTTGTTGAGTTTGGCGGTAATACTGGACAGCAGCACACTGGCTACCATCAGCAGTACCGCGGCGGCGGCCACCGGCGCAAAGCCGCGCTTTTGCTCGGTCCGCCTGCGGTCGCGCCGTGCCAGTATCGCGCCAACCACCACCATCAGTGCCCAGCCCGCGGTCAGATTGTAATATAGCGCGGAGGTCAGGTTGCCGGCCGCAGCCAATATTAGTTCCGGCAGCGCCAGCGCGCCGGCGAGCAGCCCAATCGCGAGGATGGGGCGTGGTTGATGAAGCCACGAAGCAGGGTCGCGCATCAATGCCACGAACAGCAGCGCGGCGCATCCCCAGATAGCAATATGCAGTTCCCAGTATCCACGGAACAGCCACGGAGCCAGTACCGCACTGAGCAATCCGCCCAGCGCTCCGCCGGCGGAGACCATCAGATAGAATCGAGTCAGGGCACCACGTGCGGGTTTGAGCCTGACCAACTCGCCGTGACACACCGTGCATGAGGAACCGACCAGCAACGAATAGATTACGGCCTGCCAAACGATTTCGGTATACGGGCGGTAGAGGATGGCGCACGACGCGACGATCGCAACAGCCAGCGCGGGATTGAAAATTGCCCGCCGATACCAACTTTCATTGCCGAAGCAGACGACGAACGACAGCAGGTAGATTCCCAGGGGCAACACCCACAAGAACGGAACTGCGGCGATGTCCTGGCAAAGCTGATTGGTAACCGCTAAAAACATCAATGAGGCGCACCCCGCCAGGGCAACCCACATCAACTGGGTGCCCAGTTCGATCGGCGGTTGAGGGCTTGAGGCTGCGGCGCGCGCTACCGGGACTGCGCCACCACCGCACAATGACAGCGCCGACAAGGCAAGCCCCAAGGCGAAGAGGACATAAAGCCAGTACCAGAGCATTGCCTGTTGATGCAGGTTGAGGCTGGGTTCGAGGAGGAACGGGTAAGCGGCCAGTCCAAGCATCGAGCCAAGATTCGACAGTGCATAGAGACGGTACGGCGAGCGGCCGGCGCGGCTGGCGGCGAACCACTGCTGCAGCAGCGAAGCGGTCGCCGACAGGGTGAAATATGGCAATCCGGCCGCCGTAAACAGAATTGCCAGGATGCCCAGGGCGGGATACTCGGGACTCGCCGGTTTCCAGTCGGCCGGAGGTATCAGGGGTGAGCGCCACACTATCGCGGCAGCCGTCATCGACGCCATACAGAGCGCCGCCAGCATCAGGTGCAAACTCGCCTGCGCGCGGGGAGGCAAGGCGGTGGCGATCACATGCGCGTAGGCATACCCACCCAGTAACAGCAATTGGAAGAAAAGCATGCAGGTCGTCCAGACCGACGGCGCCCCGCCGAACCACGGCAGCAGGACCTTGCCCATCATCGGCTCGACTGCGAACAGCAGGAAGGCCCCCAGGAAGATCGTGAGCGGGAACGCCACGATTGGCATGGTCTCGATGGCGCTGATGGAAACACGACGCGTCGGATCTGAAAGTAAGGCGGCCATTGTCGCGCATCGCGCGCTGCGCGATGCCTTCTCCTCCTATGGCAAGCGAAAAACATTAGCGGGTCGCAATCGTACCGCCCTTTGCGCGTGTAACGCGCGCCCGCACCTACAACGCAACAAGCGTGCCCAAGGCACTTGCCTGAAAGGATCGTCGCGAACGTAGTAAATGGACATTCGCGTCGCAGCCTCAGCCTGTCATTCGTGCCCGTTTTTCGCCATTGACTCACCCAGCTATGTCGTTAGAAATGAACGCCCAACAAAGGGGATCGGAGTGAAATCAAATAATGTCGTAAGCTCCCGCTAATCTCTCTGCCGCACATATTCTGAACGCCGCATTTTGCAGGAGTACGATGCGCATTGACAATTCCTGGTTTGCGATACGCAGGCTGACCGCCGTGGCGGTCGGGATCGCTCTGGCGCTGATATATGCTGGTGCGTTGCGCTGTAGCGCGTCCGCTGGGGGTGGCACGCCAATCCTCAACAACCATCCGGCCTATGTTCCCGATGATTGGCAGCCGCTTGCCGCGAATCAGGTCCTCCATCTGCGGGCGATCCTGACGCTGCGCAATATTGATCAATTGACGAAGCTGGAAGCCAACCTGCAGAATCGCGATTCGCCCAGTTACCATCGATGGCTGACGACGGAGGAGTTCGTCAGCCGTTTTGGTCCCACACCGGCGCAGATGAAAGCGGTGGCGGGATGGCTTCGCAGCCAGGGATTACAGGTGACGGCCAGCGACATCCGTAAACGCAGCATTGACTTCAGCGGCGATGTCGACACTGTGGAGCGCGCGTTTCAGACGGTGCTCGTTGGCGACGGGAGCAGTTATGCCAATCGGGACGATCCCGTAATGCCGGCCGATTTGGCCTCTGTCATCCAGGCGATTTTAGGCTTGAGCAGATTCCAGCAGGCGTCCGCTGAGGGTGCGCGACCTGTTCCTGACGTTACACTTGCGGGTGTGGGAACCGCCTTTGGACCGCCCGACCTCTACACATTCTACGATGTGAAGCCACTTATTTCGGGCGGCAACCGCGGCACCGGTACTCCGGATTGTATAGCGATGGCGGAAAACAGCGATGTCAACGACAATGCTCTGGCTGCCTTCGACGACCAGTTTGGCCTGCCGCCGATTATACTGACGCGGGTTCTGGTCAATGGGACCAATCCCGGCCTGAGCGGTCATGGCGAGGCGTACCTCGACGCCGAGTGGGCCCATGCAGTCGCTCCCAATACACCAATCTATTTCTATCTCGGCAATTTTTTTGACGACGTTGCTCAAGCGGTAGCGGACAATCGATGCGGGGTGATAACCGCTTCGATTTCAATACAATGCACCGACGTTCCGAGCATCCTGGCCTACAACTCGACGCTGCTCCAGGCGGTCGTGCAGGGCCAGACCGTGTTCCACGCGGCAGGCGATTTCGGTGCCAACTGGCCGTGCGGCAAAGCGGTGCCGACCGAACCGCGTGTCGACCAATGCAAATGCGGCCTGCCCAAGGGCGCAACCTTTTCGCAACCCAGCGTGGACGAGGAAAGTTCGAGCCCTTATCTGACGTCGGTGGGCGGCACCATGTTCGACCCGGTCTACGACAAGGCCGGCAACGACACCAGCGTAATTAGCGACAATCTGAAAACGGTCTGGAATGATGGCCAGGCGGGGCCAGACCATTGCCCGGTCAAGGATGCGGGCAGCGGCGGCAAGAGCACATTGTTTGCCAAACCACTGTGGCAGAAGGGTTTCGGCGTGCCCGACGACGGTGTACGGGACGTGCCCGATATCGCCCTGGGCGCAAGCGGCAACGCGCCCGGGTTTCTCATCGCCAACTGCCGGGCACTGCCATGCACCCGTCCAGCCACGCTCGAACATTGCAATGACAAGAACATGGACAAGGTGTGCTTTGCTCCTGCAGGCGGGACCTCCATCGCCAGCCCGATGTGGGCGGGGCTGAGCCGGCTTATCGCGCAGTCCCAGGGCGTGGCACGGCTGGGTAATATCAATCCGCGTTTGTATGAATTGGGGAACTTGCGCAATTTGGATTTCGGATTGCACGACATCACGGTCGGCAACAACGATGACAACGGCATAATGGGCTACAAGGCCGGCCCCGGCTTCGATCTCGCCAGCGGCTGGGGGACGCCCGATTTTGCCAAACTGGTCGCAGCCTTTCCCGGCGCGAGTGCGGCGGCGTCGCCGTCCACGGCCAGGATTGTTCCCACCGCTACTGCGCACGCGGGAAGCTTCACCGTCACCAACACGACGGCGGTGACGCTGTCGCTCGATTCGGTGACCGTGACACTAACGGCGCCCAATATTTTTTCCAAGCTGACGCTGAGCGGCGCCGCGGGCGGCGCAAGCTTCGCCCCGGTTGCGGTAGTACCGGCGGCTACCACCGTATTCGCCCTTGGCGCGCCGTTGGCAATTCCTTCAGGTGCCACTGCCACTCTCAACCTGGAGGCCACCGCCGCCGCCACCATACCGCCGGGAGCAGCACTGACCCGGTCGCCGAGCGACAGCAGCGGGAGTTGGCCGCAATCCACCCTGCCGCTGTATGCCGCCCTGATCGGGGCGTTCATTCTGCTTGCAGTTGCACTGGCGGGCCGGCCCCTCACCCTTTCTCCAGCCGTCATTTTCCTGATCGCGGCCGCCACGCTGTGGACCACAGGCTGCGGCTCGAGCGGTGGCAATGGTTTGCGGCCGACGCTGAATTCGATGCAAAACCTCGCGCAGGGTTCCATCATCCTGAGCGACGGCCAGGGCGGAATCATCGAAGTGTCAGGGCTGCCCGCGTCGCTGGGAACCGTTACGGTAGTGTTCTAAGGGCGGCGCGTAAAAGCCAAAATCCTGCGGTGATCGAGCGCAACCCAACCGCCGGGCTTGCGGATGCATACCGATGGATGAATAGCGGCGATCCGTACCTGCTATTGGCCGCCACCGCCACCTTCACTGAAATCCCCGCCGACGATGAGGAGGCCCAGGCGGCACGCACAGCCTACGACCGTGCGATTGGCCGGCTCAATCCCGGCTGCTCGTGTGCCGGAGCCTGGCCACGCAGTAACTCGATCATGCAAGCCCATACCTGAGAACCGCCGGTTCTACTTGAAGGCAGGCATGACCTCACGGGCGAAGCGGCGCAGCGATTGGAGCGTCTCCTGGTGCGACGCGCCACCCTGAGCCACTTCAAACAGCAGGTAATTGGTGTCGTAATATTCCGCCGCCCACTTGATTCTCTTGATCAAGTAATCGGGATCGCCGAGCAGGACGAGGCCGCGCTCATCGTAAAATTCGATCGGTTTGTGGCCGAACCCCCGCGCGGTAGTCGGATCCGTACCGCGCTCCAGCGAGCCGAAGAACTTGAAATAGTTCAAGGTAAATTCGCCGCCATGGCGCATCGACTGGGCCTGAGACTCGCCGCAATACATGGGAAAGACGCCGGCTACGTCGCGCGCCGCGGGATCGTATCCGGCCTCAGCCAGAGTTTTACGATACAGCGCGATGTTGGCGCGCACGCCTTCCTTGTCCGGGATGAAGAAGGCGGTGCACAGGTGAAGTCCGCGCATCGCGGCGTAAACGTAGCTTTCGCGGGTGTTGGTGCCCGACGCGTAAATCGGCGGATGCGGCTTTTGCACCGGCGGCGGAAAGAATTGATAGTCGTCGAGATGCCAGAACTTGCCGTGGAATGAAAACGGGCGCTGCGCGGTCCACGCCGCAATTATCAGATCGGTCCCCTCGCGGAAGCGCTCGAAGCTTTCGGAGCGATTCACACCCATGAGCTGATAGGCATAATTGAGGAACCCGCGTCCGACGCCATACTCCAAGCGGCCGTTGCTCAGCACGTCGAGCATCGCGTATTCCTCGGCCAGCCGCAGCGGATTGTGCAGCGGCACCAGCGACACCCCGGTCCCCAGCCGCAGACGGGTGGTTTTCCCCGCCGCCGCGGTGGCAATTACCGCCGGCGCCCCGAAAGAATAGCCCGCATAATGGTGCTCACCAAACCACGCGGAGTCATAGCCCAATTCCTCCAGGAGCTGAATCTGCTCGAGAATCAGGGCATAGTAGCTGGCCGAGGAGCCATGCACCTCGGGATGGTAGTCGATGTTGTAGAGGATTCCGAATTTCATGTCGGCCGTCCAATGTGGCTGACGCAGCAAAGCACCGATCGGCGACCACTGGCAACCGCGCGCTGGTCCAGTCAGGATAGAAGGGTCGTGCGCCGCGCCCGATTGCGGACGCGAAGCGGGCACGGCTGATGCATTATTGGGTTGGGCGGTTCAGCTCACCGGGCACGTGCTACTCGGGCGCCACGGACTAGCCGCCGGGTCGTGAGGAAATTCGGTCAAAAAAGATAAGCACAAGGAGATGATAAATGAGCTTGTGGGTGCAACTCACACTTAAGGACCTCGCCGATCCGGATTCCGAGGGCCGGGCCGGCCTGGTGAACCTGGAGCGGGCGCTGTGGATGGAGCCCTACGACGCTGACGGAACGGGCAGCGTGCTCCATTTCGGAGCGGAGGAGAGCGTTATGGTGTCCGAAAGCCTGGAGGAAATCGTGGAACTGCTCGACGCCGCCGAAGGTATCGATGAAGATTACGAAGAGGAGGAGGAAGAAGAATAGCCCTCGGCACTTGCCGCCTCTCAAACGGTCGGCCGCAAGATGACGCAGCAGGCCCGGTCGCCAGGCAGGTGCCTCGCATCCAGACGTTGCCGCTTTGGTGGGTTGAAAAACCGGCAGGTTGCGGAAAAAGGATTTTCCGCAACCTGCTCGCCTCGTTCTAATATCTCCTGGAAGGGGAGAATTTAAGGCAAGCGGCCGTCTTTTACAGTACGGAACGCACGCATCTGACCTAAGGTCCCGGCTCGTTATGTTCGCCTTCTGCTAGGCGCGCTTTTTGGCCTTTGGCTTGGGCAGATCGTAGCGCCATTCGGCGTACAACGTGCCGTCGTCCTGCCAGCTATAAGTGGCACTGCCCCCGAACAGTTTCCTCAATTCATGCACGATGCGATGGGCCAGCTTTTGCGAGGTGGTCAGCACTTCGAGCCCCTCTTCGCCGGTGGGCCCCAGTTCGTCCACGGAAGTGATGCGCCGTTCGGGCTGAGTCGCGGCGGCGCGTTTGGCGACGTTGTCCATGCGGCGGCGAATCAAGTCGCGGTTGGCGGCGACCCCAGAGCCCAACAGTATCACGCGGCCCTGACCTTCCTGTCGGCTGACCTGCTCGCAGGCCGGACAGACCGTCCAATCCGCCGCCTTGGCGAGTTGCTCGGTCACCTTGCGGTCGCTGCGCCATGTCTTGCGTTCATAAATCGCGCCGCAGCGCTCACAAATCGACGGATCTTTGGGGACCCGCGCCTTGCGCACGACGGCGGGGCTTTTGTCGTCGCGCACCGCAGCGCGGTTGAGGGCGCGGATCAGTCCTTTGGATTTCTTGGATTCTCGAATCATTCCTGGCATCGTCTCTACCGCCTTCCAGCATCTATCCAAGCTAATCTCATGCCACAAGTTCCGGGAAGATTCACTCCCGCACCAGCGCGACGGTGATGCCGGAGGAAACAGCACCCCCTATGGTGTCGCGATTCGAACCATCTTTGGTTGGCTCGCGCGACGGCAAGCTTTGATGCCCCAGCCGCACGGACAAGCGCCGCTCTGGCATGGTTGGTGCTCAAATGCTCCTGGCGGGGCTATACCCTGAGCAGGTGCGGAATATGACCACAGAACAACAGCCATCGGAAGTCGGGCGGCGCGAGTCACTGCGCGCGATTCTCAACCACGAACGCAATCTGGCGCTGGCGCGCGTGCGGGAATACCGGCGCGACCAGGATCAGGAGGTGACGCCGCCACCGGGCGATGAGATGGACGTGGCGCGCTCGTTGGCCGACCTCGAAACCCACGCCAGCCTGATCGAACGCGTTGAAGACCGGCTCAAGGCGATCGATTTTGCCTTCGATCGCCTCGAACATGGCCGCTACGGAATCTGCGCGCAATGCGGCGAAGAGATTCCGCTAGAGCGCCTCAAGGCCCTGCCCTTTGCCGGCTACTGTGTCGATTGTCAGAGAAAGCGCAACCACCTGACGCGGTCGGGCAAACCCTGGATTGATGAACCGTTCATCCATCAGTGGGAACTGCCCGAAGAGATGAGTGAAACCACCGAGACGTCACACGACGAGTTTGTTCCGGTGCCCAGCGGCGAGGAAGAGTTTGCCATACCCAGGGCGGAACGGATCCGCCCGGGCGCGGCCAAAAGGAAACCCAGGACACGGGCCGCGAAACCAGCCCGACGATAGGACACATCATGAAGAAACTATTCAACAAAATTCTGTGTCCGGTCAGCTTTGACGAAAACTCTATTGCCGCCCTTGAAGTGGCGCGCACGCTGGCCCAGGACAAGGACGCCGTCATCTACCTGCTGCATGTAGTGCCCACACCGCCGGTGCCGGTAAGCCCGATTCCGTTGGAGCCGTTTCCGCAGACTGAGCACGACGCACGGGCTCGACTTCGGGAACTGGCCGAGACCCATCTGGCGGGCAAGGTGAGGTACGAGATGCTGGCACTGAGCGGGGACCCGGCGCATGTCATCATCAGGACCGTCGCCGACGTAGGCGCCGATTCGATCGTGATGGCGACGCACGGGCGCAAGGGAGTCAGCCGCTTCTTTTTGGGCAGCGTCGCCGAGCGGGTCGTGCGCGAATCTCCTTGTCCGGTGCTGACCGTCAGAGGCAAAGCGCAATAGCGAGTGTCGGGCCGACCCGCAGCCGCACCATTCAGCCTGCGGTGGCTTCGGGCGCCAGTTTCGAACACCGCCGGGGCGCAATCGCGGGCTGGCGGTGTGCGCTATCGCCGGCCGGAGTCCGGCTAGAAATTCTCGGCGTGGACTTTGGGCAGCACTTCAGCAGCGAACAGCTTCATGGAACGCTCTGCCTCTTCCAGCGGCATCCCGCCGTACTTGAACACCCCGACAAACTCCTCGGCATCGACCGTCTGCTTGATCTCGCGCAGCACTTCCAGGCATCGCTCAGGCGTGCCGAAGCATTGCGTGCGGCCCAACAGCGTCGCGTCGCCGCCTTTGCCCGATGACATCGCCTCCGCCATTTTGGCGTGGAACTCATAGCCCTTGGTGGCCTTGAAGTGCTGCGGATCGTTGTACTCGTAGTGCACCAGCGCTGACTCGCCGTAGTTGGCCATCCACTTGTCGCGGCCGATTTCGGCACTCTTTTCATCCTTGGCGCAGTACACCCAGGTCACCGCGATGGGACGCTTGCCCGGCTGGCCGAACTTGCGGCACGACCCCAGGTAGCTCTGATAATCCTTGGCATGCTCGCTCCAGGGCTTTTGCGGGATGATCAGCATCCCCATGCCCGCCCTGGCCATGATTTCGCCGCTTTCTGGGCTGACGATCGCGCCGTAAAAGCGTTCGGTCAGGTTGTTGTGCAGCGGCCGCGGGCGGATGGTCATCTCCGGGACCTTGTAGAACTGGCCGTTAAATGAAAACCGCTCCTGGGTCAGCGCCAGCTTGACGATTTCGGCGGCTTCGGCAAAACGCTCGCGCGACTCGCTCATCGGGATGCGCAAGCCTTCGTACTCGATGCGGCCGCTGCCGCGCCCGAAGCCCAGGGTCAGTTCGCGGTCGCGCGCGAACAGATCGAGCATCGCGATTTCTTCCGCCACCCGCACCGGGTCATGCCAGGGCAGCACGATCACCATCGTGGCCAGACCGATTCGCTTGGTACGTCCGCACAGGTAGGACAGGAACTGGGTGACGTCGGGGATCATGGTGTAGGGCGAGAAGTGATGCTCGACCGCCCACAGGGAATCGAAGCCCAGCGGCTCGGCCAGATCGGCCAGCGCGAGGTCCTCGCGGTAGATGTCGGGGTCGGGACGCTGGGTGCGGTAAAAGTTCTGGCAGAATATCGACGCGCCGACTTTCATAGCGGCAAACCTCCAAAATCGGTTACGTTTCGTCCCACCTGATGCTGACGTTGCGAGCATACCAAAGCGGGGCCGGTTTGAAAGGGGCGCGGGTTGCGCCGCCGGTACCGGCGGACAGGTCGATCGTCAGGCGAACGAGGAGACACAGCAATGGCCAAAAGGATGTTCCTCAATCAGCTCAATACCGGGGATCCCGGGGCCTGTGTGGAGTTCTACAAAAAGCTGGGCTTCGTCGAGGATCCCGGTTTCAAGCAAAGGGCGGGAGCCCCCGTCAATCCGGTCAGCGATTTCGCCGCGAAAATGGGCGCCGACCCGCTGGGCGACGCCGACGAATTCGTGATGCTGCGGTTGCCTGACGACGACTATCATCTGGAGGTCGGCGTCTGGAAGCCGGGCAAGCTGGCCGCGCCCGCCTCACCGCCGAAGTTCAATCAGGCCGGAGTGGTGCGTATCTCGTTTCTGGTCGACGACCTCGACCAGGAACTCGCCGACGTGCGCGCCAAGGGCATCGCAGTCACCTATGGCCCCGAAACGCTGCATCTGAGTTGGGGCACGACCCGCTTCGCCTTCATCAAGGACCCTGACGGCACGTTCGTCGAGTTCCTGGAAATCAAGCGGGCCTGATTTCCTGTCCGGCGGTAGATTGCAGCAGCGTCGAATCACACCATCGGCAAGGCGCCGCCGCGCGCATGCAGGGTCTGGCCGGTCAGCACGTTGCTGGAGTTGGTGGCGGCAAACACGATTACCTCGGCGACTTCTTCGGGATAGCAGGGACGGCCCAGCGGCATCGTTTGACCCAGTTGCTTCAGATCTTCCTCGGTGGGACCCGACTCGCGCCCCATCGCGGTATGCATCGGGCCGGGCGCGACGACGGTCACCACGATGCCGTTTTTCGCCTCTTCGAACGCCAGCACCTTGCTGAATTGAATCACGGCGGCCTTGGCGGCGCCGTACAGTGCCAGGCCTGCGTAGGGTGTGATCGCGCCGCCCGACGCGGTATTGACGATGTGTCCGCCCTTTTGCGCGCGCATCTGCTTGAGCACCGCCTGACAGGTAAACGCGGTGCCCAGGAAGTTGGTACGGAAGACCTGCTCGTAGGTCTCTTCCTTCAGGTCTTCGATGCGCTCGCTGGGACAGATTGCGGCCACGTTGGCGAGCACGTCGATTCGCCCGAACTCGCGGATCACCCGCGCCACCATCGCTTCGACGTCGCTGCGCTGGCGCAGGTCGGTTTTCACATAGGCCGCTTTGGTTTCCTTCTCTCTTCTGATGGCGGCTGCCGCCTCCTCGCCCCAATCATCCCTCATGTCCACCACCGCGATATCGAAGCCCTTGGCCGCCAGGCCCAGCGCGGTGCATCGCCCCAGTCCCCACGGCCGCGCCGCTCCGGTTACGATCGCTACACGCTCGCTCTTTGCCATCGCCTGTTACCTCCGTGGATTTCTTAGTCCGCAACGGCCCCGCCTGCCAAGCGGCGCGCCGGCGGCGATGGCTGGCCGAAAAGAGCGCAGCCAAGTATAAAGGTGAAGTACCAGCTCTTGAACAACGCGGCGTCAGAGCCTGTTTCTGCGCGGCGATCGAAAACGGAGGTCCTTCATCAGATGGCAGAATGGAAAGAGGAAGTCACCCGCGTGGCGGGGACCGACCTCGCAATAATCAAAGGCGGGCGCGGCAAGCCGTTGCTGGTGCTGCACGAAGAGCTTGGGCATCCCGGATGGCTCAACTGGCACGACGCGTTGGCCGAAGAGCGCACCCTGATCATTCCCATCCAGCCCGGGATGGGCAATTCGCCCCGGGTCGATGACATCAGGACGGTGCATCAGTTGGGCTTGTTCTACGGATGGGTGCTGCGCGACCTGGGGCTGGCGCCGATCGATGTGATCGGCTTCTCCTTCGGCGCGTGGACGGCCGCGGAGATGGCGACCGCCAACGCCGGCCAGTTCCGCAAGATGGTGCTGGTGGCGCCGATGGGCATCCGGCCGCCCGAAGGCGAAATCATGGACATCTTCTGCGTCACGATCGGCTCGCAGCTCAACGCCACCGTCTATGACCGCGACGCGACGCCGGAATTCAACAGCCTGTACGGCGGCGGCGAGCGCTCGGCGTCGCGCATGGAAGCGTTTGAGGACGCGCGCGCCGAAACCGCACGGCTGGCCTGGGAGCCAATCCTCAACAATCCCAGTCTTCCCTACCTTTTGCAGGGTGTGCGGAATCTTCCGGTGCAGCTCATCTGGGGACGCGAGGACCGGGTGGTGCCGGTCAGCGCCGCCGCCGCATACCAGAAAGCGCTGGCCAATACCGAGGTCAGGGTTGCGGTGTTCGACCATTGCGGTCATCGGCCCGAAATCGAACAGCGAGAGCAGTTTTTAAAGACGGTGCGCGAGTTTCTCGCCTGACCGGCTAAAAGGAGACCGTCATGTTCATAATGTATTTCACCGAGCGTCCCTACCGCGAGGTTCCCGAAGAAGAAATCATCCGCAGCCGCAGCTTTTTCGGCACCCCCAACCAGTACTTCGACCGCGAGGTCGGCGCGCGCCTTTACAACGAGTATCTCGACGAGGCGGTCTACGCCGAGGAACTGGGATTTGACGGGGTGATGCTCAACGAGCATCACGGCACGCCCTTTTGCATGGGCGGCGTGATGGACGTGGAGGCGGCGATCCTGGCGCGCATCACCAGGAAGGTGCGCATCGTGCTGCTGGGTAATCCGCTGCCGATCGTCAAGAATCCGGTGCGCCTGGCCGAGGAGTTGGCCACCATCGACCTGATTTCGCACGGCCGCCTGGTCCCCGGATGGGTGCGGGGCGCGGGCAGCGAGCAGGTCTTCCACAACGCCAACCCCGCCTACAATCGCGAGTACTTCAACGAGGCACACGACCTGGTGCTGGCGTGCTGGACGCGGCCGGGTCCGTTCCGATGGGAGGGCAAGCACTTCACCTATCGCTTCGTCAATCCGTGGACGCTGCCGTATCAAAAGCCGCGTCCGCCGATCTGGATTCCCGGCATCATCAGCGGCGAGACCGTAACCTGGTGCGCGGAGCGCAAGTATCCCTACATCGGGTTGGGCACCTCGCTGCATCTGACCGTCGACCTGTGGAACCTCTACGGCAAGGTCGCCGCCGAGCACGGCTATCAGGCAGGCAGCGAGAACTTCGGCTACCTGCAACAGGTCCATCTGGCCGACACCGAAGAGGAGGCGCAGGAGCAGGGCAAGGCGGCGCTGTTCGGCGGCGGCGGTGCCAACTTCTCGCGTCCGGAATGGACCCTGCCGCCGGGCTACAACTCCAAGGAGGCTAATCGCCGCCTGTTCCAGTCGCAGAGCGACTACGGCTTTTTGGGCATCACCTCCGAGACGCTCAAACGCTCGCGCGAGGAGGAATCGCCCGAGGAGCGCGCAAGACGGCGTGCGGAGAAGCGCCAGGCCGACACCCGCCATCGGTTGGCGCGCGGCGAGATCGGCATCGAGGAGGCCAAGGCCAAGATTCTGGCCAATTACGGCAAGGCGCAGGCCGGATTTCAGATCATTATCGGCACGCCCAAATCCGTCCTGCCCAAACTGAAGTTGATCATGGAGGTGCTGCGTCCGGGTGTGTTGGGGCTGTTCCAGGCCCAGGGTCCGCTGACCAAGGAGCAGCGGCTCAACAGCATGCGGCTGATGGGCCAGGAAATCCTGCCGGAATTGCGCGAGTACGCCAAGGAGTTGGGTATCGTCGACCCGTTCGAGCGCGAGCCTGGCTCGCGCCCATTCGTGGTCGGCACCAAATACGAACCGCTGGTGGATTGGGAAGCACTCAAGCGCGCGCCCAAACGCGACGAATCGATTCGGGTGTAAAAGCAAGCGGGCTGCCCGGTTCTCCCCGGGCAGCCCTGCTCACACCGGGGAGCTGCAGGCGCGGCGCCGGCTTTGCGGTCCGGCTTCGGCCGGCCACCCCGCTTCTCGTTTGGCCGGGAGATTCGGGCTACAATCGTGCAGCTTCAGGTGGTCCGCGGCCGTAGAGGCCGGATCAACTTCGACAAAGCATAAGAGGATCTGTTCATGGCGCATACGCTCATCGCTCCGCACGGCGGCACTCTTGTCAGTCTGATCGTTGGGCCCGATCGGGCGGCCGAGTTGAAAGCGGCCTCCAAGGATTGGCCTTCGTGGGACCTGACACCACGGCAACTGTGCGACCTGGAGCTGCTGGCCAACGGCGGGTTTTCGCCGCTGCGCGGGTTTCTGACCCGCGCCGATTACGACTCGGTCTGCGAGCGGATGCGTCTGACCGACGGCACGTTGTGGCCGATGCCGATCACGCTGGATGTGCCCGAAGAGCTGGCCGCCAGGCTCAGCCGGGGCGACCTCCTGGCGCTGCGCGATCCGGAAGGCGTGATGCTGGCGGCGCTGCATGTGGAAGACGTCTGGAAGCCCGACCTCAAGGCGGAAGCGCAGTCGGTGTTCGGCACCACCAACCCTGAGCATCCGGGGGTGGCCCATCTGCTCCAGCGCAGCCATCCCTGCTACGTGGGCGGACGGCTGGAGACACTGGAACTGCCCATCCATTATGACTATCGCGCGCTGCGCCTTACGCCGGCCGAACTGCGGGCTGAGTTTCTGCGGCTTGGATGGCGCCGGATTGTCGCGTTTCAGACCCGCAACCCGATGCATCGCGCGCACGCCGAACTGACGCTGCGCGCCGCCAAGAGCGTGGAAGCCAACCTGCTGATCCATCCGGTGGTCGGGATGACTAAACCGGGAGACGTAGATCACTACACGCGGGTTAGATGTTACCAGGCGCTGCTGCCCCATTATCCGCACGGCACGGTGAAGCTGGCGCTGCTGCCGCTGGCGATGCGCATGGGCGGACCGCGCGAAGCGGTCTGGCACGCGCTGATTCGCAAGAATTACGGATGCACCGACTTCATCATCGGCCGCGACCACGCCGGGCCGGGCAAGGATTCCTGCGGCAAGCCTTTTTACGGCCCCTACGAGGCGCAGGAACTGCTGCTCAAGCATCAGGACGAAGTCGGGGTCGGCGTGGTGCCCTTCCGCATGGTGGTTTACATCGAGGAGCTCGATACCTTCGTGCCCGAGGACGAGATTCCCAAGGGCATGCGCGAACTGAACATCTCGGGCACCGAACTGCGACGGCGCCTTAACGAAGGACGCGAGATTCCGCACTGGTTCACTTTTCCCGAAGTGGCCAGGGAGCTCAAACGCAGCTATCCACCGCGCCATCGCCAGGGCTTCACCGTGTTCTTCACCGGGCTGTCAGGCTCGGGCAAATCGACGATCGCCAATGCGCTGCTGGTCAAGTTCCTGGAGATCGGCGGGCGCCCGGTGACGCTGCTTGACGGCGACCTGGTGCGCAAGCATCTGTCCTCGGAGCTGGGCTTTTCCAAGGAGCATCGCGACATCAACATCCGGCGCATCGGCTTCGTGGCCGCCGAAATCACCAAAAACGGCGGCATCGCCATCTGCGCGCCCATCGCCCCCTACGACAGCGTGCGCAAGGAAGTGCGCCGGATGGTCGAGGAGGGCGGCGGCTTCGTGCTGGTGCACGTTGCCACACCGTTGGAGGTCTGCGAAGGGCGCGACCGCAAGGGCCTTTACGCCAAGGCGCGCGCCGGCATCGTCAAGGAGTTCACCGGCATTTCCGATCCCTACGAATCCCCTGATGATGCCGAGCTGGTGATCGACACTTCGGAGCTCAGCCCCGACGAAGCCGCCCAGCAGATCATCCTGCACCTGGAGCGCGAAGGCTACATCGGCGCCGAAGCCGAGGCGTAAACGAAGTCGCGGGCGGCCGGCCACAACGGCCCGGGTGCGGTTGCGCCTGCGGCGACCTTTGCTTGACCGCGTTGTTCAGACAGCAGTCGATCGGTTCCCGCATCGCTGGGCCCGATCACCGGCGCTGCCGTCGCCCTTGGCGAAACTTTACCGCAACTCTGAGGTTGGGCTATCTGAATGTGGGTAGACGGCAATGACGGTTGCTTAGCCGATGGTCACGTGGACGATGCATCAGAACGCGACTTTGGCGCGCAGCGGCGAAGCGCCCTCTGCCGATCTCACAACCGCACCTTACCAATCTCCTGAACAGCGCCGTGCGGCGGGCAAGGCGCTGCGCGAAGCGGTGCCGCGCCGCAGTCATGCCGGGTGGACGGCGCCGGCGGACCGGGCCGACCCGATCGAGCTTCTGATCGCGTCCAACCACGGACGCCTGCCGCACCTCGTACCGATTCGACACGGGCGGATGCTGCCATCGGCATTCGCTTTTTTCCGCGGCGCGGCGGCCATCATGGCGGCCGACCTCGCGCGTACCCCCTCCAGCGGCATCCGCGTCCAGGCCTGCGGCGACTGCCATCTGCTCAACTTCGGCGGCTTCGCCACGCCCGAGCGCCGGCTCATCTTCGACATCAACGACTTCGACGAAACACTGCCGGCGCCGTTCGAATGGGATGTCAAGCGGCTGGCCGCAAGTTTCGCCGTTGCAGGGCGCCAGCTTGGTCTGGATCGGGACGGATGCGCCGGCGCCGCCGCCGCGGTGGTGGGTGCATATCGCGAGCAGATGGCGCAGTTTGCGCGCATGCGCCAGTTGGAAATCTGGTACCACAGGGGCGATGCCGATCAGTTCGTCGCCGAGATGCAGGACAAACGCCATCAGAAATTTTTGCGGACACGGATCGAAAAGGCGCGCCGGCGCGGAGCTTACGACCACGACTTCCCCCGGCTGGCCGAAAATAGCGGCTCCATCCCGCGTATCAAGGACAATCCGCCGCTGATCTTCCATTCCGAACGCCAGCGCAGCCGGGAATTTCAGGAGGCGATGAGCACGGCGCTGGAACTTTACCGCCGCTCGCTGCCCGACCATTGCCGCGCCCTGTTCGAGCGCTTCCAACTGTGCGACGTCGCGCTCAAGGTGGTCGGGGTCGGCAGCGTCGGCACAACCTGCGCCGTCGCCCTGTTCATGGCCGCCGAGAACGACCCGCTGTTTCTTCAGTTCAAGGAAGCCAGAGCTTCGGTGCTGGAGCCTTACGCGGGCCCGAGCGCATACCCCAACCACGGCCAGCGCGTGGCGGCGGGACAGCGCCTGATGCAATCGGCGGGCGACATGCTGCTGGGCTGGACGCACGGCGACATGCGTGGGCGCGATTTCTACGTCCGCCAGTTGCGCGACATGAAGATCGCTCCGCTGGTGCATGAGATGAAGCCCCTGGTGTTCAGGAACTACGGGGTGCGATGCGGCCAGGTCCTCGCCCAGGCGCACGCCCGTTCAGGCGGCGCACCGGAGATTTCCGGTTATCTCGGGACCAAAGACACCTTCGATACGGCAGTCGCTCAGTTCGCGCTTGACTACGCCGATCAGACCGAGCGCGATTATAAACTGTTTGTAAAAGCGGTGCGCGAGGGCCACCTGCAGGCGGCTTCCGAACAGGCAGGCGCAAGCGCATGACAACTCAAAGCGAGCCGCAACCTACCGACCCACCACCCGCAGCGAAAACAAGTCTCCCGTTTGGTCCGGCGCTTGTACCCTGCCGGGGGAGAAGCTCATGACTATTCTTCTTCCTCGCCGCCGTTTTTTGCTTCGACGCGGTAGGGCGTGGTGCGCAGCTCACCCTGGCTGTCGCGGACGAGGACCTCGATCTTCTTCTCCGCTTCGTCGAGCTTCTGATTGAGCGAGCGCACCAGCGCGACGCCGTGCTCGAAGGCCTGGATCGATTCTTCCAGCGACAGTTCGCCGCTGTCGATCCGCGCCACGGTGTCTTCGAGCTCCTTGAGTTCGTCTTCGAATTTTTTTTCCTGGTTCGCCATGGTTCAAATCATGTCTGGCGCGCGCTGGTCACGGCGCGGATGCGCCCGCGATTTACACGCACCTCGAGCTCGTCGCCGATCTCCACCGACGCGGCGTCGGTGATGGCGTGTCCGTCGCGTAGATTGACGGCCACCGCGTAGCCGCGCTCGAGCACCTTGAGTGGTGACAGCGAGTCCAGGCGCGCGGCAAGCTGCGCCAGTCGATGGCGGCGCATCTCCACGGCGCGGTGCATCCTTCCGATCAGATGTTCAGTGTGGGCGGCCAGTTCGCGCCGATGAGCGCCGGCGCGCTGCGGCAGTGAGGAGCGTCCCAGATTTACCGCCGCGCGGGCGGTTTGAACCCGCCGTGCCTGCACCATCGCGGACAGGCGGTGCGCCAGATGCAGAGCGGCACGCGCGGCGCGGTTGCGCAGTTCGCGCGCCACGTCCAGCGGAGCGCGCAGCCGCTGCGCCAGATGCGTGACCCGGCTGCGCCGATCGTGCAAAGCGCGCAGCGCGGCGGCATTGAGCGCTCCTGCGGCGTCGTCCACGCGTTGGCGGTTTTGGCGAAGCTGCGCCGCTGGATTGCGTACCCTGCGTGCGAGCTGGGCAACGTCCTTACGATAGGCCGCCACGACGCCGCGCATCGCGCCAACCAGCGTGGCCGCGGTTTCATCCACGCGTTGCTTGAGTTCCTCCTTGCTGGCGGTGGCCAGATGGGCCGCCGCGGTCGGCGTGGGGGCGCGCACATCGGCGGCAAAATCGGCAATCGTGTAATCGATCTCATGGCCGACCGCGGAAATCACCGGGATGGCGGAGCGGCGGATGGCGCGCGCGACGATCTCCTCGTTAAAGGCCCACAGGTCTTCCAGCGAGCCGCCGCCCCGCCCCACGATAATCACCTCGCAGCGCCCGTCGCGATTGAGCTCGTCCAACCCCGCCGCCACGTCGGCCGCGGCGCCCGCTCCCTGCACCCGCGTGGGCCGGATCAGCACATGGAGGTTGGGATTGCGGCCCATCAGGATAAACAGCATGTCACGCAGCGCAGCGCCGCCCAGCGCGGTGACGATTCCCACGGTGCGCGGCAAAAACGGAACCGGGCGTTTGCGCGCCACGTCGAACAATCCCTCGGCGGCCAGCTTCTGCTTGAGCTGCTCGAAGGCCAGTTGCAGCGCACCCAGGCCGCGCGGCTGGATTTCTTCGGCATAAAACTGCAGTGTGCCGCGCGCTTCGTACAGGCTGACCCGCCCGCGGACCAGCACCTGCAGGCCGTCGTTGACCCGAAAACGCAGCCGCTCCGAGGCGCTGCGGAACATCACCACCGCGATCGCGCTGCGCGCGTCCTTGAGCGTCAGGTAGAGGTGGCCCGAGGGCGCAAGGCGGGCGTTGGAAACCTCGCCCACTACCCAGCATTGGTCGAGATTCGACTCCAGCGATTCGCGCACCATGCGCACCAACTGGCTGACGCTCAGCGCCCTGGGCTTGCGCACGCCGAACTCGAGTTCGCCCTGGTGGTTCATCGTTTTGCCAACTTACCAGAGACCCGCCGCCCGATTCCATCGCGCCTTTCACGGCGTGCCCATGCAAGGGTATCGTTGATCAACAGGAGGAAACGCCGATGCTGAAGCCCGGCGACGACGCCCCTGACTTCACCGCCATGACCCACCAGGGCGAGCCGCTGCGCCTGTCGAGCCTGCGCGGCAGGAAGGTCCTGCTGTGGTTCTACCCGCAGGCCGCTACACCCGGCTGCACCGCCGAGGGATGCAGCATTCGCGACCAGTACAGCTATTTCGAGGAGCATGGGGTCGTCGTGCTCGGGGTGAGTTTCGACAGCGTCGAGGACAACGCCGCCTTTGCCAGAAAGTTCAGCTTTCCCTTCCTCTTGTTGTGCGACACCGAGCGCAAGGTGGGAATGGCTTACGGGGCGTGCGCCAGCGCCAAAGCCGCACACGCCGAGCGCATCAGCTACGTGATTGACGAGCGGGGCAAAATCCTGCGCGCCTATCCGCAGGTCGATCCCAGGATCCATGCCGCCGAGGTGCTGGCCGATCTGCTCAGCGAGTAGCCCGGCTACTGCACCGTGATCGACCCCAGCTCGGCGGGCAAACCGGTGGGTGTGCCGCCGGAACTGACCGTGATGGTCTGCACGGTCTGAAGCGAGGTTCCGCCGAAGTTCGATCCACTGCCGCATCCCACCTCGGTGGCCGCCAGCACCATCGCGATCGCCAGCAGGATCAGATGCCGGCGGCGCAGCTTGCCGGTCATCAACAGCATTCCCAGCGCCAGGGCGGTGAGCAGGCCGGCCGGCATCTTCAGCCCTCCCGGCAGTGGCCACAGCACGCCGGCATAGGTGGGGTGTTTTCTCTGCAGCTCGATCAAAGTGGCGGACGGAGTCGCGGTCGGCGACGAAGCGGCCGTCCCCGAGAGTGTGAAGGTCGCGGTCTGACCGTTGGGCAGAGCGGGCAGCGCGGCAAAGCTGAAGGTGTTCGAGGTCCCGGGCGGATTAGGATCGCTTTGCACCACCACCGCGGAGGATCCCGGCACCTGGCCGGTCATCGACAGGGAGGAAAAAATCCCGGGCGCCGTGGCCGAAAGATTGATTGAATTGATGGTGATGGTTGCGCCGCTGGAATTGGTCACCGTGAAGTCGCCGGCGTCGGAGATGCTGGAACCCCCGCTTACCACGATGGCGACCGAGTGGGTCACGGTAACGCTTATCTGGGCGCGCGCAACGCCGCTGCTGCACGCAACACAGCAGGCAATCAGCATCGCTAGCCAAAAACCGGGACGACGTTTCACCACAGGCCTCCTTTGCCTATCAGAGTTCCCCGCCGCCTCGGCCCAAGCACGAGGCGGCATTAGCTTAATCTGCCCGTTCGCGGCGAACAATCGGCGTCCGGAATCGGACGAGCGACTGCGGCCGTCACTATGTGTCAAACCGCGCTCCGCCAAAGAGTTGGCAGGCCGCCAAGCGGCACCCGCACCACGTTGGTAAGACTGGCAAGGTCCGGACGCTTGCGCGCGTGAGGTGGTGACGCTTGCAAATGTGCGCACGCTGCTGCAACCTCAAGCGCGTGAGGCGGGCGATTAACATTACGCGCGGTAGCGTTTTATGTGCGTCCGTAGAGGAGGCCGCCAGCGCGATTGCGCGCGGCCGGGGCCTGATGGGTCGGGAGGCGCTCGCCCCCGGCGCCGGATTGTTGATCGGCTCCGGACCGCTGCTCCCGATGCTGTGGATTCACACCTTTTTCATGCGCTTTCCTATCGATTTGGTATTTTTGGGCCGCAGCGGCCGCATCATCCGCCTGATGCCGGCCGTCAAGCCATGGCGGCTGACGGCGCCGGTGCTCGGCGCGCACAGCGTCCTGGAGCTGGAGGCCGGCGCGGCACAGCGCGCCGCCACGCGTGCCGGCGACGAAGTGCGTTTCGAGGATATCGCCTAAAGATCGAAGTGCACCACCCGCCCTCCCCTCTCCCAGTCACAGCCAGAGGGGGAGAGGGATGCGCCTCTCCCACAAACCGTGGGTGTGGGAGAGGCGTTCGCAGAACTACACCGGGATCGAATACACCCGCGACGCGTTGCCGCTGAGCAGCTTGCGCTTGGTCTCCAGGCTCAGTCCCTCCAGGGTGTGGAGGGCGTGATCCAGGGCCTTGGGATACAGGCAGGTCGGATGGGGGAAATCGGTTTCGAACATGATGTTGTCCTCGCCGATTACATCCAGCGCCGTCCTGAAAGCCTTGGTTTCAAACCAAAAGCACGCGTAAATCTGCCGGCGAAAGTAATCCGACGGCTTCATGGTGAGATGCTTGGAGCGCGGATCGACCTCGTTGAACTCCCAGTCCAGCGCGTCGAGCAAAAACGGCATCCAGCCGATCCCGCTTTCCACCGACACGAACTTAAGCTTGGGGAACCGCTCCAGGATGCCGGAATAGATGATGTTGGCAAACACTCCGGCGTTGTGCAGGAACAGCAGCGTCGAGCCCAGCGCCAGCTTCATCTCCGGGGTCTGGGAGGGCCAGCAAGACTTGCCGAAGAAGTCCATCGACTCTGTGCTGTTGCCGATGTGAAAGTTGATCGGCATGCCCAGGTCCGAACACACCTCCCATAGCGGATGCCAATAGTCCTGGCCGAGGTCGGGAATTCCATGGTCCTGCGGGCAGGAGTTGGTGTTGATGCCCTTGAGTCCCATCTTGTGACAGCGGATGGTCTCCTTGACCGCTTCCTTTACGTCCCACCACGGCATCAGTGCCATCCCGAAGATGCGCTGGCCGGATTCCTGCTGAAATTCCGCCATCGCATCGTTGTAGATCTGCGTACAGATCAGGCGCAGCTCGGGATCGAAGCCGGCGGCGCGCTGCCCGCCGAACCCCAGCAGGTTGGGATACAGGATTTGCGCCCAGATGCCCTCACTGTCCATGAACTCAAGGCGCGGCTTGATAGTGTGACATCCGGCATGGACGTCTTCCAGCGGCCAGGTGAAAAACTCGACGCCTTGGGCCTTGGCGCCATCGGCGCGCACCACGCTGACCGCGGCAGCGGGGCCCATCACGGTTTTGGCGTCGATCACCCACTGACGTTTGTTGTCGATGGTTTTGACCTGCGGGACGCGCTCCTTCCATTTGGCCGGTGCGCGAGAGCTCCACAGGTCGTAGGGCTCGCTCAGATGGGTATCGACGTCGATCACCTTGATGCCGGCGATCGAATCACGAGCCGCTCCGGGCGACGCCTGATGTGCAGTGGCCATTATTTTCCTCCACGAGCCTGAAATTGTAGCGAAGGCGGTTGGCCGCTTATCCCCAGATGCAGACCGCCGGATGCCAAGAGGCCCCACCCCGCCGCCGGTACTGTTTTCTGCCCCGGCGTTCACCTAATACACAACGTCGCGTGCGGCGGCGTCAAGACTGGCGCGGCGGGGACGGACACAAGCTCAAACTTTGCGATCCGCGGCACAAGAACCGCCACGGAGGTCGGCACGAATTAAGCCAACCTCTCCATTTCTGTAGCGCCGGCCTCCGCGCCGGTTCTTTTCTGGTTCTTTTTCTGCTGGAACGCGGCTTACACCGGGATCGAGTACACTCGCGACGCGTTGGTGCTCAGCAGCTTGCGCCTGGTCTCGAAGTCGAAATCTCCCAGCGTGTGTGCGACATGGTCCAGCGCGTTGGGATACAGGCAGGTGGGATGGGGAAAGTCGGTCTCGAACATGAGGTTGTCCACACCCACCGCCCTGATCGCATTGTGCAGGCCCTGGTCCTCGAACCAGAAGCACGAGTAGATATTGCGTTTGAAATACTCGGAGGGCTTCATGGTGAGAATCTTCTTGGCGCGCGGCGCCGCTTCCTCAAGCTCGTAGTCCAGCGTTTCGAGTAAAAACGGCATCCAGCCCACGCCGCTTTCCACCGACACGAACTTAAGCCTGGGGAAACGCTCCAGCAGCCCCGAGTAGATGATGTTGGCGAAGACCTGGGCGTTATGCATGAACAGCATGGTCGAGCCCAGCGCAATCCTGCGGTCGACCGATTGCGAGGGCCACGGCGCCTTGCCGAACCAGTCGATGCCTTCGGTACTCGAGCCGATATGGAAGTTGATCGGCAGGTTGAGGTCGGAGCACAACTCCCACAGTGGATCCCAGTGGGGCTCGCCGAGGTCGGGCACCTTATGGTCGTGGGGGCTGGAGTTGGTGTTGATGCCCTTAAGGCCCATCTTGTGGCAACGCTGCACCTCCTTAAGCGTGGCCTCCATGTCCCACCACGGCATCAGCGCCATCGGAAACATCCGGTTACCGGACTGCTCCTGAATCTCCGCCATTGCGTCGTTGAAAATCTGCGTGCACAAAAGGCGCAGTTCGGGATCGAGCGTCGCGGCGCGCAGACCCCCAAAGCCAAGCAGGTTGGGATAGATGATTTGGGCCCAAATCCCTTCCCCGTCCATGAACTCAAGCCGGGGCTTCACGTCATAGGATCCGGGATGGACCTCCTCGATTTCCCATTTCAGGAACTCGATGCCTTTGGCCTTGGCGCCGTCGGGCTTGACCACACTGGAAGGATTGGCGGCGCCCATCGGCCGGTCGCCGTCGATGATCCACTGCCGCTTGCCGTCGACGACTTTGACCTGCGGAACGCGCTCCTTCCATTTGGCCGGCGCCCGGGAGGTCCACAGGTTGTGTGGCTCGGTGAAATGGGTATCGACGTCGATTACCTTGATTCCCGCCAACGACTCCCGTCCTGCCGCCGTCGGCTGCTGATTCGCCGTGGCCATATCGTCCTCCGATAGTCGAGTTTGCGGCCCAAACGCTTTTGCCCAATCCTGATCGGAAGCTTGCCCCGCTTTCCGGCCGCTGTTCAAGGCTACCAGCCCGGCGGCGTACGGTTAGCGGCGTTAGGGGACGGCGCTGGAACGGCGCGCGATGACTTCGATTTCGACACGGGCGCCGCGCGGGAGCGCGGAGACCTGCACTGTGGAGCGGGCCGGGTAGGGCTGTTCGAAATGCTCGCTGTAGATGCGGTTGACGGTCTCGAAGTCCTTGAGGTCAGTCAGAAATATGGTGGCCTTGACCACATCGGCAAGCCGTGCGCCGGCCGCGTCGAGCACCTCGCGCAGGTTCTCCATCACGCGGCGTGTCTCGGCCTCGATTCCACCCTCGACCAGCTTGCCCGTGGCCGCGTCAAGTCCGATCTGACCTGAGCAGAAGATCCAGCCGTCCAGTTCGATTGCCTGCGAGTAGGGACCGACCGCCGCTGGGGCCGCGTGCGTCTGGATTGCTTGCTTCATGCCTACGCCGGGCGATGGCCGTTGTGCTGGGCGACGCGCGTGACGCGCAGCACGCCGTCGATGGTCGCGATCGAATGCATCAGGCTGTTCAATTGGCGGGCGCTGGTAACGTTGAGTTCGAACAGCGAGGAGGAGCGGTGGTTGACGTCGGTGCTTTTGACCTGCGCGCCGGTGATGTTGATGCCAGCCGCAGCGATGTTCTTGGTGATCGCGGCCAGCACGCCGGGCTTGTCCACGCACAGCACCTCCAGGCGGATCGGATGGGGGCTCTCCTCACCGTCCTTCCATACCACCGGCACACGCCGCTGCGGGTCGGTTTCCAGCGCCCGGGGGCATCCGACCAGATGTATCGTGACCCCGCGCCCGCGCGTGATGAAGCCGGTGATGCGCTCGCCGGGCAGCGGATTGCAGCAATGGGCGAAGCGCACCAGCACGTCGCCCAACCCCGACACCACCACGCCGCCGCTGGCCGCCTTGCGCGCCTCCTTGGACGGGCGCTCGGCGGGAGCCTGCGGCACTTTTTCGCCGCGAATGACCTTCAGTTCCTCGGGGGTCAGAACCTTGGTCAGCAACTGACCGGCGGAGACGATTCCATAGCCGACCTGCGCCAGCAAGGTATCGACGTCGCGGGTGGAAAATTCCTTGACCGCCTGATCGAGCCGCCCGTCGCGGCGCAACTGGTTAAGCGTCAGCCCCAGCGGCGCCAGTTCGTGATCCAGCATCGCGGTCGCGACCTGGATGGAGCGCTGCGATTCCTGCGCCCGCAGCCACTGGCGGATACGGCTTTTGGCGCGCGCCGTCGCCGCCCAGTTAAGCCAGTCCTTGCCCGGCACCTGCTTGTCGGAGGTCAGCACCTCCACCGTGTCGCCCGATTCCAGCTTGTAGCGCAGCGGCACCAGCCGCCCGTTGACGCGCGCGCCGACCAGATGATTGCCGACCTGGGAATGGATGCGATAGGCGAAGTCGACAATCGTCGCGCCGCGCGGAAAATCCAGCACGTCGCCCTTGGGCGTGAAGACGAAGACCTCCTCGGGGAAGAGGTCCTCCTTGACCGTGGAGAGGAACTCCTGGGGGTCCTTGACGTTCTGCTGCCATTCGATGAGCCGGCGCAGCCAGGCGAAGCGCTCGGTCTGCTGCGGGGTGAGGTCGCCGTTGCCTTCCTTGTAGCTCCAGTGCGCCGCGATCCCTTCTTCGGCCACGCGATGCATCTCGTGGGTGCGAATCTGCACCTCCATCCGCTGTCCGCGCGGCCCGATCACCGTGGTATGCAGCGACTGGTACATGTTGA
>JAJPHZ010000027.1 GCA_021325025.1 Pseudomonadota bacterium | reverse complement strand
CCGCGCGGGCGCGCCCGTCAGTTGAATGCTGGCGCGGGGCGCGCCGCCGGAGAGATTTTGGCGTTCGTCCACGCCGACACAACCGTGCCCTCCACCTTTGCCGCCGATATCCGGGACGCGATGCGCAACCCCGCCACTGTCGGAGGGCGTTTCGACCTTGAGTTGGACGCACCCGCCCTGCCCTACCGCCTGATTGGGCGGCTGATCAGCCTGCGCTCGCGGCTGAGCCGCACGGCCACCGGCGATCAGGGTATTTTCGTCCGGCGCGAGGTGTTCGAACGCCTGGGCGGGTTTCCTGACATCGAAATCTGCGAGGACCTTGACTTCGCACGCCGACTCAAGCGCGCCGGAGCGGTCGCGTGCCTGCGCAGCCGGGTGGTGACGTCGGCGCGGCGTTGGCAGCGCGCCGGCCTGATCCGCACCGTCGGGCGGATGTGGGCGATTCGGCTGTGCTACCTGGCCGGCGTCTCTCCTTCCCGGCTGCATCGATGGTACGCCGAGGTGCGATGACCCGCTTTTCTGGCGGCTGACGCCGGCCCTATACTTTATGACATCTTCCAAAACAGGAGCGGGCTCTTGGCCAAGGTCGAGATTTATACCACTGGGTTCTGCCCTTACTGCATCAGGGCGAAGGCGCTGCTTAAGAAAAAGGGCGTCGCGTTCGAGGAGATCGATGCGAGCGACCCGGATGTGCGCGAAAAGATGGTGGAGCGCGCCGGCGGGCGCCGCACCGTCCCCGAGATTTTCATCAACGGCACCATCATCGGCGGTTACGACGAACTCAAGGCACTGGACGACGCCGAGCAACTTGACGCTCTGCTCGCTCAGCCTGATTGATTCCCTCTGGCACGCGCTTCCTCTTTGACGGCTACGCTGGTAAACCTCAAGTCGGTTGAGGCAAGTTGCTGGCTAAAGGTGAGAAAAAACGATGCCGGTGAAGGGGATAAGGGACACCGAAAAAGTTGCGGTCGGAACGACTCGACCCGCCATACAAACGTGGCAGGCGCCCGAACTGAAGACCATCGGGGCGCGTCTGACGCATGTCGATGCGCGCTTGGATGGATTGGAGCAGCGCGCGGGCGGTCTCGAACAGGGGATGGAAGGCCTCGATAACCGCATGGAAGCGCTGGAGCGGCGCGTGGAGGAGAATTTCAAATCGTTCCGCATGGAACTCAGCGGCCGTTTCGAGATACTGCGCAGCGAGGTCGAAGCTCGCCTCGATGCGGTACGCAGGAATCTGCGCCGGCTCGACACCGCCACCGATTTCCGCGAGCGCCTGGCTACCCTCGAAGCCAAGTTCGCCCAACACGGCTAGCTCAGCCCTCCGGTGGCGACCTCCCTTTCTTCCGCTCCCCTGCCGCTGGATGAGGTCACGGTTGTCGAATGCGGCCATGGAGTTTCTGCCGCGTTCGCTGCCAAGCTGTTGGCTGCCTTTGGCGCCAGGGTCATCAAGGTCGAACCGCCGCAGGGTGACGTAACCCGCCGACGCGGTCCTTTCCCGCATGATGTTCCCGACCCCGACAAAAGCGGAGTGTTCCTTTATCTCAACTCCGGCAAGCGCGGGGTGACGCTGGATCTGGAGGACAGCCATGACCGGCGCGCGCTCGACCATCTTCTGGCCGGGGCGGACATCCTGATTCACAACATTGCGCCCCAGCGGCGCGCCACCTGCGAGCTTGAAAGTGCAGAGCTTTGTGCGCGCTATCCGGGACTGGTGGTTACCGCGATTTCCGCCTACGGCGGCTTTGGTCCGCGCGCCCACTATCACGCCTATGAACTGCAGGCCGCGCATGGCAGCGGGATTGCCTCGCTGACGCCGCGTTTTTCGCCGTTTCCCGATCTGCCGCCGCTGAAGTTCGTGGGCCATCAGGCCGAGCTGCAGGGCGGACTGCACGCTGCGTTCGCGACGCTGGGCGCGTGGTGGCATCGGCGCCGGACCGGGTGCGGACAGGCAGTCGATGTGTCGGAGCAGGAATGTATCGCGGCGATGCTCAGCCTGTCCTTCCTGCCCTACGAAGGACGCCATGTTACGCGGCTGGGCGGCGGTACCAACGTCGTGCCGTGGGGCGTCTTCGATTGCCGCGACGGGCAGATTTTCCTGATCTGCGGCGACGACGAACAATGGATGCGCTTGGTCGAACTGATGGGCAACCCCGACTGGGGCCGCGATGATTTGTTCAAGCATCAGGAAGCGCGCTACCAGAATCAGGACGCCCTGTACGCACTGATTGGCGAATGGACCAAAACGCGGGACACCAGGCAGTTGTGGCGCGAGGCACAGCGGCGGCGGATTCCGGCGGCGCCGGTCAATGCGATGGCCGACGTATACGGCGACGAGCAATTGCAAGCACGCAACTTCTTCATTCCTCTGCCGGGGTCCGACTTGAACGATGGAGAAGTGCTGGCTCCGGGGCTGCCGATGAAATCGGACGCGATGGTGCCGCGACTCGGCGGCCGCGCGCCGCGTCTGGGCGAGCACAATCGCGACATCCCGAGGGCCACGCCGCCGAAAACGCGCCGCGATGCAATCGCGCCGCCAACCCACGATCTTTCGGGCGCCGGACCGCTGGCCGGAATTCGCGTTGCCGATTTTTCCTGGGTCTGGGCGGGGCCTTACTGCGGCTTGCAGTTGGCCCATCTCGGCGCCGAGGTCATCCGGGTGGAGACCGCCAAGCGCCCCTGTCTCAGCCGCTCCATCCATCCGTACGCGGACAACAAGATCGGCATCAACCGCGCTGGACATTACGATCAATGGAACATGAGCAAGCTGAGCCTTGCGCTCGACGTCGCCACGCCGCAGGGCGCGCAAGTCGCCCGCGACCTGGTGCGCCATTGCGATGTTGTGATCGAAAATTTCACTCCCGGGGTGATGGAGCGGCTGGGACTCGGCTACGCGGCGCTGAGCGCAATCAGACCGGAGCTGGTAATGGTTTCCCTGACCGGCTACGGACAAAACGGTCCCTACAACAAAGACATGGCCTATGGCGGGCTGATCGGCGCGCAATCGGGGCTGTACACGCAAACCGCGTATCCGGGCGACAAGCCGCGCGAGGTCGGCATCACTTATGCCGATCCCACCGCCGGGGTGTGGGGGGCGTTGTTCGTGATGGCCGCGCTGGCACATCGCGAGGTCACCGGCCGCGGCCAGCATATCGACCTGTCGATGTACGAGGTGATGGCGGCGATGCTGGCCGAGCCGTTGCTGGAATACGCGATCAACCGCCGCGAACCGGCCCCGCTTGCCAATCGCGACCCGTGGATGGCGCCGCATAACTGCTACAAGGCGGCGGGCGACGCCGAGCAATGGGTCGCGATCGCAGCCGGTACCGAGCGCGAATGGCGTGCGTTGTGTACGGCGATGGGCCGGGCTTCGCTGGCCGACGATCCGCGCTTCAGCAGCGCCGCCGCTCGCAAGCGCAACGAGGAGGAATTGGATCGGATCATCGCGCAATGGACCTCAGTGCGCGATCGATGGGAAATCAGCGCGACACTCCAGCGCGCCGGCGTCGCCGCAATCCCCACCTTCCTTGACACCGACCTGCTCGAGGACCCGCACTTAAGGCAGCGCGGCTACTTTGTCACGCTGGAGCATCGCGAGACCGGCACGCGCCCGCTGCCCGGCATGCCCTATTCGATGTCGCGAACGCCGTTGCGCGTGCGCCGCGCAGCACCCTGCCTGGGACAGGATACCGAGCACGTCCTGGGCGCGATCCTCGGCTATTCGCCGCAGGAGATTGCCGCGCTGCGCGAAGCCGGGATTACGGTTTGAGATTTACGTTGCGGACGCAGACAGCGGCATAAAAAAACGGCCCGCCAAGACTCTGACGCCCTGCCGGGCCGCGCTCTACTTTTCGTCGTGCTCTTGGGGAGCAGCGAGTGTTGTCTATTTGCCGGGAGCGGTGGTGTGGCCGTTGCCGGGAGCGGCCTTCTGGGCCTTGGCCATCTCCTCCATCAACTCGGGGCTGTAGCCCCAATGGCGCACCATCGAGCCGTCCGCCTTGTAGCTGTATTCCTCGTTGTACCACGGTGTCTGCGGCTCGACGCGGCGCTTCATCACGGCCTCGATAATCGGGGCCAAGCGCTCCTCTTTTTCCTTCTCGCGCTTGGCCGCGCGCTCGGCGAATTCGGGTAGTACTTCCTTGCCGAACAACTCCAGCGATTCGCAGATGTAGTCGTGGGGCAGCTTGCCGAACTGCGCGATCAGGATTAGCTGGTCGACGCCGGCCGCCTCGTACTCGAGCATCACCTTGCGCACATCATCGGGTGTGCCGACCGCGTTGGCGAACGGGTTGATGCGCTGCTCGGGCGGCATCGCCTGCTGCATCTCCCACAGGTTGGTACGGCCCGGCTTGTGCACGCCGTCGACATAGTAATGGCGCCCCGACAGTCCGAAGGCATTGGCCTCCGCCATGCGGCGGGCGCGGTCACCGTTGCGATCGCATACGGTGGTCATCAGAAAGCCGACGTTGGCGGTGACGCGATAGGTAAGCGGTACGGCGTCAGCCAACACACGATAGTAGGAGGCGGTCCAGTTGCGGGCGTCCTCGGCCGACACGAAACCGAAGGTCAGAGCGCCGATTCCGAACTTGGCCGCAGTCATGATGGTTTCCTGACGCGAGCAGGCCACCCATACCGGCGGATGCGGCTTTTGGCGCGGTTTGGGAATGACATTGCGCGGCGGCATGTTGAAATACTTGCCTTGCGCGCCGCGAAACGGCTCCTCCACCATCATGCGGCATATCACGCCCAGTGCTTCACGCCATTGCGCGCGCTTCTCCGCGCGCGAGACATGGAAGGCGTCCAGTTCGGTGAAGCTGGTGGATTCACCGGTGCCGAATTCGGCGCGCCCGTTGCTCATCAGGTCCAGCGCGGCGACCCGCTCGGCGACGCGCGCCGGATGATTGTAATTGGGCGGCAGCAGCGTGATACCCGAGCCCAAACGGATCCGCTTGGTGCGCTGGCTGGCAGCGGCCAGGAAGCTCTCGCCGGCCGAGGAATGGGAGTATTCCTCCAGGAAGTGATGTTCGATTTCCCACAGGTGGTCGATTCCGATCCGGTCGCAGAGCTCGACTTGCTCAAGCCCGTTGTTCCAAATCCGGTAATCAGAGTCAGCGTCCCAAGGCTTTGGACACTGCAACCATCCCATGAATCCGAATTTCATAAGGGTTCTCCTTCACGCCTTCGGGGCGCCCGGGTTTCGTCAGTCGTGTAATAGCTCCTAATCTACAATGAGGCCGCGAGTCAATCCGGCAAACGGGCGTTCAGGTTTTGACCCGGTCGCCCTTCCAGTGATCATCACACCGTTGGCAAAAATCGGGATCGGGACTGGCGACGATCGCCGCAAACAGGCTATGGTTTGGCTGCCGCGCGTTGGCTTGCGGCCCAAGGATAGCGAGGCGCCATGAAAGTAGGACTGAGCTGGTTCTTCATAAAGCCGATGCCGTTTGAGCGCGAGGTGCTGCTGCATTATGCGCGCGAAGCCGACCGGCTGGGTTTTGAATCGCTTTGGATTCCCGAGCACGCGGTCATCCCGCACGGCTACAAGGCGCATTACCCCTATTCGGCCGACGGCCGGCTGCCAACCGATGACGAGGAGATGCCGTTTCCCGACCCGCTGCTGACGCTGGCCGCGGCCGCCGCGGTGACCACCAGGATCAAGTTCGCGACCAACATCATGATTCTGCCCCAGCGCGATCCGCTCTACACCGCCAAGGAAGTGGCCAGCCTCGACGTGCTCTCCAAGGGGCGCGTAATTCTGGGGATCGGTTCGGGATGGATGAAGGACGAATTCGATGTGCTGGGCGTCGACTACCACAAGCGCGGCAAGCGCACCGACGAGGCGATCGAGGCGATGCGCGCGCTGTGGCGCGACGACCCGGCCAGCTATCACGGCACGCAGTTCGACTTCGGTCCGGTGCATGCGTTTCCCAAGCCGGTCAACAAGCGCGTGCCCATCTTCATCGGCGGCGTCTCGCCCGCCGCGATCCGGCGCACGGCGCGGTTGGGCGACGGCTATCTGCCGGTGCCGGTGCCCAATGTCGGCGACCTGTTCAGACAAGTGCGCGAGGAGTGCGCGCGCATCGGACGCAATCCCAACGAAATCGAGTTCTGCTGCCCGGCGCAGCCGACCTTGGAGGGAGTGAAGCAGGCTCAAGACCTGGGTGCGGTGCGGATCACGACCGGCATCTTTTTTAGCCGCGACTTGCAGCAGATCACGCGCGATTTGGAAAAGATCGCCAACGACGTGCTCGCCAAATTGTAGGGAGCGTTTCGCCCCCGAGCACCGACCTTTGCGTTGCCCGGCGCGCCCAAAGCGCCTAGGCTTGAACCAGCGGCAAGCAGATGAAGATCGGAATCGTGTCTGACATACATGCCAACGCGCACGCGCTGCGCCGGGCGCTGGAGGACATGGGCTCGGTGGACATGGTGCTGTGCGCCGGCGATTCGATCAGCGAATACCGCTTTTGTCCCGAAACCGTCGCGATTTTGCGCGAACGCCAGGTCCAGTTAATCAGGGGCAATCATGAGGCGGTGCTGCTGGGCGGACGTAATCCCCAGTACCTGAAGAAATGCCAGGCCGAGTTTTCCGCCGACCTGCTGGATTTCCTGTCCACCGCGCCGCTGTCGCTCGAGATGAGCGCCGACCAAGCCCGCATCCTGATGACGCATGCCAGTCCCCTGCCCCCCTACGAAGATTACGTGTACGCCGGCAGTCCGATTCTGCGCCAGGTCGGCACGCTGCCCTACGAGTACATCATCCTGGGCCATACGCACATGCCGATGGTGCACAAGACCAACGGCGTCACGGTGATTAATCCCGGTTCCTGCTCCGAGCCGCGCGATCAGGATCGGCGCGGTTCCTATGCGATTTTGGACACCGCGATGCGCGAAGTGGAAATCCGCCGCTTTCTGCGCGACTGACCACACCCCGCGCTCATCCTGATCGGCGGCATGGGGAGGGCCGGCTGAGCCAATCCGATGACGGGTCCGCTTGACGGCTACAAAGTGCTCGACCTGTCGTGGGGTGTGGCAGGTCCCCTGGTCGCAATGCTGTTTGCCGACTACGGCGCTGACGTCATTAAGATCGAACCGCCGGGCGGCGATCCATTCCGCAAGCTGCCCGCCTACGCGGTATGGAATCGCGGCAAGAGGAGCCTAACGCTTAATCTCAAGACCGCGCCGGGCAGGGAAATCCTGTATCGGATGCTGCGCGGCGCCGATGTTCTGATCGAAACCTGGAGCGCCGGAGTCGGCGAGCGGCTCGGTCTTGACTACACGCACGTTGCCCCGCGCTTTCCGCAACTGATTCACTGCGCGATTTCAGCTTACGGGCAGCCCGGCATGGATCGCGAGCATCGCGGCTACGAAGCGCTGGTGCAGGCGATGTCGGGTCTATGTCAGGAGCAGCCCGGTTTCCGCGACGGACCTAACTTTCTGTTTTTCCCGGTCGCCAGTTATGGCGCCGCGTTCAACGCGGCAATCGGTGTCGTTGCGGCGCTCTATCATCGCGGTAGTAGCGGCCGCGGATGTCGCGTGGAGACGTCGATGGCGGGCGGGGCCCTGGCATCGCTGGCCTTGCAGACGGCGTGGGCGGAGCATCCCAGCGCCAATCTCGTCACGCCGTCGCATTCCAGCGCGCCCGGCAAAGGCGCTCCGACCGCCGACGCCTATCGCTGCGCCGACGGACGTTATCTTTATATTCACACGGGCGCGCGCGGTTCTTTCGAGCGGCTGTGCAAGCTGATCGGCTGCGATGCGGCGGAGTTCCCCGGCTACTATCCCGCCCACTTTGTCGGCCATCCGGAGCAGGCGGCGCGCTTCCGGCCGCTGGTGGAGAAGGCGTTTGCGAGCCGCCCGATGCTCGAATGGGCGGCCCTGCTTCAGCACGAGGACATCGCCGTGGGCCCGTGCCTGGAACCGGGTGAGATGCTGCAACACGAGCAGGCGCTGGCCAACGAGCTGTCGTTCCATCTGCACGATCCGCAACTGGGCCCGCTGACCCAGGTTGGACTGACAATCAAGTTCGGCGCCTCGCCGGGCGAAGTGCGCGGTGCCGCTCCGGCCGCGGGCCGTGACAATGACGAGATTCTTCTAAGCCTCGGCTACAGTGCTGATCAGATAGACCACTTGCGCCGCAATGGAATCCTCTGAGCGAAGGGGAGGAGAGACGAGCCGCGATGGAGCAACCGCTGGGCGGCATCAGGGTGCTCGACCTGGGTAATTTCATCGCCGGTCCCGCGGCCTGCGTGCCGCTGGCCGATCTCGGCGCCGAGGCGATCAAGCTGGAGCCGCCGGCCGGCGACCCAATGCGCACGCTGGAGCGCGTCTTTGTCGGGGGTCATCGCGGACGCCGGTCGATCGCGGTCGACATCAAAACGCCGGCGGGACTTGAGATCGCACGCAAACTCGCCGCGCGCGCCGACGTGCTGGAGCATAACTTCCGGCCCGGCGTCGCCGAGCGCCTTGGCATCGGCTATGAGCACATCCGCGCGCTCAACCCGCACGTCGTCTACTGCCACGTGACCGCGTTCGGTTCCAAGGGGCCGCTGGCGCAGGCGCCTGGCTTCGAGACCATCAATCGCGCGTGGACCGGGATGGACACCTCAAACGGCGGGCAGGGCAATCCGCCGCTTAAGCTGGCCGGCGCGCCGCTGGATACGTTCGCCGCGCTGATGGCGGCGTTCGGTATCATCGCCGCGCTCGACTATCGGCGCCGCACCGGCCGCGGGCAGTTCCTGGAGATGCCGCAGGTCGGCGTCGGCCTGCTGTTCCAAAGCCAGGCCTTTCTGACCGAGCAGGGGCTGGTTGCGCAGCCGCGGCTGGACCACGATCGGACCGGCTTCGGGCCCTTCTACCGTTTGTATCAAACCAAAGCCGGATGGCTTTGCGTATGCTGCCCCGACGACGCCGCGGCGCACCGTCTACTGAGGATGCTCGCCGTCAGACATACCGCAGCCGAGGAGGAGCTGGCCGCGGAGGTCGCAGCCCGGATGCTGACGCGCACCGCCGATGAATGGCTGGCGCTGATGCGCGACGCGCAGATACCGGCCGAAATCGTCAGCGAGGCGCCGGTCGAGCTGGCGTTGCACGACCCCGACTCGCTTCGGCTTGGCGCGGTCGCCGAGTACCAACATCCCGCCTATGGGCTGCTGCGCGTGGTCGGCAACCAGATCCGATTTTCCGGCGGACCCGCCCACGTATCGAATCTGCCGCCCCCGCTACTGGGACAACATACGCGCGAAATCCTGGGAGAACTCGGTTATTCTTCAGCGGAAATCGAGCAGCTGGAAAGAAGCGGCGTGGTAGGGACCACGGCCGGCGCTCCGGCTGGTGCTGAACGATGAGCGAAAGGTATCCGCGATGAAGGCCCAGGCCGCGATCTATCACGGACCCAAACAGTCCCTGACAGTTGAAGAGATCGACGTCGACTCACCAATGGCGCACGAGGTGCTGATTAGCAACGCCGCCTGCGGCGTGTGCCACAGCGACCTGCACTTTGCCTCCGGCGCCTATCCGGTCTCCGCGCCGTGCATTCTGGGACACGAGTCGGCCGGAGTCGTCGAGGCGGTAGGTTCGGCGGTGACCACGCTACGGCCGGGCGATCATGTGGTCGCCTTCAACATTTCGGCCTGCGGCATCTGCGATTTGTGTATGGCCGGGCATCCGGTGCTGTGCGCCAATCAGCATCTGACCCAGCGCCCGCAAGACGCCGCGCCGCGCTACTCCTGGAAGGGCCGGGATGTCACCGGCCAGATCATGCATCTAGGGCGTGCGCGGCAGTTCCCGGTTGGATTCGCCAATCGGCTGCTGATGCATGAGCGATGTGCGGTCAGGATCGCGCACGATATCCCGCTCGAGCGCGCCGCGCTGATTGGATGCGCTGTGATCACGGGCGTCGGCGCTGCGGTCAACTCTGCGCGGGTGACGCCGGGAGCCTCGGTGGCGGTGTTCGGCACGGGTGGCGTGGGCATCGCCGTGATCCAGGGCGCGCGCCTGGCCGGCGCGGGCCGGATAATTGCGGTCGACATTTTCGACGCCAAGCTGGAAGCGGCGCGCCGCTTTGGCGCCACTGATGCCGTCAACGCGGCGCGCACCGACGCCGTGGCGGAAGTCCGCCGTCTGACTGCGGGCACCGGGGTGGATTTTTCCTTCGAGGCAATCGGCACCAAAAAGACTATCGAGCAGTGTTTCGAATGCCTGGCGCTGGGCGGAACGGCCGCCATAATCGGCGGGGTTGCGGCCGGAATTCGCATGGAGTTGGACCCCAACTTCCTCAAGGGCGAGCGCCGGCTGATTGGTGTCACGATGGGTTCTGCGCGCTATCAGCTCGACATCCCAAGGTATGCCGAGCTCTATCTGCGCGGCCGTCTCAACCTGGACGACATGATCAGCCGCAGGATTGCCCTGGGCGGCATCGACGACGCTTTCCGGGCCATGCAGGCGGGCGAACTGATTCGCGCCGTGGTAATGTTTGAGTGACGCGGTTCGATGGCCAAGGAGTCAACCATGTCTGACGACGGCAGGCCCGACGCCGACCAGCCGATTGTTCTCGCCGGCGACAAGAACCTCTCCGCCGACGAGATGGAACGGATAACCTCAGGCCAGCTGTACGAAATTACTCCGCAGCACTAGATGGAGCTGGCCAGGATGGCCAGGGCGGCCTACGACCTGTTCCTCCACGACATCAGGCCGCACATAACCGTAGACATTGACGAAGCTGGCAGCCGAACCTGTGGGCGAGAAGGAGGATGATTGGAACGTCGGCGGACCGCCGAATTGATGTCGTTGCGCGATGCCGCTAATGTCGTCCCCGGGCGTTGCTTACACGGTCGCCCGAAAGAGCTGAAGGTTGATCGATGCCAAACAAGTTCCTGACCGATGCGATGATGAAAGCGGTGGGCTTCGCCACTCCGCCCGTGACCCACGAGATCGAGCGCGGCGCGATTCGCAAATTCGCCCAGGCCATCGAGGATCCCAACCCACTGTTCAACGACGAGCAGGCGGCACGCAAGACCCGATTCGGCGGGATGATCGCTCCGCCCACCTTTGGCCGGATGCTGGGCGGGATTTTCCTGAAGCTGCCGTTTCAGTTGCCCAAGCGCGGCCTGGACGGCGGTTCGGAATGGGAGTTCTTCCATCCTATCCGTCCCGGCGACCGCATCACCGTGCAAACCAGACTCGCGGACCTGCGCGAGGCCGAGGGTAAAATGGGTACGATGATCTTCCACACTTACGAGGTCAGCTACACCAACCAGTTCGGCGAGGTCTGCGTGCTCCAGCGTTACACGCTGATCAGCTACTGACCCCTCTGTGGCGTCGCCGCAGTGGGCGTTGGCTGCGCCCCCGCTTCGCCCGCAATCTCGTCGGTCCGGGCCGCCATGATGAAGTCGTTGCGATGCAGTCCGCGGATCTTGTGCGTCCACCACCAGACTGTCACCCGACCCCATTCGGTGAGCAGTGCCGGATGATGCCCCTGCGCTTCGGCGATTGCGCCGACGCGATTGGTGAAATCCAGGGCGGCGGCGAAATTGGGAAACCTGAAGACCTTTTCCAGGCGCGGCACGCCGTCGCGCTCGACCACGCTCCAGCCCGGAATTTCGGCGCTCAGCTCCTTCATTTCCGCCTCGGTTACGCGCGGCGAATCGCGCCGGCAGGCCACGCACTTTTCCTTGACCAGTTGAGCCATGGGTTAGTTCCTCGCCGCAAGTTTGCTTGCGCGTCTTTCTAAGTACCCTCAAAAGAGGTTATACCAAGGACGGCGCGCCGATGCTGCCGCGGCCGGGCCCGGCGATGTGCGGCGCCGGCGCGCCAATCTGACCTGAGGATTGGCGATACAATTCCGGAGCGGGAGGAAGCGATGGGCACACTGACTGACAAGTACTGCATCGTTGGCGTCGGCGAGACGCCTCACATGCGGCCGTCGAACCGCACCACGCTGTCGATGGCCTGCGAGGCGATCAAAAAAGCGATGGACGACGCCGGCTTGCAGCCGCGCGATATCGACGGCATGACCAGCTACCAGGCCATGGATTCGACCAGCTCCAACCACGTCGCCACGGCCCTGGGTATCCGGCTGAACTATTCGGTCGACATCATGGGCGGCGGCTCCAGCACCGAGGCCTTGATCATGAAATGCATCGGGCTGCTGGAGGCCGGATGCTGCCACACCATCGTGGTGTTCCGCTCGATGAACGGACGCTCCAATCGCCGGATGGGCGGCCAAAGCCCGGGCGGGCCGGTGCGCCAGGCCCCTGCCGCCGGCGACGGCCAGTTCAACATGACCATCGGCTGGACCACGCCGGCGCAGCGCTTCGGGATGTCGGCGATGCGCTGGCTGCGCGACACCGGCAATACGACGCGGGCATTTGCTGAAGTCGCCGTCGCGCATCGCTACCATGCCACGCTCAATCCCAAGGCAATCATGAAAAAGCCTATTACGATTGAGGACCATCATCGCTCGCGCTGGGTCTCCAAGCCCTTCCGCCTGCTGGATTGCTGCCTGGAGACCGACGTCGCCGCGGCGTTGATTATCACCTCGCGCGAACGCGCCTTCGACCTGCGTCAGCCGCCGGTCTATATCATGGGCGGCATCGCACGGATGACCACCGACAACCCGATGTGGAATTACTCGCGGCCGGTGATCCATTACGTGGCCGGCAACTACGGGCGCCAGCGCCTGTTCGGGATGGCCGGCATCAGCCAGAAGGATGTCGATTTCGTATCGGCCTACGACGCCTTTACCTTCACCAGCCTGATCAACCTGGAGGCCTACGGCTTTTGCGGCTACGGCGAAGCGGGCGATTTTGTCAAGGATGGCGCGCTGAAGATCGACGGGCGGCTGCCGTCGAATCTGTCGGGCGGCCATCTTTCCGAGGGCTACACCCACGGCATCGCGATGGTGATCGAAAATGTCCGCCAACTGCGCCATCGTGCCGACGACTACTGCCCCAACTGGGCCGAGGGCAAGCACACTTACGATCGCTCCAAGGGATGCCGCCAGGTCAGGAACGGACATATCGCGGCGTGCATGGGCTGGGCCTTCGAAAACCAGGGCAGCGCCGTGATTTTGCGCAACTGAAGTGGGTGATCGCTCTTTTCGGGCCGGGGCCGGCGTGCCGCCCCCTGAATTCCATTATGATGTACGGCGCAATGATTCGTCATCCCCGACGAACTGAAGGATCTTGCGCAGTCCTCCGCGCGTTCAAATTGAAGATGCTGAATCACGCGCGCAAGACCGCGCGAGATCCTTCCCGTTGGCCCAGGATGACGAAATGGTGCTGACCAACGGCAACTGATTCGGGCTCGTTCACAGCACTCAACGTACCAGCCAGTCATGAAGTTCACGGCGGAAGAACTGCGCCGCAGGCATTTGCGCTTCGTCTATCGCAGCTACACTGCGGAACGGACTGGCAACCGGCTCGAGCTGCGCTTTCACTTCCGGCTTGAGCCGGATATCGACTTCAGGCCCGGGATTGCCATCGAATCGATTGACCGCTCTCGTATCGACGAACTCGACGCCTCCACGATCAATCGCCTCGCCTTCCATCTGGGGCTCATCGAAATGCTCAGCTACTGGAAGGCAGCCGCCCCGCGCCAGGTTGTGATCGAGGCGGGCGCGCTCGACCAATCGCAGATGCGATGGTGGCGCGAGGTGTGGCTCCGCGGGATGGGCGAATTCTTCTACGTCAACCGGATCGATTTCAGAAGTCCGGATTACCTGGAAATCAGCGCGCCTGCGCCGAGGGCGCGCGCGGTGCAACGGGGCCTGCGGCACGCGCGGCGCAGCCTGGTGATGCTAAGCGGCGGCAAGGACTCCGCGCTCACGCTGCATGAGCTGCACAAGGCGGGCGAGGATTTCAACTGCGTGATGCTCAATCCGCTGCCGGCAGCCAGCGGCGTCGCCGCGATCGGCGGCTGCTCGCATCCGATTGTCGTGCGCCGCACGCTCGATCCGCTGCTGTTCGAACTCAATGCCCGCGGCTATCTCAACGGCCATACGCCCTTTTCCGCCCTCCTGGCGATCCTCGGCTTGAGCTGCGCGGAGCTGTTCGATTACGACCGCGTCGTGGTCTCCAACGAGCGCAGCGCCGATGAGGGCAACGTCAGCTTCCTGGACGCCGACATCAACCATCAATATTCCAAGACTTTTGCGTTCGAGACCGCGATGCGCGGCTATGCCAGCCAGTACCTGACCCGCGGCATCAGCTACTTCAGTATTCTGCGCCCGCTGTTCGAGCTTCAGGTCTGCCGCCTGTTCGCGTCGTGCAGCGAGTATTTCTCCGCCTTTCGCAGTTGCAACCGTGCCCAGAACCAAGGGGCATGGTGCGGGCGCTGTCCCAAGTGCCTGTCGGTGTTCATCTCGCTGTCGCCCTTTGTTGCGCTCGATACGATGCGCGCGATCTTCGGACGCGACCTGTTGGAGCAGGACGGCCTGATGCCCCTGGTTCGCGGGCTGTTGGGGATGGACGGGCCCAAGCCCTTTGAATGCGTCGGCACGCGCCAGGAGACTCTGGCCGGCCTTCATCTGACCATCCAGCGCCGCCGGGCGCGCGGTGAGCCGATCACACCGGCGCTGACGCAGGTGGAGCGCGAAGTCCTCGCGCCGCACCATGATTTGGACGCTCTTGCCCGCTCGATCCTGACGGCATGGAGCGACAACCATTACCTGCCGGCCGACCTCGCCGCGCTTCTCAAAGAGCAAATCTCCCTCCCATGAAGCTTGCTGAGCTGGGTGGCGCGCGCGTCCTTGTCCTTGGCCTGGGACGCGAAGGGTTGGAGACCTACAGGTTCCTGCGTGCCCAATTCCCGGGCAAGACGCTCGGCCTCGCCGACCGCCTGCCGATGGAGCGGCTGGCACCAGACGTACAGCGCATAATCGCGGCAGACAGCGGCGTCGCGGCCCATCTGGGCGACGCCTATCTGACGAATCTCCGCGATTACGACGTCGTGATTCGGTCGCCCGGCGTGCCGCTTATCACTCCGGCGCTACAGCAAGCACTGCACGCCGGGGTGCGGATTACGTCGCATGTCGAAATCTTCATGGCCAACTGCACCGGCACGACGATCGGCGTCACCGGGACCAAGGGCAAGAGCACCACTGCGTCGCTCATCGATGCGCTCCTGCGCGCCGGCGGTTTGGAGTCGCGCCTGGCGGGCAATATCGGGGTACCCCCGCTCAGCCTGTTGCGCACCACGACCGCACGCAGCTACCTGGTGCTGGAGCTGTCGAGTTATCAGCTCGACGGCATCGGGCTGAGCCCGCGCATCGCGGTGCTCCTCAACATCGTTCCCGAGCATCTCGACCTCCACGGCGGCTTCGATAACTACGTGCGTGCCAAGCGCAACATTACGCGTTTTCAAACCGCCGACGACATCCTGGTCTACAATGCGATGTACCCGCTGCCGCGCGAAATTGCGCAATCGAGCCGGGCGCGCTGTGTGGGCTTTTCGCTGGAGGAAGAGCTGGCTGCGGGCAGCTTTGTTGAGTCGGGCAATCTGATCTATCGGGGCGATGACGGCCGCAAGGAAGTCGTAATGGCGGCTGGCGATGTCCCTCTGCCCGGCCGTTTCAATCTACACAATGTCCTGGCCGCACTTACCGTTGGTAGAGTGCTGGGCGTCAGCGGTGCTGCCATCGCGGCAGCGGTGCGCGCCTTCAAGCCGCTGGCTTTTCGGCTGGAATGCGTGGGCACCTTCGGCGGTGTCACCTTTTACAACGACCCGCTGGCCACCATCCCGCAGGCCACGATCGCGGCGCTGGACGCGCTCGGCGACCGCGTCGCAACACTTCTCCTGGGCGGCTACGATCGCGGCCTGGACCTGACTGATTTGGCGCGCAGGATCCGTCAAAGCCGGGTCCGCACCGTGATCCTTTTTCCGCCCTCGGGCGAGCGCCTGTGGCAGGCCATGGAACGCGAATATCAAAGCGGTGCGGACTTGCCCAAGCCATGCTTCACAACCGACATGCGAACCGCGGTTTCGATCGCCTACCGCAATACGCCTTCCGGCACAATCTGCCTGCACTCGCCGGCCGCGCCCAGTTTTGGCTTGTTCCGCGATTACCTGGAGCGCGGCGAGTCGTTCAAGCGCTACGTGGAAGAACTGGGTTCAGTAGTTGCGCAAAATTAAGCCGGAGGCGGAATCATGGTCAGAAGAGTGGTCGGCGGACAATCCAAGCCCCATGCGCTTATCGAGGGAGCTGCGGTCAAGGTCTTCAAGCAGGACGGCTTTTCGCTGACCGAGATCTGGGCTACCGAGGGCGCCGCTCCCGACCTCAAAGACGAACGCGACCTCACCCCGGGCTTCGATCGCGTCCGGATGGATCTGGCCCCCGGCGCGACGCGCTTTCGTATCGTGGAGTTTCCGCCCACTGACAGCCCGGGCGTGATGCACAAGACGCCCACCGTCGATTACCTGGTGGTGCTCGAAGGCGAGATCGACCTGATTTTCCACGACGGCAGCGCGGCGCATCTCAAACCGGGCGACTGTGTGGTCCAACTCGGTGGCCTGCACGCCTGGCACAACCGCAGCGGGCGCCCCACCCGGATGGCCGCGGTAGCAGTCGGCGGCGTCGGCGGCGAGAACACGCTTGGGTGAAGATGTTCGAGGTCCTGTCGATCGGATAAGCTGGGGTGTGTATGGGCGAACCGGCTATCCTGCTGGTCGAAGACGAAACCCGCCTGGCTGACAATCTCCGGCGCGGGCTTGCCGAGGAGGGGTTCGCCGTGCGATGGGCCGCCAGCGCGGAGACCGCACGGCAGGAACTCGGGCGCAGTACCTGCGATCTGATGGTGCTCGACCTGCGCTTGCCGGGCAAGGACGGGCTGGACTTCCTGCGCGAAATGCGCCAGGGCGGCAACACTGTGCCGGTGCTGATCCTGACCGCACGCGGTTCGGTGCAAGAACGGGTGGCCGGGCTTGATTGCGGCGCCGACGACTACCTGGTCAAGCCGTTTGCCTTTGCGGAACTGCTGGCGCGGATCAGGGCGCTGATGCGCCGCAAGTCAGCCCCGCCCTCCGCCGTGCTCAAAACGGGCGATCTCGAACTGGACACCATCACGCGCCGGGTGCGGCGCGCGGGACACACGCTGGCGCTTTCGCCCAAGGAGACCATCCTGCTCGAGCTGCTGATGCGCAATGCCGGCCAGGTGGTGACGCGCGCCATGATCGCCGAAGTGGCGTGGGGCGGAGCCTACAACGAGTTCACCAATCTCATCGAAGTGTTCGTCAACCGGCTGCGCCAGAAGATCGATTACGCCGGGAGCGCGTCGCTGATCACGACCGTGCGCGGCGCCGGCTACACCCTGCGCGCCGGTTGAGCGCGGCGCATCTCGCCCGGCATGACTATCCGGCAAAAGCTGACGCTTTACTGGGCCGCTGTGCTGGCCGCGATTTTGGTGGTGGCTGCCTGCTCGGTATTCGTGATCTTCCGCGGTCAGCAATGGGGTGCGCTGGACGCGGCGCTAATCGAGGAAGCCGACACCAGCGCCAGCGCGATCGCGCGCGCCGACGCCGGCGCCGCCGCATTGGTCGTGCAGCGCCTCAGCCAGGAGCGCGATCTCGGTCCCGCAAAGCGGGTGCGCCTGATAGCAGGCGATGCGGTCGTAGCGGATTACGGCAGTCCGCAGGCTGACTTGCCCGCAACGGATGGGAGTGCCGCGCACCGCGGGGTCGTGGATGGCAGCCGGCGCGTCTATCGGTTCGCGGTGATGCCGCTTTTGCTCGGCAATCAGCCGGCCATCCTCGAAGACGGCGTCGATGCGAGCGCGGTGCGCAATTCGGTGGCCCGGTTGGGAGCGATTCTGCTGGTGCTGACGCCGCTTTTGCTCGCAGCCTCGGTGGCGGGCGGCTATTGGATGGCGGGACGCTCGCTTGCTCCGATCGGTTCCCTGGCCGACGACCTTGCCCGCATCGATCCCAGGGAGTTGGACCGCCGCCTTTCAGCAGGCACCGCTCAGGACGAAGTGGCGCGGCTGGCTGCTTCCATCAACGCGTTGCTCGATCGCCTGCAGGCGGCCTCGGCAACCGAGCGGCGCTTTCTGTCCGACGCTGCCCATGAACTGCGCACGCCGCTTACCGTCCTGCGCACTGGGCTGGAGATCGCGCTGGGCCGCGAGCGCGGCGCCGACGAGTTGCGCGAAGCGTTGCGCGCCGCCTTGCGCGACGCGATCGCGCTGTGTGCCACCGCCGATGAACTGCTCGCGATGGCCGCGCTTAGCGAAGAGGCCTTCGGACGGCGGGCCGCGGTAAACATCGGCGACCTGGTGGGTGAGGCCGTCGATGCGGTCGAACCTCTGGTTCAGGCCAAAAATCTGACGATGACGGCCGATTGTGCCAGCACCTTGATCGTGGAAGGGAATCCCGAACATCTGCGCAGACTGATCGTCAATCTGCTCGACAATGCGATCAAATTCACGCCCGAAAGCGGACGCGTGGCGATCGCGCTGGAAGAGCGGGAAAATGCTGCGCTCCTGCGGGTCACCGACAGCGGGCCGGGAATCGCGCCGGGCGACCTGCCCTTTATCTTCGAGCGCTTCTTCCGCGGCGCGGGCCACAACCGCGCCGGCAGCGGCCTGGGTCTGAGTCTGTGCCGTGAGATCGTCCGCCTGCATCACGGCCAGATCTCCGCCCGCAACAAACCCGAAGGCGGATGCGAGGTTGTTGTGACGCTGCCCCTGCGCGGCGCGCACTCCGCGCGGTTCATCCCCCGCACCTGATGCCTGCTTCTCCGTCTGCCGTCGAACATGAACGTTTATTAATTAGAACGCGGCGGCGCGCCTCTGGTACGATCGCGCCATGGGCCGCAACGCGTTTGCACCCGCCGCCGCGATTCTCTATGCCTTGTTCGCCCTTCCGTCGGCGGCCTGGGGCGAAGTGATCACGCTGCCGCAGGCGATTGGCCGCGCGCTGGCGTATGCGCCGTTGATTTCAGCGGCCGGTGCCGCCGGCGAATTGAGCGCGGGCAAACTTACCGAGGCGCGCGCCGCCTTGTACCCGCAGATTTTGAGCGCCGGCGAATACAATCAGGCTCCCGGTTACGACGAGCGCATCAGCAACCGCGGACTGACGCTGGCCCAGTTGCAGGGCACCTACACCGTTTACGACGGCGGCCGGCGCCAGGCGCAGGTCCGCGCGGCGCGCTACGCGGAGCAGGCGGCGCGCTTCGGTATCCAGGCGGCACAGGCGCAGGTCGTGTTCGACACGACGGTGGCGTATTTCGACCTCCAGCGCAGCGATCAGGCGGTGCTCGAACATACCAAGCGGCTGCGGCGGCTCAACACTTACGTGTCGATCATAGAGGCGCTGCAGCGCAGCGGACGCGCGATCGCCAACGACGTACTGCGCGTGCGCACCGCACGCGACCAGGAGCAGCTCGCGCTTACGGCGGCCCAGCAGACACGCGCGCAGGCCTCGATTGTGTTGGGCTCTCTGATGGGCCTGTTCGGCCGCGCCGACTTGAAGGTCGCGCCGGTCAGCGGCTTGCCTTCGATGCCCGCGGGCGACCTGATGCAAAGCCCGGTGCTGCGCGCGGCTGAGCGTCAGGTCGCCGCGGCCAGGCTGGCGGTCGATGCGGCGCGCGCCGAGCGTCTTCCGACCTTCCGGCTCGAACTCACCAGCGGCTTTGAGGGCGTCGATCCGCCGCAGACCTTCAACGACCATCTGGGCGCTTCTTACGACGGCGCCGTCAGCATGCCGATTTTCGACGGCGGCCTGATCACCTCGCACATCCAGCAGGCCGAAGCGGCGCTGCACGCCGCGGTTGCCAATCAGCGCCAGGTCGAGTTGCAGCTAAAGCGCGACCTGGCCGCGGCATCCGCCAGCTACCACAGCGCGCTCGATCAACTCGCCGTGGTGGCGCAATCCAAGGCCACCGCCGACGACGCCTTTGCCCTGGACTGGGCGCGCTTTTTAGGCGGCGGCAACGCCACGCTGCTGGAAGTGCTCGATTCCTTCCAGCAGGCGGAGAACCTGCATCTGACGCGCCTTGACCAGGAGTTCGCGGCGCGTCAGGCAGTGGCGCAGGCCCGCCTTCTTCTGGGTGTCGCGCGATGAGACGCCTCCGGCGGTGGATCGCACTGACCGCCATCACCATTGGTCTTGCGCCGGCGCTGGCGGGATGCGGCAGGGGTGCGTTGGAAGTGGAAGAAAGCCAGGAGGAACCGCCGCAGGTCGTAGTGATGTCGGTAACCGCCGCCCGGGCGCGGATTGCACCGATGCGCGAGGAGCTGCGCCTGCTCGGCACCACGGTGGCGCGCCGGCATATCACGCTGCGCGCGCCAGCGGCAGGCCGCGTGATTGGCTTCGAGCTGCAAAACGGCGATCGGGTCAGGGCCGGCCAGGTGGTGGCGCACGTGCTCAACCGCGAAGTGGAGGCGGCTGAGCAGGGACTTGCGGTCGCCCAACGGATCGATCCGCCCGAGGCGGCCGCGATGGCCCGGTCGGTCAGGCGCTACACGCATGACGCCGGAATCGCGGTGACAGCCCCGGAGAACGCCGTGGTCTCACAGCGCATCGTCAGCAGCGGTCAGATGGTCAATGACCTCGATCCGCTGGCTGACCTTATCGATCCAAGGAGCATCTATGTGGAAGCCGCCGTCCCGGTCAACGATCTTTCGCTGGTCAGACCCGGAATGGCCGCCACGGTGACCTCGCCGCTCCGACCCGGAGTAGATTTTCCTGCCCGTGTGGCGGCGCTGGCGCCCAACTTCACCCAGGGTGCCGCCGCGACCACGCCCGCGCGCCTGGAGTTTGTCGGGAGCCGAAGGATTGAGGAAGCCGGCGCGCCGGTCGAGGTCCGGGTGACGATCAAAAGCGTGCCTGACGCGATCGTCATCCCGTCCTCGGCGTTGTTCGAAGACGCGGCCAACGGCAGCTTTTACGTCTTCGTGGCCGGTCCCGATGGCAAGGCCCATCGCACCACCGTCACGCTCGGGATTCGCAATCTCAATGAAGTCCAGATCGCCGCGGGGCTGACGCCCGGACAGCTCGTCATCACCTCGGGCGGCTACGCGCTGTCCGACGGCCTCAGGGTAAAGGCGACGGTGGCTCAGCAATGAGCCGCAGCAATTCCACCCTGGCGCTATGCGCCGTGATCGCCGCTTCGATTGTGGGCGGCCTTGCGGCCCGCTCGATTCCCTCCGCGGTCTTTCCGCAGGTGCAGTTCAACCGCGCGATCATCCTGGCCGACGCCGGCGATCTGCCGCCCGAGCAGATGCTGGTCGCGGTCACGCGTCCATTGGAGGAGGCCGCCTACGGCGTGGTTGGAGTCAGGATGGTGCGCTCGACCACCACGCGAGGCAGCGCGGAAATCGATGTCAACTTCAACGAAAGCAGCGACCCTGTCGCCAGCTTTCAGTTGCTCAATGCGGCGCTCGGCGAGGCGCGCGCGCGTCTGCCCGCCGACACCCAGGTCGATACCCGGCTGCTGACCACCGGCACCTTTCCCATCCTCATCGTCGGCTTGAGCTCGCGGGTGCGCAATCTGACCGAACTGACCGATATCGCGCAATACGATCTGGCGCCCAGTCTCCATCGGATTCCCGGCGTCTATCGCGTTGAGGCGGTGGGCGCCAAGTTCCGCGAATACGTGGTGCGACTGGACCCGGCGCAGATGCTGCAGCACAAGCTGACGCCGCAGGACGTCGTCAACGGGCTGGCGAAGGCCAACGTGATCGAATCGGCGGGCCGCGTGCTCGACGCGCATCGCATGCTGCTGACCGTGGTGAGCACGGACCTCCATGGCGTCGAGCAGCTGGCCGCGGTGCCGGTTGCCAGCCAGGGCGGGCAGCCCATCTACGTGCGCGATCTCGGCCGTGTCGAGCTCGGCATCATGGAGGATTACATCCGCACCACCTCCGAGCACGGGCCCGCTGTGCTGGTCGGGGTCTCGCAGCAACCCGACGGCAACACCACGCTCATCTCGCGCCAGGCGCACGCGATCGTCGCCCGGTTCCGCGTCCGCTATCCTGACGTATCGTTCTCTTTTTCCTACGATCAGGCGTCGTTGGTGCAGGACTCGTTCAACAGCGTGCGCGACGCGATCGTCCTGGGGCTGCTCCTGGCGGTGGCGGTGGTATACGGCTTCACGCGCAGCCCGCTGAGCGCGCTGATCGCGGCGGTCGTGGTACCGTGCACGATTCTGATCACGTTCGCGGTGATGGCCGCGATCGGCGAGACCTTCAACATGATGACGCTGGGCGGACTGGCGGCCGGAATCGGCCTGTTTATCGACGACGCGATCGTCATGATCGAAGCGATGCATCGCGCGCACGCGGGCGGCGTGGGGGCGCAGGCCTCGGTGCGCAACGCGCTGCGCGAACTGACCCGGCCCCTGATCGCGTCGACCGCCACGGTGATCGTGGTCTTTCTGCCGCTGGTATTTCTCACCGGCGTTACGGGAGTCTTTTTCCGCGCCCTGGCATTGACGTTGGGCGGCGGCCTGGCGGTATCGCTGGTGCTGGCGCTGTATTTCACGCCCGCGCTGGAGTTGATGGTCGAATCGCTGCGCCGCACGGGGCGCGAATCGGGGCGCCTCTTCGACCTCGTGCAGCGCGGCTACGTCGGCGGTCTGCAGCCGTTTCTTCGCTTTCCGCCGCTCGCACTTGCTCTCGCCGCCGCTTCCCTGGGCGCCGCCATAGTCTTCTATCGCGTTATCGGCACCGACTATCTGCCCGAACTTGACGAGGGCGCTTTCACCCTGGATTACACCACGCCGCCGGAAAGCACGCTGGCCGACACGCAGATGCTGCTGGCGAAAATCGAAGACATCCTCAGGAGCACGCCCGAAGTCGTGTCCTTCTCGCGCCGCACCGGCACGCAGTTGGGATTCTTTCTCACCGAATCCAATCGCGGCGACTTCTCCGTACTGCTCAAAGCGCGGCGCGAGCGCAGTATCGACGAGGTGATGGACTCGATCCGGCGGCGCATTCTGGCCTCGGTGCCGGGCGTGCGCATCGAGTTCTCGCAGGTGCTGCAGGATCTGATCGGCGATCTTTCCGGCACTCCGGAACCGATCGAGGTCAAGGTCTTCGGCTCCGATCAGGCCGCGATTGAAGCCACCGCGCGCCGGGCCGCAGCTCGAATGCGTCCGATTCCCGGCCTGGTCGATCTGTTCGACGGCCTGGTGCTGAGCAATCCCGAGGAAGAAGTCGCCATCAACCAGACCGCGGCTGAGCGCTACGGGATATCGGCCGACGACGTGCGGGCGGCGCTCAGAACGGTGGTCGAGGGCACGGTCGCAACGCAGGTGCGCGTCGGCGATCGGCTGTTGGGCGTGCGTGTGCGCTATCCCGACAGCTACCATCGCAGCCTCGACCTGCTGGGCGGGACGCTAATCGACACGCCCAACGGCGGACGAGTCCCCCTGTCCGATCTTGCAGCGCTCAAATGGATGGGCGAGCGAACCGAGCTTAACCGCGAGCGCCTGCGCCCGGTGGTGCGCGTCACCAGCCGCATCGAGGACACCGATCTCGGAACGGCGATCGCGCGCGTCAAGCAAAGCCTGAAGCAGTTGCCGCTGCCGCCCGGCGTCACGTTGGAGTACGGCGGCCTTTATGCTGAGCAGCAAAAGGCCTTTCATCAACTGGCTCTGGTGCTGGTCGCGGCGACCGCCGCGATGTTTCTGGTGCTGGTCTGGGAGTTCGCCGCGCTGGCGCCCGCCATCGCAGTCCTGATCGGCGCGCTGTCATGTCTGGCCGGCAGCTTCATCGCGCTGCGCTTGATCGGCATTACACTGAACATTTCCTCCTTCATGGGCATCATCATGGTCGCGGGCATCACCGCGAAAAACGGCATCCTGCTGCTCGATCATGCGCAGCGCGATATCGCAGCGGGAGCCGATGCCAGGGTGGCGCTGGTCAACGCCGCGCGCATCAGGCTGCGGCCTATCCTGATGACGACGCTGGCCACGGCCGCCGGCCTGCTGCCGCTGGCCATGGGCCTTGGGGCGGGCGCCAGGGTGCAGCAGCCGCTGGCGCTCGCGGTGATTGGCGGACTGGCCTACGCGCTGTTTCTGTCGACGCCGCTGGCCGCCGGGATTTACCTTGTGGGTGCGCGCAAAGCGCCCGCGCTGCCTGAGATCGAAAATGGCGCTAGCGCCGCGTGAACTTGATCCTGAAGCGAAAACAAATTCCGGTCCCTTTCTCCTTTTTCAAGAGAGGTCGAAAAAATGCCGTGTGAGGCCGTCGCTTCCAGGACGAGCCCCGGACGGCTCGGCGCTCTTGCCCGCTGGGCGGCGGGTTGGTAGTCGTTTCGCAGTTCGATCCGCGGAGTAAGACGATGACCCTGAATACCAACCTGAAATGGCACGCGCGCTACCGGTAATCGCGGTCGACGGATTGCGCGTCGTGCGCGACGCCACCATCCTGGAGCGGATCGACTGGCGCGTCGAAAAGGGTCAGAACTGGGTGATCCTGGGGGCCAACGGTTCGGGCAAGACCTCGTTGCTGCGCGCGCTGACCGGTTATCTGCCGCCCACCGCCGGGACGATCTCGGTGCTGGGTGAAACCTACGGCCACAGTGACTGGCGCGAGTTGCGCAAGCGCGTCGGTATCGTCAGCTCCGCGGTCCATCAGATGATGAGCGAGGGCGAGCCGGCGCTCAACGCCGTGCTCAGCGGCCGCTACGCGCAGATCGGGTTGTGGGGCGAAATTACGGCGGCGGAGCGGCGCGAGGCGGCGCGCATCCTGCGCCGCGTCGAATGCGAGTATCTGCGCGACCGCCTCTGGCTGCATCTGTCGCAGGGCGAGCGTCAGCGGGTGCTGATCGGGCGGGCCCTGATGGCGCGGCCCAGGCTGCTGATTCTGGACGAGCCTTGCGCCGGACTCGATCCCGCCGCCCGCGAGCATTTTCTGCAATTCCTGGAACGTCTGGCGCGCGGGCGCGGCGCCCCGGCGCTGGTGCTGGTGACGCATCATACCGAGGAGATCACGCCCAGCTTCTCGCACGTGCTGGTGCTCAAGAACGGACGCGTGGCGGCCAGCGGACCCAAGGCGCGGATGCTCAACTCGAGGCTGCTCTCCGACGCTTTCGGCGTCGCGGTCAGAATCCGCCGCCGCGGCGGGCGCCACCTGCTGAGCGTGCGGCCCGACACTGCAGTAGTGCTCTGACAGCATCGGATTTGCGCTGCGCGCGGCCGGCGCCTAATAAATGATTATGCTGAGCGGGCCGATTCTGATTGCCGGCGCGGGCGCGCTGGGTTCCGTGATGGGGGGGATGCTGCGCGCCGCCGGTTATGACGTGGCGCTGCTGGGCCGCGCACGCCATCTCGACGCTATCGCGCGCCGCGGGCTCATCGTCGAGGGCCTCTTCGGGCGGCGCGAGGTGGGCGGTTTCCAATGCTTCCACGACGTCGGCGAGTTGGACGGGCGCAAGTTTCCCCTGATTGCGGTCACCGTCAAGAGTTACGATACCGAAGAGCTCGCACCTCATCTGGCAGCTTTACTCGCAACGGGCGGCGTCGCCGTATCGGTGCAAAATGGGCTGGGAAATCTGGAGATTCTTGCGCAGCACGTGGGAAAGGAAAACGCGCTGGCGGCACGCGTCATCTTCGGCGCCGAAATCGAGCGGCCTGGATGCGTGCGCGTCACGGTGATTGCCGAACCGGTGACGATTGGCCCGGCGCCCGACTTGAGCGGCGAGGCGGCGCCGCGGCTGGCGCACAGCGCCCGGGCAATTTCCGGCGCGCTGAGCGCGGCCGGTATTCCCACCCAGGCGGTGGACGACATCCGTCCGTGGCTGTGGACCAAGCTGTTCTACAACGCCGCGCTCAATCCGCTGGGCGCGCTGCTCAAGCTTCACTACGGGGCGCTGGGCGAGGATCCGGAACTGCGGCGCATCATGGACGCCATTGTGCAGGAGGCATTCGGCGCGGCGCAGCGCCTGGGCGTGGGAATCCCGTTTCAAAGCGCTGCTGACTATCTGACACAATTCTATACCAAATTGTTGCCGGCGACGTTCCACCATCGGCCGTCGATGCTCTGGGACCTGGAGCATCGCGGCCGCACCGAGATCGGCGCGCTTAACGGCATGATCGTCCAGCTCGCGGCCGAGGCGGGAATCGACGCGCCGGTCAATCGCATAATCACGGCGCTGATTGGCGCCCGCGAGCGCCATTGGCGCGGCCCCTCGAAGGAGCAAGCGTGAAGACGGTCAGTATCCGGCGCGCCAACTTCGCCGCGATCAAGGCCCAGGCCGAGCGCGAGTATCCCTATGAATGCTGCGGATTCGTGATCGGCGATGCCGCAACCGAAGAAGTCCGGCCGATTCCCAACATCCAGAACCAAAAGCACGCTGCCGACCCCGCGGCCTATCCGCGCGACGCCCGCACCGCCTACCTGATGGAGCCGGGGGCGCAACTGGCGGTGCTCAACGAGATCGACCGCCGCGGACTGGAGCTGAAAATCGTCTATCATTCCCATCCCGACCACGACGCCTACTTCTCCGCCACCGACCGCCGCCAGGCCTGCGCGTTCGATCCCAACGAACCCGATTATCCCGGCACCGCCTACGTGGTATTGTCCGTCACGCAGGGCAGGTTCAGCCGCGCGGCGGCGTTTGTGTGGGACGAGCAGCGCCGCGATTTTGTCGAAACCCAATTGCTGGAAACCTGACGCGTAGCGTGAGGAGAACGCGATGGCTGCAGTCAACCGCGATCGGCTCAAGAACATTTTCCTCGACCTGATCCGCATCGACTCGCTCTCGCGCCGCGAACGCGCCTGCGCGATGCGGCTTAAGCGCGAGCTGGAGCAGCTCGGCTTGGTGTGCCGGTTCGACCGCGCCGCCGAAAAGGTCAAGGGCGAAGTCGGCAACCTGATCGCCCGCCTCGAAGGCACGGTGGCGGACGCGCCGGCGCTTTTGCTGTGCGCGCACATGGACACGGTCAGTCCCGGCGAAGGCGTCAAGCCGATTATCGAGGGCGACGTCATCCGCTCCGACGGCACCACGGTGTTGGGCGGCGACGACAAGTCGGGCTGCGCGATCATCTGCGAGACGCTGCATCAGTTGCGCGAGCAGCAAATCCCGCATGGTCCGATCGATGCGGTCTTCACGGTGTGCGAAGAGATCGGGCTGCTGGGTGCCAAGAATCTCGATCTGTCGATGGTGCAGGCGCGCGAAGGGCTGGTGTACGACAGCGACGCGCCCGGCTACCTGTTTATCCGTGCGCCGGGCGCCAAGGCGCTGCGCTTTACCGTGCGCGGGCTGGAGGCGCACGCCGGGATGGCGCCGGAGCGCGGTTTGTCGGCGATCAAGATCGCGGCGGAGGCGATTGCCGCGATGCGCCTGGGGCGCATCGATAACGAGACCACCGCCAACCTGGGGCTGATCGAAGGCGGGCGCGCCCTCAACATCGTACCCAACCAGGTCGTGGTGCGCGGCGAGGCGCGCTCGCGCGACAGCGCCAAGCTGGAGCGTCAGGTCGCGCACATGATCCAATGCTTTGAGGACGCGGTCGCGCGTCACAGCGTGACGTTGGATGGCAAGCAATTCACCGCCGGGCTTGAATACAACACGCATACTGAGTACGAGGCGATGAGCCTGCCCGACGACGCGCCGATCGTGCGCAAGGTGGTGGAAGCGGCGCGCCGGCTGGGCCGCGTGGTCAAACCCGACGCGATGGGCGGCGGATGCGACGCCAACATCCTCAACCGCCGCGGCTTTTCCGTGGCCAACCTCGGCACCGGCATGCGCGACATCCACACGGTGCGCGAATGGCTCAACGTCAACGACATGGTATCGGCCGCCGAAGTCACGCTCGAACTGATCCGCCTGCACGCCGGCGGCTGAAAGCGTAGCCGCGCGAAGCCGTACCACCGATGGTATGGCTGATTGTTCGGCAAAAACAATTCGCGCCTGAAAGGCAGGAATTTTTGAGCTGACAACCTACCCGGCTTCGGCCAGCACCTTGCCCATCTCGGTGGTATCGTACAGGCACATGCGGCTGACCTCGGCGGCCAGGCGGCTTGAGCACAGCGCTTCGAGCAGCGCCTTGACCGCCGGCGATTGCGTTTCGCGCCGCGGTATTACCAGGTCGTAGCGCTCTTCGCGCAGCGGCGTGAAGCTCAGGCCGAAAGCGTCGGCGGCAACGCGCAGGGTCATTCCCGCGTCGGCGCGGCCGGCGGCAATTTCCGCGGCGACCTCCAGATGGCCCGCCAGTTCGCAGTCGTAGCCCAACAGTTTGTTGGGTTCGATGCCGAGCTCCGCGATCGCCTCTTCCAGCGCGATCCGCGCGCCGGAGCCCGGCTGGCGGTTGACGATCCGCACGCCGGGCCGCGCCAGATCCGCGATCGCCGCGATGCGCCGCGCTCCGGGCCGCGAGGCCAACCCCAACTCCCATCGCGCGAAGTTGACCACCATCACCGGACGCCGCCCGAACTTGCGCCGCACCGCCGCCACGTTGTACTGCCCGCTGCCCGGATCGCGCAGATGCGTACCGCCGACGTGGCTGCGCCCCGCACCCACGCAATCCAGCGCCGACGCGCTGGAGCATTGGCAACCGACCAGCTCCACAAACGGCGTCCGATGCGCCAGGTAGTCGCTCAGCACTGCGACCGCCGGGTCGCATCCCGCCACCAGCAGCGTAGCTTCGATTTCGGCCGCGGTACGAAACGAGGCGACCCGCACCTTGCCGTCGGGCGCAAGCTGCTCGACCATCCCCCCTGCCGGCAGCAGGCCGAGGCTCGCGGCCGGACGCGCCACCGCGACCAGTTTGCCGCCGACGCGAGCCAGCCCGACGGGGCTGCCCGCAGCGCATCGGCCCCCGCCCGCTTCTTCCCCTACCTGCGCCGTGACGCTTTCGAAGCCGGCGTCGCCGAACAGGCTCTCCACGGTTTTGCCCAGCGCCTGAGCCAGTTTCAGCGCGGCGGTGACGTTGGGAGTGTAGGCTCCCGACTCGATCGCGCTCAGCGCCTGGCGCGAGATTCCCGCTTCGGCCGCCAGTTGGCCCTGGCCGATGCCGCGCTCCAGACGCGCCGCCCGGACCCGGCTTCCTGCCCGTATAGTTGGCATACGGCAGGTATCATGGCACAGATCCACCGCCGCGAAAAAGCGCGGGGCTGGAAATTATCGCGCCCTAATCCTTGTTACTCGTGCGTCAACGGAGGTGTGTAGCGGCCCTGGTGATGTTCGGCAACGATGATTCCGCAATTGCGCGGCACGCGCACCTGTTGCCAGCCGCCGATCGCATGCGCCCACAGCGCCGCCATCACGCCGCCGTGGCTGACCACCACCAGTTCGCGGCCGCGATGGGTTTGGGCGAGGCGGTCCAGTACCCGGCCGGCCCGTGCGCGCACTTCTTCGAAGTTCTCGCCGCCCGCGGGACGCCATAGCCAGAAACGGCTGCGGTCGAAAGTCGGATCGGTGGCGATGTTAGGATAGGGCTGTCCGGCCAGGATTCCCATATGGCGCTCGCGCAGATCGTCTTCAACCTCGATCCCGAGCCCAAACAGCTCGGCGATAATTGCGCCGGTTTGTCGTGCACGCAGATAAGGGCTGACCACCACCAGTTCGGGCTTGAAGCGCTCGGCGATCCATCGAGCGGCAGTCAGCGCCTGCGTGCGGCCCAGTTCGGTCAGCGGACTTAGATGGCTGGTGGTGAATTTCTGCTCGCGGTTGCCAACGCTTTCGCCGTGGCGAACCAGAATGAATCGAGTCGGCCGCGAATTGTCATCCATGGTCAGCTTGATGCATCAGAGTCTTTCGCCGGGCGAGCAGCCGGTCAAGCGGGTCCCGCGCCGCAATCCAACATCCACACGAATCGGCGCTCTGAGGAATCTGCAAACCAGAAAGCCTGACACGCGGGGACGCACCTGTCCCACCATTGCTGGCACTTGCCGGGCCGTCGCCGGCGGTATGGCGCTCAACCGCCAGCCAGCACTTCATTGACCTGCTTTTCGACCGCGGTGCCTTTGAAGAAGGCGCGATCCAGATGGCTCCAGAAGCGGGCCGGATTGGAGAAGGTAAATTCCTTCAACTGCTCCTCGCTCAGCACCCCGCGCTCGACCAATTCCCATGCTTCTTCGATTACCTCGGTCATCTCCAGCACATCGAAATGGCCGATGTCTGAGCCCAGCAGGATGTTGAGGCGGGCACCGAAGGCGTTGGCCCGCGTGTCGAATGCCATCGCGTTGAGCGGATCCTCCGACTCGCACCCGAAGTAGAGATTGTCGACGAACAGATTGCGCAGGTCTTCGCCGCTTCGGATTTTGCAGCGCCAGAAATCATCCATGTTCTCCAGTTCGGGGGCGACACCGGCGGTCTCGGCCTTGCGGTCCCATCCCTGCCGCTTCATCAGGTCCTTCATCAGCTCCCCGCCGTGCTGCGAGATGAGTGAGACCAGGTATTCGCGATCCAGATTGGCGGGATTGAAGTTCTCCAGCGCCCTGGGATTGCGGATGTTCCAATGGCGGACCAGGTCGTTGTACAGATTGCAGGCCCACGCCGCACCGCCCTCCATGAAGGCGAATTTCAGCTTCGGAAAACGTAGCGTCACGCCGCCCAGGAACATCGCCTTGCACATCGCCTCGCATCCGGCGGCAAAGTGGCCGACGTGGTTGTAGACGAAGTTGGTACGTTGGGTGCGATAACCGAAATTCAGCGTCGAGGTGTGGAAGGTCGGAACGATCTTCAGCTCCTCGCATCTGGACCACACCGGGTCGTAGTCGTAGTCACTGTCCAGCGCCAGGGTGTCCCAATAACGGCCGCCGTTGCCGCCCGGGGAGGGACGGCTGATGAGCCCGGCGAACACCACCGCCTTGATACCCAGGGATTTGACAAATTCCAGCTCTTCGATCGCTTCCCTGGGCGTGTGGTTGGGGATGACGCCCACCGGCGTCAGCCGATCCTCATAGCCGCGGAAGATGTCGGCGGCATAGCGATTGAGGGCACGGCATCCGCCGCGCCTTACCTCTTCGTCTTCCAGGTAGGGGCCGATGGTGAGCGTCGGCGCGGTCGGATAGAGCACGGCGAAATCCAGCCCGAGGTCGCCCATGCGCTCGTACAACAGCTTGGGCAGCATCACGGTGGCGCGGTCCAGCGTGTTTTTGGTCGGCACCGGCCACCATCCCATTACCGGCAGGCGCTTGTCCCGCCGCTGCGCCGTAGTCAGTTTGGGATCGCCCCAATACCAGGCCACCGCGTTCCAATAGCGCTCGGCGCCGGCCGCGCCGATCTCCTGCTTGATATACTCGGTCAGCGCCGGCAGATACTCGACCCAATGCCCGTCGGAGTCGATCACCGGATGCGATAGGCGGGCGTGCGCCTTGGCGGATTTGGTCAGCTCAGCCATCTCCCTCTACACCTCGATGCGGTAGACGCGGGCTACGTTTTCGAACACGATCTTGCGCGTGACGTCGTCGGGAATCCTGGCGAAGTCGCGTTCGATCACCTGGCGGGAATTGGGCCAGGTGCAGTCGGTGTGCGGAAAGTCGGAAGCCCACATGTAATTGTCGGCGCCGAAGAATTCGTGCGTCATGGGTCCGATCGGGTCGTCCTGGAAGGTAGCCATCATCTGACGCCGGATGTAGAAGCTGGGCGGCTGCGGCAGCGGCTGATCCGACATGGCGTTGAATTTCTCATAGCCGTGATCCATCCGATACATGTAGTGTGGAATCCATCCGGTGTCGTTCTCCGCCGAGATCAGGAGCAGGCGCGGAAAACGTTCCAGCACGCCGCCCAGGATGATGTCGGTAAAGGAGCGCTGCAACTCGTGGATGAGGTTGACGTACCGGGAGGTCATGAAGGGTCCGCGCGCGTCGGTCTGCGGATCGACCGACGGTGCCTTCTCGGGACGGCGATCATGCTTGCCGGTGCCGATATGCAGCGACAGTGGCATCGCCAGTTCCTGCGCGGCGCTCCATAGCGGATCCCACACCCGCATCCAGTAGGGCCGGTCGGCGGGCGGCGCGCCCCACACCTGCGCGCCACGCAGGCCGATTTTGGCGCATCGCTCCAGCTCCTTGACGCCCTCGCCGATGTCCTCCAGCGAAACCAGCCCGATTCCATAAAAACGGCGGGGATCGTGCGCACAGAACTCGGCCAGCCAGTCGTTGTAGGCCTTAAAGCAGGCGCGCTGCAATTCGGCGTCGGGCAGGCTGAACAGCGGCATCCCGTAGGTCGTGTACAGGACCTCGGCGCTGACGCCGTCAATGTCCTGGTCCTTGATGCGCTCGACCGGGTCCCAACCGCCTGCCGGCGCGCTCTCGTAGCCCTTTTTGAAATGTTCCTTGAGTTCCTGACCGCTGCGCCCCGCGCCGAAACCCAGCGAGACCGGCGAGGGCTTGAGCCCGGGCGCGACGAAGTAGCTGCCCTTGGCGGTGTTTTCGACATGCGGTGCCTGGTCTCTTAACTTTTTGTCCAGACGCGTGGTCCACAAGTCTGGCGGCTCGATCATGTGCGAGTCCGCTGAGATGATCCGCGATGGCACCATGGCAAATTCCTCCTGCGTGTACGGCCGGCTGAGCTCGTCGTCCGTGCCGTCGGATTGGCCCATTGTTGCGCCAAATGGGCCGCGGCGGCAAGCTGAACGGCTGCTCCAAATAGGATTATTTCATCGCCACCGGATTGATCGGACTGCCGACGCCGCCCACAAAGGGCAGCGGCGGAGCGACGAAAAAGCAGGTGTAGCGGCCGTCGGCGCGGCAATCCGCAGCCAGCGCCTCGAAGTTGAAGACCTCGCCGATGGTGAGCCCAAGGTCGCGGATCGCGATGCGATGGAAGGGCGTGGTCTCGTCGCGCAGTTCCGAGGGCGAGACTTCGGCGGTAATGTTGTCGACCGCGACGCACGAAATCTCGTGATCGTAAATCCATTCCACGGTCCTGTAGGACAGGCCCGGACAGGCCTTCCAGAAGGCGTCGCGCTGTTCAGGATGCTGGTACCAATGCGGCACCCAGCCGGTGCGCACCAGCAGCGCGTCGCCACTTTTGGGCGTGACCTGTTGCGCCGCCAGGCAGCCGTCGATATCGGCGGCGCTAATCGCATAGGCGGGCGGCAGATGACCGGCTGCCTCCGCCTTTTTGTAGGATACCATGTCGAGCAGTACGCCGCGCGTGATCAGCGTCTGCGACAGCGCAGCGATCGAATTGCGCGTGGCGCCGCGATGCGCGCTCACCGCGCTTATCGGCACGCCGTTGTAGAACATGCCGTCGTATCCGGCGTGCGCCAGCCCGTCCCATTGGGTGGCGACTTGCAGCGGCATCGTCACAATGTCCTCGTTCCACACCACATTGCTCTTAAGCGGCATCCCCCACGCGTCGCCGCCCGCGTTGACCATCGCGAAATAATGCTGATAGGGGGTGCGCGCCGGATGCACCGGGCCGCCGCGCTCGAACGGGATCGCGAGGCTGAACACCTTGCCCTCGTGCGCCTCGCGCGCTGCGGCGGCCACCACCTCGGGCGTGATGAAGTTGGCGGTGCCGAGCTGGTCATCCTTGCCCCAGCGGCCCCAGTTGGACAACTGCCTGATTCCCCAATGTTCCGGATATGCCATGACGCTTCCTCGTCCAAGCCCGATAGGCCGCAGTAGCGGAATTGTCAACGGCGCACGGCCACCGACTGCGATTCGGCAGGTCTGCGCCTGCGCTCGTGCATCTTCACCCGTTCTCCCTGACCGTAGCGGTTTCCGATATACTGGCGCAGCATCAGCCGCGGGGCGGCTTCGGCGCGCGACGCTGCAAAGGCTGGCGCCGTCCGGTGCGAGAAGGAGAAGGTTTCATGAAACTAGGCCTGATATGCGTGGGTTGCGGCGCGGGCATCACCCCCGCGGCAATCCGGACCCTGGCCACGACCGCCGAGCGGCTGGGGTTTGCGACGCTCTACGCCGTCGAGCACGTGGTTTTTACCGACGATTACCGGCGCAAATATCCCTATTCGCAGGCCGGCGAGCTGCCTGGCCCCACCCACATGAGCCTCTATGACCCGTTCATCGCCCTGACCTATGCGGCGGCGGTGACCACGCGCGTGCGCCTGGCCACGGGAATTTCGCTGATCCCGATGCACAACCCGGTGATCCTGGCTAAGGAGATTGCCTCGCTCGACCAACTGTCGGAGGGGCGCTTCATGCTGGGGGCGGGAATCGGCTGGATGGAGGAGGAGTTCCGCGCCGCCGGGGTACCATTCGCTGAACGGGCCAAACGCACCGACGAATACATCGAAGCGATGAAGCGGCTGTGGGGCGACGATCCCGCCAGTTATAGCGGCCAGTTCGTGAAGTTCGAAAACATCCGCTGCAATCCCAAGCCGGTGCGGCGCGCGGCGCTGCCGATCACCTTCGGCGGCGAGACCACCGCCGCGATGCGTAGGGTGGCGCGGCTGGGTAGCGGATGGTTCGGCTATATGAACTCGCCGCAGGCGGCGGAGGAGAAAATCGCCAAGCTACACCGGATTCTGGCCGAGCATGGCCGCAAAGCCGAGGATGTGGAAATAATTATCACTCCCGATGATCCAAAGTATGCGGCGCGCGACAGCCTCAAACGCTACCGCGACGCAGGGACCAGCGAAATCGTCATCCAGGGCTGGTGGCGGCCGTGCTCGGATGAGGATAACCGCAAGCACGTCGAGCAACTGGCGCGCACCTGGCTGGATCCGATCATGGCGTTGGGCTGAAGAGTGTAGGGTTGGGCCTGACCGCCGCACGCCCAGGTAGGGACAAAATTCTGGCAAGAGTTGCGGCAAAATGTTACGAGAAAATCGACCAAGCGCTTGAGCGGGCAAGGTCGAACTCAGTTTTATCATGGCGCTGAAGGCAAACACCGTCGCAGGCGACCAACTCAGCGCGGTCCTTGAGCAGCTCGCTGAAATTCGCCAGGTCGATTTCAGTTGTTACCGGCGCTCGACGCTGGCACGGCGCCTGGAGCAGCGCATGCGTATGCGCAATTGCGTCAGCGCCGCACAATACTGTGCGTTGCTGCGGGATGACCCTGCTGAAGCCGACGCGCTGGCCACGGCGCTGGTCATCAAGGTCACCGGCTTCTTCCGTGACTCGCCCTTATGGGACAAGCTGCGCCACAGCATTCTGCCCGAGATGGTCGAGCGGGCCGGTCCCGGCGGCGAAGTTCGTGTCTGGAGCATCGGCTGCGCCAGCGGCGAGGAAGCCTATTCGATTGCGATGCTGCTTCACGATTTGACCAGCACACATGACTTCACCTTCAAGGTGTTTGCCACCGACCGCGACGCCGGCGCGATCGCAGCAGCCGGCAGGGGCCGATTCTCCGGCGCGCAGGTGCATGTGGTGCCGGCAGAGCTGCTCAATCGATGGTTCGTTCCCAGCGCCGAGGGCTACATGGTGCGGCGCGAACTGCGCCGCTCGATCGTCTTTGGCGTTCACGACCTGGTCAAGGATGCGCCGATCTCGCGCTTGGATCTGATTCTGTGCCGCAACCTGTTCATCTATCTGGACGCGGCCGGACAACGCCGCTCGCTGATGCATCTGAGCCAGGCGCTCAAGCCCGCCGACTTGCTGGTGCTGGGCAAATCCGAACTCTTGCCGGCGGGCGAGGAGCTGTTCACCGCCACTGATCTGGAGCTGCGTATTTATCGCAAATGCTCCGGCGAGCCGCACGAAGCCCTGCGCCGCCTCGTGCGCAGCCCCGTGGTCTCAGCCACTGGGGGTGGCGAACAAGCCCCTTACAGCGTGGGGGTGGAGACTTACGCCGCCGCCCTCAACGCAGTCGATTGCGCGGTGGTGATGGTGTCCAGGGACGGCATCGTCACGTTTTGGAATTATGGCGCCGAGCGCCTGTTCGGCCACATCAGCAGCGAAGTTGTCGGCAAACCACTGAGCGCTTTGAAGCTGCGCTACGCGGTTGGCGAGCGGATGCTGGAGCGGTTGACGCAGCCCCCGTATGGCAGAAATGCCACCGAGGAACTGTTTACGGTCAAGGACGGATCCGGTTCGCGGATCTTTCGCCTCAAGGTACGACCCCTCGCCATCAACCGGAATCAGGAAAGCGGCGCCGTCTGCCTGATCTGGGATGTGACCGAACTGCATCAAGCGGTCGAGCATATGCGACTGGGAGAGGAACGTCAGGAGGAAGTCAACGCCAAGTACCGGAAAACGATCGCTGAGTTGCAGGCGTCGAACGAGCATCTGGAGCGGGTTAACGAAGAATTGCGCTCCGTTAACCAGGAATTGCAGACCGTCAACGAGGAGTTGCAGTCCACCAATCAAGAACTGGAGGCTCTCAACGAGGAGCTGCGGCTCACGCTCGCCGAGGCTGGTGCGGCTCGCGGGCGAGCCGCTGGCGTGGAGGACCTGGTCCGCAAACCGCTCAAGCGGACTCATGAACATCGATGAGTGCTGCTGCGCCAGCCGGAGACCCCGTGCCGATGAATGAGTCTATGCATCCTGCCGCGGCGTGGCTGCAATGGCGTTGACGCGCAAAACGGCGCTGGCGGCTTCCGGGCTGACCGGTACCACCGCTCTGCTGCATCGGACGCTGACGCAGGCGCTGCAGAAAAACGCCTCGCTGAAGGACTTCCCCAACGGCACGCTGGCGGCGCTGGAGCGCGAATTGAGGATCCGAACCTATGCCGCGCGTGAGACCATCTTCTTCGAGGGCCAGACACCAGATGAGGTTTTGCTGATTCTGCGAGGGGTAGTCACCCTGACCTATCTGGACTCTCGCCGTCGGCGCGTACTGTTCGCGGTAATCGGGCCGGGTGAGATTTGTGCCCATGCCTTGGTTTTGCCGCAGCCTTTGCAAACACGGCTGCGCTGCGACGCGGTGCGCGATTGCGTGATTGCGCAAATCAACTATCGACGTCTGGTCGAGGTGCTCTTCGGCGTGCCCTTTGGCCGTTTTGCCGCCGCCACTGCCTTTCTGTTCGGAACCCGCGACGGCCGCCTGGCCGCGGCGCTGTTGGGTCGCGGCATGACACTTCGTGAACGCCTGTTGGAAGTGATCGGCGACTTATGCGCGCGCTTCGGCGTTTCTCACCCCCAGGGTACGATGCTGGATTTACCTCTGACGCACGAAGATCTGGCCGACTTGACGGGCGCCTCGCGTCCCAAGGTGACACACGAAATTCGCCAGCTCGAAAAGGAGCGGCTGTTGGGGCGCGAGGGGCGCCGGCTGGTGTTGCGGAAGACGGCAGACTTGTAACCTTTTAACGCATCAGCTTTTCCACACGACGAAATTTATTCCTGTGCCAACCAGGGTGACCCTGGGTCATGGTAATGCCGGCTCAGGCGCTGTAGAGGTGCCTATATGCGCGAGTCGGGCCATCTTGAGGGGGCGCCTGAGAGTTACACACAGCCTGTGGAAAACTCCTCAGGCGGGGCCCGTGCGTGCAGCTTCGACCTGAGCGAGCAGGAGCTTGACGAAATGGCTCCGGGCCTGCGTTTTATTCTGGAGCAGAGCCGCGAAATTGTCCATCTTTGGTACCGGCTCTACGCGCTTCACTTTGGCGACCGCCGCTGCCTGTCGGAAAGCCACTTCACCCACATTTTCGAACCCGCGTTCGAGCGCACCAAAGCCGCCCTTCTCAACCGCAACCTGCGCGAGTACGCCCGCCACTTGATGAGCCTGGGCAGATTGCTGGCAGGCTACCGAATGCCCTTGGAAGAAGCCATCACGGCTCTTCACCTCTTCGACCAATGCGTGTTTACGGCTTTAGAACAAAGGGGGCCGTGGGCGGGAAAGTTTCCTGGGGCGAAGTTTGAAAAATTGAGCTATCTGCGGATCAGGGTGCTGGTCGACGCGTATCTCAGTTCGGGTTCAGCCGCGGCCGGAGAGCGCATCGCCGCGCTGGAGCGCGAAGCGGAGCTGCTTCCGGCAGCAGCCAGGTCGCGTTTTGCCGGCCTGGTTGGCGCCAGTGCCCCGATGCGTCTGCTGTACAGCAATATCGAGGCGTCGGCCGCCGCGGACCGCCTGCTGGTCGTGGGCGAGTGCGGCACAGGTCACCAGTTGGTCGCACACGCGGTGCATGAAAGCGGTCCACGCGCGGGTGGACCGTTCGTCGCCGTCAACTGCGCTGCTCTTCCGCCCGAACTGCTCGAAGACGAGTTGTTCGGCTATTCACGCGACCCCGCACAGCACGGCGGCGAAGAATATCTGGGTATGTTGCGTTCCGCCCAAGGCGGCACCTTGTTTGTCGATGAAGTCACCGAAGCCGGCAGCGCCACCCAACTGCGGTTGGCGCGTCTGCTAAGCGAGCCAGGAAGCGGCGCGGGTGATGACCGGAGCGGGCACGGTCATGGGGTGCAATTGATCGTGGCTACCAGCCGCGAACCGCATCAGGCGGTCCAACGCGGGCATTTGCACAAGGAACTGCTGGAGCGGCTGCACGCGCCGATGCTGCAGCTTCCGCCGCTGCGCGAGCGCCGCGAGGATCTGCCGTTGCTAATCGAGCATTTTACCGCGGCCTCCAACCGGCGCCTGGGGCGCCAAGTGGCCGGATTTGCGCGCGAGGCGATGGCGGCGATGGCGGAATATTCGTGGCCCGGCAACGTGCAGGAATTGCGCGAAGTGGTCGAGGACGCGGTGGCCTTTTGCCGCCATCCGGTGATCGAGCTGGAGGACCTGCCCGAGGCGATTGCACGCCGGCGCGCCGACTCCGCCGCTGCCGAGGCCGCCCGGCCGCCGGTTACCACGTTCGCGGAAGCCGAGCGCACTCTGATCAAGCGAGCGCTGGAGAGCACCGGCGGCAACAAAGTGCATGCCGCCAACCTGTTGCGCATCTCGCGCAAAAAGCTTTACGCCAAGATCCAAAAGTACGGTTTGTAACCGCAGCCACCCAGCGCGGGCGCGACTCATTCCAAAAACGCCAGTTAATGATCAAGGCGTCGCGACCGGTCTTCGCACTGGCGCGGCTGCAACCGATTCAGCCCGAACCCACTTTGCACCGACCGGCTTGGGGTGCGCCGCTTCTTTGAACGTGCATCCCGGCACCGATCGTCCACCTCATGCCATGCGGATAATCGACGCTCCCGGTCCGTGCTCGAACTTGACGGTCAGGAGCCGCGTCGCTTCCTTCCACCACCATCCCGCTGCCATTCGTTCCAGCGCCCCTTGGTCAGATGCCGCAAGCAACGGCGCGCCGTTGCGGCTGACCAGTTTGACGCTACCCTGCCGGTGGACGTTCAGCACCATCGTGCGTTGGGCCCGATATCCGTCAAACGAGCCTCGCGCTTCGCCAATCAGGCAGGTTGTGGAATCCGCATCGCAGCGCATTTCAAGCTGGGTCTCCGCATACTCCCCGTGGCGATAGGCGGTGGTTTCACCGTCGTCTTCGTACAACACAAACGAGCCGTTGGCGCCGCGGTAGACTTCAAGCGTCAGCGGATCGGGCGCCTGCTGCGTGCAATGCTGCATCGGCGCACCCATCGGGATGATCGCACCCTGCCGGATGAACAGCGGCAGGACGTCGAGCGGGGCGTCAACCTCAACATACCTCGGCCCTTGGATGACTCGATCGGTGCGGAAGTCAATCCAGGCGCCGGCCGGCAGATAGACCGTGCGGCGGGTTGCCCCTTCCTCCAACACCGGGGCCACCAGGATGAAGGGGCCGAACAGGTACTGGTCGCTGAGGTTGAGGGCGGCGGGGTCGCCAGGGAACTCCAGCGCCAGCGGGCGCATCAGGGGCAGGCCGTCGGTGCACGCCTGGTGCGCGCAACTGTAGATATACGGCAACAAACTGTAGCGGAGTTGGAGGTAGCGCCGGCAAATCGCTTCGCATCGCGGTCCGAACTGCCACGGTTCGCGCAGTTGGCCTTGATCGCCGTGGGGCCGGCACAGCGGAGAGAAAGCACCCAACTGCAACCAGCGGATGTAAAGCTCAGGCGTGCAACGGCCCGCAAAACCGAAGCCTCCGATGTCCGACCCCCAAAACGCCATCCCCGCCATCCCCGCGCACAGCCCCACTGCGACCTGCTTGCGCAGCGCCGCGAAGGTCATGTCCACGTCGCCCGACCACAGCGCTGCACCGTAGCGCTGCGAGCCGGGATAAGCCGAGCGGCTCAGGATGAAGACGCGCCGGCCGGGTGCGTATCGCTCATGCGCCCGCGCGATGGCCTGATGCATCCACAGCGCGGTCAGATTGTGCACCGCTGCGGCGCTGCCGCCGTGGTGCGCCATGTCCTCGAAATGACGCGTCGGCTCATTGAGGTCGGTCCACCATCCGGCAACTCCCATCTCGAGCAGCGCGCGATGGCGCTCCGTCCACCAGTCGCGCGTGCGGGGATTGGAGAAGTCGAGCAGCGCGCAACGTCCGGGCCAGAAATCGAAGATGTAGGGCGAGCCGTCATAATGTTTCGCCACAAGCCCGCGCGCCACCGCCTGGGCATAATTGGAGCTTTGCTCGGTGATGTATGGCTCCTCGATCAGTACTATCCGAAAGCCTTGTTCGCGAAGGCGGGCGATCATCTGCGGCGGGTCGGGCCAGGCAGCGGGATTGAACGCCAGGTCGCCCATCTGCGCGAACCAGAACAGGTCGAGAATCAACGCGTCGCAGGGCAGGCGCCTGGCGCGCAGGGTCCGGGCAATCTCCTCCAGCTCGGCGCAGTTGCGATAGCCGTAGCGCGACTGCAGCATCCCCAACGCCCAGCGCGGCGGATGCGGCGGGAAGCCGGTCAGCTCCAGGTAGGTGCGCAGCAAAGCCGCCAGTCCGTTGCCGTGAAAGAAGTAGTATTGCAGTCCGCCGCCGCGCGCGGCGTAGGAAAAGGTTCGCGGATCGCTGCTGCCGAAGTCCCATACCGCTTTGTAGGGATTATCCACCAGCAGGCCATAGCCGCGCGGATTGACAAACGCGGGGAAAACCGTCACCGCCGGCGGAGTGTGCTGATTCCAGATCTCGCGCCGGCATCCGCGATGGTCCACGCCGAGGTCGGGGGCGAGCTGGTCGGGCTGTCCCAGGCCATAGAAGTGGTCCTCGGCTGTCATTTGGTAGCGCAGCTCGTACTCCCAGTAGGACCAGGACAATCCCCCTTGCGCGGCTTCTTCGAGCAGCACGCTGCCGCCGGCCGTGCAATAACGCAGGCGGAACGGATCGCGTGCCGCCTCGACCACCAGGTCCGCGCAGCGGACGCTGACCCGATCGCGGCTTTCGGCAAGTTCGCTGAATTGGGCGGCGGGCATTTGCGTGCCAACCGCCGCCTGTGCCTGCGCGGGTGGCGGCTTATGAAGCCGCCAATGCGTGGGAACCCAGGTGTGGCGGATGATGTTGGGCCCCAGCGGAGTGAGGACCAAATCCGAGCTTTCGAAGCTGAACACGAGGTCCGCGCCGCGCCGGCTGGCGGCGGCAAGCCGCCCGAGCCTGCCCGATGTGATTGGCACTGCGGTTCAGGGATCCCCGCTCGCCGCCAAGGCAACGTCGCCGCCTTCCTCGCGCGCGATGTCGGCCAGCAGGCGGTTGGAGAGCACCGAGCGCGGCGCCTCGACCGTGATGTCGGCGCTGGCGGCATAACGGTCGCGATGCTTGACCAGCAGCCAGGAGGGGCGAGGGCTCCGGCCAAAGCCGCGGGTGCGTACCAAGACCCAGGAGCCTCTGAGCTTTTTGCCGCGCAGCGTGAATTTCAGCTCACCCTTGCGCATCGCATCGTCCACGTCAGGAACCTCGGGCACCCAGGTGCCCTTATCCCACACCATCACCGTGCCGGCGCCGTATTCGCCCGGCGGAATCACGCCTTCGAAGTCGGCGTACTCCAGCGGATGGTCCTCCACGGGCGTGGCCAAGCGCTTGACGGAAGGGTCGAGCGACGGCCCTTTGGGCACCGCCCACGACAGCATCACCCCGTTCCATTCCAGGCGGAAGTCGTAGTGCAGATGGGAGGCGCGATGCTTCTGGATAACGTAGGCGAGCGCTTTGATCGGACGCCGGCGCACGGGGGCATCGCCCGCGGGTTCGCCGGTCACGTGAAAGCGCCGTTTCCTGCGATAATCCTCCAGCACCATGCGAGCCGCCTACTTCACCGGCGGACGCGAAATCAGGCCTATTGGCTGCCCGCGATTTTCGCCGCGAATTGCGCCTTTCCGCAACCGCCCTGATTCCTTCTCCGGGTTAGTATCCTACCCCTGCGTGAGGCGGTAAAGTGCGGCGGCATTGTCGTGCGTCATGGCGTGCCGCTCGCCGTCGGGTACGCCGTGCATGATTTCGTCGAGGATCTCGTGCGAACAGGGCCAGGTCGAATCCAGATGCGGATAGTCGTTGGCCCACAGCAGGTTGCTGACGCCGGCCATTTCACGCGTCAGCACGCCAGCGCGGTCGTCTTCGAAGGTGGCGAAGAACTGGCGCCGCCAGTACTCGCTGGGCAACAGGTCGAGGCAGTCGGCCGCCGCCTCCGGAGTGCGCCGTACAGCCTGATCAAGCCGATCCATCCAATGCCCGATCCATCCGGCGTTGAACTCCGCGACCACGAATTTGAGCCGGGGATGGCGATGCGCGACGCCCTGGCAAATCAACTCGACCAGTGTCTGCTGGATCGAAACCGCCGCACCCGCGTAGGCAATCAGATAGTCGAAGTTGGGGTTCGCCCCGATCGCACGCCGCCGCGGACCGTTAGTGCCGGCGTGCATGGCAAGCGGAAAACCGGCTTCTTCGGCCGCGGCCCAGATGGGCTCATAGGCAGGATCGCGATAAGGCCGCTCCACCGGCGCGGTGCACGGGATGCATCCGCCGCGAAGGCCCATTCGCAAGGCCCGCTGGAGTTCCTGCGCCCCAAGCATCGGATCGTGCAACGGGATGAGGGCCAGACCAACCAGCCGCGCGCCGGCCGGGCGGCAATAATCGACGAGCCAGTCGTTGTAATTGCGAAAGCAGGCAGCGACCAACGCGGGATTGTCGAGCCCGAAAATGGAAAAGAAGAAACTCGGATACAGGACCTCGGCCGCGATTCCGTCCTGCGCCTGATCGCTTGCGCGCGCTGCGCCGCAGCGCAGACCTTCGCGCAGACCCGCAAAGCCGCGCTCCAAAATGGCTTTGATGTACGGGTCGTTCTTGTCTTCGGGCGCCGGCTTGTGACCGGGACGGCGCTCCAGGCGCCGGCCCGCATCCAGGCGCCGGCCCGCGATACCCAGTTCCGCCGCCGACACCGCACGCATGGCCCGCGCCGGTATAACCATCGTATCGACGCACCCGTCCACGCTGGCGATGCGCGGCGCCTCATCGCCGAAGCGTTTATCGAGGCCCGCGAAGACTTCGGGCGCTTCCACCACGTGGGAGTCGGCGGAGATGAGCAGCCCGCTGGCGGAGGGTTGCGCGGATGGCGCCATATGATCCTCGTCTGCCGCTGTGCGGCTTCAGAACTCGAGCATTACCTTGCACTGGTCGTTAGGATGCGAGAGCGCGGCAAAGGCCCGCGGCAGTTCGTCGATTCCCACCGTATGCGTGATCATCGGCTCGGTCGAAATCCGCCCGCACGCCAGCAGTGCCATCGCGGTTTGAAACTCGCGCAGCTCGGCGCCGTTGCTGAAGCGCACGTCGACTTCGCGCTGCAGGGCGCGGATCGGGGTGAATTTGTCAGGCTCCCCGCAGGCGCCGATCACCACCACGCGTCCGCCCTTGCGCGCGTAGCGGATCGCTTCGTCGATGGTGCCGGGAACGCCGATGCATTCAAAGACCACGTCGGGTCCCTCCCCCGTCATCTTGACCAGCTCCTTGACCGGGCTGTGCTCGCGGGGGTTAACGGCCGCGTCGGCGCCCATCTTGAGCGCCATCGCGCGGCGTCCCTCGGCCATTTCCGACACCACCACGGCACGCGCCCCGGCAAAGCGCGCCCACATCGTCGTGATCAGTCCAATCGGTCCGGCCCCCATCACGACGCAGGTCTCTCCTACTTGAAGTAGGGCGCGATGCAGACCGTGCAGGCCCACCACGCATGGTTCGACCGTGGCTGCGGCACGATGGCTCAAGCCGGGCGGCATCTTGAGCAATGCGCCCGGCCGCGTCCGCACTTTCTCCGCGTATGCGCCGGGCGCCTCGAATCCAATTCCGGTGCGATGGCTACACAGCAGGGCCTGGCCGGTGCGGCAGAAGTCGCATTCGCCGCACGGAATCATCGGCACGACCATTACCGGGTCACCTACCTGCAAGCCGGTCACGCCGGGGCCCAATTCGTCAACCACCGCCGAAAACTCATGTCCCATGACGGTGCCGGCAGGCAGCACGCTCCATTGGGCCGCGTGCAGATCGGAACCGCAGATACCGCAGTCTTTGACCCGCACCACAACCTCGCCCGGTCCGGCCTTCGGGTCAGGCACTTCGGTGACCTCCAGCGGCGCGCCCGGCGCCTTGAACACACATGCCTTCATCTGTGTCCTCCTGGTTCGTTAGGGCGGAAATCCGTAGAGCCGTGCGGCGTTGTCAGACACCATTTTGCGCACCTGTCCTGGCGCGACGCCTTTGAAGTCGCGCGCGATCTGCTCGCGCGAGTTGGGGAAGGTGCCCTCGGTATGCGGATAGTCGGAGCCCCACATCAGGTGGTCGATGTTGAGCAGTTCGCGGGTCAGGATACCGGGGCGGTCATCCTCGAACGTGGCCCAGAAGTTGCGCGCGAAATAAAAGCTCGGCACCTCCTCCACCCGCGGCTCCATCCAGCGCCGATGGTCCTGCCACCAATGGTCCATGAAGCGCAACAGGCTGGCGATCCATCCGATTCCGCCCTCGACGATCACGAAGCGCAGACCGGGAAAGCGCTGCGGGACCGCGCCGAAAATCAGCTCGCCGACCAGCCGGATACCTTTGCCGATCTTGTTGTCAACGAGGTGCTTGCCGTAAATCCCGAAGGCCTTGATGCGCTCGGCCACCTGCGCGCCGCTGCTGGTGCCCATGTGAATCGCCACCGGCAGGCCCAGTTCCTGCAGCGTCGCCCACAGGGGATCGTACTCGGCCGATGAATAGGGACGTTCGGGCACCTCGGCCACCATCATTACCGATTTCAAACCCAGGCCGGCAGCGCGCCTAGCCTCCTGCGCGATCGCTTCGATCGGACCCTTGGCCGGCAAAACGCCGGCTCCGGCCAGGCGGTTGCGATCGACGGCGCAGAACTCCGCCAGCCAGTCGTTGTAAGCGCGAAAGCAGGCCATCTGATATTCGGGGTCGGGTGCGCCGAACAGGCCCAGACCCAGACCCGGATACAGAATCTCCGCGCGGATGTGGTCGAGATCCTGATCGGCAAGCCGCGCGTGCGGGTCCCAGCCGCCGGGCCGGCCCTCCTCGTGGCGCTTGCCGCCCTTGTCCTTGATGCGGTCAGCGATCTTGTCGTTGATCATCGTTCCCTCAAGGCCGAGCGGCCACGAGGTCAGGCCGTCGATGACGATGTAGTCGGAATCGGCGCGCGACTCGACGCGCGGAGCGCGCTCGCGCCATCGCCGGTCCATCCGCGTCAGCCACAGGTCGCGCGGTTCGATGACGTGGCTGTCGGCGGAAACATAAGTCTGCGGCAACTGCCCTCGCATGGCCGCCTCCGGATTGCACTTTGCGGTCAGGTCAGCAAGCGCGTCGACCGTGGCGAGTTTACCGCCGACACCTCGAATTGCAACCCGCCGGGGTTTGCGCTCGCGGCGTAAACCTTGAAATAATCGCGGCCCGGCGATTTTGCCCGACGGTCAGCGCCGCCATGCCCTGAGACGAGTCCCATGCCAACACAGAGGCAAACGATGTCCCCAACGCCACAAGAAATTCTCGCCACCGCACAATCGCTGGAACCGCTGATCGTGGAGACCCGCGACCGCATGGAGGCGGAGCGGCGCATGCCGCCGGAGCTGTCGCGGGCGATGATGGAAGCGGGAATCTTCCGCATGGCGGTGCCGCGCGCTTACGGCGGCGGCGAGTTCGACCCAATGACACAAGTGCGTGTGGTCGAGGAGCTGTCGCGCATGGAAGGATCGGTGGGATGGCTGGCGATGATCGCGATCGCCGGCGGTCCGATGGCGGCCTTCCTCGATCCACCCGTCGCGCAGCGCCTGTTCGGCACTGTCGACAGCGTCTTCGCCGGCCAGCTCCGGCCGCCGCAGCGCGCCGAAGTGGTCGAGGGCGGCTTCCGCGTCAGCGGCCGCTACCGGTTTGCCAGCGGCTGCCAGCATGCGTCGTGGATGACGTGCGGATGCGTGCTGTTCGAAGACGGCAAGCCGCTGCTGCGTCCCGACGGTCAGCAGAAGGCCCGCGTGATGCTGATTCCCGCTTCCAAGGTCACCATCATCGACACCTGGGACACCACTGGCATGCGCGGCACGGGCAGCCACGATTTTGTCGTCGACAACGTGTTCGTCCCCGCCGAGGAAAGCGTCAGTGTGCTCGAACCGCCGCGCGTCCCCGGTGCGCTGTACCGCTTCGCGCCGATTTACCTGGTCTGCCACGCGGGTGTGCCGTTGGGAATTGCGCGCGGCGCGCTGGACTGTGTGCTGGAGTTGTGCGGGCGCAAGGAGCTGATGCCCAGCCGTGTGTTGCTGCGCGACGATACCCACACCCAGGAGACGATCGCGTGGGCAGAAGCGTCGATCGCCGCCACGCGCAATTATGTCTACGGCACGCTGGAGGAGCTGTGGGAGACGCTATGCAAGGGCGACAAGCCTTCGGTCCGCCAGCGCGCCCATTACCGGCTGATGATGGTGCACAGCCATCAGACCGCCAAGCAGGTGATCTCCGTGCTCTACGATCTGGCGGCCACCAGCGCCATCTTCCGCAGCCATCCGCTGGAGCGTTACATGCGCGACATCATGACCGCCTGCCAGCATCGCGTGGTGCATCCGCGGATGTATCGCCCCGGCGGCCGTCTGCTGCTGGGATTGGACCCCGACGAGCCGTTTTTCTAGACAGGGCATCGTTCGGGGCTCAGATGACGCCCTGCACCTTGAGGTCTTCCAGTTGCTGCGGCGAAAGCCCGAGCATCTGGCCGTAGACCTCGGCATTGTGCTGGCCCAGCAGGGGGGCGCTCTTGACCTCGACCGGCGAGTCTTCGAGCTGCACCGGGCAGCCGGGGATGGAGATTTTGCCGCGTGCGGGATGCTCGATATCGACGATCATCCGCCGCTGGCGCAGATGCGGATTCTCCAGCAGCTCGATGGTGTTGAGCACCGCGCCGCACGGCACGCCGGCCTTGCCGAGGATCTGCATCACTTCGTGCTTGGTGTGCTGCGCGGTCCATTCATCGAGCAGCGCGGCCAGTTCCTCGTTGTTTTTGGCACGCGCCTTGGGATTGGCGAAGCGCGGGTCGGCGGCCAACTCCGGGCGGCCCATCGCGCCGCACAGCGAGCGCCACATCTCCTCGTTGGTGGTCAGCATGAACACGTAATCGTCGTCGCCGCCGGGCGCGCACTTGTAGATGTCGCTGATGCCGGGGCCGAGCTTGTTGCCCATCCGCCGCACCGGCTTTTGCGTCACGTAGCTGCCCATCATCGGTACCCGCACGTAGTTGACCACCGCGTCCTGCATCGCGACCTCCACCTTCTGCCCCTTGCCGGTGGCACCGCGCTGGATGTAGGCGGCCAACACACCCAGCGCCGCATGGATGCCTGTGCCGGTGTCGCCGATGGTGGGGCCGGGCTTGAGCGGCGGTGAGCCGGGAAAACCGGTGATCGACATCGCGCCGCCGGTGGCCTGAGCAATCATGTCAAAGCTCTTATACTCGCTGTAGGGTCCGTAGGTGCCAAAGCCCTTGATGGTCAGGTAGATCAGCCGCGGATTGGCCGCGCGCAGCACCTCGTAGCCCAACCCGAAGCTCTCCAGCGTGCCGGGCGAGAAGTTCTCGGCCAGCACGTCGACCTTGTTGACCAGTTCCAGGAACATCGCCTGGCCGCGCTCGTCCTTGAGATTGAGCGTGATGCTGCGCTTGTTGGCGTTGAGCAGGATGAAATAGTAGGAGTCCAGGCCCGGCTTTTCAGTCGCCATCCAGCGCCCCTGATCGCCCCCGCCGGGACTTTCCAGTTTGATGACGTCGGCGCCGAGCCAAGCCAGGATTTCCGTGCACGAGGTGCCGGCTTCGAATTGGGTAAGGTCCAGAATCTTAACGCCTGCCAGAGCCTTGTTCATGGTCAACCTCCGGGCTGCGTGTCCGATCGCCGCGAGTCTACACCCGGGGCGCGGCTTTGCAACCCGGCGGGCAAACGGCTAATTCATCCTGCCAGACAGACAGCGACGTGCGGAGTGACAATGAAGGCACTGGTAGTAGGAGGAACCGGTCCCACCGGACCCTTTCTGGTCAACGGCCTGCGCCGGCGCGGCTACGAGGTCGCGATCCTGCATCGCGGCACCCATGAAGTTCCCGAGATCGGCGCCGAGATCGAGCACATCCACGCCGACCCGCATTTTCGCCAGACGCTGGATCAGGCGCTGGCCGGGCGCAGCTTCGACCTGGTGCTGGCGACCTATGGGCGAATCCGCTTTGTGGCCGAAGCGACGGTGGGAAAGACGGCGCGCTTCATCTCGATCGGCGGCGTGCCCTGCTACCGCGGGTATTATAACTCAAAGGCGAATTTTCCGACTGGATTGCCGGTGCCGATTCCCGAGGACGCGCCGCTGGTCGACAACGAGGCGGACGAACGCTTCGGCTACCTGATCGCGACCACCGAGCGCGAGGTGCTGCGCTGCCATCCCGATGCGGCCATCTTCCGCTACCCCTACGTGTACGGGCCCTACCAGTTGGTGCCGCGCGAATGGTCGATCATCCGGCGCATCCTGGACCGGCGTAAGTTCATCCTGCTGCCCGACAACGGGCTGGCCCTGATGACGCACGGCTACGCGGAGAACCTGGCGCATGCGGTGCTGCTCGCGGTCGATCAGCCCCACGCGTCGGCCGGGCAGGCATACAACTGCGGCGACGAGATTCAACTGACGATGCGGCAGTTGGTCGAGGTGATCGCGCGCGCCATGAACTACGACTTGGAGATCGTAGGCGTACCGGGCAGCGTGCCGGTGCGCGCCGGCGCCCTGCTGCCGCATCACCACGGAATGGTGGACATTTTCAAGCTCCGCCATCAGTTGGGTTATCGCGACGTGGTGGGCAGCGTCGAAGCGGTGCAAAGAACCGTGCGCTGGTACCTCGACCATCCGCTGCAATACGGCGGCGACATGGAGAGCCGCCTGCTCGACCCGTTCGACTATGACGCCGAGGATCGATGGGCGGCCATCGCCAGGGAATATCAGCAGCGGATGGCGGAGGTCGAAGTCAAAAAGCCCGGCCCCAGCGCCCATCCCTATCCCCATCCCAAGACCCCGGGCCTGCGGCGCGACCATCGCAACCGCTAAGCCACGGGCGCAAATCGCGTGCCTACTTCGGTTTGAGGCTGGGGTCGTTGTCCTGCAGGCACTTGGCCCATACGCTGCCGGGCGGCGCCTTGGAACCGACGCCGCTGGCGATTGCCACTATCTGCTTGCGGGTTGCCTCGCAGTCATCCTGACTGTCGTAGGGGCCCGACTGTTTCCACTGGTTCATCGGGGCGTCCACTCTGGTCTTGCCATTGGTGGTCGGCGCCACCAGCAGATACCAGGCGGCCAAGACTAGCGCAGCGGCGTGGGTGCATTTCATAGCGTCGTTTGTATCGCAAAGTAGCGCACGGTGAAACCAAAGTTGGATTCCCTTCAACGCCCATTCTGTTTCAATGTACTTGAAGGCTTAGGCCGATAGATGTGCCGCCGGGGGGAAGCCACGCTCGATACGTAGAGGGGAGGGGCGGGATACCGCCACAGTAGAAGCCATGCCAAGGTTTTCGCTTCGCAACCCGCATCTGATCATTGTAATTGCACTGTTGACCGCGGTCCTCGGGGTGATGGCGTTCGAGCAGATGCCAATCGACGTCTTCCCACGCCTGCATATCAAGGCCGCGGTGGTTGCGACCTTTTATCCGGGCTTCGCGCCGCTGGCGATGGAGCAGGACATCACCAGCCGCTACGAGCGGTTTTTCACGCTCGGCAACGGCATTGAACACATCGAGTCGCGGTCCATCCCGGGTGTCAGCGCGATTACCGTGTACTTTCACCCGGACGTCGATATCGGAGTGGGCGCGGCCAATCTGGCGACTCTGGCGATGGGCGATTTGGGCCTGATGCCGCCCGGCACGCTGCCGCCGCTGGTGCTGCAATACAATGCCTCATCGTCGATTCCGGTCATTCTGGTGACGGTATCGGGGCCCTACGATGAGACTGAACTGCAGAATGCAGCTCGATACAACGTGCGCAACTTCATGGCGACCGTGCAGGGCGCATCGGTGCCCTACCCGTTCGGCGGAAAGATCCGGCAAATCATGGCGTACCTGGACCGCCAGAAGCTCCAGGCCCAGGGTATGACGTTGCGCGATGTCACCAACGCAATCAACGCCACCAACCAGATTCTGCCGGCCGGCGATGCCAAGATCGGTCCCTACGATTGGTACATCTATGCCAACGGACAGATTCCCACGCCCGGGGACCTCGACCACGTTCCGATCAAAATCGGCCCCGGCCAGGCTCCCGCCTATCTGCGTGACGTGGGCGAGGCACGCTACGCGGCGCAGATCCAGTACAACAAGGTGCTGATTAACGGAAAGCCGTCGGTCTACATACCGATCTTCAAGCAGACCGGCGCCAACACGCTGGAAGTTATCAACGGGGTCAAGAGCGCCATCTCGCTGGTCACCGGTCTGCCCGCCAACATGAAGGTCGGAACGCTCTTCAGCCAGGAAGACACCATACTTAACGCCGTGCACGCACTGGAGCACGAAGCGCTCTCCGGTGCCCTGCTGGCCTCGCTGATGATCCTTTTGTTCCTGGGCAGCTTTCGGTCCACGTTCGCAATTTTCCTGTCCATCCCGTTGTCCATTTTGGCGGGACTGGTCGGGCTGGCGGTGTGCAAACAGAGCATCAACCTCATGACCCTCGGCGGCTTTACGCTCGCCATCGGACGGCTGGTGGACGACTCCACGGTGGTACTCGAGAACATCAATCGCCACCTTGCACTGGGCAAGACGCCGCCGCAGGCGGCGGCCGAGGGCGCCGAGGAGGTCACTTATGCAGTGCTGGCTTCGACCCTTAGCACGATCGTGGTGTTCCTGCCGGTGGTGTTCTTGTACGGGGTGAGCAAGCAGCTCTTCATCGCGCTGGCCCTCGCGGTGCTGTTTGCGATGGTGGCATCGTACATGGTTTCGATGTCGATCATACCGATCTACTGCGCCCGCTGGCTCAGCCCTCAAGAGGCACACGAGGCGGCGCAGCGGCGGGCGAGCGGCGTGGACATGCGCCGTGGCCCGCTGGCCACCTTCGACCGTGGCTACGAGCGATTCGCCGCGCGTTTCGCCGTGCTGCTGGATCGCACGATGAACCACAAGGCGGCCGTGATTGGCTTGACGATGGGGCTGTTCGCGGTCTCGATGCTGATGTTTCCGCGCCTCGGCACCAGGATGTTCCCGCAGACCGACGCCGGCAAATTCGTAATCAACATGGCGACACCCGCCGGCACGCGTCTGGAACTGACCGAGGCCGCCGCCCGGCGCATCAACGATATCATCCATCGCATCATTCCACCGCGCGATCTGGAGAACGTGATTGCCAATCTGGGCGTGGTGCCCAACGTCTCGGCGCTGTATACGCCCAACTCCGGGGAAGATACCGGCCAGTTGCTGGTCGCGCTGCGCAGCGGGCATCGGCGCCCCACGGCCTACTACGAGAGCGCGGTGCGCGAGGCGCTTGAGCGCGAGCTTCCCGAGGTACGGACATTTTTCAGTTCCGGCAGCATCATCGACGCCGTCCTTGACTTTGGCGCCCTGGCCCCGATCGACGTGCAGCTCAGCGCGCCAATGACCGAGGATTACGGGCCGATGTTCGCCTTCGCGCGCCAAATCCAGGAGCGGCTGCGGACGCTGCCGCAGGTGGGGCAGATGATGCTCAAGCAGGTCGCAGACTATCCCACCGTTGAGATCGATGTCGATCGCACCAAAGCCGCTCGCCTCGGCATCACGCAGCGCTCCGTCATCACTAACCTGATCACCGCGCTTAACAGCAACGACATGATTCAGCCTTCGATCTGGATCGATCCGCGCAACGGCGACGATTATTACCTGAGCGCCCAGTACCACGAGCACGATATCGACTCGTTCCAGACCCTGATGGACATTCCCGTGGGAACCCGTCTTGCGTCGAATTTCGAGGATTATCACTACAGCGGCGCATCGGCGCGGCGCGACGGTGCGCGGGGCCACGAACAGTCGATACTGCTGGGCGAAGTCGCCACACTCAGGCGTACGCGCTATCCCTCCGAAGCCGACCATTACAACATCCAGCGCGTGGTGGACGTCCTGATTTCGCCCCGCACCAGCGACTGGGGCGGCACGCTCGACGCGGTTAGGGGTGCGCTTTCCCATCTGCAGCCGCCGCCTAACATCACGGTGTATTTCCGCGGCTCGGTGGAAAATATGCAAAAGACTTTCGCCAGCATGCGAGGCGGCTTCCTGCTGGCCGTGATGGTCGTCTACCTGGTCGGCGTGGCCCAGAGCCGTTCCTGGCTGGATCCGTTCATCTTTCTCTTCTCGGTGCCGATGGGCATGATCGGTGTGGTATGGATGCTGTGGGCAACAAACACGACGATCAATATCGAGTCGATGATGGGTGTGATCGTGATGATTGGAATCGTCGTATCCAATGCCATCCTGCTGATCGATTTCGCCAACGAGCGGCGCCGTGAAGGACAAAGCCTGCGCCACGCCGCGGTGGAGGCCGCGCGCGTCCGGATGCGCCCGATACTGATGACTTCCTTCGCCACGATCGCCGGCCTCGCGCCGCTGGCTATGAAGCTGGAAGCCGGCTCCGAAGCCTCGGCGCCTCTGGCCCGCTCGGTAATCGGCGGCCTCGCCGTCTCCCTGGTCATGACCCTGTTTCTTGTGCCGAGTCTGTGGGAACTTTTCTATTCGCTGAAGGCAAAGCCGGCGCAGGACCGCACAGATGAAAACCTGTGAGCTTGCGGTCACGGAGCGCATCACCAAGATGATTCATCGGGACACAGGAGCGGGGCGATACGTAACATCGAAAGCGCGCTTGGTAACGCTGCTCGCGGTACTGGGGGCTGCGATGCTCGGTGCTTGCCGCCAGGACGATTCGCGTCCTCCAGCGCCACCCGATCCCATGGTGCGCGTGATTCATCCGCAGCGCGGCGCGATGACCATGAGCGTTGAACTGCCCGGTGATCTGGTCGGATTCTATGAAGCGGCGCTGCACGCCAAGGTAACCGGCTACCTCAAGTCAATGGCGGTGGACAAGGGCGATCGCGTAAGGGCCGACCAGGTGCTCGCGATCATCGAAGTGCCGGAGCTCGATTCCAACCTGGCGCGGGCCCGGGCCAATCTGGCGATCCAGAGAATCACCTACGAGCGCATCAAACGGGTGCAAGAATCCGACAAACGGCTGGTGGCGCAGCAGGACGTCGATGCGGCCTATGCCGCCTACAGACAGGCCCAGGCCGCGGTCCAGACGCTGGAGACAATGGTCGGCTATACGAAGATCGTCGCGCCCTTCGACGGCGTCATCACGGGACGCTTCGCCGACCCGGGCGCGCTGGTCCGCGCTGGCGGCGGCGATATCGGCGTCGACGAAAGCTCCGCGCTGATCTCTCCCGGGGCCACCGAAGGCGCCGGCGGACACCGCACCGGCGGCGGTCCGATTCTCACCATCGCCCGGCTGGACAAGCTGCGCGTCTATGTGTACGTGCCCGGGCAATGGTGCCATTACATCCGGCAGGGCACACCGGCGACGTTGAGCTTCGACGAAGTGCCGGGCTACGTGGTCAGCAGCTCGGTCACGCGCTATGCGTCGGCCTTGGACCTGACGACGCGCACGATGCTGGTCGAGATCGACATCGCCAATCCCGGCAGCGTACTTTATCCGCGCATGTACGCGCGCGTGAAGCTGGACTTGCTCTCCCACCCGCACGCCCTGCGCTTGCCCGCGCGGGCCGTTGGCAACGAGGCCGGACGGACGGTGGTCTTCACGGTCAGAAACGGCCGGTTGGTAAGGACCCCGGTCTCGACCGGGATCATCCAGCCGAATTACGCGGAAATCACGTCGGGGCTGACCACCGACGACCTGGTCGTCAGCGTCTTCAGCACCGAACTGAGCGACGGTGAGATTGTCCGCTACACGATTGAGAGCCCGGGCTCGACCCAGGCACGGCGTTGAGTCTCGCGACCACAACATGGGTTCGGCGTAGGCTGGCTCGCGCCGGCCACCGGTGGTGTATAATGAATCCATCCTTACGGGAGTTGCCTGCGGCTAGAAGCTGCATGGCCCTGGATCGATGTTTTGTACCAAATGTGGCGCTATGTCGGTTCATACGGGGCAAACTGCCCGCGCTGCGGTGCACGCGCCGGCTCGTTCACGGCTGACCCCGAATCTTCGCCGCTCAAAAAGCTGTTTCTGATTCCGGCTGCTTGCCTGGCCGCTATCCTGGCGGTCGCGGCCGCGGTCTGGTTTGCAGGCCATCGGCAAAGCGCGGAACTGCTTGAGGCCGCCCCGTCGGTGCGTCCTCATAGCTGGCACGCCGCCAGCACGGATTTGCCATCAGCCAACCTGATGTACCTGCCCAAAGCCGATAGCGGCTTCGTCGGAAGCTGGGGCGGGCATTTGCGGGTTCAAGCGCCTCCCGGCGAGATGAGAGAAGTAACGATGGCGGTGGTCCCCGACAGCTACTACTTTGGCGAACGCAATGGCGTGGTGTTTATCAAAACCAATGTGTACGGCAACCCGCAGTGGCCTGTGGTCAAGACCGGGGTAAAGGTTCTGAATTCCCGCAGCATCGAGTTCCGCATCGACTCGATCTGCAAAAGTTGCGCACCACCCCAGCGTCAACAGGAAGTAACGCGGCTGACCCTGATCAACCCCCAACAACTGGCCGCCCGCGTGTATGCATACAGCTACCGCAGCGGCGACGGGCATGTTGAACTTACCTACAAGGGCACATTGCATTTGCTGACGCCCAACGAGCTTGCCGCGATCGACCGCGAAGTCGAGCGCGATGGCAAGTTCCTGACCCGCATTAACCGTAAAATTCCGATAAACAACTAAGCGAGGACGCCCTGATCGAATAGACTCAATACGCGCCCCTCCTGGCCCTCATGCTTATCCGGCCGCGAATTCCGGCATCACCTGCTCGGCAAACAGCTTCATCGAGGAGCGATTGAGAAACACGCAGCAGAAGAAGGTCGTACCCAGCTCCTCGATCCAGTGGCGGATCAGGCCGCGCAGCTCGGTCGGCGTGCCTGCCAGCACCATCGGCGACTGGAGCACCTGCGCACTGGCAAACCCGACACTGTCGGCCACCGAGTTGAGCATTGCGTCGGTCTCGCGCTTGTCGCGGGCGATCAGCACGAAGGAGAAAGTTGACAGCTCGATCGCGCGAGGATCGCGGCCGGCAGCGCGGACGTGATTTTTAAGCTCCGCCAGCTTGGTCTTGAAGCGCGCGGCGTCGTAGTTGAGCTGGCCCATGTCGGAGCGGCCGGGCGGCACCAGGTTGACGATGTCGGCCTGGCGCGCGGCCAGTTCGATGATTGGTTTGCGGAACCCGCCCAGCATGATCGGCGGATGCGGCTTCTGGAGCGGCTTGGGAAAATTCACCCCACCCATCACTTTGTAGTATTTTCCGTCAAAATTGGTGTGCGCTTGCGTCCACATCGACTTCAGGATCGCTACTCCTTCCGCCAGGCGCTCGGTGCGCTCGCGGTTTGTCGGGAAAATCGATGCCGCAGGCGTCGAACTCCTGGCGCAGCCAGCCCGTACCCAAACCCATGATCAGCCGACCGCCGGAAATGACGTCGAGCGTCGAGGACATCTTGGCCAGCAGCGCGGGCGTGCGAAAACCCATCGGCGTCACATTGGTGAGCAGGCGGACCCTGTTGGTCAAGGCGGCCAGCGCGGCCAGGGTCGTGTAGCATTCCAGCTTGGGCGTGGTGGGACTGGGCGCCACGGCGCGCGACAGCGTCATGTTCATGAAGAAGTGGTCGCCGAAGGAGACCGAATAAAAGCCCAGGCTTTCGGCCAGTTGCGCAAAAGTGCGGGCATGATTGAAACCCAGCGCCGGCAAGTGGACGTCAAATTTGATCGGCCGCATTGGTTCTCTCCTCACCGCCGCCTGCTGCGGCCGCGCGCCAGCTGTCTAAGCCGCGAAACGGCGGCGCCGCAAGCCGCAGCGCTTGAATGGCGCGATGCCATCGGATAGCGCAAAGAGCGTATGAGAAAGTTCGACCTGCCCGGCGCCGGCGTGCGCCTGAATTGCCTGGACTACGGTGGCGAGGGCGCGCCGCCCATCCTGTTCATTCACGGCGGCGCCGCCCATGCCCATTGGTGGGATTTCGTCGGGCAGCGCCTCAATGGACACCGATGCTTCTCACTCGACCTGCGCGGACACGGTGACAGCGACCGCGCGCCCGGCGAGGATTACAGCATCGCAGCGCACGTCGCGGATTTGGAGCAGGCGCTGCAGCAGTGGGGATACGGCCAGCCGGTGCTGGTCTGCCATTCCGGCGGATGCTTCGTGGCGCTGCCCTATGCGGCGGCCCATCCCGAGAGCATCGCCGGGATCGTGATCGTGGAGCCGCGCATCCACTGGCCGCCGGAGTTGCTCGAACGTGCCTCGCACCGCAACAGCCGCCCGCATCGGCGCTTCGCCACGCTGCAAGAAGCCTGCGAATCCTATCGTCTCATTTTTCCTCCGATTGGCGCCGCCCCCGAGGTGCTGGCCCATGTGGCGCGGCATAGCTTCCGCCAGGAACCCGACGGGATGTGGGTCAACAAAACCGAGCGGCTGGCGATGGCGGGGATTTGGCACATTTCGGTAATGGAATACGCCGCGCGGCTGCGATGCCCGGCGCTGGTGATGCGCGGCGACCGCAGTGTGCATCTGTCGCAAGAGGACGCCATCAAGCTGACGGCGCTGGCCAAGGCCGGGCCAGCGGTGGTGATCAGCAACGCCCAGCACAACGTGATGCTCGACAATCCCGACGAAGTCGCATCCGCGCTGCGCAGCTTTGTGGCGGGCCTTAAATAGCAGCCGCTTTTGCACATCAAACATCACGGGCAAGCTAAAAGCGGCGCGCCGCCACAGCCTTGCTGTAGCGGCGCGCCGGCGCCCGCGGCGCTCAGAATTTCAGCGGCACGTCAATTAGGTGTTGGAACTCCGACGCCGGTGCAGAGGCTGCCGCCGGGGTTGGGCGACGCATCGATATAGATCGTTGACCGCTCATAAAATGCAACGTTGGTGTCGCCACCGGGCAAGTCGGCGAGCCTGATCTTGACGGTGTGGCTGGTGGGCGGACTGGCAGTATCGGGCCGGATCAGCGCGCAGCACGAGAACATGATCGCGTTGTCGTGGCAGTCGGCGGGGCCGCCGCCGCCGTCGTTGCAGTTGTTGCTTTCCGCCGCCACGTCGGCACTGCTTACCGGCAACTTCAGCAGGGTCATCCACCCTGGGAACACCGAGGGTCCTCCGCCGCCTGTGCCAGTCTGCCCGGCCATCGGTTGGCAGATTGTCTCGTTGCCCGCGGCATCGGCCACCGCTGCCTGCATCAGGAGAGCCGAGCCGTTATGGGTGTCGCCCTGAGCCGAAAAAGTTATGTAGACGACGCTGAACGGGATCGAAAGCGTTTTCTGGTAGACGAGCAGTCCGCCCGACCCCGGAGTTGCGGTGGTGGCGATTTCATTAGCGCCGCTTCCGGTATTCTGAAAGTCCGCAGCCAATCGCTGGACTGGCGCGGCATTCGCTCGCCGCGCTGAACCTGCAACTAACAGCGCCAATCCGATCAGATTCACGACACCGTACGCGATATTCCGCTTCATATCGGAATCCTCATCGTTCTTCCTTAATGGGAAGGTTAAGGACGAGCATGGTCGCAGTCTTGAAAAAAAAGGAAAAAAAGGAAAACCGGATTGGCGATGGCGGAGCGCGAGCCATGTTTTCTGACATTTGCCCCTTGCGGGACTCCAAACCTTGGCAAAATTGCGGTCAAACATACGGAATTTAAAAGCCAATTGCAAGCAAATATTGAACGGTTAAGGATAATCTAGAATAGAGTAGAAAATCATGAAAAGGTAAAATGGCTGCCCATTTGCACTGGTATTTAAGCCGCTGCCAAAAGCTTGCACAATTGCGCGTCCAATGAATGAAATAAGCGATCTTCCGATTAGAAAAGAAAAGGGCCGCGCACGCAGGCGGGCGCTGTGCCCGATGCTACCCGCCGGCGGCACGGTTGTGGTAGCGTGCCGCCAGCATCGGCAAAAGGAGGACGCGCCATGGAATATCGTCCATTCGGCCAGACCGGTATCCAAATCTCCGCCATCGGCATCGGCTGCTGGGAAATCGGTGGCGGCTACGGCAGCATCGAGGAAAAGGACTTCATCAAGGCGGTTAACCGCGCACTTGACCTCGGAATCAATTGTTTCGACACCGCCGAAGCGTACGGCATGGGCGCCTCGGAGCGCTCGTTGGCCAAGGCATTGGGCGGGCGGCGCAACGAGGCGATAATCACGACCAAATTCGGCGTCGGCTATCCCGACGCGCCCAACTATCGCGACAGCAGCCGCAAACGGCTGATGGCGTCGCTGGAAAAGAGCCTGGCCAACCTCAACACCGATCACGTCGATGTCTATATGGTGCACTGGCCCGACGTAAACACGCCCTTCGAAGAGACGATGCAGGCGATGGACGACGTGGTCAAGCAGGGCAAGGCGCGCGCGGTGGCAGTGTCCAATTACCGGCTGTCGCAGATCGAACGGGCGATGAAGACGCGGCGCATCGACGTGGTGCAATACTGCTGGAACATGTTCGACCGGCGCATGCAAAAAGAAATCTTTCCCTACTGCCAGAGGAACGGAATCGGCGTGATGGCCTACGGGTCGCTGGCGTACGGGATGCTGAGCGGAACCTTCAGCGCCGAGATGAATTTCGACTCCGACGACTGGCGTTCGCGGCGCGGCCGGCTGGGCAACATCAACCTGTTCCAGCATCTGTTCGGCCCCGAGCAGTTCGTCAAGAACATCCACGCAGTCGAGGAACTCAAGGGCATCGCGAAGCGCTACGGCAAGAGTCTGCCGCAGCTTGCGCTACGCTGGACCACCAGCAATCCGGTGATTAGCACGGCGCTGGTGGGATGCCGCAACGAAAACGAGGTCAACGACAACGTCGGGGCGCTGGGCTGGACGATTTCGGAGGCCGACATGAAGGAAATCGACGCGATTTTCGCGCGCAACGGCGTCATCACCGAACCCGACATGTGGCTGGAGCAGGACTGAGCAAGAACGGGATTGCCGACCGCAAGGAGGTGCCACGATGACCGAGCTTGAACGGCTGGCCGCAATCGAGGAGATTAAGCAGCTTAAGGCGCGCTATTTCCGCTGCATGGACACCAAGCAGTGGAGCGGGTGGGAAGAGGTGTTCGCCGCCGACGCGACGATGGACGTCAGCGAAGAGCGCCCGCCGGGCAGCACCGAGGCCATTCCCTTAATCAAGGGGCGCGACAACATCATCCCCTTCGTCAGCAAGGTGCTGGAGGGGGTAGTAACGGTGCATCACGGCCATATGCCCGAGATCGAGCTCACATCGGAGACGACCGCGCGCGGCATCTGGGCGATGGAAGACAAGTTGCAATGGCCCGACGGCAAGACCACCCTGCACGGCTACGGACATTATCACGAGACCTATGAGCAGGCCGGCGGCAGATGGCGCATCAAGACGCTGAAGCTGACCCGCCTGCGCATGGACCGCACTTAAGCGAGGAAACGAGCGGGGAAAACGTATGGATCAAAAAGGAAAAGTAGCGATTATCACCGGCGCCAGCCGCGGGATGGGCAAGCAGATGGCGCTGCGGCTGGCCCGGCGCGGCGTCAACGTGGTGCTGGCAGCGCGCACGGTGGGCGCCAATGAAAGCGAATGGCCCGGCTCATTGACGGAGACGGCCAACGAAATCCGCGCGCTGGGCGTCGACGCGCTGCCGGTCAAATGCGACCTGACGGTGCGCAAGGACGTCGAGAATCTGTGCCATACGGCGCTGGAGAAATACGGGCGCGTGGATTTCCTGCTCAACAACGCCCGTTACGTCGGCGAAGGACATTTCGACAGGTTTCTCGACATCAGTTTCGACTTGTGGGACAAGTACCTGGCCGCAAACGTGATGGCACCCATTATCGCCACCAAGATCTGCCTGCCGGTGATGGCGAAGCAGAAGAGCGGCGTGATCATCAACACCACCTCCGCCGCAGCCTATTCTGATTCGGGCCTGCCCGGAGGACGGGGCGGCACCGGACCGCATTATCCCTTGACCAAGGCGGCACTGGATCGCTTCACCAAGGCAACCTCGCTGGAGACCGAGGAGATGGGTATCCCGCTTATCGGCCTGGATCCGGGCGCGACGCTGACCGAGCGGGTGCAGATCCAGACCGCCAAGTATGGCTTCGATATGAGCATCTTCCACTCGATGGACATCCCGGCGGCCGCCGCGGAGTACCTGTGCACGTGCAAGTACCCGATGCGCTACAACGGCCAGGTGGTGGTGGCATCGGTGCTGTGCAAGCAGTTCAACCTGGTGTAGGCGCCGCTTGCCCCAAGGCATCAAGGGCAGGAAGAGGCCTTCCTGCCCTTTTCTTTTGCGGCAATCGTCCGCTACTGCATGATTTGCGCCAGGCCCGAGGGGAAGGCCAGCGTCTGCGCGTTCCAGTATTTCTGCGGCGCGAATTTGTTGACCGTCAGCTCCGCGTAGATCTCGCTGGTGCTCATGTGCGCGTTCTGCAGGTCAACCATCACTTCGTTGAAGCTGCCCGGCACCACCGCCTTTTCGTGATCGTTGATCGGCAGCGGCGTAATCAGGGCATAGTCGGTCTTCCACAGGCGGTTCTGGACGTCGTAGATGTCCACGTTGAACGGCTGCCAAGTCTCCTTGTCGACATAAAAGACCTTCTCCTGGTAGCAGTATCCTTTCATGTCGGCCAGCGGCGTCAACACGATGACCTCGGTGTCGCGCAGTTCCCAGTTGCCCTCCACCGGCTTGGGCCACGACGGCATCGAGGAGTCGGCCAGATGGTAGGAATCGTCGCGGAAGCGCGCGACCGGGTCCATGTGCATCATGGCCAGCATCTTGTGCTCGCCCAGGTACTCGATTTTGAAGTTGGGCCATTGCAGGTTGAAGCCCAGCCCATTGTCATCCTGCACCCAGTCGGTGCCCAGGATCGGCGAGCATCGCGCCGCCGAGGACAGGCGCAGCGAGCGCCGCAGCGACGGCAGGAAGACGTAGATTTCCTGCACGCGCTGCGGGTCGGCGAAGACCTGCGCCAGTTGCGTGGTGTACTTGACCTGTTCGGGCTGGAAGTCGAAAAAGCGCGACACGATCTGCACGCCGTTGGCGTAGGGCAGCGTGTTAGGCATGTCGGGTTCGCTCAGATTCGACAGCCGCCAGGTGTTGATGTCGCCCTTGGTCAGCGACACGCTGTGGAAGCGGTCGATGGTATGGGAATTGGTCAGATAGTGAATCAGGAAGGGATGGTAGCGCTCGCGCACGTTGTAGCCGATCTTGGTCCCTTTCTCCGGATCGGACGGGTTGGGAAACGGCACGCCCGCCACATAGCCGTCGATGGTGTAGCCGCCGCTATCAAGCTTGCGCAGTTTGACCTGCCCCGAATATTTCTCGGTATCCTTGCGGTATTGCTCGGGCAGGGAGATATGAAGAGTGGGACCGACGGTGATCGCATAATCCGGCTCGGCGCCGATTTTCCAGAAATACTGACCGCTGTAGAGCGCCTGCAACCCGATCGGCAGAAACCGGCGATACTGCTGCCAGTTCTGCGTGGTAATCCTGGTGCCCTGCGCAATGCTCTCGCCGGGACCGGCCAGGGACTTGTAGGCCTGGTCGCTGTAGTTGAATTGGGCGGCGGCGCTTGCGCACAGACCGGCGATCAGCACGACGCCGGCGGCAGCGGCCGCCATTGAACGCAAAACTCTCATCCGTTTAACGCTCCTTCCGACAATTGTGAGAATTCAAACAGACCTAGCCGCAACCAATCGTATCCGAAGGTTGGTTCTGAGCAAACGGCGGCTGGAAGCGGCGCCCGCCGCTGTTAATGGGTGGCACGTTTACTGCGGGCGGTTGCGGTCGGGCCTGCGGCCGGGTGGGCCAGTACTCGCGCCGCAGTTTACCGGTGCGTGCGCTGCGCTGTTTTCTTTGCCCGGACCCTGCTAGGTTTGCCGTTGAGCGGTTCTTCGCCACATTGTGGAAAATGGCTTTCCGTCTGCAGCCGGTAACGGAGGTCGAGACATGGAATCTTCCTACGATCGCGGCGCCGAGGATGTCGGCAACATCGTTGCGCTGGAGCACGTCAATGTCACCGTGCCCGACCAGCAGCTGGCCACGCTTTTCTACATCAGCGGGCTGGGCCTGACCCGCGACCCCTACCTGATGACCGGCCCGCGCAACATGTGGGTCAACGTCGGCCGCAGCCAGTTCCATCTGCCGACCAACAAGCCGCAGGTGCTGCGCGGCGCCACCGGCCTGGTCATTCCCGACCGTGCCGCGCTGCTCAAGCGCCTGGGGCGGGTGCGCAAGAACCTGGAGGGCACCGCATTCGACTTTCATGAGGACGAAACTTTCGTCGAAGCCACCTGTCCGTGGGGCAACCGCATCCGCTGCCATGAGCCGTCGCCGCGCTTTGGCCCCATCGCGCTCGGCATGCCTTATGTCGAGTTCGACGTCCCGCCGGGAACCGCCGAGGGCATCTGCCGCTTCTACAGCGAGATCATGGGTACCCGCGCGCAGGTTACGGAGGATGCGGGCGGCCGCGCGGCGCGAGTATGCGCAGGCGTGGGGCAAACCCTGTTGTTCCGCGAAACCGACCGGCCGATTCCCGATTACGACGGCCATCATGTCGCGATCTACGTCGCGGACTTCTCGGGGCCCTATCGGCGCTTGCGCGAGCGTGGACTGATCTTCGAGGAAAGCAACCGCTGGCAGTATCGCTTCAAGGACATCGTCGACCCGCGCGACGGCAAACCGCTGTTCGCGATCGAGCACGAGGTGCGCAGCATGACCTCGCCGATGTTCATGCGGCCGCTGGTAAATCGCGATCCCAGCCAGAACATCATGCGCTATTCGCCCGGGCACGACGCGCTCAACTGGGGCATGGCGCTGGAGGAATGATCGGCGGGCGCCGCCTGTCCGGCAGCATCGCTCTCAATCTGGAGGACATAACATGGCTCTGATTCCTTATGCCGACCAAAACAATCCCTCACAGGCACTGCTCGACGCACTCAAACGCGCGCCGATCACGCTTAACGTCACGCGGATGATCGCCAACTCGCACAAGGCGCAGAAGGCGCTGGCCGGCTTTGGCGACATGATCATGAGGGGCGAACTCGACCCCAAACTGCGCGAACTGGCGATTTTACGCACCGCCAAGGCCTGCGGCTCCAACTACGAATGGCTGCATCACGTGGTGGTCGGCAAGGGCGTGGGCGTTACGCAGGAGCAGATCGACAATATCGAGAATCCCGGCGCGAAATGCTTTGACGAAACCGAAAGTCTGATTGTGCGCCTGGCAGGCGAGATGGCCAAAAACGTCAAGGGCAGCCGCGAGGCGGTGCTGGCGCTCAACCACAAGCTGGGACCGTCGGTGCTGGTCGAGCTGATCATGGTATGCGGCTTTTACGGCGGACTGGCCCGCCTGCTGGAGACCACCGAGGTCGAGCCCGACGATTTCGCCGGCAAGATCGACGTGTTCAAGGCCAGCCAGCGCACCGGCTGAAACTAGCCACCCTGGTTGGCCGGAGCGGGAACGGCCGATAAGATCGGCGGGGTGACGAGATTCGCTAGCTGCTTTTTGTTGGTGTTCGCCGAACTGGCTTTTGGCGGGATGGTGGCGATCGCAGTGCCGCCCTTCTTCAAGGTCGAGCGCGGCTTTTACAAATCCAGCGCCGCCGTTTACCTGGGCGCCGCACTGGTACCGGCAGTGGGGTTCGCGCTGCTGGCGATGCGTCGTCCCGAGCCGCAGGCGCCCGCTGCGGTAGCATTGTGGATCGACAGCGCCCTATGGATCGCCTTTTGCGCCGCCGTCGCCATTTACATGTTCACGCTGTGGACCGACCTCGGTCTGCTCCGGGCGCGCTCCTACCTGGCCACGCTGCTCATCGGGCTGAGCGCAGTGATCATCAGCGCGCTTACGCTGAAACCCGCCGACTTCGGATTGCTGGCAGCCGCCGGCTACGCACTTGGCGCCATCTTTTCCGCCGCCGTGCTGGGACTGGCCAGCGGCGGCATGCTGTTCGGCCACTGGTATCTGATCGATCCCAATCTGCCGGTGGATTACTTGCGCACGATTGTACGGCTGCTGGGAATCGCGCTGGTCGCCGAACTGGCGGTGCTGATGGCGATCGTGGCGATGATGGGACTGCTGGGCGGTCAGGCTTCCTCGGACGCGGTCGCCACGCTGCTGGGCAGCGATTGGATCCTGCTCACGATGCGCCTGCTGCTGGGGCCGGTCGCCTCCATTGTGCTGGCGTGGATGACCTGGCAGACGCTGAAGATCCCGCAGACGATGGCGGCCACCGGCCTGCTGTACATCGCGGTCATGTCGGTGCTGGTGGGAGAATTGATGGGCCGTTTCATCCTGTTTCGCACTGCCCTGCCGCTTTAATGAGCGCGCAAACTTTGGCTGCGCCCCGCAGCATGCTAAAGGTTCATCTACCACCGTACTGGATCGAACCGGTTTTGAGATGAGCGGCGACGTGTACGACGAGCGCTTTCCCGACAATTTCTATCGCGGCGTGATCGTCAGCCTCAATCGGGCCACGCTCAGGGGTATGGTGCGTTCGGACAGCGGGCGCGAGATCCGCTTTCAATTCCCCTACGTCGAGGTCGTCGGCGCGCCGATCGGCGGCCATGCACCCGGGATGGACCTGTTGCACGTTGGAGATCGCGTCGGCTTCGACGTGGGCTGGAGTTCCAGCGGTCTGGTCGTGACCAAGATCAAGCCGCTATGAAGCGGTGCGGACTCAAGGGGCGGGCCTGGTCAGCACGCGGGCGACTGCGTCGTGCCATCCGCGCAGCAGTTGCTTGCGTTCGGCGGCCGCCATGCGCGGCTTGAAGATGCGAGCCCGCCCGCGCATCCGTTCCAGCTCGGCCGGCGAACGCCATACGCCGCACGCCAATCCCGCCAGCATCGCGGCGCCCAGCGCGGTCGTCTCCAGCATCGCCGCGCGCCGCACCGGGCGCGCTACGATATCGGCCTGGAACTGCATCAGGTAGTCATTGGCCGCGGCCCCGCCGTCGGCTCTGAGTTCGGCGATCGGCCGGCCGCCGTCGCGTTCCATCGCGCGGCACACGTCGCAGACCTGGTAAGCGATGCTGTCCAAAGCGGCGCGCGCGATATCGGCTGCCGATGTGCCGCGCGTGATGCCGACGATTGCGCCGCGCGCGCCGGCGTCCCACCACGGCGCGCCCAGCCCCACAAACGCCGGCACCAAATACGTGCCGCTGCGCGCCGCGCTGCGGCGCACCATCTCCATGGTGTCGCTTGCCTTGCGGATGATGCCCAGCCCGTCGCGCAGCCATTGGACCACCGCGCCGGCCACGAAAATCGCCCCCTCCAGGGCATAGGCCGGCTCGCCGGCGGGGCCCAGCGCTGCCGTGCTCAACAGACGGTTTTTGGAACGCACCACGCGCTCGCCGGTGTGCATCAGCAGGAACGCGCCGGTTCCGTAGGTGATTTTGGCCTGACCCGGATGGACCGCGCCCTGCCCGAACAGCGCGGATTGCTGATCGCCGATTGCGGCGCCGATCGGAATCGAACGCGAGGCGAGCGTGCCGGGCGCGGTTTCCGCCAGCGGGCCGCGCGATCCGACCACTTGCGGCAGCATCTCGGGCGGCACGCCGAACAGCTCCAGCATGGCCGGATCCCATCGCCGAGCGCGCAGATTGAACAGCATCGTGCGCGACGCATTGGTGAAATCGGTCACGTGCGCCGCACCGCGCGACAACCGGAAGATGAGCCAACTGTCGATGGTTCCAAAGCACAACTCGCCGCGCGCCGCGCGCCGGCGCAAGCTGCGGTCGCGGTCCAACATCCATTTAAGCTTCGATGCAGAAAAGTACGGGTCGACGATTAGGCCGGTGCGCTGCGCAATGTCGGGTTCGTGCCCGCGTATCGCCGCGCAAATATCCGCGCTGCGCCGGCATTGCCAGACGATGGCGCGGCCCAGCGGACGTCCGCTGGCGCGCTCCCACACCACGAACGTCTCGCGTTGATTGGCAATACCGATCGCGGCGACGTCGGCGGCGCTGGCACGCGCCGCGCGCAGTGCCCGGCCGGTCAGCGCCGCGGCGGTATGAAAAATCTCCTCCGGGTCGTGCTCGACCCATCCCGGACGCGGGAAGTATTGGCGGATCTCGCTGTAAGCGCGGGCCCGCACTTTGCCGTCGGGGCCGAGGATCAACACGGTTGTGCCGGTCGTACCTTGATCGATTGCCACCACCAGTTGAGCCATCGCACGCCTCCTTGGGCGGGTTAACTCAAATTAGGCGATAGCCCGGCGCGATCACAGCGCGCCGCGCGGATCGTGGCTTGCGTTGGGCGTGGGCCATGGCCATGATAGGCCGCATCGGCCGCCTCCGGTGGCGTCCGGTAAGGGCGCGATGAGCGACGAAATTCGCAGTACCGAGGAACTGCTGGAGTATTTCCAAAGCGGTTCCAAGCCTCGCGATAAATGGCGGATCGGGACCGAGTACGAAAAGGTCGCGGTCGACGCGCACAGCGCCCGCGCCCTTGCGTTCTCCGGTCCGCGCGGCGTCGAGACCATTCTCAAGCGTCTGGCCGACCGCTACGGTTATGAACCCGAGGATGAAGAAGGGCGGATAATCGCGCTCAAGGGGCCGGTGTCATCGATTACGCTGGAACCGGGCGGCCAGATCGAGCTGTCGGGCGAGCAGTGCGCCGACATCCACTGCGCCCATCGCGAATTTCAACGCCACGTGCAGGAGTTGCTCGAGGTCACGCGCGACCTCGACGTCGCGGTGCTGGGGCTGGGAATGCAGCCGCTGAGCCGGGTGGACGAGATCGAATTGCTGCCCAAGGCCCGCTACCGCATCATGTACCCCTACATGGGGCGCAAGGGACGGCTGGGTCAGCGGATGATGAAGCAGACCGCCGGCGTGCAGGCAAATCTTGACTACAGCGACGAAGCCGACGCGATGCGCAAGCTAAGGGTGAGCTTCGCGCTGACGCCGCTGGTGCACGCGATTTTCGCCAACTCACCGCTGACCGACGGCGACTTGAACGGCTACCTGACCTATCGCGCCCACATCTGGACCGACACCGACCCCGACCGCTGCGGCATTCCGCGCTTTGTCTTCAATGAAGGCGCCGGATTCGAGGACTACTTGCAGTTTGCACTTGACGTCCCCATGTATTTCCTCATCCGCGACCATCGCTATATCGACCTGACCCGCCCGCCGGGCCTAACCTTCCGCCAGTTCATGGAGCGCGGTTATGACGGCGAACGCGCCACCCTGGAAGACTGGGGCAATCATCTAACCACCATTTTTACCGAGGTCAGGCTCAAGAAGTACATCGAGATTCGCTCCGCTGACAGTCAGCCGCCGCCGTTGATGCTGGCGCTGCCCGCACTGTGCAAAGGCATTCTGTATGACGCTGATTGCACTTTGGCCGCGTGGGATTTGGTCAAGCGCTGGAGTTACGAGGAACGGCTCAAGCTCGACGACCTGGCGCACAAGGCAGGACTGGAGGCTCCGGTGGGCCGGCTCCGGCTCAAGGACCTGGCGGTCGAGTTGATGCAGATCGCGATGGTGGGGCTGGCGCGTCAGCAGGCCCTCAACGAGCGCGGCGAGGATGAGTCGATTTACCTGGTGCGGCTGTTCGACCAGGTGCGCAACGGCTATAATCAGGCCAACCTCGTCGTTGCCCGATGGAAGGGGCCGTGGAACTACGACCTCAGCCGGATGGTGGCGGGGGTCTCATACGAGGCCGAAGGCATCGTCTAAATGCGGCTGACTCTGTCCGAGCGCTACGTGGTGGGGTTGAATTTCCTGCTGATTGCGGCCTGCGCGTATTTCGCGGCGCGCTCGTTCAACGATATCGTGGCGCGGCGGCTGACGGTGATCCCGCCCGCGCCCAGGATCGCCGCGTCGGCGCGCGCGCCGCGTGAGCTGGCACGCACCGCGTACGACGTAATCGTCGATCGCGACATCTTCAACGCGGTCAAGCAGCAGGCAGTGACGCCCGCGGCGCCTCCGCCGCCCACTGCCGCCGACCTGCATATCAAGCTGGTTGGTACCTCGCATCTGAGCTGGACCAAACCATTTGCCGTGTTCGAGGATCAGAACAGCCACGACCAGGAAATCTATCGCCAGGGCGATCAGATTCCCGACGCCGGCGAACTGGTCGCGGTGGAAAAGAGCAGGGTTGTCATCAATCACAACGGCACCCTGGTCAGCCTGGAGATGCCGACCGATCAGGCCGACGCCGGATCGCCCTCGCCCCCGATTCCCCAACCCGCGCCGATGGTCCCGGCGATGCCGCCGATTATGGGGCGCGACGTCGAGCGCGTGGGGCCCAATCAGTTCCTGGTCCATCGCTCATCGGTGGACCGCAACTTACAGAACATGGGCCAGCTCTTCACCCAGATGCGTGCGATACCCAACGTCCAGGACGGCAAGACCGACGGCTTCCGGCTGTCCGAAGTCGTGCCCGGTTCATTATTCTCGCAGATGGGGCTGCGCAACGGCGACATCGTGACGTCGGTGGGCGGCCAGGAACTCAACGACCCGACTCAGGCTATCGCCCTGCTCAACGGCCTGCGCAATGCCAGCTCGCTGTCCATCACCGTGATGCGCCACGGGCGTCCAGTCGAGCTCAATTACCAAATCCAGTAGCTGTCCCTTACGATCAGCGCACGCGCGCGTGAATTTTTCTCATCTGTTGATTGAAATGACGCGGGCGCTATTGCAGCGTGCGGCCGATCACGCCGATAATTCGTGGTGCGCCAACCTGATTTGACCTGCGACGGGGGCTGCGGGCGGCGGCCCCAATGAAGAGCTGGAGGTGGACGATGAGGCCGCGGCGTCGGCAAGCGGGCGTACTTTCGATTTTTCTGGCAATGGCGACGGCGGCGATGCTGGTTGCGCCCGAGGGCGCGATGGCGCGCCATCGCGCCCGTGCCCGTACGGCGGGCGTGTCATCGGAGGAGGCGGCCGAGGTCGCTGCGGGGTCCGGGCTCAGCGGGCAGTACGTCAGCGCCTGTGTGATGGAGCCGGTCACCGGGCAGATCATCTTCGACAAGGACATGCACAAGCCGTGGCCGCTGGCCTCGATGACCAAAATGATGCTGATGCTGATCGTCGCGGAAAAGCTGCACGACGGCAGCCTCAAGCTCAGCGATCAAGTCTCCACTTCGGCCTTGGCCTCGAAGATGGGCGGCTCGCAGGTCTATCTGAAGGAAGGCGAGACCTTCTCACTGGATGACATGATGAAGGCGGTGGTGGTGCATTCGGCCAATGACGCGTCGATGGCGGTGGCCGAGTATGTCGCGGGGTCGGGCGAAGCATTTGTGCAGATGATGAACAAGCGCGCGCACGAACTGGGCATGAACGACACGCATTACTACTCGCCCCATGGACTGCCGCCCGCCCCCGGTCAGCAGCCCGATGTCAGCAGCGCTTACGATACGGCGATCCTGGCGCGCGAACTGGTCAAGTATCCCGACGTGCTGCGCTGGTCGTCGATCGACGTGACCGGCTTTCGCAATAACAGCTTCGAGTTGCGCAACACCAACCACCTGATCAGGACTTACCGGGGCTGCGATGGGCTGAAAACCGGCTTTTATGCCAAAGCGGGCTTCAACGTGGCCGCCACCGCCCGGCGCGGCGGCCTGCGGCTAATCGCGGTGGTGATGGGCTCGCCGCGCAAGCAGCAGAATTTCGACGCTGCCGCGACCCTGCTCTCGCAGGGCTTCATGAACTACTACCTGTATGCGGCGGCGAAAAAAGGCGCGCCGATCGATCAGGAAGTCGCGGTCGGCGGCGGTGCATCCTCGCGCTTCAAACCGGTGTGGGGTGCCGACCTCGACGTGTTCATGAAACACGGGCAGGAAAAGAGCGCGGTCAAGATTGCCTATGAGCTGCCGGCCAAGGTGCAGGCACCGATCAAGGCCGGACAGGAAGTCGGCAAGGGCATCGTCAGCGTCGACGGCCATCCGGCCGGCACTGCCCCGCTGGTCGCGCCCGCCGACATCCCGCAAGGCGGCCTCGTCTCGCGCCTGATCGGCCGGTTGTAACCTGCGTGGCTTTGATCACCGATTGATGCTTTTGGGCCTGATCGGTGGTGAACAAGAAACGCTCGCGCGTCATCGGGCGCGGCGGCCCGCCCCACTATTTTTCCGCCCGATTCAGCCCGGCCAGTGACAGCAGCTTCGGCACGTCCAGATACTGCTCGACTGCGTCAGCCATCAGGTCATAGGCGCGCTCGCGCACCGATTTGAAATCTTCGCCTGCGCTGCGCAACGGAGCCAGGCCTTTTTCCCGGCGCAGCAAGTCGACAAAGCTGCGGCGGAATTGCGCCGAATCGAACAGTCCGTGCATCGATGTGCCTGCCACGCGTCCATCATGGGAGCTGGCTCCTTCAGGTTCGTCGACGGCGCAGCGCTCCCGCTCGGTTATCCGCAAGAAAGGGTGCGCGCCTTCACCGCGAGTCACGCGCCCGGCATGAATCTCGTAGCCCGAAACTTCAAGCCCTGAGGCCAGATGGACCCCGCGGACACGAGCGGTGATCTTTTCGCGCTCGAAGTGAGTCTCCACATCAAGCAGACCCAATCCGCGCGTTACCGGAGATTTGGATTCAACCGCGAAAGCATCGACGATGCGCCGTCCCAGCATCTGGTAGCCGCCGCACACGCCCAGCGTCCATCCGCCGCGCGCCCGATGCATCGCCAGGTACTCCTCCCATCCCGTGCGCCGCAGCCAATGCAGATCGGCGGTCGTGTTCTTGGAGCCCGGCAGCATGACTACATCCAGCTCGAGCGCGGCAGCCGGCTCGGTCAGATAATGGACGGCGACGCCGGGCTCATCCTCCAGGGGCGCGAAATCAGTGAAGTTCGAGATGAGCGGAAAGCGCAGCACTCCGACCGCGATTTCGAATTGACCCGTACCCGTACGACTTGCCGGCGCGTCGAGCACGACGCTGTCTTCGTGCGGGATGCGCAGCCCGGACAGATAGGGCAGCACTCCGAGGACCGGCACACCCGTGCGCCGCTCCAGCATCCGCAGCCCGTCCTCCAGCAGGCGGCGGTCGCCGCGAAACTTGTTGATGACCAAGCCCTTGACGCGGGCGCGCTCGTGTGGCTGGAGCAGCTCGACCGTGCCGAACAAGGAGGCGAATACCCCGCCGCGATCGATGTCGCCGACAATCAGCACCGGCGCATCGGCCAGCTCGGCAATCCGCCAGTTGACCAAATCGCGATCGCGCAGATTGATCTCGGCGGCACCGCCCGCGCCTTCGATCACGATCAGGTCAAACTCACGGGCCAGCCGCGCGTAACTTTCCACGATCTGCGGCCAGGCTTCGGCGCGATAGCGCTGATGCTCCATTGCATGCATGTGGAAGCGTGCGCGTCCCGCGATCACCACCTGGCATCCGAGTTCACTTTCGGGCTTGAGCAGCACCGGGTTCATGTCGACGGTGGGTTCCAGGCCGCAGGCCTCGGCCTGCGCCGCCTGGGCGCGTCCGATCTCGCCCCCGGCGCATACGGCAGCGTTGTTGGACATGTTCTGCGCCTTGAACGGAGCGACGCGGATTGCGGCGCGGCGCGCGGCCCGGCACAGCCCGCTGACCACCGCGCTCTTGCCCACGTCCGAGGCGGTCCCCATCACCATCAGGCTTTTGGCGCTCATGATCTTTCGAACGCGCCACAAACTCCGCGGCTCCATCGCCGCTCTTCTGATCAGCGGGCAGCGGCAGGAATCGGAGCGCAGGTGAAGCGGTTAACGCTTGTCGCCGCCAGTGACCGCGTTGATGATCCGCGTGATCGGATCGAAGAACTGGTCCACCACCCGCTCCTTGAGCGGGATGATTGCGTTGTCCGTGATGTGGATCTCCTCGGGACAGACCTTGGTGCAGCACTTGGTGATGTTGCAGTAGCCGATGCCGTCGAGCTTGCGCAGGTTGGGCAGGCGGTTTTCCGTGTCCAGCGGATGCATCTCCAGGGCGGCGGTGAAGACGAACAGGCGCGGGCCGATGAACTGGTCCTCCAGATGATGCTCGCGCAGCACGTGGCAGACGTCCTGGCACAGGAAGCATTCGATGCACTTGCGGAATTCCTGGATGCGCTCGATGTCGCGCTGCGCCATGCGCCAACTGCCGTCGGGTGCGTCGGGACGGCGCGGGTTGAACGGCTTGAGCTTCTTCTTGGCCCGGAAGTTCCACGATACATCGGTGACCAGGTCCTTGATCAGCGGGAAGGTGTGCATCGGCTCGACCGTGATCGGCTGGTCCAGCGGCAGGTCGGACAGCCGCGTCATGCACATCAGCTTGGGCATCCCGTTGATCTCCGAGCTGCACGAGCCGCATTTACCGGCCTTGCAGTTCCATCGCACCGCCATGTCGGGGGCCTGTTCGGCCTGGATCTGATGGACCGCGTCGAGCACCACCATGCCTTCGTCGATGCGCGCCTGGTAGTCGCGGAACTGACCGCCGTTGGCGTCGCCGCGCCAGATTCTGAAAGTCGCCGTCGAGCTCACTTTTGCTGTTCCTCGATAATCTGTTTCAGTTCGGCGGGCATCTCCCGCAGCGGTTCCATCGAAACCCGCATCCCCTCAGCCGTTTTGCGCAGGATGACGTTGAAGCCGCCCAGCGAAGTGTCCTTGTTGGGATAGTCCTCGCGGAAATGGGCGCCGCGGCTTTCCTTGCGCACCAGCGCCGCGCGCGTGATGGCCTCGGAAACCGTCAGCAGGTTGTGCAGGTCGATCGCGGTATGCCATCCGGCGTTGTACATCCGGTTGCCCTCGACCCGGGTATTTTTGGCGCGCTCCTTGAGTTGGGCGATGACTTCCAGCGCACGCTGCATTTCCTCTTCGCGCCGCACGATCCCCACCAGGTCCTGCATGTGGGTTTGCAGCTCTTTTTGAATCTGGTAGGGCGATTCGCCGTTGCTGGACGTATTCTCCAACGGCGCCAAGGCGCGCTGTGCCAGCGCTTCGACCTGTGCCTGGTCGATCGCAACCGGACCGTTTTCCTTGGCGAACTTCGCCGCATACTCGCCCGCGCGCTTGCCGAACACCAGCAGGTCGGAGAGCGAATTACCGCCCAGACGGTTGGCGCCATGCAGCCCGGCCGCCGCCTCGCCGGCCGCAAACAGCCCCGGCACGCTGGACATCTGCGTATCGCCGTCCACGCGTATGCCGCCCATCATGTAATGGGTGGTCGGCCCGACTTCCATCGGCACCTTGGTGATATCGACGTCCGCCAGCTTGAGGAATTGATGGTACATGCTGGGGAGCTTTTCCTTGATGTGCTGTTCGGCGTTGGGAATCTTCTTCTTGATCCAGGCGATGTCCAGGAACACGCCGCCGTGCGGGCTGCCGCGGCCGGCCTTGATTTCGCGCACGATGCATCGCGCGACATGGTCACGGGTCAGCAACTCGGGCGGACGGCGCGCGTTCTTGTCACCCTGCGTGTAGCGCCATCCTTCCTCTTCGTTGTCGGCGGTCTGCGCCCGGTAGTTCTCGGGGATATCGTCAAACATGAAGCGGCGGCCTTCCTTGTTGACCAGGATACCGCCCTCGCCGCGCACCGCCTCGGTCACCAGGATACCGGCCACGCTCAGCGGCCACACCATGCCGGTGGGATGGAACTGGACGAACTCCATGTCCATCAGGTCGGCGCCGACGTCATACGCCATCGCGTCGCCGTCGCCGGTGTATTCCCAGCTATTGCTGGTGATTTTGTAGGCGCGGCCGATGCCGCCGGTGGCAATAACCACCGCCTTGGCGCGGAAGAGATGAAACAGCCCCCGCTCCCGATCGTAGCCGAAAGCGCCCGACACGCGCGCGCCGTCCTTGATCAGGCCGATGACGGTGAATTCCATGAACACGTCGATGCCCTGATGGATGCCGCGGTCCTGCAGCGTGCGGATCATCTCCAGCCCGGTGCGGTCACCGACGTGCGCCAGGCGCGGGTAGCGATGGCCGCCGAAGTTGCGCTGCAGAATACGGCCGTCGCGGGTGCGGTCGAAAACCGCGCCCCACGCCTCCAGCTCGCGCACCCGATCGGGCGCTTCCTTGGCGTGCAACTCCGCCATCCGCCAGTTGTTGACGTACTGGCCGCCGCGCATGGTGTCGGCGAAATGAACCCGCCAGTTGTCGCGCTCGTCGACGTTGGCCATCGCCGCTGCCACGCCGCCCTCGGCCATCACCGTGTGCGCCTTGCCCAGCAGCGATTTGCAGATCAGCCCGACCTTGGCACCGTGCGCCGAGGCCTCGATCGCGGCGCGCAGCCCGGCACCGCCCGCCCCGATCACCAGTACGTCGTGCTCATGGGTGTCGTATTGGACCATTAGAAAAACCTCCAGTCCGTCAGGATCCCCATCGAACACAGCCGCACGTAGATATCAGTGAACGCAACGAATACCAGGCTCGGCCATGCCCACGCCATGTGGCGGGCGTTAAACATGCTGACGCAGCCGTAGATGCGGCTGCGCATCGGGCATTGCGAAAGTTTGTTGATCCGGCCGCCGCACAGATGGCGCAGCGAATGACAGCCGAAGGTGTAGCCGCTGAGCAGCACAACGTTGAGGATCAGCACCAGGCTGCCGACGCCGAGGCCCAGATGGGCCTGGCCGGTAGCCGGGTCAGTGAACCAGATCCCGTTCCAGGCGTCATGGGCCAGGATCAGGATGAACAGCAGCGCAACGTACAGGAAATAGCGGTGGACGTTCTGCAGGATAAGCGGGAAGGAGGCTTCGCCGCGGTAGTGGCTGCGCGGCTCCTTGACCGTGCAGGAAGGAGGATCGGCCCAAAACGCCTTGTAGTAGGCGCCGCGATAATAATAGCAGGTGACACGGAAGAAGGCCGGGAAAGGCAGAATGAGCAAGGCCGGAGAAAACACCAGCCAACCCGGCCACCACGCCGGCTTGCCGCCGAACCAGGCGGTTTTGGGATCGCCGAACAGCTCGGGCGAATAAAACGGCGACAGGTAATCGGCGCCGCCGCCGGTATAGCGATAATGGTTGCCCTGAAAGGCCGCCCAAGTCGCGTAGATCACGAACGCGGTCAGTCCGAGAAATACCGCCAGCGGCTGCACCCACCACGCGTCGCGGCGGGCGGTCACCCCAAGCGCGCCGGGACTTGCCGCTCCCGCAGCACCATTTGCCATAGGTTAATCCTTCCTCTAAAAAACGCGGCGTAGCATATCGCGCTTACACCGCCCTTCCAAGATAGACCCGCTCATTGGGAAACCGGCCATCTATTAGTCCAACTACTACATCGCGGTCAATGGCCAGTCCATAAAGCGCTCTTAAATAGCGCCAGCTCTCCGCCATCCACCCACGTTCTGAACGCTCTTTCAGATATCCTGCAAAGGTGCAACAATCGCGCAAGCTCCCGCGGAGGACCGAGCGATGAGACAGTACAACCTGATTTCGGCCGACGACCACGTCCAGGAGCCGCCCGACACCTGGCAGCGGCGGGTGGCAGCCAAATTCCGCGACCGCGCGCCACGGGTGGTGCGCACCGACAATGGCGACGCCTGGGTCATCGAAGGCCAGGCCACCACGCTGGGGATGGAGGTCCAGGCGGGGCGCAAATTCGAAGACTACAAGGCCAGCGGCGAAACCTACGACAGCATCCGCAAGGGCGCCTACGACCCGGTGGAACGGCTCAAGGACATGGACCTCGACGGCATCGACGCCCAGGTGCTGTACTCCAACACCGGCACCTTCCGCCTGCTGCATATCGCCGACGTCGAGTTGCAGGCCGCCTGTATGCGGGCCTACAACGATTTCCTGTCCGAGTTCTGCAGCACTGACACGCAGCGTCTGGCGGGAATCGGGATGGTGACGGCGGATGACATGGAAGAGGCCCAGCGCGAGGCGCGGCGCATCGCCAAGCTGCCCGGCCTGCACGGTATCATCATCCCGCTGTATCCGCGCACCGAGCCGCTCAACAGCAATTTTTACGATCCGCTGTGGGCGGTGGCGCAGGACTTGGAACTACCGGTGCATGTCCACGTCGCGGTGGGCGACCCGCGGTTGGCCAGGCCGCTTGAAAACAGCAATCCGCGCGTGCGGGGCGCCTATGCGGCGGCCATGAACGACAACTTCATGGGCACCTACGAGGTGCTGTCCAAGGTGATATTCAGCGGGATGCTGGAGCGTTTCCCGCGGCTCAAGTTCGTGCTGGTCGAGGCGCGCATCGGCTGGCTGCCGTTTTTCCTGGAACGCGCCGACGACGTCTACAAGCGCCATCGTTTTTGGAGCAAGCTGGAGCTCAAGGAGCCGCCCAGCTTTTACTTCCATCGCCAGGTACTGGCCACTTTTATCGACGACCGCGTCGGTATCGAAAACCGCCATCGCATCGGCGTGGAAAACATCATGTGGTCTTCGGACTATCCGCACACCGACACCACCTGGCCCAATTCCCGTCAGTACATCGAGCGCAGTTTCGAAGGCGTCGGCGCGCAGGAGCGGCGCAAGATCCTGGCCGACAACGCCGCCAGGCTCTACAAGTTGTAATTAGCCGCAAGGACGGGTTGGAAATGGAAGAGCGCGATTACGCCTGCGATTTGACCGACCCGGCGTTTTTCGCCACCGGCGACCCCCATGCGATCTGGCGGCGGATGCGTGCCGAGGCGCCGGTGCGTCTGACGCGCGGCCGCATCCGCACCCCCTTTTGGTCGGTGACCAGACATGAGGACGCGCTGACGGTGTTCCGCAATCCTACCGTGTTCAGCTCCCAGCGGGTGTCGCCGCTGCTGCCCGTCGATACCTGGGCCGAGGCGCACGAGCATGAGCGCGAAGACGGCAAGGGCGCGATCCTGGTGATGACCGACCCGCCCTTCCATACCGCGCTGCGCAAGTCGTACAACGCATCGTTTCTCCCGCGCGCGGTCGCCAAATGGGAGGAACCCGCCCGCCAGCTGGCCCGCGAAATCATCGCCGAGGTGGCGCCCAAAGGCCGATGCGATCTGGTCACCGACGTCGCCGCGCGCTTTCCGCTAACCATCATCTGCCGGATGATGGACGTACCGCGCAGCGATTGGGCCTCGCTGCTGCGCTGGAGCAACATGGCGATCGCCAGCGACGAACCCGAATATCAGATCGGCACCGCAGAAGAAACGCGCCGCGAGGGGTTTGCACGAATCAGCACGTACTGCCTCAAAGCGGCGCTGGAGCGGCGCGGCCAGCCGGTCACCGACTTGCTCAGCGCGATGGGCAATGCCGAGGTTTACGGGCGCAAATGGAATGAGCGGGAGATCGCGTTCAATGGCGTGCTGACGGTGCTGGGCGGCATCGACACCACGCGCAACACCACGGCGGGCGCGATGCTGGAGCTGATCCGCCATCCGCAGGAGATGGCCCGCCTGCGCGCCAATCCGGCGCTGATGCGCACGGCGGTGGAAGAGGCGCTGCGATGGACCAGTCCCATCGCACACGTGCGGCGCGAGGCGACGCGCGACTTCGAGTTGGGTGGACAAAAAATCCGCCAGGGCGATTGGGTGGTGGTCTGGATTGCGTCGGCCAACCGCGACGAGGAGGTCTTCCCCGATCCGGACCGATTCGACGTGGGGCGCACACCTAATGAGCATTTGGCCTTCTTGTACGGCGAGCACTACTGTTTGGGCGCCCATCTGGCGCGCCTGGAGCTGCGCGTGATTCTCTCTGAGCTGATTTCGCTGCTGCCCGACATGGAACTCGACGGCCAGGTCCAGTGGACACAGTCCACCCAGGTCCCCGGCATCAAGCACATGCCGGTCAGGTTCACCCCGCGCGAGGTCGCCCGCTGAGTCTTTGCAAACGGCCCCGGAAGCGCGGCTACTGAAGCCTTGCCTTGAGCGCCTCGCGGTCGCGCAGTTCCTTGCGTTTGATTTTGCCGGTGACGGTGTGCGGCAAATCGTCGACGAACTCGACCTGGCGCGGATAGGCATGCGCACCGACCCGTGCGCGCACGCATTGCTGCAGTTGCGCCACGATCGCGGTCGAGGGGGCGTGCGGCGGGCGCAGCTTGACGAGGGCCTTGACGATCTGGCCGCGCTCGGCATCGGGCGCTCCGATCACGGCGCATGACGCGACCGCCGGATGCTCCAACAGAGCGGCTTCCACCTCGTCGGGACCGATGCGGTAGCCGGAGCTCTTGATCACGTCGTCGGCGCGGCCCACAAAGTAGACGTTGCCCTCCTCGTCCATGGTCGCGCAGTCACCGGTCAGCATCCATTGGCCGGTGAACTTCCCGGCCATCGCTTCCGGTTCCTTCCAGTATCCCTGCATCAGCACCGGATCGCCGCGGCGCAGCGCGATGATGCCGGTGTCGCCGGGCGCCAGCACCGCCCCGTCTTCGCCCAGGATTGCGACGTCATGGCCCGGATATCCTTTACCCAGCGCGCCGGGCCGGGCGGGCTCCAATGCCGTGCAGGTGCCAATCACGGTGTTCGCCTCGGTCTGCCCGTAGCCGACGTTGAATTCGACGCGCAACTCCTTCCGCATCCAGTCGGTCAGCGCGGCGCTGGGAGAGCCCGCGGTTACAAAGACGCAGCGCAGCGCCAGACGAAAGCGTTCGCGCGGGCGGCTGACCTGGCGCATCAGTTCCAGCGCGGCGGGCGGAAACATCGCAATCGTAACGCGATGGCGTTCCATCAGCCGCAGCGCGGCTTCGGCATCGAATCTGCCCTTGGCGGTGCGCGCCACCACCGGAATTCCGTAAGCCCAGGGGCACACCAGCCCGGTCAGGCCGGCGGACCAGGCCCAGTCGGCCGGACTGAAGTAAACGTCGTCGGGGCGGATGAAGTTGAGCGCGTAGTCAAAGCCGTTGCGCCCGATAATGTTGGCGGCGGCCTGCAGCACACCTTTGGGACTGCCGGTGGTTCCCGAGGTGTACATCAGCAGCAGCGGATCGCCGGCAGCGGTCGGCGCCGGCTCGCGCACCGGTGCACTGCGCGCCACCAGCTCATCGAAGCTGATGCCGGGAGCGCGGCGGTCGGCCACGATTACGTGGCGCAGTTCGGGCAGGTCCTGGCGCATCGGCTCGACGCGCTCGATGATCTCCGCTTCCGCGATGAACGCACGGGCGCCGCTGTGCTCCAGCCGATAGCGCATCGCGTCATCGCCCAGCAGCCGCGACAGCGGCAGCGCCACCGCGCCGAGCCGGTAGATGGCCATGTGCGCGATGGCGGTCTCGGGCCGCTGTCCGGCCGCGACCGCGACCACGTCGCCGCGCCCGATTCCCAGCTCCGCTAGCGCGTTGGCAAAGCGGCAACACGCTTGAGTCATCCGGCCGAAGCTGTAACGCACGACGCGGCCGCCGCCGTCCTCGTAAAGCAGCGCCGCGCGCTGCGCGCGGTCGGCGTTGCGGTCCAGGCAATCGACCGCAGGGTTATAACGTTGCGCAATGTGCCATCGATGCCGGGCGCGCGCCTCGGCGATGGAGCGCGCGCCGCGAACCGCCTGTTCCCTGAGTCCAATCATCGCCTCGATAGTACCCCAAGGCGCACCGTCGCAGTATTCCGATTGGCCCCGCGAGGGAGTAATAAGCACGCGATCCAACGCGGGAGGACAGCCATGCAATATTTCGAAGTCGAGCAGCGCGGCCCCATTCAGATCTGGAAGATCAACAATCCGCCGATGAATTACATGACCGGTCCGCTAAGCCGCGAACTGGTCGGATTGATCGGCAAGCTTGAGGGCGACGACGCCACGCGGGTGCTGATCATTACCGGCGCCGTCGAAGGCAAATTCATAACCCACTACAGCGTCGACGAACTGGCCGCGTCCGCCGCCGACCCCGCGGAATGCGCGCAAGTGATGCCGCGGTTTTTCGCCGCGTCGCATCGCACACTCAACCGCTTGATGCTGCTGCCGCAGGCAGTGATCGCGGCGATCAACGGCGACTGCATGGGCGGCGGCTACGAACTGGCGCTGGCCTGCGACTTCCGAATCGCCGCCGACGGACCGTATCAGATCGGCTTGATCGAGATTCTGCTCGGCCTGCTGCCGGGCGGCGGCGGCACGCAGCGCCTGACGCGATTGATCGGGCGCGGTGCGGCGCTGGAGGCGCTGCTGTTCGGCACCGCATACAGCCCCGCCGAGGCCGGTCGGCTTGGCATGGTCAATCGCGTCGTGCCGCCCGACCAGCTCATGCCGACCGCGCTTGAATGGGCGCAGACGCTGGCCCAGCGCCCGCCGCGCTCGATCGCCGCCATCAAGCGCGCGGTGTATCTGGGCGCCGACCGCGATTTGGAGACCGGCCTTTATGTGGAACGCAACGAGATGGCAGGCGTGATCATCTCCGAAGACGCGCGCACCCTGATGGGCGCCTACAACGCCGCGGTCGCGAAGGATCCGCAGGCGGCGCGCAGCGAATTCCTGCGCGGTATCGGCCTCCCGCCCACCAAGGGCCGCTGAGCGCCCCGTTTCCGTTTTGCGCCGTTTACGGTAGTTAGGAGGGTGCCGACGTGTTGAGGCGCCGGTGCGCCGCGAAACATCGCAAGCAAGAGGATTTCCCAATGCATGTAGGAACCACGGTAATCTTTCAGGGTCAGGGCGAGGGACGCACCGACCGCGAGGTGTATCGCAACGAGCTGCATCTGGGCGACCTGGCCGAGCCGCTGGGCTTCGATTCGCTGTGGGGCGTGGAGCACCATTTCACCGACTACACGATGTGCCCCGACGTGCTCCAGTACCTGACCTACTTTGCGGGACGCACCCAGCGCATCCGGCTGGGCTCGATGGTGGTGGTGCTGCCCTGGCATCATCCGATGCGGGTCGCCGAGCAGGTCTCGATGCTCGACCACATGTCCAACGGGCGGTTGATCCTGGGAATCGGACGTGGCGTGGCGCGGGTCGAGTTCGGCGGGTTCGGCATCGATCAGAACAACAGCCGCGACATGTTCGTGGAATTCGGCCGCATGATCCTGGAAGGACTGGAACGCGGCTACTGCGAGTTTGACGGCAAAATAATCAAGCAGGAGCGGCGCAACATCCGGCCCGCTCCCTTCAAATCGTTTCGGGGCCGCACCTATGCGGCGGCGGTGTCGCCCGAATCGATGCCGATCATGGCGCAGCTTGGGGTGGGATTGTTGATCATCCCGCAAAAGCCCTGGGACCAGGTCAGCGCCGACCTCGAGACCTACAACCGCACCTATCGCGAAGCCAATCGCGCCGAACCGCCGCCGCCGGTGCTGGCCGGATGGGTGTTCTGCGACAAGGATCCCGAGGCGGCGCGCGAAGGCGCCCGCAAGTATATCGGCGCCTACTACCAGTCGATCCTGCGGCATTACGAACTGCTGGACGACTACCTCAGCAAACTAAGAGGTTATGAATCCTACAAAACGGTTGGCCGCCACGCGACTCCCGAAACGGTCGACAAGATGACCGAGTTCTTCCTGAGCCTGCAAATCTTCGGCACCCCTGAGCAGTGCTACGAGCGGATTGTGGAGTTCCGCAAACGCACCGGGGCCGAGGCCTTCACTGCCGTCTTCAGCTATGGCGCGATGCCCTATGAGCTGGCCGAGCGCAACATGCGCCTGTTTGCGCGCGAGGTGATGCCGGAGCTCAAGAAGCTGGTACCGCCCGAGCATCAGGTCATCGCCCGCACCGCCGCGCCCGACGCCCAAGCCGCTCTCTGAATCATCGGCCCTCGTGCGATTGCCGCCAGCGATGCGCGCCGGGCGCAATCAGCGGTTGCCGCTGTAATCTGAAATTTTTGCGCGGTGCAGCGCCTGCATCGCATGCGGCGTGCAGGGAAATGCGGGGAATCGCCGGGGCATGGCCCTTGCTTCCCGTTTACCGCCAGTCACTCCAATGACTGGAGGTGAAACGCATGAAGTTTGCTTCTCCGATGGGTGCGATCGCCGGCCTGACGATCGCCGCCGCGCTTGCTCTGAGGCCGGCACCGGGCCTGGCTCAGACAACGGAAGTTTACACGCCGAGCGTGACCACCACCCAAACCACCACTACTACAACCACCACTGCGCCAGTGGTTAACCCCAATGACCCGGCGCAGTTTCCACCGGCAGGGGTAGGGATGAATCCGGATTCGCACGAAGGCAAGGTCAAAGCGGCCTATGTCGATCAGCAAATCGCCCTGGCCAAGGCCCGCGGCGAGGATACCAGCGCCGCCGAGACGCAGGAGGTGATGGGCCAGGCGGCGCTGATGCACGGTCTGGATACCGAAGCCGCGCAGCACTTCGATGCGGCGCTGCGCGCGGTGGGCGTGATGCCGAGCTGGCCGGAGCACAATTCCGGTGAGGCCGGGTCGCTGCATGCCCCGATGCCCTGATGGCTTTCATCGGGCTGTTGGGCAAGGAAGCGCAATTGCTACGCGAGCACAGCACATGCGGGGCTGCGGCTTCAGGGCCACGGGGAGAGCAGTGAAATGCCGCCCCCCAGAACCACTTTCGCCAGCGCCGGCAGCCACTGTTCGGGCCATCCGGTGAGCCGTGCCAACGCCGCCACCCACCATACGGGCTGCGCCGACGGCGTCAGCGCCGGGCGCAAGTTCAGCACTCCGCGCAGACCGGAGTACAGCGCCAGTTCATGCTCCTGGCCGGGAGCCAGGCGGGCTTTTTCGCGCGCCACCTCCACCGCGCGCGCCATCCCGCCCAACTCGTCCACCAGGCCGTTGGCGGCGGCCGCCGCGCCGCTCCATACCCGGCCGCGCGCAACGGCTTCGGTCTGCGCCGGATCAAGCTTGCGTCCCTCGCTCACCTTGGCGCAGAAATTCCCATACAGCTCGCCCATCACCTGGTTTAGCTGTTCCAGTTCCTGCTCGGTCATCGCGCGGCTGAGCGAGAGCGCGTCGGCGGAGGGCGAGGTCTTGGCGTAATCCACATTGATTCCAACTCTGTCCAGCAAGTCGGCGAGATTGAACTTTGTGTAGACCACGCCGATCGAGCCGGTGAGCGTGGAGGGCTGGGCGACAATCGCATCTGCCGCCATCGACACGTAATAGCCGCCCGAGCCCGCCACATCGCCCATCGACACTACCACCGGCTTGCCGCGCCGGCGCACTTCGGTGACCGCGCGCCAGACCAGGTCGGAGCCGAGCGCGGAACCGCCCGGCGAATTGACGCGGAAGAGCACGGCGCGCACGCGCGGATCGCGCGCGGCCTGCATCAATTCGGCGGCGGTTTGCTGGCCGCTGATGAATTCGCCGCCGCGGGGCGACTCACCGGCAATCACCGGGCCCAGGCCGTAAACCAACCCGATACGCGGCCGGTGCCCCTTGTCTTCCAAATAGGCTGTACGCCGCAAGTAGCGATAGAGCTCGATGACCCGGTTGGTGTGGCGGGGTTTTTCCCGCTCGCGCCAGCGCCCCGCGCGCATCAGGCGCCTGAGCAACGGCATCAGCTCTTCGGCCCGTTCCTGCGGCTCAAACTCCGCCAGAACATCCTGTGCGTGGCCCAGCCGATCGATCAGTCCGGCCTGCTGCGCGGCGCGCGCGCTCAGAAAGCCGCCGTTGAGCAGCTCACCGGCGCGCGCGGCGTCAAACCCGCGCGCCCGCGCGACGTAATCGACCAGCACGCGCTGCCAATCGCGCACCAACGCCTCCAGGCTTTCGCGCACCTGGGGCGACATGTGTTCGCGGCTGGTGATCTCCCCTGCCCCCTTGTACTCCTTCCATTGCAGGCTCTGCGCACCGATATGCACCCTGGCGAGAGCGCGTTTAAGGAACAGCCCACCGGCGCTCAACCCCAGCATCATCAGCGCCGTGTCCGGATTGGCGATGATTTCGTGCGCGCCCGCCGCGATCAGGTAGTCCAGCGGCTCGGTGGCTTCGGCCTCTAGCACGGCAATCGTGCGTTTGCCGCTGCGTCCGACCGCGGCCAGCAGATCGTGCAACTCCTGGGCGCAAGCCATGCCGCAGCTCACACCCCCGACCTGGACCATCACGGCCGCCAGCGCCGGGTCGGCGGCGGCGTGGCCCAGCGCGTCGCGCAGATAATGCATCGTGACGAACTCGCGCCCCATCAGGCGATCGATCAGCGAGCCGACCGAATGCTCGGAGAGGCGGCCCGACAGGCGCAGCCGCAGCAAAGAATCGGCGGGAATCCGGGCGGGCCTGAAGATCAGAAAATAATATGCGGCTACAACGGCGGCGGCACTTGCGCCGAAAGCAGTGCCGATCCTATGCCATCCCATGGCAAACGCGCCTGCGCTCAGCAGCACGAGCACCGCAACGACAGCCAACATGCGAGCCTTGAAGGTCACAGGTCCAATCCTTTCTGTGGTGGGCAGATATGATGCCCACGTTTTCCAGCATCCCGGTTTAGAATAGCCTTTTTTGCATGATGAGGTCTGTTCCAGCCGCGGCCGCGATGGTCGTTCTGGCGGCGGCAGCCGCCGCGGCGCAGATCGCCAACAATTATTTCGAGGCGCTACCGCCCGCCTCCACCGCGGTCGCGCCCAAAGCGCCCCCACCGCCGGAGATACCGAACGTCCCCTTTGCGCCGGCACGCAACGTACACGTTGAGGCGATGGTGAGCATCAAGGATTTCAGTTTGCTGGGGCCGTGGGCGCCGCTGTGGCTGGGCAACAAAGCGGTCGCTTTGCTGGGCACACGGCGCGGGCGCGTCACGATGCTGGCCTGGTATGGCGAAGACTTCAGCAATTCGCGAGTCGTAGCTGATGCGCAGACGGTGCAGGGTGGCGCCATCCTGGATATGGCGATCAGCCGCGACGCCAGGCGTCTGGCGATAGCCGCGGCCGGCGGCGACAAACTGCAAATCTGGCTGCGCGATACGCACAGCTCAGCGCCCGCGACGGTCATCGCCACCATCGACGGCCACTGCGACAAGGCCGGGGTTGCCTGGCTCGATGCCGACACCCTTGCGGTTGGCGCACTGCTCCACCCCGGCACACCCCCGCCCGCCAGCGAGTCTGCGATCATCGGCCCGGCACAGCAAGTTCCCGCTGCGCCACCCGCGCCCAGGCGCAGCCTGTATATAGTTCGCACCGACGCAAAACAGGCCCCGGCCGCGATGGCGCCGGATTGCCTGGGCAGCCTCGACCCGGTGACGCTGACCTGGGGTCCTGGTGGACGCTACGCCGTGGGGCAGAACGATGAGCAGGCTCAATGGGCCCTGCTCGACCGTACCAAGGCCGTCTGCCAGGCAATCCGCCTGACGGGCATCGTTCCGACCGGCTTTATCGAATGGGAGGAAAAGTCACGCAGCTTCCTGTTCACCGCCGTGCCGGTGGGCTCGCCCGACCCCGGCCATATCGCCGTCATGGAGTACACGATTGCTACACACAAGGCGCGGCTGCTGGCGTCGCCGGCTACAGCCGCGGTCTATGTGGGCGGGGGTAAGGTCGCGGTGCTGGGTAGCCGGCGGCTGAATGCTGCGGCGATGGCGGCTAATCCCGAGGCATTGTTCCCGGCGGAAATCGCCTGGGTTGACCCGATGCAATCGGAACTGAATATCGTGCCGACGGGTTTTTTGAGTACGGCGGCCGAATTGTTGCACGCGCATCTGCGCTATTCGGCGGCCAAGGGGCTGGTGGCAACGAGTTTTCAAACGCCCCATCCCAAGGCACCGTTTACGGTCCTGATGTGGCTGTCGGCCGCGGGCCATAACGGCGGCGTGTTGGGGACGGGCAGGTTGGGCAGCATGTTGGAAAGCTGGTCGCCCGACGGCAGCCAGTTGGCGGTTCTCGCCGGCCTGCCCGACCATCCGACCCTGGCAATCGTCGCCGCACCGCAATAGCGTATCGCGGTCAGGTTTGACGGCGGCAGCCGATAACGGTAAGCGACTTCCTAATGCTGGAGGATGCGGTAATCGACCTTACCGCCATACTGAAGCAATTATCGGCACCGAGTCTCGATCATGGCCAACGCAAAAGCCTGGAGCGCCGACGACGTCCCCGACCTTGGCGGCCGCACGATTGTTGTCACCGGCGCCAATAGCGGTATCGGCTACGAGGCGGCCAGAGTGCTAGCCGCACGCCATGCGCGCGTGATCCTGGCCTGTCGCAATCTGGACAAGGCGCACGCCGCCGCCGCGGCGGCGATCACCGCCGCGCATCCCGAGGGTGCGGTCGATGCGATGGAGCTGGATCTGGCCAGCCTGGCTTCGGTGAGGGCGTTCGCCGACGCCTTTCATCAGCGCTATCCGCGGCTTGACGTGCTGTGCAACAACGCCGGCGTGATGGCGATTCCGTATCGGCGCACCGCCGACGGCTTCGAAATGCAATTGGGCACCAATCATCTGGGGCATTTCGCGCTGACCGGATTGCTAATGGACCCGCTGCTGGCAGCCGACGGCGCGCGCGTGGTGACGGTCAGCAGCGGGATGCATCACATCGGCACGATGCGGTTTGACGATCTGCAATCGCAGCGCCGCTACAACAAGTGGTTGGCCTACGGACAGAGCAAGCTGGCCAATTTGTTGTTTGCCTTTGAATTGCAGCGGCGCGCCGAGCGCGCGGGCGCCCGGCTGATCAGCACGGGATGCAATCCCGGATATGCGGCCACCAATCTGCAGACCGCAGGCCCCAGGATGGAGGGCTCGGCGTTGATGGAGTCGCTGTGGGGATGGTCCAACCGGCTGTTCGCACAGGACGCCGTGCAGGGCGCGCTGCCGACGCTGTACGCGGCCACCGCGCCCGAGGTGCGCGGCGGCGACTATATCGCGCCCATCTACTACGGCCGAGCGCGCGGCGCGCCGCATCGCGCCCGCTGCAGCGCACGCGCCCGCGACCCGCAGGCCGCATCCAGGCTGTGGCAGGTATCGGAGCAGCTAACCGGGGTGCGCTATCCGATCTAACGCAAAAGATTTCGCGCGGTCCTCCAGCGGCCCCGGCCCGCCGCGTGTTCGTAGCGCAGCCGCCATTTCGTCAAGCCTCGGCAAACTCCCGCCACGCCATTGCAGAAGAAAAAATCAGCAAGCGACAGCCGTCGTGCCTGTCCATGATGCGCGAGCGTTTGTTGCTCGCGCCGCCGACGAAAGGTCATGCCGATGGCCATGGGCCGGCCACGGACGTGGTGACATCAGCCGCGGGACGCGCACAAGGCGCCGACTGCAGAAGGGGCCGCGAGCGATGCTCGCGGCCCCCTGCCGTTGGCCTGGTGCGGAGCGGGGCGCGGACTACGTTCGCGCCCCGCTCCGCACCGTGACTACTGCCGAAACGGATCCCGCCCCTCGGCGCACGGTGGGCAATTCTCCGCAGTGGGCGATTGTTCCAGGTGCTCGTGAGGGATGTCGCTGCCGCAACTGGTGCAGCGTCCGTACTCGCCCGACGCAAGCCGGACCAGTGCACGCCCGATCGCGTCGAGCTGTGCCCTGCCCTTGTCGTCGAGGCGGGCGCCCAGCGCTCGGACGATATTTTCGGCCTGCACCTGCGCCTCGTATTCCATGGCGTTGGCATCCAGCCAGCGCAGATTGTCGTCTACCTCGGCAACCTTGGCGACCAGCGCGCGCCGTTCCGCCAATAGCCGCGCCCGAATCTTTTCAACTTCCAGCATGGCCAGATGAACCTCCGCTTTGATGACCTCCAAGGAGCATCATTCGTGCCGCTTTCGACACTAAACACAGAACGCGCCTGGTCCAAGCCGCTTGGAACCAGTGGCTCCAACCGCACCATCGGATGTCGCCGGCGGCGTCACCGGCATCAAATCAAGCTCAGGCCTTCGCGCTTTGCTCTTCAGCCTTGAAATGGGGAATCACGTGCTTGCTCATCAGCTCCATGCTGTGGGTGACCTTCGGGCCCTCCAAACCGCCCATCCGCGTCCAGCACAGCAGTTGGGTGGCACCGAAACGCTCTTTGAGAGCGGCAATCTGAGCGATGCACGAGTCGGGGTCGCCGCACACCACAGCGCCGGCCTCCTTGAGCTCATCCCAGTTGATGGAGGCGCAAATGCTGCGCAATTGCTCGTAGATTTCATAGCTGGGAGCGACATGCTGCCCCGGCGGCGGCGCGATATATTTGGCCAGCGTGCGATAAGTCCACAGTACCGGACCGGTGAAATCGCGCCGCGCCTGCTCTTCGGTTTCGCCGCAGAAGACCATGCACAGCACCCCGATGTCGCGCGGGACGGTGGGGTTGGGCGCCAGCCGCAAACCGTCGCGGTAGCGCTTGATCATCCTGGTGGCGGCGGCGCCGTAAAAGCCGAAGGTGGGGGCGCACAACAGGTTGAATCCGCGCTTGCCGGCCGCCCCAAAACTGTCCCCGCTGACCGCTGCCACCCAGACTGGAGGATGGGGCTTCTGCAGCGGCCTGGGCGTGACGTGTTCGACTTCGAATCGGAAGTGCTTGCCAGGATAATCGACCCTCTGTTCGGCCCACGCCTGCAGGACGATGTCCAGGGCTTCATCGAAGATTTCGTGCGACTGGCTCTGGTCGACATGAAAGCCGCGATATTCAATGGGTTGAAAACCGCGTCCCACGCCGAAATCCACGCGCCCGTCGCTAATCAGGTCAAGCAGGGCGATTTCCTCGGCAATGCGCACCGGATGGTTGAACGGCAGGACTGTGACCCCGGTGCCCAGGCGGATGCTGCGCGTTTGTGGCGCGACCGCGGCCAGGGTCAGAGCCGGCGACGCGCAAAAGCCGTATTCGGAGAAATGATGCTCCGAGGCCCACACCGAATCGAAGCCCAGATCCTCAGCGCGGCGCATCAGGTCGATCTCCTCCTTGAGCACCTGCTGCTCGCTGCGGCCCGCCGGATTTTCAAACAGATGAAGCATTCCGAATTTCATTAGCGTCTCCCTCACCCTGACCCTCTCCCCACGCGGAGAGGGGAAACATGCCCCCAAAGCGACTGACGATGGTCCAGTTAGCAGTTTTGGTGCCAATCCGGACAAGTTGAGTGTTAAAGAAGGCTGCCGTTGTCGGCGCCCAGCATCGCGCGGCGTATCAACTTGATCGGCAGTCCGCCCTGGGCCAGGAAGGCGTCGTGAAAGCTCTGCAGGTCGAAAGCGGCGCCTTGCTTGCGCCTTAGATCCTCGCGCAACTTGAGAATCATGAACTTGCCGAGCTGATAGCGCAGAAAACCGGGATCCTGCGTGGCGCGCAGCGCTTCCATCATCGCATTGTTGGGCGTCATGTAGGCATTGACGCGGAAAAACTGCGCCGCCTGCGCCACCGTCATCGACCCGGTATGCATCGCGATCGCCACCAGGTAGCGGCACACCCGCTGCAGCGCCATCTGCAACTGCGCCAGCCGATACTGGGGAGCGCCGCCGTGCAGTCCCTCGTCGAGCATCATCTGCTCGCAGTAAAACGCCCATCCCTCCACGTTGGCGCCCGAGTAGTATAACGAGCGCACCGGGTCGGGATTGTTGCGATTATCCAGGAACTGGACGAAATGACCGGGATAGACTTCGTGGACCGAGGTATTCGAGATCGCCGTGGCCGAGAAGAAATCCAGCAGTTGCTCGACGCGCTGGGCGGGCCAGGACGGATCGGGCAGCGTTACATAGAAGTACGCGTTGAGAGCCTTTTTCTCCAACGGACCCGGCGTGTCCATCGAAGCGAAGGTGGTAGCGCGCGCAAAGGGTGGGGTTTCGTGTACCAGCGGCTCCTGGGCGGACGCAATCGTAGCAATATGATGGTCGATCACGAAGGCGCGCAGTTGCGCCAGTCCGGCACTGACCGCCGCGATCAACTCCGAAGGCTTGGGATGGTTGCGGCTGAGCGACGTGAAGACCTCCTGGGGTGTGCGATGAGGATCGAGCAGTGCCGCGGTGCGCTTGAACCGGTCCTGAAGGCGGGCCAACTCAGCACGGCCCAATGCGTCCAGCCGGTCGATCGGCGTGTCGACCAAATCGTCGTCGTGCAGCATCCTGCGGAAGGCATGGACGCCCAGGCGGATGCCGCCGCGGGCTTTGGCGCGGAAACCCTTTAGCCATTCCCGGTAGGCAACAATTTCGTCAATCAGTTTGGCGTTGGCGCGGGCAAAGTCACGCTTGGCTTCGCCGTCAGGGACGCGGGCAAAGGCGGCGGGCACGTCGTTGCGGAAAAAAGCAATCGTGGCCGGCATCTGCTCAAGCACGATGTCCACCGTGACCCGGGAAGTGTCGGCGGCCTGCAAGTTGCGGCGCCCCTGGCGCAGGTTGATAAGCGCGGCGCGTTCACGCGCCGCCACCGACTCCATCCGCTGCGCGGCAGGCGCGAAATCGCGCTTGATCAGGCTGTCCACCGCCGCGGTGGGCAGATAAAGGCCCGGGTCGCTGCGATAAACCTTCAACTCCTCTTCCCACAGCAGTTCCTCGTCCAGTTGCGCGACCAGCCATTCGCGGTCGGCCTCGTCAGCCGCGGCCAACGCGCCGGGCCAGCGCGAAAAGCGCACCTTCCATTTGCGGGCGTGGTCGATTCGGGCCCGGATCGCGGAGGCGGAATATGCACTTAGCCGCGCGTCGAAGCGATGGTCCCCGGCCGCGGTGGCACGCTCGGGGAACAGGCGCATCTCACTTTCGATGAACCGCGCCACCGTTGCCCGAAACTCGCCGTCAGCCTCGTTCGGCGAGGGTGGCGGTGCGCAACGCACGGGCCGGGGCAGGGCGCCAATTGCGCCAAATATCAACGCCACGCAAGCCGCGATGCGTGCGCGCCAACCGGCGTTCGCCGTTCGCATCGGGCTTCGATCCGTCATTCGATTGCCAACTCCACGCGCGTGGACCGGCCCTTGTCCCGGCTCCCTTGGGCAAGGGTCGGAGCGACCACTGCCAGGCGCACCGGGTCGACCTGCTTGCTCAGGTAGCGGCGCACCGCCGCGGCGCGCGCACCGGCCAGCTCCTTGAGGTCATCGTCGGTGACCGGGGTGTTGGCGAGCATCAACTTTTTCATCTCCTCGGGCGGCAGCGATTTGACCAGGCCCAGAAAGTTGCGGGGCTTGTCGAATTTCGCCCGTTTGTAGGCCTGCTTGAGGTACTTGTCATATTCCTCGGGCGACAGCACGATATCGCCCGTCTCGACGTTCTCACCCTGTTCCCTGAGTTCGCGCGCCTTTTGCGCCTTGATTTGCCGCTCCACCCTCGCCACGCGTAACCCGTCGCGGTCCACAACAGGGTCGGCCCGCCCCGAAATCGTCAGGCGCAGGCCGGGCCGATCCTGCATCGCCTTGGCCAGCGTCGAAAGCTTGCCGAGGCTGTCGGGCGTGAGCGTCGCCTGGCCGGGCTGGAATTCCACATAGTCAAGCCGCTGACCGCGCGAGGCGCCCGCCACCGACGCCAGCACGGAGAAGGGCGAGGAGACGATTTTCATAACCAGGTTGGTCAGCGCCGCACCGACCACCGCGCCGATGCTGAAGCGTGGATCGTTGAGCGAACCCGACACCGGCACCGTCAGGTCGATTTCGCCGCGCGCGTTCTTGAGCAGCGAGACCGCCAGCGCGATAGGCAGGTTGAGCGCGCTAGGGCTGGGGACCTTGTCGCCGAAGGTGAGTTGGCTGATGAACAAATGATTGGTGGCCGAAAGGCGCCGATGCTCCAGCAGGTAGTGCAAATCGGCGTTGAGCGTGCCCTTGACGATTGGATAGCCCGTGTACTTGGCCGAATATGGGCTGAGGTTGGTCAGTTCGATGCCCTGGGCCTTGGCCCTGATATCGACAAAGGCCTGCGGCGCCAGCGGATCGATCAAGCCGGTAATATCCACCGGCGCGCTGGAATTGATCTGTCCCTGCAACTCGACTTGCGCCGGCTTGGCCGCCCGCGTCCCAAAACCGCCAACCTTACCTGCGATATCGGTCAGGTCGGCCGTGTAATGGGGCTTGATGAAGTGGTCGGTAAAGTTGACGTGTCCCTCCGCAAGCGTCAGGCGGCCGACGCTTACGTCGGCGCCCAACGCTGGACGCGAGAGCGCCGGCGACGCTTCCGGCGCAGGCGTTCCCGACGGTGCTGCCAACGGCGGCGGTTGAACGGATGGTCCAGGCTTGGCCCGGGTCAGCGAAGTCGCCGGTGCGCGCGGCCCCGCAATGACGTCGTTCAGATTGAGCTTGCCATCGCTGTTGAGGATCAGGCGGGCGTAGAAATCCGCCAGCGCCAGCTCACCGACCTCGATGCGTGGGGTTGCCGTCCCCAGCTCGGCATCAATACGCCTGGCGCTGAATGCGCCCCAACTCAGGAATCTCTCGTTGGTCAACTTGTCGCGCATGCGCAGGTTGACCACGGTCACATCGCCCCGGTAGCGCAGGCGAAAATTCTCCTGCGCCCGGCCGATCTCGAGGTCGCCCGCCGTGGTCAGCGCAGCGCGCGTCAATTTGGCATTAAGGCGCCCCTCGATATAGCTGACCGCGGGCGTCAGGTCGACCTTGCTCGTAATGACATGGAGAGCGGCCGCGGGCGGACTGATCGAGGCCGTTCCTTCGACCTTGAAGCTGCCCCGGGGCTTGAGCGTACCGTCGATCTCAAGCCCAAAAGGTTGGCTCAAGTCGCTGGAGACGTCCTTGAGGTGCACATTGAGCGGCGCGGACTCGAGCGTGAGCGGACTGGCAAGGCTGTCATCCTGGACGGCAGTCTCGGCGTTCTCTATCGCAAGCGACTGGATTCGGTACTGCCACGGTCCAGACGCGTTCTGCGCCGATTGCTCCGCACCCGGGTGCAGGAACGCCGCCAGGCTGAGCCGGCCGTCGGCTCCGCGTCGCGCCGACAGGCGCAACCCCTCAATCCGCAGCTCCTTAAGAGCGGCCCGACGACCCGCCAGGTCGAAACGGTCGACTGCGGCACTGAGATGGTTGAAGGTCAGCGGTTGCGTCTCATCGGGTGGACGCAGTTCCACGGCGTCGAGCGAGGCGGTGGCCGGCTGCATCACGACGTTGAAGCGGCCGGCACTAAAGTCGGTTTGTAATTGCGCGTGGGCGCCGAACTTGCCCGTAACGACCGTGCCGGCCCAAATGGCCGGGGCGAACGCCTGCAGCGGCGGCAGATCGATTTGCTCAAGCGCGGCCTGTATCGCGGCATGCGAATGCGGCAGGTCCAGCGACCCCGTCATCGCCACCGAACCCTGGCCCAGGCGCGCCTGGAACTGGAATGGAATCGGCGCGGCGCGCTTGTTGGTGGCAAAATTCTTGAAGCCGATGTGCACGGCGTTCAAAGCCACGGCGGCCGGGACCGGCGCACTTTTGTCGCTGAAGGCAAGGGCGCCGTCGGCCAGGTCAAACGACCCGATGAACACGTAGGGCATCGCGCTTTGCTGATCGCTTTTCGTCCCGCCTTTGGACCGCGCGATGGCGGCCGCCAGCGGCGTGAGGTTGCTCGTGCCGTTGCGGTTGAGCGTCAGCGTCGCGGCCAACCCCTCAACTTCAATCGGCCCCAGAATCAGGATTTGCCGCACCGGCTCGACGTCGGTCAACTCAACGGCTGCACGCTTGACGCTGAGCAGGGGACCGTTGGACGCATCGCGCAGGTCAAGCCCGTCCATCTCAAGGCTTCCCGACAGGCGGATAACCGGGCCCGACTGCGGCTGCATGAAATGGACCTGAACGTCGGCCGACAGCGTCCCGCTCGGAAGCTCCAGCGGCAGCGCCTGGGCGACATAGCCCGCCATCCGCGTCAAATCCAGCTTGCGCAGGCGCAACTCCAGCGTCGACTCGCGAGTTGAAGCGAAGGGTTTGGTTATCCCCATGAGGCGAACCGGGCTGCCGTCGATTACCATCCGCAGCAGCGGCTGCACGAATATCTCCACGTCGGCGGGCAGGTTGGCGATAAAGGGCACCCCTATCTGGATCTGTTCGATCCGATGCTGTGCGTGGAAGGCCTGATCGTCAAAAAGTATCCGGCCTTGATTGAGCCGGATGTTGGAGATTGCAAAATGCAGCGCAGCGGCGGAGGACGGCGCCGGCGTTTGCGACGCGGAGGTTTCGAGCAGGTCGGAAAAATTAAAGCGCCGCTCGGGGCCGCGCACCAGGTGCAACATCGGGCGATCGATTGTCAGTTCCTCAAGCACCGGCGCCCAACGATAGAAGGAAGTCCACGACGCCTTGAGGCGCAGGCTTCCGACTACCCCAAAGTCACCGCCGCCACCGCGCTCGCCAACCCGTAAATCATCGGCGCTCAGCCGCAGCGTGAAAGGGTTGAAGCGCACCGTGCCGATGCTGACCGGGCGATGGAGCGCTGCCGCCAGGCGTCCGCGCGCCAGATAGCGCACCAGCACCGGGACCGCGAAAAACCCGGCCAGTGTGTAAATGGCAAACGCAGCCGCCACCGCCAGCAGCGTCGCGCGCAGCCGACGCGAACACAAGGCGGCGGCAATCCATCTTCGCGCTTCTTTCATCTCGGCCACTTGCCGGCTACAGGGCGCGCCGCGCCGCGGTCTCCATGACGGAAATCCTTGCCGCCAGGGGCTGCGGCCCCGGCCTGTAGCGGGGCATTTCGCCCCGGCTCGCCTATAACAGACCCGTGCCGGCGTGGTCTATCCGGCGGCGCCGGGCGCGGCGTGCGCCGGCCGGTCGACTTATCCTCCACCGTCTTTTCCTACACTTCGTTACACGCGTTTGACAGCCGCCACGGTTGTGCGATAAGGCAGCGGAAAACGTGCGTTCAGGAGGATCAACAATGCGCCATGCAACCTTGCTGTTGATCGTCACGATGATGGCCCTGTTGGCTGTTATGTCCCGCCCGGCCGCCGCACAGGACCTCAACACCTTCGACGAAGCGCTGATCCATCAGTTTGCCGACGCCAACTCGTCCGACACCATCGCTCCCGGCACCAAAATTACCACCGCCAACTGGCAGCAGTACCGCAAGTTCATGCCGATCAGTCTGCAGGCGTTTTTGAGCGGGAACTTTTTCTGGAAGATGGGCAGCGGTCCCGAGTATTACATCGAAGTAGCGCCTACACAACCTACTCAGCTTCCCACCAAATACCTTGCCGACACCGAGAAATACTCCGGGCAGGCCCAGTTGGTCAAATTACCATCGGGCAGCTATAACATCAAAAATTATACGGCCGGAATTCCTTTTCCCAACCCCAATCCGGCCGACCCCGACATCGGCGGCAAGCTGCTGTTCGATCTCTACTACACCTACATACCAAGCATGTATTGGTCATTATATCCGGTGGCGTTCGTAGACCGCTTCTTCAATACCACCGGTAGCATCGGTCAACAGTTGTTTTTCAAACTCTCGCATGTCAGCGATGCCGGCCAACCGATTACCAATCCGCAGGCCAATGGACTCTATCTGTCCATCTACGATCAACAGATAACGCCCGAGCAGTCCAAGTATCTGACCGCGCTGGCGATCTATCCGGACGACCCCAACCGGGTCCCGGAAACTTACGTATTTCTGCCCTCGCTGCGCCGCTCGCTGCGATTGTCCAGCACCGCGCGATGCTCGCCGCTGCAGGGCACCGACTGGACCAATGACGATCAGCGGGGCGGATTCAGCGGTATCCCCAACTGGTTCGTGCCACACTATCTTGGCGAGAAGAAGATGCTGTTTGTGGTGCATGGCGAATGGAACGCCAACGCCAGCGAAAGCCAGCACTACCTGACCAATTGGGTTTACGGCGGCCGTTCCAGCGGATTTCCCAAACCCCAAAGGCAGAAGTTCGAACTGCGCGATGTCTACGTGCTGGACCTGGTACCTAATCCCGACGTCAAGTCATTCTATTGCTATTCTCATCGGGTGCTCTATCTGGACAAGGAACTGGGTTACACCGGCGATCACGTCGATACCTGGGATCGCAACCTGAAACTGTGGAAGATGCAGTTCGTCTTCCGCGGCCCGACGGTCGCCATCCCGGCCGACCTCAACGGCCAGAAGAGCTTCGTTCAGCCCTCCGGTGGAGAAAACGCCGTCATCTACGACGTCCAGGCTGAACACGCCAGCATCGCCTGGCCAGCATCGCCGCCGACCCTCAACTCCAGGGTGCCCGAGCAGTATCACAACATTCAGCTCTATGCGCTGCCGAGCGGGTTGAACCAGATCATGAAATGAAAATCTCAGGCCGGGTGGCGAGTTGCACCGCCCGGCGACTGCCCGATTCACCTGCGGAGCCGGCCCGCCCGGGCCGGCTCTTTTTTTGGCGCGCGTACTTTGCGTTTGACAATCTAACAAGCGTTAGGTATTCAGCGCGGAATCTTTCTTAGCTGGGAGGTTGCACAATGGTTCGCCACAGAATCCGCAAACTGCCGGGCGTTTTGGCGGCAGCCCTCGCGCTGCTGATAACCGCCCCCGCGCTGGCTCAGGAGCTCGGCACCTACGACGACGCCCAGATCGCGCGGCTTAATGGCGCCGACTCCACCGACACCATCGCCCCCGGCACCAGAATCACCGCCGCCAACTGGCAGCACTACGGCAAGTTCATGACCGTCAGCATGCAGGCGTTCGTCAGCGGCAAATACTTCTGGAAGCTGGGCTCGGACCCGCAACACTATATCGAAGTGGGACCTTCAATTTCGACCGAGCTTCCAACCCGATACATCAGCGATACGGAAAAGTATTCCGGCCAGGCGCAACTGGTGAAGCTGCCCAGCGGCGCGTATGAAATCAAAAACTATGCGGCCGGCATCCCGTTTCCGCATCCGTCAGGACCGGATATGGCGGGCCAGTTGCTTTATAACTTTTACTACACGTATATCCCATCGATATACACTGGATACTACAATCTTGCGCTAGTCGACCGCTACGGCAGCATCGCCCAAAACCAGTCGCGGCAGATCTTCTTCAAGCTCTCCCACGTCAGCGATCCGGGTGCGCCGATGACCAACCCCCAGGCCAACGGCCTTTATCTGTCGATCAACAACCAGGTACTGTCGCCCGAGCAGTCGAAGTACACGACCGCGATGGCGCTGTATCCCGACGATCCGCGGCGCGTACCGGAGCTTTACGTGTTCCTGCCCTCGCTGCGGCGCTCGCTGCGGCTGTCCAGCGTGGCGCGCTGCGCGCCTTTGCAGGGCACCGACTGGACCAACGACGATCAGCGCGGCGGCTTCAGTGGCATCCCCAACTGGTTCATTCCGCGCTACTTGGGCGAAAAGAGGCTGCTTTTCATGCTCCATTCGCCATGGATCGCGGCGGCCAGCAACAGCGTGAAGTTCCTGGGCAACTACACTCTGACCGGCAACGCGATCGGATGGCCCAAGCCGGAACAAACCAAAGCCGAGTTGCGCGATGTGTACGTGATCGACCTGGTGCCAACGGCCGCACTTCGCGACAGCTACTGCTACTCGCATCGGGTGTTGTACCTGGACAAAAATCTCGGCTTTACCGCCGATCAGGCCGACACCTGGGACCGCAACGGCAAGCTGTGGAAATTGCAGTTCATTCCGCGCGGCGCCACCACCGCGGTGCCGCCGGAGTTGACCGGAAAGAGCAGTTTTGTGATGCCGTCGGGCGGGGAATTGGGCGTCATCTATGACGTTCAGGCCAGCCACGCCAGCGTGGCCTGGCCCGGCTCGCCGCCAGCGCTGCTTTCAAAGGCCCCCCAGGAACTGCACGATATTTCGATCTACGCGCTACCCAGCGGCCTCAATCAAATCATGAAATAGCGATGGGCGAGCGCCCTGCTGAAGGAGGCGTTGGCGGCGGTTGGTCGAGCCGGCCCCATAATGGCTGGCACAGCGCAACGGCGACGGAGTCAAGGGTGGAGCGGCACGCACCGCCATGTCATTTTGCAACATTAGCGAGCCTGGCCGTTGCTCAAAGCGCGGGAACATGTCAGAAAGGTAGTTTGCGGCGGGGTCGTAGTTCAGCCCGGTTAGAACGCCGGCCTGTCACGTCGGAAGTCGTGGGTTCAAATCCCATCGGCCCCGCCAATTTATACCGCAACCTGCCCGTTGGGGCGGGCGGCCAGACACAACGGGAAGTGTGAGCTTTGAAACTCAGCGAGCAGACCAAAAGTGTGGCGCATCAAGCCGCGCTTGAGAACCGGCACTGGGTGGTGATCGACGCCGCCGACAAACCGCTGGGGCGGGTGGCGTCGCGTGCCGCCAGCATCCTGCGCGGCAAGCATCGCCCGGACTTCACCCCCAACCAGGACGCCGGCGACTTCGTGGTGATTATCAACGCCGCCAAGGTGCGCCTGACCGGCGCCAAGGCGGACAACAAGATTTACCATCGTCATACCGGTTATCCGGGCGGCATCCGTTCGGTCAGCGCCGGACGGTTGCTGCAAACGCGGCCGGAGCGGATGCTGGAGATGGCGGTGCGCGGGATGCTGCCCAAGAACCGGTTGGCGCGCCGGCTGTTCACCAAACTCAAGATTTATCGCGGCGCCCAACATCCCCATGCCGCACAAAAACCGGTCCCGGCTGCACTGAAATAGGGTCGCACATGGCAGACAACAACAAACCGCTGTATGCCGCCACCGGCAAACGCAAGACCGCAGTGGCGCGGGTCCGGCTGTTGCCCGGTAGCGGCACGATCACCATCAACCAACGCGGGTTTGAGGATTATTTTCCGCGCGAGACCGCCCGCATGCGCATCCTGGAACCGCTGCAAATCACCGAGACCGCCGCGCAGTACGACGTATTCGCGGAAGTCAACGGCGGCGGCATTTCGGCGCAGGCCGACGCGGTGCGCCACGGCATCTCAAGGGCACTGGTGACGGCGGCCGAGAGCTTGCGCGGGACGCTGCGCAAGGCGGGGATGCTGACGCGCGACCCGCGCGCCGTGGAACGCAAGAAATACGGCCGCCACAAGGCGCGCAAACGGCCCCAATACTCCAAGCGCTAGACCGCTTCTCAAGCGGGATTTAAGAGGCTCCAACGTATGGCTGGAGCCTCTTTTTTTTGCTTTGAAGTGGCAAAATTTTGGGCTCGCCGGGTGCAATATGGTTGACTCTCGTTTACCGGAACGGATAAAAAAGCTGTCGCAAAGGGAATCGTAACTCTTCGGTGCAGGTGTGCGGTTTAAATCGATGAAAGAGCAAAAACGGCGTCCGGCCATCTGGATCGTGGTCCAGGCGCTTGTGTTGAGCCTTGCGTGCACGGCGGCGGTGTGGGCACAGAACACGGTCGGAACGGTTTCGGAGTTATCCGGGTCGGCGCACGTGGAACGTGGCGGCAGCACCCAGCCTGTGAGCAGCGGGATGGCGGTTGAGTTGAAGGACAAGTTCAGCACCGACGCGGGCGCTCATCTGACCATTACGCTTAACGACAACAGCCGGCTGGATCTGGCTGAACAGAGCACGCTGACAATCGATGAGCAGGTGCTGGGCGGGGGTGGAGCGCAGACCACCAAGGTAAGCCTGCTGGGTGGCCATCTGGAGTCCCTGGTAACCAAGGCCCTGCGCGGCACCGCACCCAGCTTCGAGGTCAAGACGCCCAACGCGATAGCCGGCGTGCGCGGCACGAAATTCCGTGTCGGCTACGCAACCTATTCTCCGGTATGCGGCGACGAACCTTCTACCGGCGTGTCGGTGGGCCAAGGCGCCGTCGAGGTGGCCAATAGCGCCACGCCCGGTGTCGGAATCACCGTTGACGCCGGCTATGAAACGGTGGTTTGCGGGAATCGGCCGCCGCTGCCACCTGGCCCGATTGGAATTGCAGGCCCCGGCGGCACCGGCACCGCGGCGGGCGGCTTTCCGGGTTCTGGTCCGGGAGTGGGCGGCGCGCCGCCACCAGCCTGTCCAGTCTGTCCCCCGCCGGGCTGTTAAGAGTTCCTTGGCGTTTTGAGAGGAGCGGAGTATGGCCGGTTTTATTTCGGCGAAGCGACGGGGCGCTGGCCTCTTCGGGCTGTTGGTGGCGGTAACGGCGGGGCTGTTGGGATCGGCAGCTCACGCACAGATGACCGGAATGACGCCGCTTAGCGCTTCCAATCTTTATCCGAACTTTTTCGAAATCGCGACGCCGGGGCGCTTCAGTCTGACCCTGTTCGGCGGCGGCTTCGGCAGTGACCAGTACGGGGTCACCCAGGAAGGGGTGCAGGCCGAACAGAGCCTGACCCGCTATGTCGGCATCGTCGCGCGCGCGACCGGCTATCAGTTGTACATGGGCCATGGATTCGCCAATCCATTGCTGCCCAGCCCCGGCACGGCTTCGGGCAGCTCACGCTACAATTTCGGCCGCTTTCAGGGCGGAATCGATTTCGCAGTCACCCCCACTGACCATGTGTACGTGTTGGGCGGCGACGACGGCGGCGACAGTCACAACGCCAACATCGAGGGCGACCTCTCCAGCTGGTGGCTGGTCCATAGTCAGCATCCGGTGAATTTTCTCGTCAGTTCGGTCTATAGCTGGCAAAACAACATCAGTTCCAATTCGATCGACCTGCGCATCGTGCTGCTGTCGACCGAAGACTACATGCTGATGGCGGGTGGGGGCGGAGTGATCTACGGCGGCGGGTTTGTGTCGGGTGTCGCGGGCCAGGGCGGTCCCGATCTCGGCATCTACTACCGTCCCTGGCAGATCGGGGCCGATGTGCAGGCCGGCTACGGCACGCCCAACGGATACGGTCAGCTCACCCTTTACAAGCAGTTCAGCTGGACCGAGTGAGTCCGGCAGGCGGGCGGAAGCTTGAGAAAAGCCGAGGTGCCAGCGCCTCGTGCGCAAACTTTAGATAAACATTGTATTTTTTAGGAGTTCGTAGATGAAGTCAGCCTTGATTGCGCTGGCAGGGCCGACCTTGCTCGGCATCTGCATTCTGGTCGGTCTTGCCGGTTGCGACCCGTGTGGCAGTTGTCCCCGCGTCATCCCCACCACGACCGCGACCACCACCCCAGCGCCGACCAGAACGCCGCTCCCCAGCCCCACCCCGACACCGATTCCGACCTCGACCCCGACGCCAACAGGGACTGGAACCGCGACCGCAACTGCTACCCCAACTGCAACACCCACCCTGGCGCCAGAGGCTTGTCTTCCGTCCAGCTCGATCGGCGTGCTCGTCCAGGGCACCAACGCAACCGCATACGCTCCGCAAGGCGATTGGGGAGGCCCGGTGGGCAGTGGCGGCGTCGCTGTTGTGCCGTTGGAAACCAGCGCCGGAGTCGGCACCGGCGGCCCGGCAGTGGTGGTCCCGACGCGGGATACGGTTAACTCCTGCTCGTCCAATTCTACCACCGGCGACACGGTCTGCGTCGCCAACGGTACCGACGTTTACATCCTTAACGGCACCACGCTTAAGAATACCCTGACCAGTGCGGGAACAGGCACGGTCAGCTTCACTGGCGGATCGTGCACGACCTGCGGCGTAGTGGTCGATTCGAGCACCAATACCGCCCAGTTGGCGATCGCCAAGAGCGATTCGCCGTCCTCCTCCGCCTATCAGGCACTGCATCTTTCCACCAACACCTTCGACCTGCCGGTTGATTCGCCCACCGGTGTGTCAGAAGACATCGCGGTGGACCCGATCCGGCACCTGATCCTCTCACCCAACGAACGCGGGAATTACGAACTGGCAAAGATTGGGGCCAGCACCCAGGTGTTCACCAATCAAATCGTACCGATTCCGACGCCGACCCCGGTGGGCGCGCCCAATCCTGGGCCTGATCTGGACTCGGCGGGGGAAGACTGCACGACTGGCATTGCGCTATCCACTGATGAATTTACCGGCCTTCTGTTTATCGCTGACCTGACCCAAGCGACTTTTGTCAGCGGAGCGCCGGGAACCTGGCATGCACCAAGCCAATTCCAGGATTTCCCCGAGTTTGGCTCGCTGGCGGCCGGGACATCGGGCATTGCCGTTGCTCCGGGAACACATTTGGCATTGGTAACCGGCGAGTTCGGCGGCAGCGTGGAAGGTGTGATCCAACTGCCATCCACCTCCGGCAGCGGAATCCCGTCGGTGGTCGACTGGGTGGCTTTCACCATGCCGAATGACCCATCCGGTACGCCGTGGGCCCAGGGTTTCGATCCGCATCCCACCACGGCCTACGTCAGCCCCAACAGCGGCAAAGCTTACGGGGTGCTGGGCAACGAAGCGTTCAGCTTCCTGGCCGTGGTCGATCTGGACGGTCTGTTGAAGGCCAAGCGCAGCGCAGCGCATACCGTGGATCCGACCCTTGACCTGGTCGCGCTTAAGCTTGTGACCTTCGTTGCAGAGTAGGCTTGACCCGGTCGTTCCGTTTGCCATGGACTGCGCCGTCGCCTGCAGCGGCGCGGTCCATGCGATTGTCCACAGGTCCGGGGAAAACTGTTCGGATTAGCGAAATTTAATCAAAACCGCTACAATCGCCCCGGGTAGCACGATGGCCCGAGCTGGCAAAAAGAACCACGGGGCGTTGCGCACCTTGGGCATCGGGGTGGGGATGGTGGTCGCGCTCTTCCTGGTTAACGCCCATTACCCCTCGCTGCTGAGGCTTGCCGAACTCAAGACCTTCGACCTGCGGATGTATGCGCGGGGAACGCGCAAACCCCACGGTGAAGTGGCAATCGTCGCCATCGACGACAAGAGTATCAGCGAGCTGGGACGATGGCCCTGGCCGCGCACGGTGTTGGCCCGCCTGGAAGAGGCGCTCATGTCGTACAAGGTCGCGGTGGTGGGCTACGATATGGTCTTCAGCGAGCGCGACGACAACGACCTGGTGCGCCAGCAAATTGTCGACAGCCTCGAGAAGGCCGGTTTGCCGGCTGATAAACTGACGGCGGCGGCCGGAATCGGCAACGACCAGGCCTTTGCCAACGCCATCAAAGCCCAGGGCATGACCTACCTTGGTTACCCGCTTCAAGTAAAAGCTGAGGGCGAGAAGGTCACAATCAGCCCCGGTTTTGTTTCCCAAACAATGCCGCCGGCCCCGTTGGCTTACAGCCTGGTGCGAAGCCTGCCCGGAATTTCCGGCCCGCCGCCGATCCCGCAAGCGGTCGCCTACCTGCCCAATCTGCCCGACATCAACCGGGCGGCGCACGGCACGGGATATTTCGACACGCCTACCGACGCCGACGCGGTGTTTCGCTCCGAGATGATGGTGATACGGTTCGGCAACCGCTACTGTGAGCCGCTGATCCTGGCCGTGACCAGCGCCGCCGCGGGCGGCGCGCTCACCTCGCTGACTCTGGCCGATTACGGCGTGGCGCAGGCCAAAATCGGCCCGGTCGCGCTGCCGGTCGATGAACAGGGGCGGATGCTGGTGAACTTCCGCGGTCCTGCTCACACCTTCCCGTACTATTCCGTCAGCGACGTGATCGCGCATCGGGTGCCCGCCAGCGCACTGGCTAACAAGATCGTGCTGGTGGGAGCGTCGGCGCTGGGTGTAGGGGACCGATGGTCGACGCCGATGGGCGCGGACTTTCCCGGTGTGGAAATCCACGCCAACGCGATCGACAACATCCTGACCGGCGATTTTATCCAACGCTCGGAAATTACGGCAGGCCTGGAACGGGTGGCAGCGGTAGTGATGGGAATTGCGATTAGCGCGGCCGTCGCCTACCTGTCCGCGTCATGGTCGGCAGTGGCGGCGGCGGTGATGATCCTCGGCTACCTGGCGATTGCGCAGTATCTGCTGGTCGCCGACGGCCTGCTGCTGGGGGTGCTGTTCCCGGTGGTCATGGTGGTGGTGGATTACGCCATCCTGGCCGGTTACAAATACCTGACCGAAGGGCGGCTGAAGCAGTACTATCGCCACGCCTTTGAACACTATCTGCATCCCGACGTCATCGAGCGGCTGGTTCAGGACCCCGAAAAGCTCAAGCTAGGCGGCGAGCGCCGCCACATGAGTATCCTGTTCTCCGACATCGTCGGCTTTACCTCGCGCAGCGAGCGCACTGCGCCCGAGGAGCTGGTGGCGCTGCTCAACAGCTACATGACGGCGATGATCGACCTTATCCTGCGCAGCGGCGGGGTGGTGGACAAGCTGATGGGCGACGGGATCATGGCGTTTTGGGGCGCGCCGGGCGATACGCCCAACCCGGCCCGCTCGGCAGTCGAGTGCGCGCTTGAGATGTTGGCCGAACTGGAGCGGTTGCGCCGCGTCGACCCGCGCTTCGTGGACATCGACATCGGTATCGGCATCGCCACCGGCGACGCGATTGTGGGCAATTTCGGCGGCAACCAGCGCTTCGATTATTCGGCGATCGGCGACACCGTCAATTTGGCGTCGCGTATCGAGGGGCTGACGCGCCACTTCAAGGTGCATCTGTTGGTCAATCGACAAACCACCGAAGAAGCCGCCGACGGATTTGTCGTGCGCAATATCGGTTCGGTGCGGGTCAAGGGCAAGGCCCAGGCGGTGCGCATCGACGAGGTCGCGGGTAAGCGCGGGGGGCCGGTCGAAGCCGCCTTTTATGAGCAATTCGCCGCCGCCCTGGCGGCTTTGGAAAAGGGTTCGACCCACCAGGCGTTGATCAGCCTGGAGGAATTGGCGCGGCAAAAGCCCGAAGATCGCCCGCTGCAACTGTACCTGGAGCGCTTGCACGCGGCCAGCGGCAATGGCAGCCTGATGGGTCGCTTCAACCCCTTCCGGCGCAAAGCGGAACCGGCCGACGGCGCGCGCCATCTGCTGTTCGAGCTGGATACCAAGTAGCCGGGCGGCTCGCTGGTCTTAACAAAACCTTCATGTTTTAATGGGCCTCTGAACGGCGGGAGGCGCCTGAACAGCGATGAGTGCGACAAACCGGGTCAAGGTGGCGATCCTGGGGGCGAGCGGGTACTCGGGGATCGAGGCGGTTCGTTTGCTCGCCTTCCATCCCTTCGTGGAGCTGACGGTGCTGACCTCCGAGCACTACGTGGGCCGCGAAGTCGCGCAGGTCTACCGCCATCTGGCCGGTCTGGACCTGCCGCCGTTCGAGGAGTTGCGCCCCGACCTGATCCGCGGCCGCGCCGAGGTGGTGCTCTCCTGCCTGCCTGAGCATACCGGGACCGAGGTGATCCGGGAGCTGCTCGGACATCGAATCCGGGTGATCGACTTTTCGGCCGACTTCCGGCTCAAGGACATGGACGTCCACAAAACCACCTACGGCCGCGAGCATCCGGCGCCGCTGTTGGCCCGCCAGGCGGTCTATGGCCTGACGGAGTTCCATCGTAGCGAGATTCGCGAGGCGCGGCTGGTGGCGAATCCGGGATGCTATCCGACGGGGACGTTGCTGGGCGTGCTGCCGCTGATCAGCCGCGATCTGGTGGATCCGGCCTCGATCATCATTGACGCCAAGTCGGGCACCACCGGAGCGCGGCGCAGTCCGCAACTGGAGCAACTGTTCGCCGAAGTCAACGACAACTTCCGCGCCTACAAGGTCGGCAATCATCGTCACACGCCGGAGATGGAACAGGAAATCGCGGCGACGCTCGGCCGCGAGGTTGCGATCACGTTCGTGCCGCATCTGCTGCCCCTCAATCGCGGCATCCTGAGCTCAATTTTTCTGCGTCCACGCAGCGGCACGACCGCCGAAGATATCCGCGCGGCTTTCGAGGCGTCCTACGCCAAGGCGCGATTCATCCGGCTGCTGGGCGCCGGCGAGTTGCCCGAGCTGAAGAACGTGCGGGCCACCAATTTCTGCGAGATCGCCTTTGTGCTCAACCGCCGCGCGCAGACGCTGGTGGTGTTGACAGCGATCGACAATCTGGGCAAAGGCGCCGCCGGCCAGGCCATCCAGAATCTCAACGTGATGCTGGGATTCGACGAAGCCGCCGGTTTGCTCCACCCTGCCCCGGTGCCGTGAAAACCCTACGGGCAGACGCGATTGCGCTCGCGCGGCACAGGCTTCCAGCCTGCGATTGACTCGATACACCGCCAAACGCGGATGACGTTGAAAATCATCTGCGGTCAGGCGCCTTGAGGCCGGGCAGGCCCTCGACGCTGGTTGCGTTGTGTTCGGCCCGATAGCGCGCCAGTCCGAGCGGTCCCTTGCGGCAGGCCCAATCCAGCAGTTGGCTGCGCTCGCCCTGGTAGCGATAACGCGGGACGCCGTAACCGCAGGAATCGGCGATTCGGTCCAGTGATACTACGACGATCGAACGCACACCGGGAAACTGCGGGAACAGCCTCAGCAAATGATCGAAGCGCCAGTCGCCCGGTTCGATTGCCTCGCCGCGGCCATACAGGCGCAAAATCTTCGGCGCGCCTTCCAGGGCGCAGAACATGATGGTAATCCGTCCGTTCTCGCGCAGATGCGAGAGGGTCTCGATGCCGCTGCCGGTCAAGTCGAGGTAGGCAACGGTGTTGGGATCGATGACGCGAAAGCTGTCCAAGCCCTTGGGAGAGAGGTTGACGTGCCCGGCGGGATCAAGCGGCGCGGTGGCCACGAAAAAGATGTGCTGGGTGCCAATGAAGCGCGCCAGGGCGTCATCGATACAATCGTAAACCTTGGCCATGCTCGCAAGGCTCGCCGGGGCTCAGCTCAGGGACGCTTTGCGGCGCTGCGCGATGGCAGCGGCCAGGCGCGGCAGGGTCTCGGCGCTGGTGCCGCGCAGCGAGAAGTCGCAGATGCCGGTGATTTCGCTTTCGTAGAGATTCACTTCAACCAGTTTTCCGCCGCGTTCCTTGACCTCGATCGCGAATCCGGCCGCCGGATAGACGGTCGCCGAGGTCCCCGCCACGATTACCAGGTCGGCGCGTGCGGCATGCTCGGCGCATTGGCGCAGCACGTCGGTGGGAATCGGCTCGCCGAAGGAGACGGTGTCGCTCTTGAGCAGGCCGCCGCATTTGGGGCAGGGCGGCGGCAGCACTTCCAGGCTGATCTCCTCTTCCCGATAGCGCGCGTTGCATTCCAGGCATCGGATCAGCTTGTAGTTGCCGTGAATTTCGGCCAGCGCTTTGGTGCCGGCCTGGCGATGCAGGTCGTCAACGTTCTGCGTGATCAGAAAACGCAGTACGCCCAGCTTTTCCAGCTCCGCCAGCGCATAGTGGCCGGGATTGGGTTTGGCCACCCGCAGCGGCCTCCACAACTCTTCGTAGCGCGGTTTAAGGCGATCCTCCCAGCCCTTCTTCGGGTCGGCCATGAAGATCTGAAAGCCGTTCATGGGCGGCTCGCCGTACTTGGTCCACAGCCCGCCGGGACCGCGGAAGGGCGGAATGCCGCTTTCCACCGACATTCCCGCACCGGTCAGCGCAATCGGATATCGGGCGCGAAGCACCGCCTCGGCGGCTCTTTGGATCTGTTCGTCGGACAACATGTTAATTTCCTCTTGGCAATTTGCGCCGTCAGTTCAATGCGCACGAGGTGAACGTGAACGCATAGGCGTTGAGGCCCTTGCCGCGCGCGGTAAGCTTGAGCCCGCCTGAGCTGACCTCGTCGTTGGCCACCAGGTTGTACATCCGCGGGCGATCGACCTCGATTAGCACGCGTCCGTCCTCCACGCGGCTGTCCTGACCGGGCCGTTGTGCACCCTCCAGCGCCAGTTCGACACGTACCGGACCGGCTTCCTCCGATGGCGCCATCACCAGGTTGACCTCCTTGGCGGTGTAGCGGATCGCGATCGACGCGTTTTCGGCCACCGCCTCCGAGGATTCCTCGCCGACCTGCCATTTGCCGTCGAGATACACCATCCCCTCCATCCGCACACCCGGGTCGCGATACTCGTGCGGATAACCCTCCACCACGCCCTGCGGATTGCCGAACTGGCCGCGCCGATGGCCGAGGTACAGCTCGGGGGTCACCCGATGGCAGACGGCGCCGGGGCGGTCGGTATCGCGCACCGGGTCCATCGGGACCGGCAGGGACAGGGCGGGATTGATCTCACACAGCAGCCGCTGGATCTGGGCTTCGGTCTCACGGTAGGCGCCTTCGCCGTAATGGAAGTAGCGGATGCGGCCGGCGCTATCGACCAGGTATTTGGCGGGCCAGAAGCGGTTGGAGTAGGCGCGCCAGATGACGTAATTGTTGTCGAGCACGACCGGGTATTCGATCTGAAAATCCCGCACCGCCTGACGCACGAACTCGGCCTGGCGCGCGAAGGTGAACTCCGGGGCATGCACGCCGATTATCACCAGCCCGTGCCCCGCGTAGCGCCGATGCCATTGCACGACGTAGGGCAATGTGCGGATGCAGTTGACGCAGGTGTAGTCCCAGAAGTCGATCAGCGCCACGCCCTTGCCGCGCAGTGCGGCCAGCGACACCGGCCCGCCCTGCAGCCATTCACCGCCCACCGGTTCCGGAGCGAAGATGGTTTCCTCGATTTCAGGCATGAGTGATCCTCCCGCGCCGCGCTCCCGCCGCACAGCCTATCATACCATCGGGCCGATCCTGAACCGCCGTTGCCGGCGCTCAACCCGGGGTCCATCTTGATCAAGGCCCCGCGATTGGGGAAATTGGCCGGGGTATCGTTGAATCCAAGCACTCGCAAGGCAGCAATGGAGGACATCCGAGATGGATGAGAATGCAAAAAAGCGCGCACTGTTGATGATCCCCTACGGCCTGTTCATCCTGGGCGCCAAACACGGCGACTCCCAGACGGTGGCCACCATCAACTGGGTCACGCAGGCCAGTTTCAATCCGCCGCTGGTGGCGATCGGAGTCAAGGGCGACTCCAGCCTGCATCCCCTGATCAAGAATTCCGGCAAATTCACGCTCTCGGTGCTGGGCACCGGGCAGAAAGCGATCGCGGGCGCCTTCTTCAGGCACGTCGAGCCCAAGGAGGGCAAGTTCGGCAATTACGCCTTCGAGCCCGGCAAGAACGGCGCGCCGATCATTTCCGAAGCGCCCGCCGCGGTCGAATGTGACGTGGTCGGCTTTTACGAACTGGGCGACCACAGTGTGGTGGTCGGCAAGGTAACCGAAGCTTACGTCAAGAAGGAGTCCGAAGTCCTTACCATGAAGGAGACGGGATGGAACTACGGCGGCTGAAGTAGCCGCGCTGCTCCTCCGGTATCGACGATGGCGCCCGCCGCCGTGGAGATTGTGCCGGTGCGCACCGCCGAGCAGATGGCGGCGGCCTACGCAATCCGGCGGCGGGTGTTCATCGAGGAACAACGCATCGACGAAAACCTGGAACGCGACTTCGACGATCTACGCGCCCTGCACGTGCTCGCGATGCGGGGCGGGCAGGCGGTTGGATGCGGCCGTATGATGCTGTCGATCAGCGGCGCCAAGATCGGCCGGATGGCGGTACTGCCGGAGTATCGCGGGCGGGGAATCGGCCGCCTGCTGCTGGACCATCTGGTATCGGCGGCGCGACAAATTGGAGCAAGACTCGCCTATCTGCACGCCCAGGTCCCAGTCGAGGGCTTCTACCTCAGGTATGGCTTTGCACCGGCCGGCGGCATCTTCGAGGAAGCCGGCATCCCGCACCGCAAGATGAAGCTTGCGCTTTGAAACGAGCGGACCTTCACCTTTCAACCCACTTCGCAGACAAAATCCTCAACCAGCGCGGCCAGCGCGGCGGGCCGTTCGATAATCACGTGATGGTGGCAGTCCTCGATTACGGCCAGGCGCACCATCGGGTTTGACTGCACCGCGCGATTGGCCGCTTCGGCGGTCATGATTCGTGATCGCCCGCCGCGCACCAGCAGCAACGGAACCCGCACTGCCGCAATGGTTTCAAGCACGTTGATTCCATCGCTGCCGTAAAAACTGTCGCGGTCGAATTTGAACATGTAGCCGCCCGACGCCGCTTGCGCGAGGCTGCGCTGTGCGACCCGCGCCAGCACTTCGGCAGGTATATCGCCCTCGCGCGGCATCAGCCTGAACCTGGCCTTGGCAATCTCCGCATCGGGGTAGGCGACGACGGGCAGGTTTTTCAGCCGCACCAGGAACCGATCGCGCCGCGCGGTCGAGGTCAGCGCGATATCGACCGCGACCACGGCGCGGGCGGCGGCGGGGCGGTCATGGATGAAAGCCAGAGCGTTGATGCCGCCCTGACTGTGGCCGACGATCACCGCGCCGCGGGCACCGCAGAAATCGATGAAGCGTTCCACGTCCCGTGCGTAATCGGCGGGACTGTAGGCGGGCGGCCTGACCCATTCGCTGTCGCCATGCCCGCGCTGATCCAGCGCCAGCAGCCTGAGGTTGGCGGGCAAATGGCGGGCGAAATCCTCCCACCACCAGGCGTTGGCGGTCACGCCATGCAGGAGCACCAGGGTTTTTGCGCCCGCGGGGTTCCATTCCAGGTAGTGCAACCTGGGCGATCCGGGCATCACCCGGCTTGACGGCTGTGACATTGGAGCTTGACTAAACGCGCCGCGCACCCGCGCGGCGCCGCACCTCCCGGCTGCCCATAGCGCCTACCCGATGCTGATGTGCCAGGCAAGATGTTTTTCCCGTCCGCGACGGCTTTGAACGGCGCCCTTTTCGTGTCACGATCCAAGGTGAGAATGACAGCGCGCAGACCCCATCGACTTTGGATCGCTTTGTGCGCGGCGATCCTGTTGGCCGGCATCGCGCACGCCGACGACGCCGCGCGCATCAAGGCGCGGGCGCTGACCGACGCCGCGATACAACTGACTGACAGTGCACAGGCGGTCAAGATGCTGTGGCAGGCCACCGATATCGACCCGACCTCCACCGAACCCTACATCTACCTTGGGTTGTATTACAATTCGCGCGAGGATTACGACAAGCTGATCGAGGTCTACAAAAAGCTCGTGAAATACCGGCCCAACGAGGCCAGCGCCTACCTCAACATCGGGGAGGCGTACATGTCGTTCAATCCGCCGCGCTTCGACGACGCTCTGCCCTACTACCGCAAGGCCTACGAACTGGACCCCAAATCCAGTTTCGCCGCGCTGCGGCTGGGCGAAATACTGGCGCGCAAGGGCGATCGCGACCAGGCGATCCGCTATCTCAAACAGGCCGCCGCGGACAGCACCAATCCGGCTTACGCGCAGGAAGCGAGCAAAACCCTGCGCGAGATGGCCGGCTTCTGACGCGGAGCAACCTAACCACGTCTCCTTCCCGACACAGGAAGTAGCGGTGGCAGCGGTTCCCCTTCCCTTTCGGGGAAGGGATCAGGGGTTGGGTTTCTCCGCCGGAGGACCTGGCAGCCCCGCACGCGCCAGGTCAGCCGGCGTATCCAGGTCCAGGTTGACGCCCGGATCATCGACGTCCACATACATCACGCGCGATGGATCGCGATTGACCACACACCGCGCGCCCTGTTCTTCGGGAGCGTCGCGCAGCTCGCCGATCAACGCCCGGGAGAAAATCACCGGATGGCCGCGCTTGCCCGCATGGCGCGCGATTACGATCGAGGCGCGCCCGGCCGCGAACTGCTCGATTACCCGTTCAAAGGTGGATTGCAAGACCAGCGGATGGTCGGCCAGATGCACCATCAGGGCGTCGGCGTCGGGACTCAGCGCACCCAGACCCGCTTTGAGCGAGGAGAGCTGACCCGCCTGCCAGCGGGGATTGTCCACCACGACGATTCTCGGATCGGCGGGAATTACCGCGCGGATTCGCTCGGCGTGCGCGCCCAACACGATTATCAGGCGCGGCACAACCTTCAGCATCAGGTGCGCCGAGCGTGAAATGAAGGATTCGTGGTCAATCTGCAGCAGCGGTTTGGGATAACCCATCCGCCGCGACTCGCCGGCCGCCAGCAGAATCCCTTCGATTCGCGGCCCCATCGCGACGCTTTAGCGCACGGGCTTGAGCCGGCCCAGTTTGACTCCCATCGACGCCTGGTCCCTGACACCCTGGCGCCGCTCGCGGATGATCTCGGCCATGATCGACACGGCGATTTCCTCGGGGGTCTCGGCGCCGATATCCAGGCCGATCGGGGCATGGACCTGATCGAGGATCGCGCGCTCCACGCCGTCGGCCTCGAGGCGTTCCAGCGTGGCGCGCACCCGCCGTTTGGAACCAATCATGCCGACGTAGCCAGGCCGCTGCTTAAGGGTGGTGCGCAGCGCAAGCTCATCGAAAGCGTGGCCGCGCGTAACGGCGACCACGTAACAGTTGCGATCAAGCTTGAGGGAATCGAGCGCTTTGTCGAAAGGCCTGACGATAATCTCGGCGGCATTGGGAAATCGCTCGCGATTGGCAAACGCGGCCCGGTCGTCGATCACGATCACGTGAAAGCCCAGCATCGCACCCAGCTCGGCCAGCGCCTGTCCGACATGTCCGGCACCGACGATTATCAGGCGCTGCGCGCCGGGCAGCGGATCGACGAAGAGTTGTGCCGCCTTGTCGCTCAGATGCGTGGTTGCCCGCAGCGTCCCGCCGGCCTCGATCTCCATCAGGGCCGGCACTGCGGAGGAAACGACCTCGGCAAGTTGCCCGACTGCCTTGGCCGGCAATTCGATAGGCAGCGCGATTCCTTCCGTGTTGGGACCCACCAGGGCGCGTGCCGGCTTGTGCGCGCCGTCACCCGGCTCGATCAGCGTGACCAGCGCCAGCGGCTGACTGCCGCGCACCGCCTCGGCCATGGTGCGCGCCACGGGCAGGTCGGGTTCGGGTGACCACAGGTCGATAAAGACATCCATGATGCCGCCGCAGGTGCCGATTTCCTGCTGCTCGAAGTCGCCGGTCAGGTCGACCTCGGCCAGGCGCGCCGGCGCCGACTCCTCGAGTAGAAGTTGCGCCTTGCGATAGACCTCCGCCTCGCCGCATCCGCCGCCGATCGTGCCGACCTGGCCGTCGTCGCGCACCAGCATCTTGGCGCCCACTTCGCGCGGCGTCGAGCCGCGCACGTTGATTACGGTAGCCAGCGCAAACGGCTTGCCCTGCTTCAACGTGCGTTCGGCCTCAAGCCAGATTTTGTCGGGACTTGGCATCGTGTTCAGTCCGATTTTATCAGAGCCCGCGCTTCGGCCAAAGCAGGCGTCCTATTCGTTGACCGTGCTGATCAGCACGTTGGCGCGCAGAAACGCCTGTTCCGCCTTTTTGTAGTCGCCTGCCTTGATCGCCTGCTCGCCCTCGAACTGTGCGCGCTGCGCCTGCCCCAATTGTTTCAAGTCGGCGAGGTTGGTGGGTCCCTTGATCCTGACGTGGGCGATCTTGAGCGACACCTGACGCTCCAATGCGGTCAGCTCGGCAGGCGGCGCTTTGGTCTGCGCGAGCGCCGGTAAGGCCGGCAAGGCCAGCGCTAACAGGCCGATACGAGCGGCCATCCTCCATCTTGTCCGATGGCTATTCATGGTGGCGAAAAAACGCTGCCGCGTTCCTTAAAGGGTGGCGGTCAGCAGCTCCCCAGCTCTTTGGCATAACTCAATGGGAGCGCGAAAGAAAAGGCTTGGCTGGGGCGATTGAGAACGATGCGGCGGCGTGCCTACCATCGAAGTGTGATCCCTTTCGACGTCATCTGGCTGCCGGCGCTCGAGCCGGCCGAACTGACGGGCCTGCAACTGCATCTGCTCGACGCGGTAAAATGCGCGGGCGGCGCGCCGGTTGTGCTGATCTTCCAATTTTCCGGTCCGACCATTTCGCTCGGCCGCTACCATCTCTATGAAGGACCAGCGCAGCACGGCGGGGTCGCGGCTTATCGGCGTCTGACCGGGGGCAGAATCATCAACCCGGGTGCGGGGTGGATCGGATGCGCGCTGGTCATGCCATCGCGCACCGCGGTGCTGGATGCGCGCGACGCCAAACTGCGGCCCGAGCAGGTGATGAACCGATACGTGCGCGGCGCGATGGCGGCGCTGCGCGCACTGGGAGTGGATTGTTCTTACCCCGGACGCGACGCGCTGACCTGCGGCGGACGCGAACTGGCGATGTGCACCTTCGAGGAGGACACGGGCGGCGCCCTGCTCTTTGAAATATTCATCGCCGTCGGGCAAGGGCTGGAGTCGATGCCGCGTGATATGGAACGCTTCGATCCCGAGGGACGGCTGGCCTGCCGCTTTTATGACGAGCGGACCTGCACGCTCTTGGCGCGCGAACTGGGCCGCACGCCGGCCTTCGAGGAGCTGGCCGCCAATCTGGAGGCCGGATACCGTTGGATGTTCGGCGGCGCGCGGCGGCGCGCTTTGACCGCGGCCGAGCGGTCGGGTGCTGCCGCGCAGATGTACGGATTGGGAACGCGATGGCTGGGCGGGCGGCGGCCGGCTGCCTCACTGAATCAAGTCGGACACATGGCCATCCAGCTTGGGTCGATGCAGGCTTATCTGGCGGCGGCGGACGGCCGAATCGGCCGGATCGAGTTTTACGGCGACTTTATCGCCAATTCGGCTGGACTCGAACGTTTCGAACGAACTCTGGCCGGCCAACGTCTGGATCTGATGACCCTGGCCGCGGCCACGATGGAGACTTACGCCGACGGCACCAATTTCATCCTGGGATGCGGCGAGCTGGGCAACCTGGCCCGATTGATACTGAAGGCATCATGAACGAGGCCAAATCTTCCCAGTCCATCGCGGCGCAGTTGCGCAGCCCCGACCCGGACTGCCGCATCGACGCGATGCTGCGCCTGGCAGGCGCGCCGCAGCCCGAGCTGGCCGAGGACGTAATCGATGCGCTGATCGAAAACCTGTCCTCGCCGAGCAAGGCTGCTCAGCGCCATGCGGCGGGCGCGCTGGCCGCCGCCGGCGCGCATAACCCCGCGATCGCCGCACGCCTGAATGCCCTTTTGGACGCGCCGCAAGCACGGCTGCGATGGGCTTGTGCGTATGCGCTGGGCCGGATCGACGGCGCGCTGGATTTGCGCGCCCTGGCTGTGTTGCTGGAGGCGCTGGGCGACGCTGATGGCGACGTGCGATGGGCCGCGCACGAGCTGTTGCTGGCGCTTGGCCGGCGCCATCGCGGCGTGCTTCGCAACCGCTTGCTGGCGATGTGCAATGACGTCAATCCTAACCGCCGCAAGATGGCCCTGTACGCCCTGCGCGACCTGGCCATCCGCGACGCCGCCGTGATAGCGGCGGCTGGCGCGGCGTGCGCCGGTGCGGACAGCCAGGTCCGGCTCGCCGCGCTATCGTTTCTCAAATCCGCCGGCCGCGCCGGCGGCCAGGCGATCGATGTTGTGCTCCAACGCCTCCAGTCCGATCCCGACCACGGGGTGCGGCGCGCTGCCGCATTCACGCTGGGATATCTGGATGTTCGCTCCGAGCGGGTCCTGAGTGCGCTGCGCCAAGCGGCGGCCGATGGGCGCGACGGCGGGTTGCGCAAGGCGGCGCGCCGAACGCTGGGCAGACTGCAGGAGGAATCATGAAGGAACCGACGTCTTCGGCTTTGCAGGATCAGGGGGTACGCCGCTTCCTGTCCACCTCACGCGTGGCGCGCCTGGCTAGCGCCGCGCCCGACGCCGTTCCCCACAATATCCCGCTGTGCTTTTGGTTCGACGGCGTCAATTTCTATTTCGTGATCGATCAGAAACCCAAGCGCCACAGCGGGCTTAAGCTCAAGCGGATGCGCAACATCGCGGCCAATCCGCAGGTCGCGCTGCTGATCGACCATTATGAGGAGGACTGGAGTCAACTGGCTTACGTACTGGTCGGCGGCACGGCGCGCGTGGTCGAGGATCGCGAGGAATACATGCTGGCGCTGCGCAACCTGCGCGACAAGTATCCGCAGTATCGCAACATGGCACTGAGCTACGAAGCCAACCTGATGGTGCGCATCGAGCCCCAGCGCGTGCACGTGTGGGGCGCGCGCTTCCGCGAGCCGGCCGCCGCGGCCTCCGGCTGAATGCCATCGAGCACGGGCGCTATCGCCCGGTCGACCGAGTTTCTGATAAACGGGAATTGCGATGATCCGCGCCATCATCTTCGACCTCGACGGAACACTGGTTGACACCGAGCCGCTGCACTTCAAGGGGTTCAGCGAGGTGCTCGCCGCCGAAGGAATCAAGCTTGACCGGGAGGACTATTTCCGCCGTCTGATCGGCTATACCGACCGCGAATGCTTCAGCGTGGTGCTGCGCGAGCACGGGCGCGACCCCACGCCGCCGCTTATCGACGCGCTGGTCGCACGCAAGGCCGCCCGCTACATGGAACTGATTCACGGCGAAGACCTGTTTTACCCCGCCGCGCAGGAATTCGTGCGCCAATGCGCGCGGCGCTACCCGCTGGTGCTGGCCACCGGGACGCTGCGCGCCGAGGCCGAACTGATCCTGCATCGCGCCGGCCTGCGCGAATTGTTTATCGAGATCGTGGCGGCCGAGGATGTCGAGCGCAGCAAGCCGGCACCCGATTCCTTCCTGATGGCGCTGGTGCATCTGCAGGCCCATACCGAGTACGGTCCTCCGATACGCCAGAGCGAATGCCTGGTGATCGAGGATACCGTCGCAGGTATCGAGGCGGCTCACGCCGCCGGCATGAAGGTGCTGGCAATTGCACACACGGTGCCGGCCAACGCGCTGGCCGGCGCAGATCTCGTTCTGCCGTCGCTGGCTGAAACCGACCTCGACGAGGTGCTGCGCCTGCTGGAGGATTGATCATCCGCCCGGGTGCGTGCTCGCGATGGCCATCGATACCGTCTTCATGGTAGGGACCGCGTCGTGGACCGATCCGACGCTGGTGAAATCCGACCTCTTTTATCCCAAGTCGCTCAAGACCGCCGAGGAACGCCTGCGGTTTTACGCGGCGCACTTCAACACGGTGGAAGTCGATGCCAGCTACTACACGCTGCTGGGCGAAAAGACCTCCAAGGCGTGGGTGGCGCGCACGCCGCCCGGCTTCGTGTTCAACATCAAAGCCTTCGCCCTGCTCACCCAGCATCCGGCGGAGGTTTCGCGCCTGCCCGCAGCGCTCAAGGACTTGCTGAGCGAGAAAGAAAAAGCCCAGCAGCGGCTCAGTCGGCCGTCGGCCCGGGTGCTCAACCTGGCCTTCGACATGTTCTGGTCCTCGTTGGAGCCGCTGCGCAAGGCGCAAAAGCTGGGAATGCTGCTCTTCCAGTTCCCGCCCTATTTCGTGTGCAGGAGCGCCAATTTCGATTATCTGGCAGCGCTGCGCGAGCGTCTGCCGCAGGCCGAATTAGCGATCGAATTCCGCCATCCAAGCTGGGTGATCGAAGGGGCGGCACGGCACGAGACGATGGAATTCCTGCGCCGCCACGGTCTGTGCTATGTATCAGTGGACTGTCCGCAGGGACCATCGATCGTGCCGGCGTTCCTGGAAGCCACCACCGAACAGATGTATGTTCGATTTCACGGCCGCAATCGCGAGACCTGGTTCAAGAAGCACATCACCGCCGCCGAGCGCTTCAAGTATCTTTACTCCGAACGCGAGCTGCAGGAGCAGGCCGAACGGCTGCGCGCGATGCCCAACGTCAGTCGCGCCTACGTGATTTTCAACAACTGCTACAGTAATTTCGCAGTGATGAACGCCACCATGATGAGCCAAATCCTGGCCCGCACGCGGCCAAAACCCGCATGAAGCCACGCCTGTTCCAGTTCCATCCAAGCCCCCTGTGCGCCAAGGTCCGCAAGATCCTCGAGTTCAAGGGATTGACCTACGAGACGGTCGAAGTCGATTACCTTGACCGCGCCCAACTGCTCGCGGTTTCCGGACAAATCAATGTGCCGGCGCTGGAGCTTGAAAGCGGCGAGGTGCTGACCGATTCCGCCTCGATCGTGACGCGGCTGGAGGCGCTTTATCCCGATCCGACCGTGCTGCCGCCGCTAAGCCGCGGCCTGCACGTGGCGCTGACGCGCTACCTGGAAGGCGATGCCGCCGAAGTCCTGATGCGCGCCGCGATTCCCGACCTGATGGAGTACTACGGGCGCCAGAGCGACCAGCACCTGGCCTTCTTCAAGTTGATACACGAACGGCGCCATGGTGCGGGCTTTTGCGCGCGGATGGCCGCCGAACACGAAGCCAACCTGCGCCGGGCAGAGGAAATTTTGGCGCCGCTGGACGAAGCGCTAAATGACAAGGCGTTCCTGCTCGGGCGTCTGGGTTTGGCCGACTTCGCCCTCTACGGCCAACTCTGGCGCCTGGCCTTTACCGGCGAGCTCAAACTTCCCGCGCGCCTGGCCAATCTGCGCGAGTTCTTCGGACGAATCGATCGGCTGTCGGCAGCGTTGGACGCCTAATCCCTGGCCACTTTCCCCAACGGGAAGGAGAACCGGACGGGATTTTGTAACCAGTGATCCTGGCGCAATGGGACGGGAGTTGCGTCAAACCAATTCGGTGAGGCCAACGCTCATGAAATGGCTGAACAGGGCGCCGCTGAAGTCCAGCGCGACGTCATAGAGCGACGCGGTCCGTTCCGGCACCAGCATCTGATGCCCCTCATCGAGCATCGCGTAGGCCGCGCATACAGCCAGCGCTATCACCGCATGCCCGCGCATCGGGCCGCGAATCAGGAGCAGAAACAGGATGCCGTATTCGGTGAAATGGGCCAGCTTGCGGATGCCGTAATGCATCACCTCGATCGTTTGAACCGTGGCCCACGGCATCAGCCATCCAAGTATCGGCTCGATCCAGGACCCGGTTTCCTGGGCGGTGAAAAGTGACGTGGACAGGAAGAAAATCAGGATGGCCCAGGCCGCCGCCGGCAGCCACGACCACAACTTCGGATGCGCGTGGGCATCCAGGCCAAACCTCATGCGTGCCGTCACATCATCATTGTATCCGGGAAATGGCGCCCGCGCGAGCGGCTTACACCCGGCCCGCAGCTCCGCCTAAAAACAGGAAGAGGTAGAGAACTAAAAATTCGCTTTCCTTCGCCTTGAAAGGGGGCGGTTAGGCGTCGCGAGCTTGGATCGCAACGCCGCCTTTGCTGTAATAAAACGCTGAGGGGCGCGGTTAAGTGAACGCCATGACCGGTATCGCGAAGCTGGCAAAACCCTGGGTGGCAGCTCTGGGGCTGATGGTCGCGCTGGCGGCATGCTCCACCGAGCCCGACATGCCGCCGACCGCAACTGTCACCGAAATCGAGACTCCCTCGCGACCGGCCAAGGATCCCAACTGCTACATGCCGGTGATCTACGCCGAACCGACGGTGGATTACCACAAAGTCGCGATTGTCGACGCGTGGGCATCGCTCCAATACTCCCAACAGCAGGTGCTTGACGAAATTAAACGCAAGGCGTGCGAAACCGGCGCTGACGCGGTGCTGGTTTTGTCCGGCGCCAAGCAGGAAACTCGCCGTCTGCTTTACGAAGGCGCCCCCAACCAGATGCGCCTGGCCTACGGAGCCAACGCGCCGCCGGGCGACTACATCAACGACCGCGAACACCAGCCTGACATCGGCGGCGTCGGTCATCGCGGGACCTATGTCGACGCGATCGCGATCGTCTATACCAATCCCGGTGCCCAGAGCAGCAGCGCGAAGTAGGTCGGCCGCCCGCGCCTCAACCGCGCACCCGTTGAAACATCCGCCACATCCTGACACCCAGCGGCGCGATTTCGCCGATCACCTGGTATCCCCGGGCGCTGTAATATGCGACGTTGGCTTCGGTCGCCGTCTCCAGGTACACGCCGGTGAGGTCGGGACGCGCCAGGGCCTGCGCCCGCAGATAGTCGAGCAGCGCGCCGCCTAAATGCCGCCGCTGGTAGGCCGGCTCGACACCCAGGGTTTGCAGATAAAGGTGGGGCTCGTGCGGATGGCTTTGCGCAAGCGCGCTGAAAATCGCCATCGCACGGCGGATGCCCCCTACACCGATCGCGCGCACCATCCGCGGCATCTGTCCCACCCCGGCCATCACGGTGTCCACAACCGACGCGCGCCCTGCGCCTTCCGTGACCGCAGCGGCGATCACCCGGGCGTCGCGGATGATGCCGAAGGCGGGCTGTCCGGTGCGGCGCTGCACGAAGAGCATCGCGCGGAACATCTCGCCCAGTATCCGCGCACGCTCGGTGGTGTCGTCAACGCCGGGTGCGATTGCAAGAAAGACCGGATCGTTGATAAACGCCCGCCCCAACGCCGCCGCGGCCTGCTCGTGCAGTTCAGGATAGAGCGCCAATACGGGAAGTTTAAGGTCGTCATTCACAGCGACACTATAGTGCTTGCAGCACTGGATATTTTAACCGCTTGTCTCAAGCAGAGCCGACACAAGGCCAGCGCGGCAGAATCCTAAACCCCCAGCCCCCTTCCCGACACGGGTCAGAAATGGTTCCCCTTCGCTTCCAGGAAACGGGTCAGCCGTCAGGTTTCCGCATCCAACCCCGCTACCCGATACTCAGCGGCAGACTGATCAAGCCCCGCACGTTGAACGACTTCTTGTAGCGCGGTTGCTCGCGCCTGTCGTCCAGGCGCAGATGTGGAAAGCGGCTTAGCGCCCCGCCGATCGCGATCGAGCCCTCCAGCCGTGCCAGTGCCGCGCCCAGGCAGAAGTGGATGCCTTCGCCGAAAGCGACATGATCGTTGGGATCGCGCCGGATGTCGAAGCGGTCAGGGTCGGGAAACTGGGCCGGATCGCGATTGGCCGCCCCGTTGAGCACCACCACGACGGTGTCTTTGCGCAGCCGCACGCCGGCAAATTCGCAGTCGTGCAGGATGTTGCGCCCGGTCGCCTGCACCGGGCAGTCCCATCGCAGCATCTCCTCGATCGCACCCGGCATCAGGGACGGATCGCGACGCAACGCTTCAAGTTGCTCTGGATGGCGCATCAGGGCATACAGGCCATTGCCGATGAGATTGGTGGTGGTTTCGTTGCCGGCCAGCAGCAGCAGATTGAAGAAGCCCGCCACCTCATCGAAGGTCAGCGCGTCGTTCTCCTGCGCCTGGATGAGCCCGCTCATCAGGTCGGTGCCTGGATTGCGGCGCAGTTCCTCGTAGCGCTGCCTGAAGTAGGCGCGCTCCGCTTCCAGCGCCTCCTCAAACCCCGGCGGCGGCGGCGAGCCAGGCGGCACGTTGGCGACCTCGAGCAACGCGTCGGACCATTCCTTGAACATCTGGTAGTCCTCCGACGGAATGCCCAGTACCTCCGCGATTACCATCGTCGGCAGCGGCTCAGCCAGGTCCTTCATCGCTTCGAAGCTGCCCGCGCGCTCCGCGCGCGTCAGCAACTGGTCAGCGATCTGCCGAATCCGCGGCTCCATCTCCCGTATCCGGCGCGGCGCAAAGGCCTGGTTGACGAGCCGGCGCAAACGCGTATGCACGGGCGGGTCGGAAAGGATCAGCGTCGGCACACCGCCGAAAATGTGCGCCTGCGAGATCTCGCGGATCGGCGCGCTGGAGAAGGTATGGGGATCGCGCAGCGCGGCCACCACATCGGCGTAGCGCGCCAGCAGCACCGTGCGCATCTCCAACTCCAGCACCATCGGCGGCTGGTTGTAGAGCATTTTGTAGAACGGATATGGATCGCTGAGAAAGGCGGGGTCGAAGCGATCGAAACCGGGCTGAGCGGCAGCCTCTTCCATAATGGCACCCCCTGCCGGAACTGCCGGTCATCCCGCCGTGCCCCTGCCCCGAAGCGATCCCCAGCCGGCGCCAAATCGGCATCGCCCTTCACGATGGCACAAGCAGCGATGTTTGGCAAACTGCTTAAACCATTTGGTTAACCGTGCGGTCAGCGCGCCTGGTTACGCGGGCGCGGCCAGCGCCGGTTGACATCCCGCACCAGGTCTGGAAGCAAGGCTGCGGCGCGGGCTTGGAAGGCCAATGATTTTCGTGGTTCAATGGTGAGCGCAAAAAGAAGAGAGTTGCGATTTTTCCAGCCAGCCGAAACCCTTTTATCACACCGGTCCGGACGCCAACACTCAAAATGGAATCTATTTCAGACAAGTTGAAGCGCTTGTATTTTGGACTTGCTATTACGTTTTTCAACCTGGTTGCGATTTTCATCATTTTGAATTTCGCAGCGTGGATCTTGATATATGTGTGGCTGAAATTGAGACCTGAGTATGCGCTGCCCGAGTACAATCCGGTTTCCACCTATGGCTACAAGACCATGGCAGGGGCCTATCCGGGATGGTCCCTGCAACAGCTCTCAGAGCTGATGACAGAAACCTGGGGAACACCGAAGGGACAACTCGATTGGGAATACGATGCTATTACCCAGATTCAACCTCTGCCGCACCGCGGGCGTTTCGTCAACGTGGCTCCGGCAGGGTACCGGCTGAATAGCAGGCCCGCACCGTGGCCGCCCGCTCCGGGTCGTATCAGCATCTTCGTTTTCGGCGGCTCGACCACTTTCGGCATGGGCCTTACCGACCAGCAAACCATTCCTTCCCAACTGCAGCAATTGTTCGACCAAACCCCGGCAATACCACCGGTTGACGTCTACAACTTTGGCTTCAGCGCTTATACCTCGACCCAGGAACTGCTGCTTTATTTTAAACTTCTGCGCTTGGGGCTTCGGCCCGACATCGTGGTCTTTATCGACGGCCTTAACGAGTGCCTCTGGTATCGCCACGGATGGCAGGAAGGGGATGCGTTCGCCGCGGCCCTGCGTGGCGCCTCGCATGCTTCGATCGCAGCCGAGCTGCCGCTGCTGAGACTTGTCAACGGCATAATCGGCGTCTTCAAGCCGAAGCAACCTTCGCGTCCGCCCGTCGTGCGCCAGGTCAGGGAAAAGGCCGACGCCATCATCTCGCGCTACGAAACCAACCGCGCACTGATAAATCAGCTTGGGAAATGTTTCGGTACCAAAGTGCTTCTGACCTGGCAGCCGGTGCCGATGTACAACTACGACATAAAGTATCACTTTTTATACAAAAAGGCAGTGGAAGACAGCCGCGCGTTTGGCCTCAGAATACCGTTGGTGCAGGCCGTGTACCCGGTGCTTGAAGCCAGGAGTCGTGGCGGACTGATGGGCAAGAATTTTCTATGGCTCGGTGACATACAAGAGGGTCTGCGCGAAAACCTGTACGTTGACTGGGTGCATTACAACCCGGCGCTCTCCGCGCTTATCGCTCGAAGCATCTACGACTACATGATTTACAATCACTGGGTAACGGACCGCTCTGGCGGCAGCACTGAGACCCGCCCTAGCCGCGATCAAGCCTGTGGCAGGGAAGGTTCGGCGCCCGGCGGCACCGGGCAGTAGCGGCCTGCGCTGCGCTTTGGTCTTTCTCGCCTCCAGGAGGGCACCAGACACCACAACTCTGCGTTCTCAGAGAGGCCAGGTGGCGCGCCAACCGTTGTCCAAAAAAGCAGGACGGCCGAGTGGCGCCGCCGCCCGGCCGTCCTGGTTAGGTCTCTTGCTCCGGCTAGAGCAGCGAGAAGTTGTACTGGAACTGGGCAAAGATCATGTCCTTGCCCTTGAACACGCCGCCATCAAGACCGAACTGGTTGGTGCCCTGCACATCAACCCATTCCAGCTTCATGAAGTACTTGTTGGTCCATGGCGGAGTGAGCTGGATGCTCGGGAAGGACAGGAAGGTCAACCCATTGGGGTTGAAGATCGTGGTCCAGTTGGGCGAGATCGCGCCCCACCACCAACTGCTGCCCACGCTGAGCAGCATGTTGACGTCGTTGTGATAGGCGCGCTCGAAGAAGCCCGCGGCACCCTGCATGAACCTGCTGTAGCTGAGGATGGTGGTACCCATGACCTCGAAGTTCGCGGTCAGGTTGCCGGTGGTGGTCAGCCAGGGCGTGTAGGCCTGATCCAAGTCCAGGGCGAACAGCCACAGCAAGGTGTCGGAGCGCGTCGTACCATCGATGGAGAAGTTGCGCACCCCGATGCCTGCGAAATGGTTCAAAGGCGTGCCCGGCATCGCCAGCGTATTGAACGCATCGTGGTTCTTGTACAGCGTCTCGGCCCGGATGACGAAGGGCAACTGGGCCAGTGCACCCGGCAGATAGATCGGCCGGTTCACCGTGAAGCCCACCGCCTGGTACTGGGGATAGAACAGATTGACGCGCCGCAGAGCAAAGCCCGGCGCAATGGCGAGCGCCGAGCGGTTGTCGTAGCGCGCAACCGGGCTGTAATCATGGTTCCACAGATAGAAAGCGGTGATTTCGGCATTCTCCACCAGAGTGTGCAGACGGAAGCCAATCTGGGAGTTGCCCCACGTGGCACTGGGGACTTGCTGCTGGACGTTTCTGCCAGCACTCAGATAAAAGCAGCCTGCAATACAACCTGGTACCGGAATACCCGCCTGCACCATCGCGAACGGCGGCGCTATTTCGGGGGCGCCCAGGAAAACAATCTCGCGGCTGTCGGTCCGAACGCCGAAGCGACCACCAGGAGAGTCCGCAGTGATGTTGACGCGACCGCGGATGTTGTCCATGCCATCGAATGAGTCATTGGCATAGTCCACCTGGGTGTACATGAAGTCGAAGCCCGGGATGTAAACCAACTCCGCGAAGTTGGAGCTGAACGGCCCCACGCTGGGCAGGTTCAGAATCGGGTGGAGCATCCACACCGGAGTTCGGGACTGCTCCAGGTTGGCAAAGCCAAAAGCCCAGCTCAGGTCCTGCGGGTTGATCTGGTCACCGACACGGAAGGCCAGCGATTCACCCCAAGTCACGATCTGGCGGCCGACGAAGAACTGCAGCGGACCCCAGCGATGCTTGAACCACAATTCGCGGATGCCGTACTGGTTGTAGAAGTCGGAGTTGCAATGGCCGTTGGGACCTTCACCGAGTTCGCTGATGCCAAAGGGCACGCCCGGCGCAAGGTTACCATATTGCTGCGCGCAGTTCTCCTCCCACGGATAGCTGGGTTCGTATACGCCCCACACCCGCATGAACATGCTGTCGTTTTCGGTGAAGTCGTCGTTGACGTCCACCTGGATCATGTTGCGCTCGGCCGCCAGCGAGTTGCGGTTGAGCACCGGGTGGAGGCGGTTGGGTGCCAGCGGATTGGTCACCGGGTAGGTGTTGTACTCCATGGCACTGGAGTTAACCCACGTCGAGGTGGTGTTTTGCACAAACCCCGTGATGTGAAGATTCTTGATGAAGGCGGGCTGATTGGAGGCCGGCGCGCCTGCCGCCGCGCCCTGGTCCTGCGCGGCGCTGATACCCGCGCTCAGACCGATCAAAACCACCACCGCTGCCGCCACCACCACCGATGCGGATAGAGCCAGCGGCATCCGCCACACATACCGTTTCCCACTTCTTCTTATCATAATGTTTACCCCTGCTTTACCCCGCTTTTTGACCGATTTACCCTCGGTTAACGGCACGCCTCCCGCATCCGGGATGGGCTGCCTCTCCGTCCATGCGCCGGGTCTCGAGCCCGGAAACAAACCGTCCTAGCAACGCAGGCGCAACGACATGCCCACGAAAGTGACCGCCGCAAGCGGCCGGGGCGCAATGCGCGCTGCCCTGACCGGCGAGATGAAGCGGTAAATGCTGGCCTGAACTCTGCCCCGTGGGCACGAACCTTAGCTGATGATTCGTTGTGGGCGTCGCCCTGGACCAGCGCCGCGAATATGCCAGAAACCGTCAACCCCCGCACCTCGTTTAGCAGCCGCAAGCACGGCTGCGTCATATGGATTTCGCAGTTCCGCTGGAACTGCGGTCATCCTCATCCAGCCAACGCGAAAGGCTCTACCTCAATTGATCGAACATTGCAAGCCAATCAGCCCTAAAAAAACGAAGGTTATCAAGCCTCACTCCACGCTAACTTAAGCCTGCACTCGACCTGCGCGCTTACCCCGCCTTCTTCCCAGCCTGAGCAGGCAGAGAAACGCCTTCTCAGGGCGGGAAACTCAGCAAAGCTCTCTGTCTTACGGCACCTGTTGCCAGTGCGCGCCACTGTCCTGCGACATAATTACGGTTCCGTTGAGCCCCACCGCGACCTGAAGGTCGCCCGAGACTGCCAGGTCGGCGATATCGTTAAAGGTCGGGTTTTCGACCTTCCAGCCGCCCAGTTGCTGCTGATCCACTTTGGCGCTGATAAAGGTGCCGTCCGCTCCAGCCATCCACAGCGACTTATCGGCGCCTACCGCCACGTACATCGCCCGATTAATCGGCAGCTTGGTGTCATGCCAGGTTTTGCCCCCGTCGGTGGTGCTCTGTACGGTACCTTGCAAGCCGACCACGAAGCCTTCTTGGCTGTTGGGCTCGAAATCCACGGCGAAATACGGACCGACGCGGAAATCGCGCGTGATACCGCCTTTTTGCACCTGCCAGGTCTTGCCCGCGTCGGTGGTGTGCAGAATGGTCTCGAACTCGCCCACCGCCCAACCTTCGCCGTTGGGGTTCATCGCGATATCGAAGAAGGTGATGTCCTTGAACTTGTTGGCGCTCCAGGTGGCGCCGCCGTCGGCGGTGTAGAGCGTGGTGCCGTCGCTGCCGGCGATGGCCGCCCGCTGGTCATCAGCGATGCCGATTTTCAGCAACCGGTCCTCGGTGCCCGACTTCTGCTGGGTCCACGTCTTGCCTTCGTCGTCGGAGACGAAGATGAGCCCATCCTCACCGGTAATCCATGCCTTCTTGCCGCTGGGGCTGAAGCGGATGCAATAGAAGTCACGATTGATCAGGGAGCGGCGATGCCAGTTCTTGCCCTGGTCGGCGGTGGTCAACACCACGCCCCGGGCGCCAACGATGAACCAGGTCCCCGAATGAATGGCGATGCCGTACAGCGGCTCCCAAGGCCGCGGTCCCAGGTTCTCGGACTTTTCTGGAATCCCCTTTGCCGGCTCATGGGAACACGCGCTGAGCATCGCGCCCATGAGCAGCATCACGGCCAGGCTCAAACCCAAACTCTTGGCTGCTGCTTTCACTGATCCTCGCTTCTTTGACCGAGCAGGAATTTGGAAATTCCGCCTCGATTCCTTACCTTGCTTTGGCACTGCGGCGCAATCCTAACCCGGGTCATTCTTCAAAACCATCGCGGGCTGGATTTGACAAAACCGGCCCGCAGCATGCGCCGTCCGGCGTTCGACTGTGCCGTTTACTTAATTTTGAAATTTCCGTCAAGGGTCAAAGTGCAGCGCTGTTCCCGGCTTTGCACCGGTGTGCGGCGTGGAGATTTTCGCAGCGCTTTTGCCCGCACAGAGCGCCAGCTCAGGGGGCCGCCTCTCGCCGTTGGGGCCGCGCTGCATCTCGTCGCCGAAAAACAGCCCGCAGCGATAAATTGCTCTGCGCCGCAGCGTTGAGAGTCAGGGGTTTGTTAATGCTTGGTTTCGATGCGCTTGCCGTAGGTCACTTCGCCCTTATCGACCCGCAAGCTGAACCCACATTCCGGATTGGTGCAGACCCAAGCCTTGAAAATAACCGAAGCGCCTTCCTGCCCGTAATCCGAAAGTGGTATGAGTGCCCCGTTGTTGCACTTTTGGCACTTCGGCAACTCCATCGCCCGCGTCCTCCT
>JAJPHZ010000003.1 GCA_021325025.1 Pseudomonadota bacterium | reverse complement strand
TCATCCTACTGTCCACATTTACGCTTTGCTTCATTATATTCCTTAAGGCACTGTCGGCCCAATAGGTAATTAAGGAGAACCGTTGGCGGCCCAACCGTCGCACCGACCGCTCCAAGACAGCCCGCGAAACCAACTGGGGCACCTGGTCCGGACGCCGACGAAGCGGCTGCACAGCCGGCCAGTCCCAATCCGAGACCTGAGTTGATGTGGGCGAAGTCAAACAGACATCCAAGAACCACGGCAGCTTCTGATCCGGCGCACGATTTGCCTGTGGTGTTGTTTCCCACCAGCCGAAGGCCGCCGCCGTTTTGGCCGTGATACCGCTCAACGACATCGCCGCCGGCACCGGCGCCACCGACGTTGGGCAGCAGGCCTGATGGAGCTCCGCCGACGATGCCGGTGATTAGACCGACACCCGACGGGACCGTCGCGCCGAAGGGAGCAAAGACCTGTAAATCGCCCACCGCCGCCGGCGGCGCTCCCCCGACACTGCCCTGACTCGCTGCTTCTGAAGCCTCGCCGGCCGCGGCCGCTCCGTCGTAAACGGTGCTGGTGCAAAGACCCGTGGGATTGTTCCCGCTGCCGTTGGTGACGCAGGTCTGGTACCTGCGCCCCAACGCGTCATAGTAATTGTCCTGGGTTAGCGTCGTGCCGTAGGCGATGGTGTCGGACTCCAACAGGTGTCCACGCGAATCGTAGCTGAAGGTTCCGTTGCAGGCGGGGCAGCCACCGCTGAGTGCGGTGATGGCACCCACCGCGTTGTTGGTCACGGAAATGCGCCCGACAGTAGCCAGCGAGTTGTCCGCATTGTAGGTCAAAGTCTGCGCTCCGGCAATGCCGGTGCTGGCCAGCGAGCCGCTAACGGTGGTGCGCCGCCCGTCCCCATCATAGTTGTACGTCAAGCTCCCCAACGATCCGTAAGTAAGCACAGTTACATGCAATTTTTATCATAACCATAGGTCACTACCAGACCGTTGAGAAGGGTCACCGAATGCATCCACCCCACCGGGTCGCCGGTGAAATTCCGAATGACGGTGGCCCCATTTTGACTGGCCGTGAGCAGTTTGTTCGCTGCGTCGTAACTATAGCTGACGGGTGGTTGCGTGCTGCCCGGGCGATAACACGCCAGGCTCGAAGCCGGTGGCACGCACGATCAACATAAGGTGGTGGGTTTGAATGCCTGCGCTACTGGGTCAGGCGTCCCTGCCGGTCAATGCGCGCGAGCATTTTCTTTGCTCGCGCCGACCGCTGAATCACACAAAGGCGGCCCGAGCACAGATGCTCGCGCATCGCTGGCGCGCAGAAACGCCCATCCCTTATTATTGAGGTCCTCAATTCGGACATTCGACTGTGGAGTAGCAACTTTAAAATTGGCGCGGCGCGGACCGTCTGCGCTCCGTCGAGCGCCTCAAGCCTGGCCGCTATCCGCACGCGCAAGCCCTTAAGCTTAAGGGCATCTTCCCGGCGCTTTTGCTGAAGGATGCGCAGCGCATCGCGAATCGCTTAGCTGGCACCGAGGTGAGTTTCAGCCGATCTATTTGCCGGCTGACGCGGACAGCAAAGCGGCGGCGGGGCGGTCGAGCAGCCACATGACTTCGCCCGGATTGGCGTCGATTAGCTGAGCGGGATACTTATCGGGGTCGCGCGGCCCTTCCAGCGCCAGCTTGACTGCCTCAGCCTTGTTCTTGCCCGATACGATGAACATCACGCGCGCGGCGTGGTTTAGCACCGGCGGCGTCAGCGTGATACGCCGGCGCTGCGGCGCGTCGACCTCGACCGCCACGGCCAGGCGCTGTGTTTCGTGGAGCGCAGGAATTCCGGGAAACAGCGATGCGATGTGCACGTTGTCGCCCAGACCAAGCAGCACCAGGTCGAAGCGCGGAAACTCGCCCGGCTCCAGGGAGAAGAATTCGCGCAGCTCGTTTTCGTACTCGATCGCCGCGGCTTGGGGCTCAGCCTCGCCTCTTATCCGATGGATCTGGCTCGCATCGAGGTTGAGCCTGCAGAGCATCGTGCGATTGGCCATCCCATAATTGCTCGCCGGATCGTCGGGCGGCACGCATCGTTCGTCGCCCCAGAACAGGTGCACCGCGTTCCAATCCACGCTCAGGTGAAAGCGCGTCGCGATCAGACTGTAGACGTCGGCGGGTGTATTGCCCCCGGTCAGGCACAACGAGAACTGACCGTGGGTGCAGATCGCCTCGCCCGAAACGTGGACGATTTCCTCCGCCGCCCGCACGAACAGGGATTGCGCGTCATCCAGGATGATGATTTGAGGCTTGGCCATAAGCTATCCAGGCGCGAAGACTATTTCGACTTGTCGTGCCTACGCGCGAGCGATCAGAGCCTCGGCGCGAGCCACCACGTTATCAACCGTAAAGCCGAAATGCTTGAACACGTCGGCCGACGGCGCCGATTCACCGAACGTCGTCATCCCCAGGACGTCGCCACGCAGCCCGACCCATCGGTACCAGCACATCGGCGAGCCCGCCTCGATTGCGAGCCGGCGCTCGAGGCCTGAGGGCAGGACCGATTCCCGATAAACGGCGTCCTGGCGTTCGAACAGCTCGAAGCTGGGCATGCTCACCACCCTGACGGCATGGCCGCGCTGCTCCAGAATCGGCTTGGCGCCGACGGCAAGCTGCAACTCCGAGCCAGTCGCTATAAGTATGATATCCGGCGCGCGGCCGGCAGTTTCAGTCAGAACATAAGCGCCGCGCGCGAGCATGCCGGCCGGCGCCATCCGCTCCCGATCCAGGGTGGGTATCTTCTGGCGGCTCAGCGCCATCAGCACCGGACCCTCGCGATGCTGTATGGCGACGCGCCAGGCTTCGGCCGCTTCGTTGGCGTCGCCCGGGCGAATCACCGTCAGGTTGGGCATCGCGCGCAGTGCAGCCAGATGCTCGACCGGCTGATGGGTAGGGCCGTCCTCGCCCAGGCCGATCGAGTCGTGGGTGAAGACGTAAATGACGTGCAGACGCATCAGCGCGGCCAGCCGGATCGACGCACGCGCGTAATCGCTGAACACCAGGAAGGTCGAGCCCAGCGGAATCAGCCCGCCGTGCAGCGCGATACCGTTGAGCGCCGCGCACATCGCGTGCTCGCGGATGCCGAAGTGCAAATTGCGCCCGGCATAGGAGTTGGCCCCAAAACTGCCGCCGTCCTTGATATCGGTAAAGGTCGATTCGGCCAGGTCGGCGGAACCGCCAATCAATGCCGGCACGTGTTTGGCGATGGCGGACTCCACTTTAGAGGCTGATTCGCGCGTGGCCAGGTTGTCCCTGGGCGTGAAGGTTGGAATGTCCGCATCCCATCCGGCGGGAAGCTGCCCGGCCAGCATCGCCTTAAGCCGGGCCGCCAACTCCGGATAGTTGGCCGCATATGCCTCGAACTTGCGGTTCCACTCAGCTTCGGCCTGTGCGCCGCGCTCGCGGCATTTGCCCATCTCGCTGCGCGCCTCGTCGGGCACGTAAAAGTCCGGCTCCAGCGGCCATCCGTAATTCCTCTTGGTGAGCTTGACCTCTTCGGCGCCCAGCGCCTTGCCGTGCGCCTCCGGGCTGTCCTGCCGATGGGGGCTGCCGTAGCCGATATGGGTACGCACCCGGATTAGCGAGGGGCGCTGGCGTTCGGCGCACGCCCGCTCGATCGCCGCCGACAGTGCGCCGAGGTCGTTGCCGTCCTCCACTGACTGCGTATGCCATCCATAAGCCTCGAAGCGTTTGCACACGTCTTCGGAGAAAGCCAGGCTGGTGCTGCCGTCGATCGTGATGTGATTGTCATCGTAGAGGTAGACGATATTGCCCAGGCGCAGATGGCCGGCCAGCGAGGCCGCCTCGCTCGACACGCCCTCCATCATGTCGCCGTCACTGGTGATGGCGAAGATGCGATGGGCGAACAGGCCGCTGCCGTCGCGGTCAAAGGTCGCCTCCAGATGCCGGGCCGCGATCGCCATTCCCACACCGGTAGCGAAGCCCTGCCCCAGCGGGCCGGTGGTGGTCTCGACGCCCGGGGCGCAGCCGTATTCGGGATGGCCCGGGGTTTTGCTGCCGAGCTGGCGGAAGCGCTTGAGTTCTTCGAGTGGCAGGTCGTAGCCGCTCAGATGCAGCATCGCATACAGCAGCATGGAGCCGTGCCCGGCCGACAGCACGAAGCGATCGCGGCCGAACCAGTGCGGATTGGCCGGGTTATGGCGCATGAAGCGGGTGAAGAGCAGGTAGGCCATCGGTGCGGCGCCCATCGGCATACCCGGATGGCCCGAGTTGGCCTTCTGCACCGCATCGATGGCCAGCACACGGATTGAATTGATGCATAACTGATCCAGTTCGGCCTGCGATAAGACCTGTCCAACGTTGGTCGCGAGTGCCACCAATTCCTCCTGCAAAACGCCTCGAATAGGTTGGGGGGCGTTCTGGAAAAATGCTCAGAAAAATGGCGGGAAGCAAGACGCGCTCCAGCGTGTTTTCAACATCTGCCCGCAGCGCGAAACGGCCGCTCGCAAGGGCGCTGAGCTCAATCCCGTTCCCGGCTTCGGATCCTACCTCAGGCCACCAAAGCTTTCACGCCAACGTGCCGTCACCAGTCCGAGTCTTCGTCCTTGTCGGCCGAGGTATCGCCAGCCTTGCCGCGCATCAGGTTGACCGCCTGCTTGGCGGCGCCCTTGTCGCCGGCGCTCAACGCCTGAGCGAAACTGCCGGCGATGGCCCGCATCAGGGCCCCTTCGGCGGCGTCCAGAGTGCCGGCCAGCGCGGCCAGACGCTGCATCGCCTGACCGATAATCGCCAGCGTCGCGGGCAGGTCGCCCCGCTCGCGCGCAGCGGCCGCTTCCCGCAGCCGGCCGCGGACCTCGGCCACCGCCGGCCGCGCCTGTGGACCGATGACGACCTCCAACTCTCCCAGGCGGTCGATAAGCTGAAGAAAGGAGTCGGGCTGTGATAAGGTAGCCACGCCTCATCCTTTCACGCGGCCAATCTTGCATCAAGGCCGCCGAAGGCGGGGCGCGGCCGCGCGCCGACGGGTATATCGACGCGGGGCGCTGAATGCTACACAATGCTATGGATTATCGCGGAGGGGTATCGACCTCGATGAGACGAATTTTGGATCGCCGGGTGGTGATAACGGGTGCGGGACTGCTGACACCGCTGGGCACCGGAGTCGACAAGAACTGGGAAGCCCTGGTGGCGGGGCGCTCGGGTATCGGACCGATCCAGGGCTTCGACGCCTCCGAGTTTCCCACCAAAATCGCCGGTGAGGTGCGCGACTTCAACCCCGAGGATTGGATCGAGAAGAAAGAAGTCAAAAAGATGGACCCCTTCATTCAGTACGCGATGGCGGTCGCCGAGCAGGCGATGCAGCAATCGGGACTGAAGTTCGACGCCGAGGAGGCGCCGCTGGTCGGGGTCATCTTCGGCGTGGGCATCGGCGGGCTCATCACGATCGAGGAAATCCACAAGACCTTCATGGCCACCGGGCTTAGACGGATCACGCCATTTTTCATACCCAAGCTGATCAGCAACCTGGCGCCCGGCAACATCGCCATCCGCTATGGCGCCAAGGGCATCAACCTCGCTACCACCAGCGCCTGCGCGTCGGGCAGCCATGCGATCGGCGAAGCTTACCGCCTGATCCGCCAGGGCTACCTCAATGCCGCGATTACCGGCGGCACTGAAGCCGCCCTGACTCCGCTGGGTCTGGCCGGCTTCGCCGTGATGCGCGCGCTGTCCACGCGCAACGACGAACCCGAGCGCGCCAGCCGCCCCTTTGACCGCGAGCGCGACGGCTTCGTGATGGCCGACGGGGCCGCGGCATTGGTGCTGGAAGAGCGCCAGCGGGCGCTGCGGCGCGGCGCGCCGATTCTGGCCGAAATCGTCGGCTACGGCACCAACGCCGACGCTCATCACATCACCGCCCCCTCGCCCAACGGCGAAGGCGCGGCGCGCTGTATGCGCATGTGCCTGGAGGATGACGACCTGGATCCGATGGAGGTCGATTACATCAACGCTCACGGCACCTCCACTCCGCAGGGCGACCTCGCCGAAACCTTGGCCATCAAGCAGGTGTTTGGCGAGCACGCCGCCAAGATTGCGGTCAGTTCGACCAAGTCGATGACCGGCCATCTGCTGGGCGCGGCGGGCGCGGTGGAGTCGGTGTTCACGGCGCTGGCCTGCCAGCGCGGCATCATCCCGCCCACCATCAACTACGACTACCCCGATCCCGAATGCGATCTGGACTATGTGCCCAATCGCGCGCGGCCGGCGCGTATCAGACTCGCGCTGAACAATTCCTTCGGCTTCGGCGGCACCAACACAACGCTGGCCTTCCGGCCCCACAGCGCAGACTGACAGGACGGGCTTATGGGCTCACGAATCATTGGGACGGGAAAGGCCGTTCCGGCCACTTCCCTTACCAATCATGACCTTGAACGGCAACTGGAAACCTCTGACGAATGGATCCGCTCGCGCACCGGAATCGCCAGCCGCTACCTGATGCGCACCGGGGAGGCGCTGCTCGACATCGCTGACGAAGCCAGCCGCCGCGCGCTCGATAAGGCGGGGATCAAGGCTGGCGAGCTGGACGCAATCGTGGCTGGCACGGTGTCCTCTGAATATGCCTTTCCCTCCTTCGCCTGCCAGGTGCAGCGCACGCTGGGCGTCAGCACGATCCCGGCCTTCGATGTAGCCGCGGCCTGCTCCGGCTTCATCTTCGCCCTGGCGGTGGCCGACAACGCGATGCGCGCGGGGGTGTGGAAGAAAGTCCTCGTGATTGGCGCCGACGCGCTCTCCACGATGGTGGACTGGAGCGATCGGCGCACCGCCGTGCTGTTCGGCGACGGCGCCGGCGCCGTGGTGCTGGTCAACGAGCCGGGTCCGCGCGGCGTGCTGGAGACGCTGCTGCGCTCGGCCGGCGAGGCCTGGGATCTGCTGTCGCTGCGCGCCACCGGAATCCGCGCCAGCGCCGATTCCGAGCTGCGCCGCGACGGCGCCGACACGCTCAAGATGCGCGGCCCCGAACTGTTCAAAATCGCCGTCAAGAGCATGGCCGACATCACCCGCCAGGTGGTCGAGCGCGCGGGCGTGACCCTGGAGGAAGTGCGGGTCATCGTGCCCCATCAGGCCAACATCCGCATCCTCAACGCGGTCGCGGACCGCCTGGGAATCCCCTATGACAAGGTCTTCATCAACCTCGATCGCTACGGCAACACTTCCGCGGCTTCCGTGCCAATCGCGCTTGATGAGGCCTGGGAGGCCGGGCGTTTTTGCGACAACGACCTGGTGCTGCTCAACGCCTGCGGCGGCGGCCTGACCTGGGGCGCCAGTTTGTTGCGCTGGTGAGAAGGGAGGGATGAGCAACCGCAGCGAGCATCGGCGCGCTCCGCTGCAGCCGTGGGCGGCTTCTCATCCCTCCCGGCTTATCCCTTCCTCTCCCCATGCTTGACGACCTGCTGCGCCGGCGCGTCCTGATCCTGCTCGGCAAGGGCGGCGTGGGCAAAACCACACTGAGCGCGGCGATTGCCTGGCTGGCGGCCCGGCGTGATGGTCCGACACTGGCGATGGAATGCGACGAGCGCGCACCGATGGCGGCGCTGCTGGGTTCGCACAAGTCGTATGCGCCGGTGGTGGCCGCGCCCAGGCTGTCCACGATGGTGCTGGAGGGAAGCCGCGCACTGGAGGAGTATCTGCGCCTGGTAATTCCGGCGCGCGCCATCTTCCACGCCGTCGCCGGCAGCAGGCTGTATCAATACTTCGTGCATGCGGCGCCCGGTCTGCGCGAGCTGATGATGCTAGGCAAGATCTATTACGAGGCCGAGCTCCGCCGCGACGGTAAGCCGCGCTGGGACGTCATCATCCTGGACGCCCCCGCAAGCGGCCATGCGCTGAGCCTTTTGCGAATGCCGTTCGCCGCGCGCGAGACCTTCGGCGAAAGCCTGGTCGGACGCGAAGCCGCCCACATCGGCGCGTTGCTGCGCGACACCGGGCGCTGCGCGCTGATCGCGGTCACCACGCCCGAGCCGCTGGCCATCGCCGAGACCATCGAGACCGCCGCCGAACTGGACCAGCTCCAAATACCGCTCAGTGGGTTGTTCCTCAATCGCCACAATCCGGCTTACTTTTCGGCAGCCGATATCACCCGGCTTAAAAACTCACCCGCAATGCGCCATCGGCGCGCCCACGCCCAATACCTGTGCGCCGTGGCTTCCACCGGTCTGGCACAGGCCGCTGAGACGCGCCGCGCGCTGCGCCTGCTGCAGTCCAAAGTGCGATGCCCGATCGTAACGCTGGGCGATTTCACCGATTTTTCCGGCGCCGCCCTTATGGCCCGCGTCGCCGCCGAATTGGGCAGCGAGCCGCGCGGCGCCTCAGGCACAAAATAGCCGGCGATCTGTTGAGAGGTGCTCCCCGCAATCGGATCTGTTCGCCTGGCCGCGCGGCGTGCACTGGTTGACGCCAACGCCCTGGCGATTGCGCTGCTGAGCGCCGCCTCCGCCCTTCTTCTGGCCTGGTCGGCTTCACTTTGCCTGAGCACAGTAACGAATCAGGGTTCCGGACCGACTCAGCGCTTTACGATTTTCGTCTCCGCATCGGCCGGTGGTCCCGGCAATGCGGTCCTGATCAGAAAACTGCTGCTCGATGGTAAGCCGCCGCGTCGCGATCAACTCGACTTGAACGGAAAATGGATTAGCTGGTGGGATCGGACATTAAGCCATCCTGACGGGCCATCCGCGTCGATCTCGTTTGATGCGCGCAGCGCCGTCGTACTGCTCGATCGTCTGGACCATTGCGGACTTCTAAGCATCAGCGGACGCGACGGACCGATTTGGAAGGATGACTGCAGGCGCGGTGCCCAAATCGTGGCGCTCGATCTGCCCGCGCGGGCACCGCTGCCGCGGTCGTCTTTCGCATCGTGGCTCGCCGCGATGCTTGTACTGGCGGCGCTCGTTCGGCCATGGACGAATCGCCGGCGCCTGGAGTTGTGGCTGTTGAACTATCTGGTCCTGATGCACCTGCTTTATTGGTTGACGCAGCCGGTTGGCCTGCTCCTCGACAGCCTTGGTCAACTCGCAACCCTGAAGACCAACGCCATGGGCTCGCCGGCATACTTTCCGCCCGGTTACCCGATGCTGGTCGCAATTGGCTATCTCATTTCATCCACCGCCGCAGGTTCAGTCATCACCGCGATTCAGCACGCGATGATGATCGCGGCCATCTGGTGGAGCTTCAAGCTGATGGAGCGCTGCGCTGGCACCACCATCGCGTATGCCACCACCCTGTCGATTGGCGCCGCCGCGCCCACCCTGGCACTGCCGCAGGGTCTGCTGTCAGAAAACGCCGCACTATTCGGGATGATGGGGGCGCTGTATTTCGCATTCAATTATCGTGAGCGCGGGCAGTTGCGGGACGGAATCCTGTCGGGCTCGTTGCTGGGATGGGCGGCATTGGCGCGAATCATGCCCCTGGCGGCGGGCCTGCCCTCGCTATTCGCGATCATGATGGGCGCCAGGTCGCGCCGCGCCGGACTGCGCAGATTTGCCGTGATCCTGGTGCTGGTTGGTATCGTCGTGGCGGCGCCCCTGGTGTGGTTCGGCATCAACTCGGGGAAGTTCACGCTGACAAATTCCATGGGACGCCATCTTTTTAATCGCGCCATTGCCGACCAATACCTGATGGACCGAAATGCGCGGGCGACTGCCCGCCTGCTGAAGTTGACCGCCCCCGTCGATCCCTCCGGCATGCGCCATTGGGACGTTCAAAAACTGCTTGAGAAGAAAGGACTCAACCGCGACCAGATCGAGGCGCTGATGAGACAAACCTCCATCGAAAGTATCCGTCACGCGCCCTTGGAATACATTACCTACTCCCTGCGGCAGGCGTTGATACAATATTCACTTGATCCGATCCCTTTCATGCCGTATGCGTCGACGCCCTCGGAGTACAACAGCGAACTGGAACCACCGCCGCTGTTGGGCGCCGACGCCAACAGCATGAGGTGGCGTGAACGCCTTGAAGAAGCTTTCGACGTCGCATGGATATACACCCCATGGATTGCGCTGGCGAGCCTGCCGCTAATCCCACTGTTGGATGAACGCGCAACCTTTATGGCACTCGCGATTACCCCGGCTTTATACCTGCTCGCCACTGCCTTGGTGGAATACCTGCTGTCCAGATACAACGCCGCGATTATTCCATTCGTCATCATGATGGCGGGCGGCACACTTGCCGCGCTGATTCGGCTGGTCGCACGATTGCGTGCCGGCCCGATCGGGCGCCGACGGTAAGCGCAAGCTTCGTTATTCACGACGCCACCCTGTCGCTTATCCCCTCAACCTCCACCGATGCCGGCGCTATCGAAGAATATCCGCGCAGCGGCGGTCTGCGGGCCGGCCTTTCTTCCGCCCGCACGCGAGCCATGCGCCGCCCGCATATCCGCGCCCGATTGTTTCATCAAATCCCTCTCGGTTAGGCTTGGAGCAGACGTGCCTGCGGGCACGCAGAGGAGCTTTGACCGACGATGTCCAATCGCAGTCCGGGACCGGATGCAGCCGCGGGCGGGAGCGCCAGGCCGGCGCGCGAGCCTTGGATAATCCGCACCTACGCCGGCTTCGGCGATGCTGCACAGGCCAATCGCCGCTTTCATGAAAATCTCAGGCAGGGCCAGCGCGGATTGTCGATCGCCTTTGACCTGCCCACGCAAAACGGCTTTGACTGCGACGCGCCGATTGCCCGCGGCGAGGTGGGCAAGGCGGGCGTGTCGATCTGCCATTGGCAGGACATGGACGCGCTGCTGGCGGGAATCGACTTGGGCGCCATCAACACTTCGATGACGATCAATGCCACCGCGCCGTGGCTTTTGGCGCTGTACCTGGTGGTCGCCGAGCGCCGCGGCGTGGCGTGGGACAGGCTGCGCGGCACCACCCAGAACGACCTGCTCAAGGAGTATGTTGCGCGCGGCACCTCGATTTTCCAGCCCGAGGTGTCGCTGCGGCTGTCGGCCGAACTGATCCGCTTTTGCGTCGAGCAGGTCCCCAACTGGAACCCGATCAACTGCTGCGGCTACCATTACATGGAAAGCGGCGCCGGGCCGGCCGAAGAAATCGGCTACGCCTTCGGCAACGCCTTGATGCTGCTGGACGCGCTGCGCCCGCAGCTCGCGCCGGCCGCCTTCGAGCAGACCGTGCGCCGCATCTCCTTCTTCATCAACAGTGGCATCGAACTGGTCCCTGAAATCTGCAAGGTGCGCGCCTACTTCAAGTTATGGCCCGAGCTGTGCGCCGCCGAGTACGGCATCGCTGACGTCGCCTTCCGCGCCGGATGCCAGGTGCGCTCGCTGACGCTGACCGAACAGCAGCCCGAACTCAACATCATTCGGATTGCCTACGAAGCCTTGCCGGTCGTGTTATCGGCCAACGCGCGGGTCAATGCCCTGCAGCTCCCTGGATTTCGCGAAGCCAGGGGGCTGCCCGATCAGGCCGAGCAGCTCCTGAGTCTGCGCACTCAGCAAATCCTGATGTACGAGACCGAGCTGGCCCGCTACGGCGACATCTTCGAGGGCAGCCGAGTGATCGAAGGGCTGACGCAGGAAATCGCCGACCGCGCCCGAACCATCGCGATGGAACTGCGCCAGGCTGGCTACAAGCGGGCGATCGAGATCATCGCCGGCCAGCTCACGCGCCGTCTGACCGAGCGTCAAGCGATGCTGGAGGCGGGCGAAATTATCCAGGTGGGCGTTAATGCCTTCAGCGGCGAAATCGGCCTGGTGAGCGGCGAGCCGGTCTACGAAGATATCGGGGCCCAGGCGGCGGCGGAATCGGCGCGAATTGCGGAGCTCGAGCGATGGCGCGCGGAGCGCGACACGGCGGCGGTCGCGTCGGCACGCGAGAAGCTGGAACGCGCGGGCGCCGCCGGCGATGACATCATGCCGGCTACGCTTGCACTTGCACGCGCCGGCGGCACGGTCGGCGAATGGACGCAGTCGCTAGAGCGCTCCACCAGGGGGCGCTATGTCCCGCCGGTACTGGACAGCGCCGGCGCGGTCCAGCTCCTGCGCGTGCCGCGCGCCAGGCGCCCGATACGAATCGCGTTGGGCAAAGCGGGGCTGGACGGGCACGTCAACGCCGTCAAGTTGCTGGCCCACGCCTGCCGCCAGGCCGGGATGGAGGTGATAATCGCCGGCTTCAAGCAGACCGCAGCGCAACTGGTCGAGGTCGCGCTGCAAGAGGACGCGCAAGTGCTCGGGGTCAGCAGCATGGCGGGCGCGCATATGACAATCGCCGCCGAGATCGTTCAATTGCTGCGCCAGCGCAACGCCGAGCACGTCGCGCTGATCATGGGCGGGATCATCCCCGAGCGCGATCGCGCCGCACTGGCCGAACTGGGCGTCAAGGCGGTCTTCACGCCGCGCGATTCGATCCTGCACGACGTCGTGTCGCGCGTGCTCGCGGTCGCCGAACCACAGGAGGGGTAGTGAGATGATCCACAGCTTCTTTGCGCTCTCCTACATTCAGTTGCGGGAGAGGGTTAGCCGGAGGGTGCGGGATGCGCTTCAAGTGCGGCCTTCGGCGCTTTTGCCAATCGGTCTGTTGAGCGCGTCGATACTGTTTGCCGCACCGTGCGTTGCAGCACGCGCCGCTGAGCCGCGGCCCTGGCTGTGCCGCGACAAGCCGGTGTTCTCGAGCTCGGGGCCCTCGCGCATCGAACTCAGCAGCCACGGTGGCCGATGGCAGGTCTTCTTGATGCAATTCGACCCCTCCGGCGGGCACGACGGCTACACGGTCACCAACTCCTGGTCAGTGGGGCCCGCCAACCGGCAGGCAACCGACCGCCTGGGCGCCGGCCGATTCTTTGCCGTGGCGCTGTACAATTCGGCGGGCCGCTGGATTTGTTCGGGGCCGGCCCGCGATGAGCGCACGTTGGGCACGATTGCGAATCTGTGCTACAGCCCGGGGGGCGGCGGGTGCGACGTCCGCCTGACGGTGCAAGCTGCGAAATAAATAAAAACCGCCCAAGTCGGCACAGCTCAACGCAATAGCCATAATCAAACCGCTGCGCTGGCGGGCCGCCCGCGCTTTCTGGTATAGGCCTAGACAGTGTTCGGGCCATACGCCCGGCCATAGCGAAGGGGGGGCCTGCGCTCGATTCCAACTCGAAGATGGGCATGGCCGGCGGCAACGCTGGCGGCGGGACTAATCGCAGCGCTTGTCCTCAGGACGGCGCAAACCTACGGAGTTGCGGCCGACACCGTGGCGGCCCAGGTCGCCGGTCAGGTCAACTTCACCCTGAACATGCCCAATCTGACCGATTCGGGAGGGCTATTCTTTCCGGCCGCCGTAGCAATCGACAAGAGTTCGTCCCCACCGCACCTTTACGTTGCCGACCAGAACAACAATCGTGTGCTGGGATGGCTCAACGCGCAATCCTTTGCCAACGGTGGGGCGGCCGACCTGGTAATCGGCGAGCCTGACTTTTTCATGGTCGTTCCTCCTGCCGGCCCCGGCCCGCGTCCGTGCCCGGCGCCGAGCGCAACCAACCTGTGCTTCCCTCGCGGCGTCGGCGTCGACAGCCATGGCAACCTTTATGTCGCTGATACCTCTTACAATCGGGTGCTTGAATACGACACCCCATTCAGCAGCGGCACGGCTGCGGACCGGGTCTTTGGCCAAGGCGGCAGCTTCACCACCGCTGACTGCAATCGGCATCTGGTTGCCGCCGATTCCTTGTGCGGACCAGTCAGGGTGGCGCTCGATGGCGCCGACAACCTCTACGTCAGCGATGCGGGCAACAATCGCGTGCTTCGATACAACAATCCGCTGAGCAGCAATGGCAGCGCCAATCTGGTGTTCGGGCAACTGGGCAGCTTTAGCACCGGCGATTGCAACCGGGGTGGTATCGGCGCCGCTACGTTATGCGTCCCGACCGGTATCGCGATCGATTCGGCCGGCGGACTTTACATCGCCGATACCGCCAACAATCGCGTGCTGATGTATAACAATCCGGCGCTTTCGGCGAACGCCAGCCTTGTGCTGGGCCAAAGCGACTTCAGCAGCGCGCTGTGCAATATGGGGGCGACCGCGACCGCCGCCGGTTTGTGCCAGCCTGCCGATGTCGCCGCCGACGCCAGCGGCAACCTCTTTGTATCGGACAACAGCAATTCCCGCGTCCTGGAGTTTGCGGCGCCGCTTACGTCGGGTAAAGCGGCGGCGGTAGTGTTTGGTCAGGGCGGCAGCTTTACCTCCTCCCAATGCGATCTAAACGGGCTCTCCGCCAGCGTCCTGTGCGCTCCCGCCGGCGTGGCGTTGGACGCGGCTGGCAATCTCTTCGTCGGCGACACCGGAAACAGCCGCGTGCTTCAGTTCGCGCCGCCCTTTCCGGCCACCCCGTCTGCCGCACGCGAGGCCGGCCAGCCCGACTTCGTCCACGGCGCTGCGAATCGGGTCGACGGGTCGGGGCTGGCGCAAGCAACCTCGGTGGCGATCGATAACAGTGTGGCTCCGCCGCGTCTGTACGTGGCCGACACTAACAACAACCGGGTGTTGGCATGGGCCAACGCTGCCTCCGCCTTCTCCCATCAGGCCGCCAACCTGGTGATTGGGCAGCCTGACAGTTTGTCAAATTCATGCGGCGGCGGGACAAAGTTGTGCAACCCCAACGGAGTTGCGGTCGATCTAGCCGGGAATCTTTATGTGGCGGATACCAACAACAGCCGCGTCCTGGTCTACAACTCGCCCTTCACCACCGATACCATCGCCGACATCACTCTGTCGGTCACTTCTCCCACGAGTTGCGCGGTTGACGCCAACGGCGATCTGTTCGTCGCTGCGGTCAGGAGTTGCCGGGTGCACGTATTCAAGCCGCCGCTGAGCAGCGGCAAAGCGCCCGATCTGTCCATCGGCACAAGCTGCTTTCTCAATGCCAGCAATTCGACCACCAACCGCACCGGACTGTGCGGTCCTCATGCGATAGCGCTGGACGCGGCGGGAAGATTGTACGTCGCCGATATGGGCGACAATCGCGTGCTCGAATATGACAATCCGCTGGTGGCGGGCTCGATGCCCGACCGCGTCTTCGGCCAAAACGGCAGCTTCACTTCCGCCTTATGCGGGACCGGCGCCGCAGGGCTGTGCCTGCCGATGGGGGTATCGGTGGATAACGTTGGCAGGCTCTTCATCGCCGATAGCGGCAACAATCGCGTACTGGAGTTCAATGCGCCGCTGCTCAACTCAAACGCGTCTTTGGTGTTCGGGCAAGGCGGCAACTTCGCCGCCAAGACTCCCAATAACGGAGGGCTCAGCGCCGGCAGCATGTGGCTGGTGCCGGCAGTGTTCACCACACCCGCGGCCTTTGGAGGGCCTTACGGGTTCGGAGGCGGAGGAGTGGCTAACGACACTGCGGGCAATCTTTACGTGGCCGACAACGGCAACAGCCGGGTGCTTGAATTCAGCGGGCCCTTCCCGACCTCCACCTTGAGTCCAACGCCGACCCAAACCCCGACCCTCACTCCGACCCCGACCCGCACCGCCACCAGCACGCCGACGCGCAAACCCACTCAAACTCCGGCACGAACCGCAACCCGAACCCCGACGCCGACTCCAACGCCACGGCCAACCTTCACCCCGACGTCCACGCCCACGCGCACTATCACCCGAACCCCATCGCCGACTTTCACTCCGTCGCGAACATTCACACCAGCGTTGACAGCCACTCCGTCCAAAACTCCGACCGGAACCCCGACGCTAAGTCCGTCGCCGTCACCGACCGCCACCAAGACACCCTCATCCACTCCCACCCCCGGACCTCCACCCATCGTCTT
>JAJPHZ010000001.1 GCA_021325025.1 Pseudomonadota bacterium | reverse complement strand
TCATCCTACTGTCCACATTTACGCTTTGCTTCATTATATTCCTTAAGGCACTGTCGGCCCAATAGGTAATTAAGGAGAACCGTTGGCGGCCCAACCGTCGCACCGACTGCTCCAAGAAAGCCCGCGAAACCAACTGGGGCACCTGGTCCGGACGCCGACGAAGGGGCTGCACACCGGGCCACTCCCAATCCGAGACGTGAGTTGATGTGGGCGAAGTCAAACAGACATCCAAGAACCACGGCAGCTTCTGATCCGGCGCACGATTTGCCTGCGGTGTTGTTTCCCACCAGCCGAAGACCGCCGCCGTTGTGGCCGTGATACCGCTCAACGACATCATCGCCGGCACCGTCGCCGCCTACGTTGGGCAACAGGCCTGACAGAGCTCCGCCGACGATGCCGGTGATTAGACCGACACCCGACGGGACCGTCGCGCCGAAGGGAGCAAAGACCTGTAAATCGCCCAGCGCCGCCGGCGACGCTCCCCCGACACTACCGTGACTCGGTGCTTCTGAAGCCTCGCCGGCCGCGGCCGCTCCGTCGTAGGGAGGGGGTGCTGGTGCAAAGACCCGTGGGGTCGCTGAAGTCAACCGGGTCGCGTTGGCGTAGACGTCCACGTTTCCGCGCCGCTAACAGTCCTCGATGCAAGAAATGCTTTTCTCGGGTCATGAATGCAAACAAATATTATCCCAACCTTTACAGAGACCTACGGCGCCATGTTGGCCGGCGGCCCGAATCAGGCGGCGGCGTCGAAGTCGAGCAGGCGTTTGACTTTGGCGGGAATGTCTTGGGCGTAGACCACGTCGCTGATGATGGCGACGGCATCGGCGCCGGCGGCTAGTAGTTCGGGGACGCGGTATTCGGTGATGCCGCCGATGGCGACGATGGGAACGCCCACGGCGGCGCGCACTTCACGCAGCATCGCCAGGCCCTTGCCGGCGACGATTTGCTTGGCGCCGCCCGGATACATCGGGCCGAACCCGATGTAGTCGGCACCGCCGGCCTCCGCGGTGCGTGCCTGCTCGACGCTGGCGGTGGAGATGCCGATGATGCGGCCGGGACCCATCAGCTTGCGCGCCGCGCGCAGCGGGATATCGGTCTGCCCCAGGTGCACGCCGGCGGCGTCCGACAGGAGCGCGATGTCGATGCGGTCGTTGATTAGCAGCATCGCACCCGATTTCTCGCACAGCGCGGCGATCTCGCGCGCCGCCTTGAGAAAGTCGCGCCCGCAGGCCTCTTTGAGGCGCAACTGCATCACGCGCACGCCCGCCTCCAGCATCGTACGCGCCAGCTCGACCGGGTCGTGGCCGGCCAGCGGATCGACCATCGCGTAGAAGTGCGAGGGGAGCTTCACGCCGCCGGGCCTCTGCGCACCACGATGCGCAGGTCGTTGATCTTCTTGCGCAGGGTGTTGCGATTGAAGCCCAGGAAGCGGGCAGCGCGCACCTGGTTGCCGCGAAAGCGCTCCAGCGCCAGCTCGATCAGCGGACGCTCCACCTTGGCCGCCATCGCGTCGTAAACGCCGGCCGCGTCGTCGCTCTGTTCGTCCAGATAGTCGCGGATGGAGCGGGTGAGCAGTTCCTCCAGTGAGGCGTCGGCCGCCTGGGGCTGACTGCTCTTGGATGCGGGCTTGCCGAAGCTGATGTCCTCGGCGCGAATGATGTTGCCGGGCGCCAGCAGTGCTGCGCGCAGCACGCAGTTCTCCAGCTCGCGCACGTTGCCGGGCCACGAGTGGTTGATCAGCAACTCCATCGCCTCGCGGCTGGTGCCGGCGACCTTGGCACCCATGTCGCGGGCCGCACGCGCGATGAAGTACTCGACCAGCTCGGGGATGTCCTCGCGCCGCTCGCGCAGCGGCGGCAGGAAAATCGGAATGACGCGCAGGCGAAAGTAGAGATCTTCGCGGAAGCGGCGCGCCGCCACCGCGGCTTCAAGATCCTGGTTGGAGGCGGCGATGATGCGCGCCTGCAGGCGGCGCACCTCGGCGCTGCCCACCGCGCTGAACTCGCGCTCCTGGATGGCGCGCAGGAGCTTGGGCTGCAGCTCCAGCGGCATGTCGCTGACCTCGTCGAGGAACAGTGTGCCGCGGCCGGCCAGCTCGAATTTGCCGGCGCGCCGCTCGGTGGCGCCGGTAAAGGCGCCGCGCTCATGGCCGAACAGCTCGCTTTCCAGCAAGCCCTGCGGAATCGCCGAGCAGTTGACCGCCACGAACGGCGCACGCCATCGCTCGGACTTGAAATGGATGGCGCGCGCCACCAGCTCCTTGCCGGTGCCGCTCTCGCCGCAAATCAGCACGTTGGCGTCGTTGTTCACCAGGCGGCCGATGAGCTTGTAGATCTCCTGCATGGCCGGGCTGCGGCCGACGATTTCGCCGCCTACCAGGTGATGCCCGACTTCGGCTTTGAGCCGGTTGATTTCCGCGGTTTGCGCGAACAGCTCCACGGCGCGCTCGACCGCCGCTGCCACCAGGTCGAGGTTGTGGAAGGGCTTGGTCAGGTAGTCGTGCGCGCCGCGCTTGATCGCCTCCACCGCGTTGCTCATGGTGCTGGCCGCGGTGATCACGATGATCACCGTCTTGATGCCTTCGGCCTGCACGGTGGACAGCACCTCCAGGCCGCCCGCGCCCGGCATGATGATGTCGAGCAAAGCGGCGTGGAAGTCGTTGGTGCGCAGGGCGGCCAGCGCGGCGTTGCTGTCGGCCGCCTCGCTGACGTTGTAGCCGGCCGCCTCCAGCCGATGGCGCAGGACGAGCCGGATGGCCGGGTCGTCGTCGGCGACCAGAACCGCCGGCGCATTCTGGATAGCAGCGCCGCCTTCTTCGGAGGCCTCGGATTTAAGCAATGCCTGATTCGCCATATCTCGCCTGATAAAGTGGCAGTGTAACCTTAAATGTCATCCCGGTCAGGCCCGCCTCTTCGCAGCGCTCGGCCCACAGTTTGCCTTCGTGCAGCGCGACGATGCGCTGGCTGAGCACCAGCCCAAGGCCGCTGCCGCCGGGCTTGGTGGTAAAGAACGGCGTGAAGAGCTGGGCCTGCTGATCGGGCGTCAGGCCGGGGCCGCTGTCGCTGATCTCGACGCGCAAAAAGCGGCGCTGCTCGCGGCCCATCCGCAACCGGAACTCACTTTCCATCCGGGTGCGCAGCCGGATGGTGCCCGGGCCGGTCCCGATCGCCTCGATCGCGTTGCGAAAGAGATTGAGAAACACCCGCTCCAGAGCAGCGGCATCGCCCAGCACGTCGGGCAGGCTGGGGTCGAAAACCTGCTCCACCTTGATCGGGTTGGCGGCACCGGGCGGGAACAGCCCGGCCATCCCCAAGGCCTGGTGCAATACCATATGAATGTTGACCGGCTCCTTTTTCAGACGCTGGGGTCCGCTGACCGACAGCACCTGCTCGACCAGTTCCGCGATGCGGTTGACGCCGTCCATAATCAGGCCGCAGTACTGCTGCGCCCGATGCTCGGCGGGAAAGAGCGCGGAAAGCAGCTCGGCCGCGCCCTTGATGCCGGTCAGCGGATTTTTGATTTCGTGGGCCAGCCCCGAGGGCGACAGCCCCAGCACCCGGTCGCCGTGGGCGCCATTGACCACCAGTTCCGCCCCCCTTTGATGCGACAGGTCGTGGAGCAGTACCACCGCGCCCTTGAACTGACCGGCCTGGTTAAGCAGCGGGGCGACCTCGCCGCGCACCGCCAGGTCCTGCCCGGCCAGCGCCAATTTGGCGTCGGGGCAGCACGATTCCTGGCGCCGTTGCAGGCAATCGCGCACCATCCCCTCCAGCCACGGATTGCGGCTGAGCAGCGCCTCGACCAATCCACGGTTGAGCTGCGAACCCAACAGGGCCTCCGCAGCCGGGTTTTTCAGAATGATGTCGAGACGGGGCGACAGCACCATCACGGCGTCGTTCAAACTGTCTAGGACGTCACGCCAGAGCTTCAACTTAAGGCCGCCGATTCTGTGCCATAAGGATAGCGGGGCGAAACGGCGCATCCAAGGGCGCCGCTACCCAGCCCCCGGCCCGCGATGCGCCCACCGGGGGCCTGCGTTGCCGAGCACAGGTGCGCCGAAAAAGCGGCAGCGATGAGCCCGGATGCATTAGGATGCGCAGGATTCTTCCACAGCCGCGGATTTGTTTTCGGAGCGGACGGGGTTTTTGAGCGCCGGCGCGTTTCTCCTTGGCCCGTATCCAAAGGCTTTTGCTGCATCCAAGCGAGCCAGTTCCTTATCGCGGCCTAATATAAATGATGTTGATAATTAGAATTTCTAATCACCGCAGGGGTTGCACCGGCACTTTCGGACCATTAAGGTGCAACCCAACTCACCGACTGTGGAGGAGGCAGGATGCGGTGGCAGATTTTCATAATCCTGATTCTCCTGATAGTGGCGCCGGTTGGCGCTTGGGCGCAATCAAGTCTCGGCGATGGCTTGGCTGCGGATAAGTTTCAGTTCCAGCTACCCGAGCCCCATAAAGTCGCGCCTTTTCCCCTGGTTCTCAATAGTGCGGTCCAGGCCTACGTCGATTCCTATCTGGAGCATTCGGAGGGTTTGAAGCTGTCCTACGCGCGCAGCGCCCCCTACCTGGGCCAGATGATGGAGGTGTTGCGGCAGTACGGCGTGCCCGCCGATATGGTTTACCTGGCCTTTGCCGAAAGTTCGTTCACCAAGGCGGGGGCGGGGCCGTGGCAGTTGACCAAGGCCACCGCCCGCCAATTGGGGCTGCGGGTCAACCAGTTCCTCGATGAGCGGCGCGACCCGCTGAAATCGACCCGGGCCGCCGCCGAATACCTCGCCCAACTGCACGACCAGACCGGCGACTGGCGCCTGACCGTGATTGCCTGGAACACCGGTGCAGGCCTGCTTTCGCGTTTCGTACGCGATCGGGGCGAGGACTTCAATCGCTTGTTAGCCCGTCTGCCCGCGCGCACCCGCGCCCTGCTCAGCCGCTTTATGGCGGTGGCTTTCATCTCCAAGAACGCGCGCCAATTCGGGATCGAGGAAGTTACCTACTCGCAGCCCACGCACTATGTCCGGATCAGCGTGCCCGGCGGCACCCCGCTGAGCAAAGTCGCCCAGGCGACCCACTCCGAGGTCTACGAGATTCAGTATCTCAATCCGGCGATCCTTGGCGACCGGGTTCCGCCCGGCGGCTACGACGTGGTGATTCCGCTGTCGAGCCGGCTTGATGCCGCGACCGACTGGGAGGAGCTGGATTCGCACGGCGCCTTGTGGGCGCACGGCACCAGTCCCGGTCGTCGGCACCGCGAATAGCGGCGAAGGGCTCCGGGCAACCCGTCGTCACGTGCGGCGCGCTAATCCTCCAGCAGGTCGTGACGGATGATCCGGATTACCTGCGGGCTGACGCCGATTTCGTGCGTCAGGAAGGAATCGATATCGCCGCTTTCGTCGATCAGCGCGAAGAGCGGGTCAAGCTGGGTGGGACTGAGCGGGATGCGCGGGAAGGCGAGGTTGCTCTCCAGGAAATCCTCCCGAATTCGTGTGCGCTCCACGCCCAGCAGCTCCAACAACATCGCTGCTCCCACCCCGGTGCGATCGCGTCCGGCTGAGCAATGGAAGAGCGCGGGGTAAATGCCGTCTTCAGCCAGCAGCATGAAGAACGTCTGCCAAGCGTCGCGAAACTCGGTGACCAGCACCAGATGCTCGTGACCGGGCTTGACCGGTGCGGAGGGGACGTCTTTGCTGAACCACTTGTCGCCGATCGGGATGTGCTCCCATCGCACCGTCGTTGCCAGCGTGCTGTCCAGCCCGCCCAGAACCGATACTTCCAACCTGCTTTGCAGCGTGATAACGGTCCTGAGGTTGAGTCCGGCGACCGGGCTTTGTGCGGGGATGCTGGACAGATGAGCTGAACGGTAGATGTGCTGACGTTTGACCCGTCGGCCGTCTGCGGTCGGATGGCCGCCCAGGTCGCGCAGGTTGCGGCCGGCGATCTTCCGCACCAGCTCGAAATCGACCACCATCTGATCTTTCTGGATTTTGTTGGCTTCGCCGCTTGATGACGCCAAGACGACCTCCTGAGTGTGTGTATCGTGGATCAGCAATTATCGGTGGCGCAAGGATATCATCCCTACATGCAGCAGAAGGTTAAGATTTGACGAAACCTGCAAGGCGGGCGCCGCGACTCAGCGTTCCTCGGGTTCGGCCGCTCCGTCCAGCAGCAGGATTCCGTAACGCAGCATCGCGCCGAGCTTTTCCATCCGGCCCACCAATTCGGCGCGCTCGCAGCCGCTGGCGTCGCGCAGACGCTCGACCACTGCGGCGAGGTTGACGCGAATCCTCTCAACCGCCTCCTGCAGCGAGCGGCGTTCCTCGGCGGCGGCGCGCTGTGCGGCGCGCGCGCCGCGAATCTCGGCGAAGTCAATTATCTGGGCCACAACACTAGTTTAGCGGATTTTTTTGCCGCGGCGACGCTTGTCCGCGATTATTTCGCGGCCGCCCTCGGCGAACCATTCGATCTGATGCGCGATGCCGTTGAGGATGTCCAGTTCGCGCCGGTTGAGCCCGCTACGGCCGAAAATCGCCCGCAACGCGAACATGACGCGCTGCGGGTTGTCCGCGGCCAGAAAGCCAATCGCAATCAGCGCCTGTTCCATCCGCCCCAGCATCTGCTCGATTTCCCCGACCGGCGCCGGTGCGAACAGCGCTGCGCGATCATCGCCCGGGCGCGCCGCGGCACTCGCGTTGAGCGCCATGAACAACTCGTACGCCACCAGCATCACCGACTGCGCCAGGTTAATCGATGCGTACTGGGGCGCGGTAGGAATCGTGATCAGGCGCTGACAATAGCGCAGGTCATCGTTGGACAGCCCGTAATCCTCGGGCCCGAACACAAAGGCGACCCGGCCTTGCGGATTTGCTGCTGCCAGCCCGCTTATCGCGGCGCGCAGCGGCTGCGCCGCGCTGCGGTATAGTCCCCGACGGCAAGTGGTGCCGATCGACAACGTGCAGTCGTGCACCGCCGCGCCGAGGTCCGCATAGCGCGCCGCGCGCGCCAGCACCTCGCGTCCGTGTGCGGCCATCTCCGACGCCATCCGGTCGGCGCTGGCGTCGGGCGCCACCAGGCGCAGATCGCTCAGGCCCATGTTGGCCAGCGCGCGTGCCGCCGCCCCGATATTGCCTGCTGCCTTGGTCCGTACCAGCACGAAGGCGAAGCGCTCTTCCGCCGCCATGGCGGTATTATATATTGTCTGTCGCAGCAGAGGTCAGACGATGAAGCTGGTGTCCTTTGGCGATGTCCACATGGCGACGCGCAACCTGGCGCGGATGGATGCGGAGCTGCGCGACTGCGACCTGATCGTGATTTCCGGCGACCTGACCAACTTCGGCGGCGCGCAGGACGCGCGGAAGGTGCTGGAGGCTGCGCGCGGCGTATGCGGGCGGGTGCTGGCGCTGCCGGGCAACCTCGATCAAGGTGAGGTGATTCCCTTTCTGGAAGAGCAGGGCGTCGCGCTGCACGGGCGCGGCATAGTGGTGGACGGGATCGCGCTGTTCGGCTGCGGCGGCTCCAACATCACGCCCTTTCACACCCCAACTGAACTTACCGAGGACGAGATCTACGACACGCTGCGCCGCGGCTATCGCGAGGTCGAAGGGCGGCGGCCGCTGGTGATGGTCTGTCATACGCCGCCCCATCAGACCAAGTGCGACCGGCTGATGAACGGGACGGCGGTAGGCAGCACGGCGGCGCGCCGCTTTATCGAGGAGGTCAAGCCCGAGATCTGCATCTCGGGGCATATCCACGAATCCGCGGCGGTCGATAAAATCGGGCCCACCACAGTATTCAACGCCGGTCCGTTCAAGGGCGGCGGTTACATCGTGGTCAGGTTTGAAGATGGCAAGCTGGACGCGCGGCTGGAGTTTCTTTGATGTCCCAATGCTGTCGCTGGCCTGCCAATCGCTGGGCATTTATGGCGGCAAGATCCGGCACGGATGGCCGTTTATTTGGCGGAGCCTGGGGCCGCTGATGCGCCGCTTCATCGTCGTGAGGCGGCCGCTTAACTGAAACAGTCGCGCGATGGTCAAGACGGTCTTTTTCGACGCCGCCGGGACGCTGTTCGAAACGCGCCGTCCGGTCGGCGACTTCTATGCGGACGTGGCACGCGATTTTGGCGCCGACGTGAGCGGCCAGGCGGTCAGCGCTGCGTTCCGCCGTTCCTTCGGCGCCGCGCCGGGGCTTGCGTTTGGAGCGGGCCTTTCGATTGCGGAAATACGCCGGCTGGAGCGCGAATGGTGGCGGCAGCGGGTGGCGGAAACCTTTGCCGGCCTGCATCAGTTCGCCGATTTCGACGCGTATTTCAACGCGCTATTCCAGTTCTTCGGCGACCCCGCCAACTGGGTGGTATACGACGACGTCTTCCCGGCGCTGGAGCAATTGCGCGCCGCCGGGCTGAGGTTGGGCGTGATTTCCAACTTCGACGGCCGGCTTTACCGCCTGCTGGCTGGACTTGGCCTTCAACCCTACTTTGAGTCGGTAACGATCTCCTCCGAGGCGGGTTATGCCAAGCCCGCCGCCGAGCTGTTCAGGGCCGCGCTGGCCGCGATAGGAATCAATGCGGACGAAGCGCTGCACGTCGGCGACGCGCCCCATCTTGATGTTGTTGGCGCCAACGCCGCGGGCATCGAAGCCGTCCTGATCTGCCGCCCGCATCAAGGCGCCCCGGCCAAATCGCAGCCAGCGCCGGTCATTTCGTCGCTTGCAGAGTTGGTATCGATGGTCCGTCAACGGCGCTAACCCACGGTTAGCGCGTCGCGCATCTTACAACGCCATCGCCCCAAGCGCGATCAGCGCGCCCAGCGCGCCGGCGGCGATGCCCGCGTACCAAAAGCGCGGGCCCTTGGTCAGTACCGCCAGCGAGCACAGCACCAGCGCCATCTCGGCCGCGAGTTCCGCCACATCCAGCCGTTCGCCGCGCAAATGGGCCTGGTAGCTGCGGCGAATTGCATCTCCCGCCCTGGCTTCCAGCCCCAGCGCCTGATTGACCATCCGCTCTGCGGCGACCTTGAGTTGGGGCAACTCGGTACCCTCGTACCTGCGCACTTCGGCGCCCCATTGCTCCTGTAACTCCCGGCTCCTGTGCTCGCCCACCGCCGGGTCTTTGGACAGGGCGTCGAGCATGCCGAGAAAGCCCTGATACTCAGTGCTGCGAATGTTCTTGGCCTGGTAGTAGGCCCATTCGTCCGAAGCGCGGGTGTGGTAGATGTTGGCCTGGGTGCGCAAGCTGGCGGCCTCGACTTGCAGGCTGAGCGCCTCGCTGTCGGCGCGATGGCTCATCAGGGTGATTACTGCCAGGACCGCGGCGACCATCACCATCGTCATCGCCACGTGCCGATCGAACGGGGTCAGGCGGCCCTCTTCGTGATGTTCCTCGATAATCTTGCTCAGCTCTTGCGCTTCCATTGCCCTCCCCTGTGGGCGGCCCGATGCGTGGGAGACAATTACCACCGCCTGCCATCGTCAGTACATAACCGCGCAGCAGGACGCTTTACGATGCATCTGAACGTCTGTTACAGGTCTTGTCTGTGAGCGCGGCATGTCGTTTAATCGGCCGGTTCGAGGCGCGCCCCGCGCAAAGAGCGATTGAGGCCACAGGAGGCAGTTTTGACGACCGTTAGCGAGGAAACGATTCAGGCGGCGGGTGCCGAGCTGGTTATCGTCAAGGGCGGCAGCGGCAGGCCGTTGCTGATTTTCCACGACGAGATGGGCTATACGGGCTGGATGACCTGGAACGAGGAGTTGGCGCTGGATCGCACCCTGCTCATTCCGCTGCAGCCTGGGTTCGGCAAGACCCCGCGGCTTAATTGGGTGCGCACTTACCGCGACCTGGCGGGCTATTATTCGCAGGTCGTGCGTGAACTGAAGCTGGAGCCGCTAGAGGCGGTCGGCTTTTCCGCGGGCGGTTTTATTGCGGCGGAGATGCTGGCGGCGGATCCCAAAATCTTCCGCCGCCTGGTGCTGGTCGCGCCGATGGGAATCAAGCCCGCGCAGGGCGAGATTCTCGACTTCTTTCCGCTCTCGGTGCGGGCGCATCTGCGCGCCACCGTGGCTGATCCCGAAGGTACACCGGAGTTCGGCAAAATCTATGGCGGCGAGATGACCCCCGCGCAGTTCGAGGCCTTTGAGGACGCCCGCGCCGAAACCTCGCGGCTGGGATGGGAGCCGTACATGCACAATCCCAGCCTACCCCATCTGCTGCGCGGGATCGGCACGCCTACGTTGCTGGTGTGGGGCAGCAAAGACCAGGTGGTGCCGCGCGGATGTATCGAGGCGTACCAAAAGGCGCTGGGTGCCGCCCAGGTCGTGGAGATTCCGGGCGCCGGTCATCGCCCGGAGATTGAGCGGCCGCTTGAGTTCGTCAAGGCGGTGAGCAAGTTTCTGGCTGGCTGAACATCAACAGCTCGAGGGGATTGCCATGCTGATAGGTTATTTCACCGAACGCCCGTACCGCTCGGTTCCCGAAGAGGAAGTGTTCAAGAACCGTTCCTTCTTCGGGCTGTCCAACAGATTTTTCGACCCGGTCAAAGGGTCGGAGGACTACCGCTACTATATCGAGGAGTACAAGTACGCCGAGGAATTGGGATTCGACCTGGTCGCGCTTAACGAGCATCATGGCAACCCCTTCTGCCTGGGCAGCGTGATGAACGTGGAGGCGGCGGTGCTGGCCTATGCGACTAAAAAGGTGCGCATCGTTCTGATCGGCAATCCGCTGCCGGTGCTCAAGCATCCGTTGCGGATGGCGGAAGAGTTGGCGGAAATCGACCTTATTTCGCAGGGCCGGCTGGTGACCGGATGGGTGCGCGGCGCGGGCAGCGAGCAGTTCTTCAACAACGCCAACCCGGCCTACAACCGCGAACTGTTCAACGAGGCGCATGACTTTATCATCCAAGCCTGGACACGGCCGGGACCGTTTCGCTACGAGGGCGAGCATTTCCACTACCGGCACGTCAATCCGTGGGCGCTGCCCTACCAGAAGCCGCATCCGCCGATTTGGATCCCCGGCATCCTGAGCCCTGAAACGGTGCGCTGGTGCGCCGAGCATCGCTATCCTTACATCGGGCTGGGAACGGAACTCGGACCGACCTGCGATTTGTGGGACATCTATGCCGATGAGGCGGTCAAGTACGGCTATCAGGCGGGAACCGAGAATTTCGGCTACCTGCTGCCTACCGTGGTGGCCGAGACCGATGAGAAGGCGCACGCGCTGGCCCAAAACTTCATCTTCGGCGGCGGTCAGAACGCCTTCGCGCTGCCCGAATATGCGATGCCGGCTGGCTACAATAGCAAGACTGCGATCCGGATGCTGGCTAAGCAGCCGACCGGAAGCTGGCTGGGAGTGAGCGGCGACAACCTGCAGCGCCTAACCAAGGAGGAGCAGCGCGGCGGCGTCGATTACAGCGAGGTGAAGAAGAAGCTCGACGCCGGATTGCGGCGCATCGAGGGCCGGCTGCAGTTGGTCGCGGGCAGCCCCAAGACGGTGCTGGAAAAGGTTAAGGTTATCCTCAGCGTGCTGCGTCCGGGCGTCTTCATCATGTTCAACGTCCAGGGGCCGGCCAGCAATGAGCAGCGCATGGGCAACATGCGCATGTTCGCCCGGGAGGTGATGCCGGCGCTGCGCGAGTACGGCCGGGAAATCGGCCTGCTCGATGCCTTCCAGAAGGAACCGGGTTCGACCAGGCTGGCGGCGGGAGCCGCGCGGGGGGCGGTCAACGATCGCGAGCCACTGTACGAATTGGGCCTGTACAGACGGCCCGAGCAGCGCCCGCAGGCCTGAGCGGACAACGCGCTGCATCTGTGCTATGCTCGGCAAAATTGCCTGCAGGGAGGAGCCATTCCATGCTGGTCATCGATCCATACAAGACCTGGCAGACCTTGGCGGAGCGGCTTGAGACCGAGACCAATCCGCTGCATCGCCGCCAGCTCGAGCAGATCATCGAGCACATGAAGGGCGAGGCCGCCGGCGACATCGACCGCATCCTCACCACCGTCTCACCCAAGGCTACCTACATTTCGTACGACAATCCCATCGGGCCGCCGCGCGTGTTCAGGGGCCACGATGAAATTCGTCAGTTCTACGATCAGATGCTGGCGGCGATCTCGGTCAATCTGGAGTATTTCGTCGAGCGACTGGTGGTCGATGACTACTACGTGGTGACCGAGGGGGTCAGCAAAAGCGCCGTCAAGGGGGCGGCGCTGAGCGCGATGGGAGTCAAGGTCGACGACCCCAACGCGTACTATCTCGCCCAGGGGCGAAATGTGGTGATCTGGCCCTTCGATCGCGACGGGATGATCATGGGTGAATGCATCTATCCGGGTGCGGGCAGCGCGCCAGCCGATATCGCGGGGCGCAAACTGCGTCCAGAGGAAATCGGCACCTACGAAGAGGCAGCCTAGCCGACCGCGGAAACGATCCCGTCGGGGCGGGATATAACAATGAGCATCGAATCGATTCAGACAGACCGTATCGATCTGGACCTCGCTTACAGGTTCGACTTCTCCGAGCCAGCGGTATACTCGGATCCGTTTCCCTATTACCGGGCGCTGTTGGCGACCGGACCGATCATCGTGCAGCGCCAGATCCCATGGGCGATTGTGTCGCGCTACGACGACGTGGTAGCGGTGCTGCGCGACCATCAGCGCTACTCCAGCGTCAACCCGCATCTGCCGGGCACCGAGGCTTACGACGCCTTTCACGAAATCCCAGTGATGACATTTTCCGACGAGCCCGACCACGCCCGGCTGCGCCGCGTCGCAGCGCCCTCGCTGGCGCTGCGACGGATGGAACAGATGGCACCCACCTTCCTGGCCCTGGTCGACGAGATTCTCGACGAGTTCTGGCAGGGCAAGCCGGAAGTCGACGCGGTATGTTACCTGGCTCAGGAAGTGCCCATCCGCGCCTTCGCCCATCTGCTGGCCATTCCGAAATCGGAGTGCGAGACGCTGCGCGCGCTGGGGGTTGGCAAGCCCCGTACTGACGCGCCGGCGGCCTTCAGCTTTTACGATCCCCAATTCATGCAGTCGCGCGCCGAATTCATCCACAAGCTGGTTCAGATGCGCAAGGGCGAGAGCGGCGGGCAGGATCTGATCAGCCTGGCGATTGCGGCCCACGAAAAGGACGAGAAAATCAACGACCTCGAACTGTTCGGGATGGTGATGGTGCTGGTGACGGGCGGAATCGGTACCACCGCCGACCTAATCAGCGGCGCGCTCTACCAGATGCTGCGGCGCCCGGAATTGTACGAGGAGATCAGGCGTGACCATACGCTGGTGGCGCCCCTGCTCGAAGAAACCCTGCGCTACGACGGTCCTATCCATACGTTGTTCCGGGTGACAACGGGCGAAGTCGAGGTTGGAGGCTTGCGGATTCCCCCGCGCACCCCGGTATGCGTGGTCAACGGCGCCGCTGATCGCGACCCGCGCAAATTTCCCGAGCCCGAGCGCTTCGACATCCGGCGCGACAACGAAGATCACCTCGGCTTCGGCGAGGGCATTCACTTCTGCATCGGCGCCTGGGCGGCGCGCGTGGAGGCGCGCGTCGCGCTGCAAAGAGTGCTCGAACGCTTTCCGCGGCTTCGTATCGCCGCGGGCTGGACGCCCAGATACAACGGCAACGCCTTTGGCCGCGGCCTCAGCACGCTGCCGTTGGTGCTGGGTTAAGTCCGCCGCGCGCAACTCCCTTCCGGACCAACCCCGGGCGAACTACTTGCCCAGGGCGTGCCGGATGGTGTTGAGGATAAATACAAAATCGCGCGGAGAGCGCACCTCACCCATCAGGGCGACCTGGGACAGAGTGCGCATTTCCTGCTCGGTTATGTCGTGAAGTTTGTGCAGGCGCTCATCCGCCCTGAATTCATCCCACACCGAGCGTCCCTCGGCTCTTTGCTGCTCGGACATCAGCCGCTCGGTGCTCGGATTGGCGCAAAAAAACAGTTCGCGCTGATCCAGTCCCAGCACGTTTGCCAGCTTGGAGATCACCTTTTCCGAGGGATGGCGCCGTCCGCTTTCCAACAGCGTGATGTACCCGATAGACGCGCCGATTCTGCGCGCGACCTCGCCCTGAGTGAGATCCATCTGGCGGCGCCGTTTACGGATCAGCGTCGCGAAGTTTTGGCCGGCCGTCACTTGGCTTTGCTCCTCCTTAACCGACTATTTAAAGCAGGAATTTAAACAGTTTGTACGCCTCGATGCAATAGCTGCAAACCGCACGATTCCGGCCTAAATTGATGTAGTCAGGAAGAGGCTGAAAGCTGCTGCTACGGTCCGCTTTCAACCTTTAAAAAATGGCAAAACCTGCAAGATCGAGAGCAGCGCTCCGAATCGAAACTATTGGCGGCGGGCAGAAAGAGGAAAGGGCGCGGCGCGGATCGTCGTCGCAAGTCGCGCCTGGGCTGGCCGCCAGACTGAGGTACGGGCAGCACGCGCAGCGCGTCCTACTTGCTGTATTTCTCGGCGAGGTCGGCCGCCCGGCCCAGCGCGGCGGTCCAATTCGGGAAGCGGGCGGGAAATTCCGCAGCCAGCACCCGGGCGATGTCTTTCAAGGTCAGATGCCGCTGCATCAGCTGGAGGACCGTGTAATCGATGCGGGAATCTTCGTTGGGGTGGGGAATGAAGCCGGTCGCGCGTTTGCGCAACCGCTCGCGCGAGAGAGGAGCGCCGAAGAAGGTCGATTGGCGAAACTCCGCCCTGGGCCGACTGGCGCCGTGGCCGGCGATGCGGGTCTCCCATGACCAAACGTAGTCGGTTTCGACAAAATCGGCGCGCAGCCGGACCTCAACGCGATCGCCGCAACGCAGCTCGATCGCGTCGGGCCACGGCAGGAAGATCTGGCGGTAAATGTGCCGGTCGCCGGCGGCGGGAGAATTGGAAAAACCGATCCCCGGCGCGGTTTCGCAATCAAACCATGTGCCGAGGCCGTGGGCCGTGATGTCATGCTCGATGGTCCACGAAAGCGCACCGTCGACGCCAGGGGCGCTAAGTGTTTTGTATTCCAGAACCGCCCACGCCTGCGGCGGTGCGATCAGGGCGTCGGCTTTAAACCGGGTGGCACGTACGGTGTGGACGGTCTTTGCGCGCACGCAGGTGAAATCGAATTGACCTTGGCTATTCCAGCTGCCCGCAAAGTCGTCGTAGAGCCGGGGCGAGAACACCGGGGCCGCCCACAGGATTTCCCGCGATGGGATGATCCAGCCGTGCGGCTTTAGAAACCGATCCCGTGCATCGAGAATCGAGATGATGCACTTTTGAAAAAGCGGCGTGGCGCCGTGCAGGTCGGCGACGATCCCGTCAACCTTTTCGGGCAACTCGATCGCGGTAGTCATCGCCTGGATGAAGTCAATGCGGTCGGAAAATCCGTTATCGCGCGCCGCCTCTCGCCCGAGCTCGATGACGTCATTGGGCTCGACCGCATAAACCTTCGCCGCACCTGCGCGGCAGGCAATTAACGACAAGATTCCGAAACCGGCGCCGATATCGAGAATCACACTTCCCGGCGCAATTCTGGCCTCCAGGGCGCGTGCGTAGGAACTGGTTCGCCCGTCGGCAATCATACCGCCGTAGGCCACAAGGTCGTACATGTGTCTGCGTCAGATACCGGCCGAGCTCACCGGGTCAGTCGAACGATGATTCTCATTACTCTGTTTTCGGCATAATTCATGGGTTTTGCGGTGAAATTACCGGACGGCAAAGCGCCAGGAACCTGTTGTGCGGGATCACGGCGTGGACTTGTTGGTACTGGTCCCGCTATGATCTTCTTTGCCTCTCGTCAGGTGTGCCCCGGTGATTTCACTCAGGTCGCCATATATTTCCAGAGCGGGTTTGGTATAGGGTTTTTTTGACAGTTTGCCGCGATCAATTCCATCAGAATCCTTCGTCATGTGCCGGTCTCCTTATAGATTTGTAGAGCTTCGCCATTAAGGTTGTGCAGCCAACTGTTGAGAGCAACGGGACGCAGGTTGGTCCAGAAGTGCTCCGCTCCCTCGCCCGCGGCAGTATCAACTCGCGTGCAATCCACGTATTCGCCGACTTGTGTGGCGGGTATAGGGAGCGTAATCGGTTTGCGGCGCGCCGCTTCGAACAAGGCATCCGCGCGCAGCGGCGTCTTGCGCCGGCGCAGGACCTCCGAGGGCAGCGTGCCGCGCATCGCCGAGCGCAGCAAATGCTTTTTGCGGCACCAGGGTAGCACTGGAACCGCCAGCATGTACCTTAACAATCTCAGATCAAGGTAAGGATGACGCACTTCAACCGGAGAGTGGGTGAACTCCGGATCGAAGGTGTGGAACAAGCGCTGCCACAACGGGCTGTCGAATGACGCATGGGCGCGGGGGCGCACCGGATGGGCGACGGCCGTCGATTGCCTGGTATCCCGGGCGCATTGCGAACCGGTGCGCGACGCAAATCCCGGGTTGAGCCAGTGCGGGAACTGCGGCTTGTTCCGTTTGGCGGCTACATAGTCCCTGACCATGCGCGGCGCCGACGCAATCAGCGGCACGCGCCGATGCGCGGCCACATGGCGCGCGATGTCGGCGGCCATCCGGCGCCATCGCCCGCGGCGAGCCAGAAACGCAAGATACGCGCGCCATTCGTAAAGCAGCGCGTTGTCGGGACCCTCGCCGTGAAAAAACACCCGGCCATGATTGGATAGAGCAGCGAAATGAGCGCGTTCTGCAGGCAGCGGCAGACCGCAGCACATCGGCTCCGGACTCCATGCCCAGAAGTCATGCCACGGGCTGTCGAGCATCTCGCGGTCCAATACGCGGTAGTGGATGGGGATACCCAGATGGGATGCGACCAGGCCCGAGTAATAGCGCTCATCGTCGGGAATGAGGCTTTCGAATACATTGGTGAAAACGGTGACGGCATCCGCCGGTGCACGCTGCGACAATCGGCAGGCGGTGGCCGCGAGGGTGGGCGAGTCGATACCGCCGGACATGAAGATTCCCACCCACGAAGTGCGCATTCGATCACGCACCGCTACTGTCAGCAATTCCTTGAATCGGTCAACATAGTCGGCGCTGTCCTTGTAGTAGACTGGCTCGTCGACAGGCGTTGACCAGTATCTGCGCATATGCAGTCCGGCGCAGGATAAAGTAGCGGTATGCGCAGGCGGCAGCCGGTGGATATCCGCGAAGGTGGTGGTGGCGGGGTTTTGATTGAGATCGAAAAGCAGGAAATCCGCGATCGCCTGCTCATTGAGCCGGCTGCTAACGCCGGGATAAAGCCTCAGGCAGTTCAGGGTATTGCTAAATACGAATGTGGAACCGGAATGAAAATAGTAAAATGGTTTGATACCCAGATGGTCGCGCGCGCAGAACAGATGCTCATTGCGGGCGTCCCAGATTGCAAATGCGAAATCGCCCAGCAGATGTTCGGCGCAGCCTTCGCCCCACACATGGTAAGCGTGCAGTATCAACTCGGCGTCGGGTGCAGCGGCAGTTACCGGCCGGCCCTTGGCAACGAGTTCGTCCATCAAATTGAGGCGGTCGTCGATGCGGGCGTCGGCGGCGATCCACACCTCGCCATCGAGGGTGCAGGGCTGATGTTCATGCTCGGCCTCCCACGTGGTGCGCAGCATGGTGTGGCCGAAACCGGCGTTGCGGCCGATCCACATCGCCTGCGCGTCGGGGCCGCGAAAGGCCAGGGCCTCGGTCAGCCTGCGAAGCAGGGCGCGATCAACGGGCCCACCGCCAGGCCGGACTATGCCGACGATACCGCTCACGGCGTTTCCGACTCGATCGTGATCAACGCATTTTCAACCAGCCCTGCCAGCAACTCGCGCAGATCGCTTTCAAGTTGTGCCGGCGCGACTTCGTATTCAGTCAGCAGCCTCTCGTAGGCCGCCTGTATCGAGGCGGACTGCATCAGGACCTGCCACATGCGGGTGCCGACCGCGTTCAGACCCAGGTAGCGTTCGGTCTTAAGGTCCAGGATTACGGACTCGCCGCCCACTTCGCGGATCATTACGTCGGGCGCCATTCTGACACGGCTGGAAAATGAAACCTCCATCCGTACGCAATCACTCCTCCCAGGCGAATAACGGCGTGTAACGGTCCAATTGACCGCCGCCGGTTACAATCCGATCGCGATACTGAACCCAGGCATGGGCGCGCAATCTACCGCCGCCATCTTTGGCCACGCCAATGTGCAGTCGCGAGCGATGGCCGCTGCGCGCCAGCAGCGACTGTGCCGCCAGGGCCTGGGGGAGGCAGGTGGCCCGCGGAACGAAGCCGGCCGCGCGCTGGACCGCCCATCCAATCCGTTCGGCGCGCAACGGCCTGTGGAAGCTGCGCGCGCCGATGCGCCATCCACGTCGGAGAGTCCTAACCGGGAACACCCACAGCCCCATACGCCACCACATCAGGCTGAGGAAGGCCCGCCACAGAAGCCTGCGGTCCTCGGCCGGCAATCGTAGGAAGCGGTGCAGCCTACCCATTTGAGCAAATCCGCGCAAACGTGATTTACCATGGCAGGCACCGCAAAAACAATCCTACTGATGGTCGATCTGCTTTCCATTAGTGGCGGCGCAAGGCTCCTTATTTTCCGCCGACGGCAATTGCATGTAATCGGCCACAATCGCCTCGCGCACCGCGGGCAGCATCGCCAGAACGCGCGGATGCGAAATGCTCCGCGCCGGTATGCTAGAGGCCACCTGGAGGCATTGGGAATACTGCCGCCGCAGCCGCTCCGCACCACCCACCAGATGGTTGAAGGTGTTGCGCACCATGGCAATGAAGCACTCACGCGTGGACAGGCGCCCGAGCCTGATGCGCTGTTTTTTGTGCACCTGGCGCGGCGCGGTGAGCACATAGATGGCGCGAAGTGGGGCAGGGCGGCTGTTGTAGCGGCTGGCGTCAAGAGGTAACACCAGCTTTCTGCTCATGGCGTTCATCGGCACTGCGCCCGCGGTAGTGGAGAGGATCCGGTGCGCGATGCGGGGAAAGAGCTTCAGCCGCGGCGGCCCGGGCTGTGCTTCGAAACCGGCGGCGGTGCGGCGGAGCAAAAGCAGGTCGTCGGTGAGCAGGCGATGGCCAGCCGCGACGAACGCGGCGGCCAGCGAGGACTTGCCAAATCCGCTGCTGCCCAGGAAAGCGATCGCGCCGCCGTCGATCACCACCGACGTGGCGTGCAGCGGTTCGTACCCCTGCTTGATCAGCGCAAAAGAAAGCGCATGACCCAACAGATAGACTTGCAATGACTCAAGCGACGCGGCGCCCAGCCATCCGCACCAGATGCGGCGCCCGTCGGCTTCGACCAGAAACTCAAACAGGCCCTCCCATCGCAGATACGACCGCCCGTTTTGCATTTGAGCGTACTTGTACCATCCTGAGGGCGTCGGATTGACGTCGGCGTCCTGGCGCGCCGCGGCGAAGAAGCCCGGCGGCGCGGTCAGTAGCTCGACGTCGAAGTATCGAGCGGGGGCGGCCGGCGCGAAGGACAGCTCGAGCCGGCTACGCAGGCGCAGGCCGTAAACCGTGTACCAGCGGAACTCCGCGCCGTGCGCGTCCCACGGCGAGACAGCAGGTTCGGCGGGGGACTTCAGGGTAAGGTTGATGGGCATGCCAAAGCGGCTTACAGCGCTCCGCGTGCTGACGGCCCGGTGGTTGAACTCCGGCGCAAAAACCGGGCGCTGTATTTCGCCGTCAGCCGCGCCGGGCGAAGCAAATAGTAGAGAAAGAAGAGCGGGGCCGGCAGGCGCAGCTCCCCGTCGGCGTCAGTGGGGAGCAGCGCAAAGCCCGCGGCGCAGCGCAGTTTCGGCCACCATCCCGCTGCCAGTTTGAATTGCAGCGCGAACTCCGGGGAGGTTTCGTAGTGGTTGGGAGTTGCCTCCGGCATCCGATCGATCAGCTTGCGCGCGAAGGCTTTGCCGTCGATCATGTCGTTGGCATAACGCAGTGCCAGTTCCGGCAACGGGAGCAGCAACAGGCGGTTGACCATCCACAGCCCCAGCGCCAGGACGGTGCCGGCGTCGGAGCGCCGGGCGGCGCTGAGGGCGCCCTGCCAGTCAAGGTCCGGGCGCACCGCGATCAGGCGTGCGATATCGGCGGCCTGGCGCAGGCTGTGCCATGAATGGCGCGCGGCGTGCGCGCACAGGAAGAAGAGCTGGTCCAAGGGGCAAAGCGCCGCCATCTCCCGACCCTGGAAGGCGGCGGTTTCAAGCCGCTCCCAGACCGAATCGAAGTAACGTGCGGCAGGGAACAGGCTGGGCAGCAGTTGCCAATGCAGATCGATGGCCGGTCCGCCGCCTTCGCGCCATAAAATGAGCTGCGATCGCCAATGGAACCGGGCGTTCTCCTCGCCCGGCGGTAGCCTGGAGTCCACCCGGTAGCCGGCGTCGCACAGCGCCTGCCTGGCCCGCGCGATGTCCGCGCGGCGCACCAGCAGGTCGAGGTCGCAGCTTTCGCGCCATGCGATCTCGTCGCACAGCATCGCGGCCAGCACCGGGCCCTTGAGCGGGACAGCCTGAACGTGGTGCGCCTGAAGGATGTTCAGGACCTTGATCAGCTCGGCGCTCAGCAGCAGGGAGGCGGCGGCGGTGCGGCGCATCACCTCATGTAGGCGGCGGTGAAGCTGTGGTGCCAGCATCCCGTTGCAGTCGGTGTTGAGGTACCAGGCGGCCAACGGTTCCATGCCGTGGGCGCGCGCCAGCTCAAGCGCGCTCTCCCAATCCGGCACGCGCGCGGCGCGGGCGCGAAGTCCGTCGGCGGACTGGGTGCCAGCGAAGCGGCGGGCGCAGGCCAGCAGGAAGTCTGAGTCAGGCCTCAGTTGCATGAACCATCGACCGGCACGCAGGCCGGCGTTAGAGGGTGAGGCGATTGAAGATACGGTCGGGCATCGCGCGGATGCCCCACATGATCCAGCGCCAGAACCACGGCAGATAGACGACGTCGCGCCGCCCGTCAAAGGCGCGCACGATTCCCGCCGCGATTACCTCGGGGCGGCTGAACGCCCAACTCTTCTCCATGTGCGCGGTCATCGGCGTATCGACCGGCCCCGGCTTAAGCTCGAGCACCCGCACGCCGCGGCGATGCAGGCGCGCGCGTAGCCCTTGCAGGAAGACGCTGACCGCGGCTTTGGAAGCGCCGTACACGTAGTTGGAGGGCCGGCCGCGGTCAGCGGCCACCGAAGTGATTACCGCGATTGTCCCGCTGCCCTGTTCGCTCATCCGCTGCGCCACGCGTGTGAGCAGCGACAGCGTGCTGGCGCAATTGGTGTGGAATATCCGTTCAACCTGCGTGAAGTCGCGTTCCGCCGCCGACTGCTCGCCCAGCACGCCGTGGGCGATGAGCACGCGTTCGATGCGGCCCAGCCGGCGCGCCGCCTCATCCAGGATTGCGTCGTGTTCCGAAGCGCGATCCAAGTCAGCCGTGCGGGCGAAGACCTGGGCGGCGCCGCGCACCTTGAGGTCGGCCGCGATCGCACCGAGTTTGTCCGCGGAGCGCCCGACCAGAAAAAGCTCGGCGCCGCGCGCCGCCAGCAGGCGCGCCGTCTGCTGCGCGATCGCCGAGGTGGCGCCGAAAATCAAGGTCTTCTCTGCACCCATCGCAAGCCATCAGATTGGAGCCGTGACGCGGCGCCAGAAACTGGAGGAGAATTTCGGATCGCGCAGCGCGTCGAGCCGTTCCCATTGCGGGTAGAAATGCTGAAAGTCAGCCGCCGCCATCCGCGCATCCTTGGCCGGATACACCGCCCCGCCGGCCGCTGCCACCACGCGGTCAAGCCGCGCCAGCAGGGCCATCACGCCGGGGCCGGCAGGAAAGTCCAGCGCCAGCGTCACACCTGGGCGCGGAAAGGACATCAGGCCGGGCGAGCTCAAGTTGCCGAAGACTTTGAGCACGGCCAGAAACGAGAACAGTCCGGCCGCCGAGATGGTTTCCAGCAATTGGCGCAGCACGGCGCGGCCGTCGTGTCCATGGGGAACCACGCATTGATACTGCAACAGACCGCGGCGCCCGTAAATGCGGTTCCAGTCAAGCAGCCGATCGAGTGGAAAAAAGAAGGAATCGAAATCCACCACCGTGCTTTTGCGCTCCGGCCATTGCTTGCGATAGTACAGCGCGTTGAACAGTTTCATCGACCAGCGGTTGAGCACCAGCTGCGGAAAGTCGAACACGATGGGGATCGCCCTGCTCTGACGCGGCGCCCGCTGCCCGGCGTCGGCATGGTTGCCGCGCATGAACAGCCCGCGGCCCAGCGACGATCCCCGCGCGGCGCAATCCACCCACGCCACGGTATATTCGAACTCGCGGTCGGACTGCGCGGAGATTTCGAAGAACTCATCGAGGTTGGCGAACCTGATGGTTTCCACCGCGATTGCGCGCGAGGGAATCGGCTTGAGCTGGATCTCCGCCCACGTGATGAGCCCGGTCAGACCGAGTCCGCCAATCGTGGCGCGGAACAACTCCGCATTGCGCTCCGGCGTGCAGACGATGCGCTCGCCGCTGCTGCGCACCAGTTCCAATTGCACGACGTGACAGCCGAAGGTGCCGGCGCGATGATGGTTCTTGCCGTGGATGTCGTTGGCGATCGCCCCGCCCAAGGTGACGAACTTGGTGCCGGGTACCACCGGCAAAAACCATCCGCGCGGCACGAAAATCCGCAGCAGCTCCTCCAGCGTGACTCCGGCCTCGCAGCGCAGGCGGCCCGAGCCGGCATCGAAGCACGCCAGGCGGTCCAGGCCGCGCGTGTCGAGCACCGTGCCGCCGTCGTTCAGACATACGTCGCCGTAGCTGCGGCCGCGGCCGTAGGCTAGCAGTGGTCCCTCCAGCCGGCCAATTTCGCGCGCCTCGTGCCGCCACCACAGCCGGCACACCCGATGGCGCGCGCGGGGGAACCTGCCCCAGGATTGATATTGCTCGCCTCTCACCAGGATGCAGCCAGCAGAACCAGCCCGGCGAGGATGCCGACCGCGTAGCTGACCTTGTCGGTCAGCGCGAACAGGATGGGATCGTCATCCAACTCGCCGCGATCCGCCATCAGCCAGGCGCGGCTTATCCAGTAAATGACCAGTACGCACATCAGCCACAACAGTTGCGGACGGGAATAAAGGCGGGTCACCTCCGGACTATTGATATACAGCGCCATCACCAGCGCCGCCACGTATCCGCTGCCCGAACCGAAGGCGGCGATCTGCTGAACGTCCCTGGTTGTATAGCCGCGGCCCCTGGGGGCGAGCCGCTTTTCGACCACCAGCCGCTGCAGTTCCGAATAGCGCTTGAGCAGCGCCATGCTCAGGAAGAAAAACGTGGCGAACGCGGCCAGCCATTGGGAGATTTCCACCGCGGCCGCGGCGCCGCCGGCCAGGATGCGCAGGGTGTACAGGCCGGCCAGCATTATCACGTCGACCAGCACTACACGTTTGAGATAAACCGAATAACTCACCGTGCATACGAAATAGGCGAGCAGACTCAGGAGGAAAGGGCGCGGCAGCGCCAGCGCGACGGCGACCGCCGCCACGAGCAGCGCGGGCGCCACCGCCGCTGCCACGGTGATCGACAGGGCGCCGCTGGCCAGCGGACGATGTTTCTTGATCGGATGGTGGCGGTCGGCGTCGAGGTCGAGCAGGTCGTTGAGCAGATAGGCAGCGGACGACGTCAGGCAGAAGGCGAACATCGCCGCCGCGACCGCAATCAGCCGGCGAGGGTCGGCGACTTCGTGCGCGAGCACCAGCGGCACAGCGAGCAGCAGGTTCTTGACCCATTGCTTGACCCGTATCGCGCTCAGCAATGCGGCGAGCGCCGCCGGCCGATCGTCGAACAGCCGCGCCACCGGAAGACGGGCGGTGCGCAGCGCCCGTCTAAGTGGTAGCGACGGACCCGCGATCAGCGCCTGGCGCGCGGCCGCCAGCACGGGCAGATCCGCCAGCTCGTTGCCGACGTAATCGAAGCCGCGCTCGCCGAAGCGCGCGACCAGCGCGTCGCGCTTGGCGGCGCCGGCCAGATTCACCGTTTCATCGCTGGCGATCACTTCGTCGAAACAGCCGGCCTGGGCCGCCACCTGCGCGGCAGTCCGGCGGTTGGCGCCGGTGACCAGGATCGTCGGGCGCCCCGCCCGATGCTGCTCGCGGATGAAGTCAATCAATTGGGGCTGAAAGGGCAACCGGTCGGCCTCCAGCGTCTCGTGCGCCGCGACGCGCGCCTTGAACTGTGCTCTGCCCCTGACCCACCACAGCGGCAGCACCAACAAATACAGCGGGTTTCGTTTGAGCAGCTTGAGCAGCAGTTCGAGCAGCGTGTCGCTCTTGATCAGCGTGCCGTCCAGGTCAACGCAAAGCGGGACCTGCAAGTCTGCCGAATCCGCTCCATCCCCGGCTACACCAGCGGCACCACCCTCGATTTGCATCATCTCATCCGGTTAGCTTTGCCTTGACGTGGCTTGTGTCGATCCAAGTCATAGCACTTTCCCGGAGCGCGCAGCTACGCCGCCAGGCCCTGGGCGATGCACCAGGTGCGGAAACGGCCGTCCAGACGCGCGCACAGCGTCGCCCAGTCGCCCGACTCCACCACCGTGCCGTCTTCGATTACGTAGATCAGGTCGGCCCATCGGATTGTCGACAGGCGATGGGCGATCAGTACGATGGTGATGCCGCCGCGGATGCCATCGAGCGCGCCCAGAATTTTGGTTTCGTTCTCCGAATCCAGGCTGTTGGTGGCCTCGTCCAGCACCAGCAGCCGGGGGCGGCGCAAAAACGCGCGGGCCAGCGCCAGGCGCTGGCGTTCGCCCTGCGAGAGCGCGGCGCCGCGGTCGCCGACGACGGTGTCCAGCCCCTGGGGCAGCCGCGCCACGAATTCGTCGGCCGCCGCCATGCGCAGGGCGGCGCGCAACTCGCCCTCGTCGGCATTGGGCTGTGCCCAGCGCAGATTGGCGCGCACCGTGTCATGAAACAAAAAGGTGTCGTGCGCGACGTAGCCGACCTGCTCGCGCCAGGCCAGCGCCCGCGCCGCGTCCAGCGGCGCGCCGTCGACGCGGATGCAGCCCGCCGCCGGCGCGATCAGGCCCATCAGCAGGTCCGCGATGGTGCTCTTGCCGGCGCCCGACGGCCCCACGATCGCGACCGTGCGCCCGGCGGGAATCGTAAGATCGACGCTGCGCACGACCGGCGGCCCGCCTGGGTAGGAGAAGCTGACACCCTCCAACCGCAGCGCCGAGTGCAGCTCCAGCGCGGGTCCGGTCGCGGCGGCCGGCTCGGCTGCCGCGCGGCATCGCACCTGGATTCCGGCGATGGTAGCGAAGCCGGGCAGCAAGCTGGCGAAGGCGCGGTAGGTGCTTTGCAGCCCGCGCACGCGCGGCACCACGCGCGCGAACAGCAGCAGCAGGATCAGCACTTCGGGCGGCGACACCGCCAGCCACTTCAGCGCTGCCAGCAGGATCACGCCCATCATCGCGGCCGCGCCGATCTCGAACCAGGCGTCCGCCGCCAGTTGCTCGCGGCTGATCCTGATGCCGGCGGCCGCCATGTTGCGGGTCAGGCGCGCGAAGCTCTGACAGGTGCGCCGCTGCGCACCGTACATTTTGGCGGTTTTGATGCCTTGTAGATGCTCGATCGCGGCCGCATAGACGCCGGCGGCGACCGCGGAGTAGTCCCCGCCCGCACGATGGACCGCGCGGGTCCTTGCGTGCAGCGCCACGGCCAGCGCCGCGCATATCGCCAGCATCAGCAGCGTCGCGGCGGGAAACAGGATGAGGCTGGCGCCGACATACAGCGCCGCCACCGCCGCCCCCGACATCGTGTAAAGGCCCTGATGGGCCGCGGCGCCGGCGCGGTCCACCTCGCTAGTCAGCGCGTGCACGAAATCCGAGGAGCGGCTGCTGCAGATGAACAGCCAGTCAGCGCCGCTGACCGCTTCGAACAGGCGCTCCCTCAAGTACTGGGCGAAGTCTTCGCACAGCACGGCGATCGACAGGCTCTGCGCCCGGGTCAGCATCGCACGCGCACCCACGATTGCGACAAACAGCGCCAGCATCAGCGCCAGGGTGGGACGCAGCCCGATTTGGCCCAGCGCGCCGCGCACCAGCGCGGCATAGCGGCCGGCCTCGGTGTGTGGCCCGATATCGACGCCCGCCAGTTGCAGCGTCGGCAGCAGCAGCGCCAGACCCAGCCCCTCGGTGAGCGAGCCAAGCATCACCAGCGCCAAGGCCTGCGCCAGGCGCCATCGCGTGACGGCGGCCAGTTGCCTTAAGTAATCGCGGGTCGGCCCGATCATGGTCGGTTGCGCTGTGCTGTGTGCGGCGTGGCTCAGGTCGCCGCGGATGCCACGCCGGCGCCCCGCGCGATCCGCTCGCCCCGCTCGAGGCCGCCGCTGCCGCCGGTCACCCGGCGGTAGACGTCGAGCGTGCGCTGCACCATCGCGCCGACCGTGAATTCGGTGCGCACGCGATGCAGCGCGGCGTTGCCCAGGGCGTGGCGCAGTTCAGGGTCGTCCAGCAGCCGGTTGAGGGCGGCCGCCATCTGCGCGGGATCGCCCGGCGCCACGGTCAAGCCGGTGACGCCATGGAGCGAGACAAAGGGCACGCCCGAGCGCAGCCGCGTGTTGACCACCGGCTTGCCGCAGGCCATCGCTTCCAGTTGCACGATACCGAAGGCCTCGCTGCGCGCAACCGACGGCAATACGAAGACATCGCAGGCATGGTAATAAGGCACGACATCTTCGATTCGGCCCAGGAATTTCACCCGGCCGCGCAACAGGGGGTTGGCCGCGGCCTCCGCTTCCAGCCGCGGACGCATCGGTCCGTCGCCCACGATCAGCAGTTTGGCATCGACCGCGTTCATGGCGCGGATCAGGTACTCCAGCCCCTTGTAGTACACCAGGCGGCCGGCGCTGAGCACGATGCGCGGGCCGAACCGCTGGCGGATGTTGTGGATCGGAGCGGCGTCGCGGCAGGCGAAATCGGAGACCGCGATCCCGTAGGGCACCACCGTACAGTGCGCCGGGTTGCGCGACAGCACGGGCGAGCTTTCCACATAGTTCGGCGAGCTGGCGATTATCGCATTGCAGCGGCGCAGAAACAGGCGCGAAATCACTTCATAGGCCCGCCCCAGCCGCTTCTGCCTGACCACGTCGCTATGCCAGCTCGCCACCAGCGCGCCGCCATGGCCGCTCATCAGATAGGCCGCCACCGCCCACGGATTGGGCAGATGCACGTGGACCACGTCGGCGCGGGCGCCGCGGATGGCGCGCACCATGCGCGGACAGACCGGCGTCGAGTACAGATAGAGGGCTGTGCCCAGGCGCGTCACCCGGATGCCGTCGAGCACGGATTGCACGGTGTGTGTGCCGTCGTTGGCGACGATCACCTGTAAATCGACCGCGTCCTTAAGCTGCGCGCACAGGGTGCGCAGATGGGTCTCCATCCCGCCGATATGCGGAGGATAGAACTTGCCGACGTGCAGCACGCGCAATCGCCGCTGGTTTTCCACCTTGAAGATCTCTACTTCCTGTAGGTGTTTGTCCGGATCCGGAAACGGCGGCGCGGGGTCAACTTTGCGCGGCCGCTCCCGAGCGCCTCCAGCGCGCGGCGGGTTCGCTCGCGGAACTTCTCGTAGCTGAAATGGGTCTGCATCCGCGCCCGCGCCGCGCGACCCATTTCCAGGCGCAGCCGCTCGTCAAGCAACAGACGCTCGAGGCAGCCGCTGAGCGCTGCCGGGTCACGCGGCGAGACCACGAAACCGGTGGTGTCGTGAATTACCGCCTCCTGCGCACCGTCTTCATTGCCGACGATAACCGGCTTGGCGCACGCGGCGGCTTCCAACTGGGTCAGCAGGATGCCCTCGCCGCGGCCCGGCCCGCGATCGCTGACCAGCGCGAAGATGTCGCACAGGTTGTACACGTCGCACAGCGCGTCTTCGGCAATCGCGCCCAAAAAGTACGCCCGCCCGGCCAGGCCCGCCGCTAGGGCGCGCTGCCTAAGGCGCTCCAGGTCGTCGCCGGCACCGGCGAACAGCAGGATCAAATTGGGATATTGGCGCAGCGCGGCGGCCGCGTCGATCAACCGGTCGTAGCCCTTGTGGCGCGCGCGCTTGTCGATTCTGCCCAGCGTCAGCACGTAGCGGTTGGCAGGATGGTGCCGGATTCCGAACTGCCGCAACAGCTCCAGGTTGCGCTCCCGCGGCGCAAAGCGCTCCAGGTCAGCGCAGCCCCAAATCACCTGCACCCGCTGCGGCGCCACCTTATACGCGCTGGCTGCGAACTCAGCCGAAAAATGGCAGTCGGAGAGCACCAGGTCGGCGCGCGGCAGGGTGGATCGATGGAGCAGGCGCAGACGGCCACCCCACAGTTCCCGCCCATAGATGTTGACCACTAGCGGCGCGCCCGTGCGCCGGCTTAGTGCCAGGGCGGCCGGTAAGAGCCGCAGATGACTTGACCATACGATTTGCGCCCGCTGCACCGCCGCCACACCCATCGCGCGCAGGAAGAAGGCGGCCTCGCTGCCTAGGCCCAGGCCGCCGCCGGCATGATTAACCGCAAAGGGTTCCTCGAGGTCGTTTGGTCCGGGTCCGAACAGCGACAGCACCTGCACATTGTCCTCGCCCGCCAACTCGCGCAGCGCGCGAATCTGGTAGCGGCAGTAGCGCGCAATGCCGCCCTTGTCGAACACGCCGAGGGCCAGATACAGGATGCGCATCGGACGCGGCGTTGCGGCCGGTCTATCGTTGGTGTTCAAGATGACTTGCGGCTTGCAGGTGCGGAAGACGGGGGACTGTGAATCGCTGCCTCCGCTGCCGTCTGCTTCGACCAACCACCGCCTTTGCTCGTCAACGGATGTTTTTTGGCTTGACTACGCGACGACCCCAGCTCGTGCGAAACAGCATCGGTGCGCTATAAAGCAGCCATGCGGCTTATCGGACTTATCGCTGCAGTTGCCGCAGGTGTCCCGATCACCCTGTGTCTATGCGCCGCGGGAGCGGCGCCCGGGCGCCTCACACAACGCGGCAACTACGACGTGACGGCGTTCGGCGCACGGGCCGACGGCGCGGGCGATTCCCAACCAGCGATTCAAAACGCGATCGACCAGGCCTGCGCCACACACATCGCCCACGGCCACCCCAAGGTGGCGTTGCCCACCGGCATCTATTGGTTGAAACGGCCCCTGCGGATCACCTGCGGGGACCTGGAAATGGCGGGAGTCGGCAGCCGCGCCGGCACCATTGTGAGACCCAACTACATCGGTCCTAGCATCATAGTCGAACCAAAAATGACCGGTGTCGATCAGGGACCCTCGCTGGTTGGCGGAAACGGTCATTCCTTTGATACCGACGGCGGCAAGAGCGTCTCGGTCGAGCTGCGCCAGGATCCTTACGTCGAACTGGATGGGCTTGCGGCCTTCACCGCCGAGGCCTACTTCAGGCAGCGCACGACGGCGGCGCAATCGGCCAACGGCCTGGCCACGCTGGTCTCCAGCGCCGGCTTCATCTCCACCAACGGCCGTGGTCTTCCGGGAGCCTCGCGCGCGACGGCCTTTATAATCGGCATCACCTTCGGGCAGAACCCCTACGGTCTGATCACCATCGCGCATACCCGCTACGAGCTGACCGCGAAGGTCGCGGTTTCGCTCGACACGGTTCATCATCTTGCACTCAGCTACGACGGCGCGGTGGTGCGGCTGTTGCTGGACGGCAAGCTGGTGGCATCCAAAGCCGCCCGCGGCCGCGTCACCCAGACTCCGTTTGAGAATGTCAACATCGGCCCGATGGCGGCCCAGTGGCCCGATGGCGGCTACTGGAGCGCGTCGATCGACGGGCTGATCGATGAAGTCCGGCTGTCCAATGTCGCGCGCTACAGCCCGGGTCAAAGTCCGCCGCCGTTCCGGCTGATGCCCGACGCTCATACGCTGATCCTGGTTTCCTTCGACGACAATCCGCCCGGCATCACGCGAGCGGTCGACCTGGGACGCAGAACCGTATGGCTGCCGGTGCGAAGGAGTGCTGAGCCGGGCGGCAAGCGCGTGCCGTTTGTCGGCGGCGCGGACCTGCATGACTTTACGATGGGTGAGGACGGCGTATTCGGCTGGCTGGCGGTGGTGGGCCGCTACCAGCATCTGCGATGCGAGTATTGCGACTACGGACTTTACTTTGCGGGCAACTCATACGAGTCGCACTTCGACGACATCTACGTGTTGGCCGCCAATCGGCCCCGCACCGGACGCTTCGGCCTGTTCGCGCAGACCAACAACGGCGGCGAATATTCCAACCTGACCCTGAACTATTCGAGCTTTCCGCTGGTAATCGGCGGGGGTTCGGGCGCCTACACCAATATCTTCATCGGCCCCGGCCCCGGCAACGCGATTTACGGCATAGTTTTCGAAGGCAGCCAGGCCTCGATCAACCGGGTGTACTTCGACGCCGAAGCGCCCAGCTCGACCTGGATTTCCGACATTGTCGCCGCCGACTCCTGGGCGCCGATTACGATCATGGGCGGCGAGATCGATTCTCCGGGGCATGGGAGCGGCACTCCCCACGGCATCGCGCCGTTAATCCTGGATGGCGGCGCCCCCTACATCCTGACCGGCACCTCGTTCGGCTTCACCCGCGGCTACCCCTGCCTGGTGCACGTAAACAAGCCGCCCAAGGCCCCCATTATCAGCATCGGCACCACCGCCGACAGCAACGTGCCGGTCAGCAGCTCCCCAAACTATTTCAAAGCGTTGGACAGCAGGTAACACCACTTCAGCGTAGCAGGGCCGGTACGCAGGGCAAGATTTGCTGAAACTGCGAAGCGACAGTGTCATTCAGATCCGCCGCAGAACCACGAGTATACAGTAAGAAGCGCTTCCGAAGTCAAAGCAGAGCCGACATCAAGCACTGAGTCGGCCTGGGGCGGAAGTGAAAAATGAATCGCCAAGTCAACCCCGTTCAGGCACTTACGGCCGGGTGCATACAAACCATGCCTGGCTATTGAACAGGGCGGTATTGAGGAGACCCAGGGGTGAAAAGCGAATTGAATCGAGTTTGAATTTTGTTTCCAGATGATCCCGCAAGATCCGCCAGTTGAAACCCTTGTGACCGTAAAACCATCCGCGGCCGTTGAAGTACGCCGGGCGGGGAATCGAGGTATGAGCCGTAGCAAATAGCATTCGAACAAATTCGGGCGCCGTGTAGCGTTCGCGGTACTGGTAATCGCCCAAAGAGCGCCATCCGGCGAAGGCGCGCACCATCTGCTTTCCGAGAAGCACAGGGCCGACTTCTATTGGTACGCTGACGATCACGGTGCCCCCCGCTGAAACCAGGCGAGACAGATTATTCAGAACCGTTTCCAGGTCCTCAGCAACGCAATGCTCCAGTACCTCCATGCAGCACACCACGTCGTAGGCGCCCTCAGAGGTTGTCTTCAGCAGATCGTCGGGGGTGAAGAAGCGAATGCTCGGAACCGTGACGAACCGGCGCCGGCAGTCACAAATCTGCCTGAAGTCCGCATCCACTCCCACCGCCTGTGGGAAAAGGTCCTTGACATATGCAAGCAGAGTCCCGTCACCGCAGCCGTAATCCAAAAAGCGCCTGCCTGCGTGCGGTTCAAGAAGCCGGCGCGCCAGGCGGAAGCGGCTGCGGTGGCTCCACGCTACAAGCGCGCTCCTGCAGAAAATTTGCTTGAGCGCGTAATGGCCTGAGGGTATGCCGTCGCGCTCCGCGAGGCGGGGCGAGCGCACTCCGCGGTTCATGTCCGGTTGGTCTTCCAGTGGATCCCCCGCGAGATTGCCTAATCCGGTATGCTGGACGCGCTCGTTGCCGAGTCCACAACCAGCATATGCTCCTTCGTGAAGTTCTGTGCTGCACGCGCCTCAGCACAGTCGCTGAGTAGGCACGGCAAGTCCATCAACAAGAAGCGTAGAGGCGAAAAAATCATCCAGGTTCGCTAAGGATGTCGTTCAGGAAAGCGGTCACCGCACGAATCTGGCGGTTGCGATCGAACTCGGGAAGGTCGCGTGGAATCGCAGCGCGTTTAGTTTCGATTACATCGGGCGTGAGGTTGTCCAGAACCGTAGTTAGGGAAGCGATGTATTTATCATCCCAAGGCGAGTTTCCCGGCAATCGCCAGAGCCAGTCGCCGCCAAGGTCGTAGGCCAGCGGCAACTGTCCGGTGATGATTGGCAGCGAAGCCGCGAGATACTCGCTGAGTTTGGTCGTGTACCGCAGCGCGCCGACTTGGTCCACGCTTTGCGGCAGGCTGCCTGCATCCATGGCCGCCAGATAGCCCGGCAGAACCCAGCGCGTCACTTTGCCGGTCAGGATCACCCGGGTTCCCAAGTCGGCCCCGGCGGCCTTCTCCAGGTGCCTCCGGCCGTCTCCATCGCCGACTATGAGCGCGCACAGGTCGGTGCGTGCCGTCTGCCTGAGCGCCCGGACCAGTTCCAATCCGTAGCAGTAACCAACGCGGCGATTCCAGTTCAAAGAACCCGCGATACCCACCACGATGGTCGCCGGGGCGATTCCAAGGTGTCTGCGGACGGCGTCGCCCAGGGCGCGGCGCTGCTGCGCGTCGAGGCGAAAATCAGCCCAGCCACCGGCGGTCATCGCCCGCGGCGCACCGTAGGTGAGCGCGCGGCCGACGAAATATTGTGACCAGCCGATAAAACCCGCGGACCACCTGTAGAGCATGCGCTCATAAGCATTAAAGATCGGCCACAGCCAGCCATACTTGCGGGCCAGAAACGGGCCCACCGCATCCCCACTGCTCACCACGTAGCGGGTCCCTAACAACAGGCGGCTGAGCATGACCGCAGCGCCTCCGGCCACGCCGGTCCCTTCCATAATGACGAGACCCGGGCGGGTACGCCGAAACTTCCTGATCAGACGCAGAAAGCCGCCAAGGCGCGGTCTTGTCTGCAAGGAGATAAATTCGGCCCCAACCAGTTGGAGCAGCCCCTCAAGACGAACACGGTCACCGCCGAAGGTCGCAAACGCCATCACCTTACGATTGCGAAAGCCGTCTCGTTCCACCCCGGGCCCGGCCGATTGGTCGACGGCCAGTCTGCCGCCGGGCTGAGGAGCAGATGCATCGTGCACGTTACACTGCTCGATCATCGGATCTTGGTGTCGCAGACGTTATGCCGGAACAAAACCGACCGTGCGTTGGACCTGGAAACCCGCGCCCTCGCTCCGGCGTTCCAACCCGATAGAAAGCTCTTGAGGATCCGCGGCAAGAGCGTGACCTCGGCGATAATGCCGTTTCCACGAAATGCGTTGACTAAGACACCTAATAGACCCGGTGTCGAGGTGCTTCCTAGAAGAAGCAGGTAGAGGAGTCGGCAGGCCCGGAGATGCGGCGGACTGTGCTTCGATAGGACGAACGCCCAGTTGTACGCGGCGCCATACACCTTCGCCTCAAGGTCGCCACCACGGCCCGGAGCATAAACCGTATTTGTCGGATAATGGTTAACGACATTTGCGAAGTCGAAAAGTACTCGATAGCCGCGCTCCCCGACCTGTAGACATATATCCGTCTCAAACTTCTGCCAGTATGGTTTCAGACGCTCTTCGAAGCCCTCGAAAGCGGCGCGACGCACCGCCATGTTGTAACCGACGAGCTGGTCCACATCGATTTGACGGCGATGCTTCCAATGCGCGGGGTAATCGTACATGTTTCCTACACACCTGCCGTACCATGTTATACGGCCGATCTGGTGCGGTTCCCGGCGCGGAAATGGCGCATTTGCCGTGGTGTAATTGTCCGCAGGACCTCCCACGGCCCCCACGGTCGGGTCCTCGAAGTGAGAAAGATGCCGCTCGACCCAGTCCCTGGGTGCTGTAGCATCATCGTCGATCAGCAGAACCACGGCTCCCCGTGAGCACCTCAAAGCCGCATTTTCCGAGCAGGTAATCCCTCTTGCGGGACTATGGACGACGATGAGGGAAAAAGGCGTCCTATGTTCAAAGCTTAGCGCGGCATCCCGGGTTGCGTCATCGGTTGCCTGCCACACAACCACTACCTCGTCGGGCGCCAGTGTTTGTTGGGTCAGGCTCGCAAGACAGCGAGTGAGTGCCGCGGGCCGCCCGAAGCTCGGAATTAACACACTTGTGGTCGCCCTCATTGTGACTGCATTACAGTGTGGTTTGGATCCCCCAGGCGCTAAGAGTAGCGACCATTTTGGGCCAACCCTCGCCCACGACTATCCATCGGCCAAGTTTGTTCCGCCTAAAGCGACCTGCCGGGCACCAGCGCGTGGGCTCTGCGCCACCATAGTTGTTTTTCAACTGGGCTGAGGCCGATCAACCACCACGAGGCCAGATAAAGCAAGCCGCACAGGCCCATTTCTGCACTTAGATCGAGCCAGCCGCGCGGTGGGAGCGACCTGGAAAACCACCAGACGATGGTGCCAAAGGGAATTCCCGATAGCAGGGGCAGCAATGCGGCGGCCGCCAACTCAACGGGAGAAGTCTGAAAGAGGCGGTGAAGCAGCCAAGGCAGATACCATGAACTGACCGCCGCGAATCCGGCCAGCGTGCCAAGGACCGGGCCGAGAAAGCCAAACTTGAACGTGAGGATGAGGCTCAACGCGAAGTTCAGTGCTGTTTGCGCGATCATGCCGGGCATTATCTGAGCGACCCGGCCGGTGCCGCTGATACACCAGCCCCACAGCGAAAAGATAGCCTGCAGGAAACAATCAGTCGCTGCGATTACCGTCAATGCGTCGCCTCCATATCGTGACCTGCCCACCCAAAGCACGACGAAATACCGGTTGTACCCGATAATCGGCGCTAACACGGCAATCGAAAGGATTGCGATTAAGCGGGTCAGCTCAACCAGCCGCCGATTGAAAACTTCGCCCTGTCCCAGGGCGTGCAATTCGGCCAGTGCCGCCCAGCTCGCGTTCCCGATGCCCTGCAACTGGCGCTGGGTCAATGCCGCAAGCCGCTGGGTGATGAAAAACGGCACCACCAGCGCTGGCGACATCAAGCCGCCGATAATAATGTTGTCCGTCAGCAAACCCACTTGTCCGCAGGTGTTAAGTGCGAAGGTGGGCCAGTTGAGCTTCCAAATCGCTCTCCATTCAGGTGATTGTGTCGCACGGCGCAGGAGGGGTCGCACCCTGCCGCGCAAGTGTTTGATGGCGGTGTAGCTGACACCGCTGCTGAATGCGGCTGTTCCCACGAAGACTGCGACGAACTGTCCGGTGATGCCCCATTTTGCCCAGGCCAGAAGCAGAGAGCAGGCCGTAATCAGCAACGACTGTCCGAGCAAGGCAACGTTGATGAAATAACCCTTTTGTTCGGCCTCAAAGAGCGCCCGGAACGGCGCGAGGGGAAGCAGAAGAAGCGCTGCCAGGCCGACCAGACAGCCCAAGCGCAGGTCCGAGCGTGAGCCGGCGGCGACCGGCAGCAACCTGGGCATGTTCAGGCTCAAAACAAGTCCGAGAACCAACATGACGGTTGCAAGGCGGATATAGGCGCGCACGCCGGCAGCAAGCAGCGCGGCGAGTTCACGCTCGTCGCGGCGGGCCCACGCCAGCGCCAGCAGCGGTTGCAATGCCCCGCCGATGCCGAGTTCAAAAAGGGCGACGTAGCGAAACCAGTCAGTGCCAGCTTCAAATGCCCCGTAGCGCTCATCACCCAACCAGCGCAGCAACAAGGGGGTAGCGACGAAGCCGACGCCGAGCATTACGGCGCTATAAAACCCGGAGCTGAGAAAGGTCAGGATGGAGCGTACAGTTCGCATGTATGCAACTCGTTCATTCAGGAAGAAGGGCATGCCCAGCGATGGGCTCACCACGCGCTGTGCGCCCATCGCAACGCATCCCGATAATTCCACCGTTGAGTCAAAGCCGCCGGTAAATCACCGGCATAGAACAAGACATTCCCAACCCGGACGGGGTCCAGGTCAGGCAGCGGGCGGCTGGTGTCAGAGGAGTGACCAACCAGGAATGCCCGATATCCGAGGCCCTCCATAGTGTTCCACAGGTGTCTGGTGGTCCTTCCTGTGCGGGCGAGCATATCTTGGCGCACCTCCATCAAGACCACAGGGTGGAACCTTGCCAGTGTCTGGACGGCTCCCTCCAAAGCCATCGGCTCAGCGCCTTCTATATCGATCTTGATCAAATCAATACGTGACACCATCTCGCAGGCCAAATAATCGTCGAGGCGGACCGCAGGCGCCACCACTGCACATTCACCTCGAACGAGAGCGCTGTATGCCCCGAGGTTGTCCATGGAGCCCGGGGGAAGCGACAGGCGGATTTGTGAGTTGCTGCTCCACAGGGCCACGCGATTTAATTTGACGTTGGTGAGCCGATTGCGCTCTACATTGTCCCGTAGTCGGTCAAAAAGGTGTGATACCGGCTCGAAACTGATAACAAGGCCGGATGGCCCAACCCTATTTGCCGCCAATAGCGTGTACTGTCCGACATTGGCACCTGCGTCTACAACGGTCATCCCGGACTGTACAAGCTGCCAAAAGCAATATGCGGTGGGTGCTTCATAGACACCAAGAAAATAGATCCGTTGCTGCACATGGTCCTGCACGTCGCACAGCATAGTACAACCCCCGGGAATGCCCGTAACCAGTGGTCGAGCACTGAGAAAAGCACCATAGTGATCCACGATCTGGGACAGGTATCCCGGAGCCTTACAGGTCCGGCTCCACATTCGCAGAAGGTGCCTAACAAATGCCTGCAAAAACGTCTGCATCTCCACGCTCACCTGCAAAAGCAAGTTCTTGTGTACGAGAGATGACCGGTCATTGATGTTCTGCCAGTGCTGCCCGGTACACCTCCAGGGTTTGCAACGCCGCACGTCGCCATGAGAATTTCTGCCCCCGGGCGCGCGCACGCAAGGCGAGCCGATCACGGTAGCCCGCTTCGCAGGCTATCCGGCCGAGCAGGTTGGCCAGCGGCGCGGGATCGTTAGGGTTGAACCGTTCCCCTCCTTCGGCGAGGATCTCCGTTAAAGCGGTCGAGCAAGATGCAAACACCGGACATCCCGTCGCCATGGCCTCGCAAAGCTGAAGTCCAAAGCCTTCGTATTGACTGGGATAAACGAAACAAAGCGCATTCTTATACAGAGCCGGAAGGTCAGCGTCGTCAACCAATCCCAACAGAAGTGTCTTATCGCGAATTCGGAGCTCTTCGGCGGTCCGCGAAAACTGCTCGATCTCGTGTGCCCGCCCGCCTGCGAGCAGCAGTGACACGTTAGCAAGGTCGGCGGCGGCAAACGCCCGGAGGAGGAGACTAACGTTTTTGCGGACCTCCCAACCACCGAGATAGAAGATGTAGCGTTCGGGTAGTCCATACTTCGCGCGGACCCGCTCACATTCGTCATGGTTGAGGTCCGGAACGAAGCGCGGGTCGGCAGCTTCATAGATGACGCTGATCTTGTCGGCCGGAAGATGTAGATGCTCAATCAAGTCCTGTCTGGCGTGCTCACTTACGGTTATGATGCGACTCGCCGCAGTCCGTGCCGTCCAAAGATGCAGCCAACTCGTTAGACTGCGGGGCCGGATCTTCTGAAGCAAAGGCACCTGTGGTGCATAGAAAACCTGATCTATGGCGTCATGCAAGGTGAGGACGAGGGGACAGGTCGCCTTGAGAGGAAGCCCAAAGTTGAACGGAGAGTGAAAGACGTCAATGTGATCAATGCAAAGCCGGCGCGGCAACCAAAGTTGCTCCCAGAGCAAATAGCGGATGGGGGGCGACACGATGACGCGGCAGAAACGATTATCCAACTGATCGATATGGAATGGGTGCAGCGGGCGATCGGAATACAGCACCAGCTCAACACCCATTCCTGATAGCTCTTTGAGCAGATTTACCGCATAGCGGCTCCAGCCCCGCGTGCTCGGCGTATTAAGGATCCGGGCGTTTATTCCCACCTTCATTGGAGAGTATTTCTGTGGTTTTTCGCGATGAGGGGCCGCGCGGCTGGGAAATACGGGCCTAAATGAGCCGCTGCCCTTCGCTGCTGTTGTCTAAAAAGCACCTGAATTGTGGGCTTGAAGGAGTTCGGCAAGTCCGCGCGCGAGGTCGGAATGTGGAGTCCATCCGATCATAGTTCGCAGTCGGCGCACGTCGGCTTGCAAATGCGGGCGCTCGACACGGCGAACCCTGGACGGGTCCAATTCAACCGGAAGTTCCTTGCCAGTTATAACGCGGAGTTGTTCGAGCACTTCAGAGATAGACCACGCCCGCCCGGTGCCGATGTTCACGATTGTAAGGCCGGGGTCTGAGTGTGCAACCGTGGCTACGATTGCGCGAGCCGCATCGCGCACGGGAGTGAGATCGCGCGTAGGCCAGAGATTGCCCAGGCGCAAGGGAGAACCGGGGCATTGGACGATTTGACGCAGTATCTCAGGCAAAACGTGCGGATTGGTTTCACGCGGCCCGTAAAGGTTGAACAGGCGTCCCGCTACGATGTGCTTTTCGGGGTGAGTTCGCGCGGCCAACGCCATCAACTGCTCGCCCTGCAGCTTGGTAAGTCCATAGATGTCGAACGGCCCGGGCGGATCATCCTCACGGTGCGGTAGGTCTGAGGAGGGATAAATATCTCCGGTTGAGGCAAACCAGATACGGTCAACCGCGCAGGCTAGTGCCGCTGACAGTAGCACTTGGGTTCCATATACATTTATCCCGACCGTTGACACCGGGTCGGCCACCGCTGCCGGTATGTAATGGAGTGCGGCAAGATGTGCCACGCATTGAGGTCTGAAGCGTTTCATTACCTGGGCGAGCGCGGCCTGGTCACGTATGTCGCTTTGCACGAATTGAAACGATTGGTTGCCCACGTGCCGATTGACATTATGCGGCGCGCCCCAGGCGAGATTGTCGAGTGCGAGTACTTCCGCACCCATACCGAGCAGCTCGTCAACCAGGTGAGAGCCAAGAAAACCCGCGGCGCCGGTCACCAGCCAGCGCCCGGATTCAACGGCGGCACTCACGATGCGAGCATCCGTGAGTAGATCTGTTCAATCATCTCAACCGTCCTGCTGGGGCTGCAGAAGGTTTCGATCAGCTCGCGCGCGGCCGCACGCTGGCGATTTTGGCGGTCGCGATCGCACAACAGAGCGACGGTGCGTTCCACCAGCCCCTCGTCATCGTCCGCGATTCCTGCATGAACACCGTCTGTAGCGCTCAGGCCCTCCACTCCCTCGCTGGTTGTTACAACCGGCGCCCCAAGCGCCATCGCCTCCAGCACCTTGACTTTCATGCCGCTGCCGCGTGCGGGTGCGTACAGGAAGACACCGGCGCGATGAAAATACGGAACCGTATCAGGCACATTTTCGTAAATACTGACGCCGGGCAAGTTGGAGAACTCGCCGAGCGCGGATCGTGCCGACCATCCCACAACTTCCAGACGCGTGTCGGGGATGCGCCGCTTGATCGCTGGATAGAGTCGCGTGAGAAGCCGCTTTGCCGCGGATAAACCAGGATACCAACCCATCGAGGCCACCAGCGTCACGATTGGTAGATCGACACGGCCTCTATCTGCGACATAAGGATAAAGACTCGCGTCGATCCCCACGGGGACGGTGGCGGTCAGCGCGGACTGGTTAATCTCTGTAATCAGCGGTCCAAGGCGCGGAGAGCACGCCCGAAACCATTTGAACATCGAGAGCAGCCGGCGTTCGGCGCGAAACATCAACTTGTGCTCAAAGGTACGGGGACGGATCTCGGCCAGATCGATCATCGCTAGATGATGGACATTAACGAGCGCCCGCTTGCAATGGTGCAGGGCGAGCCATCCACACCATAATTGTTCGAGGTGGAGCACGTCGAACCCCTGATCGATTTGACTTTGGAGATCCTGGCGCAGCGCAGGGCTGAACATGTAGGAATATGGCCGCATGAGGGTCTCGAGCTTGGCCAATAGGCCCCGACGCGTCGGATGTGCATAGCAGCGTAAGTCGAAATGAGGAGGGGTAAATAGCTGTGCAGCCTTTTCCATATCGATCGAACGACTGCAAGCTGCCACCGCGGTGACCCGGTGCCCCCGCTCAACCAACCCCTTCAATAAAACGTAATACCACCTTGCTGGCGCGCTGCCGAAGGGTAAAGGAGGTTCAATCATTGCCATAACTATGCGCAGGGGTTTCATTTTATGCCGTTGAGAACGCCCATCATGTCGCGGGCCATATCGTCCCAGCCATGACGGCGCAGCTCCGACGAGAAAGGCGCCACACGCTCTCGCCAACAGACGCGGCCGGTGTGCCATGCCAGGAGGCGCCGTGCAAGGTCGTCCGTATCTTCAGGATCTTGGAGCAGCAACTGGCGGAGCGCGGCGGGGTAGCGTTCGGCGACCCCGGCGTGCGCGCTGACCAGGGCCGGCAAGCCGCAGCACAGCGCCTCGTGGACGCCCAACCCGTAAGCCTCGTAGCGCGCCGGCGCAACCAGCGCGTCGCAGGCGCGCAGCAGTTTGGGCACGTCGCGGCGAAAGCCCATAAACTCGATGCGTCCCTCAAGTCCGCTCTGCCTGGCCCGGTGCCGCCACCTCTCAAGCTCGGCGCCCGCGCCGATCACGACCAGCTTCGCGTCCCATCCCTCAACCTGCCGGCACAGGGCCGACCAGGCTTCGAACAGCACGTCGAAGCCTTTGCGGCGATCGCCGAGCGCGCCGACGAACGCCACCATCGGGCCGCTGCCCCATCCCAGTTCGGCGCGCAGCGCGGCGCGCTCGGCCCGCGCGGGCGGCCGGAAAACGTCCGAGTCGGTTCCCAGATACACGGTGCGGATGCGGTGCGGGTCGATGCCCAGCCGTTGTTCGAGGTCGCGGCGGGTGCAGTTGGAGTTGACGATTATCAGCCGCGCGCGGCCGATCGCGCGGCGCTCCCTGGCAAGCGCGTACCGATGCCTGACCCTGATCTTCAAACCGGATAAGGATTGCGCCGTGTCAATCGGCCGCCAGGCGGCATGAACATAATGCACCCAGTTGGCATCGGGCCAGTTGCAGTTGCCGCCATTGACGATCACGCGTCCACCGCCGCCTGCGATCCGCGAGGCCCACCACCGGCCGACTCGGTCCAGCAGAGGCTCGCCCAAGAGGTAGGAGTTGGCGAGCTTGGGGACGCGATGGATCACCACGTTCGGCATCGCGGCCAGTTCGCTATCGACGCGGTAGGCCACCAGATGGGTTTCATGACCTGTTTTGGCCAGGTAGCGCGCCAGCGCATAGTTGGCGCGGTCCATCCCGCCGGTCTTGACAAAGTCGCCGGCCACCACCAGGTACGTGCTCACCGGTAAGGCACCGCGACCGGGGCGGGATGCCGGTCCTTTGCAACCACGGTAAACAGCATCGCGTTGAGCAGCCAGAAATCCATCCCTCCCTGACTCTGGAAGAACGCATAATCGAAGGTCAGCGCGAGCACGCTGACACCGTAAGCCACCATCATCGCGCCCCAGACCGCGACCTCGCCGTAGGCGGGGTCAAGCGCAATCCGGTAGGCCACGCCGAGCGCTAGTGCGATTGCGGCGGTGTAGGCGAGGATCAAGAGGATTCCCCCGTCGTACAGCCAGGCGGTCCACTGGATTTCGGCCCACAGCGGCTCTTCGGGGTCCGATTTGTCGCCGAAGTAGTAATTCATCATGCCCCAGCGACCCAATCCTGCGCCCAGAGGAAACTCCGGCAGCAAAGTCTGGAGCGTTTCCTCAAGAAAGTGCCCGCGGCTTTGGTGAAAGGTCTGGCGGGCGTTTCCGGGCGCCAGCGTAATGAATCGCTCGACGACGCTCCTGCCACCGATCGAAACGGCGGTGGAAAAGCCAATCAGGCTGGCCGCCGCAATCGCCGCGATCAGCGGCGCCAACCTGATCCGCGCACGCCGCCGTGCGGACCGATATCGCGCTGTCATGGTCTTTAGATTGTGCAGGGCGATCACAAGGGCGAAGACGAGCATGGACAAGAGCAGCATCACCAGAGTTGAGCGCACCAGGCACAGGTAGATGGCCGCGGTTCCCAGCAGCATGCTGGCAGCAAACAGCGCCTGCTTCCACAGCCGGCGCTCGCCGACAAATAGCGCCATCCCCAACACCGCGGCGTAAAGACCGGCGCCCGCCGCGCCGCCGGGGACGTCGCTCAGGCCCATCGGGCGGAACACCAGCGCGCCGGCGCCATTGCGGTACTTGAGCCCCTCAACGAAAGGGCCGCCGGCGAGGATCACGGCGGAAACGTTGGGCTGAAAGCGGCCGGGGTAGTAGCCTTGCAGCACGCCCATAACGGCACTCAGGGTGTTGAATCCCCATACGATGAGCAGCACCCGGCGCATCACGGCGCGGTCGATACGCAAGCGGGAGACCCAGAACAGCGGCGCCAGGATCGCCGCATACATGGCGATCTGGGCGATGCGCGCCGTCAAGGTATCGCCGGCGGGATTGAGCAGCGCCAGTGCGAGGATCACGAAGATGCACAGGGCCGCCTTGGCAGCAGGATGGAGCCGCCCGCGCCCGGGCAGCAGGGCGAGCAGCGCCAGGCTGAGTGCGAAGGGCGCCGTGCGCCAGACCAGCCGCAGACCGGCCAGTGCAGGCGTCAGCAGAGCCAGTTGGCAGAGGATCTCTGCACCGACGAAGAACTCAAGCAGCGGCCGGCTGCGCAGCCGCGGCCGAACCACCACCCCGGGCCACGCGATGGCCCCGTCATCGAGCGGAAGATATGCGTATTTCGTACTCAAAACCCGGCTTCAGCCTTTGCGTGCCACCATCATTATGTTGTCGCTGAACGGGCGTCCGCGGCAGAACGCGGGCCAGTGCCGCGCGGTGGACGGAATACGGCCGCTGTTGCTGTAGGCGATTGCAATATCGGTCAGGCTGCACTCGCGCGCGATCCTTGCCAGATCGATTTCAAGCAACGCCGTCAGGTGTGCTGGATAGAGTCCCGGCGCCTGCTGGAAGGCTGGAAATTGGTTCTTAAGCACCAAGCCCATCTTGCTCAACAGACTCAGTTGATTTGGAGTCGTTACGGCTACCCAGCCGCCGGGCGCTGCCAAACGTACCAGTTCGCGAATAAACGCGCGTGGATTCTCAAGATGTTCGATGGTCTCGAGCGAAACCACGAGTTGTCCGCATGCATCGCGAAGCGGGATCGCGCCGTTGTCCAGATTAGCCGCGACGAACTCGGCGTGCGGTGGAAAAAAGTCGTAGCGGGCAATATCGACCCCGACGTAGCGGTCGCATAGATGAGACACGAAGGCAAAGAGCCCCCCGCTGCCGCATCCGACGTCGATAATAGTGCCGCCCCCGCAGTGTCGCGCTGCGATCTCTCGCTGCACCATCGCATAGATGGCCCCATCGCTCGCACCGCGGCTCTGGGCCGCCCGCAGCTTCGCATCCGCAAGTTCACCGCGGCCCTTGGCTGCCCCATCGTCGGTAAATGCCGCACTCACAGAGCACACACACTTCGCGTGGGCACTTCGGCCGGCGCGGCGGAAGGCGCAAATCTCTGTTCCAGTGCCGCAGCCAGCCGCGCTAGCTGGTGTGCGGGCTCGCACAGAGCATGGGCGCGGCCGGGCGCGCATCCGGCCAACTGCAGCCGCGCGCCGGTGTCTTCCACCAGCTTGCCGAGCGCCCGGGCCAATCCGTCAATGTCGCCTGCCTTCACCAGTATCCCGCAGGTATCGTCGATGATTTCCAGCGCGCCGCCGATGGCGGTGCTTACCACCGGCAATCCCGCGTACAGCGCCTCGATGAACGCGATACCGAAGGGTTCCGGGCCGCTGTTGGGCTGACAGAAGATGTCGGCTGCGGCCAGCAGGCGCGGCACGTCCGAGCGCTGGCCCAAAAACCTCACGCGGCCACCGATGCCAAGCTCGGAGCTGAGCAGCTTGAGCTTCTCCAGGTATCGCGCTTCGTGCGCGCGTTGCGCTCCGCCCGCTATCCAACAGGTCCAGCCGGGCACTTCGCGCAACCGCCCCAGCGCTTGCAGCAGCAGGCGATGACCCTTCCATTCTTCCAGGCGGCTGACCTGCACGATGACGGCGGCGTCGGCGGCGGTGTTCAACTCGGCGCGCAGCCCGGCGCGCGCGCCGCTGCCGCACGGCGGCCCGGGCGCCACCGGGCAGTAGATGATTTCACTGGGCACGCCGGGATAGAGATTGTCCAAGCCCGTTGCGGTAAAGCGGCTGTTGCACAGAGCGAGGTCGGGGCGTGTGCGGCGTGCCCATCGCTCCAACCAGTGGCGGCCGCCGGTGGCGTCGTGCAGCCAGAACGCCAGCGGCAATGCGGCGGCGCGGACCACCGGAGCGAAGATCGCCTGCGGCCAGGCCATGTGGCATATCGCCGCATCGAAAGCCCGCCCGACCAGCAGCGCGCTCAGGCGCCGGCGCGCGCGCCAGATCGAATCGGGCCGACGCACGCGCGTTTGGCCCAGCATGTGAACCGGTACTCCCGCCGCGCGCAGCTCGCTGCTCAGACGGCCCTCAAAGCAGAGCGCGAATTCGGGCTCCATCGCTGGACATAGGGCGCGGCAGCGGGCCAGCGTGACCAGCAGGGTCTCCACGCCTCCGTAAAGGTTGCCCGCGGCAATGTGCAGTACACGCATCAGGAAACCGGACGCGTCACGCCGCTTTCCTGCGCAAGGATAAATTCGCAGGATGCGCAAAGTAACGACCCCAGACCCGGCACCATCCAAGGCCCGACACGATGGCAAGGAACGGCAGCGCCGGAATTCGGAAGCGGTCGGTGCCCTCGGGCCCCGCGGCGAGCAGTAGCAGCCACAGCGCAGCCGCCACCATGAACAGCAGGCGAGCGTCCCAGGCCGGGTAGCGGCGCAGCTCGGAGATGACCGCGCAAGCCGCGCCCGACCAGACCACGACGGTCATCGCCAACTGCGCGATGATCAGCGCGGTAAATAACGGGGAGGAATCCAGTTCGTCGCGATAAATCGAGGCGAGCGTGCGAAGCGGGGAATTCACCACTCCCTCGACGGCGCCATCGATCCTGAGCGAGCCGGGATCCTGGACCTTCGGTTGCTTTTCCAGGCTGAGGACACGCGCCAGCGGCCATCGATCCGGAACCAACGCCACGTAAACAAAGCTCCAGCCCGTCATATAGGCAAACGCGAAGGGATGGCGGCGGATGATGGCCAGGGCGCGGCGCGAGTAAGATTCCACAGGCACCTTATCCCAGCTCCGCCATACGGTCTGCAGGCTTTGGCCGGTGGCATAGGCGATGGTGCCGGCGGCGCGGAAATTGTAGAGGTTAAACGCGCCCACCGTGGAAAAGGTGTCGATGCCGGCCTGGGTGCGGTTTCGGTATCGCCAGCCCGCGACCAGCACGACCGGCAGCGCAACGAGGAGCAGCCCCATCCCCAGGCGCCAGCCCCAGTTGCCGCGCCACACGAAAATTGCGAACAGGGCGGCCAGCGGCACGACCATCTGGGCGATCGGGCGGACCGCGATCGCGCAGGCGAAAAGCAGGCCGGCCAGAAGCATTAGAGCGCCCGCGCCCCGATCGGAGCGGGCCGCTTCCAGGGCCCTTAATTCCGCCATCACCGCCGCGGTGAGCAAAAACGTAAAGGGCACCTCAGTCATTATTTTGTTGCTGTAAACAAAGGAGGAGACGTCGAGAGCCAGCAGCAGGCACGCGATAATCCCGGCGCCCGCGCCCCAGCGGCGCGACGCGAAGATGCCCACCGCCAGGCACAGCGCCGACCACAGCACGGCCTGCATCGCAACCGCGCTGCGCACGGAGGGCAGCGCCGCCAGCAGGAGCGGGTAGCCGGGGGTGCGGCTGGTTTCGGGCGCCGCGCATCCGGTGGCGGTCCAGGCGGCGAAGCCGCATCCATGCCGATAGCCCTCCATCAGGTCGAGGTAGGCCTCGGAGTTGTTCGCCGCCGTCCAGCCCAAGCCGGGTTCGAGCAGGAGTGGAAGCCACCTGAATATGAGCGCCACCAGGGCGAGGCAGCACAGCCAGGCATACGGGATGCGCTGCACGCGGCTTGCAGGCTCGGAACCGGAGCAAGCCGACGCAGCAAATGAGATTTCGCGCGCCGTTTCGCCCTTCATTTTTGAGCTGCCAATTACCAGGGCGAACGCCTCAGTGGTTTCGCCCCTCGTGCATGCATTGATTGTCAGCGGCCACCCAGATTAATCAGATTCCGTAGGCTCGTGGCCGCTCGGAAAACTTTTCACTATGAGTATTACACCGGCAACTATAAGGGCGGTCATCGCGCCAAAACCAACGTAACGAGATACACGCAATGCAGGCAGGATCCACCACCACAGCGCAACCGTTCTTAAAACACGCCACGATTGAGGGTCGCGCTCGTTGCCTCGGGAACCGGCGCGCTCAACGAGCCGCGAGATGTCAGCAGTCTGCGCATCTTTCACTTCTCTGAACGCGGAGGCCCAAATTGCGACGATGGGCGAGTAAACGGGATTCCACAGTATCATTTCTTCCGAAACCTGGCCGATTACGGTCGCTTCCTGATAATAGCGTTCATAGTAGCTCACGAGGTTTGGAGAATTGGTTACGAAGCCGACCAGAGCCAGTATGGCGAGCGCTTTATTCCAACCCTTCCTGGGGAAGGCCCCAAGGGCGATCAAACCCGGCAGTGCGGGTAGCAAGAGCCGAGGACCCCAGGACCATCCACCGCTCCATGCCTGCCACAGGGAATAGAGGAGCAGGTACGCCGCCGCTACAGCTATGACCAAATCAAGGTCGCACCGCTTCAAAGCGCGCCATTTGACGCCAACCAAAGCCAACACCGGTGGGCAATACCAGAAGACGCCACGGCCTGGACTGACCAGCAGCCCGGCAAGACCAATGGGAACATTTCTCAGTGAGAACAAGGTCGGCTGGCCGAAATCTAGGACGTTGAGAAATCTGGCGTAGTTGTATGACATGTACAAGGCAAGTCCGGTCGCGGTTCCTATTATTCCAGGCACCGAGCGAAAGAGTCCGCCCCCCTTTTTCATTCCGTGCAAAGATAGAAGTGGCCCCAAAACAACACCAGTGGGTTTCGCCAATACCGCCATTGCCGAGATAAGAATGATACTTGCGGAATGCCGGCCGTTGTCGACCGCGAGATAGATGCCGCTGACTGTAATCAGCGCTAGCAGCGGATCGGCAAAGAAGCTGCGGGAATAGACCATGGCGACTGTCCCGAACGCGAACGCCAGCGCGCTTGTCAGCGCCCTTTCTCGGCTCGCGCCCAAACGTAGGGCCAACAAACCAGTAACTGTTGCGGTTGCTGCGGTAAGAAGCGCGTTAAGCATCAGAGCCCATATGCCAGCCGTGTAATGAGGCGGCAGATGAAACAGACGAGCCATCATATCGCCTGTCGCCACTAAGGGGAGCGCCATGATGGAAAGAAGCGGATACCAAATCGAGTAATGGAGTCCACCGCGCCCTACTTTTCCGAGTGTTGCTGGAACTGCAATTGTCCCGTGTCGCACAATGGATTCAGCCAATACCAGCATCGAGTTGCCGTCGACCGCGTAAATCGCAGGCGGCGTCAATGCGATGAGGATCAACGCGATACCCGCTCCAGCCACCGAAACGGATTGAAGATCCTGATCTATTCGCCCCAATGAGTGACCTTCTGGTGCGAAGCGTTTTCGCTGATGCGACTGCTGTTGGTTTGCCTGCGTCGGCATCAAAATCGAACGCCTCAGCAACGCATCAGGCGGCGGCGCTCATGACGCGGTCGTAGATTTGGCTGACGTCCTCGGCCAGGCGGGCCGGGGTGAAGCGGGCGCAGACCGTGGCAACCGCGGCCCGCGCCAGGCGCTGGCGCAACGCGCAATCGCCGGCCAGCTTGGCGATAAGTTGGGCCAGAGCCGCGGCATCGCCGGGCCGATGCGCCATCGCGTCCACGCCGTCGGTGATGATCTCCAGAGCCCCGCCGGCGCCGGCGGCGATCACCGGCTTGCCGCACGCCATCGCTTCGGCGATCACGCGCCCAAAAGGTTCGGGCTCGGTGCTGGCGTGGACCACGATATCCAGGGCACGCATCGCGCTGGCACTGTCCTCAAGAAAGCCGGTAAAGCCGACCCGCGCGCTCAAACCAAGGCGCGCGGCGATCGCGCGGAGTTCATCGAGCGAGTACTGACTGTCCAGGGTCCGATAGAGTGGCCCGCCGATAATGTAGCCGCGCACCGCCGGCCTGTCGGGCAACAACGACAGGGCGCGCAAGAAGGTCTCGTGCCCCTTCCAGCGCGCCATCGTGGCCACCAGCCCGACCCGGATGGTGCCGGGCGCAGCCGCTGGCATTGCGGCTGCGGCGTCGAGGTCAAGCTTGGCTCCGGCGGGTGAAAAGCGGTTGAGGTCGACATCATTATAAATCGTGTGCACGGGCAGGCCGGGACACAGCGCGCGCAAATCCGCGGCGACGCTTCTGGAGTTGGCGATTGCGGCGGCGCATTTGCCGGCATGCGGGGGTAGCAGCCGCGCCATCAGCGGGCGCGAGCTGATGTAGTCGCGGATATGCCAAATCACCGGTGTGCGCCGGCGCCGCGCCCAGATACCTAACAGGTGCATTTTAAAACCGTTGGTATGGATCAGGTCGGGGCCGCAAGCGGCGATTTCGCTTCGCAGCCGCATCAGGTAAGCGCAAATCCCGGGCGCCGCCAGGCATAGCCGGGGCAGCGGTCCGATCGGCGGGCGGCGCTCGGCGGCCGTCAGACCCGCGGCGGCATCGCCGAGACGGGCGACCGAGGCCGGCAGGGTCAGCGGCCGGGCGTTGACGCCCAGGGCGCGCACTGCTTTTACAAAAGGACCGTCCTCCGTGGCGATCACCTCGAGGGTCAGGCCGGGCGCGGCGCGCAGGCTGGCGAGCAGGTCGAGCAGGGAGTATTCTGCGCCGCCCAACTGGCCCGAAGGGTTGAGGTAGAGGACTTTCAAATTTCTTTTCAGCCCATCAAATCGCTACTTGGTCACGCCGCTGCCAGGCGGAGGGACGCCGGCGGCGATTTTCTGGTTCAGCTCCTGGCTGCGGGCTTTGAAGGCGGCGTTGCCGGGTGCCAGGGCGACGGCACGTTGATAGTGCCTGCGCGCGGCGGAGTATTGATAGGCGCCTTCCTCGGCCTGCGCTAACACAAAGTAGGCCTCGCCCGACTGCGGATTGATCTGCAGGGCGCGGCCGATGGTCTGGCGGGCGCGGGCGAAATCCCCCTGGCTCAGGTAAAAGCCGCCCAGACGCATCCAGTTGGTGAACGACGGATCGGCCTCGGCCGCCCCGCGCAGGGCGGCCTCGGCCAGCTTGATGTCGCCCGCGCGCTGGGCGGCGTCGTGCAGCGCCGCATACAGCGGCGCCGTGTCGACGCCGTTGTCGGCCGCCGTCCGAATCAGCTCGGCTGCGGCCCGGGCGTTGCGCTGCGGGCCGTAAACCATCGCAATCAGATCGCCGTAGGCGCGGGGATCCTCGGGCGCCAGTTTGAGGGCGGTGCGCAGGTATTTTTCCGCCACACCCTGGTTTGCGCCCTGGCCGAACGCGACGCCCGCGGCCAGCGTGTCATCCAGCTTGCGCGACACGTCGGTGCCGCGCGCGGCCGCCGCCGCGTAGACCTGCGCCGCCTCGAGCGGACGGCCCTCGGCCAGATAAAGCTGTGCCAATGCGCCGGCGGCGCCTTCAAAGCCGCGCGCCCACGCCTGGCGCAGTCCGCGTTCGGCAGCGGCGCGCTCATCGGCGGGCAGCCACGGGATGACCCGGCTGCTCAGGTACCCGTGATAGCCCAGGTTGGGCGCCAGATAGGTTGCCAGGGTAATCTCTTTGAGCGCCGCGCGCTTGTTGCCGCTGGCCAGCAGCGCCTGCACATAGCGGTCGCGTCCGGCGGGATTGGTCGGATCCAGCCATATGGCGGCCTTCAGTTCGGGGATGAGCCAGGCGCCGGTCGCGTCGTGGACGCGGTCGGCCAGCCACAGATGCGGCAGCGGGCTGGCCGGATGCGACTGGATCACCGCCTGGTTGCCGCGCGTGGAGGCGGGATAGGGCACGTCGTTGGGGTACACGGTCTCGCGCTGATAAGCGACGCCGATTAGGCCCGTAATCGCGGCTATGCCGATGGCGGCGGGCACACCGACGGCGGCCAATGCGCCCGGCGGCGGACCTGAGGGCGCGCCGCCGAAGGTTCGCACCAGGCGGATGGCCAGGGCCAGAAGCACCACGAAGAGCACGGCGTTGGCTGGAATCTGCATGCAGAAATCCAGCGTCTCGTGAAAGCCCATGATGGCGGCGGCGGGGAGCAGGGCGGCGAACAGCGCCCAATGGCGCGTTGGAATAAAATGGCGGCCGTTATAAAGGTATTGTCCAATCTTCCAGCACAGCCAGCCCAGCAGCACCATCCCCACGATGCCGCTTTCCGCCGCCACTTCGACGTAGTCGTTTTGCGCCACGCCGTTGAAGAACATCGTCCAGGGTGGACGCTGATAGTGGGGAAAGACGGTGGCCCACGAATCGAAGCCCGACCCGAACAATGGATAGTCGCGCACGATGGCGGCCGAATCGATCCAGGTGTCAATCCGATCCCAAAAACCAACACCCGCGGCAACGCTCTCGGCCATCCGCCCGGCGGCCCGTTGCCTGGCGGCCGGCCCCAGCAGCGCCATCGACACCACCGCGACGGCGAGCAGACCTATGCCCGCGGGTAACAGCCATCTGGCCGCGCCGCGCCCGTCACGCGGTGAATCGTCGTTGGCGCGATGGTGGGCGCGCGTGCGCATCCCGTAGGCGAAAGTCAGGATGCCCAGGCCGATTTCAATCCATCCGGCGCGCGAGAGGCTGATCACGATTGCGGCAGTCAAGAGCAGGGCGGCTGCGGCGCACAGCAATTGGAAGCCGCTGAATTCGCCGGCCGGCTCCAGCGGCACGCGAAACAGCGCGCCGGCGATGGCCAGCGGCAGCACCATCGCCAGGTAGTTGGCAAAATGGTCGGGGTTGACGAAGGGGCCGCTGGCGCGATGTTGAGCGGGGGCGTGCGAGAAGGCCTGCTGGGACAGCCCCGCCATCGCCACCGCCACCGCCGAGGCCAGCACGAGCAGCAATAGGAGGCGGCGCAAGGCGCGCTCGGCGCGGGCGTCGCCGGCGCCGGAGCGGTAGAAAATCACGGCGAAAAACAACGCCGCGTACGCCGCGCATTTGAGCAGCCCGGCACGCGTCAGGATTGGTGCCACCGACATCGACCGCCATCGCGGCGATGCGAGCGGGGAAGCGGCGCCGCGCGCGCGCGGCGCATCGACGGTGGGGGGCGGAGTAAAGGGCACGGCAATCCCGCGTCGGACCTCGTCCAGCGTGGGCAGAACCGTCACCATCCCGGCGGCATTTTGCGGCGGCGGATGAACGTAGGCAGCATCCTGGTACACCACCCGATCCGGCCAACCGGGCAGGCTTTTTTGGTAAAGCTCGAATGAATGGGGAGACAGCAAACGCAGCAGCCCCGGCGGCATCGGCAGGAGTTGCCCGATGAGCAAAGTCAAAAAGGCGGCGGCCAGCGCCATCGCGCCAAGCTCGCCGCGCCCAAGGCGAAACGTACCGCGCCCGTGCGCCAGGATGAAGCTTTTGGCCAGCCACAGCAACGCGATCAGAAAGCAGATGGCCTCGGCGACGCCGGTGGCCCACACCTCCACACCGCCGCCGGCAAAGGGAGTAAAAAAGAGCAGCAGGCCCACGCCCGCCGCCATCAGGTAATCCCAGAGGTCCAATCAGCCGATACTTGGACTTATCGTTGAATGCCCGCCGATCGCCGCGTTGCCTGAAGCCCGAGCGCGCATCCATCAACCGAGATTTTTGCGTTCAGTTGGGCGATGCGCCGGTGGCGTCGTCAGGATGCTCCTCGAAGTCGTCCTCGCCCGGTGCTCCGTAGTACTTGTAGTAGGGATAGAAGTAATCGACCTTGTGGATCTTGATGCGGTTGAGGACGATGCCGAAGACCTTGGCGTGCGCATGGCGCAGGCGCGCCAGCGCGGCCTTGACCTGTTGCTTGGGGGTCTTGCTGCCAGCCGCGACCAGCACCACGCCGTCGACCAGTTGCGAGAGCACGATCGGATCGCTGACCGGCAGGGCCGGAGGGGAATCGATGATGATGTGGTCGAAGCTGCGGGCCAGATGCTCGAGCAGATGGCGCATCTGGGGCGAGCTGAGCAGCTCGCTGGGATTGGGCGGGGTCTGCCCGGCGGTGATTAGAAACAGGTTGTCGACCGCGGTGGGCTGAATGCATTCTTCGGGCGCGGCCAGCCCGGTCAGGACCTCGGTCAGGCCGCGCACGTTGTTGACGCCCATGCGCCGATGGCATTGCGGGATGCGCAGGTCGGCGTCGATCAGCAGCACGCGTCCGCCGGCATGGGCCAGCACAATCGCGGTATTGACCGAGACCGTGGTCTTGCCCTCCTCGGGCACTGCGCTGGTGATCAGGGTGAGCCGGGGATGGGCGCCCGCGCGCGACAGCATCAGCCCGGTGCGCAGGTTGCGGTAGGCTTCGCCGAGCAGCGAGTAGCGGCCATTGTAACTGACCACTGCCCGGTTGCGGTAGGAGCCGTTGAGCAATTTCGAATCGGTGGGCTCCGCACCCGGGTACAGCGATTCGCGCGCGCGGGGCGTTTCGGGAATCATCGCCAGATTGGGCAGGCGCAGGTAACGCTCGACCTCGCGCGAATCCTTGAGGGTGTTGTCGAGCAAATCGATCAGAAACGCCAGCCCCACCCCGGCGGCCAGTCCCAACATCAGGGCAGTCAGCGCGTCGCGGTGGGTATCGGGACTGGAGGGACCGCCCGGCAGCTCGGCCGCATCGACCACCGATATGTTGGAGGCGTGCACGTCGGCCACCACGGTCAGGTCTTTGACGCGCTTGAGCAGGGCGTTGTACAGCTCGCGATTGGTGTCCGCCTCGCGCTCCAGGATCAGGTAGCGCACCGCCGAGTCGTTTAGGCCAAAGGCATAGGCCTTCTCCTGCTCGAGATTTTTTTGCAGTGCCGCTTCGCGCTCCTGCGCGGCCAAATAGCGTGCCTTGACGTCATCTTCGGCGTTGCGGATTTCAACGTCGAGGATGGCACGCTTTTGCTTGATCTTGCGCTGGAGCTGCTGCATCGGCGGATAATCGGGCTTGAAGCGGCTGGACAACGTGGCGTATTCCGCCTCTTCATTGTCCACTTCTTCCTTGAGCTTCTGGACCAGATTGTTCTCGATCACCGCCGGCAATGCGAACTGATGGCCGTCCTTGATCATCGAAACCTGCGTGCCCAGGCTGATGGTTTGCAGATGGGCCTCTTCGAGGTGCTCGTTGAGCTTGTTGAGGCGGTCGAGCAGGCCATTTTCCTTGCCGTTGATCGAGATGACGCCCGGGATGATGCCCTTGTCGCGGCGATAGCGGTTGACGGCTGCCTCGGAGGCCTCCAGTTGCTCGCGGGTCTGCGCCAGCTTGGCCTCCAGAAAATGTTCGGCCTCTTCGCTTTCGTGGGAATTGATCTCGATTCCCCAACTGATGAACTCGCGGGCGTGGGCGTTGGCCAGGCGGGCGGAAAGTTTGGGGTCGGGAGTAGTGAAGCTGACCTGCACCATCTGGGTGTTGGGGATCGGTGCGATGCGCAAGCGCGCCAGGTAAGCGCCGGCCAGGCCGCGCGGGTCGCTGGAGGGCGGGCGCGGCGCAGGCGGTGCGTCGGCCTTGAACCAGGAATCGGGCAGGCGGCGCCGCAGCCATTGACCGATCTGGCCGCGCACGGTGCGCATCAGATTGGGCCGCGGCGGGCCGATAAAGGCCGGGTCGTTCATCAGCCCTTCAGCGGCAATCACCCGGACGGCCAGGGTTTTTGACTTCAGCATCTGGAGTTGGGTCTGATCGTCGCTGTCCACCTCGGAGCCGGAGTTCTGCGACACGATGGTGACGGTGGCGTTCTCCAGCAGCGCCGGCGGCGTGTTTTTGATCAGCAGCGTCGCGGTCGCGGTATAAAGCGGCGTGGTCATCGCGTCGCGCACTACCGCCAGCACCACAAACACCGCCGGCACCGACAGCACCAGTCCCCAATGCTTGCGGATGATGCGCCAGTACTGGTGAAGGTCGTCCTGGAGGTTGCTCTCGCCATCCTCGGCCAGCACCGTGAACTGCGCCCGGCGCGGCGGGCGCGCGCGGCGAATCGTATATGGTGAGATTTCCTTGGCCATCTCAGGGAATGCCGCTGACGATCAACGCCGCCGGCGCAAACGACAGCACGCCCTGCATCGCATAGTAAAGTGCGTAGCCCGGAATCCGTGTGGGCGAGTAGGGCACATCGATCACGTCGTTGGCGCGCACCGGCACGTCGGGTGCGCGGGCGGCCTTGATATCGTTGAGATTGACGACCAGAGTCTTGGTTTCATGCCCCGCTCCCTGGCGCAGCACCTTGATGTGGCTGGCGTCGGCGGCGAACAGGGTGCCCCCGGCCTGCGAAACCGCGCTTAGAACGGTCAGGCCCGGCGTCACGTCGATGGTCTTGGGAGAATAGACCCAGCCGATCACGGTGGCGGTGCCGGCGCGCGGCACATAGATAGTGTCGCCCGGACGGACCGGAATGTTCAGATAGCGCTCGCCCGACCGTCCTTTGGAAAGATCGATTACATAGGACGCACTGACCCTGAGGTCGTCGGCAGTCAGCGAGGCGGGCTCAACGCCCGCTTCCTCCCCGGTGTCATCCGTATGCGTGATCGCGTCGGCTTGTGTGCCGCGGCCCTTGGACGGCTGCGGGGTCAGGATGATTCTTTGTCCGGCGTTGTCGGTGGTGCCGCCGGCGCGCACCAGCAAATCGCCAATCGTCTCGTTGGGCTTGTTGATGGTGTACATGCCCGGGGCATGAACCTCGCCCGAGATGGCCACCTGGCGGCTGTTGTAGCTGCGTACGAAAACCTCAACCTGAGGGTCGTACATGTATTTGCCCAGGCGCTGCAGCAGCAGCGCGCGAAGCTGCTCCTCGCTCAGTCCGGCCACATGCATCCGGCCCAGCAGCGGCAGGATGATGTCGCCCACGGCGTTGACCCTCACCGTCCATCCGCCCGGCGTCACCTGCTCGGCGCCCTCTGCCGCCGCCGTGCCCTCCGTTGCGGCGCTGAGTGTCGCCGCGCCGGCAGTAGCGCTGTTTTCGGACTCCGGCAATCCCGGTACTGACACGGTGATGACGTCGCCGGTGCCGATTGGAAAATCAGCCAGCGAGCCATTGCCGCGCCGGCTCTGCCAGAGCTGGTCAAGGCGGGATAGTTTGAGGCTTGCGGCCGGGGCGTCCAGAGGTGGTGCCGATACGGGATCGGGTTGCACAGGCAGCGTTGGGGTCGTGGCGGCGCAGCCACCGGCGAAAAACGCAACGATTGTGCAAGCGGCCAGCCAGCTCAGCGATGCGCCGACGCAGGCACGCCTGCCGCGCTCCGCCTCGACCGCGCCGGTCAGCGCGTCGTCGCGACGCGGTAAGCGCGCCATGGAGGCAACGCTCGGAGCCGATTTGGCGGCCTGCCGAAAAACTCGAGCGGGGAGTGCATCTTGACGGCGGGCATTCCGTAGCTTGGATAAAAGATGGCGGCTTTCCTCTACTTCTCTCTCTCCGTGAGAGCCCAGAGTGAGGGAGCAGGTCGCGGAAGATATCTTTCTCCGCAAGCTGCTGGTGCAAAGAAAAATTTCTTCACTGCGGTCACATTGCATAATTGGCCACTTTTGAGATGAGCTGACAGGAGCAGAAAGGAGCAGCATGACAAAGTCAGGACGGTAACTCACACAAGTCACTGTGGCTCCGATGGCTTCAAACGAAGCGTCCGCCCTTCCGCAAAGGAGCCCTCCCACCTTGAGCGCCGGCGATGAGAGGGGCCAAGCGGCCAATCTGTTGTAACACCCCTGCCCCTAGTTTTTGCCAACTCTATTTATTCGGGCCCCGTGTGGCCAGGTTCTGCTAGGACCGGGTATGGTCTGCATAGCACATCAATGACCAGATTGCAAATCTTACGATTTGTTTCAGCCAGTTAGAATTTGCTACTTAGACAAAAATCCCCAAATGGATGCCGATCTTTCGGACTTGTGCAAAAAGAAATTTTTTTAGCAATTCTGATGTCTAAACGCCTCAATGGAATGCAACCGATCGCCAATTGGTCTAACCTTAACGTATTGTCACAAACGGGCGACTTCGGACTTGCTTTTTCTCACCATTCTGACCTAGATTATCCAGGCAAGGTTCCGGGGAGGCGCAAGTCATGAGCAAATCACTGCCGGCGGTGTTTGCTAGCTGTATGCTGACGTTGGCTTTGGTCAGTCCTGCGCTCGGGGAAGACCTGGTCGGAACCGTCGCTGACCGCGACGGCCGGGCCGTGGCGGGAGCGAAGGTCGTGGTTCACGGTGCCGACGGTGCAGCAAGTGGGGCGGCCACCACCGACGCACGCGGCCAGTATGTCATCTCCGGTCTTGCTCCCGGCCAGTATTTCATCACCCTGGATGCGGCCGACGGCGGGATGCAAAGCCAGACGGTTGCCAGCTACCTGGGTGCGACCGGCCTGACCGTGAATTGGTCGTTGTCCTCGGCCGCAAGCCCCTTGGCCTCCGCGCAACCGGGCATCCAATTGACCTCTGCCGCCTCGATCAATGCCGGCCCGGCCGTGATGTCCGCCAAGGCTGACCCGCCGCCCGGATGCAAGGGTAAGCCGGGACCGCCGTGCGGACCCAAGAAGTCGCCGCGCCGCGGCAACGATTGAGCGGACTCGCCCCAACTAAAAGCAAACACAACCCGGCGCGGCAAACGCTACCCGTAACCGGGTAGCGTCGTCGTGCCTTTGAGATCACGTTCAGTTGTTCACAGTTCGCCCGCGCTTGGCGCCGGGCCGCCCTTGCACGTCAGCAGCCCGAAGCAAAACCTGAGTGCTCGGGCCGCCCGTGGGCCAGGATGCGCGAGGATTGTTTCGCGGCCCACCGATTGATGCGGAGCATCATGGAGTCGGGAGAAGGCGGACCCGAGCCGACGCATAAGGAGGCGCGAGCGACTCGCGCGTCGTTGGCGGGCAAGGACGCGCTGGCACTTCCCCAGGCATTGTCAACGGTTCCGGAAAAAACGCGGCCGTGGTTAACGCAGCCGCCCGCGAACGGTCGCTGAACGGGGATGTTTCACCTTTTGTGCGCGAGCCGGCAGCGTAAAACCTTCCTGCGCGTTTTGCAGGAAGCAAAACACGCCGCGGTTTTCTTCGCCGCCGCATCGAGTTGCTCCCGCCGCCGCAAAGACGTTGTCCACATCGAACAGCAACTTGGGCAAGGCGGCGCCTCTGCTCCTGCCCACCATCGATAAAATCCGGCGTTAAACCGCAGGCGGGCGTAAGAGAGCTGAGCGCTGCGCCGGTTAATCGCACACCCTCGCGTGGGCCTCGCCGCACGCCGGGCTCCGCAGCCGCAGGGCCGGAGGCACCGGCCCGTTCCTTGCATTTACCATTTGGTAGTAAATCAGAACTTATGGTTATCTGTCCCGATGGAGCACTATGCTACAAATTGCTACAGCAGGGCCGGGGCCGCCCGATGCTGTTCGCCTCACCCCGGCTATTCGCGCGCGGGTGGGTTCCCAGCCGATTTGGACGACAGCAACCAACCACGTTTCGGTGGTCGAACTCGAAGGAGGCAGCAATGAGGGACAACGTCACGCAAAGGGTCTTGTTCGGCTGGTGCCTGCGCGAATCGGGTCAAGCCCTGATGCTCACAACGTTTGCATTGCCGGTTATCGTCGGACTGATGGGGCTGGTGGTGGACGTGGCAAATGTATACTTCAACCAGGGGCGCTTGCAGACGGCCGTCGATGCGGCAGTACTAGCCGGCTCAAAATGTCTTCCCGATCAGGCTAATTGCAATGCCCTGGCGACGGCGGAAAACTACGCCGCGGGAAATGGAATTGTTGCCACCGACAATATAATTGGGCCAAGTGTGGAAGGCGGGAGGTTGAGCCTGGCCGTCAAACGGGTAGTGCCGCTTTACTTTGCCCGATTACTGGGCTTGGCAAGCGCGACGGTAGCTGTTAGCGCCGCGGCGCAGGCGGGGCCGGCGGGCAGCGTCAACAATGCCTTGCCGCTGGGTTTGCAGGCCTGCGGGCCGTCAATCCCGGTGTGCACCACCCCATATTATACGGGCGAATCGCTGACCTTCGCGGCCAAGAAAAATGACGGCAGCGGCAGTTGGGTAAGCGGCTCGGGCGACTGGTCAGCGGTCGCGATTCCCTACCCTACCAATACGGTGTCGGTGTGCGCTCCTCCCGCCAGCGCCTGCCTTTCATCCAACCCGGGTTTTGCCAACATCCAAACCCTTATCGGCGAAGTCAACAACCTTATTGCTGCAGGGATGAGCCTGGATCCCGGCGGCAGCGCCACGTCGCACAGCGCCGACGATCCGCGGGCCGTGGCTGTGCCGTTGGTGGACTGGAGTCTGGGCGGTGCGGGATGCAACGGCTCATGCCAGCTCAACGTCTACGGTTTCGCCGAGATCTGGCTTACCGGCGCGGCGAATAACGGTTCCAACAGCAGTTACATAACCGGGCAGTTCACCTATCAATCTGTAAACGGCGCGATGGATATCTCCGGGACTGCGCACGATGTTGGCACTTACGCGGTCAAGCTGATTCAGTAAAGCTGCGACGTGCACAGCGGCGGCGCCTGCGTTGCACGACGCGCAGTTGCCATCCCGACCTCGTGGTAGAGGCCCGGCCGCAACTGCGCCGGACTCGTAGCGATAGCCGCGGCAAGCGATGGTATGATTCCATCCGGTTTCTCGCCGACCTTTTGGAGTCAGTTGCTGTCTCCGTTGGAGCCAACAGGCTCGCCGCGAGTCCACACCATCTGTGGCCCGCGCAGGCACGTTCAATGCATCAACCGTAAAGTGCAAAAGTAAAGTGGAGCAAGGCCATGGTAACCACTTGGCGTGTCTGGTTTTTATCGCTGCTTTCGCTCGTGTTTATCGCTGCTGGTGCGGGGGCGCAGGAGCGGGCTGAGCCGCCAACCGCGGCAATGGAGAACTGGGTTGCAGCCACCGCCCATCAAGCCACCCTCGCGCCCGGAACTCGAATCACCATGCGCAACTGGCAGCAATATCAGCAGTACATGCCCCTTGGGATGATCGAGCTGTTCAAGGGCAGTCACTACTGGAAGATGCCGCCGGAGGTGGAAATCGACGTGGGACCGACGGTCAGCTATCCGCTGCCCCGAAGTTACGTGGATTTCACCGAAAAGCATGCCGCTGCGGTGCGCGTGGTGCATCTGGCCGACGGCAACAACGATATCGCCAACTACACCGGCGGCGAGCCCTTTCCCAATGCCGAGGAGCCCGACAAGGGCTACAAGCTGCTGGCCGACCTGTGGTTCGCCTATGCTCCGTATCTGGCGGTGGGCGGGGCGGACAACCCGCTGCATACCTGCACCGAGGACCGGTTCGGCAGCATCTTTTGTCAGACGGTAGAGTATGTCTACCGTCAGGTAGCGTACAACACCGATCCGCGAGTGCCGGCGGAGGATCCGCGCGCCGCCGGCCTGTGGTTTACCGAATGGCTGATGGTCCAGGCGCCCGAGCAATCCAAGTATACCGCCCAACTGACGCTGTTTCCCAAGGACAACCAGCGCAATCAGGAATTATACGTATTCCTTCCCTCGTTGCGCCGGTCGATCCGGCTGTCGGTGGCGGCGCGCTGCTCTCCGGTGCTGGGCACCGACTACATCCAGGATGACTACAAGAGCGTGGGCTTTAACGGCGGCATCGCGATGTTCGACGCGCGGTTCTCGGGCCGGCGCAAGATTCTGGCCCTGTTCGGCGATTTCAAACCGATGGGCGGCGACTTCCCTAACCACTATTACATGCCCCTGGGATGGCCCAAGCCTTCGTGGGGACAGTGGCAGTTGCGCGACGTTGACGTGATTGACGTCCGCCGCGTGCCCAACAAGCAGGCCGGATACTGCGTGGGCAGTCGCATCATCTACGAGGACGCCCAAAATCACTATGCGCTGTGGGAGGACAGCTTTGACATCAACCTCAAGCTGTGGAAGACGGCCTGGGTGGCGCAGCGCGAGGTCAAGGATCCGGAGATCGGGTTCGTTCCCGGACCGGTGACCTCCACGGTGTGGGACGTTCAGAACGATCACATGACCAACGTCTCGACCCAGGACAAATTCGGTCACGACCTGCTGCCCAACCGCGCCGCGCCTGCCAAGTATCAGGACTTTGACAAGTACTCCACGCCCAGCGGCCTGGCGCAGATTATGAGATAGCCGCACGCGCGAGCTGGAACCGGCCGGGTCCGTCCCCGCTCTGAGTGCGGACCCGCAGCGGCCTTGGCCGGGCAGGGTGTGGCTCATGCTCCGGCCGTTGGCTGGGCGCTCGTATCTTGCACCGCGGATTAGTATGAACCGGTATCTGCTTGCCTCAGAGTCGGTCACCGAAGGCCATCCCGACAAGATTTGCGATCAGGTTTCTGACGCGATTCTCGACGAGGTTGTGCGTCAGGATCCGAACGGGCGGGTGGCCTGCGACAGCTTTGTCTCGTTGGGCATGGTCGTGGTGGGCGGACAGCTCAGGACCACAGCTCAGGTTGACGTGGCCAACACTGTGCGGCGGGTGCTCAAGGACATCGGCTACACCGACATCCATTACGGGATTGACCACGAAACCTGCGCGGTGCTCAACGCGATCGGTCCCCAGTCGCCCGACATCGCCCTGGGCGTCGATACCGGGGGCGCCGGCGACCAGGGCTTGATGATCGGCTATGCCTGCCGTGAGACCGAGCAGCTCATGCCGTTGCCGATCATGCTCGCGCACAAAGTCTGCCGGCAGTTGGCCGAACTGCGCAAGTCGGGGCAGCTCCCCTACCTGGGGCCGGACGGCAAATCCCAGGTGTGCGTGGAGTATGACAATGGCCGGCCGGCAAGGATCGATTCGCTGGTCATCTCATGCCAGCACAGCGCGGACGTACTCGATGAAGACGGGCGGTTGCGGGAATCGGTGCGTCAGGAAATTATCCACAAGGCGGGCCTGCCGGCACTTGATCCGGCGATGGTCGATGCCGGCACGCGATTTTTTGTCAATCCCACCGGAAAGTTCGTAATCGGGGGTCCCCAATCCGACACCGGCATGACCGGCCGTAAGGTAATGGTCGACGCCTACGGCGGCGCCGCGCGTCACGGCGGCGGCGCCTTTTCCGGCAAGGATCCCACCAAGGTCGACCGCTCGGCTGCCTACATGGCGCGCTACGTGGCCAAGAACTGCGTGGCAGCGGGACTGTGTGAGCGGATCGAACTCATGTTGGCCTACGTGATTGGCATCGCCGAACCGGTGGCGATGTCTTTGACCACTTATGGCACCAACCGGATTGCCGAAGACCGCATCTACCGGCTGATCCGCGACAGCTTCGACTTCCGCCCACGCGCCATGATTGAACGCCTGGACCTGCTGCGTCCGATTTACCTGCGCACCGCGGCTTATGGCCATTTCGGCCGCAACGAGCCGGAGTTTACCTGGGAACGCACTGACTGCGCCGCCGCGCTTGCGCGCAAAGCGGGGCTGTGATGGCCCATCGAGCGCGCGGCAGTGCCCACGCTTTGATCCAGGAGACCAATGCCGTGAAAACAGAGATAGCCGAGAAAGCCATCATTTTTGTTGACGGTTCCGAGCGTTGGATTTTGCCACTGGAGGAAGCTGGCGCGTCGGTACCGCACGTGGGTGACAGGGTTCACCTGCCGCTTGGGGACGATCGGCTGGTTTGCTACGAAGTCGCCGGGGTCGAATACTTCTACCGTAAAGTGCCGCACGACCCATGGAAGTACGTGGCGCCGCTCAGCGTCCAGGTCCGTCTGAAGAAGGAGCCTTAGCAGGTGTTGAGGAAGTAGGAGTCCAGAGTTTACCAAGCAAGTGGTGCTCAACACGCTGCATAAGAAAACTGGCTCCCTTGTTTAATCTTTTCTCCCTCTGGGAGAGGTAAGAGAGAGGGAAGCAGGCTGTGAAAATCCTTTTTCAACGGCCTTCTAGGCGTAGGCTCGGAAATTGCTTTAAGTAAATTGACTTGCCGGGCATCGTACCGGGCTGTCCCAGGGAGGGACACGGCGTGAAAAGCGGAATCGTAGGCCTGGGCGTGGGCCGGCTCCTGCGCGTCGTGGCCAAAGTCCTCGGAGCCAAGACTTTGGTGGCGGCAAGAGCCGCATTGGCCCGCAATCATGAGGAAGCCGAGGAGCGGGTCCCGGCGGTGTTTCAACCCGAGGTGATGCTGCCGGTTCAGTTCTACGAGCTGATGCGGCGCAGGCACGAACTGGAGGGAGAGAAACTACTGATGTTCGCGGTCCTCGAGGACGGCATCCAGACCTACATGAAGCATTTCAATTCTCCAACCAGGCGCGGGCAGAACCGCTTCCGCGAGGCTGCGGAATGGATCGAGCGCGTGGACAAGCAGTGGCTGTTTTCCTTCGACAACGTCTGCGAGGCGCTCGATATCGATCCCGAATACATGCGGCGCGGGCTGCGACGATGGGCCAGCATGCAGCGCGACAAGGCCGGCGGACAGCACGCTGCTCCGGGATGAGCCGCGACGGCGCGGTGCCGGCTGCGCGGCTTGCGCAGGTGGGACGCCAAATGAATCTGGTCAAGATACATGACTACCTTTGGGAAATTCCCAAGACCGGGGCGATGCTGGTTCCGGGCCGTATCTACATCAGCGAGCCGATGCTGGAGGAAATCCGCGACGACCCCGCGCTGCTCCAGGTCGCCAACGTCGCCTGCCTGCCCGGGATCGTCGGCTATTCGCTGGCGATGCCTGATATCCACTGGGGCTACGGCTTTCCGATCGGGGGCGTGGCGGGCATCGACGCCGACCGCGGCGTGATTTCGCCCGGCGGCGTCGGCTATGACATCAACTGCGGTGTGCGCCTGGCGCGTACCAATCTTTCCTACGAGGAAGTCGCGCCCAAGGTGGACCGTCTGGCCGATGCCCTGTTCGAGGCGATCCCGGCCGGTGTGGGTTCGCAGGGCGCTATCCCCAATCTCAGCGTCGAGGAATTGCGCCAGGTGGTGCGGGAAGGCGCGCAGTGGGCATTGTCGCACGGCTATGCCGTTCCCGAAGATCTGGAGCATACCGAAGAAAACGGTTGCCTGCCGATGGCCCAGCCGGAAAAGGTCAGCGAGCATGCCTACAACCGCGGGCGCAAGCAGTTGGGCACGCTGGGCTCGGGCAACCATTTTCTGGAGGTCAGCCGCGTCGACCACATTTACGAGCCGCAAGTTGCCGACGCCCTGGGGATACGGCTCGGGCAGGTCACGGTGCTGATCCATTCCGGCTCGCGCGGCCTGGGTCATCAGACCTGCGACGATTACCTGAGGATAATCAGTTCGGCGATGTCGAAGTACGAAATCGTTCTTCCCGACCGCCAGCTCGCGGCAGTACCGATCTGCTCGCCTGAGGGACAGGACTATCTGGGTGCGATGGCGGCGGCGGCCAACTTTGCCTGGTGCAATCGGCAGGTCATGATGCATCTGGCGGCCAATGCTTTCATGGCGGCGTTGGGCATCGGGCGGCGCGAGTTGGGCTTTACGCTGATCTATGATGTCTGCCACAACATCGCCAAGTTCGAGGAGCACGCGGTCGACGGACAACCCCGCCGTCTGTGCATCCATCGTAAAGGCGCAACCCGCGCCTTCGGTCCCGGCCATCCTGCCCTTCCCCAAGCTTATCGAACGCTTGGCCAGCCGGTCCTGATTCCGGGCGATATGGGCCGCTATTCCTTCCTGCTGATTGGACTGGAAGGAGCGATGCGCGAGACGTTCGGCTCGTCGTGCCATGGAGCGGGCCGGGTGATGAGCCGCACCAAGGCCTATCGCGAGGCGCGCGGCCGCGATCTTTATGCCGAACTACAAGCCCTGGGAGTGACTGTTCGCGCGCAAAGCCGAGCCGGCGTGGCCGAGGAGATGCCCGCTTCCTACAAGGACGTGGCCGACGTGGTCGCGGTGCTGGAAGCCGCCGGCATCACCCGGCGCGTTGCCCGGCTCAAGCCGTTTGCCGTCATCAAAGGCTAATAGCTGGCCGACTGCAGCGTACTGACAATCTGGTGCGCCGAGGTCCGCAGAATTGGGCGGGCGCTTCCCACGGATCACGCCCCCCAGCGCAACCGCCCGTTCTGGTCCGCCGGCCTTGCGATCCACCTACGCGCCTTCGCGTTGGCGCGGGATTTTGGTCGGGTCGGGCGGCAGATTGAGGACATCGCGGGGAAAGAAGGTAGACAGATAGCCGATTATATTGCGCATCGAGACCACGCCGACCGGACGGTTGTCGGCGTCGATCAACGGCAGGCGGTGAAATCCATCGACCACCATCTTGTTGAGTGCGAACGCAACGCCCGCATCCACCGGCAGCGCTGCCGGATCGGGCGTCATATAGCTGCGCACCGGCGTACGCTGCAAATCGATGCCGGTATCGACGACCTTGGTCAGCACGTCATGCTCGGTGAAAATGCCGGCTAGCTTACCGTTGCGGGTGACCAGGACGCAGGGCTGGCGATGCTTGCGCATCAGGTGAATCGCTTCATACAGCGATTCGTCTTCATCGATAATCGGAACCCGGTTGCACTGAACATCCTTAAGTGTGTCCTGGAGCAGCACGGATTCCAGTTCCGATGGACCCGGACTCTCCTCCTGCGCAATTCGGTCGCTTTCCTCAACGATGGCCACGGAAAATACCTCCTGGCGGGGAATGAAGCCTCCGCGATGCGCTCCAACAATCAGCAACGCCGGCATCGCTTAGGCTGGCTTAAAGCAACGCACTTGCGCTGCTGTTCCAGCATCTTGCTAAGCTAATCTTGTGCCACAGAGTTACCACAAGACCCGGCGCACGAGGTCATGGAGCCAGTGAGTATTTTGGCGTCACCGGGGTTGACGCCATTGGAATCAATCGCGTCCTGTCACGCCTGCGGAATGTGTCGGCACGACTGATGCGGGCAGGACGCCTGGGGAGAGACGTTTTTGAAAGCGCTCATTATCACCGCTGACCATTTCGAGGACTCCGAACTTTCGGTGCCGCTGACGCGCCTGCGGCAAGAGGGGATCGAGGTCGTTATCGCGTCGTTCAGGGCCGGACCAATCCGGGGCAAGCACGGTTACGAGGCGCACGCCGGGCTTGGCTTCGAGCAGGTCGACCCTGACGATTACGACCTGCTGATTCTGCCCGGGGGCAGGGCGCCGGCGATCCTGCGTAAAGAGCCGGCCGTCCTGAGCATCGCCAAATCCTTCTTTGACAAAAACAAGCCGGTGGCCGCGATTTGCCATGGTCCGCAGATACTCATCTCGGCCGGACTGATGAAGGGCAGGCGGGCCACCTGTTATCGCTCGGTTGCGGAAGAAATGGCCAAGGCCGGTGCTCTCTACCTCGACCGTGAAGTGGTCGTCGATGGCAACCTGGTTACTTCGCGCCAGCCGTCCGATCTGCCGGCCTTTATGCGGGAAGTCATCGCGATGCTCCATTCGCCGGGAAAGTCAGTTCGGGTGTGATTTGGAATCCGCTTTCGCCCGGGCCTACCCTGAAGATCGCGTCGAAGCCCTCTTCTGCCCGCGGATATTCAAGTTTGGCTGCGGTCGCGTAGATGGCCACGTCCGGGACACGGGCGCGGCCCTGGCGCAGAGCATTGCGCCGCAGGCATTCGCCCGGGCGGGCGTCAAACAGGTAGCCGGTAATGGTCGCGTTATACGACCTGGCCAGGGTGATGATCGATGCGCGGTCTGCGGCACGCGGATTGGTGTTGTCAACCACCACCGATTCGCCGTTGCGCAGCGCCTGCTCCAACAGCATTAGCTGCCGGGCCTGAGGGTCGCGGCGGTTGCGCATCAGGTCCTTGCTGATCAGCCGGTGGGTGGCGGCAAAACGGCTGCGGAAGAAGCTGCTTTTGCCGGCGGCTTGCAGTCCCACAAAAATTACAACTTCCATTGATATCCTAAGTTTAGCGCACTGGCGCGCAGGGCGCAGCCGCCAATTGGCGGACGCGCCGAAGTTTTTGCCGATCGTGGACATGCGCGGACGCCATCGAACACGGCGGGGTGCTTGCTCTACCGCCGGGGCCCGGACAACGGCTGCCCGCCCGAGCAGCATGCGGTTGGATTGCAGGAGCTGATGCCGCGCTTTAGTTGGATGTCCTGCACCTTCATCACCTTCTCGCAGTCGATAAGGTGGGCGGAAATCCGACCCACATATTTGCGGCGCCGGAGCGTTGTACTACGAAGAATTGAACAGTTATTTGATACTATACTTTTCGATCTTGGCGTAAAGTTTCTTGCGCGAAATTTGCAGCAGGTTAGCCGCGCGCACTTTGTTTCCACCGGTGCTCTCCAGCGCCCGCGCAATCAGCTCACGCTCGGCTTGGGCGAAACTGGTCACAGAACTCCCATACGCCGCCGCGCGGCGCGAATTGTTTTCGCCGCGCGGCGCCCCCCCAATCGCGTTGGGCAAGTCCTCCAACCCGATCACCGGATGCGCGCCCGAGTCGAAGGCGTATTCGATGGCATTGCGCAGTTCCTGCACATTACCCGGCCACGGATAGTCCGACATGGCCTCCATTGCATCTCGCTCGACTCCCGCTATTCTGCGGTGGAGCCGGTGGTTGAAGACCGCAATGAAGTGTTCGGTCAGCAGCGGAATGTCCTCGCGGCACTGACGCAGTGGAGGAACAACAAGAGCAGGCGCGTGCAGCGTGTGAAGCAACTCCACCTGGAGATTTCCATCCGCCGCCGCGATGTGCGGCTGGAGGCTGCTGGCCGCGATTAACCGAACGTCTATCGCAGTGCCGGCCTCGGCGATATTTGCAGGAATCACGCGCTCGGCCAGCGCGCGCGCCAGTTTTTTCTGTGTGGTGGCAGGGACTTTCTCGATTTGGTCGATGAACAGGGTGCCGCCATCAGCGCAGCGCAACAAACCCAGACATCCTCCATGGTCCGGGGTGGGCGGGTAGCCGAAGAGTTCGTCTTCGATCAGTTGGGGAGCAACCGCCGCGCAATTTATCGCGAGGAAGGGTCGGGCCGCCCGCGCACTGCGCTGGTGCAGCGCCCGTGCAACCGACTCCCGGCCCGTGCCGCGCTCGCCCACGATGAACGGGTTGGCCGCAGTCGCCTGCTCCTCGATATTGCGATAGAGCCGGCGCATCGCCTCACTGGCGCCGATTAGGCCGCAAAAACGCGTCGTGGCAGCGGCAAGCAGCGCAGCCGCACGGTCAACCGCCGCAAGCTGCGCGCTGGTCGTGGCAGTGTCGGAAGTCAAATAGCCAGTGACCAGCAGCCTGGTTCGCAGGCAGCTCAGCTTTGCAAATGCGGAGTGAAAATTTGCCTTGCACCACGGCGTTTCGCCTTGCGCCACGAAGTGAGCGCTCTGTTCAAACATTTGAAACGCGATGATGGCTTCCTCCAGCGGCAGGCGATGCTTTTCTGCAAGCGACCTGCCCAGGCTGATTATTCGGCGCGCGTACTCCTCCCGGTCCCGATTGATTAGAGCGGACTTGGCTTGCTCCAGCGCGGGCTCGAAGATGCGCACAAATTCGGCTTCCGACAGGCTGCGTGAATCGCCAAGGTGAGCCAGGTAAAGCCGATACCATTGACGCACCACTTCACCCCGCAGCCGCACGATGGTTTTCAGCAGCGGCTGCAACTGCTCCATCTCCTGATCGTGGAGCAGATGAAGTTGCGGCGGTGTCGAAATGTGGGCAGCCACGCCGTCAGCCTCTTTGAATAATCGGAAACCTTTTCGGACAGAGGGAATTTAGCTATGCGGGTCCTGCATGGCTACTAGGAAGATTCCCAGTGCGGGAATTGCGTGCGCACCGGTACTAGCGTTGTCAGGGAGCATGCCTTGCCATCCTCATCGTGCGCCGGGGCAGCCGCAACGGATGGTCCTCGTCGGCGGATCCGCGTGTTGGCCGTGGCTGCCAATTGCGGGGCAAGTCATCAAGTCGCTGTGTGTGCCGTCCGTGGGCGAAGCGGGCGAGGATGTTACTCAACGAGGCCGTGCTTGGCTGCGTAACGGGCCAGCTCGGCGACCGTATGCACTCCGAGCATGTCCATAATACGGTATTTGTGGAATTCCACAGTCTTGGGTGAGACGTTGAGCGTTGCCGCGATCTCCTTGGCCTGGCGTCCTTCGGCCAGCAATTGCAGCACCTCGCGCTGGCGGCGCGTCAGTCCCTCAATGGGGTTGGCGGAACTCAGCGGTTGAGCCTGGAGCGCCCGTGCGATCGATTCGTCGACATGGACGCGGCCATTGAGCGCTTCATTGATAGCGACGATCAATTCTTCACCCGCCGAGCTCTTCAACACATATCCGCAGGCTCCGGCCGCCAGCGCCTGGCGCGCGTAGATCACCTCCGGATGCATCGTAAAAAACAGGACTTTCGACGCCGGGTTTTGTTGACGGATTTGCCGTACGGCTTCAATGCCGTTGAGCAACGGCATCGCCACGTCGGTGATGATCACATCGGGTTGCAGCTCGGCGGCAGCCTGCATCAGGGCGCGGCCGTCGGTGACCGCGCCGACAATCCGAAATCCCCGCTGGTCCAGGATGCGGCGCAGCCCTTCGATGACCACGGCATGATCGTCGGCCAGCAGGATTGAGATGCGTTTCATTCTGCCTTCTCGCCAAGCGGCACAAACACTTCCACCAGCGTCCCGATACCCTTTTGCGAGCGGATGAAAAATTTGCCGTTGACCAACCGCACCCGCTCTTCCATGCTGATTAGTCCCAAACCGCCGCTCTTGCGCGCCTCCTCGACGTCGAAACCGTCACCGGAATCCGCGACCTGGAGCGAAATCCCGTCCGGACTGCCCGCCACCCGCACGCGTACCTTGGTTGCGCCGACATGCTTGCGGATGTTGTGGAGACTCTCCTGTGCGACCCGGTACAGACACAGCGCGACCTCTTCGGGGAGCGCGGCCGGCACTTCTGCGGGGGTGAATTCCACCGGGATGCCGAGCTGCTGCGAGAATCTCTCGCACTCCTCGCGCAAGGCTGCCTCCAGGCCCAGTTCCTCCAGGATTGCGGGATGAAGCTGGCGCGAGGTGCGATGGATATCGTCGGCCAGCTTTCCGATCTTTTTGCCCAACATCTCCAGGCTCTCAGCCAGCGGGCTGCCCGTGTCGGTGGATTGCAACAAGTTAAAGACCTCCATCCGCAGGGCGGCCAGCTCCTGGCTGAAGGCGTCGTGCATCTCGCGCGCCAGATCCCGGTTCTCGGTCTCCTGGGTGGAGATCAGGTTGGCAGTAAGCCGCTGCAGCTGCTTTTGGTAGTCAAGCAGAGTTTGCTGATTTTTGCGCCGCTCGGTGATATCCGAAATGAAGGCCACCCCAAGCAATCCATCGCGGTCGTGCAGATAGCTGAGGCTGATCTCGACCGGAAACTCGCTGCCGTCGCGGCGCACCGCCATCAGTTCCAGCCCCACGCCCATGGGCCGGTTGCGGGGTTCGGCAAACCACCGGGCGCGATGCGCGACGTGGCGCTCCCGCAGGCGTTGAGGAATCAAAATCTCGATTGGCTGGCCGAGCAATTCCCGGCGCTCGTAACCGAACATCTTCTCCGTCGTCACGTTGGCCAATGTGATCCGCCCTTCGCGATTGGCCGCTACAATCGCCTGCGCAGCCGTTTCCATCAATGCGTGGAGGGTGGCCTCGCTTTCCTGCGCGCGCTGCTGTGCTTCGGCCCGTTCGGTTTGATCGATACCGGTTGCAATCACAAACTCCACCAGCCCGTCTTCGCCCAGCACGACACTATTTTTCCAGGCAATCAGGCGCCGGGCGCCCGCCTTGGTCAACCAGTAGTTTTCGAACTGGTTCGGCGTTCCGGAGGCGACCTCCTTGAACACGCCTCTGACCGCTTCAACCTCCTCGGGAACCAGCAGGAAGTCCCACACCAGGCGTCCCTTCGCCTCGGTGGCTGAATAGCCCGTCAACTCCTGGCATGCGCGGTTAAACTGGACGATGCGGCCTTCGGTGTCGAGGATGAGAACCAACAGGTCCCTGGCCGCGTCGAGGGTCGATGCAACCAGATTGCGCTCCTTTTGCAGCGCCTGCTGGCTTCGCTTGAGTTCATTGATATCCACGAACGCCAGCAGCACGCCTTCGATTTTCTCTTCGCGGGTTCGGAAGGGACGCACCCGCAGCGAGTACCAGCAGCCATCCGTGCTTTGCACCTCGTGCGCCCACTCGGCAGCCCCTTGCATCACCGCCGCCGTCAGCTTTTTGAGATCCGGGACGTTGACCCCGAGCTGCAGGTTATCGATCGGGCGGCCAATGTCGCCGGGGAGCAGGCCGAGCAGATTTTGCGCGGGGGGCGTAAAGCGGCGGATGCGGCGGCCGCTGTCGAGAATCAGGATGGGGATGTCGATGGTGCTGAGCACGTTGCTCAACTCATCGGAAAGGCGGCTCAACTCGGCGTTGCGGTTTTGCAACTGTTCGTTGAGCGTGACGAGTTCCTCGTTGCTCGACTGCAGTTCTTCTTTGGCGGTTTCCAGCTCCTCATTGGTGCTTTGCAGCTCCTCCATGCTGGATAGCGCCTCTTCGTTGGCGGTCTTCAACTCCTCGTTGGTGGATTCCTGCTCGCGAATGACGGCTTGAACGTACTCCCGCGTCCGGGCCAGTTCGTTCTGCAACCTGCGCACCTCCGCAGCGCGGCTGCGTTGGGCCGGGCCTTTTTCAGTGGCCGGCCCGGACGGCGGCCGGACGGCCAATTCAGGTTGCTCGAAAAGAATCAGGAAACATCGCTCGTGGCCGCCGCCAGGGACGGGCATGGGGCGAACCTCAAGGTTGACCTCGGTTGTCCCGCGCTCATGCCTTATGGCAATTCCCTGTCGGCGCACGCTGGCGCTGCTCTTGCGCGCCTTTTGGATCGCGGCTCGCAATTCCATCACCAACTCTTCGCGCACCATTCCCAGCAGATCGAAGCTGGCCCTGCCGGGAGCCGGCCTGAGGTAGGGGCTGGTATCGCCGCGGAAGTGCAGGATCTGGAGGTTGCTGTTAACCACCACCCCGGCGTGCGCGTAGCGCTCCCATACGATGCGGTCTGCCTCCTTCTCCAGATCAAGGCTTACCACAGCTTCGCGCGCCGGCTTGCCGCGCGGTGCCAGGGCGTCATAGCTGCTCTGAACCACTTCGACCGGCAGTCTGGCGGCGGTATTCTTGGCGAAGAATTTGTTGGTCCAGTCGGTGATGGAGAACAGGTCTGTGAAGGCGCCGAGACTTTCCGATTTTCCCAGCAGCAGGACGCCTTTGTCTTTGAGCGCGTAATGAAAGGAAGCCAGCACCTTCTTTTGCAGCGGCGCCTCGAAGTAGATCAGAACGTTTCGGCAACTGATGAGATCGAGCTTGGAGAACGGGGGATCCTTGGTCACATCATGGCGGGCGAACACGCACAACTCGCGCAGCGAGGGGACCACCTCATAATGGCCATTTACGCGCGAGAAGAAGCGGCGCAGGCGCTGCGGCGATACTTCGCGCAGTTCGTCCTCCGGGTAGCGGCCGGTTCGTGCCTTCTCGATCGCCGTCTCGTCGACATCGGTGGCGAAGATCTGGATTGGGGTGTCCGCTGCCCGCTCGCCCAGGCACTCCAGAGCGCAAATCGCGATCGAATAAGCCTCCTCGCCGCTGGAGCAGCCGGGTACCCAGATGCGGACCGGGTCGCGGGCGCGCTTGCCGGCCACTATCTGCGGGAGCACCTTGGTCCGCAGCGTTTTGAAAACTTCGGGTTCACGGAAAAAGCTCGTGACGTTGATCAGGATCTCCCGGAACAGGGCGTCGATCTCGGCCTGGTTACCCTCCATGAACTTCAGATATGCGCCCATGTCATCGATCTTGTGCACTGCCATGCGCCGGGCCAGACGCCGTTTGATCGTGGACTTCTTGTAAAAAGTAAAATCTACCCCGCAACCGGTGCGCAGCAGGCGAAATAACCGCGTCCAATCCTCCTCCTTGGCCGGAACAACCGGAGCCGCCTCCAGCGGCATTCCCATCACGAACGGGTGATGGGCGATGCGTGCCAGTTCCGTAGCGATGCGCTGCGGGGGCAGGACCAAATCCACGCATCCGGCAGCAATCGCGCTGCGCGGCATACCGTCGAATTTGGCCGACTCCGGCTGCTGCGCCAAAGTGATACCGCCCTCCACTTTGATAGCCTTAAGCCCGGCGGTCCCGTCCGAGGCGGTGCCGGACAGGATTACACCAATGGCCCGCGAGCCGCGCGTTTGCGCCAGGGAGCGAAAGAAATAGTCGATGGGCAGATGGTGCCCGGCAGGCGCCCGGCGTCTTGCGACATGAAGTAAGCCGTCCATCAGACTGAGGTCGGCGTTGGCCGGGATTACGTACACGTGGTTGGCCTCCACGCTCATCCCCTCGCGGACCTCCTGGACGGGCATCCTGGTCGCCTTCGCCAGCAGCTTGGTAAGGATGCTCTCGTGCTTGGGCTCCAGGTGCTGCACCAGGACAAAGGCCATGCCGGTATCGGCGGGCAACGCCTGCAGCAGCTGGGTGAAGGCTTCCAGACCTCCGGCCGAGGCCCCAATCCCTACAATCAGGGGAGAAGCTGATTTCAACTCCTCCGCAGCCCCGCCGGCATCGACCCCGGTGAGCCTGTGTGAGGGAGTGGGGAGCGCGGGCTTAACGCGAGCAGCCTGCGCAGAGGCGGACGACCTGTCGTCCGCTCTACGCCTAGGCGTGGTGCTCGCGGTCGAGGCTGAGCCGCCGCGGGCTTCGCTCACGGCGTTTTTGATTATCCGTCGTAACGAAGTGTTTTTACTTCGTTTCTTCATCACATTCCATTCGTAATTACGACGGCAGGAGAGCGGAGTGCCTGAAGCGGCTTTGCGCGCACACGGATCTCACCCCCCAAGCTTAGCATGAGTCGGCGCTAGACTTGTACCGCGCGTGCCTGTTCCGGCGGGGTTCAGACGTGCTGAACAAAATCGCGCGCGAGCACTGGCAGGCAAGATCCGGTACGAAGTTTACATCAGGGATCGGCGCGACACGGCCAGCGTCATTCTGGCGGCGATGGAAAAGCTTGGGGTGCATTCGGTGGTGATTGCAACCCAAGGCCGCAAGGGCTTGGGCCGGCTTGTCCTGGCTAGCGTTGCGGAGCGCGTGGTGCGGGAATCGCCGTGCCCTGTCCTAAGCGTACGGGCTAGGGCTGAAAAATTCATGACGTATGGGTAGGTGATGGGGGCTGGAGGCACTCATTGCTTGCTTGCGCCAGCCGCTGTATGTTCGGGACCGGAACTGCCAGCCAGGGTATCTCAAGGACGGCAAGCTACGCCAACCCTCAGTTATGGACTCTTAAACACAGCGAGTGATTGTATAAAACCGCGGTTTTGTCTAATCATAAGCTTAAAGCTTCTGATCGGGGGAAACCGAGGTGACGGGATCTCAAAGGTTCGGTAGCCTTATCCGGGAGCGACGCCGCCAGCTCGGCCTGACTCAGGAGAGTATCGCGCGTCGGATCGGTACGTCGATCCCGTATGTTGGCCATCTTGAGGCGGACAAGCGTCACCCTTCGGAAAAAATCGTCCTTAAGTTGGCCCGGGTGCTGGGATTGGATGCCGGGGAGTTGTTTCTCCTGGCCAATCCCACGACCAAGGATTTAATTGCCCAACAGACCGAGGCGCCTGGACGTTCGGCTTGGGAAGTGTTTTCCACAGACACCCGCTTGCACAAGCTTTACAACATCACCGAACCCGAGATGGAGCTTCTCTCCGAGCTGGCGATGATGGGCGAGGTGCGCAGCCCGCGCGACTTTCTGTTCGTTCTCAACACCATCAGGCACGCCCTGGGAAGGTAGGCCTCGACCTTAAGCAGTTTTTGGCCAGCGCAGGATTTCGCGGGCGGTCTTGCCCAGCAGCCATTCCTTGTCGCTTTGCGACAGGCGCTCGGTGCAGCGCAGGCAAAATAGCGATTCGGCGTAGGTATGGTGGTCGGTGGTGACGGTGTAATCGCTGGCCCACATCAGGCGCTTGACGTCGAAGGCGTCGATGACGCGCAACAACTGGCCGATCAAGTCGGGGTAGGGAAAGGGCTGGCGCGACAGGCGCGGCGCATGGCCCCATTTGACCGCCACGTTGGGATATTTCGCATAGGCGATGAGCTGGTCGATGGTTGATTCGAGCTGCTCGGGTAATTTGGCGCGCTCCACTCCCATCCCGCAGTGATCGATGATGAATGCAACGCTGTCGAACCGGCGCACATACTCCAGCACCGGCGCGTGTTCTCCGCCCGGATAGATCATCACGGGCACGCCGTGGCGTGCGGCGGCCTGGAGAATCGCCTGATGTCCTCCCCGGCCCTCGCGCAGCACCTTGATGTCGAAGCCCGACGCGATCCGGATACACAGCCGGCCCGGCGCCTGGCGTAGTTCCCCCACCAGCTCGTCGACTTGCGGGTCGTTGGGATCAAAGCGCGCGATATAGGCGAAACGGGCCGGGAAGCGCGCCACCGCTTCTTCGGCGAAGGCATAGTCAAAGCGGTACACGCCGTTGGGCAGTTGGCGGCGCGCCGGCGGCCAGACGTCGATCACGGCGGCGTCGACTCCCACCGCGTTCATGATCGCGATCGACTGGTCGATTCCCCGCTGATTGGCATGGACTTGTGAATCGATAACTTCCATGGTCTCTGCTCCATTTGCAAAGCCAAGCGGCGGGGCCGATTGAAAATGCGACAGCCGCCCTGACGGGGTCGGTAGCTTAGATCAACCGCTGCCATCCGTACAGGAAGAGAATGAGTTGTTTTCGAGGGCGGCTTGGTTCAACTCGCAGGCCTGAGCGCCGCTCCCCGCATCGTCAGTGTTTTGGTGAACGCGCGTCGGCGGGGTTCCTCACTTTGTTCGGAATCGGTGGGAACCGGAAATGATGAACTCCACGGGAAAACAACGGCGCGTGCGTGCGCGAACTTGAGCGGCGTCAATAATGGTAGAATGAAACTATGAACAGTATCGAGGCGGGCAGCGACGCGCGCTTTTGGCATCGCCTGCCTGACGGCCGGATTCAATGCGATCTGTGTCCGCGCTTTTGCAAGCTTAAGGAAAATCAGCGCGGGCTGTGCTTCGTCCGCGCCCGCCATCACGACCGCATGGTGCTGACGACCTATGGCCGTTCCTCCGGCTTTTGCGTCGATCCGATCGAAAAGAAGCCGCTCAACCATTTTCTGCCCGGCACGGCGGTGCTGTCGTTCGGAACCGCGGGATGCAACCTGACCTGCCGCTTCTGCCAGAACTGGGACATCAGCAAGGCGCGCGAATTTGACCGGCTGACCGACCTGGCCACGTCCGAGGCCATCGTGCGCGCGGCGCTGGGCAGCGGATGCCGGGCGGTGGCCTTCACCTACAACGACCCGGTGGTGTTTGTCGAATATGCGATCGACGTGGCGCAGGCCTGCCGGGCACAGGGGGTCAAGACGGTGGCGGTGTCCGCCGGCTACATGTGCGAGGCGCCGCGGGCGGAGTTCTATCGTTACGTGGACGCCGCCAACATCGATCTGAAAGGCTTCACCGAAGGATTTTACCGGCGGCTGTGCACGGGCACGCTCGCCCCGGTGCTCGAAACACTCGAATACCTCAAGCACGAAGCGCGCGTGTGGCTGGAGATCACTACCCTGCTTATCCCCGGCGAGAACGACTCGCCCGCCGAAATCGAGGCGCTCAGCGCATGGATTGCTGAGCATCTGGGTCCCGAGGTGCCGCTGCATCTCACCGCGTTCCACCCGGAGTGGAAGATGCTCGATCGGCCCCCGACTCCGGCGGCGACGCTGACCGTGGCGCGGCGCCTCGCACAAAGCGCCGGCCTGCGCTACGTCTACACCGGCAACATCCATGACGAAGCGACCCAGAGCACCTATTGCCACGCCTGCGGCTGCCGGCTGGTCGGCCGCGATTGGTACGAGATCACGTCGTGGAATCTCTCTCCCCCGGGCCGCTGCACGGCTTGCGGCACGCTGTGCGCCGGCGTCTTTGAAGATAGGCCGGGCAACTGGGGCCGTCGCCGGCAGCCAGTGTCGATAAATCCGTAGCCGCTGCAGAGAAGGGTTTTTCCGCAAACCCGCCCCCCCGAGGCCCCGGCCTCAAGCGCGTGGCGCGTTGGGCGACAACGGTACCCAGCCGCTTGTCACCGATAGCGCCAGCCGCAAGAGGGCTGTGCACGTCTGAACACGTCAGGTGCAAATCCGGGATGGCATGCTTTCTGCTCTCCACTGAGTCGACGAACGGGTACGTTGGTGTCAAATCAGATTTACAGCAATAGGAGAGCATAAGATGACTGAATCCAACCTGACCGCCGATTCCGGGACGAAGGCTCCCGTAAAGAGAGCGGAGACCGCATATACGAGCCCCGAGTTGTTCGAGATCGGCGCGGCCACCGACTTGCTCCAGGGCCCGATGGTGAGTGCTCCTTATCGCGACCTGCATAACGATTGGTACACCAACTGGCCGCAACCTTAACAACATCGCGGCGCCCGGGCTCATAACTGGCGCTTGCTGAAGGGCGCTGCCTCAAGCGTGTGTGGCCTCGGATGATGCAAGTCGGATTCACCGTCCTGGCTCGGGAGGATGACGTCGATTTCAACTTCCACGGCCGGCGTCCAGGCGACGGTTCGGCCCTGGTGACGTTTGCCGCCGACCACGGGGGCTGCGCGGCGCTGATGGGCCGCCTGTATTATCGCGACGAGTTGCTAAGCCGCTTGCGGCGCGACGGCGCGCAGGGCGAGTATTGCAGCAATGCGGCGCTGGCGCTGGCGGTTTGGCGGCGCTGGGGCGACGCCGGTGTGGAACGACTGGAAGGCGATTTTTGTCTGCTTATCTGGGACACGGCGAGTAACCTGCTGATCGCGGCGCGCGATCCGTTGGGCGGCTATCCGCTGTTCTGGGTCCGCCACGCCGACCGATTCGCGGTCGGCACTGCGATGGGTCCGCTGCTTGAGCTGCTGCCGCAACGCCGCCTCAATCTCGACTTCCTGGCCGAATACCTGGCGCGGCCGGCTTTGGCGATTCAGGAAAGAGCGTCGCCCGAGTGTGTCTGGGAAGCGATCCAGCGGGTGGCGGCGGGATGCGTTGTTCAGATGCATATCGCGACCGGCGCGGTCAAATGCCTGCGCGCGTGGAACTGGCTGGAGCGGATGGTGGATCCCGGCAGCGCGCAGATCGAGGAGATTGCCGGGCAATTCGCCCAACGCTTCCGGCCCGCGGTGCGCGAGCGCATCCAGGGCCTTACCGCCTCGCGCCTGTCGGGCGGGATGGATTCGACCGCCGTGTCGCTGACCGCGCGCGATTGCCTGCGCGCAAGCGGGCAGACACCGTTGCATACGTTGTCCATCGTTTACCCTCGTTTGGAAACGCTGGCCGGCGAGATTCCATACATCGAGGCCGCACTGGCGGACCAGCCCGATATCGTTAGCCACAAAATTGTTGGCGACGAACTGCTGACCTATGACAGCTTTGAAGACCCGCCCGATCACGATGAGCCGTTTCCCGGCCTGTTCGACATGGCGCGTGAGCGCGTGCTGATCGACACCGCCGCACAAGCCGGCGTGCAGACGATTCTCACCGGACACGGCGGCGACGATATGCTTGAGGTTCCGCCGTTTCACATTACCGAACTGCTGCGCACCGGACGGCTGTGGGCAGCGTGGCGCGACGCCAGCCGCTGGGCGGCGGCACGCAACGTCGATCCCTGGGTGCTTTTCTATCGATTCGGCGTTGCCAATCTGCTGCCGATGCGCCTGCGGGGCGGTATGCGCGCGTTGGTCAACCGCGGCCTGGTTGACTGGAAACATCAGGGCGAGGGCAGCATCGCGCCGTGGATTCGTCCGCGCTTCGCTCGCACGCATCACCTTTACGAACGGGGATTGAGAAATCTCCGCTGGCTTTACGCGTCATGCCGGCCGGTCAGCCTCTCCCTGGCTTTGGCCTCGATCCAGGCCCACGTCGGTGATTGCTGCCGTTGGTCGCTGGCCGCACCCCGCGGCATCGCGATCGCTCATCCGTTTACCGATCCGCGCCTGCTATGCCTTGGATTAGGTATCGCCGTGCGCTTCCGCCAGGAACCGGGAACGCACAAGCCGCTGCTGGCCTCTGCGCTGGGCGACGTCCTGCCCGAGAAGATCCGTAAGCGGCGTGCCAAGGGCCATTTTAACGAGGTCTATTACAGGGGATTGGCCCGCCGCTTGCCCACCCTTGAGAAGCTGATCAATCAGCCCGCGATTGATGAGCTGGGACTGTTTGATGGGCAGATGCTGATGCAGTGTTTGCGTCAGACAGCGTTGGGGATTGAACATTCGACGGCCGGTTCGATGCGGCTGGATCTGACGCTGTCGGCGATCGCATGGCTGTCGACAGCCGAGCGCTGGCGGGCTTCGATGGTGCCCCCCGTGGAAACAGTCCGCATCACCCGCGACACATTGCGTGCCGCAGCGGGATGGCGCCCAGCCGCGCCGATGCCGAGTATCGCGCCATGACTAATCCGGCAAAATACATGCTGGCAGGGGGCGTTGTTTTCCTCCCAGTCGATGACGGTTCGGCGCGGTTGCTTGATCTTGACGGTTCGTTTTACGCCCTGAGCGCGAGTGGAACCGAGATGCTTGAGGGAACGCTCGTTGACGGCGTGGAGACTACCATCGCGCGGATCGCGGCGCGCTACGAGGTCAGCGCGCACAAGGTTCGCTCCGATCTTGAGTCCTTGCTCGGCAAACTTAAGGATAAGCGGCTCATCCAGGACTGCGGCGGCCGCGATGGGTGCCGTCGAAGAAGCGCGCTTTGGCCCGCCCTGACGATCCTGCCTGCGCTGCGCATGCTGGATGTGCTTCGCGTCAAACCTAAAATCAAGCCCACGCTGCTGCTGGTTGTGGCGCGCGCTTGCCTTGCGATGTTTGGCTGGGCGCGCTCCGTGGCGATTTGGCAAAAGGCGATTCGCCCCGCGCAGGCGGCCGTGGCGCAATCGCAACAGGATGAAATCATCAGCCGTGTGGACGACAGCATCCGGCGGGCCGCCGCACGGCTGGCGCTGAGCACGTGCAAGGAACGGGCTTTGTGCGCCTGGTACATATTGCGCTCGATGGGAATTCCCGCCGCCCTGGTCGTCGGTGTACAGCTCTACCCGTTGGCCGGCCATTGCTGGTGCCAGGCCGGCACCCGGATTCTGACCGACTTCCGCGATCGCTGCGAAACCTACCTCCCGGTCGTGCGCTACGAATGAGTGCCGAGACCTCCACCCGGGCGCGCCCCGATGCGGCGGAGATTTGGGGGTTGGTCGCGCCGCGCCGCGGCCTGCTGGCGTTTGGGCTGGCGATGCTGGCGGTCAACCGCGTCGCAGCGCTGGTCTTGCCCGCCTCGGCCCGGTTCCTCATCGACGACATCATTGGCAAGCGCAACACGCGGATGCTGAGGCCGCTGATCGGCGCTGTTCTTTTAGCCACCGTCATCCAGGGCGTAAGCGCCTTCGCGCTTACCCAGTCGCTCTCCAAAGCGGCCTTCAAGGTGATGGCGGCGCTGCGCATCAGGGTGCGGACGCACGTAAGCCGCCTGCCGATTGCTTATTACGACTGCGCCAAAACCGGCGCTTTGGTCAGCCGCATCATGAACGACGTTGAAGGTGTGCGGAACCTGCTGGGCACGGGCCTGATCGACTTCCTGGGTGGGCTGCTAACCGCGGCGATTGCCCTGGTGGTGCTGATCCGCATCAGTCCGCTGATGACCGCGCTGACGGTTCCGTGCGTAGCGGCCGCTGCGCTGGCCTTTTGGAAGGGACTGGAGGCAATCGGGCCAATGTTCGAGGAGCGCAGCCGCATTACGGCCGAAATTACCGGCCGGCTGACCGAGTCGCTGGCCGGTATTCGGGTGGTCAAGGGCTACCGCGCCGAAGCCGGCGAACAGGCGGTTTTCGCCCGCGGGATGCGGCGTCTTTTGGACAATGTGCTGCGCTTGCTGACCGTGACGTCGGCGATGAGCCTTTCCTCAACGCTCTTGCTGGGCACGGTCGGCGCGCTGGTGATGGTGCTGGGGAGCAGGCAGATCCTGGCCGGCGCGATGACCGTCGGAGGATTATTTACCTACACTTTGTTCCTGGGCGTGATGGTGTTGCCGCTGGTGCAGGTGGCGGGCCTCGGCAGCCAGCTCAGCGAGGCGATCGCGGGGCTGCGCCGCACCTGCGAGCTGCTGCGCGAGCCGCCCGAAGACGCCGATCCCAAACGTGTCGTGTGCCTGCCGCCAATCGGCGCAACGGTGGTGTTTGACAAGGTGTGCTTCGCGTATGAGCCCAATCAACCGGTGCTGACCGATATCTCGTTCCAGGCGCGGCCGGGCACGATAACTGCGCTGGTAGGTCCTTCCGGAGCGGGAAAATCCACCATTATAAATTTGCTCGCGGCCTTCTACAGTCCCACCGCCGGCACAATCAGCGTGGACGGCGTCGATCTTTGCACGGTGCGGCTGGATTCCTATCGCAGCCAACTGGGAGTGGTGTTTCAGGATCCCTTCCTGTTCGACGGGACGATCGCGGAAAACGTGGCGCTGTCGCAGCCCGGCGCCCGATACGACGAGATTCTTCGTGCCTGCCGCATCGCGCATGTCGCGCAGTTCGCCGAAGCCCTGGACAACAAGTATGACACGGTGGTCGGCGAGCGCGGCGTCAGGCTTTCCTGGGGACAGCGCCAGCGCATCGCCATTGCGCGGGCGGTACTAGCCCATCCCAGAATCTTGCTCCTCGATGAAGCGACCTCGAGCATCGACTCGGAATCCGAGGCCCTGATCCAGGAGGACCTCGAAGCGCTGATGCGCGGGTGCACGACCTTCGTAATCGCCCATCGCCTGTCCACTATCGGCCGGGCCGACCAGATTCTGGTGATCGAGGCCGGGCGGATTGTGGAGCGCGGCAACCACGAGTCGCTGTACGCTTGCCAGGGGCGTTATTTCGAACTTTACAACCGTCAGTACAACCGGCAGCCCACCTGCCTGGCTGCGGGCGGCGCGCCGTGCGAAGCCCCGCCCTCGTCGTACAATCCGACGCGGCCGGACACGCCGCGCTGACTATTTGCGGCGCCTGTGCCGGCGCATGATCGATTTGACCAGAGCCTCGGGAAGGCTTTGCGCGCCCCGCTCCTCGCTGTCCGCCATCGCGGCCCGTACCAGGCTGACCGCCGCCTTGTAGGAGGCCAGATACCGGCGGCATCGAGGGCAGACAGCCAGATGCGCGTCGAACAGCGCCATCTGAGTGGGCGTCAAATCGCCCTCGAGATGGGCGCCGACCTGGTCAACAAATTCCGCGCAGGTCATCGGCGCATGATTCATCGCTCAGGGTGCGCAAGTCACGATCGCGATGGTGGCCATCAGCAGGCCGGTCAGTACCAGGACCGTACACAGGCTGAGCGCCGCCCATGGGACATGAAAACTTCTGGCTGCGCCGCGTGCTTGCATCGCTACCACCTTCTGACTGCTGCGAACACTCGTTCTGAATGGTCGTGGTGACCATTTGGATGCCGCTTTGGCGCGCTGGTTTCACCGACGGGATCCTGTGGACTTCCAAGCCGATTTAAGTTTAAGTAAATAAGCCACCGTCTAGCACCGTTGCTGAAATGAGCGACAGGACCCCGATCTTCCTGCCTGAAGACGCCGCGCTGCGGGCTATCGCCCAGGGTGTTGAAGCCGAGACCGGCGACCGTTTTTTTGCTTCGCTGGCGCAAAATCTCGCCCTGGCGCTGGCTGTTCAGTACGCCTTCGTCACCCAGCTTTCCGAAGACGGCACGCGCTTTAAGATGCTGGCGGTGTGGGAGCGCGACCACTTCGGCGAGAACATCGAATTGCCGCTGACCGGTACCCCATGCGAGAGCGTGCTGCACGGCGAAATCGCGCATTACGCGCACGGACTGTGCGCACTGTTTCCGCAAGACAAGGGGTTGGTGGAATGGGGCGCCGAGAGTTACTGCGGCGTGCCGGTGTTCGACGCACAGGGGCGGGTTTTCGGCCACGTCGCGATCGTCGACGACAAGCCGATGACAGACGGGCCGCGTGGCATCACCGTCATGCGCATCTTCGCCGCCCGCGTGCGCGCCGAGATCGAACGGCTGCGGATGGAGCGGGCGCTGCGGCTGAGCGAGCAGCGCTACCGCGAACTGTACGAAGGCGCCCCGGTTCCTTTTGTTTCGGCGACGCGCGACGGCCGGCTGGTGCGCTGGAACCGCAAATTTGTCGAATGGAGCCGCTACAGCGAAGCGCAGTTGCGGCGGCTCAACGCGCTGGCGTTCGCCCCGCAAGCGGAGCCCGAGCGCCAGGTGTTTTTGCGGCGCTACGAAGGTATCCTCAGCGGCCGCGAAGTGGCATACGACGAGCAACCGTTGCGGCTGGCCGACGGCAGCCTGGGATGGGCCGCGGTCTCAACCCGGGCGATTCGCGATCAGGAGGGCCGAATTGTCGAAGCGCAGACCATCATTTCCGACATCACCGATCGCAAGCGCGCCGAGGAAGCGCTGCGGGTCAGCGAGGAGCGATTGGCGCGGGTGATCGATTCAGCGATGGACGCGATTGTTACGTTTGATTCATCGCATCGCATCGAGCTCTTCAACGGGGCCGCCGAGAACATCTTTAAAATCCCGGCCGGTCAGGCGCTCGGTGCCAGCCTCGATCGCTTTCTCACCGACGGCTTGCGCCGCGCGCTGGAGGAGTCGATGCAAGCCTTTGGCGGCGGTGCGGCACGCCCTTATGTGTGGGCGCCGGGGGGCCTGACGGCCAAACGGGCGGACGGCAGCGAGTTTCCGATCGAGGCCACCGTGTCGCACTTCGAGGTCGGCACGCACAAGCTGTACACGCTGATTCTGCGCGACGTCGACGAACGGCGCCGCGCCGAAGCCGAACTGCGGGAGCTCGGCCTTCAGAACGAATACCTTCAGGAGGAAATCAAGCAGGCGCACAACTTCGAAGAGATTGTCGGGCAAAGCGCGGCGCTCAACGCGGTTCTGAACAAGGTGCGGTTGGTGGCGGCCACCGACTCCACGGTCCTGATCCTGGGTGAGACCGGAACCGGCAAGGAACTGATTGCACGGGCGATCCATTCCGCCAGTGCGCGCCGCGACCGGCCGCTGATCAAGGTCAATTGCGCGGCGTTGCCCGCGGGGCTGATCGAAAGCGAACTCTTCGGCCATGAAAGGGGTGCATTCACCGGCGCCATCGACAAGCGAATCGGACGGTTCGAACTGGCCAACGGCGGAACCCTGTTTCTCGACGAAATCGGCGAGCTGCCGCCCGAAGTCCAGGTCAAGCTGTTGCGCGTGCTGCAGGAGCGCGAGTTCGAGCGCATCGGCGCCAGCGGCAGCGTCAAGGTCGACTTGCGCGTCATCGCGGCGACCAACCGCGATCTGAATCAGGCGATGGCCGAGGGCAAGTTCCGTCGCGACCTGTTCTACCGGCTCAATGTCTTTCCGATCGTGATGCCGCCGCTGCGCGAGCGCATCGAAGACCTTGCGCTGCTGGTGCATTATTTTCTCAGGCGCCATGCCGCCAGGATCGGACGCCGAATCGAGCGGATTCCGGCCGCTGCGATGGCGCGCATGGCAGCCTATGCCTGGCCCGGCAACATCCGGGAGCTGGAAAACGTCGTTGAGCGCGCGGTCATTCTGTGCCGCGGACCCGAGTTGGATGTGCCCGCTGAATTGATACCCTCGGGGCCGATGTCGCGCGCCGATCGCGGGTCGCCCATGGCGCCCAATGGCGCTGCGGAGCGCGCCGATCGCTCGCTGGCACGCACCGAAAAACAACACATTATCGAGGTGCTCAAGCATACCAACTGGCGCATCGAGGGACCCAACGGCGCCGCCGCGATTCTCAAACTCAATCCCAGCACGCTGCGCAGCCGCATGAAGAAGCTGGGCGTCGAGCGCAGCCGCGACGGCATTTCGTAGTTCCGCGATATTTCGCGGCGGCGTGCCATCGCGGCCGCGATCGAAGCGAAAAACCGTCGGCGTTGCGCGCTATTTTTTCAACCGGCGTCGCGGCATAGCGGTTGCTGCAGTACCGGCCATGATTCGCATCACGGTCGATAGCAGCAAGGGTTTGCGGCTGGTCGTCGAGGGGCACCTCAGTGGCCAGGCCGTCGATCAGTTGCGCAGGAGTTGCGCGGATCTAACCGCCGGGACCGCTCTGGATCTGTCGGGCGTGGTCTTCGCCGACCGCATCGCAGCGGCCGCGCTGACCGAGTTGAGCGGCGCAGGCTTTGTGTTGGAGGGATGCTCGGGCTTCATCGACGAGTTGCTGCGCGAGGCGCGCGGGCGGCGGCCACGCAGCGTCGCAAGCGGGGAGGCTGCGCTCATCGCAGGCCTGCGCGCGGGCGACCACAGCGCGTACGAACAGATGGTGCGCCGTTACGGGGGACGAATGCTGGCGGCCGCCCGGCGCATCCTGCACAACGAATCCGACGCCCGTGACGCGGTGCAGGATGCGTTTTTATCGGCGTTCCGCTCGCTTGGCAATTTCGCCGGCGAAGCGGCGCTCGGCACCTGGTTGCATCGCATCGCGATCAACGCAGCGCTGATGCAGGTTCGGTCGCGTCGGCGCCGCCTTGAACAGCCGCTTGAGCAGCTGCTGCCGCACTTCGACGAACACGGGAATTGGGCTGATGACGTGTCGGCCGCCGCCGTGCTTGACGATCCGCGGGAGGCTCGCGAACGGTGGGCGACGGTGCGCAAATGCCTGGACAGGCTGCCGCAGCGCTATCGGGTGGTGTTGCTGCTGCGCGATATCGAGGACCTCGACACCGCACAGACCGCGCGGATGCTCAATATCACGCCCACCGCCGTCAAGGTGCGGCTCCATCGCGCGCGCCAGGCGCTCAAGACGCTGGTCGAACGGGAAATGGGCGCCAGCTACAGGGCGGACGCGTGCACGGGGGCGGAAGGGGCGCCCGTGAGCAGCGCGATGGCCTGATCGAGCCGCTCGCAGTAAGCGTTGAGCGCATCCGCCGTAAGCCTGGCGTAGCGGTTGGCGTCGGCCCAGCGCTGTTCCTCGATCGCTTCGCGCACACCGGGCAGGGTCTTGGCGCCGTAGCCGGTGAAGCGGCCGGGCGCATAGATCAGGTTGCGATACCAGGGGCGCCCGGGCAGACCCGCGGCGGGCGCCAGAGTCTGATCGATGTCGAGCATCAGCGCCTGCAGGCGCGCCAGGCGCGCGGCGTCGAGCGCCGGACCGTGCCTGGCCAGCGCCTCGTCGTAAGCTTTGGCACTGCGCTTGAGCCGATCGACCGCATCTTCCAGCGAGGCAAACTCCACGTGGGGTCCCCGCTCCAGCGGCGTGGGCAGGCCGTGGGTTTTGGTGGGATCGGCGGCCAGTTGGAAGGCGCGATCGCGCAGCAGTGCGGCCTGGGTTTCGACCTCCTCGCGTCTGTCACTGGCCAGTTTGCGGACTTCGGCCAGATAGCCGGAAACCGCCTCGGCGAAGTCCTGCACGCGTTGAACCGGGAGATCTGAATCGGCTGCGCGCAGTACGATGCGTCCCGCGGTACGCGCCAGCATCGCGTCATAGACGAAGCCCGGATCGACGAAGCGGCTGTGATGTTCGAAGGTATCGTAGCGCGAATGGTAGACGCCGGCGCTGTCGCCCTCGTCAGCAAAAGTCACGTCCAGCGCAGGTATCCCGAGATGGTCGAGGAAGACGGAAAAATCCGAGCCTGAACCCAGAGCCTCGATGGGGACGTCGCGATTGGGATCGGCTGCGGCCCGGGCCATCTCCTTGATGTGCTCTTTGGCGCCGGGTTCGAGCGCCTCAACGCGCAGTTTGGCGCGCAGGCGCCGGCCGATGGAAACGCCGGTTTCGGGATCGATCACGTCGGCGGCAACCTGGTTGACCAGATGCTGAAAATCGTGACTGCCCGCCACGTACAGAAAGCCGCGCGCGTTACTGTCTGAGTTGACGTAAAGTATGGCCTTTTTGCGCAGCTCGCCGGCGTGCGTTTGCGCCCATTGCGTGGAGCCCAACAGGCCCGGCTCCTCGGCGTCCCAGCTTGCGTACACGATCGTGCGCTTGGGCCGCCATCCCTGCGCGGCCAACGCGCCGAGCGCCCGCGCCTCGGCCAGCAGCGCCACCTGACCCGACATCGGATCACTGGCGCCGAACACCCAGGCGTCGTGGTGATTGCCGCGCATCACCCACTGCTCGGGCCATCGGGCGCCCTTGAGCATCGCTATCACGTTGTAGATTGGCTTGGGGCTCCAATCCGACCTGACCGCGAGATGGACGGGGACGGCGCTCGGTCCGACGTGGTAGGTGATGGGCAGTGTGCCGCGCCATGTGCGAGGCACGGCGCGTCCTCCCAGGCTCTGCATGAACACCCTGGCATCGGCATACGAGATCGGCAGCACCGGGATCTTTACGATGGTCTTGGCCTGCGCAATCTCGAACCGTCGGGCGGTTTGCGCCGTGCTGACTTGAGGTGTCGCCGGGTCGCCGGGATAAAGCGTCATGTCGGCGACCGAGCCGCGCTGGATGCCGCGCGGCGGGCGCATCGGACCATTGGGATAAGTTTCATCCACCGAGTAGCCGTCCTCGGACGGATCCGAATAAATGATACAGCCGATCGCGCCATGCTCCTGGGCGAGCTTGGGCTTCAACCCGCGCCATCCTGAACCATAGCGCGCGATTACGATGCGCCCCTTAACGCTGACGCCCAGGCGCTGAAGGGTCTTGTAATCGTCCTGCATTCCATAGTTGACGTACACCAAAGGCGCACTGACATCGCCGTCGCTCTGATAGGCGACATAGGCGGGCAAGGCGGGCTCGGTGGCGGCGGCGCTGGTATCGCCCGGAATCGGCGGCTCCTGCAGAGTGGCTCTAAACGGCCTGGGGGGCCCCAGTAGTTCCAGCGTTTCGCTAAGCGGCGTGGGATAAAGCACCTGGAGGGTTTCGATGTGCGCGTCCCAGCCCCATTGCTTGAACCATGCGAGAATACGCTCGGCGTTGGCCCGGTTGTGCGGCGACCCGACCTGGTTTGGCTCGGCGGCAAGCAGCTTCATCCACTCGCGCAAATCGCCGGGCCGGATGGATGCGTCGAACTTGTGTTCGAGTGCGGACTCGTCGCATCGCGCCGGCGCGGCGAAGATTGCGTTGGTGAAAAGGAGGCAAGCGGCCGCGAACAACCACGTTAAATTTCGCATGTCAACGTCTCCGCACCTGGTTCATCTAAATCGGGCATGAAGAGCGCGTAGCCTGCTCGTCGAACCTGGATCCGCCGCCGAGAGCCACCGGTATTGCGCGCTGTGCGAAAGGTGATGGGGCCGATGATGTGGACGTGAAGGCGGACTGAACCACACCGTTAAGGGCGTTTCTTCTAATCAGGTTCGGGGTTGCCGAGTTCGCGCATCCTGGCCTCCAGCGCGCGTTCGTCGATGATGCCCTTGTCGCGCAGAAGGTTTTCAAGGGCGCGCAAAAAATGCGTGTAATAGCCCTCGCCCGGCTCAATCCATCCGTGGGCACGCGCCTTGTCGGCTTTGCCGATCTCATTGATCAGATGCTGGCGGAACTGGTCCTAGGTGCAGACTCCCGACTCCGCCAGTCGCATCGCGATTGCGAAGGCGCGCGCCTCCCACGGCGCACCGAAGGGCCGGGCGGGGTCGACCCCGGTATCGGCGAGCAGTTCGGAAAACGACAGGGCCGTCCTCATGATCGGGCAAATGCCTTGTGCGAGGGCGGGGCGATTACCGCCGTGCCGATCATCGAGTCGCGGGTGACCAAAGCGGCCAGCTCCTGCTCGCTCATCGCCGCGGTGCCCGCCGGACGGCGCGGAATCACCATGTAGCGCTGTTCGGCGCTGCTGTCCCAGACGCGGACTTCCACGCGCTCGGGAATTTCCAGGCCAAACTCCTTGAGCAAGCCGCGCGGATCGCGCACCGCGCGCGAGCGATAGGCAAAACTCTTGTACCACATCGGCGGCAGGCCCAGCACCGGCCACGGATAGCAGGAACAAAGCGTGCACACGACCAGGTTGTGTACGCGCGCCGTGTTCTCCACCGCGACCAGATGGCCGCCTTCGGGCCCGCCGTAGCCCAGTTCCGCGACCGCCGCGGTGGCGTCCGCCAACAGCCGCTTGCGAAACGCCGCATCGGTCCACGCCTTGGCCACGACCCGCGCGCCGTTGCGGGGGCCAATTTTGTTCTCGTAAAGATCGATGATCCTGTCGATCGCGGCCGGGTCCACCATCCCCTTGTCTTCGAGCAGCGCTTCCAGGGCTTTGACCCTGAGCGCGGCTCCAGTGGGCGCCCGCGTGTGGTTAGCGCTCATCGTTTGCTTGCGCGCCGGTTGACGGCCGCGATGCGTCTGCGGCGAGCCGAAGCGCTGGATCGCGGCGCGGCGGCTTGCAGATAGTCTTCCCACAGGTCGATGTAAACCCAATCGCGGCTGGCGGCGCTGGCGCCCCATAATTCGCGCGCCTTGAACGCGACCGAGTAGACGTGTTGCGGACGCTCGCCGCCGCCGTGTGCGTTGGTGTCAGGAAAGGCATATATACCCCAATCGCGCCGGACAACCCCGCGCTTTCCGCGCACGTAACGCGGCAGACGTGTGTGGCCGGCGGGATTGAGATTGCGCGCGACGATCGGATCGCCGGGACGAAAGCGCGCGCGAGCGCGGCGCGGCGGCATCGGTTTCAGACGCATGGGCGCCTGCGCGGGTATCGGCGGGTCTGCGCCGCGCGCGAGCAGTTCGTCGCGCGACAGCATCCCCTTTTCGATGAGCAGGATTTGCAGCGCATCCAGCCAGCGTTCGTAGTAGCTGGAATTGAGATGACGCGGGGCCGGGATCCGTTCGATGGCGTGACGGAACTCGTCGGCATTGCCGGTCCGCCGGCAGGCTGCCAGCAGGCCGAAAAGCCGCGCTTCCCATCGGGAATGGAAGACCGGCTCGTGCTCCTCACGCATGACGGGGCCAAAGCCGTCCATCCCACCCATGTCATGAATTCCGTTCATCCGGCACTGCGCTCCATTCGGCACGTCAGGCTAGCCGAAGCAAACCGCGCTGTGCAACGCAAGGCTTGTGGCGGAGCGCAGATTGGGCGTCGGTTGCGTGCGAGCGCTCGCGTCGAAGATCGACTACGAACGCCGCCCGCTGCGGCCGCGCTTGGTACCGTCGGAGGGTAAAGAGCGCTCGCGGTCAGGCGTCTTGGCGGCGGCTTTGGCTCCGCCCGCCTCACTGTCACCCGGCCATTCGGTCAGCCCCCTGATCCAACGGCGCAGTTCGGGCTTGACAAACCGCCACGAGCCGCCCAGCCGGAAGGCCGGAATTTGGCTGCTCTTGACGAGCCGGTAGACGGTGCTTGGGTGGCAATTCAGGAATTCAGATGCTTCGCGTAGGGTTAGAATTTCTTGCTCTCCCTCCACCATTGGTGGTTCCTCCGATCAGAAAAACGACGCTACTGGACCGCGTCGATGCGCGGCCACAGCCTCCTCCCTGCAGCCCCGCGCTCCAGCCATCGGTGTCCGTCGTAGCGTGCTGACGATGCAGCCGGTATGCGAACAGAGAAAAATGGCCGCCAAGAGCTGCTTTTTAAGCTTATTAAAAGAGTTTGGGCAGTGATTTTCAACGATTAAGTCATCGCAAGAAAACACCGCCTGCCCAACGCTGCGGCTTAACCGCAAGCCTCACCTCAAGCACTTTTTTCAAATCGTCTTATGAATTGCAACTATTTAGTCGCGGCAATCAATTTGCCCAGCGGCGTTCGCCGCCATCGATACCCAGACTCCGGCTCAACCGCGCGCGTTTGCCGACCAGATCGGCCAGCGTGTAATGATCCAGCGTCGCCAGAAAGTTGTCGGCTGCCTCCCGGAGCACGGCGGTGAGTCCGCAGGCCCCGGCAATCACACAACGGTTGCGCTCGGCGTCGAAGCATTCCGCCGGGCGCAGCGGGCCTTCAGCCCAGCGAACAACGCTGCCCACATTGATCGCGCCGGGCTCGCGCGCCAGTTCGATCCCGCCACCTTTGCCGCGATGACTGCGAACAAAACCCCCGCGCGCCAGGTTGTGCACGACCTTGACCAGGTGGTTGCGGGAGATGCCGTAGGCCTGCGCGATCTCGGCGATGTTGACCAGACGGCCGCGCCGCAGCGCAAGGTAGATAAGCACTCGCAGCGAGTAATCCGTGTACACCTTCAGTTGCATGATCCCGCCCCACCCGGCGCTAAGGTCAAGATGAGAACGGGCGGCTTAATCAGCCGCCGCATCGCGTCTTGACTGGCGCGCCATAAGATATATATTAGATACATGTTTTGGCGCCCCGCCGTCAATGGCGCGGTGGCGGCCGGGCGGGCGCAAGGAGATGAGCCATGACCACGTTAAGTGAAGCGATTCGCAAGCATCATCTGTCGCTGGGCAAAACGTTGCAAGCGCACGCGCGGGGCGTGGGCGGCTCCGAGTCGCAGCGCGAGCGCGACGCGTTCGTTGCCTTCCTCAAGGGCGACCTGCTGCCGCATGCGCACAGCGAGGAAAAATATCTTTACAGCGCGGTGGATAACCTGGTGCGCGAGCACGGCAGGCCGACCGCCACGATGAGCGTCGATCATGAATTCATCGCCGACTACGTTGCCCGGATCGAACGCACGGCGTGCGAGCTTGGGTCCGCGACCGACGGCGATCGCGCGCGGCTGCTGGGCCAGTTGAGGGATTTGGCCCTGCGCCTGGACGCGATTGTTGAACTGCACCTGGCCAAGGAAGAGCGCGTGTACCTGCCGCTGATCGAGGAGCATCTGGACCCGACTCGCCAGCGCCAGTTGCTGGAAGCGATTCACGAGTCCTATGAGGAGGAGAGAAAGGCGCCCGCAGACGCGGCGCTTGACGTGCGCGAGATCGCGCCGCGCGAACGCCATCGGCTGATCTTCGACGCCTTTGGCGCGCTCAAACCGGGTGAAGGCTTTGTTCTAATCAACGACCACGACCCCAAGCCGCTGTATTATCAGTTCCAGGCCGAGCACGGCGGCGAGTTTGTCTGGGACTACCTGGAGCAGGGGCCGGAGGTGTGGCGCGTGCGAATCGGCCGCAGCGCCGCGGCCTGAAGCGGCAGTGTGCCGAGGAGGACAAGCGTGGTGACCGAAGATGACATCATGGCCGCCCTGCAAGGCGTTAACGACCCCGAAGTCGGGGTCAACATCGTGGACCTGGGGCTGGTGTACAGTACTGAAATCAACGGCGACCAGGTGCGGGTTGCGATGACCATGACCACTCCGGCATGTCCGATGCATTCGTATCTGACTCAGGAAGTCCGCGCGGCGATTCTCGATCGCTTCGAGCGGGTCAGCCGGGTTGACGTCGATCTGGTCTGGGATCCGCCGTGGTCGCCGCGGATGATCTCAGCGAAGGGAAAACGGCAACTGGGCTGGGAATAGCGGGCGGCAACGCCTGCGGCAAAGGATGGAACCATGGACTTGGTCGCACAATGGCTTTCCGATCTGCGTAGTACCTTTAACGACGAACCGCGCGTAGCAAATGTGCGCGTCGGCGTGTTTTACACGGCGGTGCTGCTGTCGAGCGGCGAGGCGGGGGTGGCGTTTACTCCGCGCGACCTCAACGATACGGTGTGCTGCCCGAAGACCGCCGCGGCGGCGCCGCCGGCCGGCCGACTGATCGGTGCCCCGGCGTGGGACGTCGCTCAATACGCACTGGCGCATGGCCCGCTGAAGCGCGCAGTGGGCATCGCGACGCTCAACGCGCTTTCCAACGCCGCGATCAATCGCTGCGGGCCGGCCGGCGGTGAGTTTTATGACGGTGTCGACGCACTGGACGCCGCGCAGGTCGGGCCTGAGGATCGCGTCGTGATGGTCGGAGCGTTCATCCCGTTCATAAAAGCACTCAAAGGCCGCGTCGCCGGCCTCGCCGTCGTGGACAAGCATCGCGACGCGCTCAAGCCCGACGAGCAGGCGCTGTGGGTGGCGCCGCAGCAGGCGCAAGAAGTCCTGTCCCGTGCCAGCGTGGTGATTATGTCGGGCTCGACGCTGGTGGAGGGCGGCGCGGACGGATTGATCGACGCCTGTCCCGGTGCGCGGCGCCGCGTGATGGCGGGGCCGACCACGCCGCTGTGGGCGCGCCCGTTCTTCCGCCGCGGCATCAGCGTCCTGGGCGGTATCCGCATCCTGGACCCGCGCGGCATCCTGACCATCGCCGGCGAGGGTGGTTCGGGCTACTTCTTCGAAACCGTCGCTGCCAAGGTCTGCATAGTCGATCCTTCGGTAACCGGGCTCAGGTGCAGCGGCGAGCAACCGGTGCCGACGCCATGAACGACGCGTCCGAGCGCATTGCGTACGGGCGGATACCGCTGATGGCGGCGGCGATGGCCGCCTTGCTGATCGCGCTGTGGGCGGGTCTTGCGCGGCTGGGCGTAGAGGTGCCGCCAATCCGGCCCACGCTTCCCCTGGCGCACGGTCCGCTGATGGTGTGCGGCTTTTTGGGTACGCTGATCAGCCTGGAACGGGCGGTTGCGCTGGGAGCGCGATGGAGCTATGCGGCGCCGGCGCTGACCGCAGCGGGAGCGCTGGCGCTCATCGCCGGGCTTCCCGATCCGGCCGGGCCCCTTCTCATCGCGCTGGGCAGCGCGGGTTTGGTTGCAAACTTCATCGTCATCGTTCGCCGTCAAACGGCGCCCTTCACGATTACGATGGGGCTGGGGGCCGCGGCCTGGCTGGTCGGCAACTGTCTGTGGCTCGGCGGTGTTGCGATCACGGGCATGTACTTCTGGTGGACGGCGTTCCTGGTCCTTACCATCGCCGGCGAGCGGCTTGAGCTAAGCCGCCTGAGCGCGGTTACTGAGCGCAGCCGCGCGATGCTGATCGCGGGCATCGGAATTTTCATCGCCGGGCTGGCCGGCGCGTCGTTCAGTACGGCCGGCCTAAGATTGGCGGGCGCGGGAATGTTGGCGATAGCGCTGTGGCTGTGGCGCTACGATCTCGCGCGCCGCACTATCAGGCAGCACGGGTTGACCCGGTTCATGGCCGTCAATCTGCTGGCCGGATACGTCTGGCTTGGGGCCGGAGCGCTTGCCTGGATCTGCTTTAACGGCGATCTGACCACCTTTCGCTACGACCTGATGCTGCACACCATCTTTTTAGGTTTCGTCTTTTCGATGATTTTCGCCCACGCCCCAGTGATCTTTCCCGCTGTGCTGCAGCGTCCCCTGCCGTACCGCCCCGCCTTTTATGCGCACGTCGCGATTCTGCATCTGTCGCTGCTCATCCGCATCGGCGGCGACCTCGCCGGTTCCTACCGACTGTACGAAGTGGGCGGAATTCTTAACCTCGTGGCGCTGCTGGTCTTCGTGGCCAATACCGCGGCGTCGCTTGCGCGCGGGGCCGCGCGCCGCAGCCTGCCATCGCGGCCGGCACAAACCGCAGCACGCCGCGCTGTCTAGCATCACAAAATAATTGGAACCGATAGCCTAACGCCAAAACCAGGCTCCGGCATCACCCGCGCGCCACACTCAGCAGGGTTTGCTGACCAGGATGCCCTGCGCTTCCAGTTCCTTGACTTGCTGCTCGGAATAGCCCAGATGTTCGCGCAGCACCTCGACATTGTGCTCGCCCAACAGTGGCGCCTGCACCGGCAGCGGTCCGGGAAAGGCGGAAAAGCGCAGCGGCAGACCCGGTAGATCGATTTGGCCGACGATCGGATCGGGCACCGTCCGCACGGTGCCGCGCTGGCGCAGATGCGGATGCGCCATCGCTTCGGCCGCGGTCAGAACCGGCGCCGCGGGCACGCGATGCTGTTCCATCGCGGCCAGCGCCTGGTCCTCGGGCGTGCGGTCCAGCCAGTCCTGGACGATTCGGATCGCCTCGGCCTGATTCCTGACCCGCTCGGGCGCCGTGGCGAAACGCGGGTCGGCGGCAAGTTCCGGCTGCCCCATCGCCTGGCATAGCGCGGCCCATTGGTTGTCCAGCGGCGCCATGATGCAGATCGGATGCTGCTGGCCCTCGAAGATTCCGGTCGGAGTGTAGAGCGGATGCTGGCGGCCGAAGCGGCGATGCTGGTACTGGCCGCCGCTCAAGCTGTAGGCGTGGATCGCGGTATCGTGGTAGCCGAAGTAGGAATCCAGCAGGCTGACGTCCAGATGCTGGCCGACGCCGGTACGCTCGCGGTAGAGCAGGGCGCAGGCGATTGCGGCCAGCGCGTGAACCCCGGTGCTGGCGTCGCCCACCGCCAGGCCCGCGAACACCGGGGTCTTGCCCGGCTCGCCGATCATGTCGATCACGCCCGAGTAGCAGGCGCCGATAAAATCCCATCCCGGCTGATTGGCCAGCGGACCGTCCTGCCCGAAGGTCGAGATCGAGCACATCACAATCTTCGGATTGAGCGCCTTGACCACCTCATAGCCCAGCCCGCGGCGCTGCATCGTGCCGGGCCCGAAGTTTTCTACCACCACGTCCATGCGGCGAATCAACTCCTTTATAATTCTGAGTCCCGCTTCTTTCTTAACGTCGATGCACAGGCTCTTTTTGCCCAGGTTCTGCTGGATGAAATAGCCGCTGCGGTTGTTCTTGAGGTACGGCATCCCGCGGGTCTGATCGCCGCCGGGCGCCATCTCGACCTTGATTACCTCGGCGCCCATCTCGGCCATCATGCGGGTCACGGTCGGCCCGGCGATGTACTGGCTGAAGTCCAGCACCTTGTAGCCGCTAAGGACGTGTTGGTTTGGATGCTCGACCATTCGAATTTCTCCGATGCGATTGGAAATTCCGCTGCGTAGCAGTACAGCACATCCCGGTGAGGAATTGGAGACGAGGCCCGGGCGGGCCACGCGCGGTTTGAAATCAGGCGAGTGCGAATCAGTCGGCCAGCGGGATGAACAGCGACAGCCGCTCCTGCCCGCCCAGGCTGCGCGAAATGTGGCCCTTGCCGCTGACGTCCTCGGCGAGCAGCACGGTGCCGGGACCGAAGCGGCGCGTGGTGCCGTCACTGACCGTGACTTCGAGCGTGCCGGTGACATTGACGACGAACTGGCGGCGCGGGGCGTTGTGCCAATCGACGAAATAGTCGGGCGAGACGCGGAACATCACGCCCCTGGCCGCGAACATCTCCGAGATGGCGCCGGTGTTGTAGGGCGCCGATTTCATCTCGACCTCGACGTCCTCGAAGTGCGACTCGCCGTCGGCGTCGGCATAGATGCGGGTGTACTTCATGGTTGCTTGCTCCGCTTGGGCTGTCAGACGGGGTCTTTTACGGCTTCGATGATCTTGACGATGTCGAGATAAACATTCTCTTCGCGCCGCAGCCGAAAGCCGGCCTTCTGGACATTGCCGACCGTGTCGCGGTTGAGGTCGGGGCCCAGGCGGCGCGACAGCGGCGTCATCAGGTCGAGCAAAATGCCCAGCGGTCCGATGCGGCTGCGCACATGCTCGAACATCAAAAGCTGGCCGCCGGGCTTGAGCACGCGGCGCAATTCGCGCAGCCCCGCCACCGGTTTGGGCACGGAGCAGAAGGTGCAGACCGTGACCACGGTGTCGAAGCTGTTGTCGGGAAAGTCAAGCTGCGTCACGTCCATCTGGCGCAATTCTATCTTTCCCGGATAGGCGGCGGCCTTTTGCTTAGCACGCTCGAGCATCTTGGGGCTGATGTCGATGGCGGTGATCGACTGGCTGGGCGGAAAGAAGCGGAAGTCGTTGCCCGTGCCCGCGGCCACCATCAAGGTTGCGCCGTGAATTTTGGCGAACAGCCGGCGCTTGTGCGGGCCTAGCCGATGGTCGTCGCCAAAGCTGAAGAAGTCAAAGTTCTGACTGACCTTGTCCCACTTCTCCTGTGTTGCTGTGTCCATCGAAGTCCCCGCTCAGTCTCCGGATTCCATCACCGTGCCGCGCAGCGCGCGGTCATAGTAGCGCATCGCGCCCACGACCACAGCGCCGAAGACGGCGCCGACCGCCAGCGCCGCGCCCCAGCTCCGCGAGCCCGCCGCCATCGAATCGCGCATGCCGAAGAACATCCCGCCGTACATTCCGATAATCGACGCGGGCATCATCGCGTTGAACATTCCGATCAACGGTCCAAACAAAAATCCAAGCACGACATGCACCACCATGCCCAGCCCCATTCCGATGAGCATGGCGACCACCATGTCCATCCCGGGCCAGACCACCACACGAACTATCGCCGCCGTAGCGGCACCGACGGTGGCGCCGGCCAGATAATCACCGATATCGAATAGCATCCTGAACCTCGCGCGGGTGCGCTGCGATCATTGGGTCTCCAATGGCTAATACCAGATGGGCGGGTGGAAAACGAAGCGCGGGCCGTGTATACGTTGACGCGCAAGGCCACCGTGGCGCGGGGTATGCTTACCGGTAGCGCCGTATTCCTGCCCTTCCACTGTCAGCAATCAGGTTGGAATCACCGGAGCACTTTCGGCGCCGGCCGCATCACGGTTCGCTAAAGCAGCTTGCGGTCGATGGATTTGGCGACCGCCAACGGCTCCTTGGGGTCGATGATCGAGCAGCCGACGCGATAGCCCAGCGCCATGATGGTCAGCGAGGGATTCATCCCGCCCGAGGTGGTAAACAGGCTGCCGTCGGCGGCGTACAGATTGTCCAGGCCGTGAAATTTGCCACCCGCATCCGTCACCGAGGTGGCCGGGTCCGGACCCATCCGCAGCGTGCCCAGGATATGGGCCGAGGTCGGAACAAAACCTGAGACCTCGACTGCGGGACCCAGAAAGGAAATTTCCACGATCGTGCCGGCCGGCGCGGCGGCGTTGAGCACTTCGGCCATCAGGGGCTGATAGAAGTTCGACGCGTCGATTTCGTAGGGATGATTCTGGTAGGTGATTTTTGCCACCGGCACGCCGAATACATCCTTCAACCCTGGGTCCAGTTCGACGCGATTGCTCAACTGCGGCAGGTCCTCACCTTGCAGCGTCAGCGCGGCCAGATGCTCGCGCAGCGGGCTTAAGCGCATCAGGTCCTTGGGCGTTCCCGGCAAACCAAGCATCGAGCCAATCGGACCAAGGTACAGCTTCGCCTCGCCGATCAACGGCTGCCCGCCGGCCAGTTCGACCGTGCCGCCGCGCGGCTGGTTGAATCCGGCGTACTGGGCGATTTGCGCCGGGCCGGCGAAATCGTCGAACATGTGCGTGACGGTGCGGCCGCGATGCGGATGAAGCCGCCCGGGGAGGAAAATCCCCACCGCCAGGGTCTGGTAATGAAACATCAGGTTGCGCCCGATGTTGGGGTTGGACAGGCCCGACAGCAGGCACAGGCGGGCCGATTCGATGGCCGACGCCGCAATCACGAACACGTCGGCCGCCAGTTCGTGGCTGGCACCGTGCGCGTCGAAGTAGGAGACGCTGGCGACGCGATGGCCGTCGAGGTTGAGCCGATAGGCGTAAGCTTCCGGCATCAGGCGCGTGCGATGGGTCAGCAGCGCGTCGCGCAAAGCGGTAATCGCGGGACTGCTTTTGGCGCCGATCGGACATCCAAAGCCGCCATCAAAGCCGCAGTCGTTGCACACCGGACGTCCGTTATACGGCCGCGACGTGGCGCCCATCGGCGCCGCGAAGGGATGAAAGCCGGTGTTCCGCGCGCCCTGCGCCAGCACCAGCGCTACATACTGCGGGACCCCCGGCGGCATCGGGTAAGGTTTGCTGCGCGGCGGCGCGAACGGGGCGGGCAGCGCCGCCGGCCCCTGCACGCCGACGATATACTCGGCCAGTGTGTAGAAGGGTTCGAGGTCGTCATAGGAAAGCGGCCAATCGGCGACGTTGGCGCCCGCGATGTTGATGTGGGCGGGGAACATCTCAGCCAGCGTCTTGAGTTTGAAATCGGCCGGTCGCAGCCGGCGCGCCTTCCAGTCGGCATGATTCAGCCCGCCGCCCACGATTTGGGGCAGGCTGTTGACTTCGCCGACCACGTTGACGCCGAAGCTGGGATTGATGAAGCGGCGCGGGTCGAGCAGCGGGTCGGCGTCATCGACGCTGTCCGATGAAGTCTGCGGACCGGTGCGCGAGCCGAACTTGATCTCGTCGTTGCTGAAGGAAGTCACGACCTTGCGGAAATCGGGATGATCGAGCAGCTTAAAATAGTTGGGGCCCTTCTCCAGCACAGTCACGCGTTGGAAACGGCCTGACTTGGCCAGCACGCGCGCCGCCATCGAACCGCCGGCGCCGCTGCCGATTACTACCGCAGTTTTGTTCCTGTCGGCCATTGCACGTCTCCCCTCAGCGCCGCCGCCCGCGGTTCATCGTGCGCAGTCCCTTGGCCAATTGGTGCACCAACTGCGCGGTCTCGGGATCGAGAAAAGACGGGTCGCCCGGGTCAGGGGTGGAAACCGGATGGTTGGGCTCCTCGATGAAGGTCTGCGTGACCGGATCGAACGAGGTGTAGCCAAGCGGCTGGCGGTCGCCCTCGAAGTTCGCAATCGTCCAGCCGATGGGCCGATTGTCGCCGTCTGCACCGGTGGCCGGACGGGTGCGGTCGGGCGGCTGATTGCCGCCATACTCGGGGTTGCCAAACATCCCCTCGGCAGCGTGATTGGTGACCAGCGCGATGAAGTCCGGGTCGGCCGCCGCGATCAATGCGTCCTGCTGCGCTGAGGTCAGGGCGGGAAAATCCTTTGCATACTTCGCCATCGCCGCGGCTCGCAGCGCGGCGATGCCGGCGCGGTACTGCTGCTGGAATCCGGGCAGGTCGCCGTTGCTGTCGCCGATGCCGGCCAGGACATTGTTGGCCTTGACGATCTTGATGCGCGCGGCGTCAATGGGATTGGCGTTCGCCGCGCCCTGGGTACCCATGATGCGGATGCGCCAGGCCAGCGCCTGAAGCGGGGTCAGGCTGAGCGGGCGTGCCATGTCGTCGATGCGGCCCTCGCGGCCCACCGGATTGCGATCGCTGAACGGGCCGCCGGCGAAGATGAAGGGGCGGGAGGCAAGGAATGCGCCGAGCAGGAAATCGATGTAGTCGGCGACGCCGGCGGCCTTCGCGCCCGGGGAGGGCAAGCCGGTGTTGGGATCGGTGTCGGGCGGTATGATCCGATCGACAAGGTCCTGCAGCGTCGCGTAGTCGGCAGGGTCGGCGAAGAATCGGGCGCGCGACTCAGCCCTGGCCTCCTCGACCTGCCATCGCTTCCACGCCGCCGCGGGAAGGCCGGCGGCGACCACGCCTGCCGATGCCGCCCAAAGGAACTGCCTGCGCGAGAGTGCGATTTTCATCGAATCCCCCAGTCGCGGCCGCTGCAATCGCCATCGCGTGCCGGCGGCCCACGCGTTCGCGCTTTGCGCCGCGCGAAAACTTACAACGCTGCGTGCAAAACGTCAATCGCAAGCTCAATGCGGCAGAACCTAACTTTTCCATTAGAGGCTGGCGGCGGGTTCGACGAAGTCGCGCGCCATCTGCTCCAGGCACGTCACGACTTCCTCTTCGGTGCGGGTGCGCTGCGTGATGAGCAGCGCGACTTCCTCCACCCCGGCATCGCGATAGCGCTTGAGGTCGTCGGGTTTGATCGGGTCGGTATAGGGCGACGCGGCCAGATACACATCGGAGCGCTTGCGCCCGTAGGACTTGAGCAATTCCTCTATGCGCCTGATTTTGGCTGCCGCGGCTTCGGGCGAAAGCTTGAAGCCCAGCCATCCGTCGCCGTATTCGGCCACCCGCCGCAGCGCCGGGGCGCTTTCGCCGCCGAACCATACCGGCACACCCTTGGCTTGCGCGGGCTTGGGATAGCTGAACACGTTGGTAAAGCTGACGAACTCGCCGTGATGCGTGCTGCGCTCCTCGGTCCACAGCTTGCGCATCGCCTCAATATAGTCGCGCGTGCGCTGCGCGCGGCGCTCGAAGGGTATGCCCAGCGCCTGAAATTCCTCCGCCAGCCATCCGATGCCAACGCCCAGGATGAAGCGGCCGCCGCTCAGGCGATCGACCGTGGCGATAGTCTTGGCCAGCACCACCGGATTGTGCTCGGGCACGATACAGATGCCGGTGGCCAGCCGGATCGTGCTGGTACAAGCGGCGACATAGGCCAGCGTGGGAAAGGGGTCGGCGATCGCGGCGTTGGCCGGCCCTGGAAATTCACCGCTGGTGTAGGGATACCTGGAGGCGTACTGCTCGACCAGTACCACATGCTCGGGCGCCCAGATGGTGGCGAAGCCCAGGCGCTGCGCGTTGGTGGCGATAGTCCGCAGCCATTGCGGATTGGTCGAAGGGCCCACGCCGACGCTGAAATATCCGATCTTCATGATGTTGCTGCCTCGCTGTGGCCGGCGCTGCTGGCGGCGCCGGCCGTCCGTGATTAGGTTCGATTGTGCAAGGCATACTCCAGATGGTGCGGTTTTGCAGCACCCGGGTGTCTCCTTTGAGGTTTTTGGAACTCTTCCTCAGTATTTTCGGTTGGCACCAATAGGCAGCCGTCCTAAGCTTTAATGGGGGGCGGTATGATGCGTCTGGCAGCTTTTATCAGGAGTGACGCCGAGCGAATCCTGCACGAATGGGAGGAGTTCGTTAAAACACTCAGGCCGGGGGCTGCGCTGCCCAGATGGCTGTTGCGCGCCTATGCGGCGGCGATCCTGCAATCGATTGCCGACGATGTTGAACGGCCGCTGCCCGGCGTCGCGCAAGCGATGCCCAGCCGCGGTGAGGCAAGCGGCGTGCCCATCGAGCGCGTCGCCGCCGTCCACGTCGACCTGCGCATCGAGTCGGGCTTCGATCTGGCGCAGATAATTGCCGAATACCGCGCCTTGCGTTCCTCAATCCTGCGCTTATGGCGGGCCAGCGATCCGGCGGGCTTTGCCCATGGGGCCGAAGAGATGAGCCGGCTGACCGAGGCCATCGACCAGGCGGTGGAGCACAGCGTTTCGATTTATGAAGAGCGTGAAGCCAGGTATCGCGACCGGTTCCTGGGCATGCTTGGGCACGACCTGCGCAATCCCCTCAATTCGATTTTGCTGGGCGCGGTCGCGCTCAGTGAAGCGCCCGACCTGAGCGACCGGCAGCGCAAGACCGTGGAGCGAATCCTGGGCAGCGTCCGCCGCCTGGACGGCATGGTCGGTGACATCCTGGATTTCGCGCGCGGGCGGTTGGGAAGTCCGATGCCCATCGCATTGATGCCGATTAATCTGGGTTCGGCGTTGCGCGAAATCGTCGAGGAAGTGCAATCGACCAACCCAGGCTTCATCATCGACCTGCGGGTCAACGGGGAGTTGGGCGGGCATTGGGATCCTGAAAGACTCAAGCAGGCAGTTTCCAACCTGCTGCTCAACGCGATCCAGCACGGTAGTGGCAACCGCGTTGCGCTGACCGCGACCGGCGACGAGGAAGCAGTGGTGCTGGAGGTGCACAACGACGGTCCGCCGATACCCAGGGAGATGCTGGGCACTATCTTCGATCCGCTGGTTCATGGCCGCAATCCTGACCAAAACAGAACTGGCCTGGGGCTGGGCCTGTTTATCGTCAACGAAATCGTCTCCGCGCATCGCGGCACCATCGCAGTGACCTCCTCTGCGCAGGCGGGGACGACCTTTTCGGTCCGCTTGCCGCGCCACCCATCCTGAAACGGAACTCCCTGCACCCAGACCGGCTGTTGCCAGCCTCGCGATTTGGTCAGGTGACGATCAGCCGCCTGAGTGTTTCCAACCGCCATTTCGAGTACGATGAATTTTCTACAAACCGCGGGGAGGGCCTGACGCGCGGAAGCTTTTGCTTGATGGTTGCTTAATTCTGCTCTATTCGCCACAAGTTTGCAACTTTGTCGGCTGCGACATATGGCACGGCGCTTGCGTCCGGTGCCGAGTGAAGATTGGCGGCGGGTTTGAGTTATCACGGGTCCAGTCAAATGCATCAGCGCGCCGACAAGGGAACGATTTTAGTCGTCGACGATGATCCCGATTGCCGCGACCTGCTGGCGCAGCTCTTATCGCGTCAAGGCTATGCGGTAGTGTGCGCGGGCAACGGCCGTGAGGCGCTGGAGTGCATCGACGCCCGGGCGCCGGGCTTGATGATCCTGGACCTGATGATGCCTGAAATGAGCGGATGGGAAGTCCTGGAACGGCAGAAAAACGATCCCCGGCTCGAATCCCTACCTGTAGTAGTAATGACCGCCAGCGGGTTAGTGGACAATATCAGCGCCGAAGCGATCATCTACAAGCCGATCGATGTCAAGGCGCTGATGAAGGTGGTCAAGCAACTGTCTCACGCCTGAGGCGTTCGCCGTTTGCGTTGGCGGGCGGGGATAGCGACACTTCCTGCCTCGGGCGCACAGCACGCCGTGCCGCTTCTGCCGCTTGATGGGAGCGCCGCGCTCGCGTCGTCAAGTCCGCTGCGCACCGCCAGCGGCGGTGGCCTTCGGCAATCTTGACGTTCGGCGGGCGCGGCGCGTATCCGGACCTCGGGTCGGGGCTCGAGCAGCGGTCGCTGTCTTCACGCCACGGCCGTCATCTCGCGCGATATCCGCGGTTGGCACACGGAGGCAAGCGTGCGCGACACTTCCTCCGGGCTGACTTCGGCGCGTTTGCCGGCCGCAGTCTCGCGCTCGGCCTCGCGGGCGATGTCGTTAAGCGACAGAATGCCCACCAGCCGTTCCTGGTCGTCCAAAACCGGAAGACGCCGGATACGATTGTCGCGCATGATTGCTTCGGCCTGACTGATTCCGTCTCGGGTGTGGCACACGATCACGTTGCGCGCCATCGCGGTCCCCACCGGAATACTCCAGAGCTGCTTGCCCTGCGTATATGCCGCCATCGCGATGTCGCGGTCGGTCAGGACTCCGACCAGCTTTCCATTGCCGTCGGCGCTAATCACCGGAATGAAGCCGCAGTCGGCCTCCCACATCAGTTGCGCGGCGCGGTTGAGGGTGTCCGCTTCCGTGCACGTCTTTACATTGCGTGTCATCAATTGTTCGACTTTCATCTTGCTTTCTCCTTGCTAATGATTTGTATGGCGAGTCAGTCTAAGGGGACTGAAGATTGAATTGCTGCCTGATGCCTGCCGCTGCCGATCATTTGCGCTCGGCTCACCACCCCAGGTTTGCAGGGGAGAATCTTCCGCGTAATCCAGGGCGGATTGCTGGTTGAGATGCTCCAGGTAGTTGGATACCGGTATGCGACGAACAATCTCGCGGCAGGCCTCTTCCTCGGAGCGGGCCAGGTTGATATCGCGCAGTTGAAGGAGGTTTTCTGCGGCCGAGATCGCTATATCTTCCGCACTCAAGGCCACCATCAAACTGGTATCAAAGCGGGTGCCGTCGGCCGCGATAAGTACATCCCCGTTGTGAGTTGACACGATGGTGACCTCGACGCTCACGCGCCAGGCGGCGAGCAGGCCCAGGTAATACGCCTCGTAGTTCCGGATCGCGCCGTACACGACCGCGTCCACCCCTAACCAGTTACCCAGGACCTGGGGCGGCACCTGCGACAGCCGGGCGGGGGTGTCGATACCCCGCACGCGCAGTACCGCGTCGATACCGCCGAGATTGATTGGGGTAAATTCACGCTGCGACAGATAACCCTGGATCGCTCGCCGCAGCCGCTGCGCGTCCGTCCAAGCCCATCTGATGCGTTGTTCGCGATTGCGAAAGGTCACCGGTATCTTGTCGATCGTAAAGTTGGCGCTGCCGGTGTCGGCAAAGGGCAGCACGGCGATACGAGCCGGAGCATGTTGCAGATAGTCCGACGCGACAAACACTCGAAAGCCCCCGGGGTCCAGTTCAACCAAATGATCCAACCCAGTCTTCAGGCCATGCGTGTCTGCTTCATACTCCTGTTGAAAGAACGGCCGCGTCTCATAGCTGTTGGCCGCGCATCCGAGCGTTAACGACAACGCCAGCAACCAGAACCGTCGGCACACGGCGGACCTCCTGGACTCAATGGCTATCCTGCTTGCCATGGCGCCGAGGATTAAGCGGCATTAGGAGCATGGAAACGGACGTCATTTTGTCCGCACTCAGCCGAGGCGAGCGCAATTTATGTGCCGCCTTCCTGTCGAGGTCTTGTCCGAGAAAGTGTCAGACACCCGTTGATTCCGGCCCCACGAGGCAGATGGTTTTACTTGAAGCCCGGCGCTGGAGAGTCGCTTGCACCGCCTCGGTATGGAAAGCCGCCATCGATCGTTGTAGCGCTTGGCGTCAATCGCCTGCCCCCGTTGGGGACAATCCGGTGCGCTGACACGCGGTGCTGCCAGGAATCCAAATCGGCGCGTTTGGGAGCGCTGCTATGGGCACCAGCTTCGGTGTGGTCCGGAAAATGCGTCTGACAAGGACGGGCTAAGACCTGGGTGCCACAGGAATCGCCATGAAAAGGCGAACCAGGAGTTGCTCCTTCTTGCTGGCAGTGCTGGCGTGGCTGACGTTGGCGCTGGCCCCGCTTCCCGCCGCGCTCGCCGCAACCCCGACCGTCGATACCGAACAGAGCCGCCGCCTGACCGACTTCCTAAAGCGCAACCGGTTGCCGCTGGTCAGTGCGCAGGTTCTGAAATCGCCCGAGGGCGGTCGATCGGTGATGCTCTCCGGCTACACTGCCACCGAGCTGGGCAAGAGCAACGCCGAAAAAAGGACGCGCCTGTTTCTAAATGATCCGCGGATCGTCATCACCAACCGGATCAGGATTCGGCCCGAGCTTTTGTCCATGCGATCGCCTTCAACTCCCTTGCCGGCAGCCGGGGCAGGGGATGATCAACTGCAGGACACCCAAGCCTATCTCAACCAGCGGTCCGAGGGTGCCCGTCAGCTATACAATCAGCAAGTGCAGATGTATCTGAGCCAGCAGAATTCCCCGTCCAATCTGGTCAATGCTCTGATTCCGCTCATCGCGTTGGGATTGGCGATCGGATTGGGCGGCAGCGGCGCCGCATTCAGAACCATGCCACCCGGCTACGCCCCGTATGTATACCCGCGTCCTTACGGCGGCTGCGGACCCAACCCCTGCCCGCCGGCTCCCTACGCGGCTCCCAGGCCCGGTCGTCCGTAGCGGCGATGGCTTGCGATGATCCCGCCGCCCCCCGGCTTGTGGTAGGCTGCCGGCCACGTCAATTGTCCGTGCCCCGGAGTAGACCATGGCGATAACCCAGTTCCTGCACGTATCGATCGGCATCTCCGACCCGCAAAAGTCGGTGCCGTTTTATCGCGACGTGCTCGGTTTCAAGGAGATTGCGAAAATCCGCTACGACAAGCCCGGTCCGGCCCAGGTGATGGGATTTGCCAAGGCCGAGTTCACCGTCTGGCTGCTGATGCGCGACGGCTATCGGCTGGAGTTGATTCACTTCGATCAGCCGGCCAGTCCGCCCCTGCGCGAACCTCCGCAGACCAACGCCCTGGGCCTTTCCCATCTCACGGTCGGCATCACTGAGCCCGAAAAAACGCTGGCCGAACTCAAGGCGCGCGGCGTCAAAGTCCGGGAGCACACGATCGGCAATTTCGAGGAAAGTGCCCCCGGCTTCATGTTCCTGTTCGAGGACCCCGACGGATTTCCGATCGAGGCTTACGTCGCGCGTCCCGACGGCAAGTTTCCCTACGGCAACTGAGCGCCGCGTCAGCGAATCACCGCGCCGGCGCTGGTGTGGATGGTCTGTGCGGTGATTTGGCGGCTGCCGGGCAGGCACAGGAACACGATCGCCTCCGCCACGTCCTCGGGCTGCGAGGGGCGATGGAAGAGATTTTCCAGCGGACCGCTGCTGACCGCGCGCTGAAAGCGCTCCTCGCCCATCGCTCGTGTCATGCCGGTGATGGTGAAGCCGGGCGCCACGGCATTGACGTTGATGTCGTACTGCGCCAACTCCGCGGCGGCGGAGCGCGTCAACTGCACGATCGCCGCCTTGGAGCTGGCGTAGGCGGCGGGCGATTGGCGCGCGCGGAAGGCCGAGCTGGAGCTGATATTGACGATCCGTCCGCCGCCGCCACGCTCGACCATGTGCTGGGCCACATGCTTCATCAATAGCATCGGCGCCTTGAGGTTGACTGTGTAAATAAAGTCCCAGTCCTCTTCTTCAAGCTTGAGCAGCGGCTGGCCCCGCCCGGCGACACCTGCAGCGTTGACCAGGATGTCGATGCGTCCCAGCTTGTGCACCACCTGCGCCACGACGTCGGGGATGGCCTTGAGATTGGTCAAGTCGAAGGGCACGGCCAGCGTATTGCCGCCCCTGGCGCGCCCCTGCTCGGCAACTTCTTTGACTCCGGCCTCGTCGCGGTCGAGGATTGCGACCGCCGCGCCCACTTTGAGCAGGCCTGTGACCGTCGCGCGGCCGATCCCCGACGCGCCGCCGGTCACCAACGCTACTTTGCCGCTAAGCACGTCGCTCATGGCTGTCTCCTTGCGAGTTCACCCGTCACTTATGGATGGCGGACGGATTTCTCAAGTGCGTGCGAATGCGCCGTCAGCCGTGATGCGCCAGCGCCGGGTCCTGGGCGATGACGCCGCTGTCCAATAGCGCCGCGATTCGTTCGGCGCCATAGCCGAGAAAATTTTGCAGTATCTCGGCGTTGTTCTCGCCCAGCAGCGCGATGGTGGGCGGGATGCGCGAGGGCGTGCGCGACATGTGAAAGGGCGCCTTGGGCAGCGGGATCGGACCGAAGTTGGGGACCTCGATCGACTCCATCGTGCCGCGCTCTTTGAACTGCGGATGGTTGACCGCCTCGGGCACGCTCAGCACCGGAGCCGCGATCAGCCCGGCGTCACGGAAGAAGCGGATCGCCTCCTCGCGGGTTTTGAAATTGTTCTGGATCCACTCCTCGACGATGGCGGCCAGCACGTAGCGGTTATCCGAACGGCCCTGCATGGTGAGGAAGCGCGGATCTTCGGCCAGTTCCGGCTTGCCAATCGCCTCGGTAAACTGCTTCCAGCGATGGGTCAGGACGACCAGGATCAGGTAGCCGTCGGGCGTCTTGAAGTAGCCGTGCGGTCCGTCGCCGTTGCGATGGCTGCCGAAGGGGGCCGGTACTTCGGCGCCTTTGCTGAACAGCCAACTGCACAGCGAATTGTCGTGCAGATGGAAGATCGATTCGCTGAGCGACAGGTCGATGTACTGTCCCAGCCCCGATTTTTCGCGGAAGAACAGCGCGGTTACCACCGCGCCATAGGCGCTGACGCCGGCGTTGCCGTCTGCCATGAACACCCCGGTGAAGATGGGCGTGCCGTGCGCGTCGGCGGTCATCGAGGTGATGCCCGACATCGCCTGCGCGATTGCGTCAGTGCCGGCAAAGGTCGCCAGCGGGCCGGTCTGGCCGAAGGCCGACACCGAACACATGATCAGGCGCGGATTGACGGCGCTCAGTTGCTCCCACGAAAGACCGTACTTGCGCACCAGGCCGGGCGTGAGGTTTTCGATGAACACGTCGAAATGCGCAATTAGCTCGCGCACCAGCGCGGCGCCCTCGGGCCGTTTGAGATCGACGCACAGACTCTGCTTGCCGCGGTTATAAAAGGCGTGCCCCGGACTGTAGCGCTGCGCGGCGTCGGCCGGCGGCATCGGGCCGCGGTTGTAATCGCCGCGCGGCGGCATTTCCAGCTTGACGACCTCGGCTCCCATGTCGGCCATCATCCGGCCCACTATCGGCCCAGCAATATAGTTGGTCAGCTCCAGCACCCGTACTCCGGCCAGCGCTCGCGGCTCATTCGGCATCGGCGACTCCCCTGCTTGGCGACGCTTTTGGACTTGGCGTCCGCGATGCCGATCCTTACGGCTGCTGCGCTGATTTATCAAGCGCCGATGAATCGCTCGCAGGGTGTTGAGAAAGTAGGATTTTAAAGTTTACCAGGCTGGTGGTCCTCAACACCCTGCATGAGAAGTGGCTTCCTTCCTTAATCTTCTCTCCCTGTGGGAGAGATAAGAGAGAGGGAGCAGGCTGTGAAAATCCTTTTTCAACAGCTGCTAGGCGTTGAGGTAGCGGCGCGCGAGGTTGTCGAGCGCGGGATCGTTCTTCTGCGGCGCCCACAGGTTGAAGACCAAACGATGCGCCCCGGCCGCTTCGTAGGCGCGGATTGTCTCGCGCGGGTCGCGCAGCTCGACCGGAAAGAAGATGGAAATCTCAAGCGCGTTGAAATCGCGTCCAGCCTGCGCGCACAATTCCTTGAGCGTCTTGAGGTCCTCGACGAGCCGCTGCGGCGCAACCGCCAGCGGCGCCCATCCGTCGCCGAATGCAACCGTGTTTCTAAGCGCGCGCTGGTAGTTGGGTGTGATGCCGCCGGCGCCGACATGGATTGGCGGATGCGGTTTCTGGCGCGGCTTGGGAAAGCATTTGACCGGCGCAAAGCGCACGAACTCGCCCTCAAAGCGCGACTCCTGCGCCGTCCACAGCTCCTTCATGGCGCCGATGTATTCGCGCGTGACGTCCCATCGGCGCCGAAAGTCCACGCCCATGATCGCCGACGCTTGCGGGATGCCGCCGGCACCCACGCCAAACAGCAGCCGCCCGCCGCAGTAGTAATCCAGAGTCGCGACCGTCTTGGCCAGCGTGATCGGCTCATGCTCGGGCACCAGGCAGATTCCGGTCGCAAGGCGGATGCGCGTGGTCGCCGCCGCCGCCATCGTCAGCAGCACGAAGGGATCGGGGATGCGCGCGTACCAGTCGCCCGCGCGCTCCTGGTAGGCTTCCTCGCTGACTTTGGTCTGCGGCGGCGCAAAGCGGGCCGGCATGACCGGATGCTCGGGCAGCCAGATCGACTCAAATCCCAACTCCTCGCAGCGGCGCGCAATCGCGTCGGCGGGGGCCGTGTTTTCATTGATGTAGGCGAGAATGCCGATTTTCATTTTCCATCGACCGCTTGGCTTGGCGTGCAATCAGCCGCCCACGTAGCGCCGCGCAAGCTCCGCGAGCATCGGTTCCGTAAGCTGCGGCGCGAACAGGGTAAAGACCAGCCGATGCGCGCCGGCCGCTTCGTAAGCGCGCAAGGTGTCGCGCGGGTTGCCCTGCTCGATGGGCATGAAGATGGTGATTTCGAGCGCGCTGAAGTCGCGTCCGGCCTGTGCGCACAGCTCCTTCAATGTGGCTAATTCCTTTACCAATTGATTAGGCGGGATCGCCACCGGCGCCCAGCCGTCGCCCAGCGCGACCGTGTCGCGCAGCGCGCGCGCCGAACTGGGGCCGATGCCGCCGGCGCCGATGTGGATCGGGGGATGGGGTTTTTGCAGCGGTTTGGGCAGGGATTTCAGCGCCGGAAAGCTGACGAACTCGCCGTCGAACTGCGATACGGGCTTGCTCCACAGCTCCTTCATCGCGCGCAGGTACTCGCGCGTCATCACCCAGCGGCGGCGGAAATCCACGCCCATCGCCGCGGACTCCTCGCGGATACCGCCCGCGCCGACTCCGAACAGAAAGCGGCCACCGGAGAAAAGGTCGAGCGTGGCGACGGTCTTGGCCAGCGTGATCGGTTCATGCTCGGGCACCAGGCAAACCCCGGTGCCCAGCCTAAGCCGCGTGGTGGCGGCCGCTACCGCCATCAGGGTGACGAAGGGGTCGGGGATGCGCGTGTACCAGTCGGGCACCTGTTGGCTTTCGAACACGCGCTCGCTGACGCTGGTCTGCGGCGGCACCGTCGCCACCGGCATCACCGGATGCTCGGGCAGCCAGATCGACTCGAACCCCAGTTTTTCGCACAGCCGTCCAATCACATCCGGCGGCTGCGTGCTCTCATCGATAAACGCTCCGACGCCGATCTTCATCGCGGCCACTCTCCCAGGCGTCCTAACCTGTCGCGGCGGCGGTGCCGATGTCAATCGGGTCAAAGGAGCCGGCAAGTATCACCCGCCATCAACCGCAGTCCGCGCCTGATGCTTCCTCAACGGAAATCCTTTATCTTCAAGACGCGCCCCCTTAGCTCAGCAGGATAGAGCACAGGATTCCTAATCCTGGGGTCG
>JAJPHZ010000013.1 GCA_021325025.1 Pseudomonadota bacterium | reverse complement strand
CTGGTGGTGGTGCTGAGCAAGCCCGACATCATCGGCAATCCGCGCGAATGGCCGCCCGAGCGCTATTCGCGCAAGGCGGCGCAAATCAAGGAGGCGCTGGATTACTTTGTCAGCGACGCGCTGCAAATCAAAACCGGGGTGCGGGCGCTGGACCTCAACACGCCCTACCGCGGCTACGAGTTCGATCCTAACCAGCGCAACGTATTCTGCGTGGTGCCGGTCTTTAGCTACGAAGAGGACGAGCCGTGGAACGTGGAGATGCTGGTGCAGGCGATCGGAGACCGGCTGCCCAAGAGCGCGCGGCTTGATTTCTACCAGGCCCAGCAGCGCAAAGAGTTTTTGCGCCGTCTGTCCGATTCGATAATCAAGCGCTTTGCCGGCATCGCGACCGCGATCGGCAGCTCGCCCATCCCGGTGGCTGACATCGCAGTACTCACCCCGCTGCAACTGATGATGATCGCGGTCATCGCAGGGCTTTCCTGCCAACAGCTTTCCCTCGGCTCCGCCACACAATACCTGGCCGCCGCCGGCATCAACGTGGGCGGCGCGGTCGGGATGCGCACCGTGGCCCAGCAACTGATCAAACTGATCCCTGGTGCGGGCCCGGTAGTATCGGGCACAATTGCGGGCGCCGGCACCTACGCCCTGGGCAAATCGGCGCAGGCCTACTTCTTCTCCGGCGAAATCAGAAAACCCGAGGAATTCGAGGACGGCTAGCCAAGCCCATGTGGACGGATTTCAGACAAGACAACCGGGGCGACGGGCAGAACGGTTCGTGGCGGGAATAGGGCGGAGCCAACTGAGCCCGCCGTGTGATTCGCCCCCGAATCGCGCGGCGAGTGCAGGCAGTAGCCCGGATCACTATCCGTTGATCATCAAGCGGCTTTTTGGCTACACGCGCAGGATCGGGCTGATCACCTTTTCGGTCAGGAAGTTGGACAGGTCGCGCAGGCCCTGGGCGTTGATTTCGTGGCCGCAGTCGTATTCGCGATAGACCAGCGGCATCTTCAGGGTGCGCAGCGTTTCCACCGCCTGACGGGCGCGCGCCACGTCGATCGCAGGGTCGGAACTGCCATGCTGGATGAGCGTGGGCAACTGTTGGAGCGCCTCGCGATTGGCGGCCTTTTCCACCAGTTCGGGTGGGAACCAGGTCGAGATGCCAACCAGGGCGGCAAAGCGTTGGGGCTGACGCATCGCCAGATTGTAAGCCATTACGCCTCCCTGGCTGAAGCCGAGCACCACCAGCTTGCGCGCATCGATCGGATAGCGCGCCATGGCGTGGTCGACAAACTCCGCCGCGGCCGCGACGGTTGACTCGACGTCGGCGCGGACGGGACGGTCGCCGCCCATCGATATCGGATACCATCCGTAACCGACCGCTCCGCCCAACGGCACTTCCAGCGGGCCCTGCGGGCACAGCATCAGGAAGCTGCCGCCACCGACATAAGGAGCCAGGCCGAGCAGGTCCAAGGCGTTGGCGCCCCAGCCGTGAAACGCGAGGATGGCCGGGAAGGGACCCGCGCCGGCGGGTTCAAACGCGGTGTGGATCAGTTTCATGAAACCCTCGCCGAGTGTTGCCGGATGCGCCATCATAATCCTTCGGGTGGGCCGCAGGCCAGCCATGGCTTGTCTGCGCGTTATCCGATGGTGCAGCATTAAAGCGGCAAAGCCAGAGGATATGCAAAACCGCAGGCCGTTTCGTGCAAGCTGTCCCGCTCACCGACCGTCTTGGCGCCGGGTGGCGGCTGGAGCAGGCTTTGGCCTGCTCGCCCTGGCCGCGTTGACGGCGCTGGCCGCTTGTTCACAGGGAGGAGAAACGGTGCGCGCCAGCACGACCGCAGTCACTGAGGCCGACAACCGTCACGCCGTGACGATCGCCGTCGGCGACACTTTGGTGGTGTCACTCAAGACAACGCCGGGGACGGGCTTTTCCTGGAAAATAAGCCAGATCGACGACAAGGTGCTGCACCAGCAGGGCGAGCCGCAGTTGTTGAAGGCGGCCAATCCGATCCCGGGTGCGCCCGCCACGCAGGTCTTCCGCTTTGTTGCGGCCAGCGGCGGCTCGACCGATCTTGAACTTGACTACGTGCGGCCGTGGGAGAAGAGCGCACCGCCCCAGCGGACCTTTTATCTGGGTGTGACGGTGCGCTAAGGGCTGGCAGCGGTCCGCGGTATGGACGATGCCCATGCGCTGCGCTATGGAAATAAAATGCCGCAACTAAGAAGCAGGACCATCACCCAAGGTATTCAACGTTCTCCCAATCGCTCGATGCTGCGTGCGGTGGGCTTCGGCGATAACGACTTCACCAAGCCCATTGTCGGAGTGGCCAACGGCTACAGCACGATTACCCCGTGCAACATCAGCCTGGGAATGCTCGCCGAACGAGTTCAGGCCGCGGTGCATGAGGCGGGCGCGATGCCGCAGGTGTTCGGCACCATCACGGTCAGCGACGGGATCGCGATGGGCACCGAGGGGATGAAGTTCTCGCTGGTCTCGCGCGAAGTGATCGCCGATTCGATCGAAACCGCCTGCAACGCACAGTCGATGGACGGATTGGTTGCGGTGGGCGGCTGCGACAAGAACATGCCCGGCGCGATGATGGCGATTGCCCGCATGAACATCCCCGGCATCTTCGTCTACGGCGGCACCATCAAGCCCGGCCATTGGGCCGGCCGCGACCTGACCATCGTCAGCGCCTTCGAAGCGGTGGGCGAGTACAGTGCCGGGCGCATCACCGAGGAGGAGCTGATGGCGGTGGAGCGGCGCGCCTGCCCGGGCGCGGGCTCGTGCGGCGGGATGTACACCGCCAACACCATGTCCTCGGTGTTCGAGGCGATGGGGATGAGCCTGATGTTTTCCTCGACCATGGCGGCCGAGGACAAGGAAAAGGCCGACAGCGCCGCCGAATCGGGACGCGTGCTGGTGCGCGCCATCGAAAAGCAACTGCTGCCGCGCCAGATCCTGACCCGCAAGGCCTTCGAGAACGCGATCGCGGTGGCGATGGCGATCGGCGGTTCAACCAACGTCATCCTCCATCTGCTGGCGATTGCGCACGCCGCCCAGGTGCCGCTTTCGCTGGATGATTTCGAAGCCATCCGCAAGCGCGTGCCTGTGCTGTGCGACTTAAAGCCCTCGGGCCGCTATGTCACCACCGACCTGCATCGCGCCGGCGGCATCCCGCAGGTGATGAAGATCCTGCTCGAACACGGCGTGCTGCACGGCGAGGCGTTGACCATCACCGGGCAGACTGTGGCCGAGGTGCTCAAGGACGTGCCGGCAACTCCGCGTCCCGATCAGGACGTGATCCACCCGTGGGAAAACCCCGTCTATCCGGAAGGGCATCTGGCGATTTTGCGCGGCAACCTCGCACCTGAAGGATGCGTGGCGAAGATCAGCGGGCTCAAAACACCGGTGATGACCGGTCCGGCGCGAGTGTTTGAAACCGAGGAGTCGGCGCTCGAAGCGATCCTGGCCGACCGCATCAAGGCCGGCGATGTAGTGGTAATCCGCTACGAGGGACCCAAAGGCGGGCCGGGGATGCGCGAGATGCTGTCGCCGACTTCGGCCATCACTGGCAAGGGACTGGGCGGGTCGGTCGGGCTTATTACCGACGGGCGCTTTTCCGGCGGCACCTATGGGATGGTGGTGGGGCACGTCGCGCCCGAGGCTCAAGTGGGCGGTCCGATCGCGCTTATCAAGGAGGGCGACTCGATCACGATCGATGCCCATCAGCGCATTCTGCAGCTCAACATCTCCGATGATGAGATGCGCCGGCGGCGCGAGGCCTGGCGCGAGCCGCCGCCGCGCTATACGCGCGGCGTTTTGGCCAAATATGCAGCGCAGGTGTCTTCCGCCAGTTTGGGCGCCGTCACCGATTAGGGCGCACACGGTCAGGCTTGAACACGCGTTGACAGGCGAGTAAATTCCCGCCGTGCCGAAGCGGCAGTGGGAGGTGCCACGCTCAGGCCTTTGCGCGGGATGGCGTTCGGGGGGCATGACGCCAGGGCGCTTAAAGCCCTGCTGTTGGCACATTACGCCGCCCCTTGATGGATCGCACAGGACAGGGCTCGGGCACGCGACGCTGTAGGCGGAGTAAGCGCCGGGCCATAACCAGGTTGCGGTGAACGGCCATGACCGGTCGGCGTGAGCGCAAAAAGCACTTGACGCGCCAAGCCTTGTTGCAAGCCGCCATCGTCTTGTTCAGTAATCGCGGATTTGACGGCACCCGCATCGAGGACATCACCGAGCGCGTCGACCTTGCCAAGGGCGCCTTTTACAACTACTTCGACTCCAAGGAGACGCTGCTGGCGGAGTTGATCATCCAGGGCATCACCATCCTGGAACAGGACCACTTCTCCGCGCTGGATAGTGCCAGTCCGCTCGACGGGCTGGTGCAATGCTATTGCGCGTTCCTCGACCATCATCCCGAGTACCTGGGCCTGATCAATCAGGCGCGCGGTCTGCTAACCCACGGCCGGGGCGGCAATCCGCGGCTGCGCGAGGCGATGGGCGACTTGTTGCGCCGGGTCGCCAGCCGATTGGCGCCCTCCGATCAGACCCAGCGATGGACCGAGGACGAATCCATCGACATGGCGGCCCTGCTGGCCGGAAGCGTGACCGGTTACCGCTCCTTCCGGCTCGCCGTGGGATTCTCGCCTGCCACCCCCGTCTCACATCAAGCAATCGTGGCCGGGCTGTCCCGGATGATGGACGAAGTGCGGCGCCGGCGCGAAACCGGCGCGCCGTCCTGAAGGCGGCCGGCCTCATCCGACCTCTGCCTTGCACGCGGCTGAATGTCCATCGGTTTACGGGCGCGCGGCAGCGGCATGCTTGAGGGCGCCGCACGCTTTCTGATACTGGCTTCAGACATGAAGATCCTGGTCACGATGCGGCTTACCGACCGTCAACGTGCGCTCATCCAGGAGGCCTCGGGCGGGGCGGAAATTCTCGAAGGTTTCAGTCCCTTCGAGCCGCAGCGTATGGAGCCGGCGCTGGCCGATTGCGATGTGATGGTGACCTTTCGCGTCCCTGCCGCATTGGCCAGCAAGGCGCCGAAGCTTAAGTGGATTCACCTGATGAGCGCCGGCGTGGAGCACGCGCTGGCCGCGGGTGTCTTCGAACTGCCCGGCCTCCTGCTCACCAACAGCAGCGGCATCCACGGCACCACGATCGGCGAGTACATCCTGGGCTCGATGCTCGCCTACGCCCATCAACTGCATCTGCCGCTGCGCGCGCAGCAGCGTCATGAATGGCTGCCCAACCGCTATTTCATGAAGACCGTTTTCGACCTGCGCGGCAAGACGGTGGGCATCGTCGGCTATGGGTCAATCGGACGGGAGACCGCACGTTTGGCTCAGGCCTTCGGCATGGAGGTGCTCGCGCTCAAGCGCAATCCGCATGATCGTGCCGACCCCGGATGGTGTCCGGCGGGGGTCGGCGATCCGCAGGGGATGATTCCGCAGCGATGGTTCGGTCCCGCAGAACGCATCGAGCTGATGCAGCTTAGCGACTTCGTCGTGGTGACGCTGCCGCTTACAGCCGAGACCCGCCATTTCCTGGGCGCGCGCGAGTTCGCGGTCGCGCGGCCCAAAGCCTATGTGGTCAACGTCGGACGGGGCGAGGTAATCGATCAGGACGCACTGATCGAAGCGCTCAAGAGCGGCAAGCTGGGCGGTGCGGGGCTGGACGTAACGACGCCTGAACCGCTGGACACCCAAAGCCCGCTGTGGGACATCGAAAACGTTCTGTTGACACCGCACATCTCCGGCGCCAAGCAGGGCTATAACGAGGAAGCCTGCCAGGTGTTCGTTGAAAACCTGCGGCGCTGGAAGGCCGGACGCCCGATGCTGAACCTGGTCGACAGGACACGCGGGTATTGAAATTGCCTTTTTAATTTACGGTCAGGAGTTTTGCTTGATGCGAGTACGGGTCGACGCCAACAAATGTCAGGGCCATACGCTGTGCCACCGTGTGGCGCCTGAACTGTTTGGGCTGCGTGAGGAAGACGGCCATAGCGAAGTCATCCTCAGCGAGGTGCCCAAAGGCCTGGAGGAGAAGGCCCGCAAGGCAATGCTCGGCTGTCCCGAACAGGCGATCGCCATCGAAGAGTAGCGTGTTCGGGTGGGGGCGCGGTAACCACACCGGGGCTGGGGTGCGTTGGCGGTGATTCCTGAATTTGCCTCGCGCGTCCGCGCAAGGCTCTGACGCATTGGGGTTGTGCAGTCGTTCTTTTTTGGCAAGCGTAAACTTGCGGCGCGCCAGCACGGCTTCGACAATAAGTAGAGGATGAAGAGCCGGCGCGTTTTCGCATCGGCGGAGAATTTTGCTCGTAAGGGGTGGGAACACATGAAATTTCACTGGTCGCCAAATATGATGACCTTTGTCGGGGCACTGATCCTCGGCTTGGTAGTCAGCCTGGCTTTCGTGGCGGCGGTCAAGGGACAGGGCGGCGGGGCGTTCGCCTTTATCGCCATCTCCATGATCGGTACCGGGATGGTGGTGGCCGGGCTGCTGATGAACCACGACGCGGCGGTCAACAATCACCAACAGATGGCGCAACAACAGGGACAGATGCAGCCGAGTCAGAGCAGGGGAACGCTCGGATAGCGGGGGATGCGGCCTGTGACTCTCCCGACCTCGGGCTGCTTGAGCCGCCCGATGACAGTACCATCGCGATGTTGAGGACAGGGCAGGGAGTTTTCGGCCCGCTCAACACGGCAAATAGAATCTGCCCGCTTGCACGATTCGCCCGCAAAGCGCCCGGCGGATGAGCGCGCATGCCCACTTCAACCAACTGACCGGTCTTTTGATCATCAACTGGGGTTTTTGGGCCAGGCCAAGGCAGGCTGGAGGGTGGCCGGCTTGGCCTTCTGGCCGCCTCGGCGGCAGCTTTCGTTTGCGGGGGCGAAACCGTTATCCATCCGAATCGAGCAAAATACCGTGCTTTGGTGTAAATTCGGACCCCTCTCAGATGGAGGAGGACACCGATGCAGGATCTCTTGCCGCGCGCCCAAGGACTGGCAGCCGCCCTTAAAGCCCGCCGCGAAACAGTCGTAGTAGCGGAGTCGTCAACCGGCGGTCTGATTTCGGCCGCATTGCTCGCCGTGCCCGGCGCCTCCGCTTATTTTCTGGGTGGCGCTGTGGTCTACACGCTGAGGGCGCGTTGTTCCCTGCTCGACATCCAGGACGCCGCCGTAGCCGGGATGCGCGGGGCGAGTGAACCATACGCGTCACTGCTGGCGCGGGTGGCGCGCGAGCGCTTCGCGGCAAGCTGGGGTATCGCCGAAAGCGGCGCGACCGGTCCCACCGGCAACCGTTATGGCGACCCGCCGGGCCACACCTGTATCGCGGTGTGCGGCCCGGTCCAACGCGTCATCACGCTGGAGACCGGCGACAGCGACCGCGTCGCCAATATGCGCGCCTTCGCCGCTGCCGCACTGGACTTGCTTGCCCAAGCCTTGGTGGCCGCCGAGCAAAAATAGGCTGGAACGGGCGCCGCCTGGGCGGCTAAGATTGGACCTCAACCGGAGAGAAGCGAGGCGGCCTTAGGATGGACCTGGGACTGAAGGATCGGGTGGCATTGGTGAGCGGCAGTTCGCGTGGGATTGGGCGGGCAACCGCGGAGCTTTTGGGGCGCGAGGGGGCGCGGGTTGCGGTTACCTACCACAGCCTGCGCGAGCGTGCGGAGGCGGTGGCGGCGGGGATCCGCGAGCAGGGCGGCGACGCTTTTGCGATTGCGCTTGACCTCAGCTCGGAGCAGTCAATTCGGGCCGCGGTGGAGGCCACGGCGGCGCGATGGGGCCGCATCGACATTCTGGTCAACAATGCCCTTCACGCCGGCGAGCGGGCCGTGGTCCAAAGCCGCTTCGAGGAGGTGCCCGCAGAACAATGGCGCGACTTGCTGCGCGGCAATTTGGAGGGCGCTCACGTCGCGATCGCATCGGTCCTGCCGCACATGCGGCCGCAGCGATGGGGCCGGATCGTTAATGTTTCCTCGGTGGTGGCGGCGGACGGATTCCCCGGCGGGGCGACCTACGGCGCTGCCAAGGCAGGCCTGCACGGGCTGACCCGCACGCTGGCCAAGGAGCTGGGTCCTGAGGGGATTCTCACCAACGTCGTGATGCCCGGCCTGACCCTGACCGAGGCGGTGCGCCGCGCGATGCCGCAGGCAGTGGAACAGGCGGCCAAAGTCTCGCCCATCCGCCACGTGCCGACCCCAGAAGAGGTGGCGGCGGTGATCGTGTTCGTGGCGTCGGCGGCCAACACCACCGTCAACGGCGAAGTGATCCGGGTCAACGGCGGCGCGGTTGCCTGAAGCGGGCTATGGCGAGGGCGGCCGGCGCTCCTTGCCCGTAGGCGGGCTGGGCGGTTGCGCCTGGCGGCGGTGGGCAGCCTCCAGCAGAGCGATCACCTCTTCGTCGCTGGTCTGGCTGAAGTCTTCGTAAAACTCGCCGATCGCCAGGAAGAATTCGGGCGATTCCAGACACACGATTTGATCGGCTTCCCCGCGCAAGGATTCGATCGTATCCGAGGGTGCCACCGGCACCGCCAGGACCACCTTCTGCGGCCCCATTCGCCGCACCCCGCGCAGCGCCGCCCGGATCGATCCACCGGTGGCGATCCCGTCGTCGACCAGGATCACCGTCCGGCCCTTGACGTCCACCGGCGCCCGCCCTTTGCGGTAGGTCTGTTGACGGCGGCGGATTTCCTTGAGTTCGTTTTCCATCTCGCGCTGCAGGTATTCGGGAGGAACGTCGAGTTCGCGGATGATTTCCTCATTGAGGACGCTTTGCGGGTGATCGCCGTCAACGATCGCGCCCAGCCCCAGTTCATGCTGGCCGGGCGCGCCCAGCTTGCGCGCGACGATAATATCCAATGGCGCCTCAAGTGCGCGGGCGATTTCGAAACCCACCGGTACGCCGCCCCGTGGGATGGCGAGCACCACCGGCAGTTCCAGATGCAATTGCTTCAACGCGGCGGCCAGTTGCAAGCCGGCATCCTTGCGATCAGCGAACATGGCTGCTCCTTGCGCCGCCTTGGAGGGCGGCGCCCAAATATTTGGTGAACCATTCGCAAGCCAATGTTACCACCTCATCGAGGGTTCCGGGTTCCTCGAACAGATGGGTGGCGCCGGGCACGATGCTCAGGCGCTTCTCGCAGCTCATCTGCGCATACGCCTCGCGATTAAGCTCAAGGACCACGTCGTCGTCGCCGCCCACGATGAGCAGCGTGGGCGCGGTGACACGCCGCAGCGCCGCCCCGGCCAGATCCGGCCTGCCCCCGCGCGAGACGATCGCGCTTACATCGGCATTGTCGACCGCGGCGATCAACGCCGCCGCCGCTCCGGTGCTGGCGCCAAAGTACCCCACCGGCAGGTGACACAAGGTCTCGTCGCGCTTGATCCATTGGGTCGCCTCGCGCAGGCGGTCGGCGAGCAGGGTGATGTCGAAGACGTTCGTCCGGTCCATCGCCTCATCCTCGGTCAGCAGGTCGAACAGCAGCGTGGCGATCTTGACCGTTTGTAGCGCCTGGGCGACGTAGACATTGCGCGGGCTCAGACGGCTGCTGCCGCTGCCATGGGCGAACAGCACGATGCCCAGCGCATCAGGTGGGACCGCGAGATTGCCCTCCAAGCCGGTCGGAATGATTCTCACCGTACGGGCATCAATCCGCGCCATGGTCCTGCCTCCCAGCAGCTAATTTGGCTGACCATAAGCCCAAGGTGCACTGGTCGTGCCAGAGGGTTGAACCCTCGGCAGTGGGCGCGAACCAAAGGTGGGGCCTGCGGAGTTGCTTCAATTGGAACCAACAAACTGGCCCTTTTTGCGACAGGTGAGCGCCAGATTGGCCTCAATTTGCGGCACGCGCCCTGCTTGGGTCACATTGTGAACAGAGGTTGGCTTTCGGCGGCCTGTCTTTAACTGTGTGCTCGCAGGTGGGACACTTCTAACAGCAGGGGTTGATGGAACCATGACGCCTTCTGGCGCTTCACAAGCCGCCGTACGGGGACGGACGCGGCCGGGAACGCCTTACCCGCTGGGCGCGACCTGGGATGGAGAAGGGGTCAACTTTGCGCTTTTTTCTGAAAACGCGGCCGCGGTCGAGCTGTGTCTGTATGGCGGCGCCGACGGCAACGACGAGCAGGCGCGAATCGAGATAACCGAACAATCCGATCAGGTCTGGCACGTCTACCTGCCCGGAATCGCGCCGGGCCAGCGATATGGATATCGCGTGCACGGACCGTACGATCCGGCCGCTGGCCATCGCTTCAATCCGCACAAGCTGCTGCTCGATCCTTATGCCCGCACGATTGACCGGCCGGTGCGATGGAGCGACGCGCTATTCGGCTACGAGATCGGCCACCCGGAGGGCGACCTGCGGATGGATCAGCGCGATAGTGGGGTTGTGATGCCCAAATGCGTGGTGGTCGACGACCGCTTCGACTGGGGCGCTGACCGCCCTTTGCGCATCCCATGGAATGAGACTGTTATCTACGAAGTGCACGTCAAGGGCTTCACCTGGCGCCATCCGGAGGTTCCCGCTCACCTGCGCGGTACCTATGCCGGCTTGGCCAGTGCCCCCGCGATCGAGCATCTGCGCTCCCTGGGCATCACTGCGGTCGAACTGATGCCGGTGCATCAGTCGGCGAGCAGCCGGGCGCTGGTGGAGCGTGGCCTTACCGACTATTGGGGCTACAACTCCATCGGCTACTTCGCTCCCGATTTGCGCTACTCATCCAGCGGCACGATGGGGGAGCAGGTGGTGGAGTTCAAGTCGATGGTCAAGGCGCTGCATCAGGCCGGCATCGAGGTGATCCTCGACGTGGTCTACAATCACACCGCCGAAGGCAGCCATCTGGGCCCGACGTTGTGCTTCCGCGGCATCGACAATCTCAGTTACTACCGTCTGCAGCCGCTCAACCGGCGGCTGTACGCTGATTTCACCGGATGCGGCAACACGCTCAACATGCGCCATCCGCGCACCCTGCAACTGGTGATGGACAGCCTGCGCTATTGGGTGTTGGAGATGCATGTCGATGGCTTCCGTTTCGACCTGGCCTCGGCGCTGGCGCGTGAGTTGCACGAAGTCGATCGCTTGTCGGCCTTTTTCGACATCATCCTGCAGGATCCGGTGTTGTGTCAGGTCAAGCTCATCGCCGAGCCGTGGGATTTGGGCGAGGGCGGCTACCAGGTCGGCAACTTTCCGGTGTTGTGGAGCGAATGGAATGGCAAGTATCGCGACGCGGTGCGCGACTACTGGCGCGGGGCGGACCAGACCCTGGCGGAATTCGCCACCCGTTTTACCGGCAGCTCCGACCTGTACGGTCCCAGCCGGCGCCAGCCGCACGCCAGCATCAACTTCGTCACCTGCCACGACGGCTTCACCCTGCGCGACCTGGTGTCGTATCGGGTCAAGCACAACGAGGCCAACGGCGAGAACAACAATGACGGCGACAACAACAATCGCTCGTGGAACTGCGGCGCCGAAGGACCGACCGGCGACCCCATCGTCAATCTGATGCGCAAACGGCAGATGCGCAATTTCCTGGCTACCCTGTTCTTGTCCCAGGGGGTTCCGATGCTGCTGGCGGGCGATGAAATCGGGCGTACTCAGCAGGGCAACAACAACGCCTACTGCCAGGACAACGAGGTCTCTTGGTTTGATTGGGAGCGTGCCGACCGCGAGCTGCTTGAATTTACCCGCCGTCTCATCCGCCTCCATCATGAGCATCCTGTCTTCAGGCGCCGGCGTTGGTTCCAGGGGCGCCCGATTCATGGCCTGGAGGTGCATGATATCGGCTGGTTCACGCCCGGCGGCCAGGAGATGTCGGAGGAAGACTGGCGGGTGGGATTTGCCAAATCGGTGGGAGTCTTCCTCAACGGCGAGGCGATTCCAAGCCCCGGACCCGATGGAGAGCGAATCGTTGATGACAGCTTCTACCTGATCTTCAACGCGCACGACGAGCAGTTGTCCTTCGTACTGCCTTCCCCGCAAGAGGCCGTCGGATGGCTCAAGGTGTTGGATACCTCCGACGGGTTGGGCGAGGCCGACGCAAAGCCCTATCAGCCGGGCCAATCCGTAGCAGTTTACCAGCGCTCGCTGATCGTCTTGCGCATGCTCAAGCGGACGGCGGCCACCTTGCGCCCGGCGGCGCCCGAGGCGGCCCCCGAGTTTGTGGACCTGGTAAAGTAAGCGGCGATGGAGATACTCAAAGTCCACGATTATCTGTGGGAAATCCCGCGCACCGGCGCGATGCGCGTGCCCGGACGCATCTACGCCAGCGCGCGGATGATGGCTGACCTGCGCGACGACCCGGCTTTGCAACAGGTGGCCAATGTCGCCTGCCTGCCGGGAATCGTCGGCTATTCGCTCGCCATGCCCGACATCCATTGGGGGTACGGCTTTCCGATCGGCGGTGTGGCCGCGATCGACGCCGACAGCGGGGTGGTTTCGCCCGGCGGCGTCGGTTACGACATCAACTGCGGGGTGCGGCTGGTGCGCACCAATGTGCATTATGACGACGTCCGCGACAAAGCCGAGCGCATCGCCGACGCTTTGTATGAGGCCATTCCGGCCGGCGTCGGCTCGCATGGTGCGATTGCCAACCTTGACGTGGCCGAGTTGCGCCGCCTGCTGGCCAAGGGCGCCGGATGGGCGCGCGACAACGGTTACGCCTCGGATGCGGATTTGGCCCACACCGAGGAAAATGGCCGCCTGGCGATGGCCGATCCCGACGCGGTCAGCGAACTGGCCTACCAGCGCGGGCGCGTGCAACTGGGCACACTGGGTTCAGGCAATCATTTTCTGGAATGCAGCCGCGTCGATCGGATTTACGACCCCGCCACCGCCTCGGCGCTGGGGCTGGAAACGGGCCAGGTGGCGTTGCTCATCCATTGGGGCTCGCGCGGCCTGGGCCATCAGACCTGCGACGATTACCTGCGCGTGATGGGCGCCGCGATGGGCCGCTATGGAATCCAATTGCCCGACCGGCAGTTGGCCGCGGTACCGATCAATTCAGCCGAAGGGCGCGCGTATCTGGGCGCGATGGCGGCAGCGGCAAATTTCGCCTGGTGCAACCGCCAGTTGATTATGCATCTGGCCGAGCGCGCCTTGGAGGCCGCGCTTGAGATTGGGCCGCGCGAGCTGGGCTTCAGCCTGATCTATGATGTCTGCCATAATATTGCCAAATTCGAGCAGCATGAGGTCGAAGGCCGCCTCCGCACCCTGTGCGTGCATCGCAAAGGCGCCACCCGGGCCTTCGGCCCCGCCCATCCCAGCCTGCCCGCCGCGTTGCGCCATCTAGGCCAGCCGGTGTTGATCCCGGGCGACATGGGCCGCTACTCGTTTCTACTGATCGGACAGGAGCGCGCGATGAGGGAAACCTTCGGGTCCACCTGCCACGGTGCGGGACGCGTAATGAGCCGCCATCAGGCCCAGCGCGCCGCGCGCGGCCGCAACCTATATGCGGAGATGGCATCGGCGGGCGTCGTGGTGCGCTCGCGCGGGCGCGCCACGGTGGCCGAAGAGATGCCCGCCGCTTACAAGGACGTGGCCGAGGTGGTTGAAGTGATGGAAGCGGCGGGCGTCAGCCGCAAGGTGGCCCGTTTCAAACCATTCGCGGTGGTCAAGGGTTGAGCGCGATGACGGCATTTTCGGAAAGCGCGTGCGCGGTGCTCGAGGAACGCTACCTCAGGCGCGGGGCGCAAGGATTGCAGGAGACTCCCGACGGTATGCTGACCCGGGTGGCGCATGCCGTCGCGTCCGCGGCGCGCGAGTTCGGCGAGGAGCCGGACTACTGGGAGGAACGCTTCCTGAAGCGGATGCGCGCGCTGGAATTTCTGCCCAACTCCCCCACGCTGATGAACGCCGGCATCCCGGGCGGTCAGCTTGCGGCCTGCTTCGTGCTGCCGATCCGCGATGACCTCGACTCGATCTTTCAGACTCTGGGACTGGCTGCGCGCATCCAGCAGAGTGGCGGCGGAACGGGTTTTTCCTTCAGCAGTCTGCGCCCGCGCGGCGACCTGGTGGTGTCCACCGGAGGGGTCAGTTCGGGTCCGCTGTCGTTTATCGAACTGTTCGATCACGCCACCACCGTGATTCGCGCCGGCGGACGCCGGCGCGGCGCGAACATGGCAGTGCTGCGTGTCGACCATCCCGACATCGAGGAGTTCATCGGCGCCAAACGCCTGCCCGGGCGCCTTACCAACTTTAACTTGTCGGTCGGGATGACCGACGAATTTTTCGCCGCGCTTGAAGCCAGGCATCCCTTTGACCTGCGCAACCCGCGCAGCGGGCGCGTTGTGCGCCAGCTCGATCCGGGCGCGATGCTGGAGCAAATCGTCCACGCGGCCTGGGAGTCGGGCGATCCGGGGCTGCTGTTCCTCGACGAAATCGCACGCCATCATGTGACCCCGTCGCTGGGCGCGATCGAGGCCACCAACCCTTGCGGCGAGCAGCCGCTGCTGCCCTACGAGTCGTGCATCCTGGGCTCGCTCAACGTCTCCAAGTTCATGATGCCCAATGGCACGATTGACTACGCCCGGTTGGGCGAGGCGATCGCCGATGCGGTCGTGTTCCTGGACAACGTCATCGAAGTCAACCATTATCCCAGCCCCGAAATCGAGCGCGCCACCCGCTATACGCGCAAGATTGGCCTGGGCGTGATGGGATGGGCGGATTACCTGGCGGCAGCCGGAGTTCCCTACGATTGCGAAGGCGCGGTGGCGATCGGCGAGCGGCTGGCCGGCTTTCTCACCGCACAGGCCCGCCGCACTTCCATTGAATTGGGCGAGCGGCGCGGTTGCTTTCCCGCATTCGCCGCCAGCATCTGGCCCAGCCGCGGCCTCAAGGCATTGCGCAACGCCACCGTGACCTGCATCGCACCCACCGGTACCATCAGCCTGCTGGCCGGATGCTCCAGCGGCATCGAACCTTTCTTCGCCCTGGCCAGCCGGCGCCGGATGCTGGACGGGCGCATCGCGGTGGAAGTCAATCAACTGGCGCAGGCGATGTTGCAGCCACTGGGGTCAGCCGGCCGCGAGGCGCTGGCGGTGTTGGAGCAAACCGGTTCGCTGGCCGACGCGCGCGGCATCCCCGTCGAGCTCCGCCGGCGTTTCCGGGTTGCTCTGGAGATTCTGCCCGAGGACCATTTGCTGATGCAGGCGGTCTTTCAGCGCCATATCGACGCCGCAGTTTCCAAGACGGTCAACCTGCCGGCCACTGCGACACCGGAAATGGTCCGGGAGATTTTCCTGATGGCGCGCCAGTTCAAGCTCAAAGGCGTTACCATCTACCGCTACGGCTCGCGCCGCGACCAGCCGCTATCGCTTTTGCACGAGGACGCCCGGCCCGACTGCCGCGAATGCGCCCTGTGACAAAGGCACCGGTCAGCGCGCGCTATACTCCGGCGGCAGCGGGCGCCAGGTGAACACGTAGTGGTCGTCGCGTAGGTAGTAATCCAGGTCGCAGTGCGGCAGGCCACGCGACTGACGCGCGCAGCGGAAGCTGGTGATCTCGAAATAGAGATTGCGCCGCAGTTGCGAGCCGGCCGGCAGCGGCTCGTACTTGAAGTCGCTCGGCGTCAATCCCCGCAGTATGACGGTCAGACATGAGGGCTGGCAATGCTCGCCGGGCGCGTCGGGGCCGATGCTCAGGCGGGCGCATCGCAGGCACAGGACTACTTGGCTGGCGCCGACACGGCTGCGGGCCAAGGCCTTCTCCAGAGTGTCCCGCTCGCAGACCACTTCGACCCACGACTCATGGGCGCGGACGAAAGAAAAGCGCCGAATCGCCCGCGCCAGGTCGCGCATGAACCGCTCGGGGCTCTCTCCGGGGGCGGGTGCAATCGTGTTGTCGTCGATATAAAGGCGCTGGCCGAGTTCCGTGCGCAGAAAAGTCCTGAGGTTGATCGGCAGGCAGTTTTCGAAACTCAGATTTTGAAACGTAACCGGCGCCAACGTCGGAATGTGATGCGCCGACGGGGAGCGGCTTTCCGGCCGATGGTCTATGGCCAGTCCCCGCGAGGACACCAACAGGCGCAGCGTGGCGGGAGAAACCGTGCGGGAGGTCTTGGAACTTCCTCGGACCGATGGCCCTTCTCTCAAAGCTCTCAACCTCCCTAAGGTGTTAAGCCGGCGTGCCGGATTTCCACCGGAGTCGGAGCGCGCGCCGCGCGCTGAGCCGTGGAGCGGCCGCTGCGTTGTACGACGCCTTCATCGCCTGCGCATCAGCCCCCGGCATCGAGGCTCAACGAAACCCATCGCATGCGTTCCAACCCTACAAACCCTGGAGCCGCCAAATCCGGCCACTACGCCGATCGCGACCCCTGTGGATTTTGTAGCGCGCCGCGCCGCTCAGGGCAATTATATAGCGGGAAATTTTAGTTCGACTTGGAGCTTGACACCGTCCGCGCCGCGTGTATTTTTCGCCGCGCCCCGTGCGCCATGCCAGTGTCACAAGCTGCGCCCCCGCGGGTGGGCCTTTTCACCATCCCGAAACAACCCCTGCATCCTGGTGCACGTTTGTCGGCTATACTTATTCGATTCTGAGTCCTATGCCACGGCAAAAGTTCACCGCCCGCCAGACCATCAACTGGCTGATTTCCTTCCTGCTCCTGGCGGGCGTGCTGGCGCTTTTCTTTCAGTACCACCATCGCGTGCATGCCATCCGCCCGCGCCTGTCGGTGCAGATTTCCAACCTGCCCTATTATGCCTTTTGCTCCTTTTACCGGATGCTGGCGGCTTATGTCGTTTCGCTCATTTTCGCGATTTCCTATGGCATGACCGCTGCCCGCAATCCCCGCAACGAGCGCATCATGATCCCGGCGATCGACATCGCCCAGTCGGTGCCGGTAGTGGGCTTCTTTCCCGCCGCCATCTACTTCTTCGTTGCGATTTCCGGCGGCGGGCGCCTCGGGGTCGAACTGGCCGCGATCTTCCTGATCTTCACCAGCCAGGCTTGGAACCTGGCGCTGGGCGTGTACGAAGCGATGAAGACGATTCCAGCCGATACGCTGGAGGCGCTGGATTGCTTCGGCGTCAGCGGCTGGATGCGGTTTAAGCGGCTGTACCTGCCGGCCAGCGTGCCCAAGCTGGTTTACAACTCGATCCTGTCATGGGTGGCGGGATGGTACTTCCTGATCGCGTGCGAGATCATCGCGGTCGGCTCGGCCAGCTACAAGCTGCCCGGCCTGGGCAGCTACCTGATGGAGGCGGCCGACAAGGGGCGCGTGGGCGAACTGATTGCAGGTTTGATCACACTGTTGGTGATCATTGTGCTGATGGACGTCATCGTGTGGCAGCCGCTGTCGATCTGGGCGCAGAAGTTCCGCTACGAGTTTGCCGCCAGCGAAAGCGCCGGCACCACGCAAATCTACGACCTGATCGCCAGCCTGGGCGTCAACATCCGCCGCCTCATGCGCGCCCTGGTCCATCCAATTGCCGCAGGCTTCGGACGCCTGATGCAGACCGGTCCGCTGCAGCACCTGGGCCGGATGCTGCAGCGGATGGCAAAACCGCTGCGTATCGCATGGTTGGTCACACTGGCCGCGTTGCTCCTGTACGGATTGGGCGATGGGCTGCTGGCATTGGTCAGGACACTGCGTCAACCCTGGCCCAGCGAAGCCCGGATGATTCCGGCCGCGGCCGGCGCCTCCTTCGTGCGCTTGCTGATCGCCTACCTGATTTCGCTGGGGTGGACGCTGCCCTGTACCCTGGCGGCTGCCGACGATCCGCGCTTCGATCGGCTGATCGCGCCGATTGCGGAAATCGCCGGCTCGATGCCGGCCACCGCCCTGTTCCCGGTTATCGTGCTGTTCGTCATTCAACTGACCGGCAACATGAATCTGGCGTCAATCCTGCTGATTCTGACCGGGATGCAATGGTACCTGCTGTTCAACCTGCTGGCCGGGGCCCGCCAGGTCCCGGCTGATTTGAAGGAAGCCACCCGCTCCTTCGGGCTGAGCCGTTTTGCTGCCTGGCGCAAGCTCACGATCCCCGCCCTCAGCCCCTCCCTGGTCACCGGCAGCATCACCGCCTGGGGCGGGGGCTGGAACGCGCTTATCCTGTCCGAATACTTCAACTACCGGGGCCATCATTACGAAGTGCTGGGACTGGGCACCCTGCTTGACCGTGCCACTTTCGAGACCGACAACCACATGATGATCCTGCTTAGCCTGTTGTCGATGGTTCTGATAGTAATGGGACTGAACCGCCTGGTGTGGCGGCCGGTTTACAATTTCGTCACCGAACGTTTCCGGGTGGATTACTGACCATGACTCATTGCTGCGATTCAGAGTCCGGAGACCCATGGCCCTGCTGGAGCTCAAATCGGTCTCTATGGAATTTGTGCGCGGCAAGGGGCGCCTGCGCGTGCTGGAGAACATCTCGGTCGCGATCGAGCAGGGTCAATTCGTCGCCATCGTCGGCCCCTCGGGCTGCGGCAAATCTACGATGCTGCGCATCATGAACGGGCTCATCCAGCCCACCAGCGGCCAGGTACTTTACCAGGGCCGCCAACTGGACGGTATCAATCTGGAATGCGCGCTGGTCTTTCAATCCTTCGCCCTGCTGCCGTGGCTGTCGGTCAAAGCCAACGTCGAGATGGGCCTGGAGGCGCGTGGCGTGCCGCCCAGGGAGCGCGAGGCGCGCGCCAGCATCTATATCGACAAGGTCGGCCTGGACGGCTTCGAGGAGGCCTATCCGCGCGAATTATCGGGCGGGATGAAGCAGCGGGTCGGATTTGCGCGGGCGTTGGCGGTGGAGCCCAAGCTGCTGCTGATGGACGAGCCGTTCTCCGCCCTGGACGCGCTGACCGCGATTACCCTGCGCGAAGAATTGCTCGACATGTGGCAGGCGCCCGACATGCCGGTGCATACCATGGTGATGGTGACCCACATCATCGAAGAGGCGGTGGAGCTGGCCGACCGGGTGATTGTGATGGCGGCCACGCCCGGACGAATCGTGGCCGACCTGCGGGTCGATCTGCCGCGTCCGCGCGACAAGCGCCACGAGGGTTTCAATGCCATGACCGACCGCATATTCTCGCTGATCGAGGAACGCATCTGATGCCTCCCACAGGCATCCATCCGATCCCCAGCACCAATCTGCCGCGGGTTTTCGGTCTGCTGGAAATCCTCGATGACCGCAACGGCCGTGAGGACGGCTATCGCCTGGCGCGCGACCTCAACTACGATCTGGGCGAACTGCTCAAGGTGATGAAGGCGGCGGAGATTTTAGGCTTCGTCGACACCCCGGGCGGCGATATCGTGCTGCTGGCCGCGGGCCGCAAGTTTCTGGACTCCGATATCAACGAGCGCAAGCTGATGCTGCGCGAACGCTTGCGCGACCACGGTCTGTTCAACTATCTGATCCGCCTGCTCAAGGGCCAGGAGGAGCGCTCGATCAGCAAGGAACTGGTGCTGGAGCATCTGGCGATGCTGCTGCCCAACGAGGATCCGGAAAAGCTGTTCAACACGATCGTCAATTGGGGCCGCTTCGCCGAACTGTTCGGCTATAACCAGGACGAGGATCGTTTCTACCTCGACCAGGAATGAGGATTCGCGCAAACCAGGGAGGATTCTCCGATGTCAGCGGAAAATGAAAAGGTCGTGGCGGATTTCTGCCGGGCGTGGTCGCGGATGAACCTGGAGGAAATCCTGGGCTTCATGGCCGAGGACGCCGTCTATCACAACATCCCGATGGCGCCGGCCAGGGGCAGGGCGGCGATTCGCGCCGTGTGCGAGGGCTTCCTCAAGATGGCCGACGCAATCGACTTCAGAGTCCTCAACACCGCCAGCGCGGGCAATGTGGTAATGAATGAGCGGGTCGATTCCTTCGTCTACAAGGGCGGCAAGAAGGGTTCGGTCCCGGTGGTCGGCGTGTTCGAGGTAAACGGCGGCAAGATCACCGCCTGGCGCGACTACTTTGACATGAAGATGGCGGGTGTGGGCTGAACGGCGCCGGCGCGCCACTCCCGAAGGAGGCAGTTCAGATGGCAACCGAGAATGAGAAAATCGTCGCCGAGTTCTGCGCCACCTGGAAGCGCATGAACGTCGATGAGATGGTCGGCTACTTCACCGACGACGCGGTCTATCACAACATCCCGATGGCGCCGCTCAAGGGCAAATCCGAAATCCGCAAGGGGCTCCATCAGTTCGCCGGCATGATGAAGGCCATCGAAATCAAGATCCTCAACAGCGCCGCCGCCGGTAACCTGGTCATCAACGAGCGCATCGACACGATCGTGATGCCCGACGGCAAACGCACCGATTTGCCGGTCGCCGGAGTGTTCGAGCTGCGGGGCGGCAAGATCTGCGCCTGGCGCGACTACTTCGACACCAAGATGACCGGCATGGGCTGAGCGCTTCGGCCCGGATCGCAACTCGCATCGGGAGCGCGCACGATGGCTGCGGTCGCACATGCGATAATCGGTACGGCGGGCCATATCGATCACGGCAAGACCGCGCTGATCAAGGCGCTGACCGGCCAGGACACCGACCGCCTCAAGGAGGAAAAGGAACGCGGCATCTCGATCGACCTGGGCTTTGCGTACTTTACGCTGCCCGACGGCACCCGCGCCGGAATCGTCGACGTGCCCGGCCACGAGCGCTTCATCCGCAACATGCTGGCTGGCGCCCACGGTATCGACCTGATGCTGCTGGTGGTCGCGGCGGATGACGGCGTGATGCCGCAGACCGAGGAGCATTTCGACGTGCTCCATCTACTGGGGGTGCGGCGCGGCATCTTCGTCGTCACCAAGGCCGACCTCGCCGGCCGCGAGCGTATCGCCGAGGTCAGCGACGAAATCCGCCTGCTGACCGAAGGCACTCCACTGGCGGCGGCGCCCATCATCGCGGTTTCCTCTCCAAAAGGCTTCGGTATCGAAGAGTTGCGCGCCGAGATCACCGCTCAACTCAGCGGCTTTCAGGCGCGCCGCGCCACCGGGCTGTTCCGCCTGCCGATCGACCGGGCCTTCGTCATGAAGGGGCACGGCACCGTAGTGACCGGCACGGCGCTGGGCGCCGAGGTGCGCGACGGACAGCGGCTGCGCGTGCTGCCCGGCGGCGGCGAGGTTCGTGTGCGGGCGATCCAGGTTCATGGCCAGCCGGTCGGGCAGGCGGGGCTGTGCCAGCGCGTCGCGCTCAACCTCTCGGGCGCCGAGCGCATCGACTTGCAGCGCGGCTTATGGCTGGCCGACGAGCGGCTTGATTTTGATACCGCGCGTTTCGACGCGCAACTGGAGATTCGTCCCACCGCCCGCGCCGCGCTTGCCAACAACACCCGGGTGCGCGTTTTTATCGGCGCCGCCGAGGTGATGGGCCGCGCAATCGTGCTGGAGGCATCGGGCGAGATTCGCCACGGCAGCAGCGGCCTGGCGCAGCTTGTCCTCCAGCAGCCGGTCGTGGCGCTGGCCGGCGACCGTTTTGTGATCCGCGACGAGACCAATCGGCGCACGCTGGGCGGCGGCGTGGTCCTCAATCCCCTGGGCCGGCGCAATCGCAAGCCGGCCGAACAGTATCGTGCCCATCTGGCGGCCCTGGCCGGCGCGGCCGGCGCCGACGCGATCGAAGCGCTGCTCAATTTGCAGGACAGCTTTGCGCTGCCCGCCGCCCGCATCGCGATCGGCCTCAATCAGCCGCCGGCCGATGTTGCGCGTGCGCTGACCGATCCCCGCTTCGTCAAGCTCTCGCTGGGCGACGTCGAGGGCTACACCACGCGCCAGAAGTGGGAGCAGCTCAAGCGCTTTCTGGCCGCTGCGCTCGCCGCGCACCATCAGGCCCAGCCCCTGGCCCCGGGTCTGGAGATGGAAGCGCTGCGCGCGCGGATTCCCTCTGAAATCGGCGCGCGCGCGTTCAAGGCGATCGTCGACCGCATCGCGCGCGAAACCGATATCGTGCGCGAGGACAATAGCGTGCGCCTGCGCTCGCACCAGGTGCGGCTGGCCGGCGACGACGGCATGATGGCCGAGCGCATCTGCGCGCAACTGGCGCAGGCCGGTTTCCATCCGCCCGACCTTAGTCAGTTGGCGCGCGCGCTCAACCTGCCGGCCGGACAGGAGGCCAAGCTCAAGACTGTGCTGAGCGCGTTGGAAATGCAGGGGCGCGTGGTCAAAATCTCGAGCGACCTCTATTTCGACCATTCCCACCTGGAAGCCGCACGCAAGCGGCTGCTGGATTACCTGGCCCAGCACGCAGAAATCAACGCCGCCACTTATCGCGACCTGCTGGCCGCCTCGCGCAAATTTTCAATCAGCCTGCTCGATTATTTCGACCACGCCGGCCTCACCACCCGGGTGGGCGACGCCCGCCGCCTGCGCAAGGCGTGATGCCGCTTAGCTCTGAAGCGAAACTTGTTCTGCGCTCTACTTGTCCGAGGAGAATGGCCCCGGGAGAAGACGACCAACCAGGCGCAAAATCGACAATTTCCTGAATGCAGGAGAGGACGCCCAATTTTTCAACCTGGCCTGCGCCTGGACCCGCGCGAGGTGCAACCCGGAGAGGATGCAGAATGAATTCCGTCTCGACGCGCACGGCCATTGCGCGGTCAGCAAGCAACTCCAGCGTTGTAATCGGCGCGACGTACACCGTGGCAAGGGGAGATGGAGCAGTTCGCCTCATAGGAGAAACACTTCGGCGCCATCGTGGCGCCCCGAGAGGCCGGCGTCTGCGTTATCCTGATGCCGCGCCCCGCCGTCGTGCATAGTTGCTCCAAGCCAACCGTCGCCGCGACGAGTTGCTGGCCGGCGTGGATTTTCGGCTTAACACCCGGCGGACCTCCGGCCCATTGCGTCCCAGGCCAACCGCAGAAGGCTTCACTGCGCGCCTGGCAAGTGGTACCCGTGTCTGCGCACATGTGTTAGCCATGCCTCGGATGGAGACGGTCGGCCGCTGTGCGGCTGGTGCGCCCAAATCGGGGCAGGCGTAGAATTTTTCGTGACTTATGGCCGAAGACAGCCACAACAAACCGACCGGTGAAGAGTTGATCCGGCTCACCGCGCGCTGCAAGGCGGCGGGTTGAGCGGGTAAACTGGGTCCGGCGGACCTCAAGGGAGTCCTGGGCCAGCTCAAGCTGGCTGGCCATCCTGATTTGCTGGTCGGAATCTCCACCGGCGACGACGCTGGGGTCTATCGTCTGACGCCCGACCTTGCAGTGGTCAACACGGTGGATTTTTTTACTCCCGTGGTCGACGACCCTTACACGTTTGGCCAGATCGCGGCTGCCAACGCGATGTCCGACATTTACGCGATGGGCGGGACGCCGCGCACCGCGCTCAATATCGTATGCTGGCCGCAAGCCGGGCTGCCCCAATGGATGTTGGGCGAAGTGCTGCGCGGCGGCGCGGAGAAGGCGCAGGAGGCCGGCGCGGTGATCGTCGGCGGTCATACCGTGGCCGACGAGGAGGTCAAATACGGGATGGCGGTCACCGGCGTCATCAGTCCCGATCGCATCATCCGCAACGTCGGGGCGCAGATTGGCGATGTGCTGGTGCTGACCAAGGCGCTGGGCACGGGCGTGCTGATGACCGCCTTCAAGCGCGACCGCCTGGCGCAGGAGTTTTACGATTCGGCGGTCAAGTCGATGGCCGAGCTTAACGCCGCCGCTTCTGGCGCGATGCTGAAGTACCGGGTTCATGCTGCCACCGACATCACCGGATTTGGCCTGGTAGGGCACGCGGCCGGGATGGCGCAGGGCAGCGGCGTGACGCTGGTATTCGAGGAGTCGGACCTGCCGCTGCTGCCCGGCGCGCTGGAGCTGTGCCGCGCGGGCATGATTCCCGGCGGTGGCGCGCGCAACCGCCAGTATTACGCAGGCTCGGTGCGCATCAACGAGGAGATCGACGACGCGATGGCGGAGTTGGCCTTCGACCCGCAGACCTCCGGCGGACTGCTGATCGCGCTGCCCGAAGATGACGCCCTTAAGCTGCTCGCCGACCTCCAGCAGTCGGGCAACCTTGATGCCGCAATCGTCGGCCGCGCCGCGCCGCAGTCCGATTTCCTGATCGAGCTGGTGTAACAAGGCGTGGGCGCGGTTTCGGTTCCGCGATGTGAACTTCGCTTAGTGCCGCCAACCAGCGCAAATCATTCGTTGTTCCTGACCGGCGCGTCGCCCAGCCCGTATACCATCGCGGTCTTGGTCGTGCCCAGCTTGATCCATTCCGCGCAATCGAGCTGCACCCGTTTGTAGAATTCCTCGGACAGCTCGACGGCCTCCTTGTTGACGTCCTCCAGCCGGTCGAACTTGCACTGAAAGGCGAACTCGCCCGACAGCGATTTCTCCAGTGCCCGGCTGCGCCAGATGGCGATCGTGGCCTTGCCCTTGAAGTGGTGGCCGAAGTGGATCATACCGATGGTGTTTTGCACCTCCTCGACCGCGACGTTGTTAACCAGTTCCATCCTGGTCCTGGGACTGATGTCGATCCGCTTGAGCGTCGGGAAGGCGCGGGTGATGTTTTCGATGCCGCGGTCGAGCTCGATGTTGGGCGATATGAGCACGCATCCGTGCGAATACACGCTGCGCATCCCGCCCAGGCGGTCGCGTTCGAGCAACAGCTCTTCCTTGAACTTGATCTGATCGTGTCCACCCAGTTGCGGACGGACGTCAACCGCCGCGGCCGCTTCGAGGTCGGGCGCCCGGTATTTGAAAGTCAGCTCATGGTCGGGCCGCGGCCATCCCTGGTCGTAGAAAGTGCGTTTTCTCAGAATGAAATGGTGATTGTAAAGGTCGAACTGCGGAGTGTCATAGAACAGCACCTCGCGCACCTGGCTGTCGAAGGCGTGAGGGTCGATATCGACCTTGATATGCAGTTTCTTGAGCGTTTTTTCCGCGCGCTGCCAGAACTCCAGGAAACCGTGTTTGCTGGTAAAGCGATCAGGCTGCAGCAGGATTTTGTATTCGCGGTAATGGACCACGTCTTCGGGCAGATGCCTGGTTGCGGGATGCTTGCTTATGTGTTTGTCCATCGGTTGAATTGCGCCGTTTAAAGTTCGCGTCCGAGAACGGACCCGGCTCCTCGCCACGCCGGTGCCGCCCGGACGGACTGAAACCTTCGATTACTTCTTTGCGCCGGCGCGTTTGCGCTCGACCGGCCGGGCCGCGCGGGCGTGAGCCTTGGCCGCTTTGTCTGCCGCCGCCTTGCGCGCCTGCGGTGCGGCCTCCTGCGGCGCGATACCGCGCTTTTCCAGCGACGCCTTGAGCGCCGCCATCAGGTCGATCACCTTGCCCTTGCGCTCCTCGACCGGCGCTTCGGTGACCTCCTGGCCCTCCAGCTTGCGCTGCGCGGCCTCCATGACCCGCTCGCGGTAGTGGTCGTGATACTTGGTCGGATCGAACTTCTTTTGCGTCAAATCGGCGATTAGCCGCTTGGCCAGATCCAGTTCCGCGGGTTTGGCCTCGACGTTGAGCCCGCGGTCGATTTCCTCCACCGGCCGAATCTCATCGGCGTAATACATTGAATGCATCATCAGGCCCTTGGCGTAGGGCCGAATCAGCACCAGATGCTCCTTGCCCCGCAGCGTGTAGGTGGCCAACGCAACCCGTCCCGCCTGCGCCATCGCATCGGCCAACAGCCGGTAGGCCTTGGCCGACCCCGGTTCGCAGCCCAGATAATATCCGTTTTCGAAATAGACCGGATCAACCTCCGCCAGGGGGATGAATTCGGTGATTTCGATGGCGTGATCGCCCTGCGCTTCGAGGGCTTTGAGTTCCTCGTCGGTGAAGGTAACATAGCGGCCCTTCTCGATCTCGAAGCCGCGCACCAGTTCGCTGCGCTCGATGATCTTGTCGTCCACCGGACAGTAGATGCGTTGCTGGATACGGCTTTTGTCCTTGTCGTGGAGCAGGTGGAAGCTGACCGACTTGGGAGTAGCGGCATTGAACAGGCGCACAGGGATCGAAACCAGTCCAAAGGAGATCATTCCGGCTGAAATCGGTCGTGCTGGCATGGAAGCGCCCTCCGGGGTAATCACCCGGAAAAAATGTATAATGTTGTTTGACTGCAACACAAGGTAAGCCGATGCCCTTGGAACGCTACCGCCAAAAGCGCCATCCCGAAACCACCCCCGAGCCTTTTGGTGCCCAACCGGTCTCTGGCGGCCGACAAAACGGCGGCGTCTTCATTGTTCAAAAGCACGACGCCACCCGGATGCATTACGATTTCCGCCTGGAAATGGAGGGCGTGCTGCGCTCGTGGGCGGTCCCGAAAGGCCCCTCGCTCAACCCGGCTGACAAGCGCCTGGCGGTGATGGTCGAGGACCATCCGCTCGAGTACGGCGACTTCGAGGGTGTGATTCCCGAGGGCAACTACGGCGCCGGCGCGGTCATCGTGTGGGATCGCGGCGTCTATACCGCGATCGAGCCCAGAAACGACGTCGCCGGCGCAATCCGGGCCGGCAAGCTTGACCTGGCCTTGCGCGGCTACAAGCTGCGCGGCGCCTTCACTTTGGTGCGGACGGGCCGGACGGCGAAGTCATCGCAGGACGGCAAGCAGCAATGGCTGCTGATCAAAAAACCCGACGAGTACGCCAGTGAAGAAGATGTCGCCGCGATGCATCCGCGCTCGGTGCTCTCAGGTCTGGCCATCGAGGAGATGTACGAAGCCTCGGCGGCGGGTGAAGCGGTCGCGGCAGAACTGGCGCACGCCAAGGCATCGATACTCAAGGCCGCGTTGGAGCCGCGCAACTTTCCCCTGATGTTCGCCAAACTCAGCTACCAACCGGTGGACGGCAATCAGTGGCTGTTCGAGATCAAGTACGACGGCGTGCGCGCGCTGGCGCTGCGCGAGGGCGAGATGGTGCGGCTGTTCGCGCGCAGCGGTGCCGAAATCACCGGCCAGTATCCCGAGGTCGCGCTGGCGCTGCGCGCGATGCCCTATCGGCGCTTCGTGCTGGACGGGGAGATCGTGGCGCTCAATGACCAGGGCCGGCCCGACTTTCAGCTCCTGCAGCGCCGGATGCATCTACAGGACCGGCGCGATATCGCGCGGATGAGCCTGGCGGTGCCGGTCTGTTATTTTGTCTTCGATTTGCTCGCCTTCGATCGCTTCGACCTGCGCGACCTGGCGCTGGAGCGGCGCAAGGAATTGTTGCAACGCCTGATCAAGGGCGAGGGGCCGCTGCGCTATTGCGAACATATCGTCGGGCGCGGCCGTGATTTCTTCGCCGCGGTCGAGGCGGCCGGATTGGAGGGGATGATGGCGAAGCTGCGCTCCTCTCCCTATCGTGGGCGGCGCAGCGGCGAGTGGCTCAAAGTCAAATGCCCGCGCACGCTGCGCTTCGTGATCGGCGGCTACACCGACCCGGCCGGCAGCCGGACCCATTTCGGGGCGTTGCTGCTGGGCCAGTACGAAAGCGACGGCAGCCTGCGCTTTATCGACAAGGTCGGCACCGGCTTCAATTACGAAAAGCTGCGCCGTATCCACGAACTGATGCGCGTGCGGGCCCGCGCCACGCCGCCGTTCCGCCGGCCCAAAGCGGACGAGCCGCAGCTTCCCGCGGGCGCCCGTTTCTGCGCACCGGATTTGGTCTGCGAGGTGCGCTTCGCCGAATACACCAATCAGGGCGGTATCCGCCATCCGAGCTTCCTCGGGCTGGTCGACGATGCCGACCCCCGCCAATGCCTCTATCGCGGGCCGCAAACCGGCAACGGTGCCGCACCCGCCGGGGCATCGGCGCTGGCCGAGCCCGGCGGCGCGATTGCGCAGGCGGCGTCGGGCGCCAACAGCGCTGGGGCGCGGGTGGTGGTGACCAATGCGGAGAAAATCTTCTGGCCCGAGCAGGGTCTCACCAAGGGCGACCTGGTCGCGTATTACCAATCGATTGCGCACTGGATGCTGCCGTATCTGAAAGACCGGCCGGTGATGGTCACGCGTTATCCGGACGGAATCGAGGGAAAAAGTTTTTACCAGAAGGATGCCCCGGCTTTTGCGCCGCAATGGCTGCGCACCGAGAAAATATATTCGCACGACGCGCAGCGCGATATTGCGTATTTCATTTTGGAGAGCGCCGACGCGCTGGCCTACATGGCCAATCTGGCCGCCATCACTATCCATATCTGGTCATCGCGGATGCCGCATCTGGAGGTGCCCGACTGGCTGTTGTTCGACATCGATCCCAAGGGCACCACCACGCGCAATGCCGTGCTGGTGGCGCAGCAGACCGCCGCGGTGCTGCGCGAAATCGGCCTGCGGCCGTACCTGAAAACGTCGGGCCAGGCGGGCCTTCACGTCGCGGTCGGCCTGGAGCCGAAATATACTTATGACCAGGCGCGCATGTTCTCGGAGTTGGTAGCACGCGTGGTGGTAGGTCGCCGGCCCGATCTCGCCACCATCAATCGCAATCCGCGCTCGCGCGCGGGCAAAGTGTATATCGACTACCTGCAATTGGGCCACGGCAAGACCATCGCGGCGCCGTTTTCGGTGCGCCCCGTCAGTGGCGCTCCGGTCTCCGCGCCGCTGGACTGGAAAGAGCTCAAGCCCGACCTCGATCCGCTTGCCTTCAACATCAAGACGATGCCCAAACGGATGGCGCGTCTGGGCCGCGATCCGTTCCTAGGCGCGCTGGAAGACAAGATGACCCTGGAGCAGGCGCTGCCGCGCCTGGAAGCCGCCCTGCATTCGCCATCTCAGGGGGCTTAGTTGATTAATTCGCGGCAAAGCGAGAGCAATTCTGGTCCCATCCGCCGCTCCCGGGGAGAGCTCAGAGGCCGCACCAATTCGCCGTTCGCGGATTGAAGGGCCTTGATTTCAGTCCAGCCGCACGACTTCGAGATGATGCGGGACGACGGCGTTCCATCCCAGTTGTTTGCGGATCTCCTCACGCAGAGCGTGCGCGGCCGCAGCTTCGCCGTGGACGACGTAGCAGGTTGCCGGCGGATGCGGCGCGCTCCGCAGCCAGCCCAGCAGCTCTGCCTGATCGGCATGCACCGAGAAGGCCGGCACATTGACGATCTCCGCACGCACCGGGATGTAGCGGCCGAGCATCTTGACCGTCGGTTCGCCGTTGAGTAGGCGGCGGCCGCGCGTGCCGTCGGCCTGATAGCCGACCAGTATCACCGTGTTGCGCTCCTCGGGCAGACGGCGCGCCAGATGGTGCAGGATGCGGCCCCCGGTCGCCATCCCCGAAGCGGAGATGATGATCATCGGTCCCTCCAGCAGGTTGAGCTCGATCGATTCCTCGACGGTGCGCACCTCGTTAAGCTCGCCGGGGTCCAACGCGCCGGGTTCGACGCCGGCGCGGATTTCATCCGATCCGCGCGCGATGGCAGAGTTGTAAATCCGCAGCGCCGCCAGCGCCATGGGGCTGTCAACGTAAATCGGCAGCGCCGGGATGCGGCCGCTGGTGGTCAACTGCCGGAGGTGATGGAGCACCACCTCGGTGCGATCGACCGCGAACGACGGGATCAGGATGACGCCGCCGCGCTGCGCGGTCCGCGCGATCGCGTCTTGGAAGCGCTGGAGCGATTCGACGTCGTCGTGGCGGCGGTCGCCGTAGGTCGACTCCACCACGATCGCGTCGGCCTCGGGCGCTGCTGCTGGCGGGCGCAGGATCGGATGGTTGGCGCGGCCGAGGTCGCCGCTGAACAGCACCCGCTTGCCTGCGGCGCGCAGCAGCACCGAGGATGCGCCCAGGATGTGGCCGGCGAAGCTGAAAGTCGCACTGAGGTGCGGCGCAAGCTCGATTTCGCGTCCGAACGGCGCAGCCGCCAACTGCTGCAGCGATTTGATCGCGTCCTGTTCCGTGTACAGCGGGCGCGCGGGTTTGTGCTTGGAGTAGCCTTTGAGATTGGCGTACTCGGCTTCTTCCTCCTGCAGATGCCCGCTGTCGGGAAGCAGGATTTCAGCGAGCGCGCGGGTTGAAGCGGTGGCGAGCACCTGGCCACCGAATCCATCGCGGCACAGCGCCGGGAGGTATCCGCTGTGATCCAGGTGCGCATGGGTGAGCACCACCGCATCCACCGCGGCGGGCGGCACCGGGAACGCATCCCAGTTGCGCAGGCGCAGTTCCTTGAGTCCCTGAAACAGTCCACAGTCGACCAGCACCGCGGATTGCGCGGTGGTCAGCAGAAATCGGCTGCCGGTAACGGTTGCGGCCGCACCCAGAAACCTCAGCGTCGGCGCGGCGATGCGTGGCTTGGCTACCATCTGATCTCCTCCCGATGGGCCGCGGGCAGGATCAGATTAGCGCGGCGGCGCGGGCGAAATAACGGCTGAACGGCCCGTCGGCCGCCTGCCCTTGCGTTTATAAGCGTACTGTTTGTCGCTATCCCTCGCACTGCAGCCCGGGTTCCATTGCGCGAAGCCGATCCGCGCCCGCGCCTGAAGACAGCAAGACCCCTGCCGCAGGCACACACCTGAACGGGATTTTCCTTTACGGGCGAGCAATGCCGGGCTGTTTGTGTGCGGAGCTGGCGCGGCGGTGTTGAGCGCCGGCGACGGATTGACGCCGGCTTCAGGTGCCGCGGCATAACCGCAGCGGCGGGCATGGTCTAAGGCAGCATCTTCAATTGAACTCCGCTCGAGTGCTCGAACGTGTGCCGGGGTGAGTCGATGTCTCAGGCGTTGCGCGAAACGTTGGCCGCCTGCAGGCCTTTGGGTCCCTGGGTGACGTCGAAGGCGACCCGCTCACCCTCTTCCAGCGAGCGAAAGCCGTTGCCGGCGATCGCGCTGTAATGCACGAAGACGTCCTGTCCGTCTTCCATCGTGATGAAGCCGTAGCCCTTCTTGGGGCTGAACCACTTAACCGTACCGCTTGCCATCGCAGACCAACCTCCTGGGGCGCCGGGCGCCCACACCCATGGCGCGATTGTCACAATTAGCGCCAAATCGATAACAGCGAACGCATATACCACAGATCATGCGTCTGGCTCAAAGCGAAACAGCATTTTTTTCGTATCTGCAAAAGGTAGCGAAAATCACCGCCGGTCAGCTCCGGCGCCAACGGCGGCGTGCATGAACATGGCAATGATCGGGAATCTGACGCATCACATCGTCGATGAAAAAGCCCTCCGGCCCCCACTTATCGCGCGCCAACGCCGCCAGGACCTCGACCATCAGCCGCTTCTCAGCCTCGGTCGCGGTCGCGCGATGCTCCCCCAGCACCGCCATCGGGGTGTCGCATGAATCGCAATCCAGGATTGTGAACTTAAAAGGATAAACAAACTGGCAGTAGCGCTGGGTGTAGTCACGCAGTTCGCAGAGTTCGCACTTGTTCACGGCAAAGCAACAACAGCTCGCCGGACCGCACCGGGTCAAGCGCCCCGGCGCGGTCCGATGAGGTCCGGCTTAGGGTGACGCCGCTGCTGCGGATGTCACACCGGCGGGTTAATCCGCCCCTACCTTCAGACCAATCAATGAGCAGCCGGGCTGGCCGCCGGAGCGGCTTTTTCCGCAGCAGGGCTGGCCGCCGCGGCCGGCGAGGCCATCGTTCCGCCCGCAGCCTTGGCCTTCTTGGCGCAGCGCCGGACACTGGAGGCGGAAATATGCAGGTCGGCTGCCACTTCCTTCACTTTCTTGCCGCTGTTGAGCTCGTCCATGACCTTGGCGCAATCGACCTTGTGCCTGGCCGCGAACGCGCTGGTCGGCGGAAGCATCGCACCCAGCATCAGTGCAACCGCAAACCCGCCGGCCGCCACCTTGACTTTGCTCATGTACCGGTTCCTCCCTCAAAAGGCCCAGATTTAGAAAATCGCGCCGAGTATCGCAAAAAAGCTGGTTTGCGGCAACAATCCCAGCCTTGAGCCGAGCAAAACAGTTTATGATGTTTATCCAGGCCGTGCTCAACGCGCGGCGAAGCGGGGCGGCCGCTTCTCGCGCAGCGCGGCGTTGCCCTCCTTGACGTCGGCCGAGAAGAACCCCAGCATCTCCAGCGCCAGTGAGGTGTCGAAGCTGGGCCCGGCCATGCGCAGCCAGTTGTTGAGCGAGCGCTTGGTCCAGCGCAGCGCCTGCTGCGGCCCCGCCGCCAGCTTGTGGGCAACCTCCAGCGCCTTGTCCATCAGTTGCTCGGCGGGAACGCACATGCTGACCAGCCCGATGCGTTCCGCCTCCCGGCCGTCGAGCAATTCCCCGGTCAGCAGATAATATTTCGCCTTGGCCATCCCGCACAGCAGCGGCCAGATGATCACCGCATGGTCGCCCGCCGCCACGCCCAGAATGACGTGACCGTCGGTGAAGCGGACGTTTTCCGCCACGATGCTGATGTCGGCGAGCAGCGCCACTGCCAGTCCGGCGCCGAAGGCGGGTCCATTGATGGCCGAGACAATCGGTTTGTCCAGGTTGATCATATTGTAGACGATGTCGCCGGCCTCCCGCCACAGGCCGGCGATTTTCCCGGCGTCACCCAGGGTCTGCGCTAGCATGTGGTTATCGCCGCCGACCGAAAACGCCCGCCCCGCGCCGGTCACCAGCACGACGCGGGCGCGCGGGTCCGCGTCGATATCCTTCCAGACCTGGGCAATCTCCCAATGCATCCGGGCGTCGGTTGCATTGAGCACCTCCGGACGATTGAGCGTCACCTGCAGCACTCCGTCGTCGAAGTGCTTGAACGCAAGATGTTGATACTCGCTGTAATCCATGGCTCACCTCCGAACTGATGGCTGTCGCGCGCGGCGCGGTGCTTCGGTCAAAATAGGGAAACGCCGCTGCGGATGCCAAGCCATTGGCGGCAACGCAAGAGTCGATGAAACGGCTGCGCGCCGCCGGACGCATCGTAATCCGGTCCATGCAAATTGTGACTTGGGGCACGTACGCCCTGCTGAGCTTTGCCGGTGCGCTTGCGGTGCGCGCCGTTCGCGAGCACGGCTTGGATCGCAGCGCGATGCTGACGGCGGCCGGCGCGGCGCTGCGCACAGCGCTGGAGCATCTGGGCGCCACCTTTATAAAGCTCGGCCAGGTGGCCAGTACGCGGCCCGACCTGGTGCCCTCGGAAATCGCCGCGGAGCTGGTCAAATTGCAGGAAGACGTCCGGCCGTTCCCTTTCGCGCAGGTCAGAGAAATGATCGAGGCGGACTTCGGCGCGCCGCTGGAGCACCTGTTCAGTGCATTCGAACGCCGCCCGCTGGCGGCTGCTTCCGTCGCCCAGGTCCATCGCGCGCGCATCGCGCACGATGGGCGGGCGGTGGCAGTCAAGGTGCGCCGTCCCGCGATTGCGGCCGCGGCGGCGCTCGACCAGTCGATCGCGCTGGGCCTGGCCCGTGTGCTCCAGGCGATTCCCACCCTGCATCTGCTCTCACCAGTGGCAGCGGTGCGCCAGTTCTGCGCCGCCGTCAATCGCCAGCTCGACTTTCGTATCGAGGCGGCCAACAACCTGCGCTTTCGCGAAAATTTCAGCCGCGAGCCGGCAGTGGTTTTTCCCGAACTGGTGGAGCGGCTATGCAGTGAACGCGTGCTTACGATGGAGCTGCTGGAGGGAGTGCGGGAGGGGGAACTGGCCGCCGCGGGCCTCGACCCGCGCCAGGTGGCGGCGCTGGGCATCAAGGTGTTCTGCAAGATGGCCTTCATCGACGGCTTCGTGCACGCCGACCTGCATCCGGGCAACATCCGCTTTCTGCCCGGCAACCGCATCGCGCTGTTCGACCTGGGGCTGACCACTGAATTGAACGCCCAGGATCGCCTGCTGTTCGCACAGACCATGTACTACATGGCCAACGGGATGGGGCCGGAACTGGCGCGCCACATGTACCAGCTCTGCCGGCGGCGGGGGCCGATCGACTATGCGGCCTACGAGGCCGAGATTACCGCCTACCTGCGGCGCTTCATCAACCGTGCGCTGGGCGAAATCGAAATGACCGCCGCCATCGGCTCGTTCTTCGACATCCTGCGCCGCTACGGGATGCGGATGGACGGGCGCTACACGGTGCTCAACATCTCCTTCGTGGTGGTGGAGGGATTGGGCAAGAAGCTCGACCCCGCACTGGACATAACCGCACAGGTGCGCCCGTTTCTGGAGGCTGCGCTGGCCGGCGCGGCGGGCACCCCTTTGGCCGGAGCTGTGGAAACATGATAGTGGTTGGGGGATGGAGACACGCACGCGCGGTCTCATATCAAGGAGGATAACACCGCAATGAAGTTTGGAATATTCTTTGAATTGTCGGTGCCGCGGCCATGGACGCGTGACTCAGAACGCATCGTTTATGAGAACGCCCTGGAGCAGGCCGCCGTGGCCGACGAGGTCGGCTTCGACTACGCCTGGGCCGTCGAGCATCACTTCCTCGAAGAGTATTCGCATTGCTCATCGCCCGAACTGTTCCTGACCGCGGTAGCGATGAAGACCAAGCGCATCCGCGTCGGCCACGGCATCGTGGTCTGCGTGCCCGAGTATGCCCATCCGATTCGCGTCGCCGAGCGCACCGCCGTGCTCGACATCCTCTCCGGCGGCCGCCTGGAAGTCGGCACCGGCCGCTCTGCAACCTGGTGCGAGTTGGGCGGCTTTCGCGCCAATCCGGACGAGACCAAAAAGACCTGGGACGAGTACGTGCACTGCCTGCCCAAGATGTGGACGCAGGAGCGCTACTCCTATCAGGGGCGGGTGTGGTCGATGCCGGAGCGGGCGATTTTGCCCAAACCCTACCAGAAGCCGCATCCGCCGATGTGGGTGGCGGTGACCAGCCCGGGCACCGAGATCGACGCCGCCGACCGCGGCATGGGCGCGCTGGGCATCAGCTACGACCCGCTGCCGGTGCAGGAAAAGAAGCTGCTGGAATACCGCCGCCACATCAAGAATTGCGAGCCGGTGGGCGAGATCATCAACGATCATTGCGCGGCGCTGACCTTCCTGTTCTGCAACGAGGACGACAAGTTCGCCATCAAGCATGGCACCGCGATGTTCATGCAGTTCGGCCTGCTGGCCAACCAGATCGTGATGTGCCGTGAGGCCTATCCGACCAAGTCCTATCCCTCCGCCGGTCTGCTGCCCGCGGTGCGTGCGCAGGCCCAGGGCCCCAGCGACACGGCCGGCGTGCCCGAGGGGGTGGCGATCGGCGACCCCGAGCGCATCGTCAAGACGCTCAAAAAGTGGGAGTCGGCGGGCTTTGATTCGATCAACTTCCTGACCCAGGCGGTGGAGATGATTCCCCAGGAACAGGTGCTCAACAGCCTGCGCCTGTTTGGCAAACACGTCATTCCGCACTTCAAGCGCGAGCAGCCCGCCCAGGCGGCGGCCGGTCAGGGTGTGGCGGTTGGAGGAGTGCGCTGATGAGGTTTGGAACGCTTGACATCAATGAAATCGCTGCGGCGGCACCCGAAATCGACGGCTACGGCACCGAACCGCTAAGCCTCAAGAACGCCCAGGTCCTCAACGTGACCAGCGAGATTTCCGCAAGCGGATCCGACGCGCTGCTGCCGCCGTCGATGAATCCGAGCATCCCGCCCTACGTGGAATGCACCGTGATGGTGTTCCCCGAAAGTCCGTGGGGTCCGTTTTCCACCGGCGAGCTGCGCCTGGTGGGACGCGCCGGCTACCGCCCGCGGGCCCGGACCTTCAAGACCTATGTCGACAACCCCAAGGCGGCGGCGGAGTTGGCGCGGCGATGGGGTTTTCCGGTGGCGCCGGGCAAGGCACAACTGCATCTGCGCCACGAGCGGATCGTGGTCGAGATCAACGACGAGCGCGGCCGGCGCGTGCTGGACGCGGAGATGATCGATCGCGAGGGCATCTCGGGCAGCGATATCCAGTACATCGCCAGCATGCACCTGGTGCGCAATCGCGCCGACGGTAAGCTGGTCCTGGTGCAGGTCGACCCCGACTACGTATTCACCAAGGTCGAGCGCGGCTTTTCGCACTTCATTTACATTGACCAGGAGGCGTGGGGCACCAAGGGACTGATCAAGCTGACCAATCCTATCATCTCCACTTTCGCGCAGTGCGAGGTGATCCTGCCCAAGATCCGCTTCATCTGCGACCCCAACCAGAACGCGCTGCTAAGCACGGTCCGGGTTTAGGTCCGGATTCGATCGGCAAGGCGCCCCCATTTGCGAACAAAGGCGGATGGGGGCGCTTTTTTGTCTGCACGCCGCCCGGACGTGAAAGGCTCCGGCGCTATCGCGGCCTGCGCGACTGCGCGCGGTGGTCAGGCGGCGCGTTTGCCCTTGCGCCACCGGGCTATGGATCCATGGCCGGCTCCGACTGCCAGGCAGCGCCAGCCCGGCTGAATCCCGAGCGCTGCCAGACGGCGCTGCGAGCCGCTTTACGGTATTGCGTAAGTATCGATTCTGGCCACCTATCCGACGTGACTTCTGGACATGGCGCTTGAGAGCAGATGCGGAGTCCACGATCCCATTGTGTGACGCCTTTCTCAGGAGCCCCCTGGTGGGTTTGTTAATAGGGCCGGCGTAAGCTTCCGCCCGCGCGGTGCGCCGCGGTATGAGTTGCGCTTTAGCGGAACGCGGGCAGGATCTCTTCGGCAATCAACTTCAGGTTGGCGTCCAGATCCTCGCGCGGGCAGGCGTTGGCGATTACCACGGTGCGGGCGCCGGCGGCCACGTACTCGTTGAGCCGCTTGACGCAGTCCTCGGGCGTGCCGAACAGCAGGTAGCGTCCAGCCTTTTGCGAAAAATCCTGCGCGTAGTTACGTCCCACCTGGCGCGCCGCCACCTCGCGCGCCCGGTCGCGATCGCGATACACCGAAGTGAAGATGAACAGGCCGTTGCGGAATCCACTTAGGTCGCGACCGAACTGGCGGCCAAATTGATTTATCTTTTCGATGCTGTTCGCCAGTTGCTCGGGCGTGTACATGTAGGGCAGCCATCCCTGCGCGTACCTGGCGGCCCGCTTCATCGCCGACTCCTGCCGCCCCGCGACCCAGATTGGCGGATGCGGTTTTTGCACTGGCGGCGGCTCGATTGTCACTTCCTTGAAATTGCTGAACCTGCCGCTGAAGGTGACCTTCTTCTCGGTCCACAGCCGCGTGATCACTTCCAGCGCCTCATTGGTGCGCGGCCCGCGCTCCGTGACCGGCACCCCGGCGGCTTCGAACTCGCGCGGGAATTCGCCGCCGACGCCGATACCGAAGTGATAACGGCCACCCGAGATTACGTCGAGCACGGCGGTCATCTTAGCCAGCATCGCGGGGCCGTACAGCGGCACCAGCACGATCGTGCTCATCAGCTTGATCTTCTCGGTGACAGTGGCGGAGGCCGCCAACGCGATCAGGGAGTTGCCGATGGGCCCGTGAAACATCAGATGCTCGCCGCAGGTCAGGTAGTCAAAGCCCATTGCTTCGGCGTTGCGCGCAAACGGCGCAACACTGCTCATCGAACTGAGGCTCAGGCCGAATTCAACGTGTGCCATCGTAGCTGCTCCCGGCGCATCCGGACCCTGCTATCTCTGCCAGAACCGTCAGCGCGCCGCAAACCGATACCTCACTTGCGCCGGCCACGAGCAGTGTTTTGTGGATGTCAAGCCCGACTCTATTTCGCTTGGGGCAGACCGAAGCCGGCGATCAAAGCGCTTAGTTCATTGGGCGTACCGACCCGATCGGTGCATACGTTGCCGGCGCAGACAAAGGCAAACGCGTCGCGCTGCTGCGGGTCGGGCGCGAGCAGTTGGGCGGCGGCCAGCGGGCCGATTCCGGGAGCGGCTTGCCCAGGGTCAAGCCACGCCAGCACCTTGCCGGGGCGGTAGGCGCTTTGCGCCGCAGTGAGCAGCGGCAGGGTCGCGGCGTCGTTGGGCGCGCCGTCGACCACCACCAGCGCGTCGCCATGCAATCGTTCCGCGATCGCTTGCCCCACCGTTGCCAGCATCAGCGCTGCGCCGACGCTCACCGGAGCGTGCGCCAGCAGTATTGCGGATTGCTGATCGTAGCCGTGGTCGGGCGCCAGCGCGTCCAGGGCCGCGAAGTCGCGCGCGGCCACGCCCTGCACCGACGGCATCTCGCCGTCGAAATATGCCTCCATCCCGTCCAGCCATCGCCCGGCCGCCGTCTGGTCCTCCGGCGCCCGCGCGTTTCTGATCACGCCGCTTTCCTTGTCCAGGAACTGACTGACGATTACCTGGGCCACCTGCTCGGCGCGCGCCAGTTCGCGGCTTTGTCCGGAGACCTGGTAAGCGGCAAGCAGCGCGCTGAGCATGTAGACCTGGTCGGCGGCCAGGCCGTGCACGCATGTGGAGCCTTTGCCGACAGTGTGGCAATAGCTGCCGTCGGGCAGGCGGGCGTGCGCGTAGAGAAAGTCCAGGTTGTCAAGTGCGATCCGCTCCAGGTGCGGATTGCCAAAGGCCTCTCCGGCGGCGATCAAGCCGCTGTCCATCAGGGCGTTGCGATCGACCAGCACGGCGGGATCGACCTGCGGGATGCGCCGGCGGGCGCGCGCGGCGCGCAATTTGCCACACGCCTGCTCGATCAGGCGCTGCGCGCGGGGCGGGGAAATCTTCAGTTGGGCGGCGACCTGGCCGTAGTCCATCGCGCGGCGTAGCACCAGCCGCCCGTCGGGTGCGGCGGCGGGACGATCATCAAGGCCGAAGTACAGAAGCGCAGCCTTCAATGCAGGGCCTTTGAGCGCGGCGGCGATCTCCTGGCGGCTCCAGGTGTAGTAGCCGCCGTCGTCGCCGGCAAACGCGTCCGCGTCCTGGCTGGCATAGAAAGACTCATTGATCGGATTGAGCAGCGTACCCTCGACATAGTCGGCCACGCTGAGCGCGACCTGCTTGAATTCCGGGTCGGCGCTGATTTCAAAGGCGTGCGCGTAGGCCGACAGCGCCAGCGCCTGGTCGTAGCCGATTTTTTCGAAATGCGGCACCTTCCACGCCTGGTCGGTGGAGTAGCGATGAAAGCCGCCGCCCAACTGGTCGTACACGCCGCCGCGCGCCATCCGGCGCAGCGTATCAAGCGCCATTGCGGTGAACTCCGGATGGCCGTAAAAGCCGGCCTCCAGCGCAAACTCCAGTCCCGGAAATTCGAAGAACTTGGGACCCTCGCCAAAACTGAAACCGCCGTTGGCCCGATCGTAGGCGTTGCTCAGTCCCGCCATCAGCTCCACCATCGCCGGCCGGTCGGCGGTCTGCACCTTCATCGGCGGCGACTTCTTCAATCGTTCCTCGACCTCCGCGGCCTGCGCCGCCACTTGCTGGGGCTGGGTCCGGTAAGCCTTGGCGATTTCCTTGAGCACGGTCTTCATCGCCGGGCCATGGCCGACGGAGCGGGTGGCAGGCAGGAACCCGAAGGCGGCAAACAGCGCGCCGTCGGGCATGGTGAAGCAGGTCAGCGGCCATCCGCCGTTACCCGACAGCGCGGCGGCGGCGGCCTGGTAATACTGATCGACGTCGGGACGCTGATCGCGGTCGACCTTGATCGGCACGAAGAGCCGGTTGATAAGCGCCGCGACTTCCGGATCGGCGTAAGTCCGCTCATCCATCACGTGGCACCAATGACACCACATCGCGCCGATATCGATCAGCACCGGCCGGTTCATCCGCTTCGCCATCGCAAAGCTGGCCGCGCTGTACGGCTGCCATCGGACCCGCTGCGTGGCGGCCTGGCGCAGGTAGACGCTGGCGGCATCCTGCAAGGCGCCGGCGGGAAGTTGCTGGGAAGCCGGGGTGGGGTTGGCCCGGGCCGGGCTGGCGTCAAACAACTGTGCGCCGACGCTGATCAGGACTGCCACAATCACGATGAGAAAAGTTTTGAGCATCGACGGACGCCATCTTAGCAGAGGCGGCCGCCACGATGCCCGCAAATTGGCCGTGAAATCTTAAGCGTGCGGTGCGCAGCGGCTTTGATGCTGGAGCGGCTGTGCAATATGCTTTAGCGCGGCAGACGGCGCTGGCCCCGGCGCCACCGGGCGCTGCGCCGTCTGCCCGCTCAGGTGAGCTGCCGATGCGTGAAGTGCCAGCCTCCGGCCGCGGTCAACCGGCGTTCAAGCAACCGCGCGGCAAGGTGATTGCGATGCCGACGCCGGCCATCGTGCGCCGGCGCCGATACGTGCGCTGGGTGATGGCGTCGCTGGGCGCGGTGTTGATGGCCGCGGCGGCGGGCCGCATCTACCTGACCATCACGCGCCGCCCCAGCGCCGAGCAAATCGCGGGCGTCAGCGCCGATGAAGCGCGGATCGTCCAATTGGTCAACGCTGAGCGGGTCAAGGCCGGGCTCCTGCCGCTGAAGCTGTCGGCGCGTCTGACGGTGGCCGCGCGCGGCCACAGCTACGATATGGCCCTGCGTCATTATTTCTCGCACCACAGCGCGGACGGGGTCAGCCCTGCCCAGCGCATCCGCGGCTCGGGAATCGATTACACCGAGTTCGGCGAAAATATCTACGTCGACGATTTCCCCGACCGCCAGCGCCTGGCGGAGCGTGCGCTGGCCGGATGGATGCGCAGCCCCGGCCATCGCAAGAACATCCTGGCGCCGAGCTTCAACGAAACCGGCGTTGGGATGGCGCGCGCGGCCGACGGCTCGACCTACATCACCCAGGATTTTATTCGCAAGTAAAGGGCGATGGATTTCACTAAGCTGGCCGATCTTGCCGGCGGCCATGCCGGCGCACGGGCGATTCAGGTGGCGCTACGATTGGGCCTGTTCGAGGCGCTGGCGCATCGTCCGCTCGAGGCGGATGCGCTGGCCCGTGCCATCGGCTGCGATGCACGCGCTATCGCACTGCTGGCCAACGCGATGGCGGCGCTGGGGCTGCTGGCCAAGAACGCTGGCGCGCTGAGCCTGACCCCGGCGTCGCGCCGCTTCCTGTTGGCGGCATCGCCCGAGTACCTGGGCGGCATGATCCTGTTCGACGAGGCGATCTTTCCCCTGTGGACGCGCCTGGAAGACGCGATACGCACGGGCCGTCCGGTGCGCGCACCCGACATGTTCCAAAGCCGGCGCGAGGAGACCGCACGGTTCATCCGCGCGATGGACTCACTGGTGCAGGCGCGCGGCGACGCGCTGTGGGCGGCCCAGAACCTCGACCTGTCGGGCATCCGCACCATCGCCGACCTCGGCGGCGGTCCCGGCACCTATCTGCTGGAGTTCCTGCGCCGCTATCCCGCACTGAAAGGCGCGCTCCTGGACCTGCCTGCGACGCTGGAAGTGGCGCGCGAAATCCTTAACGAACGTGACCCGGCAATCGCAGCCCGCATCGAGCTGGTCGAGTACGACTACCGCAACCGCGAGCTACCGGCCGGCTTCGACGCCATCTTTCTCTCCAACGTCATCCACAGCGAAGACGAGCCCACCAATCGGGCATTGTTGCAGAGGTGCTATCGGGGACTGGTGCGCGGCGGTATGGTGTTGATCAAGGATCACATAATGAACGCCGAGTTGACCGAGCCCGCCGCGGGCGCGGTCTTTTCGCTGTATTTGTTGCTGACCACCGCGGGACGCGATTACAGCTTCGAGGAGGTGGCACGATGGCTGCGCGAGGCCGGCTTCGGCGCGATCGATTGCCAGGCGCTGCCGTCGCCTCCGTTTAGTTCCTCGGTGGTGACGGCGCGTAAGAACTGACTTGAGCCGCGGTTCAACAAATATCGGGCGGTTGCAGGCCGCCAGGTTGGGATGCCTGCTGGCGATTGCGCTGTACTGCGGCGGATGCGCCGCGGCGGCGGCCACGCAGCTCGTGCCGCTGGCGTTTCAGGCCGCCACTTTCACCGGTGTCAGCGTCGGCAGCGCGGTCAGCGGCAAGGATGTAACCGAAGACGAAGAAGACATCGGCGAGCGATGCGACGCGCTGGCGGCAACACCCCCTTACATGGCGGAAATGGTCCGCACCGAACAGGGGGAGGCGCTGCGCGGGCTGGTGCTGGGCGAGCAGGGCGGAAAGCCGAAATGGTTTTTGTCCACCACGGTCACCAGCCTGTCGGCCCTCCAGTTTACGCCGCCGCTGAACGCCACCGAGGGCGATCCCAAAAAGCGCAACTTCCTTGCCTACACGGCCGCCCAGCCGCAAAACGATCGCGAGAACAATCAACTGGTCGCCTTTCTCGGCACCTTCGAGTCCGCTCCCGGAGTGATGAGTATCGGCGGGCGCAACTATCGCTACGCGTGGGTGGAGAAACTGCCGTGCTTCCAACCCGCACAGTAACCGGGCTGCCAACCCACCCGCGCGCCCGGTCGCGGCGGCGCGCCGGATGGTTTCTGGGCGCGTTGGCCGCAGGCGCGATGCTGGCGCTGGTCGGATTGCGTCCTGCTCCGGACACCGATCGGCCGGCCAAATCGGCGCCCGCCGCCGCTCAATTGCATCCCGCTTCATGGCCTGCCAACGCCATCACGGTCGCCTACCTGGGCCATGCAACATTGTTGATCGATTACCTCGGCGTCCACGTGATCAGCGATCCGACCTTCTTTCATCGCGTGGGCCTCGACGTGGGCCATCTGTTCACGGTCGGTCCGGTGCGCCATACGCCCGTTCCGCTGGCTCCGGCCGCGCTGCCGCCTTTGGACCTGATTCTGATCACGCACGCGCACATGGACCATCTCGATCTCCCTTCACTGCGCGCGCTGCCGCGCAGCGCGACCGTGGTGAGCTGTGCCGGATGCCGCGATCTGATCGAGCCGCTGGGCTTCGCCGACGTGCGGCCGCTTGAGTGGGGCGAGAGCACCTGGGTGCGGGGGCTTAAGGTGACCGCGATGGGCGCGCGCCATTGGGGCCGCCGATGGCCGTGGGAGGCGGACCGCGGCTACAACAGCTACGTGATCGAGAAGGACGGGGTACGGATGCTGATCGCGTGCGACTCGGCGTTCACGCCCATCTTTTCGCAATTGCACGACAATCCGCCGCTGCTCGCCGCATTCTCGATCGGCGCTTACGATCCGTGGATCCGCAACCACGCCAATCCCGAACAGGTGTGGGAGATGTTCCGCGAAAGCGGCGCGCGCTACCTGATTCCGATCCACTGGGGCACCTTTCGGCTGTCGCGCGAGCCGATGGACGAACCGATCCGCCGCCTGATACGCGCCGCCGGTCCGCGCGCCGGCGCGATCGCGATCAGGCAAATCGGCGGCGTCTTCCAGGTGTCCGCGCCGGCGCTGCGCCGCGCCTCTTTTCCCTCCCAACCCGGTCACAGGATTGCGCAAGACTCATCGGGTCAGCCGCGATCCGGCGCGCAATCGGATCCGCGCTGAAGACAGCCGTGCGATGGCTGCGTGAACAAGGCCGTCCGGCAGAGGCTGGCCGAACTGATTGAGATCTGCCGGCGCAACCGCATAAGACACCTGGAGGTGTTCGCCTCGACAGGCTCGCGTTCCTTATATGCTCAGTCAGGTCGGCCGGGTCCGGCCCATGCCGTTTCCGTGATGCTTCACATCACACCATTGGGCCTTTCCCCTGCGGGGAAGCTAATCCAGACAGACTGTTCGAAAATCGGCAAGTCTCTGAAAGGGAGAGAGCAGCTAAAAGCCCGGCCGAGAAAGCGCAAGCCTTTAAGGGCGCGAGGGGCGGGCGGGTTCGGAGGGGGCGGCGGCCAAGGGGGCAGGCGCGACCGGAACTTGGGCGGAGGAAGCTTCGGCGCCGTCGTGCGGTACCGCAACCGGGCCTTTATGCGGCTGGACGGTCTTGTTGCGGCATTGCAACAACACCTGACGCAGCTTGGCCGGATTGATCGGCTTTTTGAACAACGCGCCTTCCAATCCACGCAACCGGCTGCGCTTGATGATGTGATCCTTGTCGTAGTAGTAGGCGGTCATCAGGATCACCGGCAGGTTGGGCCACTCCTCCTTGACCTGCAGATAGAACTCGTAGCCGTCCATCTCCGGCATCACGACGTCCGAGATAACCGCGTCGACCTTCATGTTGCGCAGCAGCGCCAGCGCCTTGCTCGGACGCATCGCGGTGTGTACCACGCAGCGCTCGGCGCGCAGCAGGTCGGCCAGCGAGTTGACCACCCCCGGATCGTCGTCGAGCACCAGCACCGACATCCCGGTCAGCGGCCAATCGCGCGCCGGAGCGGGCTCATGCTCGCGCAGCGCTTCGGCGGCCCGCGGCGCCAAGTCGGCCATCCGCTTGCCCTGCAGGTAATCGCGCGTCTCGTAGGTACCCTTGCGGGCCATCTCGTCCAGCCGCCGCACGATCGCCTGCACCCGTTCCACCCCGCTGCGGATCGAGTCCAGCCGTTCGCTTTCGACCACCAGTTCGGCGTCGCTCAGCTTGGCCTCGACGTCGCGCGCCAGCAGTTCGAGGTTGTTGACGATTACTTCGAGCGGGTTGTTGATCTCATGGGCCAGGCTGATCGCGATTTCGCCAGCGGTGGCCAGTTGCTCGCGCCGGCGCATCCCGCGGATGTCGCGCGCAAAGCCAATCGAGCCGATCTCCTGGTTGTTGTCGTCATAAATCAGCGACGCCGAGATCGCCACCGGAATCAACTCGTTGTCCTTGTTGCGGAAAGTGGACTCGAAGTTGGAAATGCGCCCGCTGTCCCTCGAACTGCGCATCGCCGCCATCACGCGGCGTGCCTCTTCGATACTGGGATAGAGCCGGGTTACGTTCTGGCCGATGATTTCCTCAGCCGTGAACTGCAGACCGCGCCGCGCACCGTCATTGTAATAGACGATCGTGCCCTTGATATCGACGGCGACGATTATATCGGGGGAGGTCTCGACCAGGCGGTTGAGGTATTTGGGGTCCAGGAAATGCATCTTGCTACGCGCCTCCGGGCGCCTTGATAAACGTCCCCGAGCGCGCAGGTATCTGTCAGCATCGCTCAGGGCCAGGGACAATGCAAGTACCCCTTTTAACCAAATGCTCAAGCAGCGTCGGCGGCTGGACGGAACATCGGCAGGTTGACCTCGTCGTTTAGCTTTTCGAAGCAAACCCTGACCGGCATTCCGCATCTGATCGCGTGCGGGTCGATTCCGATTACGTTGGACAGCATCCGCACCCCTTCCTTGAGCTTGATGGTCGCCACCGCGTAGGGAACCTGGGTGGCGAAGGCAGGATGGTAGACGCGATGCATGATGATGAAGCTGTAGACCTCGCCCTCGCCGCTGACCGGGGTCCATGAGGACTCGCGCGACAGGCAGTTGGCGCACAGGCGGCGCGGCGGAAAGCGGAGGGCGCCGCAGCCGTTGCACTTTTGCACGACCAGTTGCCCGTTCTTGCTGGCTTCAAAAAAGGGGCGCAGTTCGGGCGTGATTTCCGGTATGGGTCTGACTATCTCTGCCATTGTCCAATCTCTCCGCGAGCTGATTCTTCAGGCCGACGCTCCTAATACAAGCGTGGAATGGGTCCACAACACGCCGCCGTTGCCGGACACCACGCACAGGTCATGCTTGGGCACCTGGCGGGCGCCGCCCTCACCGCGGATTTGGATGACGCCCTCCGACAGCGGCGTCATTCCCCACATGTAGTAGGCGCTGAGCTGACCGCCGCCGGTGTTGACCGGCAGGCTGCCGCCGGGTCCGATGCGGCCGTCGGCGACGAACGGACCGCCTTCGCCTTTGGCACAAAAGCCGTAATCTTCCAGCGTGATCAGGACCGTGATCGTATAGCAGTCGTAAAACTCAACTACGTCGATGTCCTTAAGCTCCACGCCCGCCATCTTAAAGGCGGTCTGCTTGGCCATCGGCGCGCCCGAACTGAGGGTCTCCACCGGATCGTCGCCGGGATGGCCCTGGCCCATGCCCAGGATGTAGACCGGGGGCTTTTTGAGGTCGCGGGCACGCTCAGCGGAGGTGACGATCACACACACCGCGCCGTTGCTGACCAAACAGCAGTCGTACAGATGCAGCGGCTCGGCGACCCATCGCGAGTTGCGATAGTCCTCGATGGTGAGCGGTTCCCGGTGGAACTCCGCCATCGGGTTGAGGTTGGCCCATTTGCGTTCGGCGACCGCGATCGCGCCCAGTTGGTCGCTGGTGGTGCCGTACACGTGCATATGGCGCTGAGCGACCATTGCGTAGCCGGAGTTGGCGCCATACAGGCCGTAGGCCGCGTCCAGACCGCGGGCGAAACCGTAGGCCGCGCCGCCGCCGGTTCCCTTGGCGTTGGGCCGCGGCGGCTTGAGCGGCGCGTCGGCAAACAGGCAGGCCACCGTCGACGCCATCCCGGCGTCGATCGCCATCGCGGCGTGCATCACCAGCGCAGCGGCGCTGGCGCCACCGAGGTTGGTGGTGGCCGTCAGCCGTACGTTCCTGATCCCCATTGCCTGTTGCAGGGTGTACGACGCCATCACGTCGCTGCCCCAGGTCAGACCGGGATTGACCAGCACGCCGTCGAGGTCCGAGCGCAGCAGGCCGGCGTCGGCCAGCGCCAGCTCAAGGGCTTCGGTGGCGAAGCCGAGCGCATTGGAATGGGCGTAGTTTTTGCCCATTTTAGTGATACCCAGTCCCGCGATCGCGGTCTTGCCGCGCAGACTCATGGCATTCCTCCCGCAAATCCTGTCAGGCAAAGTCATAATCGAGGCGCCGGGCATAGTCCAACGCCCTGCGCGCGAAAAACCACAGCTCCCCGGACGATGTGTGGGCAGGAGGTGAGGAAGTTGTAAAATGCCACTGGCGGCGAAAGCCCTCTTTCGAATGCAATTCCATTCCGACAAAATAGTTCGTAAAATGTAGCTCCATTTGCGGATGGATGGCCTGGAACCAGAAAATGTTCCTGCCGGCGCCCAACCGGTACAATCAAGCTCAGGCGCGCGGATGGTCAGGTGATCGAGACCGCTTAATTTCGCTGAAAGGGGTTTGTTAAATGGCCCAACCGCTGACTTTCCAGGCATTGCCCAGCCGCGAGCATGTCTTGTCCAGCGCGGAGAATTTCGTGCTCTACGTGCTGCTCGAAGCGATCGCGCAGGGCGGCGCCGGCGCACGTCTGCCGCTTAACCTGGGCGTCGTGCTCGACCGCTCGGGTTCGATGTACGATGAACGGCGCCTGGAATTCGTGGTCGAAGCCGTCAAATTCCTGGTCGACAATCTCAATCCCGACGACAAAGTGGCGATCGTGGCCTTCGCCGACAAAGCGCAGGTGTTGACCTCGGGCGCCGCCATCGACAAGGCCGGCACCAAGCGTGCGATCGACGACATCGACCTGCTGGAAATCGGCGGCGGCACCCAGATGGCATTGGGAATGCGCGCGGCGATCGACGAGGTGCGCAAGAATTTCGCGCCCCAGCGGCTCAACCGCGTGCTGGTGCTGACCGACGGCCAGACCTACGAGGAGATGGCGTGCGTGGACCTGGTGCGCCAGAACCCCGACATCCAGTTCTCGGCGATGGGGGTGGGAGTCGAGTTCAATGAAAAGCTGCTGATGCGTATCGCGCAGGACTCCGGCGGCAAGTATCACTTTATCGGCGATTCCACTGAAATCCCGTCGATCTTCGAAGACGAATTGACCGGGCTCAGAGCGGTTTCGGTGCGCAACGGACGCATCGACCTGGTCCTGTCGCAAGGCGTGCAGATCCGCGAAGCCTTCCGCGCCAGCCCTGAAATCTATCCCTTGGGAGAGCCGCTGGTGGGGGCGGATCGGCGTATCAGCTACCAGGTCGGCGACCTGGAGGCCGGGGTTCCCGCCTCGGTGCTGGTCACCTTGGTGCTGCCACCGCGCAAGCCCGGCGCAGTGCGCATCGCGCAAACCAGTTTTCACTACCAGGTGCCCGGCTCCGACGAACAATCGGTCGCGGCTGACGTCACCATCGACTATTCGCTGGATCGGGCGCTGACCAGCAAAGTCAACGGCCGGGTGATGAACCTGGTCGACCAGGTTTCAATTGCCAAGCTGCAAGCCAAGGCCGAGGAAGAACTCAAGGCCGGCAACGTCGACCGCGCGACGCGCCTGCTGAGCAACGCCATCCAGGGCACCCAGCGCCTGGGCAACGTCAAGGCCACGCAGGCGCTGACCGGGCTGATGGATCAGATCCAGCAGACCCAGAGCCTACAGGGCAAGGCGGCCAAAACCACTTTGCTCAACGCGCAGGCGGTGGTGCGCAAGACCCAGATGCTCGATCCCAAGATGCTGGAAGAACTCAAGCAGCAACAATGACAGGAATTGTAATTTTACCGAGTTGCGGACGAGCGCAGTGGGCCGTCTAACCGGGGAAGAGGCTTGGAGACAAAATGATTAAGTGCAACGAATGCGGCTACGAAAACATGGACGGGCTGGACTACTGCGATAGCTGCGGGGCCAAGCTTGATCAGGCGGCGGCGCCCGCGGAGGCGGCGCAACCGGCGGTTTCGCCGGAAGCGCCTACCGCAGCGATTTCGCCGGGCGCAGCGCCCGAGCAGGCGCCGGCAGCGGCAGAAACCGCAGCGGCGGCGTCAGCGCCGGCGGCCGAGCCCGCTGCAGCCGAGCCTGCCCCCGCCGAGCAGCCTGCGCCGGCGGCCGCACCAGCAGCCGCACCGCCGACGTTTAAGGCCAAGCTCAAACTGGTGCGTGGTGGACGCGTGGGACACGAATTTCCGCTGGAGCCCGGCAACAACCTGGTAGGCCGCTGGGATCCGGAGACCGGAGCATTTCCGGAAGTTGACCTGGAAGCAGACGATCCCGAAGCCAAGATCTCACGCAAGCACGCCTTGATCCGCTTGGACGGCGACAAGATCACCATCGAGGATATCGGCAGCCTCAACGGCACCTATGTCAACCGCCAGCCGCGGCTGGCGGTGGGTACGCCGTACGAACTCAAGGACGGCGACGAAATTATTATCGGCAAGACGTTCTTCAAGGTGATTATCGAGCCCGTCTCCTGAAATGTGCGACTGCGGGCTCGGCTTGCGCCAGCAGCCTCCCGGCCCATTTTGACAGGAAGTAGACAATGAACGCCGGCGAGCCCCTTGCAACCGGTCACCTGCTCGATGGCCGCTACCGAATCGCCAAGGTAATTGGGGTCGGCGGCATGGGACGGGTGTATCTGGCCAACGACACGCGGCTGGCCAACCGTCCGGTGGCAGTCAAGGAGATGATGGTCGGGCAGGGCTTGCAGGAGCAGAAGGCGGTGGAGGACTTCGCGCGCGAGGCGCGGGTACTGGCCCCGCTGTCCCATCCCGGCATCCCCAACCTGATCGACTATTTTGCCGAGCGCGGCCGCCATTACCTGGTGATGGAATTCATCGCCGGCGGTGACCTGCAGGGATTACTCGATCAGCGCGGCCCCGGTGCGCGTTTCCCCGAAGCGCAGGTGCTGCGCTGGGCGCGCCAGATCCTCGACGTGCTGTCCTTTCTGCATTCGCAGCAGCCGCCGATTGTGTACCGTGACCTGAAGCCCGGCAACATCATGATCGATCAGCACGGGCGCGCGATGATCATCGATTTCGGCATCGCGCGCTTCCTGCCGCCGGGCGGACGCGGCACTCAAATCGGCTCGGTCGGCTATGCCCCACCCGAGCAGTATCTGGGCAAGCTGGAGCCGCGCTCGGACCTCTATTCGCTGGGCGCCACGATGCATCATCTGCTGACCGGACGCGATCCGCAGCTTGAACCGCCCTTCAGCTTTCCGCCCGTCAGGCAGCTTGCCCCGGAGGTATCGGCGGAAACCGAGCGCGTTGTGATGTGGGCGCTGGAAAAGGAAGCCGACAAGCGGCCCGCGTCGGCGGCGGCGATGCTTGAGGCAATGCCGGTTCCCGCCGGCGACGAAGGATCTGTGAGCGCACCCTCGATAGCGGGCGGCGATCCGTCGTTATCCACGATGCGGACCCAGGTGCTGACTAAACCGGCACCGGCCGCGGCGCCAAAGCCGGTGGCGCCCGCGCCGATCATCGATTACGGAGTTTCCCCGACGGCCAAGACCGCCGACCTCAAAGGCAAGCTGAAGCCGGTCCCCGCCGCACCGCGCCCCGCAACGCCGTCCGCTCAGCCACGTGCTGCGGATACCCCAGCTCGCACCAGTCAGCCCACCGAGCGTGACGAGCGTGCGCCGGCACCGGTCCCAACCGCCAGTCTGGTATGCAAGACCGAACCATTGCGCTTCAACGTGGCCGGCGTCAGGGCGATTATCGGCCGCCATACCGGACCCACCGACGGCGTGGATATCGACCTGGGCGTACTGCGAATCGGCGCCGACCGGGTCTCGCGCCGGCATGCGGAAATAATCAAACGGGGCGACGATTACTATATCCGCGACCTTGGCAGCCTTAACGGCACCTTCATCCTGGGTCAGGGCCGTCTGGGCCGCGATCAACTCTACAAATTGGAAGATCGCTCGCAGGTCGTGATCGGGGGGGCAACGCTGGAGTTCCGAAAAGGCTAAGCCACTATGATCACATGTCCGGATTGCGGCCAAACGGCCCCCGATGAGGCGCGGTTTTGCGAACAATGCGGTCGCGGTCTGCACGACCTGCCACCGCCGGTAGTGGCGTTGCCGCCGCTGGCGGTGGGCACGCAATTGCAAGAGCGCTTTAGGATCGTCGAGGTAATCAGCCAGAGCTCGCAGGAAAACCGTTATCGTGCGGCTGCACTCGACGACCCCAATCGGCGCTTCGTGCTGCGCGAGCGCATCGCCCCCACACCAAGCGTGCCGATGCAGGAACCGGCGCCCGAAGCTGCCGTTGCCGAGGATCCGGCGGGGCCCAACGCCAAGACCCGAGACCTTGCGCCGTTGGCCAAAGCCGCGTTGGCCGACGAGCCGCCCGGTCCGCAAGCGTCGGGCGGCGGCTCTGGGGCAGACAGCGGCGCATTGGTGGAGTTGAAGGCCGAGCCCGAACCGGCAGCGGAGCCCGTTGCGTCAACTCAGCAGGCACCGGCCAATGGCGCTCAGGCGGCCGGCACGGAGCAAACGTCAGAGTCATCGCTGGAAGAAACTCAGCGCGCGCAAGCCGCCGGCGAATCGCTCGACGGCCAGACCGAGCAGGCGCCGGCCCCGTCAGCGCCCCAACGCGCCGATCTTGGGGAGGTGTTCGAGCGCGTCCTGGCGCTGTCGCAGACGATTACGCATCCGGCCTACTATCGCGCTGTGGAGGGATTTGCTGGGGACGGGCGCGTCTACCTGGTCTATCCCGACGAACAGCTGCGGCCGTTCGCGCCGCGGCAGGGCGGCGCTGGCGCGATGGCTGAGCATCAGGCGTTGAGTGCCGCCATCCAGCTCTGTCAGGCAGTATCCTACCTGCACAATCGCGGCATGCGGGTCAATGATATATGCCCGGCCTCGCTGGCGTATGGAGCGGACGGACGCGTCAAGCTGACCAGCCTGGATTACATCAGCAACGACAACGAATTGCAGGCCGACCCCATCCTCAATGACGGTTACACCGCGCCCGAAATCTATCGCGCCCGCCAGGTCGACAAGCGTGCCGATGTGTTCTCCGTAGGCTGCGTCCTCTACACCTGCCTGACCGGCGAGCGGATCGAATGCGAGACCTGGCGCGAAGAGGCGGGGCCGATCCGCTTCTATCCGCCGCATGTCGTCTCACCCGATCTGGAAAAGGCGGTGCGTCGCGCGCTGGCTTTCAGGCCGGCGGACCGATGGCCGGGCAGCGATGCGTTCAAGGCCGAATTGCTGCGGCTCAACGCGCAGTTGCGGATCCGGGCCGCGTGCATGACCGACGTCGGGATGGTGCGGGAGCACAACGAGGACTCAGTGATGGCGCTGGAGGTGGAGCAGGACTGCCAGGTCGCGCCCGCGCGCCGCTACCTGTACGTGGTGTCGGACGGGATGGGCGGAGCCGAGGCGGGTGAGACGGCCAGCGCGATTGCCGTTGAGACTATACGGGATTATGTTGGAAATGGGATGAACCGTCGTGGGGTCAGTGTCAGTGCGGGGATCCAATCGCAGCCTGAAACTTCTGGCGACACGTCTGGCCCAGCGCCCACCGCAGCGCTTGAAGAACTGCTGCGCGCGGCACTCGAACAGGCCAATCGTGACATTGTCGCTTACCAGGCCAATCATCCGGAGGCCCGCGGCATGGGCGCAACGGCGGTGACGGCGTTGGTTTGCCCCCCCGAGGCTGCGATCGCCTGGGTGGGCGACAGCCGCGCCTATTTATGGGAAGACGGCCGGCTGCGCCAACTCACCAAGGACCATTCACTGGTCCAGCGCCTGGTCGATATCGGTCAAATCACCGCCGCGGAAGCGCGCCATCACGAGCACAAAAACGTGATCACCCGGTCGCTGGGAGCGCGCGCCAACGGCCCGGCGGGCGCCGAAGCGCTGACGATTCGGCTCAAACGGGGAGACCGCCTGCTGCTATGCAGCGACGGACTGATGGCTCACGTGGAGGATTCCGCAATCGCGGAGATCCTGGCGCGCCGCGAGGATCCCTTCGAGGCGACCCGGGAGTTGGTGGTGGCGGCGAATGCCGGAGGTGGCACGGACAATATTTCAGTTATCGTCATCGACGCCCAATAACCCATGGCTGATACCGCACAGGCCGCCGCGGGAACCCAACCGCTTGCTCCCGGCACACTGCTTCAAAATCGATACCTGATTCAAAAGCTGATCGGCGGCGGCGGCATGGGCGTGGTCTACCTGGCGCGCGACCAGCGTCTGGCCAATCGGCCGTGCGCGATCAAGGAGATGGTCGATCACTTTATCGACCCGCAGCAGCGGCGCGAGGCCAACGAATACTTCTTCCGCGAAGCCGACACGCTGGCTCAACTACGCCATCCCGCCATCCCCGCCATCAGCGACCGCTTCGACCACGCCAATCGCCATTACCTGGTGATGGAATACGTCGAAGGGCGCAACCTCGAAGAGGAGATGGCCGCGCTGGGGCGTCCGCTGGACGAAGGCGTGGTGATCGATATCGCGCGCCAGTTGTGTGAGGTGCTGGGCTACCTGCATTCCTTCACCCCGCCCATCGTCTACCGCGACATGAAGCCCTCCAACGTGATGCTCACGCCGCGGGGCAAGGTGATGCTGATCGATTTCGGCATCGCGCGGCTGTTCAAGGTGGCGAGCAAGGGCACCATGATCGGCACGTTGGGGTTCGCTCCGCCCGAGCAATATCAGGGTCAGGTCGACCCGCGCTCCGACATCTATTCGCTGGGCGCCACGCTGCATTATATCCTGAGCGGACGCGACCCGGAGAAGTTCCCGCCCTTCAGCTTTCCGCCCATCGCATCGCTGCGCCCGGGAATCTCGGCCAACCTGGCCGGCGCGATCGATCGGGCGCTCAGCTATAAGGTCGAGGGGCGGCCGCAAAGCGTGGGCGAATTCCTCGACATGATGCTCTACGGTGTGGGGCTGGAGGCGGCGCCCGCCACGGTCGGCCCCAGGACCGGCACCGCGGATTTGACCCGGGTGATGACGACAGCGCCCGCGGCGCGTCCGGCCCGGCGACGGCGCAGCGGTTTGCGGCGTGCGGTTGGATTTGTGGTGTTCGTCGCGCTGGTGGGTTCGGGGGCGTTTGGTGCAACCTATCTCTACACGCATCCGGAGGTTCAGCAGCAACTCGGCCTCAAAGCCTTTGTCGACTCGCTGCCCTGGAAACATCAGGAGCTGATCGAGAAGGCGCGCGAGCATCCGTTGGAGTTCCAGCGCATGACCCTGCAGCTTTCCACGCGCGCGGGAGCGCCGGTGGGCCCGCCCAAGGCCACGTTCCTCAATACCGAGCTTGCCGCCAACCAATACCTGTCGTGGGTGGCGAGCTTTAAGAACGAACTGGCGGGACTGGAGGGGCGCAGCCAGAAGGTCGAGGCGAAGTTTTTCGATCCCAACGGCCTGCAGATCGCCGCCAGCAGCGCGCAGCGTTTTGTGGGGCCTGGTGAGAAGAAAGTTGACTTCAGCGGTGTAGCGCTGATTCCCAACCTCAGTGACCATCCGCTGGGCAACTACAAGGTGGGCATCTACGCTGACAATCAGTTGCTGGCCGAACAGCAGTTCTCAGTCAAGGAAGATGTCGCCGCCAAGCTCAAGGCCAAGGCCGAGGAGGCAGCGGCGGCGGCCCGCGCCAGGGCGGCGGCGGCGGAGCGCAAGGCCGCCGACGAGCGTCTGGCGCGAATCGAAGAGGCACGGCGCCGGCCGCTGGAGTTGCAGTCGATCGTGTTTCGCAACACGACCAAGAGCGGCGCGCCGCTGTCGCGCTCCGCGCAGACCTTCGACGCGTCCAAAGTGCTGTTCGTGGGGTGGGAAGCAACTTTCAAAAACCGGCTCTACGGCCTGGAGATGAATCAGTACCGCGTGGACGCGGCCTATGTGGCGCCGGACGGACACACGCTGGGCAGCGTCGATGATTTTCGCACGGTGTCGGAAAATGCCAAGACCGCAACCTTCAGCGGCCGCATCGGCAACTCCTCGGGCAATGCGTTTTTGCCCGGGGTCTACACCGTCAACTTCTACCTCAACGGCCAGTACCTCGCGCAGCGCCAGTTCCGGATCGTGTCGACCACTGCCAGCCTCAGTCCCGGTATCGGGCTGCCGCCCTCGCCCGGCTCGGCGTCCTCAGGAGGCGCAACCATACCGCTGGATTCGCCGACCGTGGCCAGCGGCCGGATTGACGGTCTGGCCGGGCGCGACAATATTCCGATCGAGTTGCGCCTGCGTCCACAGCCCAATGGATTCCTGCACGGCGAACTGGTGATTCACGCGGCTGGCTACGGACTAACCCCGATCGACGGTTTCATCCGCGGCAACCATATCGAGTTCCAGGTCCCATACGGCGGGCGGGTGCTTTACTTCGAGGGGCAGCGGCGCGGCGAAGGGATGAGCGGCAGCTTTCAGTCCGACCCGCCTTCGGATCGGGGCAATTGGAACGCGCGGGTGGACTGAGAACCCTTGCCGTTTAGGCACCGGTTGGTCATCCTGTCATTCTGGAACTGATGCCGGCGGTCGGCCGCCCGGGCAGGCGCCGGCGATGTCTTGACGATGGCGATTAACGTATCACGCGAAAAACTGGTGTTTTATGCCGTGGCCGGCGGGCTGGGGGGACTCGCAGCCTGGGGCGCGGCGGAAGCCTTCCTGGGCATCCGTTTCGTTTATCTGCGCGATGCGGTGCTGGGCGCCCTGATCGGGCTGTTTATCGGCGCCTTTCTGGCCGCCATTGAAGCCATGAGCGTCGGTCAATGGCGCCAGGCTTTGCGCGGCGTGCGCAGCGGCGGCGTTATCGGCGCCATCGGCGGTGCGGTTGGCCTGGTAGTAGGAGAGCTGAGCTTCGACATCCTCAGCGGTCTGTACGGCCGTGTCGTGGGATGGGCGATCCTGGGCATCGCGGTCGGTCTGGGCGTGGGCACCGCGTCGCGCTCCACCGCCCGCCAGCGCAACGGCGCGTTGGGCGGAATTCTGGGCGGGGCGCTGGGCGGCCTGGTCTATCAACTGCTGACTCTGACTTTTCCCCAGACCCTGGGCCGCGCCATCGCGATCATCATCCTGGGCGCCCTGATCGGTTTCTTCATCGGACTGGTGACCGAACTGCTCAAGCAGGGCTCGCTGATGGTGGTGCGCAGCGGCAGCCGCAACGCCCGCGAAGGGCGCGAATACGCCCTGGTCAAGCCGGTCACGGTGATCGGCAGAGCGGAGGAAAGCGACGTCGGGTTGTTTGGCGATCAGTCGATCCTCCCCCAGCATGCGATCATCCGGCGCGAGGGCAAGAACTTCTTCCTGAGCCCCACCGGAGGCGGCGCGGTCAGCGTCAATCGGGTACCGGTCAACGGCCGCCAGGCGCTCAAGAGCGGCGACCGAATCGAGGTGGGTGCAACCTTGTTTCTGTTTCGCGAACGGACCCAGACATCCGGCAGCTAGGAGGATTTGGTGCAGCCCGCGGGCCGTGTCGGCCGCTGTTTGCTGATGGCGCTCACCATCGCAGCGTTGGCAGGCTGCTCGACGGTCAGTTCGACCTCGCCGATGGAGGCTGCTTCAAATCAGACCTTGGCTTTTTATCCGGGGCTGGTCAAAGGCTTTGAGCATTCCTACCCGCCGCGGCGGATGCTGGTGCTGGCGGTAACCGACGCGTGCGCCAACAACGGCGCGTCCTCGCCGCAGGACTCCACGCCGGGCCAGCAGATCGGCGTGACGCTGGATGCCAGCGGCGCGAAGATTCAGCGCCTGTATGTAACCGACATGGCGACGACGGTCCAAAAGGCGCTGGAGCAGGCGGTGCAGGAAGCGGGGATGATCGCCTCAACCTCAGCCGAGAGCACCTACATCCCCCAGCCGGTGGATGCTGACTACGTGCTGCAAAGCAAAATCGTCAAATGCTGGGTGCGCAAGCAGCGCGTGATCGACAACGACAGAAACGGGAGCTGGCAGACGGTGGCCGAGTTCGCGCTCGATGCGACCATCTACAAGCCGCCCTTCCATGTCCCGTTCTGGCAAGGGATCAGCAGCGAGACCTACAGCGATCCGCCCGACAATCCGGGCCTGATACCCGAGGACACGGCCAGCATCTACGACGAGCCGGGCGAGGTGCTGTCGGTGGCGTTTACGCGCAGTGTCGAGGGGCTGTTCAAGCGCAGCGACCTGCGCTCGCTGATCATCCAGGACCGCGCACTGCGGCATTGATGCGCTGTCGTCGCACGCGCCGCGTCAGCTCTTGGGCAGGCCCAGAGTGCGCTCGCCGATGATGTTGCGCGAAATCTCGGTTGTGCCGCCGGCGATCGTCACGCCGCGCACGCCCAGCACCCGATGCAGCCACTCGCGCGCATCGGGTATGGAAGGATTGGGCGTCAGGCCCGCCAAGGTGCCGAAGCCGCCCAGCATCTCGGTCGCCACCCGCATCATGTTGAGCACCAGGTTGCATCCCACCGTCTTGAGCATCGACAGCTCCGGACCGGCCGGCTGCCCCTTGATCTGGCGCGTCAGCGCGCGATAGCCGGTGTACTTGAGCGATTCCAACTCGATCTTGAGTTGGGCAATCTGCTGGCGAAAGTAGTCATCCTCGCTGGCCGGATGCCCGTTGACGGTCACCTTTTTTGCCAGCTCGATCAGGTGGTTGAGCTGGGAGGCATGGTTGTGGCCGCCGGAGATGGCGCGTTCGTAGTTGAGCGTGGTCATCGCCACCCGCCATCCTTCGTGCAGCGGTCCGACCAGGTTTTCCTTGGGCACGCGCACGGCGTCGAAGAAGACCTCGTTGAAATGATGCGCGCCGGTGATTTCGATCAGCGGCCGCACTTCCACGCCCGGACTGTGCATGTCAACGTACATGCAGCTAATGCCCTTGTGCTTGGGCGCGGCGGGATCGGTGCGCACCAGCATGTAGATCCAGTCGGCGAAATGGCCCGCTGAAGTCCAGATCTTCTGCCCGGTCACCTCGAAGTAGTCGCCCTTGTCGACCGCGCGGGTCTGCAAGGAGGCGAGGTCGGAGCCCGCGTTGGGTTCCGAATAACCCTGGCACCAGGTTTCCTCGCCGCTGAGCATCGGCGCCAGCAGCCGTTTTTTCTGCGCCTCGGTGCCCCAATGGATGACCGTCGGACCCCATTGGTTGATCGGCGGATGATTGGTCATGCGTGGCGCGTGCGCGCGCTCGTATTCCTCGTCGTAGATGGCCTGCTCGATTATCCCGGCGCCGCGCCCGCCGTATTCGCGCGGCCACCAGATGCCGATCCAGCGCGCCGCCGCCAGCTTTTTCTGAAACGCCCGGCGCTTTTCAAATTCCTCCCAACTGGAGGGCACCATGTCGGCGGCATTGGCCTTGAGGTCCTCGGGCACGTTGGCCTCCAGCCAGGTGCGCAACTCCATGCGAAATGCTTCCTGTTCCGGGGTGAAGTCGAAGTCCATGCCGATCTCCGTGTGCCGAACGCACGTTCGACAATCGAGGTTTAAACAAGCCGCCGCCCATGTCAAATCCGTCCTGCCTTGACAAATGCGCGCCACTCGCGCGCATCTATAAGATGGCTGCTCGCTCCCAGGCTGGACGCGTGACGCAACAGAGGAATCTTTGATGGACTTCAGTTTTACGCCGGAGGAAGAACGGTTCAGGCAACGGGTACGTGCCTTTCTCCAGGCCAACATGCCCCAGCGTCTGCGCCAGGAAGGGATGCGCCAGCTTGGAGATACGCCGCGCACGGAGTTCCTGCGCGATTGGCACCGGCGGCTGTATGAGGCGGGCTTTATCGGGATGGCGTGGCCGCGCGAGTATGGCGGCCAGGGCGCCAGTCAGGTCGAGCAGGCGATTTTCAACGAGGAGATGGCGCGCTTTCGCGCGCCCTCCCCGCTCAATCCCGTGGGCATGAATCTGGTGGGTCCGACCCTGATCATGCATGGCACCGAAGCACAAAAAAAACGCTTTCTGTCCAAGATCCTGACGGCCGAGGAAATCTGGTGTCAACTGTTCTCCGAACCCAACGCCGGCTCCGATTTGGCCTCGCTGCGCACCCGCGCCGAACTGCGCGGCGATGAGTTCATCGTCAACGGCCAGAAAGTGTGGAGTTCGTTTGCCCATTACGCTGACTGGGGCATCCTGCTGGCGCGCACCGACCCCGACGCCCCCAAGCATCGCGGCATCAGCTACCTGCTGGTGGACATGAAAACCCCCGGCGTCAACCCCAGGCCCCTGCGTCAGATGCCGGGCAGCATGGAATTTTGCGAAGTGTTTCTCGACAACGTGCGCATCCCGCGCCAAAACCTGCTCGGTCCGATCAACGAGGGATGGCGCGTGGCGACGACCACCCTGACCAATGAGCGCGGCACCACCACGCTGGCCGTGATGCTGCGCTTCCAGCGTACCTTAGATGAGCTGGTGGAATTGGCGCGCGCCACGCGGCGCGCGGGCGGGCCGGCCGTCGAGGACCCGATCGTGCGCGACCGCCTGGCGCAGCTCTACATCGATTTGCAGGAGATGAAGTACTCCTCCTATCGCGCCTTCTCCAAAATTCTCAAGGGCGGCACGCCGGGCGCGGAGGGCTCAATCCTCAAGCTGCACTGGTCGGAGTTCAATCAGCGCATGCAGGAGTTCGCGATGGAACTGCAGGGCCCGGCCAGCCAATTGGTCCGCGAGTCGCCCTACGCGATTCGCGACGGCCTGTGGCAGTACACGTTTTTGTGGTCGCGCTCGGACACCATCTACGCCGGCACTTCCGAGATCCAGCGCAACATCATTGCACAGCGCGTGCTGGGACTGCCCAGGATCAATTGACCGCTATTCGATCACGCGCGGCGCCGGACCCATCTCGGCCCAATCGTTGGGATCGTGGCTGACCCAGATGCGCATGCCCTGCATGTCGCGCATCGCCTTGAGCCGGCGGATCGACGCCACCGCCTGCTGCGGGTCGGTGTCCACCGACATCGTGTGCTCGGTGTCCAGCGCGTCGCGCATGTGTACGACGTCACCGGCCAGCACGATATTCTGATGCGGCAGGCGCACCACCAGCGACGTGCTGCCCGGCGTATGGCCGGGCGTATGGAGCAAGGTGAGGCTGCCGTCGCCGAACATGTCGAACTCTCCCTCCAACTCCATCCACTGGTAGTTGCGCGTGGGCAGCAGGTCGTCGATCAGGAAGATGTTGCGCCGGTCGGGTGCGGGCCAGTAGGCGTAGCTTAGCTCGCCCCTCATCGTCAGCAGCCGGGCGTGGGGGAACATGAACAGGCCGCCGGTGTGGTCCATGTGCAGATGCGACATCACGACGTACTTGACGTCGGTGACCTTGTAGCCCAGCGCCTTGATCTGATTGTCGACGGTGAGATCCTTGCTGAAGCGCACCATGTTACGGAACATCTCGCCCCAGTAAGCGGCCACGTCCTCGGCAACTCGGGGATGGCTGCCGGTGTCGAACAGCACCAGTCCCTTGGGATGCTCGATCAAAAAGGAGGGCACCGGGACCTCGATAATGTCGTTGCTCCCGCCCGCCATCAGGGCCGATTGCGGCACGACGAATACCGCTCCCGGCAGTGCCCACATTCGTCTTGCTTTACCCTCTGCCATGGCACACCTCGCTGGGTTTCTCTGCTGCTGGCATATAACACAGCCCACGCGCGCCCAAAAGCCGCCCCCACATCGCATCGCCCGATCCGCGGCGCGTGCAGCCAAAGGGCGGGCTGTCAGCCGCTAGGCCGGCTTGCGGCGCATCATGGCGGCGCGGCGGGCGCGCACCACGATTTCGCCGCGCTGGTTGCGGCCGCGATGCTCGAACGTGGCGATTCCCCACTGCGGTCGCGACCTGGACTCGCGCACCTCGACTACCTCGGTCTCGGCGTAGATGGTGTCGCCGATAAAGACCGGACGTGGGAACTCGACCTTCTCAAAGCCCAGGTTGCCGACCGTGGTGCCCAGCGTCAGATCGCCCACCGACAACCCGACCACCAGGCCCAGGGTAAAGATGCTGTTGACCAGGCGCTGCCCGAACTCAGCCCCCTTGGAGAATTCCGCGTCCAGATGTAGGGGCTGCAGATTCATGGTCAGCGCGGTAAAGAGCAGATTGTCGGTCTCGGTCACGGTGCGGCCGGGTTGATGCTGCACCACCAGGCCCACGCTGAGTTCCTCAAAATACTTGCCTGCCATAGACTTCCATCCGCTCCGGATTTTTCCCAAGCGGCGCCATCTGCCGCGCCGTCCTCAGAGCATCGTTTGCGCCGGGTTAAATTTCAAGGCCGCCGGCGCCCGCGTTTACTCGGCGCTTCCTGGCGGTTAGAATGATCGTGCGCGGTGAAATCCTCAATGGATTCGCCGCGCTTTTGATATTCGACCATCCGCCGATATGCGCCGCGACGACATACGCAACCTGGCCATAATCGCCCACGTTGACCACGGCAAGACCACCCTGGTCGATGCGCTGCTGCGCCAATCGGGCGTTTTTCGCGCCAACGAGCAGGTGATGGAACGCGTGCTCGACTCCTTTGCCCTGGAGCGCGAGCGCGGCATCACCATCCTGGCCAAGAACACCTCGATTACCTGGGGCGCCACCCGCATCAACATCGTCGACACGCCCGGCCATTCGGACTTCGGCGGCGAGGTCGAGCGGACGCTGTCGATGGTGGACGGCGTGCTGCTGCTGGTCGACGCCTGCGAAGGTCCGCTGCCGCAGACCCGCTTCGTGCTGAAAAAGGCGCTGGAGGCGGGCCTGGCGCCGATCGTCTGCATCAACAAGATCGATCGCCAGGACGCGCGTCCCGCCGAAGTGCTCGACGAGGTCTACGACCTGTTCATCGATCTCGACGCCAGCGAAAGTCAGCTCGACTTTCCGGTGCTCTACACCAATGCCCGCGAAGGTATCGCGCTGGAAGATCCCAAAGGCACGGGCCGCGACCTCAAGCCGCTGTTCGAGGCCATCATCCGCCATCTGCCCGGGCCCGAGATCGATCCCGGCGCCTCGCTCCAGTTCCAGGCCAACAACCTGGAGTACAACGAGTATGTCGGGCGCATGGCGATCGGGCGCGTGGTCGCAGGGTCGATTGCCGCGGGCGCCAGCTACTCATTGTGCCGGCTGGACGGCAGCCGCACCGTTTGCAAAATCGCCCACATTTACGGATGGCACGGGCTCAAGCGCATCGAGCTGGAGCAGGCGCGCGCCGGCGACATCATCGCCGTGGCCGGCATCGAGGATATCGCCATCGGCGAGACCATCGCCGACTTGGAAAACCCTCGTCCGCTGCCCTCGATCCGCGTCGATGAGCCGACCGTGGCGATGACCTTTTCGGTCAACAACTCGCCATGGGCGGGGCGTGAGGGCGAGTACGTGACCTCGCGCAAGCTGCGCGAGCGCATCGAGTTGGAGGCGCGGCGCAACGTCAGCATCCGCATCGAGGAGACCGGCGTCGACTCATGGCGGGTGATCGCGCGCGGCGAATTGCAGCTTGCGGTGATGGTGGAAACGATGCGGCGCGAGGGATACGAACTGCAGGTCTCCAAGCCCACCGTCGTCACGCGCAACGTGGACGGCGTGATGGTTGAGCCGATGGAGCTGGTGATGATCGAAATCCCTGACGAGTTCATCGGCATCGTCACCCAACTGCTCTCCCCGCGCAAAGGCCGGATGCGCTCGATGGCGACGCATTCCACGGGCCGCGTGCGGCTGGAATACGAGATTCCCTCGCGCGGGCTGATCGGCTTTCGCAGCCAGTTTCTGACCGACACGCGCGGCACCGGCATCATGCACACCCTGTTCAATGGCTACGCGCCGTGGTGCGGACCGATCCAGTCGCGCATCAACGGCGCGATGATCTCCGACCGCGAAGGGGTTGCGTCGGGCTACGCGCTGTTCCATCTGCAGGAACGCGGGCGGCTGTTCATCGGCCCCGGCGATCCGGTCTACGAGGGGATGATCGTCGGCGAATATTCGCGCGAGATCAACCTGCCGGTCAACGTCTGCCGCGAAAAGAAGCTCACCAACATCCGCGCCGCCGGCCATGATGAGGCCATTCGGCTGACGCCGCCGCGCGTGATGACGCTGGACCTGGCGCTGGAATGGATCGACGAAGAGGAACTGGTCGAGGTGACGCCGGCCTCGGTGCGGATGCGCAACCGGGTGCTGAAGACGGCGTTGCGCAACAAGCATCGCGCCGCCGCCCAGGAAGCGTCATCGGCCGCCCAATAGGCCGCCCCGCTGCAGGTTGAAGCGCGTGGCGCTTGCGCGCTACGCTTTGGCTGCGCACCATCGATGCGCCACAGCGGGAGGCTCACTATGGACGCCGTCAACCTGTTCGAGTATCGCGGCCAATCCTTCAAGTCCTTGTGCAAGACCGCACGGAGCACCGCCGACGTTTTCACCCTGCCGCCCGGCCATGACCCCGGCCACGAAGCGACGCACGGGGGTGACCAGATCATTTATGTGATCGAGGGCGGCGCGGTGGCGCGAGTCGGGGGCGAGGAGCGCGAGGTCAAAGCCGGCGACCTGGTGATGATCCCGGCCGGCACGCCGCACACGCTGCGCACCGGCAAACAATCGCTGTTCGCCCTGACCATCCTCGCGCCTCCCCAACGCTAAGCCTGCGCCGCCATCGTCGGAGACCTGGGGAGCGCCAGCAGGCTGCGCCGTGTACCGATTTTCGCGCCGGCGGCTTCGCCAGTCCGCTCTGAGCCTGATTGTAACCATCCCTTGCTGCGGAATGTTTGCATTCCCGTTCTAGTTAGCGTAAAAATTGCTTGCTTTCGTCCCGAGTACTGTCCAATTGGGCAGAATGCTTGAATTTTTCCGTCGGCCAAGGCAGGGAGATTGATTCAACAATGGCTGCTCCGACCAGACTGGTAACCGTAAAGGAACTCTCCGATTACCTGCGCGTACATCCCTCCACCATCTACCGCTTGCTCAAGCGCGGCGAACTGCCCGCCATCAAGCTGGGCAGCGATTGGCGCTTCAGCCTGGAGGCCATCGACCGCTGGCGCCAGCGCCAGGGCATCGAGTTGGAAGAAAGCCGCCCCCACGGACGGCGCTGAGATGATAAGGACCGCAAGCGCTAAGGATTGGCGCTAGAAAATCAACGGCTGACGGCGTCTGTTCGGCGGAGCATCTTCGCGAATCGGTCCAGTCAAAGCTGCGGTGTGACCCCTCACCCGCGGTATAGTCCCACAATCAGGCAAGCAGCCGCTCGACCTCTTCCAGGCCAAGCAGCCGGGTTGTAGTGCTGCCCAGCGCGGACAGCAGAACGAACCGGACACCTGCGCCGGAGCGCTTCTTGTCGCGGGCCAGCGCGTGTCTGAACTCCTCGCTGCGCCATCCCGGCGGCATCGCAGTGGGCAGGCCGCAGGCCCCGAGCAGGGCGCGCAGACGCTGCGCCTCCTGCGCGGTCAGCCCTGCCAGCGCGCACGACAGGCGCGCCGCGGCGGTCATCCCGATCGCGATCGCCTCACCGTGCAGGTAACGTCCGTAGCCCACGGAGTTCTCCAGGGCGTGACCGACGGTGTGGCCGAAGTTGAGGATCGAACGCAGTTCCGCCTCGCGCTCATCGCGCTCGACCACATAGGCCTTATGGCGCAGGCAGCGCTCGACGATTGCCTCAAGCAGGTCGGGCCGGCGCGCCAACAAGCCCTCGACCTCGCGCTCCAGTTCGGCGATGAATGGCGCGTCCATGATCGCGCCGTACTTGATCACCTCGGCGATGCCTTCGCGGAATTCGCGCTCGGGCAGCGCCTTGAGCAGGCTGACGTCGGCCACAATCAGGCGCGGCTGATAGATGGCGCCAATCAGGTTCTTGCCCAGGCGATGGTTGACGGCGGTCTTGCCGCCCAGCGCGGAATCGACCTGCGCCAGCAAGGTGGTGGGCACCTGAATCAGCGCCACGCCGCGCAAAAACGTCGCGGCGGCAAAGCCTGCCAAATCGCCTACGACGCCGCCGCCCAGTGCGAAAATCGAGGAGCTGCGGTCAAGCTCCGCCTCGATCAGGCGGTCATACACGCGCTCCAGCGCGGCCAGCGATTTGCTGGTTTCCCCCGGCTCAACCGCGATGGTCACGGGATCGAAGCCGCCCGCGCGCAGGGCCGCTTGCGCGCGGGCGGCGAACAGGCGCGCGACGTTAGCGTCGGTAATGAGCGCGCATCGCCCGGAAAGTCCCGCGGCAGCGGCCAACTCGCCCAGCCGCTCGAGCAGCCCTTCACCGATGTTCACCGCGTGGGATGCCGGTCCCAGTTCGACGCGGAACGAGATCATCGCCTCCTCCGCTTATTCACGGCCTTCAAGCGCGCGCAGCACCCGCTCGGCTGCGGCGTTGATGGTCAGGTCGGAGGTGTCGACTACGATAGCGGCGCGTGCGTAGGCGGTTTTGCGCTGCTCCATCAACTGCACGATTCGCTGCTCCAAAGGCAGATTGCCCTCGGCCAGTTTGGGCCGCACGACGTTGGAGGCGGACACACGCCGCGCGATCACTTCGGGCCGCGCGGTCAGGCAGACCACGATGCCGACGCGCGCCAGCGCCGCGTAGTTGGCGTCGTCGACCAGCGCGCCGCCGCCGGTGGCGATTACCGCCGGTTCAGGCGCCGCCGCCAGGGCGGCAATCACCTCGCGTTCCAGGCGGCGGAAGGCGGCCTCGCCGTCTTCGGCGAAGATCTGGGCGATCGGCTTGCCGGCGCGCGCCGCGATTTCGTGATCGCTGTCGATAAAGCGCCGGCCCAATCGCACCGCCAGCGCGCGTCCCACCGCGCTCTTGCCGCTGGCCATGAAGCCGGTCAGCACGACTTTGGGTTTGATCGTCAAAAAGCGCGCACCTGCTCCAGGTAGCCCTGGTAATTGCGCCGGATTTCGACCAACGAGTCGCCGCCGAACTTCTCTAAAAAGCTGTTGGCCAACTCGTAGGCCACCACCGCCTCGGCGATTACGGCGGCGGCCGGAATTGCGCACACGTCGGAGCGTTCGATCGCGCCCACCGCCTCGGCCTTGGTCTTGATATCCACCGAATGCAACGGTTGCATCAGGGTGGACAGCGGCTTGAAGGCGACCCGCACCCGCAGCGGTTCCCCAGTGCTCATCCCGCCTTCGGTGCCGCCCGAGTTGTTCGACAACCGGGTGAAATGCCGGGTCGCCGCGTCGTAGCCGATTTCGTCATGCAGTTGGGAGCCGCGCACCGCCGCCGCCTCGAAGCCCATCCCAAACTCCACGCCCTTGGCCGCCTGCAGGCTGAGCAGCGCAAAGGCCAGCCGCGCGTCAAGCTTGCGATCCCATTGGACGTAGCTGCCCAATCCAACCGGCAGACCGTTGGCGGTCACTTCGACGACGCCGCCCAGCGTATCGCCGGTTTGCTTGCAGGCGTCGATCTCCTCGATGATCGCGCACTCGGCCGCTGCGTCGGCCACCCTGACCTGTGATTGCTCGGTTATCCGGCGCAATTCCTGGGGCGCGATTCCCTCGGGCGTTTTGGCCCTGACCGAGCCGATGCTGACCACGTAGCCGAGCACATCGATGCCGAAAGGCTCGAGAATCTGCCGCGCCAATCCGCCCACCGCGACCCGCGCGGTGGTCTCGCGCGCCGAGGCGCGCTCCAGCACGTCGCGGATATCGCCGAGATTGTATTTGAGCACACCCGCCAGATCGGCATGACCGGGACGCGGCCGCGTCACCGGGCGTGCCTCGCCGCGGTCGCGCGGGTCGATCGACATTCGCTTGCCCCAATTCTTGTAGTCCAGGTTCTCGATCACCATCGTGATCGGACTGCCCATGCTCTGCCCGAAGCGCACGCCCGAGACGATGCGCACTTCGTCGCGCTCGATCGCCATCCGCCCGCCCCGCCCGTAGCCCTTTTGACGGCGGGCGAGATCGTGGTTGATCTTGGCGGGATCGATCTGGAACCCGGCCGGCATCCCCTCAACGACGGCCACCAGTTGAGGACCATGCGATTCGCCGGCGGTAAGAAAGCGCATCATAAGATAAATCGCCCCGCTCCGAGCGTCGGCGCGGGGTACTCCGATTCAATCAGACTGCGCGCAGACATGGAAGGTCGCCCCCGCGCCGCGCGGTATTCTACCCCCTGCCCAGGCGGCGGCGGCTTCCGTATTATGAATCGCAATGTCCGCGCAGGACAACTCTGAGCCGGCGGCCGGCCCGATGCTGGCCGATGTGATTGTACTCGGTGCGCCCAGGGAAGCGGCGCAGTTGAGCTACGCGGTGCCGCCGGCGATGGCCGGCCGGTTGCAACCCGGCCATCGTGTGCTGGTGCCGATGCGCTCGCGCAAGCTGACCGCGATCGTGGTGCAGCTGCGTGAGCGGTCGTCCGCTGCCGAGCCCGCCGCCATAAAGCCGCTGCTCGAAATTTTGGAGGAGCGCCCGCTGTTCGACCCGCCGCATCTGAAGCTGCTCGAATTCATGGCGTCTTACTACCTGGCGCCGCTGTCCGAGGTGTATCGCGCCGTGATGCCGGGCGCGGTGCGGGTCAACAGCCGGCAGGAATTCGTCCTGGCGCGAGCGCCGAATGCGCTGCAAGAAGCGGCGTTCAACCCGGCCGAGCGCGCAGTGATTGGCGCGCTGCAGCGGCGTCCGATGACCTCGCGCCAGCTTGGGCGCTTATGCGGCGACGGCGCCGCCGCGGCGCTTCGGCGTCTGGCCGCCGAGGGCCTGGTCAAAAGCCGCCAAGCCGTCCACGGACGCCATCGCGCATCGCCGGCTGCCGTTGCGGTACGGCTGGTGGCGTCTCAAAGCGAGCTCTCGCTGCGCGGCAGGCGTCAGCGCGAAATCCTGGCCAGTATCGCGCAGGCGCCCAACTCCCAAGTCACGCTCGCCGATCTGGAACGCGCATCGCCCGGTGCCAAGGCGATCGTGCAGGCATTGGCGCGCCGCGGGCTGGTGGAACTGGCCGCGGCCGATGCGCCGCCCGCGGACGATTCCGCCGCCGGTGCGATCGTGCTCAGCATCGAACAGCAGGCGGCGTTCAACACCGCCGCCCGCGCAGTGGAGGAAAAACGCTTTGAGGCGTTCCTGTTGTGGGGCGTGACGGCCAGCGGCAAGACGGAAGTTTATCTGCGGCTTGCCGCGCGATGCCTGGACGTGGGGCGCCAGGCGCTGGTGATGGTGCCGGAGATCGCCCTGACCGACCATCTGGTGCGGTCCTTTCGGGCGCGCTTCGGTGCTGCCGTGGCCGTGGCGCACAGCGCGCAGAACATCTCCGAGCGATGGGCCGCGTGGAGCGCCGCGCTCAATCGTCAGGCCCGCATCCTGCTCGGGCCCCGCTCGGTGCTGTTCGCTCCGATCCACGACCTGGGGCTGATCGTGGTCGACGAGGAGCACGACCCCGCCTATAAACAGGAAGAAGCAATTCGCTACCACGCGCGCGATCTGGCCGTGGTGCTGGCGCGCTACAGCTCATGCCCGGTGGTGCTGGGCTCCGCCACGCCGTCGGCGGAATCCTTCGCCAACGCGCGCTCGGGGCGCTACCGGATGCTCCAGCTCAAGCGGCGCATCAACGACCGGCCGATGGCGCCGGTGGAGGTCGTCGACCTGCGGCGCCCGCCGCGCCCCGCGGCGGCGCCCGGTCCCGACGGTGCGCCAACTCCGGTGCCGCTGTCCGGCGCGCTGATCGATGCGCTCAAGGCCACGCTGGCGGCGGGCGGCCAGAGCCTGGTGTTCATCAACCGGCGCGGCTATCACAACTTCCTTAACTGCAATCTGTGCGGAGAGGTGCTGGCCTGCCCCGACTGCAGCGTCAGCCTGACGTTCCATCTGCGCGACCGCTCGCTGCGATGCCATTACTGCGGCGGCTATCGCGCCGCGCCCGAGCTATGCCCGGCCTGCCATGGGTTCGGCCTGCAAGGCCAGGGTTTTGGCACCGAGCGGCTGGCCGCGGCGCTGGCCGCCCTGTTGCCGCAGGCGCGCATCGAGCGCATGGACAGCGATACGAGCCGGCGCAAGGGCGCGCGCAATGCGATCCTGGGGGCGCTGGGGCGCGGCGAGGTAGACATTCTGGTCGGCACGCAGATGATCACCAAGGGCTTCGACTTCCCCGGGGTGACGCTGGTGGGGGTGGTGATGGCCGACCTCAGCCTCAATCTGCCCGACTTCCGCTCCGCGGAGCGGACCTTCCAGCTCCTGACCCAGGCAGCGGGACGTGCGGGGCGCGGCGAGGAGCCGGGGCGGGTGGTGATCCAGACCTTCGCGCCGCACCATTACAGCATCCGCGCCGCGGAGCATCAGGATTACGCCCGCTTCATGCGCCGCGAGCTGGAGTTGCGCCGCGAGTTGGGCTATCCGCCGTACACGCGGCTGGCGATGGTGCGCCTTGAGGGGGCGGAGGCGGCGGCGGTCGAAAGCCTTTCGACCGCCGCCGCCTCCGCCCTGCAACGCCACGCGGGCGCGGGTCCCGGCGCGCTGCGCGTGCTGGGACCCGCGCCCGCGCCGATCGAGCGGATTGCCCAGCGCTACCGCTGGCAGGTGATGGTCAAGGCGCCGTCATGGTCGCAGATGCGCGCCCCGCTGCTGGCGATGCGCGAGGCGCTGGCGGCGCGCGCCCAGTCATCCGGCGTGTCGATCTCCATCGATATCGACCCCGTACACATGCTATAGGGCCGCCCATCGCAAATCGCGCTTCGGCATTGTGGCAAAAAACCCGCCAGGGTGTATAAGAAGAGCAACGGAGGCCGGCATGAAAGCACCGAGCGCGCTTGCCATGGCAGCGGGAGTTATCTGGTTGCTCTTCTTGGCGCCCGCACAGGCTCAGGACACTACCGAGTATATGGGAACCACGAGCCAATCTGCAGGCCAATCCCAGGGCCGCTCTTTAGGTTCGGCTATCGCCAACCAACTGCGGGGAGCGGGCCAGACCATCGGCTCGGGAGACACCGCCCCATCGTATGACTCCAACAGCGCGGACCAGGGCCAGGCGGTCGATAGCGATCAGGGTTCGGCGCCCACTGGTCCGACCGGCGGTTCGGAGGACAACTACGACAACTGAATTACAGCGTTCGGCCGATGGGACCGGGGTCGTAGTAGGTTCAGAAAAACCCGCGTCAGCGCAAATCCGCTTCACGCTTTTTCTTCAGCCGGGGTTGCTCGCGCTGCGTATCTAGCCCAAGGGGCTTGCTTTCGGCTGCCCGGTACGAATTTTCCGCCAGGGACGCGGTGCGGCCGCCTTGCGACGATGTAAATCCTCGTGCCGGAGCGCGCGCCGACCATCTTTGCGAGTTCCTCTTGTATCTGATCGCGTGTTTTGCTGGTGGTAAAGGCGGCCAACATTATCACCACACTCTTGCGCGTCCAGACGACCAAGCCATTCGTAAAGCGCCTGGTAATTTCCGCGCCAACCCAAAATTGAATTGGGCCGGCCGTCAGCGCAGCGGACGTCCTGAACCTGCTACCCGCCGATCTGGTACATCGAGCGGTCCTGGGTCGAGCGCCCAACCAGCAGGTGATGGCCGGTGGGTTTGAGGGTGACGGCACGCAGCAGGATTTCGCCGATTTGCGCGCTGGAGGCGCCCGAGCGCAGCGCTTTGCGCACGTCGAGTTCGTCGTCGTTGAGCAGGCAGAGGTGGAACTTGCCGTCGGCCGTAAGCCGCATCCGGTTGCAGGTGCCGCAATAGGGTTCGCTTACCGGGGAGATGAAGCCCACGATTCCCCTGGCGCCGGGGAGCCGGTAATTGACCGCCTCGTCGGAGGGGTTGCGCGTTTCGACTTCGACCAGCGCGCCCAGTTCGGCCTCGATGCGGCGGCGAGTCTCGATATTGGACACGTAGCGCTTGATCGCGACGCGCGCGCATTCGCCGCCTCCCAGCGGCATCAGCTCGATAAACCGCACGTGCCAATCGCGCTCCAGCGTAAGCCGCGCGAGGTCCACCACGTCGGCTTCATTGAATCCCGCGGTCACCACCGCATTGAGCTTGATCGGGGTCAGACCCGCCGCCTCGGCGGCCATGATGCCTGCCCACATCTGCTCGAACGTACCCCATCGCATCAGCCGCTCGACGGTGGCCGGATTGAGGCTGTCCAGATGCACGTTGACGCGGCTCAGGCCCGCCTTCTTAAGCGGCACGGCCAGCTTGCCCAACAGCAGCGCGTTGGTGGTCATCGCCAGCTCCCCCACCCCCGGTATCGCCGCGACGCGTTCGATGATTTCGAGCAGATCGGCCCGGATGGTGGGTTCGCCGCCGGTCAGACGGAACTTGCGGAATCCGACGCCCACCGCGGCGCGGACCACCTGCTCGATCTCGGCCGCCGTCAGCAGCTCCGGCTTGGGCGCAAAGCGCAGCCCCTCAAGCGGCATGCAGTAGACGCAGCGCAGGTTGCAGTTGTCGATTACCGAGATGCGCAGGTAATCGATCTCGCGATTGAAAGAGTCCCTGGGCACAGGCCCCATGTTAGTAAGTTGTCGCCTTCGGCGCCACATCTCAGGGAAGGACACGGTGGCTGGGAGTGTCCGGCCGCGGGTTTTCTGCTTTTGGCGCGATTGCGATAAGGTAAGGACGATGCGCTACACCGGCGGATGCCATTGCGGGGCCGTCGCCTTCGAGGTCGAAGGTGAGCTGTCCGAGGCGATCGAGTGCAACTGCTCGATTTGCGCCCGCAAGGCCTATCTGCACTGGATCGTGCCGCCGCAAACCTTCCGCCTGCTGAGCGGGGAGCAAGCGCTCGCGACCTACACTTTCAACACCGGCGTGGCGCGCCATTACTTCTGTGCGCGATGCGGCGTGGCGCCCTATTATGTCCCGCGCTCCAATCCGGATAAAATCGACGTCAACGTGCGATGCCTGGACGGCATCGATCTGGCCGGCCTTAGGATCAGAAGGTTTGACGGCCGCAACTGGGAGCAGGCGATACGCGAAGGCGGAGTCCTGTCCGGTTCGGACCGATAGGACTCGCGGTTGAGGGTAGCGGCGATGGCGACACTGGGATTTAACCGGAGCGATTTCCAGGTCTTCGAGGTCGAGGGCTTCAACGAGCGGATGGCGCAGTTGTATGCCAGGGTGCGGCCCAAGCTGCTGCGGCTGGGCGAGGAACTGGCGCCGCAGTTGGCGCGCAAACTTCATGTGGAGTTCTTTCCGCATGTCGCCAAGCACGCGCGCCGCACCGTCAATCCGCCGCCCGAGACCTGGTGCGCCTTCGGCCCCTCGCCCAGGGGCTACAAGCGCTATCCGTACCTGGGGTTGTGCATCTCGCGCTTTGGCCTACACGCCCGGGTGGTGGTCAAGGCGGAGGCCGACGGGCGCCCGCAGATGGCGGAGCGGCTTCAGTCCCGAACCGCCGAGTTGACGCGCGCGCTCAACGGAACGATGGTGGCGCGCTACGACAACTGGGATTTCGCCGCGATGCCCGCGCCGGTCCCAGCCGCCGGCGAGCTGTGGGAGCAGCTTGCGGGGGCGTTGACCAAAAAGACCGGCGGCATCGACCTCGGGGTCGGATGGCCAATCCGCGAAGCGCTCAGACTTGACCGCGAGGAAGTTCTGGAGGGTTTCCGCGAACTGGAGCCCGTGTACCGGACCTGCCGCGCGGCGCTCTGATTGAGGGCGGGCGGCGGGAAATTTACGGCTTGGGCCGGAGTCCCGGATGGCGCAACCGACGGTTGACGGACGCACCTTCAGATGCCTGGTGTGCACGGCGCGCGTAGGCCAGCTCGTACCGTTTTGCGAATGGTGCGGGGCCAAGCACACCTTCGCCGGCGGCGCATTGGTGCTGACCGGTGCGATCTGTCAGGAATGCGGCTTCCAGGCTTCGGTGCCATTTTCGCGATGCCCGCAATGCCGCGTCCCGCGCCGCGTGCTCTGCCCCGCCTGTGCCACCGCCTTGCCGGCGCGTCAGAGCTGCACGCACTGCGGGCTGCATTTCATGTTCTTCGACAAGATCCGCCGCGAGCACAGCCGCGCCTATCGTCATCCGCGGGTCGCGCGCATGAGTCTTGCCGCGCGCAAGCTGACCTTCATCGCCTTCGTGCTCGCCGTCGGACTGCCGCTGTGTGTGGGGCAGGACGCGCGTTTCTTCGCTCTGGGCTTTACCTGCTCGTTGATAGGAGCATTGGCGCTGGGCCTGGGAGCGGTCAGACTGCCGCCGCTGCGCCGCGCCAGGGCGCTGGATTGTGACCTGGTGAAGGTTTTGGAGACCTACGATTTGGCCGAAGCCACCTCGGCGCGGGCGTGGCTGCGACTGAGCGGCATCGAATCCCGCACGGTCGCGGTCCCGGTGGCGGGGGTGACGAGTTCTCCTCCGGGCGGGCTGCGGCGCATAATGGTGGCGCGGTTGGACCTGGCGCGCGCTGCCCGATGCCTGGCCGACCACGGCTTCGACCTGGCCGGGGCCGAGCGCGGCGCATCCAGCCGTTCGCCGCGCGCGGCTCTGCGGCTGGTCCATAGCGCCTCGGCCGTCGGCGCCCAGCGTGGCAAAAAGCGCGACCGTCATGATTGAAGCGGACATCGCCATCCTGGGCGCGGGGGCATGGGGTACCGCGCTGGGCGTGACCCTGGCGCGCGCGGGCCGGCGTGCGACGTTGTGTGTGCGCCGGCCCGAGCAACTGCGACGGATGACCACCGAGCGTGAGAATCACGCTTACCTGCCTGGCATCGAGTTGCCGCAAGCGCTCGCGCTCAGCGCCGATTGGGAGGGCGCCGTCCGCCGCTGCCGCAGCGTGATTGTCGCGATTCCCTCCGCCTTTGTCCGCAGCATGATCGCTCCGCTGATCGATTCCATCCCGCACGACGCCACCTTTATCAGCGCCACCAAGGGGCTGGAGGAGCGCTCACTCAAGACGATGTCGCAGGCGCTGGCCGAGCTGCTGCCGCGCGGCGTCCATGTCGCGGCCCTGTCCGGACCGGGCTTCGCCGCCGAAGTGGCGCGCGGACGGCCCGCCGCGCTGGTCGCGGCGGCCCGCGACGAGCAGGTCGCCGGCGTCGTGCAGCGAACGCTGGCGGTGCCCTTCCTGCGCGTGTATCGCAGCACCGACGTGCTGGGTGTAGAGCTGGGCGGCGCGGTCAAGAACGTAATCGCGATCGCCGCCGGCATCAGCGACGGCCTGGACCTGGGCTCCAGCGCGCGCGCCGCCCTGATTACACGCGGACTGGCGGAGATGATGCGCCTGGGGACGGCGATGGGGGCGCGGCGCGAGACGCTGGCTGGGTTGTCGGGCCTGGGCGACCTGGTGCTGACCTGCACGGGCGATCTGTCGCGCAATCGCGCCTACGGGTTGCGAATCGGCCGGGGAACGGCGCCCCCGCACAACACCAGCGAGGGCGCGCAAATCGCCGAAGGGGCGGTCAACGCGCGGCTGGTCGCCCAGTTGGGCGCCCGATGGAACGTCGAGTTACCGATCGTGGAGGCGGTCTGCCGATGCCTCTATGAACAGCAGCCGCCGCAGGCTATGGTCGAGGGATTATTCAGCCGCGAATTGAAGGCTGAATTCTGAAAGTACGGAAATTCCAAGGTCGAGTCCGAGAAGCATCGCAATGCCATCAAAAGGAACTTGTAAAGCAAAGGACTGCTCCCGCGAGGTGATTGCCAAGGGCTACTGCCGCAAGCATTACCGGCTGTGGAAGGCGGGCGAGATGCCCAAGGCGCGCTACAAGACCTGCACGGCGGAGAAATGCCGCAAGCGGCGTTTTCGCGCCAGCCTGTGCGAGGAGCATTACGCCGCCGCCCACGGCAAGAAGGGCCAAACTCCAGCCGCGGCGCCGGCTGCCGCTGCCAGCTGACGATCGCGTCCCCCTCTTCTGTCCGAAGAAGAGAGGGCGAGGGAGAGTTCTATCATGGCCAGGCTGATTGTTGCCGGGGCGGCGGGCCGCATGGGCCGCACCCTGACCTCGCTTATCGTGCAGCAGCCCACCCATACCCTGGTGGGCGCGGTGGAAGCCAAAGGTGTAAAGGCGGTGGGGTCGGATGCCGGTGAAATCGCGGGTGTGGGCGCGCTGGGAGTGCGTATCGGCGACGACTATGCGGCGCTTGCGGCGCCCGACACGGTGACGCTGGATTTCACCAACGCCACTGCGTCGCTGGAGCATCTGGCGATCGCCGCCGCCAAGGGCGCGGCGATCGTAATCGGCTCCACCGGCTTCACTGCGGAGATGGAGGCGCGGGCGCGGGAGTTGGCGCCAAAGACCCGCACTCTGATTGCGCCCAACATGAGTATCGGCATCAACGTCCTGCTGAAGCTGGTGACCGAAGCCGCCACGCTGCTTAACGGATTCGACGCCGAGGTGCTGGAGATCCATCATCGCACCAAGATCGACGCGCCCAGCGGCACCGCGCTGGCGCTGGGGCGGGCGATCGCGGGGGCGCGTGGCTTGGATTTCCAGAAATCGGCGACGTTCGGGCGCGAGGGAATCACCGGTGCGCGTCCGGCCGATCAGATCGGTATTTTGGCATTGCGCGGCGGCGACGCGGTGGGGGATCACACTGTCATCTTCGCCGGCCTTGGCGAGCGCCTGGAACTGGTCCATCGCACGCAAAGCCGCGAGGCATTGGCCAGCGGCGCCCTGCGCGCGGCCGCCTGGCTGGAGAACAAACCCAACGGCCTGTACAGCATCCGCGACGTTTTGGGCCTGTAGTCAGTTGGGCAGTCCCCCTCACCCGGCGCTGCGCGCCGGCCTCTCCCGGGGTCCGGGAGAGGCCAACTGACCAGCCCGCCCGTCCAAAGAGAAAAAGACAAATACTCAGAACAGGTAGCGGCGGGTGTTGATGCTGATCAGCAGGCCCATCGCGGCCATCAGCACGATCAGCGAGGAGCCGCCGTAGCTTACCAGCGGTAACGGTATTCCTACTACCGGTAGGATACCGGTCGCCATCCCGATGTTGATCGCGGCCTGCCAGAACACCATCGCGGTCAGCCCCAGCGCCAGCAGCGCCCCGAAGCGGTCGCGCGCGCGCAACGCGATCGTCAGTCCGCGTCCGATCAGACCCGCATAAAGCCCCAGCAGCAGCATCGAGCCGGCAAAGCCGAACTCCTCGGCGAAGACGGAAAAGATGAAGTCGGTGGTCTGCTCGGGCAGGAAATTAAGCCGCGCCTGGGTGCCCTTCAAAAAACCTTTGCCCCACGATCCGCCCGAACCGACCGCGATTTCCGACTGGATGACGTGGTAGCCGGCGCCCAGCGGATCCGATTGCGGGTTGAGGAAAGTCAGCACCCGCTCCTTTTGATACGGCTTGAGCGTATGCCACGCCACGGGCATCGCCAGCACCGCACCAAGCGCCAGGATGCCCATCGTGCGCAGATTGATTCCGGCGGCGAAAATGACGGTGGCGAAAATCAGCACCATCGTCAGCATCGTGCCCAGGTCGGGTTGCTTGAGCACCAGCCCCGCCGGCACGGCGAGCAGCAGCGCGGGCACGATGATGTGGCGCAGGCGCAGGCCGCCCGGCGGTGGGTCTTCGCGCAGGTAGCGCACCAGCACCAGGATCAACGCCAGCTTGGCCAATTCCGAAGGTTCCAGGGTGAACAGGCCCAGGTTGATCCAGCGCCGCGAGCCTCCGGTGGCCTGGCCGATGACGCCCACCACCACGAGCAGACCCATCACGGCGACGTAAATCGGATAGGCGTAACTGGCCAGTGCACGGTAATCGAACATCACCACGGCAAACATCGCTGCGCCGCCCGCAACCGTCCAGATGATCTGGCGGATGATCAGCATCTGAAACGGGCGATGCACGCTGAAGGAGGCGCTCGCCACGCTCAACAGTCCGACCAGCGCGATGGCGAAGGTCAGGACGAAGACCGCCCAATCGAAGTGGTAAATCAACCTGCGGTCGATGCCGACGCGCATCCTCTAATCCCCGTTCTCCCGGGTGGTGGCCGAGGCGTTGGCCAGGGTGCCGGCCGGCAGCGGCTGGCCGGGCGGATAGAGTTGGAAGTACCTGACCAGCAGGTCGCGGACGATGGGCGCGGCGGAACTGCCGCCGTGACCGCCGTGCTCGACCACGCAGGCCACCGCGATGCGCGGGTCGTTGCCTGGCGCCCACGCGATAAACCATCCGTGGTCACGATAGCGCTCGGGCAGGTCCTCTTCCTTGATGCGCGCGCCCGCCGCTTCCTTGACCACCTGCGCCGTACCGGTCTTGCCGCACACCTCGATACCAGGGATCGCCGCCTTGTGTGCGGTGCCCATCGGGCTGTTGACGACGCCGCAGGCGCCGGCGTGCAGAATCTCCACCTGTTCGGGGGTCAGCGGGATGCGCGCCGCAACTTCGGGCTGGTAGACCTTGATGGCCGAGCCGTCGAGCGCTTCGATACGGTTGACGAAATGCGGCTGGTAGCGGATCCCGCCTTCGCCGATTTCCGCGGCCAACTGGGCCAACTGCAGCGGTGTCACTGCCACATAACCCTGGCCGATGGCGACCGACAGAGTTTCGGCCGGATACCATCGCTCATGGTAGCGGCGCTGTTTCCATTGCGTGGACGGAATGGTGCCGGTTTTCTCATGGGCCAGCGGGATACCGGTAGCCTCGCCAAAACCCAGCTTGTGCGCCCATTGTGCGATGCGATCCACGCCCAGCCGCTCGCCGACGTTGTAGAAGTACACGTCGCACGATTCGATTATCGCGTTGATCAGTCCGACCGTACCATGCCCCTGCTTGCGCCAGCATCGATACTCCCGGTTGCCGTACCACATCCCGCCCGGACAGTAGAACGAGGTCGCCTTGTTCAGCATCCGGTCTTCCAGTCCGGCGACCGTGTCGACCAGCTTGAAGGTCGAGCCGGGTGGATAGGTGCCCTGGATGGCCCGGTCTTCGAGCGGATGGGCCGGATCGCTCATCAATCGGCGCCATTGCGCGGCGGTCAGTCCGCTGGCGAATTCATTGGGGTCGAAGGACGGATGGCTGACCATGGCGAGGATCTCGCCGTTGCGTGGGTCGATCGCGACGATCGCGCCGGCGTGATTTCCCAGCGCCTGTTCGGCCGCCTCCTGCAGGTCCAGGTCGATGGTCAGGATAACATTGGCGCCGGGCTTCTCCGGCTTTTCGCTCAGCACGCGCAGACGGCGTCCGACCGCGTCAACTTCGATTTCCTGGTTGCCGCTGACCCCGCGCAGGTAATCCTCCCATCCGCGCTCCAGGCCAAACTTTCCAATCTCGTCGCCCATGTGGTAGCCGGGAAGCTTCTTGAGTTCCTGTTCGTTGACTTCGCCGACGTAGCCCAGCAGATGGGCGGCCAGCGGGCCGTAGATATAGCGCCGGCGCGGCGTGACCTGGATGCTTACGCCGGGCAGTTCGAGCTGATGGGTCTCGATGGCGACCACCTGGTCCCAGCTAAGCCGCTCCTTGATGGTCACCGGTTCTGACGATGGAATGCCTTCGTCCTCGGCCTGGGTGAGCTTGTCCTCCACATGATCCCCACCCAGGTAGCGCTCCAGATTGCGCAGTGTCGCGGCCCGATCGCGCAGGTCTTCGGGCACCAGGACCGCGTCGTAGGAGGGGCGCGTATCGACCAGCACGCGATGGCGGCGGTCGAAAATCAGCCCGCGTGAGGCGGGCAGGCGGCGAATGCGGATGCGGTTGCGGTCGGCCAGGTCGGCCATCTGGTGGGTTTTGATGATTTGCAGGTAATACAGGCGCAGGGCCACCGCGCCCAGCACCAGCATCATGAGGATGGAAAGCGCGGTCAGGCGGGGCTCCAGTTTGGGCACCGCCAGTTTGCCTTTTCGCCGACTGAGGACCGCCATCGGTCTTTTAAAATAATTTATTCCGCCGCAACCCGCACTGGCAATCGCAGCGCGCGCTTGCCCGCATCCAACAGGCTGAAGATGGCGGGCGCGACCGCGGCTGTGATCAACGCCTGAATTGCGATCAATCGCATGTGCGGGCCGGTAATCGCGCTGACCGTCGCGATACCACCGGTAATCGCCATCACGCCCAGTGTCCTGAGCAAATCAGCCAGAGCCACCGCCAGCGGCCCGATTACTTTGCCGGTCACCCATACGTGGCGTGACAGTTCGTAAGAGAGCAGAAAGATCAGGGTCATCATGAAGGCGTTGAGCCCCAGATGGGTGCCCGAGCAGGCATCGGTGGCGTAGCCCATCGCAAATGCCAGCACCGCCGACAGCGCATTGTGCTGCTTAAGCCCCAGGTCGACGACCAGAATCAGCACCAGGTCGGGGAATAATGCCCCGGCCGGCAGCCACAGCCTGACTTCGGTTTGGAGCCACAGCGCCACTACCGTGGCCACTGCGAACAGCATCGTCTGACGCACCTTAACTCGCGCCGGAATCAGACAGATGCGGCGGGGTTTGAACGATGACCAGGACTTGTTCGAGCTTGCGCAGGTTGGCCGCCGGCTGAATCGCAACGTTGAGGAACAAGCCGGGCCCCTGGCGCTCGATCGCGCCAACCGAGCCGATCAGCAGGCCGCGCGGGAACACTCCGTCCAGCCCCGAGGTGACCACCGCGTCGCCGGTTTTGATGTCCTCGGTACGCTCGACGTACTTCATAATCACGCCGTCGTCGGCCACCCCGGTCACAATACCACGGGCGCGCGAGCGCTGTACGAAAGCGTCGATAGCGCAGTTGTGGTCACTGAGCAGCATCACGCGCGAGGCGTTGCGGCTGGTGGAGATAAGTTTGCCCACCACGCCGCCGGTCGCAATCACACCCATCCCGGGTTGCAGACCGGCGCCGCTGCCCTGGCCCAGGATCAGGGTGCGCGCCGCTCCGGTGGCGTCGGCGCCGATCACGTCGGCGGCGACCACCTTGAGGTCGAGCGCCTCCTTGAGGTCAAGCAGTTCGGCCAGGCGATGGTTTTCCAACTCCAGTTCGACCATCCGGGCCTGGCGCTGGTTGAGTTGTGCGATCTCCTCCTTGAGCCGCTGGTTTTCCCGCCCGACGTGAACCAGCATGAAGTAATGATGGAAGATGTCGCCAGCGCTCTGCGCCATCCGGGCGCTGGCCACCTGGAAAGGGCGCAACGCTTCGGCAACCAGACCCTGCGGGCGCGCCAGGGTATCGCCCTGTTTGACGCCGCTGGACAGCATATGGGCGGCCAACAACAGCGCCGCCCCGCCGACCAGCGCCACGCGGTTGCGCCATAAAAAGGTGTCCTTCGGGTCTTGCATCACCGTCGCGGTCAAGTTGGACCGCGTCCTGCCTTAGCGGCGTTGGTGTGGAGGGCCGTCAACGGGGCGCTGCCGGACCAGCTTCAGTCAACGGTCACGTCGCGTAGCAACGACAGTTCATCCAGCACCTTGCCGGCACCCATCACCACTGCGGTCAGCGGATCGTCGGCCAAAGTCACAGGCAGCCCGGTTTCCTCGCGCAGCAACACGTCCAGGTTACGCAGCAATGCGCCGCCGCCGGCCAGCACGATCCCCTTATCCACTATATCCGAGGCCAGTTCCGGCGGCGTCCGCTCCAGCGCGATGCGGACCGATTCGACCACCTGATGGACCGGCTCCATCAGCGCCTCGCGGATTTCCTCGTCGGTTATCTCGATAGTCTTGGGCACACCGGCCACCAGGTCGCGCCCCTTGATCTCCATCGTCTGAATCTCATTGCCGGGGTACGCCGAGCCGATCGTGATCTTGATCAGCTCGGCGGTGCGCTCGCCGATCAGCAGGTTGTACTTGCGCTTGATGTGCTGGATGATCGCTTCGTCCATCTTGTCGCCGGCCACCCGCACCGAGCGCGAAAGGACCACGCCGGAGAGCGAGATCACCGCTACCTCGGTGGTGCCGCCGCCGATATCCACGATCATGTTGCCGGCCGGTTCGGTAATCGGCAGGCCCGCCCCAATCGCCGCCGCCATCGGCTCCTCGATCAAGTAGACCTCGCGCGCGCCGGCCGATTCGGCCGACTCGCGCACCGCGCGCTTTTCCACCGCCGTGATCCCGAACGGCACGCAGATCACGATGCGCGGGCGCACCAAGGTCTTGCGGTTGTGGATTTTCTGGATGAAGTAGCGCAGCATGTTTTCGGTAATCTCGAAGTCGGCGATTACGCCGTCCTTCAGCGGCCGAATCGCGATGATCGAGCCGGGCGTGCGGCCCAGCATCTTCTTGGCCTCCGCCCCGATCGCCAGCACGCGGCGCGCATTGCGCGAATCCTTTTGCACCGCCACCACCGAGGGCTCGTTGCACACGATCCCTTCGCCCTTGACATAGATCAGGGTGTTGGCGGTGCCTAAATCGATCGCGAGATCGTTGGAGAACCAACCAAGAATTGAGTTGAGAACCACCGCGTGTCCGCCCTTGCCTCCCGGCTTTTACGAAAATCCTTAGTCCGCCCCGGCCGTCGACAACCCACCTTCCCCTGCCGAGATGCCCTGACGACCCCACACGGGGGTCCACTCAGGTCCGCGTTGCGCTGCTTATGCCCCGAACAATATGGGGAAAATAATCCACCCCAAAGCGTCCAGCGAAAAGCTAACAAAGTTAACTGACCGGAGGCAAGCCACAAGGCTGAAAGTGGCGCTTTTTCCCTTCGATTTTGCACAGGATACCGGCTCCGCCGGGGGATAAGGTGGGGCGATTGCGAGGGCAAAAGCGCTTCGACTACAATCAAGCCACGATGCTTAACGCGATGCGCAAATACGCCTACTCGTGGGGGATCCGCATCATCCTGGGTCTCATCACGGTGGTGTTCGTCTTTTGGGGAATCGGTACCGGGCTGTTCTCTCAGGTCAAACCTGTGGCATGGGTGGACGGACAAAAAATCCTCGCCGACGACGTGCAGCGCCAGGCGGCTATGATGCGGCGCAGCTTTCAGAACATGTACGGACCCCAGGCCGCCGAACTGCTCAAACACATGAACCTTCAGGAACAGGCGCTCGACCAGCTCATCGACGACCGCCTGGGCCAACTGGAGGCGCACCGGCTCGGCCTGCGCGTCAGCAACGAGGTGTTGCGCGACCAGATCGCCGCGCAGCGCGCCTTTCAACTCGATGGCCGGTTCGACGTGCAGACCTATGAGGCGGTGCTGGCCCAAAACGATATGACGCCGCCCCAGTTCGAGGAACTCACCCGCACCCAACTGACCATGCAATTACTGCGCGACATGGTGGCACAGGCGGTGGTGGTCAGCGACGCACAGGCGCGCCAGGCTTACGAGCAGCGCAACCAGCGAGTCGCGGTGGCCTATATCGAAGTGCCCTCCACCGACTTCATCAGCGAGATCCATCCCACCCAGGCCCAAATCGAGAAGTTCTATCACGACCACGGCGAGCTGTTCCGCGAGCCCGAGCGGGTCAAGGTTGACTACATCCAGTACGATCCGATCAAGCTGGGCGAGAAGGTCAATCCCACCGACAAGGAGATCGCGCTGTTCTACAACAGCAGTCTCAAGACCTTGTTCAGCTACCCCGAGCGCGTACGCGCGCGCCACATCCTGATTGCGGTGGCGCCCGACGCACCCGAAAAGACCCGTCAGCAGGCCAAGGCCAAGGCCGAGCAAATCCTGGCGCAGCTCAAGAAGGGCGCCGATTTCGCCAAGCTGGCGGCGCAGGATTCCGACGACCCCGGCACCCGCGACCGGGGCGGGGATCTGGGCTTTTTCGAGCGCGGCCAGATGATCAAGCCCTTTGAGGAGGCTGCCTTCAAGCTCAAACCGGGTCAGTTCAGCGATGTGGTTGCAACCCGCTTCGGCTACCACGTCATCCAGGTCGAGGAGGTCAAGCCCGCTCACACTGACACGCTGGAGCAGGCGCGGCCCCGGATTGTGGAGATGCTAAGGGCGCGGGCCGGCAAGCGGGCCGCAATCGACGATCAACGTGCCGATCTCGCCGCGGCGCTCAATGGCGCCAAACTCGGTGACCTGGCCGCTAAGCACGGGCTGCAGGTAGTGAGCACCCCGATGTTCGCGGCGGGCGAACCGATTCCCAAGCTGGACAACAATCCGGAGTTCGTCAGCACCGCCTTCAAGTTGGGCAAGGGCGAAGTGGCCGCGGTCACCGGTAAGGACACCAGCACGGGCCTGTTCCTGATTCAGCTTGTCGAGCGCTCACCGGCGCATATCCCGCCGCTCAAGGAAATCACCGACAAGGTGCGCGACGAGCTGGTCCGGCGCGAAGCCGAAACGAGGGCGCGCGATCGTGCCGACGCGCTGATTAAACAGATCAAAAGCGCGGCCGATTTCAACCGAGTCGCCGAAATCAACCATCTGACGGTCCACAAAACCGAACCCTTCGACCGCTCCACCAACACCGTGCCGACCATCGGCGAATTCCCCGAGCTGACACAGGCGGTGGGAACGGTCGCGCCGGTGCCGGGGGTAATACCGCGGGTGATGGTGCAGAGCGGCAATTACTACATTGTCGAAGTGCTCAGCCGCCAGCCGCCCAGCGCCGAGGAATGGGCCAAGGCGAAGGCGTCATTCAAGGACCAGTTGCTGGAGTCGATGCGCGCCCGGGCCTGGGACAACTTCCTGGCCGGCCTCAAGCGCAATGCTAAAATCTCAATCGACGCGAGTGCGCTGGGCACCGCGCCGGTGGAATCATCGATGTGAGGAATCCGCCAGGATGAGTTCGGACAGCGAACCTCCACCATTAAGCAACGACATCATCGACACCCGGGAATTCTTTCTGCCCGGCTCCGGCGTCAGCGCCCTGCTGGTTCACGGACTGACCGGCACGCCCTATGAGATGCGCTACCTTGGCGAGCGGCTGTCGGCGGCCGGCATCAGGGTGTTCGCGGTGCGGCTGGCCGGGCACGGGGGAACCCCCGAGGAACTGGGCGCCACCACCCACCACCATTGGTACGAGAGCGTCGTGGATGGCTGTGAGCGGTTGCGCGCCTACGGCGACCCGATCGTGGCGGTAGGATTGTCGGCAGGCGGCGTGCTCGCCGCCCGCCTGGCCCTGGACCAGGGCCAGGCGCTCAGCGGCGTGGTAATGCTGGCACCGGCGTTTTTCCTGCCCCTGTGGCAGCGGATGGCGCTGGCCGGCATCGGGCGGCTCGGCCCTTGGACGCGCTCGGTCTACATCCGCGCCGAGGCCGGCTCTGACATCCACGACGCCGCCGCCCGCCAGATCCATCCCAGCGCCCGGCTGATGCCGCTGAGCGCGGCGCTCAGCCTGCGCGAACTGTCGGCGATGGTGCGGCCGCGGCTGGGCCGGCTGGCGCAGCCCGCGATGCTGATGCATAGCCGGCGCGACCACACCTGCCCGTTCGACAAAAACGTGCAATACGTGATGGCCAACCTGGGCAGCATGCGCAAGCGCCTGGTCGCGCTGCAGGAAAGCTACCATGTAATCACGGTCGACACCGAAAAAGAGCGCGTCAGCAACGAGGTGCTGGGCTTCATCCGCGAACTGTTCGACGAAACCGCGGAAGACCAGCGCGCCCTGGGATAGGCACCGCGCCGAAGCTCGCGCGGCGAGCGGGGCGGCCGAGATGGCTGCGTTATAGTGGGCTGTCCATGATGCGCGAGCGTTTGTTGCTCGCGCCACCGATCGATGCCGAGCATGAAAAAGCTGGCAGCAGGCGGACCCCCGAGCTGACCATCAGGGAGGCGCAGGCCATAAGCCTGTGCCATGGGGCAATCAACTCGTTTCTCGGCTCGGGTTTAAAGGATCGAGCTGTTCATGGATGCAGCGAGGCGGTGGTGGCGAGCGGGGGTTTGCCGAAGGCCGAGGTAAAGGCGCTGGTCGAGGCGGCCATGTAGGGTTGCGGGTAGATGCCGATAATGACGGTCGCGATTACCGCAATCGCGATCGCAGCGATCAGGGCCGGGCGCGAGCCGATGCGTACAACTTCGGCACCGCCGGTGTCGGTGTACATCGCCACGATCGGGCGCAGGTAGTAGTAGGCCGACATCACGCTGTTGAGCACCGCGATCACCACCAGCCAGACGTAGCCGGCATTGAGCGCCGCCGAGAAAATCGAGAACTTGCCGACGAAGCCGGCCAGCGGCGGCACGCCCGTTAGGGAAAACAGCATGATTGCCATCGCACCCGCCAGCGCCGGCTCACGCGTGCCCAGCCCGCGCAAGTCGGCGATGGTCTCGTGCGGATGGCCCCGGCGCGCCATTGCAATGAGAATCGCGAAGGCGCCCAGGTTGGTGAACGCATAGCCCAACAGGTAGTAGAGAATTGCGGCGCCAGCCGCGCTGCTGCCCACCGTCATCGCCACCAGGATGTAGCCGGCGTGCGCGATCGCCGAGTAGGCCAGCATCCGCTTGAGATTGGTCTGCATCAGGGCAACGATGTTGCCGGTGGTCATGGTCAGCACCGCCAGCACCCACAGCACAATCGACCAATCGCTCTGTACGCCCAGCAGATGCACCAGGAACACGCGCAGGAAGGCGGCAAACGCCGCCAGCTTGACGCCCACCGCCATAAACGCGGTCACCGACGTCGGCGCTCCTTCGTAAACGTCGGGCGTCCACATGTGGAAGGGCACCGCCGCGACCTTGAAGCCGAAGCCGATCAGCAGCAGCCCCACGCCCAGCAGCAGCATCGGGCTGGCGCCCACGGCCAGCGTGCTCAGCGCGTGGAGCTTGATGGTGCCGGTGGCGCCGTAAACCAGCGCGATACCGTAGAGCAAGAAGCCGGTGGAAAACGCGCCCAGCAGGAAGTATTTCATCGCCGCTTCGTTGGAGCGCACATCGGTGCGCGCCAGACCGGCCAGGATGTAGACCGAGATCGACATCGTCTCCAGGCCCAGAAAGATGATGATCAGGTCGCCCGCCGCCGCCATCAGCATCATTCCCGCCGTCGCAAACAGCACCAGCGCGTAGTATTCCGCGCCCGGCAGGCCTTCATCGGCCACGTAATCCAGCGACATCAGGACGATGACGGCCGCGGCGAGCAGAATCACGATGTAGAAGAACACGGTGAAGTCATCCGCGACCAGGGCGCCAGAGAAGGTCACCTGCTGCGCTCCCAGCATCGGCAGGGAGGTGGCGACGGCGATTGCAATCACCACCAGCGACAGCCATCCCAGCCCCTCGCTGTCGCGGTCACTGACCCGCACGCCGGCCAACAGTACGACCATCGCGCCGGCCGTGACGACCAACAGCGGCAGAATCGGCAGCCAATTGAAGTTGATTGCGGCCAGGCTTACGGCGGTAGTCATCGGAGATTGGCCGTCCTGGTTGCGGCGGCGACGACCGCCGGGGTTGGCGGATGCGAGTCAATCCGTGCCACGTGGGAATGCGTGCGCTGCAGCAGCGCTGCCACCGACGGTTCGATGCGGTTGAGCAGCGGCCGCGGGAAGAATCCCATCAGGAACATCAACGCCAACAGCGGCGCCATCACGGCGACTTCGCGCCGGGAGAGGTCGGGCAGGCTTCGGTTGACGTCCCTGGTAATGGGTCCGAACATGACTCGCTCGTATGCATAAAACAGGTACAGTGCGCCCAGGATCAGTCCGCTGACCGCGAACACCGCCGCCAGCCAGGTATGCAGGTAGGCGCCGAGCAGGATCAGAAATTCGCCGACAAAACCGTTGAGCCCGGGCAAGCCCGCCGACGACAGCATCACCACCATGAAGATCCCGGCGTAGACCGGGATGCTGTGCCACAGGCCGCCGAACTCGGCGATCTCGCGCGTGTGCCGGCGCAGGTACACCATCCCGACCAACAGGAACAGAGCGCCGGTGGAGACGCCGTGGTTGAGCATCTGGTACACCGCGCCCTCCATCCCCTGCGGATTGAGCGCGAACATCCCCAGCACGACGAAACCCAGATGGCTTACCGAGGAGTAGGCGACCAGCCGCTTGAGATCGGGCTGGACCAGCGCAACCAGCGCGCCGAAGATGATGCCGACCACGGCCAGAGCCATGAAGATGGGCGCAGCTTCCGCTGCGACGTCGGGGAACAACGGAATCGCGAAGCGCAGGAATCCGTAGGTGCCCATCTTCAGCATCACCCCCGCCAGGATGACCGAGCCGGCGGTGGGCGCCTCGGTATGGGCGTCGGGCAGCCAGGTGTGCACCGGCCACATCGGCACCTTGATCGCGAACGCCAGCGCGAAGCCGGCGAACAGCCAGCGCGCCTCGGTCATGGTCAGCGGCACCGTCATCAGGTCGGGCAGGTCGAAGCTCAGATGGCCCAACGTGCTGCGCGCCTTGAAGACCAGGTACAGGATCGCCACCAGCATCAGCAGCGACCCGAGCATCGTGTAGAGGATGAACTTGAACGCCGCGTAAATCTTGCGCCCGTGCCCCCAGATGCCGATTAAAAAGTACATCGGCACCAGCATCACTTCCCAGAACACGTAGAACAGGAACAGGTCGATCGAGACCAGCGCGCCCAAAAGGCCGGTCTCAAGCACCAGCATGAAGAAGCAGAACTCGCGGGCGCGGAACTCGATATCGCCGCCGCCCGAATACAGCAGCGACAGCGAGATCAGGATGGTGGTGAGCAGCAGCAGGAACAGGCTGATGCCGTCGACGCCGATGTGATAGGAGACGCCGAAGTGGGGAATCCAGTTGTAGTGTTCGACAAACTGGTAGCCGGCGTCGCGCGCATCGAACGCGGCCAGAACGTAGAAGCTGATCGCCAGCGGGATGAGCGAGAAGATAAACGCCGAGCGCCAGGCCGCGCGCTCGTCGCTTTGCAGCGTCACGAAAGCCGCCCCCAGCAGGGGCATGAACACCAACGCGCTAAGCCAGTAGCCGCCCATCAGCGCAGCACCCGGTACAGGTAAAAGGCCGCGATCGCCACCGCGCCTAGCAGATAGACCAGCGCGTAATGTTGGACGTTGCCGGTCTCGATGCGCCGCACGGCCTCGCCGCCCGCTTCCACCGTAATCCCGGTGCCGTCAACCAGACCGTCGATGGTGTAATGGTCGATGCCCCTGAACAGCACGTACTGGGCGACGAAAAACAGCGGCCGCGAGACCAGTGTGTCGTAAATCTCGTCGATGTAATACTTCTCCAGCAGCAGTTGGTAGAGCCCCCTGGCGCGCCACGCGAGCACCGTCGCCAATCCGGGGCTGGAGAGATAGAACACGTAAGCGATCGCGATTCCGACCACAGTCACGGCCAGACTCAGTCCACTGAGCGCCGGTTCACTGGCTTCGATGGCTGGCTTGAAACTGCCTACCGCGGGCGCCAGAAAGCGCGCGAAAGCATTGCCCCACGCCATACCTTCGGGCAGTCCCACCCATCCGCCAATCACCGACAGAATCGCCAGTGCGATCAGCGGGATGGTCATCACCGGCGGCGATTCGTGGACATGATGCGCCACCTTGTCATCCACGCGCGAGGCGCCGTGAAACGTCATGAACATCAGGCGGAACATGTACAGCCCGGTCAGACCCGCCGTAATCAGCCCGATCAGGTAGAGCACCAAATGGCCTGACGTGTAAGCGCCGGCCAGGATCAGGTCCTTGGAGAAAAAGCCGGCAAACGGCGGGATAGCGGTGATAGCCAGCGTCGCGGCCCACATCGTGATACAGGTGATCGGCATCTTTTTGGCCAGCCCGCCCATCTTGTTCATGTCCTGCTCGCCGCCCATCCCGTGGATCACCGAACCGGCGCACAGGAACAGCAGCCCCTTGAAGAAGGCGTGCGTCATTAGATGGAAGATGCCGGCGGAGAAGGCCCCCACGCCGACCGCCAAAAACATGTAGCCCAGTTGACTGATGGTGGAGTAGGCGAGCACGCGCTTGATGTCGGGTTGGGTGATGGCGATGGTCGCGGCGAAGAAGCAGGTCACCGCGCCAATCACCGCCACGACTTCCATCGCGTCGGGCCCCAGGGCGTACAAAAAGTGCAGCCGTGCAATCATGTACACGCCCGCGGTGACCATCGTCGCGGCATGAATCAGCGCGCTGACCGGTGTCGGACCTACCATCGCGTCGGGCAGCCAGACGTAGAGCGGAATCTGCGCCGACTTGCCGGTCGCGCCGACGAACAGCAGGATGCCGATCGTCGTTGCCAGTGCGGAGCCGATCAGGTTCACGTGCTGATGAATCTCAACGAAGTTGAGCGTCCACACGCCATGCTGGGCCAGCGTCCAGACCAGGGTGAGGATGCCCAGCATGAAGCCGGCGTCGCCGATGCGGTTGACGATGAAGGCCTTGCGTCCGTTGTAGGCGAATTGCGGGTTGGTGTACCAGAACGCAATCAGCAGGTAGGAGCACAGCCCCACGCCCTCCCAGCCCACGAACATCAGCAGCAGGTTGTCGGCCAGCACCAGGGTGAGCATCGAGAGGACGAACAGGTTCATGTAGGTGAAAAAGCGGGCGTAGTCTTCGTCCTCCGCCATGTAGCCGGCCGAATAGATGTGGATCAGCGTCGCGACGCCCGCCACCACCAGCACCATCACGGCGGTCAGCGCATCGAAGCGCAGCGCCACGTCGACCTTGAAACTGCCCGCTTCGATCCACGGCCACAGCGTGCACCAAAGCGCCCCGCCCGGCGCCATCGCCAGCAGGCGCGCGAATGCGATTACGCCCACCACGAAGGCCGCGCCGATCACGCCCGCGCCGACCGCGTTGACCGTGCCGCGTCCGGCCCGTCGGCCGAAAAACAGGTTGAAGACCACGCCGATTGCGGGAAACAGCAGGATCAGTCCGAGGGGAAAATTCTCCGCCATTGCCTTACCAGCGCATCAGGTTGATTTCGTCCGCGTTGACCGTCTCGCGGTTGCGGAAAATCATCAAAATGATTCCCAGGCCGACGGCCGCCTCGGCTGCCGCCACCGTCATCACGAAGAAGACGATCGCCTGCCCGTCGACGTTGCCCCAGGCGCGGCTCAGCGCGACGAAGGCCAGGTTGACGGCGTTGAGCATCAGCTCGATCGACATGAAGATGATGATTATGTTGCGGCGCAGCAAAACGCCGAGCACGCCGATACAGAACAGAACCGCGCTGAGCCCCATAAAATAGCTGGGCGGGACCATCACGGCGCTCCTCCCGGGGCGCTGCCCGCGGTGGTGCGCCGGGCCAGCGCCACCGCGCCCACCACGCCTACCAGCAGCAGTATCGAGGTGACTTCAAAGGCCACCAGGTAGTCGGTAAACAGTCCCTGCGCCAGCTTTCCGATCGACCCGTAATCGAGCGCCAGCGGTTTGCTATGCCCGACGGGCGGGGGCAGATGCAGCACGAACACCAGCAATTCGGCAATCAGCGCCGCGCTGCCCAGTGCGCCCACAAACTTGAGCGCCAGGTGGCCGCCCTCAATCGGCTGGGATTGCAGGTTGAGCAGCCAGATCACGAACAGGAACAGCACCTTGATCGCGCCGGCGTAGACAATCATCTGCAGGAATCCGACCGTGGTTGCATCCAGCCCGATGAACAAAATCCCGATTACCACCAGGGTCAGAACGAGCGACAGAAGGCTGTGCACCGGATGGCGCTGCAGGATAACGCCGGCGGCAAAGATGATCGACAGGGCGGCTAGGAAGAGAAACGGCAGCAGCGGCATCCTACACGCCTCCCAGCACGATGACGCACGCGGTCACCACTACGTTGGCCAACGCCACGGGCAGCAGCCCCTTCCATCCCAGGCGCATCAGTTGGTCATAGCGAAAGCGCGGCAGCGTCCAGCGCGCCAGGATCTGCAGCCAGCAAAACGCCACCACCTTGACGGTGAAGCTGATGATTCCAATGATCGCCACCGCAACGTTGGGCAGCGCGAAAAAGGCGCCGCCCGGCAGATGGAAACCGTCGGGATAAAGCCACGGAAACTGCCATCCGCCGAAGAAAAACGTCGTGATCAGCGCCGACACCAGCACGATTTCGGCGAAATCGACCAGCATGAAGACCGCCTGCTTGCCGCCCGAGTATTCCGTGAAGTAGCCGGCGATCAGCTCCGATTCGCCCTCGGGCAGGTCAAACGGCACGCGCTTGGTTTCCGCCATCCCGGCCGTCAGCAGCAGCAGGAATGCTACCGGCTGGACGAAAATCCCCCATCTTGGCAGCCATCCGAACCATACCCCGCCCTGCGCACGGCACATCTCCTGGAGGTCGAGCGTGCCATAAGTCATCACCACCGACACGATCGCCAGACCCATCGCCAACTCGTAGGAGATCATCTGGGCGGTGGCGCGGATGCCGCCCAGCAGGGCCCATCGATTGTTCGACGCCCATCCGCCCAGCGCCACGCCGTAAACGCCCAGGCCAATCGTAGCCAGGATGTAAAGCGCCGCGACGTTGAGATTGGCGGCCTGCAGGTTGATGTGCCGATCGCCGATTATCAGGGTATCGCCGAAGGGCACCACGGCGAAGGTGATCAGCACCGGGAACATGGCCAGAAAGGGCGCCAACGCATGGAGGAATTTATCGGCGCCGGCCGGCACGAAATCCTCCTTGGTGAACAGCTTGAGCGGGTCGGCCATCAGGGTGTTGACGAAACCCAGGTTGGGCAGGCCCAGACGGCGTCCGACGCCGGTAATCGCGGCGCGGTTGGCGCCGATGCGATCCTGGATCAGCGCGCTGCCCTTGCGCTCAAACCACAGCAGAATGGCCGACAGGTTGAGCACCATCAGCAGCACGATGATCGCCTTGATGGCGCCAATCAGCAGTTCAATCAGCACGGCGCGCCAGCTCGTCCACCAGGTTCGTGATCGATTCGGGAGTCAGGTTTTCGTAGTAGCGCTCATGATTGAGCTGCATGGCGGGCGCGGTGCCGCACGAGGCCAGGCATTCGACCTCGGTCAGCGAGAACTTGCCGTCGCCGGTGGTCTGGCCCGGCGCGATGCCCAGTTTGCGGCTGATACATTCGACAATCTGTTCGGCGCCGCGCAAGCGGCAGGGAAGATTGGTGCAAACCTCCAGGTGCCAGCGGCCCATCGGCTTGCGGTAAAACATCGAATAGAAGGAGACCACCGCCCGCACGTGCGCGGCCGGCAGCTCCATCAGGCGCGCGACGTAATCCTCGACCTCGTCGCTAATCCAGCCGAACTCGCGCTGCGCCATCCACAACGTCGGCAGCAGCGCCGCCTGCCGGGTCGGATAACGCCCCAGCACCTCGTGGTACTCTCTAAGCGTAGCTTCGGAGAAGCGGATTTCCTTTTGCTCAGCCATCGTTGCGCAAAGCCATAACCGGCGCTTGTCAGCGTCCTCGCGTCGCTTTCAAAAATCTTATGACACCTAGCTAAAAGCAACCTTCCCCGCAAGTATTCCGTCCGCATCGCTCCGGCACAAGTGGCAGAGCGTGTGTCCGCAAGTTTTGTTGGCGCGTCAAAACTCGATAGATTTGTAACAGATGCGAGTGATCGCCGGAGACGCGCGCGGGCGCAAGCTGAGCGCGCCGCGCGGGCTTGCCACCCGTCCCACGCTGGCGCGCGTGCGCGAGTCGATGTTTTCACGCCTAAGCGTGCGGCTTGATTTTGACCGGCTGCGGGTGCTCGACCTGTTCGCCGGCACCGGTGCGCTGGGCATCGAAGCGCTCTCGCGCGGCGCCGCGCACGTCACCTTGGTGGATTCCTCCCGGGCCGCGATTACGGTCCTGCGCCGCAATCTCGACGCGCTGGGGTTTGCCGGGCGCGCGCGGGTGCTCCGTAGCGACGTGATGCGGGCCCTGGAGGCATTGGCCTCGGAGGGCGAGCGGTTTGACCTGGTGTTGCTCGACCCGCCCTATCGCAAGGGCTGGGGCGATATCGTGTTGACCCGTTTGATGGAATTGCATCTATTGTCTGGCGGAGCGTGGGTCGCGACCGAGGTGTCACGCCTGGAAGCGGCGCCGGCTGCCCCGCCCGGATTGGAGCGGGTCAGCCTTGCCACGCTGGGCGATCACCAAATCGCTCTCTACCGGCGTCAGAGCGGAGAGGCTGCGCTATGAACAAGAGCAAGGAAACCGCGCATCGCATCGCGGTTTATCCCGGGACCTTCGACCCGATCCATAACGGGCACATCGACATCATCCGCCGCTGCGTGGAGATCTTCGACGAGGTGATCGTGGCGGTGGCTTACAATCCGCACAAGGAGAACGCCCTGTTCACCCCCGACGAGCGCGTGGCCCTCATCCGCGAAACCATCCGCGACCTCGAACCGCGCGCGCGGGTGGACAAGTTCAGCGGCCTGTCGGTGGAATACGCCGAGCGGATCGGCGCCAAGGTCATTATCCGCAGCCTGCGCGCGGTCACCGATTTCGAGTACGAACTGGGTATGACCCACATGAACAAGTACATGAAGCCCAACGTGGAGACGGTCTTCCTGTTCGCCAACCCCTCGCTGTTCTTCTCCGCCTCCCACCTGATCAAGGAAGTCGCCGCCTACGGACAGCGGCTGCCGGCCCTGGTGCCACCGCCGGTGATGCAGCGCCTGCGCGAAAAGCTCAAACTGGATTGATGCGGCGCCGGCGGCTCGCTTGACGGCCGCCTGTTATGCGCGCCGGAGCCCCGCCCCGGCGATTTGCTGTCGCAGTAACTCCGCGTCCGGGTGCCCGTCGGACGCTTGACCCAATTGCTACGCACCTGGTGTGCGATGAGTCAGTGAAGGAAGTCGCAATGCTCAAGCTCAACCGCAGAGTAGCCGCGCTGCGGCCCTCCGCCACGATGGCGGCGGAGGCGCGCGCCACCGAACTGAAGGAGGCCGGCGTCGACGTGATCTCGCTGGCTGCTGGCGAGCCGGACTTCGACACCCCCGAACGCATCAAGGAGGCGGCGCGCCGGGCGATGGCCTCGGGGCAGACCAAGTACACGCCGGTGAGCGGGACCAGCCGCTTGAAGCAGGCGATCTGCGCCAAGCTCAAACGCGACAACGGCCTGGACTACGAGCCGGCGCAGGTAATGGCGTCGGCGGGCGGCAAGCAGGGCGCCTTCAACACCATCGCCACCCTGTTCGACGAGGGTGACGAGGTCATCATCCCGACCCCGGCGTGGGTCAGCTTCGCCGAGATGGTGCGGCTGTCGGGCGCGCAGCCGCGTCTGGTGCCAGCGCCGGAAGGCCAGGGTTTTCGCCTGGGTGCGCAGGATTTGCGCGCGGCCCTGAGCGCCAACAGCCGCGGCATCATCATTAATTCGCCCTGCAATCCGACCGGCGCCGCGTATCGCGAGGAGCATCTACGCGCCATCAGCCGGGTGCTGTTGGAGGCCGGGCTGTGGGTGCTGTGCGACGACGTCTACGAGCACATGACCTACGACGGCCGCCCGCCCCATCTGTTCACAATCGAACCGCGGCTTCGAGAGCGCGGCATCGTGCTCAATTCGCTGTCGAAGACCTACGCGATGACCGGATGGCGGCTGGGAATTGTCGCCGGTCCGCGCGAGGTGATAAGCGCGGTGGCGCGCCTGCAAGGGCAGAACAGCGGCAATCCCAATTCGATCGCGCAGGCCGCGGCGATCGAGGCGATCACCGGGCCGCAGGACGAGGTCGCCGCGATGGTGGCGGAGTTCCGCAGGCGGCGCGACTTCGTGGTCGAGCGCGTGCGCGCGCTGCCCGGCTTTAGCCTGCCCAACGTCCCTGACGGGGCGTTTTACGCCTTCCCCAACGTCACGCCGCTGCTGGGCGTCAAATGGAAGGGTGAGCCGCTGGGCGACGGCGACGGTGTAGCGCGGATGCTGCTGGATGAGGCGCAAGTGGCGCTGGTCGGCGGCAACGACTTCGGCGCCCCCCAGCATGTGCGGATCTCCTACGCCACCTCGATGGCGAACCTGAGCGAGGCGTTCAACCGCATCGAGCGCGTCGTCCGCCGCATGCTGGGCGCGTAGCACGTTGTTCCTGCCGGCCGTTGGCGCCGCTGTGGACAAGCCCGACCGCCATGATATCCGCCCCGGACGGCCGCGGTTATAATCGCGCGGTTGGGCTATAATCGAGGGCAGGTGTTTTCCAGGTGAGCAATCAGGCGGTGATGGCGGTCAAGCTGATCGATTACGCGGCGATGCCGCTGGAGAAGCTGTATGCGGCCTTCCGCACCTGCTACTCGGCGGAGACGCCCGCCGAGATCTGGGAGAAGATCCGCGCCGAGAAGATCGGCCACGACCAAATCCGCAAATTTATCGCCGAGCGGCTCAAGACCGGGCACGCCTCGCCGCTGGAGCAGGTGGTGTTCTGGTTCGCGATCAGCAACGTGTCGCGCTCGCTGTCGCATCAGTTCGTCCGCCATCGTATCGGCATCAGCTTCGAGCAGCAAAGCCAGCGCTACGTCAAGTTCAAGGAAAACAAGCTCGCCTACGTGCTACCCGAATCGTGGAGCCGCGCGGGCCTGGCGGGGGAATACGAGGAGCTGACGGCGAAGATTTCCGCGCTGTACGCGCGCGCACTGGCCGCCGGCGTGCCCGCCGAGGACGCGCGCTTCGTGCTGCCCAACGCGGCGCCCACCAATTTCCACGTGATGGTGAACTTCGCCGAGATGCTGCACATCTGCGATCTGCGGCTATGCGTGCGTGCCCAGTGGGAAATCCGCCGGATGGTCGCGTTGATGCGCGCCGAGATCAAAAAGGTCCTGCCTGAAATCGCCCTCTATCTGCAGCCCAAATGCGGCGAGCACCGGATGGGCTACTGCGACGAGTCGCTGGAGGACTGGCGCAAATGCCCGCTGGGCAAGGTCCGCCCGCACAAGAGCGTTTTGTTCGACCTCTACAATCTGTACGGCAGTCAGAAGGTGCGCGCGCTCTCGGAGCGCGAATTCAGCGCGGTCGAAGAGAAGGAACAGCTCTAGGCGGACGTCGGATGTGAATCCCAATGCAGCGCAATCCGCAACCTTCGGCGGCGCCGCCGCCCACCCTGCGCGAGGCAATCGACAGCTTCAACCGCGGCGATTATTTCGCCGCCAGCGAGCAGTTGGAAATGCTGGGCTACGACGCCGCCCAGCCGCTCAAGGACGTGATCGGCGCGCTGCATCGCGTCGCCGTGGGATTGCATCTGCGCTTTTCACGCGGCGGCCGTCAGGCCACGATCAACCTGCTCTCGCAGGCGATGATGGCGCTGGAGGAGCTGCGCCCCAGCCGCGCCGGAATCGACATCGAGCGGCTGTGCAACGAACTGGCCGCGTACACCGACGAAATCCGCGCCAGCCAGCGCCAGTACGAAGCCGGCGCCCTGCGCCACAAGGCCCGCCTGTTCATAGAACGCCGCCGCGCCCCGAAGATTGTGCTGATCGAGACGTAATGCGGCCTGACGTTCTTCCCTTCTCCGGCGAAGGACGCTTGTCGTATTGCATAAACCGGAAAACTGCACTTCGAGATGCCCAACCGGTTGCTCGCAGCGTACCTGCACGCCCCGGAGAGCGATCTTGCTGGAGCAAAATCGCTCTCCGGGCTCTCCCAGTTTGCGCCTGCGGACCGGGTTCTCAGGCGCGGGCGAGGCTAGAAAAATATGCCGCCGCTGTTTTCCATCTCTTCGCCGCCAATCAAGTTGTGGGAGAGGCTCTTTTTGATCCCCTTTCCCTGACCAGGGAGAGGGCGAGGCTGAGGGTGACTGGTGCACTTCCAACGCCAATGACTGATGTTTTTGGGTTAAATTGGTATGGCGCAATCGTACACCGGGCCCATCATCAGGCGTAGCAGGCGCTCGCCCGCCCACAGGCGCTCGCCGGCCAGCTTGTTGCGGCCGAACACCAGGATGCCGATGATGGCGTGATCCTCGCGCCGCCCGTCGGGCAGGCGCACGTGGATTAGGTACTCCTGTCCGATACCGTGGTCGGTTACCCATTCGCTGCGCAGTTGGTAGCCTTCAACCAAGGGCTGGAAGTGCGTGAAGAAATGTTCGTAGTAGCGGCGCACCGCGTCCATTCCGCACAGCACCCGCCCTTCAGGCTGCAATTCATACACCGGGTCGGGCTCAAGGGTGGCCAGCGTGGCCTCCAGGTCGCCGGCGCCCTCTGCCGCTGCATGCGCATGCGCCAGCTCGATCATCTCTTCCCTCATGCTGTCTCTCCCCGAGCCGATCGCCATCGAACACGCTCTCGGCAACAATGATGCGGCGCCACTGGCGGACTTGGACGAAGCAAAAGCGGCCGCCGCGTCCATCCCAGCGGCGTCCGCCATGAAGCAGCAAATCCAATGCGAAGGGCTCTGCCGCACCTACAGGCTGTCGGCGCGCCGACACCGATGCGTCTGATGGTCACCTTTTGTTTGCCTTGATAGCAAATTGCCGATCCAAACCGAAAGAGCGCACTCTTTGGTGCGCACTTTGTGCAGAGGCGCGAGCCCGCAGGCGCGCGCGTCCCTGGCCTCTTCGCTGCCGGAATGTCGATTTCCCTCCGGAGACGCCAATTTAACCCTCATTGTTGGAAAATCGACAATTTTTATTCAGCAGCACGCTCTTATTCGGTGCGCGCGATTAGGCCGTCCTGCAGCCAACGCAGCAGCATCGCGCCAGCCTGCTCGGCGGCCTGTTGTTCGTCGAGGTCCTCGAAGGTCTGGCAGATTTCGGCGAAGGTCGAGCCGCGCAACAGACGCGCCACAGCGGCGGCTTCGCGCTCATCCATGGGCGCGTGCACCACGTGGAAATCGGCGCGCCGCCACACCCTGATCGAGGTCGGCGCCGGGGCCAGCCGCTCAGGACCTTCGTCCGCCCACAGGCGATGAACCGGCCAGGCGGCGTTGACCACTTCCAGCGAGCGCACCGGGTACATCCGCAGTTGCGGCCAGGTGGCCGAATCGATTTCGGCCAGCCTGGCAACGGTCAGCGGCTCGTCGTCGGGAGCGTCGAAGGCGTTGACGCGCGCCCATTCCAGCGCCGCGAGGTCAGCAAGCCAGGCGGGCATGTCCTCGCGGCTGCGGATAAAGTGCACCATCGCGCGTCCCAGATGGCGCACCGACGGCTCGGTTGACGGATGGCCCTTCAGATAGGCGCGGATCAGGTTGTCGAAGGCTTGTTCGCCCAGCAGTTTGGCGATGCGGGGAAAGTCTTCGGCCAGCACGTCGCGCAGCCGCAAGAAGTAGGCGTCGGCGTAAACGGCCAGGCGTCCCGCGGGATCCAGGGTGCGGCTGGGCTCGATCTGCGCCACGAGTTCGTGCACGAACTCATATTCGCCTGGCGTGCCCGCGATCGACCGCCAGAACCACTGTTGGATTTGCCGCAGTTTCGGATCCGCCATATCAACGCCAAAACCTTATTTTGCAGTGCCGGGCGCGGCCGAGGATGGAAAATATGCCGCTCTCATTCCTGTTTGGCGCGTGGTTTGGATGCTCCGCCCGGGGCGCCGGGTTTCAGGGTCGGCTGCGCCTGACCTCAGGCGATCACTACGCCGATGAACAGATGAACGATCAGCGCCAGCGTCGTCAGCGAACCGATCGCGAAAGCCGCTGTGCGCCAGGGCTGGATCGAATTGATATAGCAGATGGTGTGCGCGATGCGGGCCGCCATGAACACGATGCAGTAGATCACGAAGGCGGTCGCGGGCAGGCCGGCCGCGACGTAAATCCAGGCCAGGATCAGGAAGATCGGGATGTTCTCCAGGTCGTTGCGCCAGGCGCGCGCCGCGCGCTGGACGATTTCGGGCTCTTCGGCCGCCGCCTTGCCGCCGAAGGCCGCGGCGTCTTCGGGATTGATGAAGACTCCGGCGCTGGTGCGGGCGCGTCCCTGTACGAAGGCGATCGCCGACATCTTGAGCGCGAGCACGATTGTGGTTATCGCGTACATCCGGAGCAAAGCCATCGAGTGCACCTCCAGTGCGACGGTTTGTACAGACCCGAACCAGGCCTTCTAATTCAACACGCCGTCGGCGCGCAACTGTGCAATCTGACGGGCGGAGTAGCCAAGCAGATTGCTCAGGATCGAATCGGTGTCTGCGCCCAGCAGCGGGGCGGCGGCGCGCACGTTGCAGGGCGTGCCCGACATCGTCCACGGGATGCCGGCGTGGGTGCGCCGCCCGATTTCGGGATGGTCGCGCTCGAGCAGAAAGCCGCGCGCCCGCATGTGCGGGTCGTGCGCAACGTCGCGATTGTTGAGGGTGGGAAATGCCGCCACTCCGGCGCGCTGCAAAGCCTCGGTGATTTCCCATCGCTCGCGCGTGCGCGTCCACGCACTGATGATTTCGTCGAGCGCCGCCTCGTTGCGCTTGCGCATCTCGGCGCTGCAAAAGCGCGGGTCGCGCGCCAGGGCGGGCTGGCCGATCGCTTCGCACAGCCGGCGCCATTCGCGCTCGTTGGGCACCGCGATCGCGACCCATTGCTCGGCGTCGCCCGACGCCTTGTAGGCTTCGTGCGGCGCCATCCACTTGTCCTTGTTGCCCATCCGCTGCGGCTGACGTCCGGTCAGGTCGTATTCGATGATCGATTCGGCCAGCATCATCTCCAGCGTGTCCCACATCGACAGGTCGATGTACTGGCCCTGCCCGGTGCGGTCGCGATGCAGCAGGGCGGAGATAATGGCAAATGCGCCGAACACGCCCGCTACCGGATCGGCGTAGGAGATGCCGACCTGGCGCGGCTGGTCGTCGGGATAGCCGGTCAGCCAGAACATCCCGGCGCGCGCCGCGGTCTGCTGCCCCAGGCTGACCAGGTCGCGATAGGGCCCGAACTGCCCGTAGCCCGAGATCGACGCCATCACCAGGTCGGGCTTGAACTTGCGCAAAGTGTCGTAGCCCAGGCCCATGCGCCCGATCACGCCGGGAGCGAAGTTTTCCACCACCACGTCGCAATGGCGCACGATTTCGTAACACAGTTGGATGGCGCGGGGGTTGGCGAGGTCCAGTTGCAGGCTGCGCTTGCCCTGGTTCCACTGGTTGAAGCTGCCGGCGCGGTTGACCCCCGCCTGCCCGTCGGCGAAGGGCGGGATGATGCGGTTGATGCAGGGCCGCTTGGACGTCTCAACCCGCATCACCTCGGCGCCCAGATGGGTCAATTGCAGCGTGCAGTAGGGACCCGCCCACACATGGGTGAAATCGAGCACGCGAACCCCGGCCAGCGGCCCGCAGGCGTCGGCGGACCGTTGGATGGACGCGGTCGGCGCGGCGGGACGTGGCGGCGCGATGACGCCGTTGCCGAAGACGGCGCGATTGTGCTCGCCCAGGCGCGGCGCGCGCGTCGGTTCGGGCGGGCTGACGGTGCTTAACTTGAACGGCATGCCGGGGGCCAGCACGCCGGGGTCGTCGTCGCCGGTGGGGAAGCGGACGAAGATCCCGCGCGCGCGCAGATGCGGATCGTTGACCACATCTTCGATGCGGTTGAGCGGCGCGATCGGAATGCGCGCGTCTTGCACCACGCGGCAGACGTCGGCGACTTTCCAGTCATGCCACAAATCGCTCATCAGGGCGCGCAGGGCATCGGCGTTGATGCCGCGCTTGACGCGGGTGGAAAACGGCTCGGTGCGGGCCCATTCCGGATTGCCCATCACTTCCACCAGCCGCTGCCATTGCGGCTCGTCCAGAATCGTAATCAGCGCGCTGCCATCGGCGCATTCCACGGTGTTGGAATAGGCGGTGTTGGTGCGCGAGGTGACGTTGCCGGCATAGGTGTAATACACCAGGCTCAACTCGAGCATCGCGGCCAGGCATTCCTGCATCGAGATGTCGGCCGTCTGACCGCCGCCGCCGCGGGTGCAATTCCAATGTGCCGCCGCCGCCACCATGGCAGCGTGCAACCCGCCCATCAGCTCGGCCTGATTGCTGTAAATCTTGAGTGGCGGCAGGTCGGGAAACGGCGAGCCCAGCGGAATCAGCGACGCCATCCCGCCGCCGTGAAAGGCGTTGAGTTCATAGCCGCGCCAGTGCGCGCGCGGGCCCGAATCGCCGAAGGGCGAGATGGTAGTGATCACCAACTGGGGATGGGCCGCGCTCAAGGCCGCGCCGTCCAGCCCCAGTTCGGCCCGATCGGGCGGCAGCACGTTGTGCAGCAGGATGTCGGCACGGTCGAGCAGGCGATGGAGGCGTTCGCGGTCCTGGGCCGCGGTCAAGTCCAAAGTCACGCCCAGCTTACCGGCGTTAAGGTAGATGAACATGCCGCTGCGCTCGGGGTTGGGCGTGTTGCCCCGAAACGGGCCGCGAAAACGGGTGAGGTCGCCCTGCGGTGGCTCGACCTTGATTACCTCCGCGCCCAGCAGGGCGAAGAGTTTGGCGGCAAAAGCCGCCGCCACGCCCTGACCGCACTCGACCACCTTGATCCCGGTGAGCATCATGGCCCTCCACATCCGAACGTTGCGGGCTGCGCACCCCCAGCATCCGGGTCTGCCAGCTTATCAATGAGATGACCGATTCCGCCGCAACCTATCAAGCACCCGGCGCGGTTGCCAGCCCGGCCCATCCTGGTACCGCGGCATTGGGAGCGGTACGGGCCGGGTGCGTGCGATTGCATTTGGTCATCTAACTGGCCTAAAGGGAATTTCACGAACATCAGTCAAGGAGGGAACTGCTATGGCCGACAAAGCCACGATGCCGGATCTGGAGCCGATGGACACCAGCGACGTCGATCGGTGGATCGGCGTGCCGGTGGGCGGTCCGGTATTGAAGGACCCGATTACGGCCAACGACATCCGCCGCTGGGCGCAGGCGATGCAGAACCCCAACCGGCTATTTTACGACGAGGAGTTCGCGGCCAAAAGCGCCTACGGGACCTTTGTGGCGCCGCAGTCCTTTTCCGTGGCCTGCGCGGACGGGCATGGCGCCCAGCCGGCGATCCAGGGCGTGGTGCCCGGCTCTCACATGCTGTTCGGCGGCGATGAATGGTGGTTTTACGGACCGCGCATCTATCCGGGCGACAAGTTCACGGTGGAGCGCGCGCTGTTCGACTATCGGGTGACACACACCAAGTTCGCCGGGCCGACCATGTTCTCGCGCGGCGACACCACCTACAAGAACCATCGCGGACAAGTGGTCGCCAAGCAGCGCTCCACCTCGATCCGTTATCTGGCCTCCAACGCCCGCAAGCTGCGTTCCTTCGCCGACCAGGAGCAGGAACCGGTGTGGACGCCCGAGCAACTGGAGAAGATCGAGCAGGAGAAATTCGCCTACTACCGCACCTTCCAGAATCACGTGGTCAAGACCTTCAACGACGTGGCCGACGGCGCAGACCTGCCGGTGCGCCCCATCGGTCCGCATACCATCCAGAGCTTCACCACCGAATACCGGGCCAATCCCTCCAACGTGTGGGGCGCCGCCTACAATGACCCGCTGCCCTCCTCAACGCTGAGCGCGGGCTGGCTGCCCGAAATGTCGCGCGACGAGGAAAAGGCCCAGCTCGATCCCACCTACGGCGACGGGCTGTACTACGGTCCGTCGCGCGGGCACGTGTTCACTCCGTATGCGCGGTTGATCGGAATGCCGCGCGGGTACGGGTACGGCCGCACCATGGGCGCCTGGGTGTTGGATTATCTTAACAACTGGGCGGGTGAACTCGCTTTCATCATCCACAGCAACTCGCGCTACATCGGCCCCGCCCTGACCGGCGACGTTACCTATCTGACCGGCAAGGTGATCAAGAAGGAAGCGGATCAGGCCAACGGGGTGGGAATCGTCACCGTGGACGTGGAGATGAAGAACCAGGAGGGGCGGCTGATGGCCAAGGGACCGGCCGAGGTACAATTCCCGTTGAAGTAGGCTGCCTTTCGGTGCGGCTGCGATAGCTGCCTCTGACCGCCGCCTTCGCCCCGGTCCGGCGATCGTCTAAAATGGCGATCAGACGATTGCCGCATGACCGAACAAATTCGCATCCTCGTCGCCCGTCCGCCCGAGCGGATGCGGCTTGACGCGTACCTGGCGCGCGAGTTGGCGCCGGAATATTCGCGCTCGCAGATCCTCAAGGCGATCAGGGCCGGGCTGGTGGTGATGAACGAACGGCCGGCGCGCGCCGCGGACGCGATTCGTGCCGGCGACCGCATCGCGTTGCACATTCCCGCGCCGGCCGCTCCCGCGATGGCATCGGCGCCGGCCCCGCCGGTGGACGTGCTGCACGAGGACGCCGATCTCATCTTCGTCAACAAGGCGCCCGGGATGGCGGTGCATCCCTCGCCCGGCCATCCGCATTCCACGCTGGTCGACGCGCTGGTGGCGCGCTTTCCCGACCTGGCGTCGGTGATCGAGCTGGACGGCACCTGGCGGGCCGGCATCGTCCATCGCCTGGACAAGGACACGTCGGGTGTGATGGTGGTGGCGCGCGACAGTTTTGCCCGCGCCGCACTATCCGATCAGTTCCGTCGTCGCACTGTCGAGAAGATTTACATCGCGCTGGTCGCGGGCCACCTGGGCGCCGAGCGCATGACGATCGACCGGCCCATCGGGCGCCATCAGACCGAGCGCCGGCGCATGTCGGTCAAATCCGCGACCGGCCGCGAAGCGCAAAGCGAGGTGACGGTCATTGGGCGCTGCCACCTTCCCTTGCCAAGGGGCGAGGCGATGCCGGTCAGCGTGGTTGCGGTGCGGCCACGCACCGGCCGGACCCACCAGATCCGCGTCCACCTGGCGTCGAGCGGACATCCGTGCCTGGGCGACCCGCTCTATTGCCGCTCGGCGCGCGCGCGGCTTGCCCTCGAGCGTCAGGCCCTGCACGCGCTTTATCTGGCGGTCGACCATCCGCGGCGCGCTGAGCGCGTCAGCGCCATAGCGCCGGTGGCGCCGGATCTTGCCGAGCTGCTGGCGGCATGCGGTTTCAGGTCCGGGGAGCTGGAGCGTCAGCTAATCGGAGCGCTGAAGGCGGCGTGGCCCGCCAGCCCGCCGGTATGACGGTGAGCGGCAATCAACAGGCGGCCGCAAAGCAGGTGTCCGGCCAGGCTTACTTTTATGCCCGGGGGGCGCCCAAAGCGGCGGGCCGGCTGTGAACAGAGCGTCGAGCGCGCGGTGTGGGCGCGGGCGATGCCCGGTTGACAGATTGACTGACGTTGGTTAACTTTTGTTCAGGTCTCTCACCAAGACTCCTTCGGGGATCGGGACTCTTAAGCTCGCACGCCCCCCTCTCCCACGCGCCAGGCGTTGAACCAGTTGTCAAATCCGTCGAGCGGGGAGCGGTTAGTAAATTCTGTGCGGCGAGACATATCCGGATAACGGATCAGCAATTGCCAGCCGTCGGTGGAGGATTAGTTGCAACACCAGTCATCAGGTAGAAAGTATCGTGGAAGGAACCTGGGCAGGCCGCGTGGCGTGCCCAAGGGTGACGTCCAGACAGTAGAGGATGTGGAATCGATGCAGGGAGCCGGCGACACGCCGGCCAGCGTCGAGGAGCACAACGGCAGCGGTGCGCTGAGCGGGGTCGAGTCCAACGGCGGTTCGGCGGCGGCTCCCGCGCCTGGCGGCAGTGCCGCCCCCGCGGCACCTTCGCCATCCGCGCAGAGCCCGGCGCCGGTGGTATCGGGTCTGGCGGTCAGCTCCGGGGTGGTCAGTGAGGTCGGGGTGCTCAACCTCAAGGCGCTTAAGAGCGCCAAGATCACCGATCTGGCCCATATCGCGCGCGAGTACAACATCGACGGCGCGACCAACATGCGCAAGCAGGAGATGATTTTTTCCATCCTGCAGGCGCAATCGGCCAAAAACGGTTCGATTCTGGGCGAGGGGGTGCTGGAAATCCTGCCTGACGGGTTCGGGTTCCTGCGTGCTCCGGACTACAACTATCTGCCCGGCCCCGACGACATCTATATATCGCCCAGCCAGATTCGCAAGTTCAACCTACGCACCGGCGACATCGTCTCGGGCCTGATTCGTCCGCCCAAGGAGGGCGAACGCTACTTTGCGCTGCTGAAGGTCGAGTCGATCAACTATGAGGAGCCCGAAAAGGCTCGCGACAAGATACTGTTCGATAACCTGACGCCGCTGTATCCGCAGGAGCGCATCAAGCTGGAATACGACCACGAGGACTACACCACGCGGATCATCGACCTGGTGGCGCCGATCGGCAAAGGGCAGCGCGGACTTATCGTGGCGGCGCCGTTTACCGGCAAGACCATGATGCTGCAGGCGCTGGCGCGCGCCATCGCGCATAATCATCCCGAAATCGTGCTGATCGTGCTGCTGGTCGACGAGCGGCCCGAGGAAGTTACCGACATGCTGCGCTCGGTCAAGGGCGAGGTGGTTAGTTCGACCTTCGACGAGCCCGCCACCCGCCACGTGCAGGTCGCCGAGATGGTGATCGAGAAGGCCAAGCGGCTGGTCGAGCATGGGCGCGACGTGGTGATCCTGCTCGACTCGATTACGCGCCTGGCGCGTGCCTATAACACCGTGGTGCCGCCCTCGGGCAAGATCCTGTCGGGCGGCGTGGATTCCAACGCGCTGCACAAGCCCAAGAAGTTCTTCGGCGCGGCGCGCAATACCGAAGACGGCGGCAGCCTGACCATTATCGCCACCGCGCTGGTCGATACCGGCAGCCGGATGGACGAGGTAATCTTCGAAGAGTTCAAGGGCACCGGCAATCAGCAGGTGGCGCTGGACCGCCGGCTGCTGGAAAAGCGCATCTTCCCCACGATCGACATCCAGCGCTCGACCACGCGCAAGGAGGAGCTGTTGCTGCCGCGCAGCACGCTCAACCGGGTCTGGATTCTGCGCAAGCTGCTCTCGCAGCTCAACGCGGTGGAGGCGATGGAGTTCCTGCTCGACAAGATGCAGGGGACCAAGACCAACGACGAATTCCTGGAATCGATGAACAACTAGCGCTTTGCGCCCGGTGCTGGCAGTTGATAAAACCAAAGGCCAGCCCAAAGTGAAAGGCAAGCCATGACCGAAATCAGCATGAAACAGCTTCTGGAGGCTGGGGTCCATTTTGGCCATCAGACCAGCCGCTGGAACCCCAAGATGAAGCCTTACATCTTCGGCGCCCGCAACGGTATCCACATCATCGACCTGCAGCAGACCGTCAAGATGTTTCGCACCGCCTACGACTTCGTCCGCGACCTGATTGCGGCGGGGGGCACGCTGCTGTTTGTGGGGACCAAGAAGCAGGCCCAGGACATCGTGCGCGAGGAAGCCGAACGCTGCGGCATGTTCTACGTCAATAACCGCTGGCTGGGCGGCATGCTGACCAACTTCCAGACCATCCGCGCCTCCATCGAACGGCTCAAGAAGCTGGAGGAGCAGATGAGCGACCCGGCGATGGTCAGTGCGCTGACCAAAAAGGAGATGAGCGAACTGGGACGCGAGCACTCCAAACTGATGGCGACACTGGGCGGCATTAAGAACATGCGCCGTTTGCCCGACGCGCTGTTTGTGATCGATACCAAGAAGGAAGAGATCGCGGTGGCGGAAGCCAACCGGCTCAATATTCCGGTGGTGGCGGTGGTCGATACCAATTGCGACCCTGACCTGATCGCCTACCGGGTGCCCGGCAATGACGACGCCATTCGCGCCATCAAACTGTTCACCGCCGCGGTTGCCGATGCGGTAATCGAAGGCAAACAACTGCAGGAAGAACGCCAGAAAGGCCAGGCCGATCTGGCCGGCGCCGAGGCGCCCGCCACCGAGTCACCACAGGCCGTCTAGCGGGGTGTGGAGAAAGTAGGATTCTGGAGTCTACCAAGCAGGTGGTCTTCAACACCCTGCATGAAGACTGGCTTCCTTCCTTAAGCTTCTCTCCCTGTGGGAGAGATAAGAGCGAGGCGGCAGGCTGTGAAAATCCTTTTTCAACAGCCTGCTGAGACGGATTGGAAAAGGGGGCGTAGACGCGCAGAGTTGCGCGGACGCCGGGGGGAGCGGCAACCGGCGTCGCGGGCGCGCCGCGATAGTGATGCCGCGCGCGCAATCAACAAAGTATACGCCGCCGGCGGCTTACAGCAGCGCGCCGGTTGGCGCAATTTTAGCGGGAGCAAGCAGAGAAAATTCATGGCCGAGGTCAACGCCAACATTGTCAAGGAACTGCGCGAAAAGACCGGCGCAGGAGTGATGGACTGCAAAAAGGCGCTCGCCGAAAGCGCGGGCGACCTGGAAAAGGCGATCCTGTGGCTGCGCCAAAAGGGCATCGCGGCCGCCGCCAAGCGCGCCGGACGGGTTGCTTCCGAAGGCTCGATCGGCGCCTACATTCACGCCGGGGGCAAGCTCGGGGTGTTGATCGAGGTCAACTGCGAGACCGATTTCGTAGCCAAGACGCCCGAGTTTCAGGCGCTGGTCAAGGAGTTGGCGATGCAGGTGGCGGCGGCCAATCCGCGCTGCGTATCGCGCGAGCAACTGCCCGCCGAAGTCATTGCGCAGGAGCGCGAAATCTATGCCGCCCAGTCCGCCGACAAGCCGCCGGCGGTGCTCAACAAGATCGTCGAGGGCAAGCTGGAAAAATTCTACCGCGACGTCTGCCTGATGGAGCAGGGGTACATTCGCGACCCCGCCCGCACCATCGGCGAAATCGTCACCGAATATTCCGCCAAGGTCGGCGAGAAAGTCGAGGTGCGGCGCTTTGTGCGCTTCGCGCTCGGCGAGGGGCTCGACGGCAGCAAAGCGGAGGGCTGACAATCTTCCCAGGCAAGGGCGGACCCCAGCGGCTGTGTCTGAACAACAAGTAGATAAACCCGGACCCCGCTACTCCCGGGTCCTGCTCAAGCTGTCGGGCGAAGCGCTGGCGCCGGCCAGCGGCTTCGGCATCGACCATCAGGTGCTGGCCGAGATTGCCGCCCAGATTAAGGAGGTGGCCGACCTGGGGGTGCAGGTCGCGGTTGTAATCGGCGCCGGCAACCTGATGCGTGGGGCCAGTTACGAGGCACGCGGGATGGACCGCACCACCGCCGACCACATGGGGATGCTGGCTACGGTAATCAACTCGCTGGCGCTGCAGGACGCGCTGGAGCGGGCTGGCGCCACCACCCGGGTGATGTCGGCCATTTCGATGCAGGCGGTGTGCGAACCCTACATCCGCCGCCGCGCCGTCCGCCATCTGGAAAAAGGCCGGGTGGTGATCTTCGCGGCCGGCACGGGCAATCCCTACTTCACCACCGACAGTGCGGCCAGTCTGCGCGCGATGGAAATCGGCGCGGAAATCATTCTTAAGGCCAGCCATACGGTGGATGGAATCTACGACCGCGACCCGATGGTGGAGGCGGGCGCGCGCCGTTTTGACCAGCTAACCTACCTCGAAATCCTAAAACGGGGTCTCAAGGTAATGGACTCGACCGCAATTTCGATGTGTATGGACCACAGCCTGCCGGTTCTGGTTTTCAATCTGCAAAAAGTCGGTAATATAAGGCGGGCGGTTTTGGGTGAGCGGATCGGCACATTAGTGAGCTTGTAAGCGAGTCCTGAGCCATGAAAGACGAAGTCATAGAGCAAGCGCACCGCGACATGGAGGCGGCGCTAACCGCTTTCAAGCATGAGATGGCGCGGGTGCGCACCGGGCGCGCCTCTACGGCCCTGATCGAAGGCTTGATGGTCAACTATCACGGCGCCAAGGTCAGCCTGCGCCAATTGGCCGGGTTGGCAGCTCCCGAAGCACGGCTGTTGGTGATCACACCCTATGACCGGAGTGTCATCCACGACATCGAAAAGGCGATCCAGCAGACCCCCGAGCTGGGCCTGACGCCGATCAACGACGGTAAGGTGATCCGTCTGCCGATTCCGGAGCTGACCGAGCAGCGGCGCAAGGAGTTGGTGCGTCATATCCGCAAGATCGCCGAGGATTTCCGGGTCTCGGTGCGCAACCATCGGCGCGACGCCAACGATATGCTCAAACAGCTCCATAAGGAGAAGGAAATCACCGACGACGACCTGCGCGCGGCAGAAGCCAAAGTACAGCAGCTTACCACCGAATATATTGAAAAGCTCGATAAAGTTCTGGCAAGTAAAGAGGCGGAGGTGATGGAGGTCTGATCTCGCCTTAAGGGGGTTCAGTGCATCTCGGCCGTGCAAGGGAAAAATTGGAATCGCTTCCATTGAATGAGTTTCCAGACCTGTCGCTGGCGCCCGAGCGCCTGCCGCGTCATGTCGCAATTGTGATGGACGGCAATGGCCGCTGGGCGACGCGGCGTGGACTGGCCCGCCTAGAGGGCCATCGGCGCGGCAAGGACTCGGTGCGCGCGGTGGTCGACGCCGCCCGCGAACTGGGCATCCCTTATCTGACCTTGTTCGCCTTCTCCAGCGAGAATTGGCAGCGTCCCACCTCCGAGGTGCGCTTCCTGATGCAGCTTCTGCATCGCTACCTGATTACTGAAACCAAACGGATGATGAAGCGCGACATCCGGCTGATCGCGCTGGGCGACTGCACGCGCCTGCCGGTGCCGGTGCAAAAGGCGCTGCGCGAGACTATCGAATGCACGGCCGGCAACCGCTCGATGACGGTGGCGCTGGCGGTGTCCTACAGCGGGCGGCAGGAAATCGTGCGCGCCGCGCGCCGTATCGCGCAGGAGGCGGCGGCGGGCACCTTGCGTCCGGAGGACATCGACGAGTTCGCCGTGGCCGGCCGTCTGGACACGGCCGGGATGCCCGACCCGGACCTGTTGATTCGCACTTCGGGCGAATTGCGCATCTCCAATTTCTTCCTCTATCAGCTTTCTTACACCGAACTTTACTTCACCGACACTTTGTGGCCCGATTTCCGGGAGCGCGAGTTCCTGGCCGCGCTGGACGCCTATCAGCGCCGCGAGCGGCGCTTCGGTGCGGTGGAGGCCGCCGCGCGCTCGCCGTTGCGTGTTGCGAACTAGAATCCTGACGGCAGCCGTGGTGCTGCCGCCGCTGCTGGCCTTTGTCATCTTCGCACCCCCATGGTCGATCAGCCTGCTGGTCGCATTTTGCGCCGCATGGGCTTTGTACGAAGTGGCCGCGATGCTGAGCGCGGGCAGTGCGTCCGGCCTGGCGCTGTTGCTCATCACTGGCGCCTTGCCGGCCGCCGCCGCGCTGATGCGCTGGGCGCCGGCGCTGAGCGCGGCGCTGGCCGCCGCGGCGGTCGCCGCCATGTGCGGGTTGATCGGCTGGGTCAACACGCATCAGGCTGGCCCCTCGCCGCCGCGACCGTTGCTGATCGCCGTCGGCGGACTTTATGTCGGCGCCTTGTATCCCTACTTGGCTTTGCTGCGCAACGCGACTGGCGGGCTGGCCTTGCTGCTGATCGTGCTGCTGGTGGTGATGGCAGGGGACTCGGGCGCTTATTTGGTCGGCCGCGCCATCGGGCGGACCGCGCTGATGCCCGCCGTCAGCCCGGGCAAAACCGTGGAAGGCGCAGTCGCCTACGTGGTCTGCAGCGTGGTTGCCGCCTGCGTGCTAAAGGCGGTCCTGGGGATGGGCTGGAACCTCGGCACCACGGCGGGCTTTGGGGCATTGACAAGTGTCGCGGCACAGGCCGGCGACCTGGTGGAATCGGCGCTTAAACGGCTGGCCGGGGTGAAGGATTCGGGATGGTTGTTCCCGGGGCACGGCGGGATGCTGGACCGCGCCGACAGCCTAGTGTTCGCCGCAGTTTTTGCATACTATTACAGTTGGTGGCTGGGGCTTGCCGCCGCCTGACGGGGTCGCCGAGGTCCGGATGCTTACATCAATCGTTTCCGCGGTCATTATCCTGGGCGCATTGGTTTTGATTCATGAGGCGGGCCATTTCCTGGTTGCCAAGCGCTGCGGCGTGCGAGTTTTGCGCTTTTCCATCGGATATCCGCCCAAGCTCTTCGGTATCCGCCGCGGCGAGACCGAGTACGTAATCGGCGGCACGCCCTTTGGCGGATACGTGCGGATGCTGGGCGACGAGATCGGCGATGAACTGGGGCCCTCCGATGTGCAGCTCTTCCTGACCGAGGTAAGCCGCGATCTGACTGGGGCCGCCGAGGCGGCGGCTGAAAGCGAGCCTGAATTGCGGTGTGTAGCCGAGGCCAGCAGCCAACCGAGGACGGCCGTCAAGCGGGCGGCGGGCCACGACCTCCAGTCCGACGCCGCTCCCGCTCCCGACCCGTTGCTGGTGCTGGCCCAGGCGGTCAACCGCAGTCCCGACCCGGAGCGGATGCTGCGCACGATGCTGCATCGCGCGCCGCGCGCCGATGAGCGCGACTTGCTCGACGAAGTGCTACGCCGGGGCAATTCGGACGAGGCGATCAAGTTCCTGTCCGAGCATCGCCCGCCGTCGCTGACGCGTCAGATCGAAAAAAGCGCTTTCCCGACGCAAAGTCTGGCCCGGCGGTTTGCGATTGTGCTGGCGGGTCCCGCCGCCAATATTGCAATCGCTCCGTTGCTGCTGGCCTTCGTGTACATGTACGGCGTACCAAAGCTTCTCCCCGTGGTGGGCAAGTTGCAGCCCGACAAGCCGGCGGCGCAAAGCGGCTTGCGCGAGGGCGACCGTATCGTGTCGATCAACGGTAAGCCGATTGCGAGTTGGGAGGAGCTTTCAACCGTAATCAAGGAAAGCAACGGTGCCCAGCTTCAAATCCGGCTGGAGCGCAAAGTAGGCGGCCTGAGCAAAGTTGAGACCCTTACCCTCAGACCGGTTCGTGTCACCGAACCCGGGATTCCCGGGGCGCAGTGGATAATCGGGGTGCTGCCGCGCGGCGACAACGTCATTGAACGTGAAAACCCCTTTGTGGCCGTACCGCACGCCGTGCTGGAAACCGTGGAGATGACCGGCGCACTGGTGGTGGGGATCGCCAAGCTGTTTACCGGCTCGACCCCGGTGCGCCAGGCGCTGGGCGGGCCGATCATGATTGCCCAGATGGCGGGGCGCGAAGCGCGCCAGGGCCTGGCCAATGTCCTGATGTTTACCGTCATGCTAAGCGTGGAATTGGGCATCATCAACCTGTTGCCGATCCCGATGCTGGACGGCGGGCACCTGTTCTTCTTCGCGCTGGAAGGGCTGCGCGGACGCCCGCTTAAAGTGCGCCATCGCGAGATCGCCCTGCAGTTGGGCCTGTTTCTGCTCGTTATGCTCATGGCATTTGTGATTTTTAATGACATCTCCAGGATTGTTCAGGGCTGATCTGCTACTGCGGCAAAGTGGCGCGACCGGCCCGGTTCTGGGGCTGGAAACCGGCAGCCCGCAAGCCAGCCTGGCAATTTGCTCTCACGGAAGGATCCTCGCCAGCGAAGCTCCGGCCCGCCGCGCCCACGGTGAGTCCGTGGCAGGTGCGATCGATGCGATGCTGCGCCGCTGCGGTCTGCGAGTCGGGGATTTGGCGGCCATCGCAGTGGGCATCGGGCCCGGCTCCTTTACCGGGCTCAGGATCGCGCTAAGCTACGCAAAGGGGGTGGCGCTGGCCACCGGATGCGCGCTGATCGGAGTACCCAGTCTCGACGCCTTGGCACTGTGCGCGGCGGAGCTGGATGGGGTCCCGGCGGACGCCGTGTTGTGCCCGCTTCTCGATGCGCGCAAGCAGGAAGTGTACGCCGCTCTTTACCGGCAGGTGGAGAACGGGCTAGAGAAAATATCCGGCGAATTCCTGGCCAAGCCGATGGATTTGGTCAGGCAAATAGAGGGTGCGGCCGTGTTCATCGGCGACGGCGCGGCGGCTTGGGGCGCCTGGCTTGAAGAACACCTGGGCTGCGAGCGTGCCTTGCTGGCCAGCCTGGAGGGGGCGCCGCTGTCGGCTGCGATGATCGCGGCGGCAGGTGCGGCGCGTCTTGCCGGCGGCTCCACAGACGCGATCGCAAGCCTGCAGCCGCTTTATGTGAGGCCGTCTGAAGCCGAACTGAAAGCCAAGTGTCCGGCTAACGATGCCGGGTTGGAGGCCTTATGGAGCAGAGAGAAGAAGAGCTCATCCGCCAGCACGCAGACCACGATCAGGAATTGAAAGCTCTTTACGAGGAGCATCAGCAGTACAAACGCATGCTTGAAACCTTTCGGGAAAAACCCTACCTGACCACCGAAGAGGAAATGGAGAAGAAGAGAATCCAGAAACTCAAACTGGCGCAGAAGGACCGGATGATGATGATTCTGGCGCGCTACCGGCAGCAGTCCTGACGGCCGCGATTGCGCGTTGGCCAGTTTCGAGGTTTGGCGCCGAACCGATGCCCAGTCATACCATAAGCGTTGTAGTTGAAAACGAGTTCGGCGTACTCGCCCGCGTGGCCGGCCTGTTCTCGGGCCGGGGTTATAACATCGAGTCGCTGACCGTCAACGAGGATCCTATCGACCCCACCGTGTCGCGCATCGTGCTGGTCACGTCGGGCGACGACCAGGTGCTGGAGCAGATCAACAAGCAGCTCAACAAGCTGGTTTCGGTGATCAAGATTGTCGACTTCAAGGACGTCGAGACCATCGATCGCGAGCTGGTGATGGTGCGGGTGGCGGTGGACGACCGCACCCGCTCGGAGTTCGACTCGATCGTCTCGGCCTTTCGCGGACGGATTGTCGATATCGGGCCGCGCTCGACCACCGTGGAGCTGACCGGCGACAGCGAGAAAATTAAAGGCTTTATCAACCTGTTGCGTCCGTTGGGAATCAAGGAGATCGTGCGTTCGGGCAAGATTGCGATGGCCCGCTCGGTCCAGCTCAACGGCGGACGCCGTGCAAAGGAGATTGCCCCGTGAAGGTATTTTTCGACCGCGACGCCGACCTGTCCGCGTTGCGACCCCATAAGATTGCGGTGATCGGATACGGCAGCCAGGGCCATGCCCATTCGCTCAACCTGCGCGACAGCGGGATGGACGTGCGGGTGGGATTGCCGCGCGACAGCAAGTCGTGGAACAAGGCGGCCACCCAGGGCCTGCGCGTGCTGGAGACTGCCGAGGCGGCGCGAGAGGCCGACGTCATCATGATGCTGGTACCGGACGAAGCCGGCGCCGACATCTACAAAAAGGAGATCGAGCCGGGACTCAAGGCGGGCAAGTATCTGGCCTTCGGGCACGGATTCAACATCCATTTCAAGGCGATCGTGCCGCCTGCGGACGTCAACGTGTTCATGATCGCGCCCAAGGGTCCGGGCCATCTGGTGCGCTCCGAATACACCAAGGGGCGCGGCGTGCCTTGTCTGCTGGCGGTCCAGCAGGACCCCTCCGGCGATACTCACAAGGTGGCGCTGGCGTGGGGTGCGGCGATCGGCGGCGGGCGCGCCGCGATTATCGAAACCAGCTTCAGGGAAGAGACCGAAACCGACCTGTTCGGCGAGCAGTCGGTGCTGTGCGGCGGACTGACCGAGCTTATCCGCGCCGGATACGAAACCCTGGTCGAGGCCGGCTATGCGCCCGAGATGGCGTATTTCGAATGCCTGCACGAGGTCAAGCTGATCGTCGACCTGATCTACGAAGGCGGCATCTCCAACATGCGCTACTCGATCAGCAACACCGCCGAGTACGGCGACATGACGCGCGGCAAGCGGGTGGTGGGACCGGCCACGCGCCAGGCGATGAAGGAAATCCTGGCCGACATCCAGTCGGGCAAATTCGCCCAGGAATGGATCGGCGAATATCGGGCCGGGATGCCGAACTTCCGCCGCCTGCGCCAGGAAGCCGAGCAGCATCCGATCGAGGAAGTCGGCCGCCGGCTACGCTCCTACATGCCGTGGCTGGCCAGCGACCGGCTGGTGGACAAGGCCAGGAACTGATCGCAACGCCGTGACATCCATATCGTCGCATCGCGCGGCGCCCCGCGATGCCGCCGGGCGCACGCGCCGCGGACTTCCACTGGCTCCCGAAGGGGCCAGGATTGCCCTGGCTCTGCTGGTGGGCGGGCTCGTCCTGATTTTGCTCCGCTTCACCCTTGCCGGTGCTATGGTAACGACAATGGGCGCATTCGCCGCCTGGTTCTTCCGCGACCCCGAACGTGTTCCGCCCAATCGCGGCGGGATCGTGCTGTCGGGCGCCGACGGCAAGGTGGTGGACGTCAGCGAGGGCGCGCCGCCGCATGCGCCGCACGCGCGCTACAAGCGCGTGTCGGTGTTCATGTCGCCGCTCAACGTCCACGTCAATCGCGCCCCGGTGGAGGGCGAAGTGACCACGATCCGGCATACGCCGGGCGACTTTCGCGCCGCGTTTCGCGACTACGCCAGCGAGCGCAACGAGCGCAACCTGATCGTGTTCGCCGACAAGCAGGGGCGCACGCATGCGATGGTGCAGATTGCGGGCTACCTGGCGCGCCGGATTGTCTGCCGCGTGCATCCGCACGAGCCCGTGATGCCGGGTCAGCGCGTCGGCATCATCATGTTCGGCAGTCGTGTCGATCACTTCCTGCCGCCCGAGTATCGCGCCACGGTCGCGGTCGGCGACCACGTCAAGGCAGGGGAGAGCGTGATCGGGGAGTTGGCGCAATGAGGGAGTACGGTTTCGACAGCCCGCGCCGGCCACGGATTCGGCTGATTTCCAACCGCCTCAAGGTACGCAGGGAAGTCGCCGAGCCGCTCAAGCGCGGCGTCTTTTTGGTGCCCGCCGCGATTACCTCGCTGGGGCTGCTCTCCGGCTTTTATTCGCTGATCTCCAGTATCAACCATCATTTCGAGCTGGCCGCGACCATGATCGTGGTCGCGTTTGTGTGCGACGGTCTGGACGGCCGGGTCGCCCGCGCCTCGCGCACCTCCAGCCAGTTCGGCGTGGAATACGACAGCCTGTCGGACGTGGTCGCCTTCGGCGTTGCGCCCGCCAGCCTGATCTACATGTTCGCGCTGACCACTTTGGGCAGCCTGGGCTGGGTGCTGAGCGGGGCGTATGTGGTATGCGCCGCGCTGCGCCTGGCGCGCTTTAACACCCAGGTCGGGACCGTGGACAAGCGCCGCTTCGTGGGGCTGCCGGTTCCCGGCGCCGCCGCGATGATCGCGGGGCTGGTGCTGGCTTACAGTTACTTCGAATTGAATTCGGCCCGCCTGCTCAGCGCGTTCGCCGCGCCGTTGACGCTGGCGCTGGCCTGCCTGATGATCTCGCGCGTCCCCTATCCGAGCTTCAAGACCATCAAGCATCGCGACCGCGTGCCGGTCGAACTGCTGGCCGTGGTCTTGATCGGCGTGGCCGCGATGATCACGATGCCCCAACTGACCCTGTTCCTGCTGAGCAGCGGTTACGTGCTGTCCGGCCCGCTGTTGTTCCTGCGCGGCCAGCGCATCAGGCCGATGGAATCGGCGGACAATGGCCGCCGGCAAGATCAGGCCGCGGCCGACAAAACCACCCAGTCCCTCCAGGGCTTGAATTTCAGTTAGAAACGGTTGGCGAGGTTTGCCGTTCGCCGAAATAGTTTGCCGGCGTCAGTATCAAGGGTCGGACGCTCGAGCGCACGTAGCTATACTGACTTGGAGCGGTTTCCATCTTTAGTTTCCTTCAACCAGGTCACCGTGAACCGCGGTGGAAGATCCGGCATCGTTGTTCGTGGCCCTGACAAACCACAGAACGGGAATATTTTTGACCGAGACCGGTACGCGGAGGTCCCACCATCACCGGTATTGAGCCGCCCCTTGACTTTAAATGCACGGATCGGGAGAGTAGATGGCATGCTGAACCTGCTCCTAGCGCTGCTGCTTAGCCTGGGCCTTAATGAGGCCCACGCCGCGGGCGCCGCTTGAGCAGGCCTGATTGTCGCAGGCTTAGACCTTAAGATGAACGCCCCGGGTGATGGGCCGAAGCAGGCACCCGGGGCGTTTTTGTATTCCCGGCGCTCGCTTCTGCTCTTCCATTCCGAGGCTGGGAGTGAAGAGGAAAATGGCAACTGAGGATATCGGCTCGGATTACGTGCGCATCTTCGATACCACCCTGCGCGACGGCGAGCAGTCTCCGGGGGCGACCATGAACGTCGCCGAGAAGATCGCGATTGCGCGCCAACTGGAGCGGCTCAATGTGGACGTGGTCGAGGCCGGATTCGCGGCCTCCTCCGAGGGCGACTTCGAATCGGTGCGCAAGGTGGCGCAAGCGCTCACCACGCCCGTGGTGCTGAGCCTGGCGCGCACCCGCGAACTGGACGTCGACCGCGCGCTGGCGGCGGTCGACAAGGCGCGCAACCCCGGTATCCACATCTTTATCGCCACCTCCGATATCCATCTGAAATACAAGCTCCAGATGAACCGCGAGGAGGTGCTGACCGCGGCGGTATGGGCGGTGGCGCGCGCCGCCCGCCATCTGAGCCATATCGAGTTTTCCTGCGAAGACGCCTCGCGCAGCGATTGGGACTACATGGTAAGCCTGCTGCGCGAGGTTGTGGCGGCAGGCGCCACGGTGATCAACCTGCCCGATACCACCGGTCACGCGATACCCGAGGAATACGGGCGCATGTTCAGCTATATCCGCGAGCGCGTGCCTGGTGCGGAACGGGTGCGATGGAGCGCCCATTGCCATAACGACCTGGGGATGGCGGTGGCCAACTCGCTGGCCGCGGTTAAAAACGGCGTGCGACAAGTCGAATGCACCATCAACGGCATCGGCGAGCGCGCCGGCAACACCTCGATGGAGGAGGTGGTGATGGCGCTGCGCACGCGCAAGGACCTGTTCGGAATCGAATCGCGCGTCAACACGCGCCAGATCTATCCCGCCTCACGCTTGCTGTGCCAGGTAATCGGATGGCCGCTGCCGCCCAACAAGCCGATCGTGGGCGACAACGCCTTTGCCCACGAAGCCGGCATCCATCAGGATGGCGTGCTCAAGCACAAGCTGACCTACGAAATCATGAAGCCCGAAGACGTGGGCATCCCCTCCAACAAGCTGGTGTTGGGCAAGCATTCGGGACGCCACGCGTTTGTCGACCGCCTCAACCATCTGGGCGTCGATACGGCCGCGATCGACGTTAACAAGGCCTTTGCCGAGTTCAAGGCGCTGTGCGACAAGAAGAAGGTGGTTTACGACGACGACCTCCTGGCGCTGGTGACCGAGGAGTCGCGCCGCGCCGGCGATTACTACGAACTGGCGGGGCTCAGTGTCAGCTCCTCAAATGGCGCGCCGCCGCGAGCGGAAATCGTGCTGCGGGTCGGCGGCCAGGAGCGGCGCGGCGCGGCGGTCGGCGACGGCATGGTCGACGCCTGCTACAAGGCCATCTACCAGTTGGCGGGCGTGCAGCCGGTCCTGGAGCGGTATGCAGTCAAGGCGATTACCGGGGGCACCGACGCGCTGGGCGAAGTGAGCTGCCTGGTGCGTCAGGGCGGCCTCACGGTGCCCGGTCAGGGCGCGCACAGCGACATCGTCATGGCCAGCGCGCTGGCGCTGGTCAACGCGCTCAACCGCCTGCGCCTGGGGATGCGCAACAACCCGCAGCCGATCGATGAGGAAGGACCCTGAGCGCGGGCACTCTTGCCGCAGCATTGGGGTTAAGATAAGTCCTACCTGCAACGGCGGGCAACTATCTATGATCAAAGCATTGCCGCCTCGGACTGGCCGCGGCTGGCAACATCGGGCTACTCCCTGAATAATCCAAAGCACAAGAATCTGGCGTAAGGATTTTTCCACCCAAAAAGGGTGAATCGGTCGATTCCAACTTCAGATGGCGTACAAGATACTGGTCCTCAAGGGCGACGGCATCGGACCCGAGGTCGTCGGCGAAGCGTTACAGGTGCTCAAGACGGTGGCGCGTCAGTCCGCGCTGGAGCTTGAATTCAAGGAAGCGATGGTGGGGGGCGCGTCGCTGGACGCTTACGGCACGCCGCTGCGCGACGACGTGCTTAAGGCCGCCTTGGACTCCGACGCGATCCTGCTGGGCGCGGTGGGCGGCCCGAAGTGGGACAATCCCGCCGCCGACAAACGCCCCGAGCAGGCGCTGCTGGCGCTGCGCAAGAACCTCAATCTGTACGCCAACCTGCGGCCGGTCAAGGCGATCAAGGACCTGCTCGCGGCCTCGCCGCTGCGCGCCGAAATCATCAACGGCGTCGACCTGGTCGTGGTGCGCGAGCTGACCAGCGGCATCTATTTTGGCACCCCCAGTGAACGGCGCACGGGCAGCGCCGGACGCGAAGCCGTCGATACGCTGTATTATAATGAAGCGGAGATAAGCCGCGTACTGCGCTTCGGCTTCGAGCTGGCGCGCCAGCGGCGCAAGCGCCTGACCTCGGTGGACAAGGCCAATATCCTGGCCTCCTCGCGGCTGTGGCGCGAAATCGCCGGCGAGATCGCCGCGCAATACAAGGACGTCGCGTTTGAGAACGTGCTGGTGGATTCGATGGCGATGCATCTGCTCAGGCGCCCGCGCGACTTCGACGTGATCGTCACCGAGAACATGTTCGGTGACATCCTGACCGACGAGGCGTCGATGCTGGCCGGTTCGATGGGGCTTCTGCCCTCCGCTTCGCTGGGTGACGAGATCAACGGCGCGGGCTTTCCGATCGGCCTTTACGAACCGATTCACGGCAGCGCGCCCGATATCGCCGGCCAGGACAAGGCCAATCCGCTGGCCGCGATTTTGTCAGCCGCGATGCTGCTCGAGCATTCGCTGGGCATGCGCGCCGAGGCCGATACAATCCGCGAAGCAGTCGAGGCGGTGGTGCGCGAGGGCTATCGCACGCCCGATCTGGCCGCGCCCGGCGCCAAGATGGTCGGATGCAAGGCGATGGGCCGGCTGGTGCGCGAACGGCTGGAGGGCGGCGAGCCGTAAGATGGGTGCGAGTGCCAGCGCGGGCTTGCGGCTGGGGATTGTCGGCGCCACCGGCGTCGTCGGCAGCCAGTTGCTGGAATTGATCGACGAGCGCGCGCTGTCCTGCGCCGAGCTGCGGTTGTACGGCTCCGAAGAGCACGGCGGCGAATCGATCGAGTCGGGCGGCGTGGTGCGCCGTGTGGACGTCTTTTCCGACTCCTCGGAACTCTCCGACCTCGACCTGGTCTTTCTGGCAGTGCCGCGCGCTGACGCGCAGGCCATCGCCGCTCGGCTTTCCGGGCCGATCGCGGTTGATCTCAGCGCCGCTTCGCTGGCGCCCTCCGGCACCCCATTTGTCGCGCCTGGATTTACCACCCGCGAGCAGGTCCGCAGCCTAAGCCGCTTCAAGCTCTTCCACATTCCGCATCCCGCCGCGCTCGCCCTGGCGACCATCATCAACGCCCTGGGAGAGATTGCGTTTTGCGCCGGCACCTTGATGCTGGGTGCGTCATCGCAGGGTCATGGCGCAATCAGCCATCTGGTAGAAGAATCCGCCGACCTGCTTAACGGCAAACTGGACCTGAAGGAAGCTGAGAGCCAGAGCGCCTTTAATGTGGCGCTTGCCGCCGGCGCGCCGGGACTGGAACAGGTACTGCTCGCCCAGGTCGCCAGGCTCACCGGCAAGGCGTCGAGGATAGCGTTGCAATGCGTACAGGTTCCGGTCCTTCACGGCACCGCGCTTTGCTTGGGCCTGCCCAACACCGCGGGTATCGACCAATGGGCCGCGCTGCTGCGCGCGGCCCCCGGCATCATCCTGGTCGAGAACGAGGAACCCGCCACCGTCGTCGACGCGCTAGAGCAGGAGGCGCTGCTGTTGAGCCTTAACGTGGGCGCCGGTGGAACTTCACTGTGGTGCGTGTTCGATAACGCGCGGCGTGCGGCGCTGGCCGCGCTGTGGATCGCCGAGTGCCTGGTGCCCGATGCCGCTGAGAAGCTGAACTGAACGCCCCGCTTGCCCGCCGATGCGTATCCGGATGGTGATCGAATACGACGGAACGGCGTACTCCGGATGGCAATTGCAGGCCGGCGGCGACACCGTGCAGGCCAGCATCGAAGCGGCCCTGCACAGGCTGTTCGGCACGCCGGTCCGCCTCCAGGCATCCGGCCGCACCGACGCCGGGGTGCACGCGCTGGGACAGGTCGCCGCCTTCGACGCGCCGCGCCATTTCGACCCGCTCGAACTCCGCCGCGCGCTTAACGCGATGCTGCCTGCCGATATCGTGGTGCGCGAGGCGGCCGAGGTTGCAGCCACCTTCGATGCGCGCCGCCAGGCGGTGGTACGCGTGTACGAATATCGCATCCTCAACCGCGAACTGCGCTCGGCCTTTGAACATCGCTACGCCTGGCATATTGCGCAGCCGCTGAACTTCCCGGCCATGCAGGCGGCGGCGCGCGTGTTTGTGGGCCGCCACGACTTCGCGGCTTTTCGTACGCTTGGCACGCAGACCAAAAGCACGGTGCGGGAGATCTACCTGTCGCAGTGGGAACGGCGTGGCGAGCTGTTGCTCTACCGCGTCGAAGGCAGCAGTTTCCTGCGCCACATGGTGCGCACGATGGTGGCGGCGATGGTGGAGGTGGGGCGCAACCGGCTTGCCGTGGAGGATCTGCGCGCGCTGCTGGAGCGCGGCAATCGCGCGGCGGTGCCCGGCGCCGCCCCGCCGTGCGGGCTGTTCCTTGTGGAAGTGCGCTATCCGCCGCTGCCGGCGGCGGGCCGCGCGTAGCGTTATCGACAGCCTGCGCGCGTCGGTCGCCCGAAAAATCGCGACAGCCCGTTGCGGAAAACCTTGGGGCACAATGGCAAGGTGACACTCCTGTTCAAAAACCCCATTGCCATGGGCAAAAACGGCACCTGTGGAACTTGAATTTTTTTTGCTACGGGTTACCCTCAAGGTCAACCGGCAGCGAAACTTTAATACGCTGACAGGAGGTGGATGATGACGCAGTCGCAGGTGGCAACTCATTTGTCGGACAAGGTGGGAATCACCAAGAAGCAGGCCAAGAGCGCACTGGAGGAGCTGACTTCGCTGGTGGTGCGCGAACTCAAACGCGAGGGTTCGCTGCGGCTTGCCGGGTTGGGCATTTTCCGCAAGCGCAAGACCAAGGCGCGCATCGGGCGCAATCCGGCCACCGGCGAGCAGATCAAGATTCCGGCGCGCACGCGGCTTCGCTTCACGCCGGCCAAGAGCCTGAAGGACTCGGTGCTCGGCACCCGCTGAGCCCGTCCCTCCGGTAGGGGGCAAAAGCGGCGAGGTTCCTGACCGACCTCGCCGTTTTGGCTTGGCTACGCGGTTGGGCAAGCGATTGGCCGCGCGGCCGAGGCTTCCCCTTTGTCAATCGCGGCTTTCCGTTCAGGCCGCGACGCCGCTAAGCGAATGGCTGGTGGCGGATACGATGCGCACGGCGACGGTCTCGCCAATGCGCGCCTGGGCGGGGAACACCACGGTCTTGAACTGCGGCGTCTTGCCGCTCAGCATCCCATCGCCGCGGCGGGCCGGGCCTTCGACCAGGACCTTGCGGACCTGCCCAATTTCGGCCCGATTGCGCGCCATCGAAAGCGACTCCTGAAGTTCGATCACCGCTGACAGGCGGCGCGCTTTGTCCTCCTCGCTGACCGTGTCGCCCAGTTTGTAGGCGCGGCTGTGCTCGCGCACCGAATACTTGAAGGTAAAGGCGGCGTCGAATCCCACCTGGCGCATCAAGCCCATGGTGGCGGCGAAGTCATCTTCCTGCTCGCCGTGGAATCCCACGATGATGTCGGTGGACAGCGCCAATTGCGGAATGGCGCGGCGCAGCCGCTCGACCAGCTCCAGATACTGGCCGACGCTGTAGCCGCGCTCCATCGCCGCCAGCATCCGGTCCGAGCCCGACTGCACCGGCAGATGCAGATAGGGCTGGACCTTGGGCTCGGTGGCCATCGCCTCGATCACCGAATCGGTCATGTCGCAGGGATGGGGCGAGGTGAAGCGGATGCGCTCGATGCCGTCGAGCGCGGCGACCATCCTAAGCAGGCGGCCGAAGCCGACCTCGCCATAGCGATAGGCATTGACGGTCTGGCCGAGCAGCACCACTTCCTTGACACCGCGCGCCGCCAACTCGGCGCATTCGCCCACCACCGCGTCCGGCGCCACGCTGCGCTCACGTCCGCGCACGTACGGCACCACGCAGAACGCGCAGAAGCGGTCGCATCCGCGCATCACGGTGACATAGGCGCGCGGACCCGGTCCGTGGTCGGACCCCAGCCCCGCGTAGGTCTCGTTGCGGTCAAGGCGCACATCGACAATCGGGTCGAAGCGGGTCTGACTTAACAATTCCGGCAGCCGCCGATAACTGTCGGGACCGGCGACCAGGTCGAGGTAGGGAGCCTTTTGCACCAACTGCGCCCGATTGTGCTGCGCCATGCAGCCGAGCAACCCCAGCCGCAGGGCGGGCCGCTGATGCTTGAGCCGGGCCAAATCGGACAGCCGGCCCAGCACGCGTTCCTCGGCGTGCTCGCGAATCGCGCAGGTGTTGAGCAGGATGACGTCGGCCTCTTCGGGGCGTGCGGCGGCGCCGTAGCCCGCCCGCCGCAGGATTGCGCTGATCAGCTCGGAGTCGGCGATATTCATCTGGCAGCCATAGGTCTCCAGGTAGACCATCGGCTGCGCGCTGCCTTCGCGGTGTTGCATCGGACGTGCTGCGATCTTACGCGACGGGCCGCCCGCAAGACAACGCGGGCGGCGCAGCGGGCGTTGCGCAGCGGCGCGGTTGATGGTTATGTTTTAGGCGTCATGGCGCCGCCGCAACGTCAACCTGCTTTTCAGCGCATGGAAGCGACGCTGCTCGCCTGTCCCCAGTGCAAGGTGGCGGTACCGGTGCGCAAGCGCCTGCTGCTGATTCTGCCCGAAGGCAACAAGTACGAGTATTTGTGTCCGCAATGCTCGTCGACCTGCGGCACGACCATCGAAGCCGACGAGCCGCGCCGCCCCCTCTCCTAGCCATCGCGGGGTAAAGCGGTCGCATCGCCGGTCATCCGACTCCAACTGCGGGCGGGGACACCATCATGGACTTTTCATTCAGTCCCGAGCAGGAACGGTTCCGCCAGGAGTTTCGCTCGTGGCTGGCGGCCAATCTACCGCCCGAACTGCGCGCCTACGACACCCACTTCGACTTCGTGCCTGAAAGCGTCGAGCTGTTCGAGGCGCGCCGCGCCTTTCAAAAGAAGATGTTTGAAGCGCGCTGGATGGGCATCTGGTGGCCGCCGGAGTACGGCGGGCGCGGCGCGGGGCTGATCGAGCAGTTCATCTACGACCAGGAGTACCATCGCGCAGCCGTGCCGATGCTGCCCAACTTTCCGCACATCAACCAGTGGGGCCCGACGCTGATGACCTGGGGTACCGAGGCGCAAAAGCGCCGCTTTCTGATCCCGATGCTCAGCGGCGAGGAAACCTGGTGTCAGGGCTACTCCGAACCCAATGCCGGCTCCGATCTGGCTTCGCTGCAAACACGAGCCGTCGATCACGGGGATTTCTTCATGCTGGAGGGCTCGAAAATCTGGACCTCGGGCGCGCAATGGGCGGACTGGATGTATCTGCTGGCGCGCACCGACCCCACCGCGCCCAAGCATAAGGGAATCAGTTGCTTTTACCTGGACATGAAGAGCCCCGGTATCGAGCTGCGGCCGCTGGTCACGATGGCGGGGCATCGCCACTTCAACCAGGTCTTCTTCGACAAGGTGCGCGTGCCCAGGAAAAACCTGGTCGGACCGGTCAACGAAGGCTGGCGCGTGGCGATGACCACGCTGACCTTCGAGCGCGCCATCTCGGGCGGCAGCGGCCATGACTTGCAGGTGCGCCGGCTGGCCGAGCTGGCGCGCGCAGTTATGATCGACGCCAAACCCGCCTGGGAGCACCAATGGGTGCGCCAGCGGCTGGCGCAGCTTCAGATCGATTGCGAGGCGCTCAAATACAGCGCGCTGCGCGCTTTGACCCGCCAGCTCAAGCAACTGCCGCCCGGCCCCGAGCAGTCGATCCTCAAGCTGACCGGCTCCGAACTGGTGATCCGCATCGTCAAGTTTGCCAGCGAACTGCTGGGCAACTACGCGACGCTGGATTCGCCCAGTGCGGCGGTGCCCGACGCGCCGCGCTGGCTTAACCTGATTCTCAACGCGCGCATGCTCACGATCGCCGGCGGCTCCAGTGAAATCCAGCACAACATCCTCGGTGAGCGCACGTTGGGCCTGCCCAAAGAGTAACTTGGCGCCACCATCCCAACGCGTTCTCATCGTCCGCCTGAGCTCGCTGGGCGACGTCATCCAGACTCTGCCCCTGCCGTCCGCCATCAAGCGGTCGATGCCGGAGACGAAGATTGGATGGGCAATCGACGCGGAGCTGGTCTCGGCCATCGCCGGCCACCGCGACGTGGACTACATCCACGCCTGCCCGCGCGGCCGATGGCGCAAGGCGGCTGCAAATCCCGCGCGCTGGCCGCAGGCCGCAGCCGCGCTGCGCGATTTTGCCGGCGAAATCCGCGAGGCCGGCTACGAGGTATCGATCGACGCGCAGGGGCTGCTGGTATCGGCTCTGATCCCGTTTGCGGCCGGCATCAAGCGGCGCATCGGCTTCGCGCATCGCCGCGAACTGAGCCATCTTTTCTACACTGAGAAGTACGTCTCCAAAGCGCAGTACTTCGACCCCCATCGTCCACACGCCGGACACATGCTGGCGCTGGCCGGGGCTATCGGATGCGCCGGCGCCGATCATGACATCGCGCTGCCCGCGGTCGCGCCGCACGTGCGCGATGGCGTCGCCGCGATGCTTGGGCATGGCTTTGCCGGCTGCGCGCCGCTGGTTGCGATCGCGCCGGGGACACGATGGGCGAGCAAACAGTGGCCGGCCCCTTACTGGGAGCAATTGCTGGAGATGATCCTCAATGCAACCGACGCCAAGGTCGTGCTAATCGGATCAGGCGATGACGCGCCGTTGACCGCGCAACTGGCGCGCGGGCGCGATCGCGTTCTTGACCTCGCCGGAAAAACCAGCTTGCCGCAACTCTACGCCTTGCTGTCCCGCGTGCCGATCGTGATCGCCGCCGATACGGCTCCCTTGCACGCGGCGGGAGCGGCCCATTGCGCTCATCTCATCGGACTGTACGGTCCCACACCGGCTGCCAGGACGGGGCCGTTGGGTAGCCCCGACATCCGCCTGCTGAGCGCCACTCCCAATCTCTCTTGCCAGCCCTGCCGGCGGCCGCGATGCCGGTTTGCCACCAACCAATGCATGCGCGCCATCGCGCCCTCCACCGTCTTCGCGGAGGTGGTACGGGTGTTGCGGTCATTGGCCGGCAGTTGAGTCAGACGTCGTATTCGGCGAGCAGCGCCTCGCGCAAGCGCGCGTAATGCAGCATCCCAGTCAGGTAATGAAGCTTGCGATCGGGCACCAGCACCGCGGCCAAATCGAAACCGTAGCGGGCGCGCAGATGCTGCTGCACGGCCTCGAAGACTTTGCCGCTGGGCACCGCCAAATCAGGCATCAGGCCGTGCTGCACCGGACCGGCAAAAATCTGCCGCGCCATCGGTTTTGGGTAGCCCGCCAGGCTGACGATGATGTCGGCAGCCAACTCGACACGGTCGTCAAGCCGCGCCGCACATTCCGCCCCCAGGTAAAGTCGGGCTGCGGGCTGTTCCCCGCCCGGACAGAACATCCCGGCGCTCAGATGATGGCCCACTTCATGGCAGAACGCGGTGCCGACCGCCAGCGGATGATGCGCACTGTTGACGTAAATCAGCGGCTTGCCCAGCGCCGGGGGCGTCTTGCGCAGATAAAACCCGCGCACCGCGAAGCCGCCGCGATGACGGTAAGGGGCGGAACTGAGGTGCAGGCTCAGCAGTTCGGAGACCTCGGCAAACAGCCGCATCGAGGGCGGTCCCATCGGGCTGCGGTTGAAGTTGGGCCAGATGGCGGAAGCCGTCGCCACCAGACGGTTTACATCGCCGGGCTCAAGACTGTTGCGCAGGCTGGCGCTGTAATCGCGTTCCAGCACCTGCCTGATTTCGCGCCGTAGCCGCCTGCCATCCGCGCGTTTGACCGCGCCGCTGCTTGAAACCTCGCGGAGGATGCGGTTGACCAGGTGGGTTATTTGGCGGTCGAGTTCCCACGATGCTGCCATAGTCCGAGTCCCCGATGGGTTTTCAGAGCTCCTCCAACTTCCCACCCCTCAGCATCCCGAGCTGGGTTGGAGCACGCGGGGTGGCCATACCCGGCGGGTTCATCACCGGACTCCTTGCAACCCCCGCTGTTTCGTATCACTTAATTTTATGCCCCAAACTAAGCCCTTATTTCAACTCCAAGTAAGCTTTTTGCTCAGACGGTTTTGTCTTGAAGCACACGCCTCCACAATATTTGACTATGTGTTACAAATTCGCAACTGTTCGATTTTCACTACATTCGCAAACGTTGTGCGGCATGTCCAGTCGCGAATCCATCCGGCATCCAGGGGAATGGCGCGAGGGCTTCCCTGCCTGCCCCGGCTGTCCGTGTCGCCCCAGAACGGAGGCACAAGATGGAACTCAGATACCTCTCCACTCAGGCCGAACGAGACAGCTTTGCCCAGGCGCTGACGCGGGCGCGAGCCAGCGCGGGCGTGGGCTTCAGAGAAAAGCCGCGGTCGCGTGTCGGTCAGATGCATCTGAGGTTCGCCGACCTCTACGGGGTGTTCGACGAGAACGGCGACCCGAACCGGATGGTGGGTGGTTTCGCCATCCATGCGCTGGATATGTTCGGGCAGAGTTACCCGGACCCCGACCTGCGTGACCTGCCGCCCGAAACGGTCTTCGAAATCGGCGAGCTGTGGTCGTGCAGCCGCAATGGCGGGGTGGCTGCGCGTTGGGGCTGCGGTATCATGGCCGGGGTGCTGGGCGCCCGCGCCCTGCTGATCTATCCGATCATCGACCCGTGGGATCTGACCGGTTCCTACCCGGGCTTTGCACGCGCGGGTGCGCCGGTGGTATGGCCGTTCGCGCAGACGCTCGACGGGCGGCCGATCCTGGTGCAGCCGATGGTGTCGCGCGAACGCGGCCTTGAGGCGATGGTTTCGATGGTGTCGCGCCGAGGGTTTGAAATCAGCGCTGACCAACGTGTGGTGCGCTTTGCCGATCCGATGCTGGCTGGATTGGGAATCCACGCTGCACTGCGCCGCACCAGGGGCGAACGATACCAGCCCGGCACCGACGGTCAGCGCGGTGCGGCGTTGTGAACGCTGGGCCGCCGCACGGCGCCCCTGAGTCGCGCACAGGTTGATATTGTAGCATGTTATGGAGCCGGTTAGCCGATCTAGTCCTGCTGCTCCACGCCGCTTACGTTGGCTACGTGGTGTTCGGTTTAGCTGCGATACTGATTGGAATCGCGCTGGGATGGGACTGGGTGGGAAACTTCTGGTTCCGCGCCACCCATCTCGGCGCCATCGCTCTGGTCGCGGTCGAATCGATGCTCGGGCTGGCCTGCCCGCTGACCACGCTTGAAGATCGGCTGCGCCGGGCGGCGGGACACAGCGGCTATCCGGCGGGATGGATCGCACATTGGTTGCGGCCGCTGATTTTCTTTGACTTCCGGCAATGGGTGTTCACCGCCGCTTACATCGCCTTGGCATCGATCGTCGCTGCCGTGTTCTGGATGGCGCCGCCCGATTGGACGCCGCGCCGCTCGCACGCGCTTGACGGCCGGCCCGGTACGTCCCGCTAATTAGGTGCGATGCCGGTCATCGGGGCGCGCCGGATGATCGACAGGCACGGTCGAAGCACCCAACCATCGCTCCAGCATCTCCTTTAGTTGCTCAATCCTGATCGGCTTGGCCAGATAGTCGTCCATCCCCGCTTCGATGCATTTCTCCCGATCCCCAGTCAGGCCGAACGCGGTCAGCGCGATGATCGGGGTATGGGTGGAGGAGCCCAGCTCATCCTTTCGGATCTCGCGGGTGGCTTCGTAGCCATCCATCTCTGGCATCTGGCAGTCCATCAGGACCAGGTCATAGCGGGCGCGTTTGAGTGCCTCCAATGCCTGGCGGCCGTTGGCAACCACGTCGGGCTGGTAGCCGAGCCGCTGGAGTTGGATGACCGCCACCTTCTGGTTAATCGGATTGTCCTCCGCCATCAAAATACGGCGGCCGCGCGGCGCGCTTGCCGCCGCCGCGGATGTGGGGCGCGCAGACTGGACTCGCGCCCCGAGCGCGGTCTTTTCCAGCGCGACCGTGAACCAGAAGGTCGCGCCGCCGCTGGCACTGCTGCTGACCCCGATATGGCCGCCCATCAGGCTCACCAGTTGGGCGCAAATCGCCAGGCCCAGCCCGCTGCCGCCATAGCGGCGGGTGGTGGAAGCATCGGCCTGAAAAAACGGCTGAAAGAGCCTGCGTTGCGTCTCCTCGCTGATGCCGATGCCGGTGTCGCGCACTTCAAAGCGCACCACGGCGCCTTTTTCCGACTCGCCCTCCAGCGCTGCCTTCAATTCCACCTCGCCGGAGTCGGTGAACTTGACGGCGTTGCTCAGCAGATTGACCAGCACCTGGCGCAGGCGTCCCGGATCACCCCGCAGCAGCCGCGGTAGTTCCTGGGCGACCAACGCTGTCAGCCTGAGATTCTTCTTTCGCGCGGCGTCGGTCAGCAGGTCGGCTGCGCTGCGAACCAGGGCGCGCAGGTCGAAATCGGTACTTTCCAGCTGGACGTTACCGGTGGAAAGGCGGGAATAGTCCAGCACGTTGTTGATGGTTTCGAGCAAAATGTCGCTGCTGACTCGAATCGTTTCGACGAAGTCACGCTGTTCGGGAGTCAGGTTGGTCTCCAGCAGCAGCCCTGACAGCCCGACAATCGAATTGAGCGGGGTGCGGATTTCATGGCTCATGTTGGACAGGAAGGACGACTTGGAGCGTGCCGACTCCAACGCCTCGTCGCGGGCCGCGCGCAGCTCGTATTCGGTGCGGCGCCGTTCCAGCACCCGTCCCAACACGTACGCGACTGATTGGAGAAAATTGATATCCTCCAGGCTGAAGGTGCGGGCCGTTTTGCAATGCGCTGCCAGGATGCCGTAGGGACGCTCGGTGTCGGGAATAATCACGCACACGCCGCTGACGGCGTCGCGGCCTGCCAACAGCTCACTGCGCGCGAAGCGCTGCTCGGAGGCGAAATCGGCAACCACCACCGGCTCGGTGTGGGACAGCACCCGGGCCGCGTAGCGATCGCGGTCCACCTCGATGGCGGGCGCAGCGCCGTCATTTTCCTCCGAAGCGCCGACGAACGCGCGCCGGATCAGCCTGCCGTCAGGCAGCAGCTCTGCGACTGCACAGGTGTCGGTGCCCAGCGTTTCGGCGGTCAACGCCGCCGCCTCCGCCATCAGCGCCTGCGGCTCGACCCGGTTGAGCGCACTGCGGCTCAGACGGACTACGGCCGCCTGCTGACGCATACGTGTGCGCAACTCCTGCTGGGCTTCCAACAGAGCGCGCTCGGCGCGTTTGTGGGCGGTGATGTCGCGGGTGACGACCGCCAGGCCGGAGACCGAGCCTGAATGGTCGTAAATCGGCGAGGCGGTCACCCAGACGTCGAGAATCGCGCCGTCCTTGCGCCGGCGTTTGGACTCGAATTCGACGGTCTCCCCGCCCAACACCCGTTCGAGCATCTCATCGAGTTGCTGCTGGTATTCGGGCAGCATCGTCGGTGAGCGATGCCCGATCACCTCGGCGGCGCTGTAACCGAACATGCGTTCGGCGGCGGGATTCCAGCTTTGCACGATATGCCCCGGGCCCAGGCTGTAGATGGCGTCGGTCGAGGACCTGACAATCGCCGCCATCTGCGCCTCCAGGTTGCGTGCGCGCACGTGCTCGCTGATGTCGCGCTCGATCGCCGCGACCCCGACGATCCGGCCGCCGGCATCGCGCACCGGCGCTTCGCTCAGGGAAATGTCGAGCAAGTGGCCGTCCTTGTGCAGCCGGCGCGTCTCATAGTCGCGGATGTTCTCCCCCTTCAAAACGCGTTCAATGGTCCGTTCCATCTCATCGGCGCCGTCGCGCGAGGTCAGGATGGTGGCCGGCTTGCCGATGACCTCGTCGGCCCGATAGCCGTATAGGCGCTCGGCGGCGGCGTTGAAGGTGCGAATCGTGTGGTCGGGCGCCTTGGTGATGATTGCATCCGCCGAGGACTCCACGATCGCGGCCAGCAGCGCCTGTTCGCGCTCGGCGCGCCGGCGCTCGGTGATGTCGCGCTGGAAGGCGGCAATCCCCAGCAACCTGCCGCTGTGATCGCGGACTGCGAAGCCCGTCAGTGCAACCTCCACGATGCTGCCGTCCTTGCGTTGGCAGGGAACCTCCACACGCAGCGGATGCTCGGGCTGCGCCTGCAGCCCGCCGATTAACTCGAAGCTGGTGTCCTGCATGACCGCCGGGATGAGCAGGCTGATGGGCTGACCGATGGCCTCGGCGGCGGTAAAGCCGTACAGGCGCTCCGCGGCCCGATTCCAGCCGGTGATCGTGCCCTCGGGGTCGATGCTCACGATGGCGTCGTCGGCGGATTCCACGATCGCGGCCAGGTAATCGCGCGCCTGCTCGGCGCGCCGTTGCGCAGTGACGTCGCGGCTCATCACCAGCATCAGTTCGACTTCACCCGCCGCCGACACCAGCAGCGGTACCGAGACAACCTCCACCGTGCGCGGGTGTCCCTTGAGCGTGACCAGTTCGTAGCTGCGTGGCGCGGTCCATCCGCGCTCTTTTCCCGCCTCGGGTCCGTCCGCCGTCTCCGGTGCGAGGAAGGAGACGACCGCGCGCCCGAGCACCGCGGCCGTGCTGTCCGCTTCCAGCAGCTCCAATCCGGCACGATTTATCGCGATGATAATCCCGTGCCGGTCGCTGAGCGCGGCGGGCTGCGGGAGCCGGTCGATCAGCTTGCGGTAAGCTTCCAGGCCCGGAGTGAAACCGCTCTCAAGCACTGCGCCGGCATCGGTCGCTTGTGCGGCCATCGTGTGTGACCTTTAAGGTTGAGGGCCTGATACCAAATGGAACATATGTGTCCGATCGGCTAAGCGGCGACGAACACAACGCCGCCGCCCAATTCTCATCAGCCCGGGCTGCGTCAAAATCAGTCAGAAGTGGACTGCAGCCGTAAACCATAGTTCATCCCCCGACGAGCGGTTTTCCTCGGCAAATTCAAAGACGTATTTGAAAGTAAAATTAATTGGCAATTCGCCGATTCTGATCGTCTCACCTACCAGCGGTCCAAGTCCGATTACTCTTCCCTTGAATGGTCCGAGGATGGCGCCGGCACCGTTGTCGGCGGTCGTCTGCTGCAGCGCATAACCGGCTATCCCGATCAGCAAGCCATTGGGGAAATGCTGCGCCAGGGCGAAATCGGCATGAAATTCGTTGCCACTTTGATAATGCGTGGCCTGGTTAGTGGTGTTGACCGTGTAGCCGACAAATAAAGAGGCTTCGCGTCCGCGCCGATCCATCCAGGTCAGCCCCACGTCGGGTTCGAACGCCCACCGGTTGAGTCCGATACTGATGATGCGCGAACGGTTGTATTGGCCGGTGGGTGCGTAAAAACAAAACGCGCCCGTCAAATGGAACTGGCCGAAGTTCCAATTCAACATGCCCGGTATGAAGATGCCGTCGCCGAAACTGCCAATCGTGGTGCTTTGATTGTGCAGCGGTCCACCGCGCAATCCGGCGTCGGCCGACTGCGACGCTATTCTGAACATTTGGATGGTGCCGAATGCCCAGTGCGATCCCAGCACCGGTACGCTGGTCACGTAGGCGGCAAAGATCGCCTCGTTGTATGTAATCGTGTGGGTATGCACTTCGACCCGGCCGTCCTCGGTGACCGCCCGCGCGGTGGCGTCCTGGTACATGAAGAGACTCTTCACGATGCCATTTCCCGGCGCGGGCAGCATCCCGGAATACAGATCCATCAGGCCCGGACGATAAGTGCTGATTCCATATTCCGATGCGGACACCGAAGCGCGGCAGATCGGTAATATCGCCAGCGCGATGAAAGCAACCGGTAGGCTTCCGGTCGTATGTAAATTGCAGTCGATCATTGACTCGATTGAACAGCAAGGTCGATACCAAGATCGGCGACAAATATCCGACAGACGTTATTTTGATTATTTATTCACATGCTTTGCCGCCTGCTCAGCGGTTTGGCATCGGCACCGCCCCGGCGGCGTAGGCGACCGCGGCCGACGCCGTCAGCAGGTCGGCTTTGCTCTGAATCAGCGTGTAGCGGGCAGTGGCGAGATCATTGCCGGCGGAGAGCAGCTCGACGATCGTGCTGAGTCCCTGGCGATAAGCTTCGAGATTGGAATCGTAGGCCTCCTGCGAGGCAGACAGGATAGCCTGCGCATACTCGTATTTCTTGCGTGCCGACCTGAACTGAAAATAGGCATGCCAGACCTGGGCGGTCGCATCGACTTCCGAGGCTTGCAACGCGGCGCGCGCGGCGTCGCGCTGTGCGGTGGCCTGGCGGATGTCGTTGAGACGGCGCAGGCCGGTGAACAGGTCCCATTGCATCGTCAGATGGGCGGCGTACTGGGGAAGCAGCGAGTTGACCACCGGCAGGCTGTTCCAATTGTAGTTCCACAGGTTCTCGCCGTAGACCGCCGACAGACCCACGGTCGGATACCACGCAGCCTGAGTCCTGCGCAGTTCCGCCTCGCGCCGGCGCAGGGCGGCCACCTGCGCGGCCAGGTCGGGGCGCTGCTTGACCGCACGGTCGATTAGCTGGTCGACGCTGGCGCCCAACTGATGCGGGATCGGTTGGCGATCGAGATTCTCCACGTCCAGCGGCGCATTGGCCGCCATCCCCAGCGCGGCAGCGAGGTCGGCCTGCGCGTCGCGCACCAGCAGTTTGGCGTTTTCCAGGTCGTAGCCGGCCTGCGCGCGGCGCTCGCGCGCCAGCAGCAGCGCAGGCTCAGTGGCCAGCCCGAGGTCAAGCCGTTGGCTGACCGCGTCGACATCGGTCTGCGTCAGTTCCACGTTCTTGCGCGCCGCTTCCACCGCGGCCTTGGAGGCGGATAGGGCATAAAAGGCGCGCTGGGTGGCGAACACCACCTCCTGGATTTTACGGTTGAACAGAAAGTCGGCGGCCGCCAGTTGCTGGCGCGCGGCGTCGGCTGCCGCGCTGCGCCGCCCGAAGTCCAGCAGCACATAGTTCAGTTGGACCATCGGGCTGTATTCCCATTGCTTGATGACGATGTCGTTGAACTCATCTTCAAACTGAAACTTGGTGTAACCGGCATCGCCCTCAAAGCCGGCGCTCGGATAATAGGACGCCCGTGTGCTGCCCCACGCCGCGGCCGCAGCACGCGCCGCGGCCCATGCCTGGTGGGTGGCAGGATTGTGGCGCAGCGCGAGGTCGATTAGCTCGGGCAGGTCGTACAGCTTATGCGCCGCCGGCGGCGCTATTGCCGCGGGCGCCATGGCGTCAGCGGGTACGGCATATTCCTGACCGCCGGCGGGCGCAACCCAGGGCCGATCGGCGGCGCGGGCCGCGAATTGAGCCGGGTCGAATTCGGGCTGGTGTTGCAGGTACACGCATCCACACAGGCCCGGCAGGACTGCCGCTCCCACGGCAATCCCCGCCCACCAGCGCCATCGGTTCCGACTCCCGCCTTTGACGGCGCACCTCTGGACCTGTCCGAACCCTGCTGTCTGCCGGTTGTTCTTCTTCATATCGCCTCGCCCATTGGACTTGGCGTTAAGTACACCGCCCCGGCGCGCGATGCGAAATGCCGGGCGAGTGCGGATGGCCTGGCGCCGTTGAATGTTGCGCGACGCTTATGCACAATCTCCACGTTGAAACCCCGCGCGACCCGCATCGATACAACCCTCTGGCCTGGCGCGGCGGCGCTGGGGCTTGGTGCTCCGGCGCTCGCCGGATGCGATCCGGTGATCAACGTTGCGGGGGCCGATTTTCCGAGCTGGCTCATCTGCCTGATTGCGGGCGCGATTCTAACCGCAATAATCCGCCCGGTGTTCGTGCGGCTGGGACTTGAAGCGCACATGGGACCGCCGATGCTGGTGTATGCGAGCCTGGCCGTGCTGCTTTCCTGCCTTGCCTACCTGGCGTTTTTCAACCGCATCTGAAAGCTGATGCAAGCGCAGCAATCAATGCCAAGAGCACCGCTGGCGGCGCAGCTTGTGGGGCGCCTGCTGGGCCTCGCGATTATGGCCGGCGCAATCGCGGCGGCAGCCTACGTGGGGATGCTCTACTACGTCTACCCGCGCACCGACGACGCCTACGTGCGCGCCAACAGCGTCGGCATCGCGCCTCACGTCGGCGGGCCGATCGTCAAGCTGCCGGTGGTGGATAATCAGCACGTCAAGGAAGGCGACCTGCTGTTTGTCGTCGATCCGCGCCCCTATCGCTCGGCGCTCGACGCCGCCCAGGCAAAGCTTGATCTGACCAACCTTGAAATCAAAGCCCTGCAGGATGCGATTGCCGCCGCGCAGGCCGAGCAGAAACGGCGCGCCGCCGACGCCGCCTATGCCGCGCAGTACCTGGCGCGCATCGAGCCGCTGCTCAAGCGCCATTTCGTCACCGCCAACGACGTGTTCGACGCGCGCAGCAAGGCGCGCGCGGCCCAGGCCGCGGTCGACAACGCGCGCTCGGCGGTGCGCCAGGCGCACAATCAACTGGGCCAGTATGGCGACATCAACGCGCGGCGCAAGGCCGCCGAGGCGGCGGTTTACGACGCCAAACTCAATGTAGATTACTGCTACGTTCGGGCGCCGTTTGACGGCTACGTCACCAACCTCAACATCGCGGTCGGCCAATATGCCAATGAGGGCCGCGAAGTGCTCAGCCTCATCGACAACCGCACCTGGTACGTGATGGCGAACTTCCGCGAGACTTTCCTCTCCCACATTCGCCCCGGCATGAGCGCGGAGGTGTTTTTGCTGAGCTATCCCAACCGCCGCTTTCGCGGCCGCGTGCAGGGGATCGGATGGGGGCTTTACCAGGAAAATGGTGCCACCGTGGCCGGCTTGCCGCAGGTAGAGCCGACCCTTAACTGGGTGCGCCTGTCGCAGCGCTTTCCGGTGCGCGTCATCCTGGGCCCCAACAATCCCGAATATCCCTTCCGTATGGGCCAGACCGCCGTCGTCACCATCCAGGGCTATCGGTAACCTCCTGGCGACTGGCGCCCAGCCGGTTCGGTCATTCTGCTGGTATCCCCTCAGACGTTCTCGCTCAGCCACTGGCTGACCAGTTGATGGACCTCATCGCCCACCTGGGTCAGGCCGTGGTCGGCGCCCGCAAACAGCTTAAGCGTTTTGGGCTCTTTGGCGCGCGCGAAAATCAACCGCGAACTTTCTTCGCGCAGCACGGTGTCGGCGGTGCCGTGAATCAGCAGCAGCGGACGCGGCGCCAGTTGCGCGACGTTTTGCGCGCCGCCGAGCTGGCTGGAGATCGCGGCGACCGCCACCGCCATCGGATTGAGCGTCGCGGTGGCGATCGCAACGCCGCCGCCGAAAGAATGGCCGATCAGGGCGGCGCGCTGGTGGCCGATGCCCTTGAGCAAGGACAGCCCCGCCATCGCGTCGAGCACGCATTCCACCATCTCATTCGGCATCCGGTAGCGCACGCGCAATACCGTAAGCCCCCGCGCGCCTGCTTCCAGCCCCAGCCGCGCATAGAGCATCGCAGGCCCGTCCATCCCGCCGCCAGCGCCGCCCAGACAGAGGACGGCGCGCTGCGCCTTTTCCACCTGATGCATGACCATCCGGATCGTGCCGCGCGTGGTGGCCACCAACAGGCGGCGCGCGCCGGCGATCTCGATCAGCGGTTGGACGCCGGTGATGCTCAGATTGAGGTCGTCGCTCATCGAGCTCCCAGACCCCTCTTCCCTCATCCTCTTCCACAGCAGCAGGCCGCAGAAGGGGAGGGAAAAACTTCATTCCAGGTTGTAAACGGCGGCAAAGGCGTCCTGTGTGGCGCGAAATGCGTCGCGCGGACTGGAGGCGTCGCCGATGACGATCGTGCGCAGGCCCAATGCAATCAGTTCCTGCGCCAGGTCCGGATTAGGACGCCGCTCGCCCGCCGCCACCACCGCGTCGATGCCGTTTAGCGTATCGCGGATTCCGTCGCGATCGATCACCACCTTGCCTTTGGAAGTCCAGGCCACGCCCGCGCGCAAGTAAATCGCGATCTCACTGCTGTGCAACTGCTCGCGCAGCACTCTGCAGATGTACATCCCGGCGTCGCGCGCCAGGGCCACGTCCTGCGCAATCATGGTGACCTGCTTGCCCCTGGCCGCCAACCATTGCGCGGTCTCACAGAAGACCCGCGCCGCGCCCAGCACCGCCAGATGCTGTGCGGGCACGTCCCGGAAGTAGAGGTCGCCATAGATGTCGAACACCGGCATGGTGCCATCGCCGGGAACCTGCGCAGGGACCACTGTGGCGCCAGTCGCGACGATTACAACGTCGGGCTGCACGGCGGCGACGGCCTGGGCGTCGGCGTTCTTGCCCAGGGTTATTGCAACCTCCGCTTTTTCCAGCTCCCGCGTCAGATAGGAGGTATAGTTGTTGAAGTCGCCCTTGCCCGGCGGACTGGCCGCCGCGATGAAAGCGCCACCCAGGCGCCGATTCCTCTCCCACAGCGTTACGCGATGGCCGCGGCGGGCCGCGGTCAGCGCCGCCTGCATCCCGCCCGGTCCGCCACCCACGACCAGCACATGGCGGCGGCGCGCCGCCGGCGTCCACGGATAGTCGGCTTCGTTGGCGGCGCGCGGGTTGGTCAGGCAGCTTATCGGCAGGTCTACAATCAGGCGGTCAAAGCAGCCTTGCAGGCATCCGATGCACGGACAGATATCAGCCGAGCGTCCTTGTCCCGCCTTCCGCGCCCACTCGTGATCGGCAATCAGCCCGCGCCCGATCACGATGAAGTCCGCCCGGCCGGCGGCCAGGATTTCCTCGGCCAGCTCCGGCGTGGTGATACGTCCGCGCGCGCCCACCGGGATCTTCACCCTGGCCTTGACCGCCTCCGCCAGCGGCACGTCGGAGCCGGGCGCGAAGTACATCGGCGGGACTTCCTTGGTAAATTCGGAACCCTGTCCCTGCGCTTCGCTGACCGAGGTGCTAATCGCATCGGCGCCGCCCTGCTCGAGCATCCGGGCAATTTCGCCCCCCTCCTCGCTCTCATAGCCGCCGGGCACTCCTTCGTTGACCGCGAGCTTGCAGATAATCGGGAAGCTGCTGCCGACCGCGGCTCGCACCGCAGCCAGCACTTCCAGGGCGAAGCGCGCGCGCCCGCGCACGTCGCCGCCATATTCGTCGGTGCGCTGATTGGTGAGTTTGGAGAGGAACTCGTTGATCAGGTAGCCGTGCGCCATGTGCAGTTCGACAGCGTCGAAGCCGGCCTGCTGTGCCCGGCGCGCGGCGCGCGCAAAGCTCTCCACGATGGCGGGGATCTCGTCGCGGCGCAGGGCGCGCGGTGTCTCCGACATCGCAAACGGCACCGGCGAGGGGGCCACCGGCGTGCGCTGGCTGAAGGTGGAGGCCACCATGCGGCCCTGATGGGAGATCTGCGCGGCGATGCGTCCGCCGGCGTCGTGAATGGCATCGGTCAGACGGCGCAGCGGCGCCACGTAGCGGTCGTGATCCAGGCGCAGCATGAAGCGATTGGTGAAGCCGTAGGGGTCGATACCGATCAGCTCAGTCGCGATCAGCGCGACGCCGGCCGCCGCGCGCGCCCGGTAGTAGTTGATCTGGCGCTCGGTCACCATCCCGTTGGCCGAACCCGAGGCGGTGTACATCGCCGCCATCGTGATGCGGTTGGGCAGTTCCAGCGATCCGATGCGAATTGGGGAAAACAGATGCGGGTAAAGCTCCCGCCCTTGCTCGTTGGCCATCGATACCTCGCGCGCGCCGGACACGCGCCTGTTTGTTGCGAGGCGAAAATGCGCGCGCTGGGGCGCAAAGTCAACGCCCGGCGCTCAACGCTCCCGGCACATTGAGCACCAGCATCTTGGGCTCGGTCATCGACTCCATCGCGTAGCGCACCCCCTCGCGTCCTGTTCCGGAGTCCTTCACGCCGCCGAAGGGGTAGCTGTCGACGCGGAATACGCCGGTCTCCCCGACGATTACCGCCCCCGCGTCGATCTCGCGAAACGCCAGGATTGCATGTTCGAGATTGTTGGTGAGCACGCCGGCCTGCAAGCCGTAGGGCGAGTCGTTGACTTCGCGCACGGCAGCGGCGAACGACTCGACCGGCTCGACCGTCGCGACCGGGCCGAAGACTTCCTCGCACCACACGCGCAGGCGATGGAACCTGCTCTCGCGCGTTTCAATTATGGTCGGTGCAACCACCGTGCCCTGGCGGCGATTCCCGGTCAGGATGGGTGCGCCAGCGGTCTGTGCTTCCGCGATCCAGTTCATCACGCGATCGGCGGCGGCATTGTCGATCAGCGGGCCGGCCAGGGTCTTGTCGTCCATCGGATCGCCGATGGGGAAGCGTTCGGTTTCGTCCACGAAATGCTTGAGGAAGCGGTCATACACCTTGTGATGGACGAAGATGCGCTGGACCGACAGGCAGACCTGGCCCGCATGAACGAAGGCGCCGCGCGCGGCCTGGCGGGCGGCGAGCTCCAAATCGACGTCCTCGTCCACGATCAATCCGCCGTTGCCGCCCAGCTCCAGGGTCACGCGTTTGCGCCCGGCCTTGTCGCGCAGCGACCACCCTACCCTGGTGCTGCCGGTAAAGAGCAGCATCTTGACGCGGTCATCGGTAACGAGGCGCTCGGCCACGGGCGGGTCGGCCGAGATGACGTTGACGGCACCGGGCGGAGCGCCCGCCGCAGTGGCGATTTCAGCCAGCATCAGGGCCGGAGCGGGGCATTGCGGCGGCGGCTTGACGATCAACGTATTGCCGGTGGCCAGCGCCGGCGCGACCTTGTGGCTTACCAGGTTGAGCGGGAAGTTGAAGGGCGCAATCGCAGTGATGGGCCCGATCGGGAAGCGCTCCACCATTCCGAGCGCGGCGGGGCGGGCCGGGTCGAAATCGAGCGGCTCGTAGCGTCCGCCGAAGCGTTTGGCTTCTTCGGCCGCCAGCGTGAACACACCAACCGAGCGCGAAACTTCGGCGCGCGCGTAGCTGATCGGCTTGCCGGTGCAATAGGTGATCGCGCGCGCGAATTCGGCCCGCCGCTCGGCGATCGCCTGCGCAATCGCGGTCAGCAGTTCCGCGCGGCGCGCGCGCGAGAATCGGCGCGTGACCTCAAAGGCTCGCGATGCCGCCCCAATCGCGGCATCAATGTGCTCCGCATTGGCCCGCGCGATTCGCGCCACCACCTCGCCCGTGTACGGATAGGTCTGCTCGTAGCGGTCATCGCTGCGGCAGACCTGGCCGTCGATAAAAAGATCGTATTCGCTGATGGCTGCCATGGTTCCATCATGCCACGTAAGGTGCATCGCTGGCAGGGTCGGTGCGCACAGTGGATATTAGTGGGGCGGGCCGCCGTACCTGCCATCGTTGCGTGAGCATGCGTGCTCGCGCCACCCTTTTTTGAGCGATGGCGCGAGCGAGACACGCCGGCGCGTCATCGGCGGGCAGACGGCCTGCGCTGGACCATGCCACGGAGACCGACTGCTCAAAAGCCGCCCAATTGCGACGGAGTGCGGCTCATGATACGCATTTAAGTTCACCAGTCGGCCCAGAGGCGGCGTACCCAAGTGGTTAAGGGAGAGGTCTGCAAAACCTCCATTCAGCGGTTCGAATCCGCTCGCCGCCTCCAACAAATCCTCAAAAAGAAAGGTGCTCCTGCGCACGCTGCCCTCGCTGCCTGGGCGGTCAAAAGCAACGAGCGCCGGAATCCTGTAGCTTTGGTCAAGATGTTTCGGGACATATGGGCGTGGATTACCAATTCGCCCCGGCCGCCGATGAGTTACGACCAGGCGTGGCGGGATCTCCGCGCGCGCATGTGGTTGTTTTGGATCTTATCCCTAAGTTGGGCTCCGGTTCTGATGGTGCTCGGATTGACCTTGGATACGATACGTCCCGGTCTGGCCGATTCTGTTCTTTTATGGATAGCGATACCGTTGGTGGCTCTAGCCGTTGCCGCTGGATTTTATTGGGAAATGTTCCCCTGTCCACGATGCGGAGAGTGGTTTCTGTGGGGTGGTCTTTTTGGCGGTTGCAACCCCTTCAGACGAAAATGTCAGTATTGCGGGCTGCGCCGCGGCCAACTCAGTGACGACCAAGAAATTCTCGATTCGACTGGGCCAAAGCACAACGGCGCGCAAAAGGTGTTGTGACGCAAAACGGCGGGGTCCGAGACCACTCAGCGCTCCACCGGCAGGCCAGCCTCGTTCCACTCCAGCATCCCGCCTTTGAGATTGCTGACATGTTCGAAACCCAGCCCTGTGAGCAGCGCGGCGGCGGTGCTGCTTCTGACGCCGGCGCGGCAGATGACGACGATTTCGTTGCCCTTAAGGGTCTCCAGTTCACTTGCTGTGGCGGGCAGGGTCTTGAGCGGGATCAATCGACTGCCACGAATGTGGCCGAGTTCATCACAGTATTCCTCCGGCTCACGCACGTCGAGAATCACCGGCGTGCCGCCCCGCACCAGACGCTCATGCAGCTCGGCGGCGGTGACCTGATGGACGGCGTTGAGCTGAGCGATGTCGGGGAATTTCATCGAGTCGTCTTCGATCGCGGACTGGTTGGACTGCAACGCCTCCTGGATTTTGTCGGGCAGCGGCAGGCCCAGATTGTTCATCAGCCTGATGTAAGCCTCGCGGGTGCGGCCGGCGACGCGCGGGTTGGACGTCTTCTCGCGGCCGATGGTCGAGTTGTGATTGCCGCGATAGTCATGCGCGGGAAGCACCACGGTGTCGTCGGGCAGCGCGAACAGCACGGAGGTTATCGCATCGTATTGCTGGCCGGCGTCACCACCCGCGAAATCGGCGCGGCCGGTGCCGCCGATCAGCAGGGTATCGCCAGTGAACAAGAATCCCTCGACGTACAGACTGATTCCGTCGGGAGTATGGCCGGGCGTATGAAAAATCCTGATGCGCAGGTCGCCGACCTCCAGCACGTCGCCGTGGCTGACGTGAAGGTTGACATGGGGCGCTGGCGCATGACGTTCCATCACGACCTTGGCGTCGGTCAGCTCGGCGAGGTCCCAGGTGCCGCTGCGATGGTCGGCGTGGGTGTGGGTATCAATGGCGTATTCGATGCGAAAGTCATGATAGGCGGCCACGGCAATATAGCGCCCGGTGTTCTCGCGTAGCGGATCGATCACGGCGGCGCGCCGTGTGCGTTCGCATCCCAGCAGGTAGGTTTTGCATTTCCCACGGTTGAGTTCGCGGCAGAACATCGTGGCCTCCTGCTCCGGCAGGCGCTTCGCCCCGGTGGTGCTGGTGGACGTCCGGCTCCCCAGTGGGACTTCTCTACCTAATCGGCCGTGAAGGCAAGAGTCTGAGATTCGCGGGCGCACACCGGGGCAGGCCGGAGAGCGAGTTTGCGTGGGCAAGATCGCTCTCCGCGCGAGGTTTCCCGGGTGCACCGCGAGCATCGAGGACAGCGGGTAAAAGCCCTCCACCGCGCGTTTTCCTCAACGGCAAGCCCCGCGCGGCTTGTTTGAGGCGCGGTCAGCCGCGGCTGACGGCGTCGAGAATCGCCAGCCCTTCCACCGCCAGGCCCGCGGTCAGATTGTCCAGCATCAGGCGTTTGAGATGCTGGGTCAGCGCGGTGCGCGCATAGCGGATGGTCAGCGGCGGTTTGGCGACGATCTGCCGGGCCAGTTCCCAGGCGCGCGCCAGCAATTGTTCGCGCGGCAGGACCTCGCTGACGATACCCAGCGCCAGCGCCTCGCGGGCCGGTATCTTTTGGCCGGTGAGCAGAAAATAGCGGCCGCGGTTATAGCCCAGCAGCAGCGGCCACACCACGTGCACGCCGTCGCCGGGCACCGCGCCGCCGGGGAAGTGGGCGAGGTCGGCAAACTCCGCGTCTTCGCTGGCCAGCACGATATCGCTGAGCACCGCCAGTTCGGCATGGACGTAAGCCGGACCGTTGACCGCGGCGATCATCGGTACCTCGATGTCGAGCAGGTCCATGAGCAGATGCTTGCCTTCGAAGATGATCCGATCCCAACTCTGCGCTGTGGTGCGGCCAAAACTGGCGGCGTCGATCGCGGCGCAAAAGGACTTGCCGGTGCCGGTCAGGATTACCGCCTTGTTGTCGGGGTCGCGCGCGATATCGGTAAACAGTTCGCCGTATTCGGTGTGCGGACCCGGCTGCCAGATCATCTCCTTGCCGCCGGTATGGAAGGTGACCTGCAGGATACCCTCGCGCCGCTCCAGGTGCGCGTGCTGATATTTGTTCTGATACTGTTCGAATCGGCTCATGTGATGCTACCTCCGCTTGGGTGTTGCTCGCCGGAGGCAAACACAATCGCGATTCGCGGCAAAGGTCAAACCGCGGTGCGCTCACTCGTAGCGCAGCGCCTCGATCGGGTCGAGCATCGACGCCTTGCTGGCCGGATAGTAGCCGAAGAAGATGCCGATCAGCGCCGAGAACAGAAAGCCGCCCACCACCGCAAGCGGCGACACCAGCACCGGCCATCCGGCGATGGCCGAAATCAGCCGCGAGGCCACAATCCCCAACCCGATCCCGGCCAGCCCGCCCAGCGCGCTGAGCAAAATCGCCTCGACCAAAAACTGCATCAGGATCTGGATGCGCCGGGCGCCGATCGCCTTGCGGATGCCGATCTCACGGGTGCGCTCGGTGACCGACACCAGCAGGATGTTCATGATGCCGATGCCGCCCACCAGCAGCGAGATCGAGGCCACTGTGCCCAACAGCAGCGTCAGCACGCGGCTGGCGCTTTCGGAGGCCTGCGCGATGTCGTTGAGACTGCGCACGGTGAAATCGTCGTCCTGGCCGGGAGCGACGCGGTGGCGCCGATGGAGAATCCGGCGGACCGCTTCCTGCACCGCATCGACGCTGGCGGCATCGTCGGCCTGGATGAAGATCATGTTGACCACGCCCGAAATCTTGGGCGGGCTGCCGAAGGGACTGACCAGCGCGGCGGCCGACTGGTAGACCGGGCTAGAGGCGGTGGTGCTGGGCAGCCCCGCGTAAGGGTTGAGGATTGGATTGTTGGAGCCGGTCGAACTGGAGGGGACGGTGGCGCTGACTTGCGCCGTGCCCAGCACCTTGCGCTCGGCGGTGTTAAACGGCATCAGCACCACGTCGTCCTGATCCTGGCCGAAGTTGGACTGCCCCTTGGCGGCCAGCACCCCGATCACGCGCAGCGGAAAGTTCTTGACCCTGATCATTGCACCGATCGGGTCGGCGCCTTCGTCAAACAGGTTGTTGACTACCGTCTGCCCCAGCAGACACACCGCGGCGCCGGCGCGCGCCTCTTCTTCGGTAAAGTTGCGTCCTGCCGCCAGCGGCCATTGCCGCACCCTTAGATAGGAGGGGGTCACGCCGTTGATGCTGGTGCTCCAGTTGCGCTCGGCGTTGACCACCTGCGCCACCTGGCGGTCCATGTAACTGACCGCCGCGACCGAGGGCGCATCTTTCAAAATCGCATCGGCGTCGGCGACGGTGAGCGTGGACAGGCTGCCGAAGCCCGCGCGCACGCCGTTGGAAGTGGTCGCGCCGGGCAGCACTACGACCAGATTGCTGCCCAGGCTCTGGATCTGCTCGCGCACCGAGGCGCTGGCGCCCTGGCCCACCGCCACCGTGGCAATCACCGCGGCAACGCCGATAAACACGCCCAGCATAGTCAGCGCCGAGCGCATTTTGTTGCGCTGCAGGGCGCGCCAGGCCGCCACCAGCGCCATCCGGGCAAACGCGCCCGAGCCCGACAATACTTGGGCGGGCGCGGCGGTTGGCTCAGGGACGAGCAGCGCGGCGGCGGGCTGGGTGCGTTGGTCGGCGATCACGGCGCCGTCGCGCAGCGTGATTATCCGGTCGGCGTAGGCCGCCACCTCCGGCTCGTGGGTGACGATGATGGTGGTCAGTCCGCGCTCGCGGTTGAGATGGCGGATGATCGCCATTATTTCGTTGGAGTTCTGGGTATCCAGGTTGCCGGTGGGCTCGTCGGCGAGCAGGATCGCCGGGTCATTGACCAGCGCGCGCGCGATTGCCACGCGCTGCTGCTGTCCGCCCGAAAGCTGATTGGGATGGCTGCGTTCGCGCCCGCCCAGCCCCACCATCGCCAGCAACTGGGCCGCGCGCCGCGCGCCGTCGTTGGCCGCGCCGGAGTAAAACAACGGCAGCTCCACATTTTCAGCGGCGCTGGCGCGCGGCAGCAGGTTGAAGCTTTGGAAGACGAAGCCGATGCGCCGGCCGCGGATTTCCGCCAATGCTTCGTCATCCAGCGAGGCCACGTCGATCCCTTCCAGCAAATATTGCCCGGCGCTGGGGCGGTCCAGGCATCCCAGCATGTTCATCAGGGTGGATTTGCCCGAACCCGACGCACCCATGATCGCCACGAACTCGCCGCGCTCAATCCTCAAGTTGACGCCGCGCAAGGCCCGAATTTCGACTTCACCCACCCGGTAGGTCTTGTCCAGGTCCTTGATTTCGATCAGCGCCGCCGAACCAGAGTTGACGGCGATTTGGGTAGCGCTTTGCATCGTAATCCTTGGCACGTTTACGGGCGGTGTGGTTCCCATTGTAGCTGATTTGACGAGGGAAGTTGGCGCACGTTAGCGCAGCGCCGCGCCGCGCCACGTGGAGCCGGAAGGGCGCCAAAATGGTGACGGAGCAGAAGGCGTGCGGAACGGGGCTGGAGGCGAAGGGTAAGCCTGCTACTGAATGAATCTTCAGCCCGAAAAGGGAGCCGGCCGATGCGGTTACGTTTGCGGGGATCCACGGTTGCGCCGACACTTGTGCTCGCGATAGTGCTCTCCGTGCGTCACGCGCCGCGTGCCGCCGCGAATCCGGCCGCATCCGGGGTCCTGGGTCAACTGGACTTTTCGCACAATGCGGTCAACATCCTGGGCAGCACGGGCCTGTTAAATCCGCTGGGTGTGGCAGTGGATCGCAGCGTTACTCCCAACCGGCTGTACGTCGCCGACCTGGGCAACCATCGGGTGCTGGGATGGCGCAGTATAGAGCGGCTGGCCAACGGCGCGCCCGCTGACCTGGTAATCGGCCAGAAGGATTTTCTGTCCTGGAGTTCGCAATGCAACAGCGCGGCGGTTTCCGCCGCCACGCTGTGTGCTCCGCTGCGGGTAGCGGTTGACGGAGGGGGAAATGTCTATGTGACCGACGGCGGCAACAACCGGGTGCTGGAGTACGACGATCCATTCGACACCGACACGCTGCCCGAGCGGGTTTTCGGGCAGGACGGCAGCTTTACCTCCAGCGCCTGCAACAAGGGTGGAAGTATCAGCGCGGCCACCTTGTGCAATCCCAACGACCTGGCCGTCGATTCCGCAGGCAACCTCTACATCGCCGATACGGACAATTCCCGCGTGCTGGAATTCGACAACCCACTGCGCACCGATGCGCGGGCAGATCGCGTCTGGGGACAGCACGGCAGCTTTTCCACCGGGGCTTGCAATAGGGACGGACTCAGCGCAAGCTCGCTATGCCGTCCAACCATTCTTGCTGTCGATAGCTTGGGCAACCTCTATGTAGGCGACAGCGGCAACCTGCGCGTGCTGGCCTATGTCGATCCGCTGGGCGGCAACACCGCAGCCAATCTGGTTTTCGCCCAGCCTGATTTCGAGACCCGGCTTGACTGGTGCGCAGCGCAGCCGGGCCGCGGCACGATTTGCAAAGCCGGCGGTCTGGCACTCGACAGCGCCGACAACCTCTACCTTACGGGTGTGCTCTATTCGCGAATCCAGGTGTACGAAAATCCTTTGGGTACCGGCAACACGACGCCGGTCGCGGTTTTGGGTCAGCCCAACTTCAACTCGGAAGTATGCAACTACGGGGGAGTGGGACCCGCGAGTCTGTGCCTGCCCTTCGGAGTGAAGGCGGACGGTGCGGATGAGCTGTTTGTGGCCGACTCCGCCAACCATCGAGTGCTCGAATTAATCGATCCAATCGAGAACGCGAAGGGCGCCAGCGCGATTGTGGCCCTCGGGCAATCCTCTTTGGACCGCAATGGGGTAAACCAGCCCAAGGCGAACAGCCTTTATGGTCCGCGCGCGGTGGCCGTGGATTTCAGCACGGTTCCCAACCGCCTTTACGTCGCCGACACCAACAACAGCCGGGTGCTGGGATGGCGCCGGGTGCCGGCGTTTGAAAAGGGAGCGCCAGCCGACCTGGTGATTGGCCAACCCGACTTCCTGTCCACCGGATGCAATCAAAACCGAATCGACGCCGCCGGCAATTCCCAGCCGGCCGCCGATACGCTGTGTCAGCCGGGCGGAGTCGCGGTCGATGCGGCGGGAAACCTGTATGTTGCCGACTCCAACAACTTTCGCGTGCTGGAGTACAAAGCGCCCTTTAGCAGCGGCAAAACCGTGGCTGTGGCCGCCACACGCGTGTTCGGACAGCAGGGCAGCTTCAGCACGCGGATTCGCAATCTGGGCGGGGTGAGCGCCGCGAGCCTGGCGGCGCCGGCCGCAGTGGCGCTCGATGCGGCTGGCAATCTGTATGTCGCCGATCCGCAAAACAACCGGGTCCTGGAATATGACCATGCGGACGCAAGCGACACCATCGCCGACGCGGTCTTCGGGCAGGGCGGCAGCTTCACCGCCAACGCCTGCAATTTCGACGGCTCCTGCGACAGTTCGGGATGCTTCACCAGTGCCGACGCCTTATGCGGCCCGACCGCGGTTGCGATCGACGACATCGGCCGGCTGTACATCGCCGACACCGGCAACAATCGAGCGCTGATTTTTGACACGCCGCTGGCGCCCGCCAAGGTCGCCGACCTGGTCATCGGGCAGGTCGACTTTCGCGCCCTGAACTGCAATGGCTTGTGCGCTCCTCAAGGATTGGCAGTCAATCGCGAGGCGCTCTTTATCGCCAATACCGGCCGCTCGGCGGTCAACCAGTACGATGCGCCGGTGCGCAGCAGCATGCCGCCGTCGGCCGTGATTGGAGCCGAGCAGTGTGCTCAGGACCTTGCCGGCGACAGCACGTTTTGCGGCGTGTCAGGCCTGGCGCTGGACGCCTCCGCGGTGCTCTATGCTGCCGACACCTTCAACAACCGGGTGATGGAGTTCGCACTGGCGCCGACCCCGACCGCGCCGAGGACGCTGACCCCCACCGCGACACCCGCCGGTCCCACGCCCATCCCCAGTCCGACGCCGAGCGCCGGTCCGACCTCAACTCCGGCGCCCGCGCCGCCGTTGATCAGCGCGATTCCGCCAGTGATCAGGGCTGGTGCCAGCTTTACCATCGACGGCAGCGGCTTTACGCCGCAGTCGGTGGTGAATTTTTTCGTCGCCACGGCGGCAGGGTCGATCAATACCGGCCCCTTTACGCCGCTGGCTTTCTCTGCCAGCCGCCTTACCGTCGCGATTCCATCCGACAACCCGCTCGGACAAGGCGTTGCGGCGGTACAGGTGGTGAATACCGGCGATGGCTTTGTGCCGTCCAACCTGATGCTGGCCCTGCTCCAGGGTAATCCGGCCGCCGCCATCCCCAGCATCAGCGCCATCAACGGCACCCCCATCGCATCGGACAGCACCAATCCCGCGGTTGCCGTCGCCAACGTGGAAACCGTTGTGCCGCAGGGCCATCCGGTGACGCTCGACGGCGCCGGTTTCGATGCGACCAATGGCGTCGCGGTCGATCTTTACTGCGCCTGTCCGGCTGGAAAAGTCGGCCCGTTCCTGCTCAATCCAGGCGACCCCGGCCTGACCTCGACCAGAATTTCGTTGCCGGTTCCCTCCTCGGGGCCGCAAATGCCGGCCACCGGCCCCGGCGCTTTCGTGGTAACCAACAAGGGGGCCGATGGCAGCTTCACGCGTCAGAGCAACTCCGTCTCGGTCCCAATCGGCCAAAAGATCACGGTGACTTCGGTCAATGAAGCCGACGGTATTGTGATGGTATCGGGTACGGGATTTTCCACCGCTACGGTGATCAATTTCTTCAATCTACAGGGCGGCTCACCGGTCAATCTGGGCGGGCTTAAACCCAACGGCTCGCCGCGCATCCCGCTCAACTTCATCGATCAGACGCGGATAAGTTTCGTGATGCCGGCCGCAGCCACTCGCGGGCCGGGTTACGTGCAGGCACTTAATCCGCCCTTTATCCCTTTCACCAGTTCCGGAAACGGGGCGGGCGGCGCGTTTAGGGTGGAATAAGCATCTGAATGGATGGCATGGAGCGAGGGGCATGGGGAGCGTGAACCGATGTGTCGCAGTTTAAATTGGCTATTTAATTAGTACTTTGATGTGACCGGCGATAATTAGTGAATTCTAAATTGCGCACTTGATCTATTTCGGGACTCTGTTCCTATTGAATATCGAAAGCGGCGATTTTGTAAAAAATGAACTTTTTTCCCGCCTTCCAATCTGGAGGTATTTTCATCTTCCGGCTATGATAAAGCGCTGTGTCCGTGCGCTATTTATCATCGAGTCACGCGGCAAAGCTCGTTATTGTAACCGCGCTCCTGACCACATGGGTTCGCGCACCGATGGCCGAGGTGGCGGCGAATCGGGTGTTGGGCCAGTTTGACTTCACGCATAACGGCGTCAACATCGTCAGCAACGCCGGGCTATGGACGCCGCAGGCAGTGGCTGTCGATCGCAGCGTTATACCCAACCGTCTGTATGTGGCCGACGCTGGCAACCATCGCGTGCTGGGATGGCACAGTATCAGCGCACTCAACAACGGCAGTCCCGCCGATCTCGTAATCGGCCAGCCGGATTTTCTCTCCTGGGGTTCGCAATGCAACAATGCCGCGGTAACCGGCGCCACGCTATGTTTCCCCTCGCGCGTGGCGGTCGATGCCGCGGGCAACCTCTACGTCGTTGACCAGGGCAACAACCGGGTCCTGGAGTATGACGATCCCTTCAACACCGACACCCAGCCCGACATGGTATTTGGCCAGGGCGGCAGTTTCACCTCCACCGCCTGCAACAAGGGCGGAACGATTACCGCGGGTACGCTGTGCAATCCGGCCGGAGTGGCGGTGGATAACGTGGGCAACCTGTTCATCTCGGACAATGGCAATTCGCGGGTGTTGGAGTATAACCTGCCGCTGGCGAGTGACGATCAGGCCGATGTGGTCTTTGGGCAGTTCGGTCTCTTCAACAGCGGCAAGTGCAATCTGGGCGGAGTCTCGGCGAATTCGCTGTGCAATCCGCAAGCGGTAGCGGTGGACCAGTTGGGTAACCTGTACGTGGAAGACAGCGGCAACTTCCGCGCCCTGGAGTACAATGCGCCGTTCGCCAACACCACTGCCGACCTGGTATTCGGACAATCCAATGACTTTACTTCCAATACCAATCCCTGTCCGTCGCCACCGGTGGCGGCGGTGCTGTGCAGTCCAGGCGGCCTGGCGCTGGATAACGGGGGCAACCTGTATATTTCCGACAGCAGTTTTTCCCGGATCCAGGCCTACAGCTTCCCGGCCCGGACCGGCAACACCGAGCCGGTTGCGGTTGTGGGCCAGCCCAACTTCAATTCCGGCTTGTGCGACAACGGGGGCGTGGATGGGGCCACCGTCTGCTTGCCCGGAGGGATGGCGACGGACGACGACAATGACCTGTTTGTGGCCGACTTCGGCAATCAGCGGGTGTTGAAATACCTCAATCCGCTGGCCACCAATCCGCCCAACACCCAGGCCAGTCTGGTGCTGGGGCAGGGCGCGTTGGACCGCAACGGGATCAACGGGACCAAGCCCAACAGTCTGGGCTCGCCGCGCGCGGTGGCATTGGATTTCAGCGTCACGCCCAATCGTTTATACGTCGCCGACACCGGCAACAACCGGGTGCTGGGATGGCACAGTGTGGCGGCCTTCAGCAACGGCGCGCCCGCCGACCTGGTGATTGGACAGAAGGATTTCTTCTCTGCCGGATGCAATCAGAACCGGACCGATTCGCAGGGCAACTCGCTGCCCGCGGCCGACACGCTGTGCGCGCCTGGCGGCCTTGCGGTGGACAGCGCGGGCGACTTGTGGGTGGCGGACAGCGGCAATTTCCGGGTGCTGCAATACAATCCGCCGTTTGCCAGCGGGCTCACTACCGATCAATCGGCCGTGGTGGTGCTCGGTCAGCAGGGCAGCTTCACCACCCGCATTGAGAACAACGGCGGCGTCAGCGCGCGGAGCATGGCGGCGCCGGCGGGGCTGGCGGTTGACGCCGCGGACGCACTGTACGTGGCGGATCCCGACAACAACCGGGTGCTGAAGTACAACAATCCCCGCGCTTTCAACCCGATCGCGGACACGGTCTTTGGGCAAGGTGGCAGCTTCAGCACCAACCTGTGCAACTACAACAGCGGTTGCCATACCCAGGGATGCCTGGCGACGGCCAGTGCGTTGTGCGGCCCGGCGGCGGTTGCCGTCAACGTGGCCGGCAACGTTTACATCGCCGACACGCTCAATAATCGCGCGCTGCAATATCCGCCCGGAGCGTCGGGCAATCCGGTTGCCAATGTGGTGGTTGGACAGAAAAATTTTTCCGCCCCTTCCTGCACCACGCTGTGCCAGCCGCAGGGGCTCGGGCTGGACGCGGCGGGCAATCTTTATGTAACCGACGGGCTTGCTTCCGAGATCAAGGAATTCGATGCGCCGCTGGTCAACAATGCGCCCGTCAACCTGGTAATTGGAATCAAACTATGCGGCCAGGCACAATCGCTGGCCGATACGATGTGTGGTGTGGTGGGGTTGGGCTTCGATGCCACCGGCAACCTGTACGCCGCCGATACCTTCGATGACCGGGTGCTGGTATTCAATCGCCCTGCAGTTCCCACTCCGACGCCGACCCCCAGCGCCACTCCCACGCCGTCCCGTACCCCGGCGCCGACGGCTACTGCCACTCCCGGGCCAGGTGTGCCCTTCATCAGTGCGCTGCCGCCGACGATTCACACGGGTGCCCAATTCAAGATCGACGGCAGCGGCTTCACCAACGGGTCCAGGGTGAACTTCTTCGTTTCCACCTCCGATGGAGCAATCAACGCCGGACCCCTCACGCCCAGTGCGTTTTCGCCTGCCCAGTTGACCGTACCCGTGCCGGCTGCGGTTCCGCTCGGTCAGGGCGTGGTGGCGGTGGAGGTGGTCAACACCGACAAGAGCTACACGGTTTCCAACGTCGTGCTGACGTTGCTGCAGGGCAACCCCGCGATGGGTATTCCGAGTTTGGTCGGCGTCAACTCAGCGCCGATTTCGCCCGACAGCGTATCGGCCGGTGTTGCGACCGCCAACGTGCAAACCGTCGTGGTGCAGGGTTCCACAGTCACCTTGAATGGCGCCGGATTCGACGCCGTCAATGGCGTCGCGGTCGATTTGTTCTGCGCCTGTCCGGGCGGGAGGGTCCCGGCCTTTTTCATCAACCCCAGTCTCGAGCTGAGTTCCACCCAAATCGTGTTCGATCTGCCCAGTTCCGGTCCGCAGGCGCCGGCCACCGGGCCGGGCTCCTTCGTGGTGCACAACAAGGGCGCGGCCGGCACGTATAGCATGATGAGCAACGCGCTTTCCGTACCGATTGGCCAGCAAATCAGCGTCACCGCCGTCGGCCAGAGCGGGACAGAAGTGATGGTCTTCGGCACCGGGTTTTCGACCCTTACCGTGATCAATCTGTTCAACGTGCAGGGCGCAGTAACGGTGAACCTTGGCGGGTTGAACGCCAGTGGAAAGCCCAAAATTCCGCTTACTCTTGTCGACGCCCAGGAAGTAACCTTCACCGTGCCGGCCGCGGCGGTGCCCGGAGCTGCATACGTCCAGGCGCTCAATCCGCCGTTCGTGCCGTTCACCAGTTCAGGTAATGCCGCGGGCGGTGCGTTTACGCTGAAGTGAAAGTCGGCACGGCGGAAGTTTTTCGATGGGCGCAAGCTGATGATGAGCATAGGGCTTGGAGACAGCGCTGCCGGAGTTTTTGCCCTGGTTGTGCTGCTGTGTGTTAGCGTCGCACCGCTTGCGGCACAGCAGGCTCGTGAAAAGACCGGCGCTGCATTGCCTCAGCCTTGCCTTTCCTATGCCGACTGTCCGCGCGGGATGATCTGTGCTGGCGCCGGCGGGGGAGCGCAGGGAAGTTGCGCACGGCCCGCGCAGATGCCGCATCCACGTCCCGCCTACGACCCCCTGCCCAAACATTACCTGGGTGCGATTTACGGCCATCCGGTGGTCCAGGGCCAGCCGCCTCCCGGCGCCCCGCCCGCCGACCGCGGTGGCGTATGGGACTTGAAGCAGGGGGTCTACCGCCCGCCGCGCGGCGGCCAATGGAGCTATCATCCCGCCGGTCCCACCGGCTTCGACGGAACCTGGACATACTCGCCTTGAGGGTCTGCGCCCGGTTGAGCCAGGACTGATTCCCTCGCCTCGGCTGAAACTATCCGCGCCGCACTACCTACAGTATCGCTGCTGCTGCTAGCATTGCCCTGCCATGAACAAGGCCGATTTTTTTGCCGACGCCCGCGCCGATCTGAGCGGGCCCCTTAGTGGAGTAACCGTGCTGGAGGCCACCACCACGTGGGCGGGGCCGATGTGCGGATGTCTACTCGCCGACCTGGGCGCCGACGTGATCAAGATCGAACCGCCCCACGGCGACGTATCGCGGTTTTTACCGCCCTTTGTGCCGGGCACCAATCCGCCGCTGTCGTTTATGCACGCCTCGGTCAACCGCAACAAGCGCTCCGTGGTGATCGACCTGCGCCAGGAGCAGGGGCGCGACCTGTTTTTGAAGCTAGCGGCCGAGGTGGATGTGATCGTGGAGAACTTCCGCCCCGGCAAGCTCGACCGCCGCGGCCTGGGCTACCAGGGCGTCAAGCAGATCAATCCCGACATCATCTACGTTTCGATCAGCGGCTTCGGGCAATTTGGCGCCTATACGCATCGCGCGGGCTACGACGTGCTGGCCCAGGCGTTCAGCGGGTTCTTGTCGCTGTCGGGCGAGCCGGCCGGCGAGCCGGTCAAACCGCCCACCTTCCTGTCCGACGATTTGGGCGGACTGCACGGCGCGCTGGCGGCGGTCGCCGCCATCCGCCATCGCGACCGCACCGGCGAGGGTCAATACATCGATATCGCGCTGCTGGATTCGATGCTGTTTCAGTCCAACGGCAATCTGGCGCTGGCTGCGATGGACGTCGAGTTGCCCCGCACCGGCAACGAGTTCGTGTTCAACGCGCCCTCCAACCTCTACCGATGCCGCGACGGGTACGTGATGCTCGTCATTTTGGTGGACCATCACTGGAAGCTGCTGGCGCCGGTGATCGGACGTCCCGAACTGGCCGAGCATCCGCACTATGCCACCATCGCCGCCCGTCTTGAGCGGCGCGACGAACTCAACCGCATGCTGGCGCAATGGTTTGGGCAGCGCACCGTCGAGGAGGCGGTCGATTTGCTGGAGGACCAGGGGCTGGCGTTCGCGCCGGTTCGCACCTACGCGCAATCGGCGCAGGACCCGCACGTAATCGAGCGCGACATGCTGCAAACCACCGAGCAGGATGGCACCGCGCTGCTGCACGTGGGTCCGGCCGCCAAGATGTCGCGCACCCCGCTTCGGGTGCGCAGCGCCGCGCCGGCCCTGGGTCAGCATACCGAGGAGGTGCTGGAGCAACTGGGCATCGACGCGGAGGAGCGCCAAAAACTGCGCGGCGCAAAAATAATCTGATCCGACATGGAGTCCTACAAGTACATTTCCGCGGATAGTCACCTGGTCGAGCCCGAGGATCTGTGGGTGACCCGGATGCAGCGCCGCTTTCGCGCTCGCGCGCCGCGGGCCGAAATGCGCAACGGCGAAAAATTCATGGTGGTCGAGGGCAGCCTGGAAGTGTCGCTCAATGCCGACGTGCTGCTGGCCACCGACGACAAGCATCGTCCGGCCCTGGACCTTAGCAGCGGCGGACGCCATGAAAAGACCCGCCCCGGCGGTCTGGATCCCCATCTGCGGCTGCTCGATCAGGACCTGGACAACATCGCGGCCGAAGTGGTCTATCCCAATTGGGGGCTCTATCTCTTTGCCACTCCCGATGCCGAGTACCAGCGTGACGCGATGCGCGTCTACAATGAATACATCGCGGAATACTGCGTGGCGGAGCCGGCGCGCCTTACGCCGGTCGGTCTGCTGCCGCTCAAGGGGCCGATACAGTGGGCCGTCCAAGAAGCGCGCCGCTGCGCGAAGCTGGGCATGCCCGAAGTGATGATCGCCGCGGGTGTTCCCCGCCGGCCCTATCACGACCCGCATTACAAGCCGCTGTGGCGGGAACTGCAGGACCTGGGCCTGATGGTGGCCATGCACGCCGGATGCTACGACGAGCCGTTTGTCGACTTTAGCTACCAGACCGTGCTGCCGCAATCGCTGATCGTCGAGGGCAAGATCGTCCTGCTTCAGCGCGGAATGGTCAACCTGATTTCGGGCGCAATTGCCCAGGACTATCCACGATTGCGCTTCGTACTGGTCGAGGGCGGTATCGGATGGATCGCGCCGGTGCTGCGGCTGATGGACCATTTCTGGGAGGACCATCACCGCTGGATGCAGCCGCGTCTGGTCGAGCCGCCATCGCTTTACTTCAAGCGTCAGTTCTGGGCCACTTTTGAAGACGACCGGCCGGGCCTGCTCACCCGCGACCTGCTCAACCCCGGCCATCTGATGTGGGGATCGGATTATCCCCACAGCGAGGGTACGTTTCCATACTCGCGCGAGAAGATCGCGGTCGACTTCGGCGATCTCCCACCCGGCGATACTCGCAAACTGGTCCGCGATAACGCGGCCGCGCTGTATGGCTTCGGCGTTTAGCAAGAGCGAGGCTATCAGAATATATCACTGCCCTTTTCTGTGCGCTCGGGCACAATCGGTTGGTTTGTTCCCAGACCTGAATAAATTGGTCTGACACGCACAACCTGAACGCGCAGAGCTGATGCGAGTTTGCGCTGATGCTCTTTTGCGATGTCCTGTTTAAGTAACGAGAACTTAACGCGCCGATAATCACCATTCGCTTGTCTGCTCATCGAACTCGAACCTAGCCTGACCGCCGGGCTTTGCCGTCCGCTTGCGCAGCGCGGGTGGCGGCCCTAAACGCAGCCTTTTGATGGGAGGAGCGATGCGGCATCGATCATTGCGGCGGGTTCTACCGATAGCAGGTCTGGCGATCGCACTTGGCGGTTGCGCGAATTTCAGTCAGCCGCGTTACTGGGGCGATTGTGCGATCGCGGGCGGCGCCATCGGTGCGTTTATCGGCGGCGGCACGGCGGCCGGCGTGACTTTGGGCGAGGATTCGAGCGACGGTACCAAGCTTGGCGCCAGTCTGGGCGCGGCCGCGGGCGGGGCGTTGTTGGGTGCCCTCATTGGGCATTACTACTGCGATCCCCTGATCACGCCGCCTGCCCCGGTCCAGGCGCAGGCTCCACCGCCGCCGCCCGCTCCGCCTCCGCCGCCCGCGCCACAGGAGCGGATTGTTTTGCGCGGCGTGCACTTTGACTTCAACCAGGCCCGCATCCGGCCCGACGCGGTGCCGATTCTGGACGAGGCCGCGGATATTCTCAAGCAGCATCCCAACCTGACCGTCAACGTCAATGGCTATTGCGATGCGATTGGCGGCGTGGCCTACAATCTGAAGCTGTCGCAGCGGCGCGCCCAGGCGGTAGTGGACTACCTGGAGAGCAAGGGAATCGTCGGCGACCGTCTGATTCCGCACGGCTACGGCAAGACCGATTTCGTCGCCACCAACAAGACGCCCGAGGGACGCGCCCAAAACCGGCGCGTTGAACTGGTTCCACAGCCGTAACAGGCGCCGGGGCGGGCGCGACGCGCCTGCCCATTGTCGCGCATAGCTTCAGCCGCTAACAGGCGGGAGAGCGCTGCCAACGCGCTCTCCCTGCCTCAGCGCAACCGACCCAGGCTGGGCTTGAACAGACGCTCAGACGAACCCGTAGAGCTTGGCGGCGTTGCCGGCGACGATCTTGTAGCGCTCGTCGGCCGGTACACCGGCAAAATGCTCGTCGATGTACTGGCGCGAGTTGGGGAAGGTGGTGTCGGTGTGGGGGTAATCCGCCGACCACATGATATTGTCCACGCCAATCGCGTGGCGTATCTGTACCCCGATCTTATCCTCGATGAAAACGCCGTAGACCTGACGATGGAAGTAGAAGCTGGGCGGATTGGGCAGTTTCAGCCCGGTATGGTGGCGGTGACGCTTGTAGGTACGGTCGCATTTCTCTAGGAAATAGCCCATCCAGCCGATGTTGCTTTCCACGCACACGACCTTGAGCTTGGGGTAGCGCTCCAACACACCGCCAAAGATGACGCGCGACAGCCCTTCATAGCCGGCCAGTGAGGCCAAAGTGAGCGCTACGTCGTATTGGCCGGGCAGATCCGCCGTGATCTGCATCAGACCCGCGCTGGTGCGGCGGTCGCCGGTGCGCAGATGCAGATGCATCGGCAGGCCGACATCCTGCGCCGCGGCCCACAGCGGATTGTAGACCACGCTGTTGAGGGGCTGGCTCGGATAGGTCGGCACCATCAGGCCGCGAATCGCGGGCAGCTTGGCCACGCGCGTGATTTCCTGAGCCCCGGCCTGGACATCATCGGTCGGGATCAGCGCGATACCGGCCAGGCGGGTCGGATCGGTGCTGCACCACTCAGACAGGAAATCGTTGTACGCGCGCAGGCAGGCAAACTGCAGTTCCAAATCCTCGAGCGCGAACAGCGGCCCGATGCCCAGATTGGGGTAGATGACCGAGGCGTCGATGCCGTCGAGGTCCATGTCCTGGAGCCGGGCGACGGCGTCCCAACACCCCTTGCGCATGGTGTCGTAGGTCTCGCCGTGGTCGCGGTACTCCTCGAATTTCCTCCCGGCCTGAACTTCCATCCCGATCGTGCGGCCGCGTTTGCCTTCGATTACCCAGGCGTCGCCGTCCGGCCCGCGCTCGACCCGCGGGGCACGGTCGCGTAGTTTGGCCGGGACGCGTTTGGTCCAGGTATCGCCGGGTTCCTGAACGTGGTCGTCTGCCGAGACTATGTTGTATTGCCTCATCTTTGGCCTCCTAAGCCGGTTTTGACCTCATCGCGTGGCGGCCGCTTCTTGTTGCGCCGACGTTTCCACTTCCAGCACGCACGGCATCAGACCCGAGGCTGGGGCGGGTCCGCTGGTTCGCGCGCAATCCTTGCACAACAGCACCACGTCCGGGGGCTGGTCCCAAAGCGCGGTCGGCGCCTTGAGCGGGCGACGGCACTCGTCGCAGATCAGTGATGGATTAGACATAAAATCCTCCAAACAAAATGCCTTGGGGCGGGTCAGTTAACCTCGATGTGGTACAGCCGTGCCGCGTTGCCCGCGACGATTAGCTGCTTGTCGGCGGCGGAGATACGCTTGAAGGCCGCTCCATCGATGTACTGCCGTGACTGCGGCCAGGGCGAATCGGTGTGCGGGTAATCGGAGGACCACATCATGCGCTCCGCGCCGTAGGCCGCTACCAGGTCCGCGCCGATGGTCTCGAATTGGAAGGTGGCGTAAACCTGGCGCTTGACATATTCACTGGGCAGATGCGGCAGCTCGAGCCCTTGGAAATGGCGGAAGCGCTCGTAGGCATGGTCCAGGCGGTACATGAAATGCGGCATCCACGACACGTCATTTTCGGCCGAAACCAGATTCAACTGCGGATAGGCCTCCAGCACGCCGCCGAAAATCATCACCCCCAGTGTGTTCTGAATGCCGTGGGGGATGGCTAGATAGTTGGTTAGAAAATGGCGCCGGCCGCCGGTCCCGCCGCCGCGCCGCTCGGTCAGGATGTGGAGCGAGATGGGCATATCCAGTTCTTCGGCAGCCGCCCAAAACGGTTTGTAATCGGGATGGGTGTAGGGATGGTCCTCGGGCGGAGCGGCCCAGATCATTGCGCCGCGCAGACCCTTGGCGGCACAACGGCGCAACTCGGCGACTCCGGCGGGGATGTCTTCAAGCGTAATCAGTCCCAGGCCGATTAGCCGTTTGGGGTTGTAAGTGCAGTACTCGGCGACAAAGTCGTTGTAAACTTTGAAACAGGCGGCGCGTAACTCGGCGTCATCCATCCCGTAGAGGAACATCCCCAGCGAGGTGTACAGAACTTCGGCCAGCACGCCATCGGCATCCTGCTCCGCAAGCCGCTGCGCCGGGTCCCAAACGCTTTTGGGCGCCGCCTCATAGCCCTTGCGGAAATGTTCGGGCAACTCTTCGGCGGTCTTGCCCGAGCCGAATATTCCCCCAACGGGAAACGGTTTTAATCCTTCGGCGGCAAAAAACGCACCTTTTTTACCGCGATATTCGTCGATTATCTTGGGCGCGTGATCGCGATACTTGCGATCCAGCCGCTCCAGCCACAGGCCGGGAGGTTCGACCATGTGCGAATCCGCGGAAATAATCCGGCACTCAGCCATCGGTAATTCCTCCGTTTCAAGCTCTGGCGCCTGGCGTGCGCGATGCTCTTCCTGCGCGCCGGGCGCATACATCGTGCCACGGCCAATTTGGCCCGAAGCGGGAACTTTTTACCCGCCTGCGGATAGGATTTCCGAATCGGTCAATGGCACGATTCATGCGCAAATCGCTGCAAAGACGGCGCGATGACGTGCCACATTGCGGAGCAGGCGGATCGCGATCGAAAGAGAAGACAAGCTAACTCGGGCGCGGCGATGCTTCCCGAAGGGGTACATCGGTGTGCTCAAAGGAGACACCGGCGTTGAACAGTGTGTCTCGTCAAGTGCAGCAAAAGCGGCACGTTGCGTGCTCATACGCCAAAGCCCTGCAACCTTGCCGGCGCGAATTGTGCCTTACGATACGCGGGGCGCTGTTGTTCTGGAGAATAAGTCTTGCCGGAAGGGAGCAGTCATGACCCAGCGCGAGTCGCAACATATCAGGGAATTGGCCACGCGCCTTACCGAAGTAGAACGAGCGCTGCGCAGCACGATTGCCGAAATCGAGCGCATCACGCTTAGCCATATAAACCATAATCCGCAGCGCATCGCCGAAGCCGAACGCAGTCTTAAGAACATCGACCTGGCGCGATTGGCCGAACTGCAACAGGTGCTGCGCAAGTTGCGCCAGGGATGAGGGGTCGCCGCGGGCCGAGCCGGCCTGCGTGCGGTGCCGCGATGGAACGAACAGACACAAATGGTCAACCAAAGGGCGCCGCCAGCCCGGCACACCAGCTATTTAACCGGATTCTGTGTCCGGTCGTCTTTGACCGCGCCTCGCGGGCTGCGGTTGAAACTGCCTGCGAAGCGGCGCGGGGACCGGCCCCGGTCATCTACCTGCTGCATGTCGCACCGCTTGCTCCTGCCATTGCCGGAGTTCCGATCGAGCCATATCCGGTCACGCGCAGCGATATCGAGATGGAGCTGCGCCAGATGATTCCTGACCCGGCTCCGGAGCACATTCGTTTCGAGTTGGTAGCGCGCAAGGGCGAGGCTGTCCGCGAGATTTTGCGTGCGATCGCAGACCTCGGTGTGGACTCGGTGGTGATAGCCACACACGGGCGCACGGGCGTGGGACGCCTGCTGCTGGGCAGCGTTGCCGAAAAGGTGGTGCGCGAGGCGCCCTGCCCGGTGCTGACCGTCAGATGAGCATTGCAACAAAGTTTACGGGTGGCGCTGGTCGCGACCCGAGGCGGCTAAGGAGTGAAACGGCGATGACTGGGGAAGCGCAGCAGGAAGTTGTGACGCAGGTACGGGCGGCGTTGGAGCATGAGCCCCGCGTTAATCTGCATCGGTTCCCGCTCGCGATTCGTCGCGAGCGCGACGGCGCGCTGATTTTGGAGGGCGAGACCGAGAACATCGCCGCCAAAAAACTGGCCCTGGAAGTGGCCGCCTCGACTCCGGGCGTAAGCGGAATCGTCGATCGGCTGCGCGTGGTTCCTGCCCGCCGCATGGGCGACGGCGAGATTCGCGACCATCTGCGCGACAGCCTGCTGGGCGAGCCCGCATTTGAGAATTGCTCCATTCGGCTCCGCACCGACGATAGCTGGCAGACCGTGCGCGAAGCGCTCTCAGACCACGGCCGCGGCTTGATTGAGGTGGCGGTGGATGACGGCGTCGTGACCCTTGATGGCCGGGTCGCCAGCATCGCCCACAAGTCGCTGGCGGGCGCGTTGGCGTGGTGGGTGCCGGGCAGCCGCGACGTAATCAATGGCATCGAGGTCGATCCGCCCCAGGAGCTCAGCGACAGCGAGATTACTGACGCCGTGCGCCTGGTACTGGAGAAAGACCCGCTGCTCAATGCCGACGCGATTCGCGTCCTTACCCGCAACCGCGTGGTGGTACTGGAAGGATGCGTAGCCAGCCCTGGCGAGAAGGAAATGGCCGAGATGGATGCGTGGTACACGTTCGGCGTGGACCTGGTAATTAATCGGCTGGAAGTCCGCCAATAACGCTGGGCCAACGCATCCTGGAAGCGAAGTGCTATCGCATCGCGGGTAAGCTGCGCGGTGGTCGGTTTTTGGGGCTGCATCGGGCCTTATCAGACAAGCCTCGGTTGAGGCGGGCCCATCCGCCGCAATTGGTTTTTGGCCTCCGCGCCCGGATACGGGGTCGATAATTCTCAATTGGAACTATTTTTAAGCGCAAAAATAAGAATTTAAGCTCCACCCTATTTGCCACGATAGCCTACCGGTGTATCCTTAGTTTGAGCACTCCGAATTTAGTCCAAGCGGAGAGCCTTTAGGGACAACCAAATGCGATACGAAAGGAGTAGCACAAAAGGGAGCCGAGCTGCGGAGCGTGCGGCCGGCGCAAACGAGATCTGGACTGTGTCAATGCTGGCTCGATATCTGCGTTGCCATCCCAGCACCATCTACCGGCTGCTCAAGCGCGGTCAGATTCCAGCCTTCAAGATTGGCAGCGACTGGCGATTCCAAAAAGCAGTGATTGACCGCTGGCTGAAGAAGTCAACCATCGAATCGATAGCCGGCTAAGCGATTCACAGCGCGGTTAAGGATCTCTCAACAGACCAGGCGCTCAAGGGCCCGGTACAGCGACAACTCAGCCTGTTCGTCTCACTCCGGATATTGTTGCGCGGGCAACAGGACGGTAAATTCCGCCCTGTTGCCCCGCTCCTGAACGCCGCGGCCCGTACCTTTCAGGCACCCTGCGCGGTTGACCTGAGCGGCGATGTTGCGTGCTAGCGGTCCTTCAGGCGTGGCCTGAGGTAGGCGACGAAATCGTTGAGGGTGAGGATTTTGGGATAGTCAGCTTCGGGGATTTCGACGCCGGTGGCTTGATGAATTGCGATCATCAGGTCGAGCACGTTCATGGAATCCAGATCGACCTGATCGCGCACGTTGACCGCCGGATCGATCCGGGAGCTATCGATCTCGGGCGCGATATTACTCAGTTCCCGCAGCACCAGCGCCTTGATTTCCTCGTCGGTCATAACCTCTCCGGCTCCTGAAGCAGACGGTCGAGCGCGGCCAGAAACAGGCCGCCGCGATGGCCGTCGCTGGCGCGATGGTCGCCTGACAGCGAGGCCATGATCACCGGCCGCACCCCGACCATCCCGGCCTGCGCCCATGGCTGTTCGACGATCTTGCCGAACCCTACCAGCGCCACCTGCGGCGGATAGATCACGCCGAACACGTGCTCCACACCTTGCTCGCCCAGGCTGGTGACGGTAATCGTGGCATCGGCGATTTCCGAGCTGCGCAGCACGCCGGCGCGCACGCGTTTTACCAGGTCATGCAGGCCGGTCATGATCTCGCTCAGGTTCTTTTTGTCCACGTCGTGAATGGCGGGGGCGACCAGACCACCCAGGCGCAGCGAAATTGCAACGCCAACATGAATTCCCTCGCCGGGCTTGAACGCACCATCGACCCAAAAGCCGTTAAGCTCGGGGAAATCGCGCAGCGCCAGCGCCACCGCCTTGAGCAGCATCACCGAATACAGCAGCCGGTCGTTGACGCTGCGTTTGAGATTTTCCTCGCGCAGCCAGGCCATCGCGCGGCTCATATCGATGCGGGTGCCAAGGTAATAGTGCGGGATTTCGCGCTTGGAGCGCGCCATCGCCGCGGCGATGGCGCGGCGCATCGCGGCCTGCTTGTCGGCCGCCATCATGGCGGGGCGCGCCGGTTTAAGCGCCGCGGGGGCGGGCGCAGCGGGAGGCGTCGGGGGCGGCGCGGCTTTGGCCTTGGCGGCCGCTTCCACGTCGAATCGAGTAATGGCGCCGCCCGGACCGGTACCCTTGACGGCCGCCGGATCGACGCCTAACTCCATCGCGACACGCATCGCCAGCGGCGAGATACGCAAGCGGGCGGGGGACGGCTGGAGCGCCGGCCCGGGTGCCGGTGCTGGTTGCTTCTCGGCGCGCGGCGGGGGCGCGGCGGCGGCTGGAGTCACCGGCCGCACTGGCGGCGGCGCGATTGGCGGCACAGGCTTGATGGCCGGTGGAGTTGGCACTGCTGGGGCCTCGCCGTCGGCCGCAATCAGCGCCAGAACCGTTCCCACCGGCACCTTTTCGCCCTCTTGCACCGTGAAGCTGTGCACGATGCCGTTCACGAATACCTCGATTTCGATCGCGCCTTTTTCGGTCTCGACCACGGCGATAACGTCGCCGCGCTTGATGCGGTCGCCGGGCTTGACCAGCCATTGCACCAGGGTGCCGGCCTCCATGTCCGCGCCCAGCGATGGCATCCGGAACTCAATCACGTTTGCCCACCATCGCGCGCACGGTCTGCACCACCGTCGCCGCCTGCGGCAGCGCCGCTTCCTCCAGATGCCTGGGATAGGGCATCGGTACTTCGGCGCTGCATACGCGCGCAACCGGCGCGTCGAGTTCGTAAAACGCACCTTCCATGATGCGCGCGCTGACCTCGGCCGCGATGCTGCCGCTGCGCCATCCTTCGTCGATTATCACCGCGCGATGGGTCCGCGTCACCGAGGCGAGAATCGATTCGGTATCCAGCGGGCGCAGCGTGCGCAGGTCGAGTACCTCGGCGTCGATGCCGCCCGCCGCCAACTCCTCGGCGGCGCGCAGCGCCTTGCCCAGCGTGCCGCCGTAGGCAATCAGGCTGACATCCGAGCCGGCGCGGCGCACCGCAGCATGATCGATCTCGACCGCGCCGGCATCGGCCGCCAGCTCGCCCTCCGTGTTGTAGAGGCCGCCATGCTCGAAGATCAGGACCGGGTCGGGATCCTCCAGCGCCGTCCACAGCATGCCGCGCGCGTCTTCGAGCGTCGCGGGCGTCAGGATTTTGATGCCGGGGATGTGCGCGTACCAACCCTCGAGGCTGTGCGAATGCTGCGCGGCGAGTTGGCGCCCGGCGCCGGTGGTCATACGAATCACCAGCGGAATGTTGAACTGGCCGCCCGACATGTGAAGGATGGTGGCGGCGTTGTTGAGGATCTGATCGAGCGCCAGCAGGCTGAAGTTGACGGTCATGATTTCCACGATCGGGCGCATCCCGCCCATCGCGGCGCCGATGCCGGCGCCGACGAACGCCGACTCGGACAGCGGCGTGTCGCGGATGCGCTCGGGCCCGAACTCTTCGAGCAATCCCCTGCTGACCGCGAAGCAGCCGCCGTAGCGCCCGACATCTTCGCCCATCAGGAACACGCGCGGGTCGCGAATCAGCGCCTCGCGGATCGCCTGGCGCATCGCCTCGCGGTAGGTGATGCGGACGGTTTGCGCCGCGGCGCCCTCCGCGCTCATGGGCGCGTCCTTTCGGAATAGACAAAGCGGGTCAGCTCCTCGACCGGCTCCCAGGTGCCGGCTTCGGCAAATTCCACCGAGCGGTCGATTTCGGCGGCAACGTCGTCTTCGATGCTTTTGAGAACATTGTCGTCGAGCAAACCCGCTTCGCGCAGCCGCGCGCCAAAGGTGAGGATCGGGTCGCGCTTCTTCCACTCCTCTACTTCCTGTTTTTCGCGATACAGTTGCGGGTCGAACATCGAGTGGGCGCGGAAGCGATAGGTGCGGAATTCCAAAAAGAGCGGACCGCCGCCGCCGCGCACGGCCGTCAGCGCGCGGCGCGCCGCGTCCTGGCACGCTTCGACATCCATCCCGTCCACCGGCCAGGCGGGCATTTCATAACTCGACGCTTTCAGACACAGATCGGTTTCCGACTCCGAGCGGCGCAGCGCCGTGCCCATCGCGTACAGGTTGTTTTCGCAGCAAAACAGCACCGGCAGCTTCCACAGCGCCGACAGATTGAGGCATTCGTGGAACTCGCCCTCGGCCACCGCGCCTTCGCCGAAAAAGCATGCCGTCACGCGCGCACGCCCCGCCATCTTGTCGGCCAGCGCCAGGCCCACGGCCAGCGGCAATCCGCCGCCGACGATCGCGTTGCCGCCGTAAAAGCGGGTGGCGGCGTCGAACAGATGCATCGAGCCGCCCCGCCCGCGGCTGCATCCTTCCTGTTTGCCGTACATCTCGGCCATTACGGCCGTGGCCGGCACGCCGCGCACCAGCGCGTGGCCGTGTTCGCGATAAGTCGCCACGATCGCGTCCTCGGGCTGCAGTTGCGCAATGACGCCCACCGCAATCGCTTCCTCGCCGATATACAGATGGACGAAGCCGTGAATCTTGCCGGCGTTGTACAACTCCGCGCACTTCTCCTCGAAGCGGCGGATCAATATCATCTGCCGCAGCGCCGTCAGCGAGTGTTCGCCAGCGGGCTGTGGATGGTTGGAGCTTGCGGCTTGAGGTGTCGGGGTCATTGGGTTTCCAGGGTGGAGAGGTCGCCCTCGGGCAGCCCTAGTTCGCGCGCCTTGAGCAGGCGGCGCATGATTTTGCCGCTGCGCGTCTTGGGCACATTGGCGACGTGGTCGATCTCGCGCGGGGCGACCACCGCGCCCAGGCGCTTGCGCGCAAAGCCCAGCAGCTCGCGGCGCAGCGCGTCGCTCCAGGCATAGGCCGGCTTGAGCGATACGAACGCCTTGACCACTTCGCCCGCCACCGGGTCGGGCTTGCCGATGACGCCGGCTTCGGCCACCGCGGCATGCTCCATCAGAATGCTCTCGACCTCAAACGGGCCGATCAGATGGCCCGCGGACTTAATCACGTCGTCGGCGCGCCCCACGAACCAGAAATAGCCATCGGCGTCGCGCCGGGCCAGGTCGCCGGTCAGATACCATCCGCCGACAAAACATTTGCGGTAGCGTTCCTCCTCGTTGAGGTAGCCGCGGAACATCGAGGGCCATCCGGGCCGCAGCGCCAGCTCGCCTTCCACGCCCGGCTCGGTTACCTCCTCGACCGCGCCTTGGCCGACGCGACGCACGATGCCGGCCTCGATGCCGGGCAGCGGGCGGCCCATCGAGCCCGGCCGAATCTCCATCGCCAGGTAGTTGGCGATCATGATGCCGCCGGTTTCGGTCTGCCACCAGTTGTCGTGAATCGGCCGGCCAAAAGCCTCCTGCCCCCATACCACGGCTTCGGGATTGAGCGGTTCGCCCACGCTGGCCACCAGGCGCAGGCTGCTGAGGTCGTAATTGCGGATCACCTCAGTGCCGACCTTCATCATCATCCGCACCGCCGTTGGCGCGGTGTACCATACCGTGACTTTGTGCCGCTGGACGATCCCGTACCAGCGCTCGGCGTCGAAATCGGCTTCGTCGACGACGCTGGTAATCCCATGCGTCAGCGGCGCGATAATTCCGTAGGAAGTGCCGGTCACCCATCCGGGATCGGCAGTGCACCAAAAGACGTCGTCGGGATGGAAGTCCAGCGCGAAGCTGCCGGTCACATGATGTGCGACCACCGCCTCGTGCACATGCATCGCGCCCTTGGGCGTGCCGGTGGTGCCGCTGGTGAAATGCAGCAACGCCAGATCTTCGGGTTGGGTGCGCGCGATTTCGAAGCGCTCGTCCGCTTGCGCCATCAGTTGGTGGAAGTCCAAGATGCCCGCAATGTCGCGAGTCTCCTCGGGTTGACCAATCACCAGGATGTGCCGCAGGCCGGGCAGCGTAGCCCGAACCTCGGCCACCTTACGCTTGTAGAGGGCAGCCGTGGTGACCAGCACGCGGCCATCGCCCAGGCTGATGCGCTGGCGGATCGGCTCGGGACCGAATGCAGAGAATAGCGGGCAGAAAACCTGACCGCCCTTAAGCGTGCCGAGCGCGCTGAGGTAAAGTTCGGGGATGCGGCCGGCGAGCAGGAATACCCGCTCGCCCTTGCCGACCCCGAGCTCCCTGAGGACATTGGCGAAGCGGTTGGTCTGGGCGCACAACTCGGCGTAAGTAAAGTCGCGCCTCTCGCCGCCGCGTCCTAACCATCGCAGCGCCGGATGGTTGCGGCGCGCCCCGCGCGCATGGCGGTCGACCGCCTCGTAGGCGATGTTGAGACCACCGCCGGGCAGTCCGTCCAGCGCGCGCCGGGCCTGTGCCCAGGAAAAGGTGGCGCGCGTCTGCTCGTAATCGCACAGGTTGGGCGTCACTGCCCAACTCCGCGGCTTCTCAATGCTCTTCCAGGGCATGGACAATGTCGTGCCGGCCGCACGCCTTTAGTGTTTGCGTTCCACAATCGCTACCGTACTGGCTTGCGGCCCTTCGATGCCCTCCTCCTCGACGAAGCGCACCTGCATTCCAACGCGCAGCTTGTCAAAGGCGTTGTTGAGCACACTGTTGCGATGGAAATAGATTTCGCGCCCGTCGGGTGTTTCCAGAAAGCCGAAATCGTTGAGCAAACGGACCACGCGGCCCTGCGCCGCCTCTTCGTGCGTCTTCACCTGGCCGCGCTGCTCGCGCACATAGTCTTCCAGTTGGCGCCGGATAGCGTCGAACGCTTCGCGGATGGCCGCTGCCAGCCCCTCTTCTGACTGCCGATTGGTCACCAGTTCCTTGCCCGGCACCGTCAGGCGGATTCGGACGTCGAATGGACCGCCTTTGCGATGATGATCGATCGGGGCTGTGACGGTTACGTCGCAGCCGGTGATGCGGTGGTAATAGTTGTCCAAAGCGGCGGCCTTCTGCCGTATCTCGGCCTCGAATGCGTCGGAAAGCGTAAAGTCACGGGCGGTAATCTTAAGTGGGCGTTGCATGTGGGTCGCTCTCTCTCTTCCAGCTCAGGGCGGCTCGCCGCCGCCATTCCGCCCTGCTATGCAGCAATCGGCGTGCCCCCGCGAAAGCTATGCTACTCCGTGCGCTAACGTGGCGAATTTCCACTACCCGGACGCCCTGTGGCCTAAGGAATCAGCCAATGGCTCCTTTGGAATCACTTGGAAAGGGATTTTCTTGCGCGGGAGCGCTGGCTTTTTCACCGGTTTCCGTGCCGGTTCTTTTTGTCTGTGCTAAACACAGAGGCACGAAAAAAAGGCGGGAGGCGAATTCGGTGGGAAAGCTGGACGACAGGATCGCCGTCATTACCGGAGGCGGCTCGGGCATCGGCGAGGCGACGGCGCGGCTGCTCGTCGCCGAGGGCGCACAAGTGGTGATCGTCGACATCGACGACAAGAACGGCCGGCGGGTGGCTGCCGACCTCGGTGCACGGTCAGTGTTTCGCCATACCGATGTCAGCGATCCCGCGCAGGTCGAGGCGATGGTGAAGTTCAGCGTCGAGCGCTTCGGCCGGCTCGACGTGCTGTTCAACAACGCCTTCGCCACCCGCATGGGACCGGTGGGAGAAATCAGCATCGAGGACTGGCACAAAACGATCTCGGTGACGTTGTCGGGGGTGTTTTACGGGATGCGATTCGCGCTGCCGCAGATGGTTGCGCAGGGCGGCGGTGTGATCGTCAACACGGCGTCGATCTCGGGGCTGGCGGGCGACTACGGTGCGGGCGCCTACAACGCGGCCAAAGCCGGCGTGGTCAATCTGACTCGCTCGGCTGCGATCGAGTACGCACGCAAGAACATCCGCGTCAACGCGGTCTGTCCGGGGATGGTCGAGACACCCGCCGTGCTCAACACCTTTATTGGCCAGTCGCGCAATCCACAGAAAGTGCGCAAGCTCAACGAGGAATGCCATCCCATCGGCCGGATGGGCAAACCCGAGGAGATCGCCAAAGTCGTGCTGTTCCTGGCCTGTGACGACTCCTCTTTCATGACCGGCAGCATGGTGGTCGCAGACGGCGGCGTTACCGCGCACACCGGCCTGACCGGCCATCCGCTGCGCTGACAGTCTGGTGCTGGCGACATTCCGTGCGCTGGACATTCTCTCCCTCGGGGGAGCCGGCAATTGGTGGGGATTGCCCTTCCGCCTCAGTCTCCGCTTTCCAGCCGGCGCAGAGCTCGCTCGTAGTCTGCTTGAAGGTTGCGGTTGCGGTTGTCGCGGACGCGAATCATCACCACCAAGATCACCGCGGCCCCCAGCAATAGCCCATCCAGCATCATGGGAAGGATGTATATTCCAAACGGGAAATCATCCCTGGGCCGGCCGTTTTCCTGGTAATCCATGCGCCAGCGCTGCTTGGTAAGCCTGGCTCCGATGGGGAAACCGTCCAGATCGCCTTCGCCGGAATCGGCGTAGTAAACGCGCTGCGTGCCGTCGGCGTCGCGAATCACATATCTGTTGGCGCGATTGCGGGTCCACGGTGGAAAGCGGACATTGTCTTTGCGCGCCACCACGACTCCGTCGAACTGAGCCCAATAATGTCCGAGCACGGGCGCATACTCGCCCGACGCGGCCAGGAAGATGGAAAGGATGACGACACTTGCAGGGATGTGAGCCTTGTGCATCTTACACCTAACAGCTTGAAAGCAGCCGCCTTTTATGCACGATGCGGAACGCACCCAACCTGAGACAGAGGCCCCGCTCGACCCTCTAAAGGCCGGCCAGGACCTCGGCTGGCCCGTAACCCAGGCTTACCGACAGTAGCACGCCGGCGGCGGCAAGCTGGAGCGCGTCGAGGTGCGCTTCGATCATTTCGTGCAAAGCGGTGACATGACGGATTTCCAAACGGACTCCTTGTGTGGCGAAGCCCGACCATCGATCCGAATCGAACATTGCATCGATCAGCGGATTGTAGTCATAGCCCGACTCGGCCAGCGCCTCGCGCACGGCGACACGGCGGAATTCGGAGGGTTCGGTCTTTTCGAAGTCGACCAGCAGGCGGAGGCGCTCCCGAATCATGGGCAAGAGCCTGGAGTAGTGCTGTGCCGCCACCAGATAGGGTTGGGTGCCCTGTTGTTCCAGGAAGTCGCCCACGGTGCCATCGGTGCCGTACACTGCCTTGGAACCGGGGGCCGGCTCAAGCGCGATTAATCGCTCGGCGTCGCCCGTGCGCTCCAGACCCAACGGGTAGAGCCGGCAGGGCAGCGGCCGGCCCACATGGACGCTGCACAAGCCGTCGCGCAGTGCCACGCAGGCGCCATCGGCGCCGAATCGCAGCAGCGAGCCGCGCCGCAATGTGTAGCGCGCGATGGTCGCGGTGGTGCTCAGCCCGGCCGCAGCGGCGATCCTCATCACGTCATACGGCGCCAGCGTGATCACCTTGTCGCGGCAGCACAACCCGCAGCATCCGCAGCGATATGAAAAAGCGCTCAAGCGGCGCATCGATGGCCTGTCGCGCGGCGGAACCTGGCCTTGGGCCGCCCGCCGGCTGTGGTCTGCCTGCAACTCGTACTCTTCTGGCAACCGCTGTTCAATTGCAAGCTGCAGCAGCACGGCATGTTTGAAGCGGCGGGTGCCGTCCTTCTGTAAGCACGGCGATAGGATCACCGCGGGAGGATGTGCGCCAGCAGGCGGCAAGCAAACCCGCACCGTCCGCAACGCAATGAAAAAACGGTGCTGCGGCGCATACGCGGCTAATTACCGTAGCCCAGACCTAGTCCATCAGCACATCCTAATCGGGACAGCAATACCGTTATGTCGACGGTTTTTAAGGGAGGGGACGAAAAACCTCGAACTTTCGCCGAGAGGGCGCTGCCCGGACGGGGAGGGATGAATATTCAAGCCTGACTTTGTAACCAACCGTTTAGGCGCCTGAATGGCCCTTATTGTCACTAGCCATTTGATCTCGCAATTCGATCTCCAAGGAGCCGTGAGCTCCATAAAACTTGTCAAGGGAAGGATTGGGATACACAATAGTTCACTTTCTGATGTCGGAGGCGTCTATGGGCCTACTCGATGAAGCGCGAGAATTCCTTCAAGCTCGCGACCTCGCGGTAGAAGAGCGAGACCGAGACTTCCTCGTCGCCCAGCAACCAGGCCTTGCGGGTGAAAGGAATGTAACCTGCCTCTGGGTTCTCACGAGCGAAGTGCGACAACGAAAGAACCAAGAGCTTATTGAGGAGGAGCTTCTCACCCGATTCAAGGGCGCAAGTGAGAAATTCAGAGGCGGTCGACTTTATCTGCTCGTTGATACTACCGAGGGCTTCACCGCCGAATTCCGAAACGAGGTCAAGCGCCGGTTTGGCGCATCGATCGTCGTTCCCAGCCTCTTTTTTGACACCCCTTTCAAGTGGGATGTAGCAGAACAGGCTGGCTCGGCCGCGCGGGAACTCGTGAGAACCGCGCAAGAGTTTGAGAGGACCAGGGTGCCTCAGGGTTATGTTAGGCTGGAAGGCAATAGCCGTGGTGACGACCTTGTGAAAGATCTCGTCAACGAGATCGATGCCGCAGCGCGAAAGCAGGAACCTGTAGTTTGGTTTATCTCAGCGCCAGCGGGGCAAGGCAAGACTGTACTGTTCCGCTCACTTTTTGCTTCTTTATACCAGAGGTTTCAGGAGCGAAAACGCCGTCACGAGGTTTATCCGCGTCCTCTTCCGATGATGCCCGAACATTTGCGAGAAGCCGCTGGACCGAACGTCCGCGGGCTCATCGATGCCTTTCTTCGCACCGACTTAGCAATGCCAGCTAAGCCTCGATTGTTCGAGTGGATGGTCGATACCCGACACGGCGTCTGGATGCTCGATGGCCTCGACGAGGTCATCGCCGGAGACGACCAATTCTTTCCATTCCTTGAGGAGAGAATCACTGCGCCAAATTCGCGGCCGGCGATCCTGATTTGCGTTCGCGATTCGCTGTTCGAAAGCAATGACGGATTGGCGGAGTTCCGTGCCTATTACGAGTCGGTTGTGCGGGCATACCGCCTAGAGGGCTGGGATGACATGTCTCGGCGTCTTTTTGCGTGGAGCAAGATCGAAGGACGACGCCCTCAACCTGGCGATCGTGACACATCTCGCGTGACTAGTTTTCTTCAGTACCTCGAATCTCAACCGGTGCTTCGCGAACTCTCGTCTTCTCCTTACTATGCCTCTTTGTTGCTTGAGGCACATCAGCACGGCGGGGTTCCAGTCGCGAAAGATGAGGTCGAACTTCTCGGCTATGCGATCGAGCAGATGTGTCAACGCGAATATGCAAAACCTGGTCCGCTTAAGCAAGAGGTGCTTCCCCTCGGAGCATTTCTCGAATGGCTAGAAGATGTGGCAGAAACCAGTTTTGAAGGTTCCGGGATTACCGTTTCGGAACTCAGGGAGTGGGCAAGCCTGCTTCCTGCGCTTTTACAGCGTGACCTTCCGGAACTCGAAGAGCAAAGAATTGTAGAGCAAGTTGTCATGGCTCCGTTCCTGACCCAGAGTGCAGGTTCTGGAAGGCTAGAATTTACTCACGAATTGCTTGCGGAGTATCTACTCGGTCGCCGTCTCTGCCGTCTTTTCGATTCAAATCCCGCACGATTCGCACGGCTGATGTCTGTTCGTCGTTGGAGTCCGGATTCCATTGTCTTGAAATTGCTGGCGCGCCAGCTTGGGGGCCGGGCTTCGCAGGTGGCTTGCCTTGCAATCACTGAATCTATCCCCGGTGATGGATTTCGAAATCTAGTGCAACTCGTGGCCCTCATTCCTGAAGGAGACCGGGCGCTTCGAGAGATTGGTCACTTCGACGGAGCTCGTTTTCCTGGCGTCCGCTTTTCCAATTTGGACTTGAGCGGGATTTCGTTCCGAGGAAGCGACCTAACGATGGCTGAGTTTCAAAACTGCGCGCTTCGCGAAACTAGCTTCGAAGGAGCTGTTTTGAAGAACACGCGCTTTACACAGATACCACCCGGCGGCCTTCAAGGCGCCCGATTCGGCGAGGGAGAAGGCTTCGAATCCATCATCCTCGATCCCAACCGGTTAATCGAGGATCATAAACTGTTCCAAAAGTGGCAAGCAGAGGTCTCAGGTGCGCCAATCCAAGAACTATCTGCATGTCCGACTACTTTACAGCTGCTCCATTTATTCCGCAAGTTCGTTCATGTCAATGGTCAGGCTCGGCGCGACTCGCTCGATGGACGGGGAATCGTTCGCGGAAAGCGTTACGCGGGCGCTCCATCTTATGAGGACTGCGTCCAATCGTCATGCGATATGGGGTTTCTCGTTCGTAACGACTTAGGGGGATTCGATAGGCCAGCCGGTCCCTTGTACGCAGAGATGGTGGCATTCGTGCGGGATGGAGCGCTGTCGTCTTCTTTGCGCAACCTGTTGGCCACTCTCTGCCAGCGGCCTAGTTGTGCCCATCCTACCAAGGCCGGCGGTGGTACGCCACGCAGCTGAGCTGAAGCCCCGGCTTGACAAGGGCGGCGGGCTTCATTTTGGCGCCGCTTCATGTCACAGATGATGGTGGACGGTTGCCGACCGAACCGCGATTCGAAATCAAGGAGCATCTTGGATGGACTTCGGTTACACCCCCGAACAGGAAGCCTTTCGCAACCAGGTCAGGGCCTGGCTGGAGGCCAATCAACCGCCGCCGCTGACGCCTGAGGAGAAGGCGAGACTTACCGAAGATCTGCTCTGGGAGCGGGCCAAGGCCTGGCATGCAAAGCTCTACGAGGGCGGATGGGCGGGCATTAGCTGGCCCAAAGAGTACGGCGGACGCGGCGCCAGCTTGATCGAGCAGGTCATCTTCAGCCAGGAATTGGCGCGGCTCAATCTGCCGGTCGGGATCAATGTGCTCGGCATCATCATGACCGGGCCGGCGATCATGCAATGGGGCAGCGCGGAGCAGAAGGCGCGCTACCTCAACAAGATTCTCAAGGCCGAGGAAATCTGGTGCGAGGGCCTCTCCGAACCCGGCGCCGGCTCCGACCTGGCCGCAATCCAAACTCGCGCCGAACTGGTGGGCGATCACTTTGTGGTCAACGGGCAGAAGATCTGGACCACGCACGCCCATCGCGCCCACTTCTGTCAGCTCTTCGTGCGCACCGATTTCCAGGCCCCCAAGCATCGGGGCCTGAGCTGTTTGCTGGTCGATATGAAGACCCCGGGGGTGACGGTGCGGCCGCTGCGCCAGATCACGGGCGAGGCGGAATTCAACGAGATCTTTTTCGAGGATGCGCGGGTGCCGCGCGCCAACCTGTTGGGGCCGCTCAACGGCGGATGGCAGGTGCTGATCTCGACCCTAATGCATGAGCGGGTCGGGATCGGCGAGACGCTGGGCACCAGCCAGCAGACGCTGGGCGAGCTGGTCGAACTGGCCAAAGCGATGGATTACCTGGGCCGGCCTGCGATCGAAAATTCCGCCATTCGCCAGCAGCTTGCCCAGTTCGCGATCGAAGCGGCGGCCAAGAAATACAACGGCTTGCGCAGCCTGACCAGCCGGCTCAAGGGTCTGCCGCCCGGCCCCGAAGCGTCGATCAGCAAGCTGGTGTCCACCGAGCTGACCCAGCGGATGGTGAAGTTCGCCACCCATCTGCTGGGCCAGTACGCGCTCATCGAGCAGCACAGCCCGCTGGCGCCCTCGGGCGCTTGGTTGCTGCGCATCCTGGGCTGCGAGTCGCTGACGATTGCGGGCGGCACCACGGCCGTGCAGAAAAACATGATCGGCGAGCGCGTCCTGCAACTGCCCAAGGGCTGAGGTAAGTGCGCCCTTTGGAAGCAAGCCGTCCTTGATTTCTGACTCCCGCGGAGTCAGCTATGAGCAGAAACCCATCAGGCTTCCTGGCACGTTTTGCGCTTAGTATGGCCGAAGCGCCGTAAACAAATGTGCTTTAGTTGTAGGAGGTAAATGGCCATGGCGAACTTTATTCAAACCTGGAATCCGTTTCGCGAGATGGAGCAGTTTCGCCGCGATTTCGATGAGCTCTTCGACCGCTTTTTGGGCCGCGGCAAGCGCGCCGTCAAGGAGCCCAGCGTCTTCGAACCGCCGATCGAGTCCTATATCGAAGGCGATAAGATGGTGGTGCGCGCCGACTTGCCAGGCATCGACCCCAAGGACGTCGAAATAACCGTCACCGGCGACACTTTGACGATTAAGGGTTCACGCGAGGAGCCGCGCGACGAGAAGGAGCGCACCTTCATCTTCAGGGAATTGACCTACGGTACCTTCGAGCGTTCGATCGCGCTGCCCGACGGAATCAAAGCCGAGGACATCAAGGCGTCGTACAGGGACGGGGTGTTGGAGCTGACCGCCCCGGCGCCCAAGGGCATGGCCACGCGCAAAGTGCCGATCGAAATCGACGGGCAGTGAGGAATAGCGCCGGGCCGGGGCGGCTGGCCTTACAGCAGCCGCATCTCCTTCATGACGGCTTTGAGCTTGTCGGCGGCCGGCGGCGACATCGGCGTCAGCGGCAGGCGGACCTCGGGGGAGCATTTTTTGAGTAGCGACAGCGCCTGCTTGACCGGGATGGGGTTGGTTTCGAGGAACAGGGCGCGCATCAGGGGCAGCATCCGGTAATGGATTTCGCGCGCCCGCGTGTAATTGCCTGCCAGCGCCGCCGCAACCATTTCGGTCATCTCGCCCGGCATCACGTTGGTGATTACTGAAATAACGCCGCTGGCGCCCAGCGCCATCAGCGGCAGGGTCGCCGAATCGTCGCCCGACAGAATCGTAAACCGCTCGCCGCACAGGCGCCGGATATCGGAAACCTGGTCCATCGAGCCCGACGCTTCCTTGACGCCCACGATGTTGCGCACCTCGCACAGACGCGCCATCGTCTCGGGCGCGATATTGGAGCCGGTGCGTCCCGGGATGTTGTAGATAATCAGCGGCAGATCGACGCTGTGCGCGATCATCTTGTAGTGCTTGTAGATGCCCTCCTGGGTGGGCTTGTTGTAGTAGGGCGAAATCAGCAGGGCGGCGTCGGCGCCCATCTCGCGCGCCGCCGCGGTCAGGCGAATGGCTTCGGCGGTCGAGTTGGAACCTGTCCCGGCCACCACCGGAACGCGCTTTCGGGTCTGTTCGATGGCGATGCGGATGACCTGTTCATGCTCGGCATGCGATAGCGTGGCCGATTCGCCAGTGGAACCGCAGGGGACGATTCCCTGCACGCCCGCACCAATTTGCCATTCAATCAGGTCGCGCAGCGCGGGCTCGTCGATTGCGCCGTCATTGAACGGGGTCACGATTGCCGATAGTGCGCCGGTCAACATAGTTCATCCTCCAGGGGCTGCGGCTGCGGCGTGAAGAACAAAGCGCAGTTACCCGGCCGCGGACAGGTCTTCGGCGGCGACGTCGACTTCGCCGGTGAAGACGCTCACCGCTTCGCCGGTCATCAGGACATGTCCGTCCTGGCCAGCGCCGTTGTGCCATTCGATTTCCAACGTGCCGCCACGCAGTTCAACCGCCGCGGCCGGACCACCGCGGCCGGTCAAAGCCGCTGCGACCACCGCCGCGCAGGCCCCGGTTCCGCACGCCAGCGTTTCGCCCGAACCGCGCTCCCACACTCTCATGCGCAGCCGCTGCGTCGAAACCGGCAGGATAAACTCGGTATTGACGCCGCGGGGAAAAAATGGATGGCGCTCGAACTGGCGGCCCAATCGTGCAAACTCGTCGTCGGCAAGCCTGAAGACGGTGTCGTCCCGGACAAACACGACGCAATGCGGATTGCCCATCGAAACCGCCGTGATGTTCTCGACGCGCTCGCCAACCCGGAGCGGATAATTGACAATTCTGCCGTCGGCGGCGGTCGGAATCTCGCGTCCTTCAAGGATTGGAGGCCCCATGTCAACGGTGGCCGCGACCGGGTGGCCATCTTCCATTTTGAGCCACACAGTCTTGATGCCGCAGTCGGTCTCGATGCGGACCGGATTGCGCCGTGCGACCCCTGACTCATAGGCCAGCCGCGCCAGGCAGCGGATACCGTTGCCGCACATCTCGGCGCGGCTGCCGTCGGCGTTGTACATCTCCATGCGCGCGTCGGCGCTTTGCGAGGGGCAGAGCAGGATCAGGCCGTCGCCGCCGATTCCGAAGCGGCGGTCCGACAGCCTGATCGACAGGCGTGCCGGGTCGGCCGGGCGGGTTTTGGTGGCAACCATGTAGATGTAGTCGTTGCCGCACCCGTGCATCTTGGTGAATTGCAGCCGTGCCATCGCGCCCTTACGATCCCAACTCGACCAGCTTTTCGCCGCGCACCAGGTCCTCGAAGGAATCCCGTTCGCGGATGACATGCATGCGGGTGCCGTCCACCAGCACCTCAGGCGAGCGCGCCCGGCTGTTGTAATTGGACGCCATCACAAAACCGTAGGCGCCCGCACTCATCACCGCCAGCAGATCGTCGCGCTGCACCTGGGGCAGTTCGCGCTCCTGGGCGAAAAAGTCGCCGCTTTCGCATACCGGTCCGACCACGTCGGCGATGACGCTCGGGCGGTCGGCCGCGGGTTTGTGCACCGGCCAAATCGCGTGGTAGGCCTCGTAGAGCACCGGCCGGATCAGGTCGTTCATCGCGCCATCGACCACGATGAAGCGCTTGACGTCGGTCTCCTTGACGTACAGTACGCGCGTCACCAGGATGCCCGCGTTGCCCACCAGCACACGCCCCGGCTCGGCGATTATCTTGACGCCCAGACCGGTCAGCGGTTTGAGAATCGCGGCCGCATACTCGGCGGGCGGCGGGGGCTCTTCCTGGTAGGGGATGCCCAGGCCGCCGCCGATGTCCAAATAGCGCAGCGCGATACCGTCGCTGCGCAGCTTGCGCACGATTGCGGCCAGCTTCTCGCCCGCCTCGATGAACGGGCCGGTATCGGTGATCTGCGAGCCGATATGCGTGCTTAGCCCCACCAGTTCGAGGTCGGGCAAGGCACGCGCCTGGGCGTAATACTGGAAGACTTGCGACAGGGGAATGCCGAACTTGCTGGTGCGATGGCCGGTTGAAATGTGCGGATGGGTGCCCGGGTCGAGATCGGGATTGACCCGCAGGCTGACCGGGGCCTTGACCTTCCTTTGGCGCGCCACCTCCGCGATCCGATCCAGCTCGGGACGCGATTCGACGTTGAACATCAGGATCCCGGCTTCCAGCGCGGCCGCGATTTCCTCGTCGCGCTTGCCCACTCCGGAAAAGACGATTTTCTTTGGGTCGGCGCCCGCCCGCAAACATCGCATCAGCTCGCCCACCGAGACGATATCGAATCCCGAGCCCATCGAGCCGAACAGTTTGAGGATACTCAGGTTGGACAGCGCCTTCATGGCAAAGCAAATCAGGTGATCGGCGCCGGCGAAGGCTTCGTCGAAGACGCGGAAATGGCGCCGCAGGGTGGCTGCGCTGTAAACATACACGGGAGTGCCGACCCGTGCGGCGATGTCTTTGACCGCCACATCCTCGGCATAAAGTTGATGGTCGCGATAGGTGAAGTGATGCATCCGACTTTCGGGTTTAACCGCTTAACTAAGGTATGGGCGAAACTAGCACAGCGCCCAAAAGCGGCAAAGCCGGGGCCGGGCCGTGTTACCTGTGCAGCGGGACCGGGGTGGGAAGGACGAAGTTCTCCGGATTGGGTGTGGGCGTGGGCACGGTGCGCACCACCTCAGCCTGGTTGGAGGGCAGGCTTTCATAACCGTCGGTAGTGACGGAAATAATCTGGTAGCGGTAGCGCATTCCGAGCTGCGTGTCGGTATCGAGGTATGAGAAATGCTGCTGCTGGCGGAAGCGTTGCAGGTCGGTGACCGGGATATCGGCCAGCAGTTTGGGCTCGCCGCCGCCCACCGCGCGCAGAATTTCGAACTTGCCCAGGTCCCGCATCCGGCCCCCGCCGGTATAGCGCACGGGCCTGCTCCAACGGATTCGTATGCCGTTGGCCACCGACACCGCCTGCAAATCCGTGGTGCGCTGGGGGCGCACGTCGGAGGGCGGCAGCGGCCGGCTCTTGACCCCGCACCCCGGATACAGCAGCACCAGGCTCAACAACACAAGCACAATTATGCGCGCGTCGCGTCTCATTGCCGTTTGAGCTGTGCCAGCCGGCGGCGGACTTCGGCCGGAGCGGGGCCGCCGATGACGCGGCGCCGGCGCAGCGAGGTCTGCGCCGACAGCAGGCGCCTGATGGCGTGGGCGTGCGCGCCGCAATAACGCCGCAGGTCGGCCTCGGTCAAGTCCTCCAAACGCTTGCCCGCCGCAAGCGCCTCACTTACCAGCGCCCCCACCATCTCATGGGCTTTACGGAACGGCACTCCGGCCCGCACCAGTTCTTCGGCGGCGTCGGTGGCCAGTGCACTGTCCCCGGCCGCCGCGCGCATCCGCTCCACGTCAAAGGTCAGCCGCGGCCACAATTTCGCGGCCAGGTCGAGCATCGGCTTGAGTGTATCGAGCGCGTCGAACACCCGCTCCTTATCCTCCTGCAAGTCGGAATTGTAAGCCATCGGTAGGCCCTTGAGGGTAGCCAGCAGGGCGGTCAGGTCGCCCAGCAGCCGCCCGCTCTTGGCGCGAAAGAGTTCGAGCAGGTCGGGATTTTTCTTCTGCGGCATCATCGAGCTGCCGGTGGAGAATTCATCGGGCAGTTGCACGAAGCCGAACTCGGCGGTTGCCCACAGGATGATATCCTCGCTCATGCGCGACAGATGGACGGCGCACAGCGCCGCGGCGAAGAGAAAATCGGCGGCGAAGTCGCGATCGGAGACCGCGTCGATACTGTTTTCGGCCAGGCGCGGGAAGCCCAGCTCACGGGCGACCGCGCGCCGGTCGATGGGCAGCGTCGTGCCGGCCAGCGCGCCCGCTCCCAGCGGCATCACGCGCGTGCGCTCCAGGGCTTGCGCGAAGCGCTGGCGGTCGCGCCCGAACATCTCGACGTAGGCCAGGATATGATGGGCAAGCGAGACCGGCTGGGCGCGTTGCAGATGGGTGTAGCCGGGCATCACGGTTTCCACGTGCTGTTCCGCCACGGCGATCAGGCTGCGGCGCAACCTATCGAGCAGGTCGGCCAGCGTGCCGATTTCGTCGGCCAGGTACAGGCGCAAGTCCAGCGCCACCTGGTCGTTGCGTGAACGCGCCGTATGCAATTTGGCCCCCGCCGCGCCCGCGATTTCGGTCAGCCGGCGCTCGATCGCCAGATGGATGTCCTCGTCGGCCAGCTCGAAGCGAAAGCGGCCGGTTTCGATCTCGCGCTCGATCTGCATCAGCCCGCGCACAATCCGCCGCGCCTCGCTCTTGCTGATCAGCCCCACCTTGGCCAGCATCCGGGCATGGGCGGCCGAACCACGGATATCGTGGCGGAAGAGGCGGCGATCGAACGGCAGCGAGGCGGTGAACGCCTCCACTTCGGTCAGACGAGGCGCTTTGAATCTACCCCGAATAAGATTGCGCGGCCGGCTTGCGGCGGTGCTCTTGATGCGGTTGCTCACGACTGAAGCTAGCAGCTTGCCTGAAAGCCGGCTCTGGATAAAGCTCCCAGTGCTTGGCTTGACGGATTTGGGCACAAACTCAAATATGTGCCTCAAACGCGAATTCCTTTGGCGAGGAATCAGGGCCGCTCCGGGATTGGAGGCGTCCAGCCTTGACAGCGCGCAACCGGGGTCGGTCTTGCTCGGATAGCCGGGCGCGTCAAGCGGTACTGGCTGGTTTCCACAGAGATGCACTACGATGCGCTACAAGGGCGCCTGTTGGGAGCGGCCCTTCCGCATCAGGCAGGAGTTGGAGGAAACGGAGGAGTATGCGGAGCCCTACCCCACGACCACATCGCGGCCGGCGCACCAAGCGGCGGCCGGTTTCCGCCGCCGCCCGCGACGCGATTCTCAAGGCGGCCGAGGAAGAATTTGCCGAACACGGCTTCGGTGGGGCTCGCGCCCAGCGCATCGCCACCCGCGCGGGGGTGAATAAGGCGCTGCCGTTTTATCATTTCGGCTCCAAGGCCGAGCTTTACGACGAGGTGGTCAAACGGGCGCTGGGGCGGCTGGGCGAATTCATGGCCGACGCGCTGGTGGCGCCCACGCCGCGCGAACGGCTGGCCTCCTTCGTCCATCGGCTGTTCGCCTACCTGGCCGACAATCCCAACTGGGCGCGTTTGATCGTGCGCGAAGTCATCGACGAACAATCCCGCGCCCGCGACGTCGCCAGCCAGTATCTGAAGCCGCTGGTGGACGGCGGACGGGAATTTATGATTCGCGACATGGAAGCCGGGCGGATGCGCCAGGTCGACGTCCTCCAACTCATCGTCAGTATCACCGTGGAAACCTTCGGCTATTTTTTGCTGCTGCCCGCCCTCCAGTACATCGGCATCGCCGATCCTTTATCCCCTGCCGCCCTGGCTGCGCGCGAACACATGGTCGTCAATCTGATCGCCGACGGCCTGGGCATGGCCGGCCCCGAGTCGGGCCGAAGTGATTAAATTTCGGCGGGATTGAAGCGAAAAAACATCAGCCGTTTGGACTGGAAGCGTGCCAGAGCCCTCACGGCCGCCGCGCGCTTCGGCCCACCCACTGCCTTTGATCATCAACCGATATTGCTCGATGGCTCCAACTCCGGCGCGCCGCAGCGGGGGGATTTTTGAAGATGCGCGGCAATATGCCAGGCTGACGGTGAAAGGTGATTGCCCTACTTTATGTAGGGCACGGTCTGGGGACCCTGGGGCAGGACGCACAGCGTGGCGTTGGGGCCGGCTGCCTTCAATGCTTCGCGGACCGCCGCTTCGACATCTTCGATCGGCTCGAAGTGCGCGGCGCGCAGTTGGTTTGCCGACAGTCCTCCCGCTTTGACCAGCACCCTGGCCTTTAACTGGATTTGCGCCTGAATCTGCACCTGCCACTGATCGGGGCTGGAGAAGCCGGGCGCCATGATCATGTCGAGCAGCGCGCGCGCCGAGGCGCTCCTGGTCAGCAGCTCGCCGTAGGCGCCATGATTGGGAATGCCGTCGCGGCATTCCGCGGCGCAAATAATCGTTCCTGCCTCTTTGACGATCTTCGCGGCGGCGGACATGCCCTTCACCGCCTGGTACAGATTCTGATCCAGCGGGTAGCCGGAATTGGTGGTGACCACCACGTCGAACGGTGCTTGGACCGGGCGCATCGCGGCCTCGCGCACGGCGGCGCAGGCCGCCCCATGCTCCGCGAACAGATCGCCTGCAAATGCCGCCGTGATCTTCTGCTCGCGATTAAGCGTGACGTCCAGGGCGAAGTCCACCCCGGTCATGCGCGCAATCTCGCGGACGTCGTCATGAATGGGATTCCCTTCGATCACCCCGAAGGTGGCTTTGGGATGGCTGATGCGTTCGGCGTTGTGTAGCGTCATGACCGTCTCCAGGCCGGCCAGGCCCGGTGCCACCATCTTGGGTCCGCCGCTGAAACCGGCAAAGAAGTGCGGCTCGACAAAACCCGTGGTGATCTTGAAATCCGACTCAACCCATTCCCGATTCAACAGCACCCGCACACCGCTTGCGGTATCCCCGACATGCACGAGCGACGCGCTGTCGCGCGCGTCGTGACATACCACCCGGCAGCTTCGCGCGAACCCGGCTCCGATCATCTTTTCGATTTCGGCGGGGGTGTTGCGCCGGTGGGTCCCCGTGGCGATGAAGATCGTGACGTCTTTCCTCCGAATGCCCGGCATTTCCGCAAACAATGCCTCAAGCATCAACCGGCGCGGTTGCGCCCGCGTGATATCGCACACCGAGATGGCGATGCTCCGCCCCGGTCTGACCAGCGCATTCAGTGGCGCTTTGCCGATGGGCGCCCTGATCGCATTGCGTAAAGCTTGCGCCGGGTTCGCCACGGCCGCCAGGGGCATCGGCTCGATCACGGTGGTCCGCTGCTCCGGGAGGTCTACCGTTAATCCCTCGGAACCGTAATCCAGTTTCAGTTTCATGCGACTTGGCACCTCGCAGGACTGCCACGGATAAACGCCAGCGTCTCGTACCACAGGTCGTGCTGAATCAGCCAGTCGGTTCAGCGAGAGCGCGGATCCGCCCGGTCACCCGCAGCCCCCGTATGGTTGGCCGCCCGCCTCTTGGGAGTCCCATGGATTAAACGGGTCAATCATCCTCCAAATCGCATCGCGCCGGAGTCGTAAATAGGCCTGGCAATTGATTGATACGAGCCCTCCCACGACCGGTCATTAATATATCTCCCTTGCTACCACGGAAGGTTTCGCGACCCAGGCGGTCGGCTTCAAGCGGCTTTGGGGAATCGCCCTGTCATTCTGACACCGGCGCGACGCCGCCGGTTTTCAGGCCAGGGACGATTGAGGCCCTCGACTTAATTCTTCTATATTCAGAATAAATCTTTATATTTTAAGTTGCGCACCCCATACTTTTTTGTTAAATCCTTTTAGCATCGAGCGCATTGTACCTCTGGGGGCGAGTCCGAATGGAGCAGGTTTCGGAAGGACCCGGTATGGATTGCGTGCGAGACGCCGCTGACGCGCATCATCCTGATCGCCTAGGCGCCGCAAGCGGAGTTTCATGCGCGCTTTTTCTCATCATCTGCCTGCTCCTCGGTGGGAAAGCGCAGGGCGCGCCGGTGCTGTTTGACCCCGCCAACTACGCCAACCTGGCGGCGAGCGATTCCGCCGAGACGATCAAGCCCGGCACCCAAATAACCCTTGGCAACTGGCAGCGCTACAAACGCTTTATGCCCGTCGGGATCCAGGTCCTGTACAGCGGCCGGCATTTCCTGCACGTGGACAGCTCTTCGGACTTCACGATTACCGTTGGGCCGACCATCCGCTACACCTGGCCCCGGCGATACTGGGAAGACACCGAGAAGTACGGCAACCAGACCCGCCTGTTAAGGCTCGATAGCGGCGGCTATACGATCAAGAATTATATCGCCGGCCTGCCGTTCCCGATCGCACACCAGCCAAACCTTGCCGACAAGGCAATGTACAACGCGCGCTACGCGCCGAATCCTGCCGTTCTGTGGTGGCCGTGGACGGCTTTTATGCTCGACAGATTCCTCAACCTGCGCATCATCTCTGAGGGAAGCCTGGAGGTATACCGGCTGAGTCATCTCAGCGCTCCGGGGCTGCCAATCAATCCCGATTACGGCAAGGGTTATTTAAACTCGCTGCGCGCCGATGTTAGTGCGCCTGAAAACGTCAAATACTCTGTGCAGCTCACATTGCGGCCCGATGACCCGACCAGGGTTTCTGAGCAATACCTCTACCTGCCCCAGCTTCGGCGCTCTTACCGATATTCCACGGGTGGCCGTTGCACCTATCAAAACGGCAGCAGTGACAGCACCACCCGGGATTTCAGCTTCGAACCCGCAAACGGCAGAAACACGCTTTTGGGCGAAGCCAGAATTCTGGCGTTTGAGCATGCGGCGGGCGCTCCGGCGGTGCTTTACAGCCTGGAAGGCATTCATGTGAAAAGCTATGTTCCGGGCTGGCCCAAGCCGGTGTTGGGCCGATGGGAACTGCGTGATGTGTATGTGATCGATAGCGTGTTTGTGCCCGACAATCCGGGGCGCAAGTGCTTCTCTCACACCGTACTCTACATCGACAAAGATAACTGGCAACTCGTGTGTCTCGAAGATTATGACGCCGAGGGCAAATTGTGGAAGGAAAATATGTATATGTACATGGAGGTTCCCAACCCTGCGCTGAAAGGAAACTTCATGATCCTCCATCATCAAACGGTGCTTAACCTCAAGGAAAATCACGCCACCGTGGCGATCGCGACTTCCGCCCCGAAGCTCGACGATGATGTCCCGGGGGAATACAGAAATGCGCCAGACGCGGCGCTCCCCGGTTCGATCATGTCAATCAACAAGTGAGGGGCACGCCAGGGATAGCATCAGAGTCTTTCAAGACGTCCGTCCTGCTGAATTCGGGCTTCGCCGAGTTAAGATCGGTGGGGTGGCCAGAGCCGCCCCACCGATCGCGTGCGCGCTCGGTTCTTCCGGCTCAGGGAAGCTGGCCGGGGTCCGCCGCCACCCGTTTTCCCGCGATTTTTATCGGCAGCGAACCGATGAGCGTCGTGGACGGGGCAAACGGATCGGTCCCGGTGAAGACCTTGATCAGCCCGGTTCCTGCAAAGGAATTGCCGTCCTTGCTGACGGTCACCTTCTCATAGATTACGCTGCTGCTGGTCGCGTCCAGGTGACCGTCCGCGCCCAGGTAGTTGAAGGAGGGGTGAGAGAGAAAATAGGTGCGGTTGCCAAGCGGCTTCCAGGCGCCCTGACAGACAAATCCGATGATCACCGGTCCGCTGTCGTTTTGCGTCTCGGTACCGTCCGCGTGCCAAACGTCCCATGCTTGCAGAATTACCGTTCCCTTGCCGGGTCCATTGCTGTTATCGGTCCAGGTGGCCAGCCACAGGCCGACGATGGGCTCGTCAGCCAACGCCCTTGACCATCCCAATCCGAGCATCGCCGCCAGGACCGCCATTGTAAACGTGACCATGGCCGCGCTCTTCAAAATCCAATTATGTCCTGTCATGATTTCACCTCTGTCGAAGTAATGCGCACCTCGGTCGGAGGACCCGCCGCATCAGGCGGCGGGTCTCGCTCAATGCAGCCCACTCATCCTGGACCGATACACTTAACCGCGCCCGGAGTGTTGTCGAAAAATACCTTGAGGGTCCCGTCGGGATTCACCGTTGCGTGAGCCAGCAATGAAAGGGTGAAGCTTCCTGCACCCTTGGGGCAGGCGGCGACTCCATCCAATGTAACGGTTACTGTCAGTGGAAAATCACCGGTTGGCCCCTCGGAGGTGTCGGAAGGGGTGAATACGAAATTGAATCCGCTCTCGTGTAAGGCTCCGGTATCTACGCACTCAACCCCCGTCATGAGGTCTGTATCACGCGCCCTCTGTTCGTTGATGTGAACGTCGGTATGAATGCCCGCGGCGTCGATGGTAGTGGTTGCGAGCACCAGATCGACCCCGGCGTCGACCATCGGGTCGCCGTTGCACGGGTTGATGAATGCCAAAGAGAACGGCACTTTTATGTTGGTCGTGACCGCGGCCGACGATGGCTGCGCGACCAGTGCTGTGACCAGCGCAATTGCTGCAATCGGGACAACTTTCGCGAATCGATGCATTTGGGATCCTCCATTTTTCTGTTGCAGATCTGTGGAATTTTGCACCGCACAAACGGCGGCCAGACGGCCTCGCGCCCCCGAGGGTCCCGCTCTCTGTCTTGCGCAGGATCGATAAGTCTCATTTGTGGGCTCGATTTGCGGGCCGAAACAGCCTGGCGCCGCACCTCCGTTGGTCAAGAGCCAGTGCTTGGTGTTCATCGTTCACCTCCATTGAACTGGTGGGGCCATCATCGCGAGAATGCAGAAATGAACAATGGAGGACGTCTGTAGACTTCTGAAGACTTGTGTAGATACCGATTTGCGCCTAAGATCGGACTGTTTCCGGCTGGGGGAAATTGGAATGTCGGAAGTTTGCCGCTTCGCGGATTTCGAATTGGACCCCGGCGCCTACCGCCTTTCCCGCACCGGCGAGGTCGTTCGCCTCGAGCGCATCCCGATGGAATTGCTGTGTCTGCTGGTGCAGCGGCACGGTCAAGTTGTGACCCGCGCCGAGATCCTGGAGCGCATCTGGGGCAAGGGCGTCTTTATCGACAGCGAGAACGCGATTAACACGGCGGTTCGCAAGATTCGCCGCGTATTAAAAGATGACGCGGATGCGCCTCGTTTCATCGTAACCATTGCCGCCAAAGGCTACCGTTTCATCGCCCCGGTTGTCGTCCTGAATGGCGAACTGCAGCCGGTTGGCGATGGGAGCGGCCAACTGCAACCGGTTGCGGTCGCGGATGGCGAATTGAACGGCCATCAGAATCGCCAATTGCCGCTGGGCGCCAAGGCGGTGGATTTCGGCCTGTCATCCGGTGCGCCCGAGGAGAATCGGACTCGCCCAGGCAGATACGGGATTGCCGGCCTGCTTTCAGCAGCCGGCGCGGCACTCATCGCCGGCCTCCTGCTGACGGTGCTGCACTGGTCGCAGCGTCCGTCTGCATCATCGGCATCCGGACCTTCGGCCGGCCTCGGGCCGCCCCCGCTGCCTGATAAACCCTCGATCGCAGTGCTTCCGTTCACCAACCTGAGCGGCGACCGCGAGCAGGAGTATTTCAGCGACGGCATCACCGACGACCTGATCACCGGTCTTTCCCGGCTTCCGCCATTGCTTGTCATCGCCCGAGCCTCGACCTTCACCTACAAGGGCAGGGCGGCAAAGCTACCAGAGGTAGGCCGGGAATTGGGAGTCCGGTATATCCTGGAGGGCAGCGTGCGCAGGGTCGCCGATCGGGTGCGGGTCACGGTTCAGCTGGCGGACACCACCAGCGGTGCTGAACTGTGGGCCGAGCATTATGACCGGCCGCTGCGCGATGTCTTCGCTCTGCAAGACGAGATCGTGCGGCGCGTCGTGACGACCCTGAACCTCCAGATCGCCCTGTCGCAGCGAGGGATTGTAGTTCCGCGAAGCACAGAGAACCTCGAGGCATATGACGATTTGCTTCGCGGGGCCGAGTACCTGCTGAGCTTTACCAGGGACGGCAATGCGAAGGCGCGCCGGATGCTCGAAAAAGCCCTCGCGTTGGACCCCGCGTATGCCCTCGCGTACGCGTTTTTGGGCTTGAACTATTATTTGGGATCGGCCCTTGGCTTCGATCGGGATCCGGACGCCCTTGAACGGTCTTTGTATCAGGCTCGGCAGGCCGCCGCTCTGGATGACTCGTTGGCCTTGGCCCACAGCGTGCTGGCTCAGACCTATTTAGCGAAAGATCAATACGAACAGGCACTGGCCGAGGTTCGACGCTGTATTGCGCTCGATCGCAATGCTGCTTTCGGCTATTCCGTCCTGGCAGCTGTACTCGCCGTTCAGGGTTCGCCGCCTGAAGCCATCGCTGCAATACAACGGGCGATGCGCTTGGATCCTGTAAACAGCGTCAATTATCTATGGGTGGAGGGCTGGGCTGATACTTTCCTGGGACGATGGGATAAAGCGATTGCCGCTCTCAACCTATATCTGAGCCGATCTCCTGATTCACCCTGGCCTCATGCCTGGCTGGCGATTGACTACTACAGCACGAACGACCAGGATGCCGCGCAGGCGGAGACGGCGAAGGTTCAACAGCTTGTCGCCGCCGCTCCCTCGGCCGATGGCTACTCGGCGCTCGGCTGTGCATTTAATGGTCAGGCTAAGCATGCCGAAGGCCTGGCCGCGACTGAGAAGGGGATGCGTCTGTATCCGCACAAACGTGGGATCTTGTTTCAACGGGCTTGCGCCTATACCTCGCTCGGACGATGGGAACAATCGCTTCGTGCTCTGAGGAGTTACATTGCTCTCTATCCGGGCGACATTTACGCCCACGCATATCTTGCTCGCGACTACAGCGCACTGGGCGACTTGGAGGCCGCGCGGGCGGAAGCGGCGGAAGTCGAAAGGGGGCTCATGCTCGATGCCAACTTCGGTAGCGAAGCGCCTCGTAGCTACGATGCCTTGGCAGAAGTGATGAACGACATCGGGAGGCCGATAGAGGCGCTGGCAGCGGCTGACAAGGCGAATCGCCCTGACCAGGTGAAGCTTCGGTATCTATATGAGCAAGGCCGAGCTTATACTCAGTTGGGCCGCTGGCAAAAAGCCGTCTCCTCGTTGAAGGCTTATTTGGCAGTTCATCCTGGTGAGGTGTGGCCACGCGTCGATCTGGCAATTGACTATATTGAGAGCGGGGAGGACAACGCCGCACGGGCGGAGGTGGCGGAAATTCTGAGGCTTAACCCTCAATTTTCTCTTGAAATGGCCGTCGCGGGTGAGTTTGCCGCACAAAGAGAGCGCGCGGCCGATCTGAGCAGGGCAGGGTTGAAATAGCGCCACACGGATTTCCAGCAGGTAATCGAAAAAAGCATTTCCCGCCACCTGCCTGCCTCACTTCAGTCTCATCCCGGAGGGAGAGAACCGAGATTTATACATTTTGTGCTTTCATCGGCTGAGGTGATGGCAAGGCGGTTTGACCCGGCTACGGGACGTGCGCGGCGTAATCGGTGCCGATGTGGCCTTCGGCTTCCAACGCGCGGTACTCCTCATCCGAGTATCCGAGCAGTGTCTTGTAAATATATTCGTTGTGTTCGCCCAGACGCACCGGTGGAAGGCGCATCTGAATGGGCGTTGCTGACAGCTTGCAGGCCGGGCCTGGATAAAGGTGAGTTCCACAGTCCGCCTGGCTCAGCGCCACGAAGAAGCCACGCGCATTAAGATGCGGATCGGCATAGGCGTCGGCGTCGTCCATCACCGGACCCGCGGGGACGCCGTGACTTTGCAGGATGGCGGCGGCCTCGCGATGCTCACGCTGCAAGGTCCAGCTCTCAATCAGGGGGTCGAGCGCGTCCTGATCGCGGATGCGCCCGGCGACCGTGGTGAAGCGCGGATCATCACACCAGGGCGGATTTCCCGCCGCGTCACTAAAACCGCGCCAATGTTCGTCGGTCGCGATGGTGATCGCGACCCAGCGGTCGTCGCCGCGGCAACGATAAACTCCCTGCACGGCGTCGGGATCGCGATTGCCGAGGCTTTCCTGCACGCGCCCGTTCATGGTGAAGTCCATCACGATGTGGCCGATGTCGTTGAGGAAGCTTTCGACCATCGACACGTCGACCAGTTCGCCGCGCCCGGTGCGCCGGCGCCGAATCAGTGCCATCAGGCAGCCGATCGCGGCCGACAGTCCGCCGGCATGGTCGGAAGACACCGCCCAGGAATTGTGGCTGGGGTCGCGGTCGCGATAGCGGCGCAACAGGTCATGGCCGCAGTAGGATTCGGTCTGAAGACCGAAAGCACGGTAGTCGCGAAAAGGTCCGGTCTGACCGAAGGAGGACAGGCGCACAAACACAATGTCGGGTTTTATGCCACATAGCCATTCGTACGTGATCCCCATCCGTTCCAGCGAGCTGGGCGTGTTGTTCTCCATTATCGCGTCGCTGATGCGGACCAGGCGGGCGAACACCTCCTTACCCGAGGGCTTGCGCAGATCGACCGTCATCCCCAGCTTGTTGCGGGCCATGTAGTTGAAAAACGGGTAGCGGTTCCACGGCCGCTCGCCCGGGTCGCGGCCGGGGTAGCCGCCCGAAGTGGTTATCCAGTGTTTCACCATTTCGCGGCTGGGGCGCGCGAGCACCCCGCGCGTCTGATTGGGAAAGACCTGGGTGGTCTCGACGCGGATGACCTCGGCGCCCATGTCCGCCAGCATCATCGTGCTGTACGGGATGGCGGCGACCACGCCGAGGTCGATGATTCGGATCCCCTTGAGCGGCAACGACATTGAGCTAGACCTCCGTCTGCGTCATCCGATCAGATCACCGCCGCGGCGCTGAGTGCCGCCAAGTCTGTGGCCCCGTAGCCCAGCTCACCGAGAATTTCCGCATTGTGCTGCCCCAGCGTGGGAGCGGGGCGGCGAATCGCAAAAGGCGCCTCCTTCATCTTGAACGGCGCCCCCGGATAGGTGATGGGGCCCGCCACCGGATGGTTGATGGGGACGAAGAACTCTCGCTGCATCAACTGCTCATCATTGACCAGGTCGGCGACCGTGTTGAGCGGCGCGCACGGCAGACCGCCGGCCTGGAAGCGGGCGAAGAGTTCGTGCTTGGTGCGGGCCATGCACCAGGGAACCCAATGACGGTTGAAACGCTCGCTCGCTGCGCGCTCGCGCAGCGGCGGGCGGAAGGCGGGATCTCTGATCCACTCTTCGCCGACCGCGCGGACAAAGTCGTCCCATCGATTTATGCCCACCGTAATCTCGAACAGGCCGTCGGCGCATGAATTCAAAAAGGGCGGCGGGTCGATACCCTGGACGGCCGGCTGGCGGCGCATCCGATCCCCGCAATACTGATAGGCAACCAGCGCCACCCCCCGCCGATCGGGTGCGGCCGCCAGCGTCTCCATGATCGACAAGTCGATATGCTGGCCGCTTCCGCTGAGCTGGGCGCCGAAATAGACGCATAGCGTGGCGGCACAGGCGGCCTGGCCGGCCAGATGCAGGTTGAGCTTGTTCGCCATCGAGGCGGGCTCGGCGTCTGGCGCTCCGGTGCCCCACATCTCATGCCCCATCGCGTACAGCACCAGTTCCGAGGCGCGCCAGTCGCGATACGGCCCGCTCTGGCCGAAGTTGGAGATCGAGGTCATCACCAGCGCCGGATTGAGCATGGCGAGGCGCGGATAGTCCAGACCCAGCGAAGCCATTGTGCCGGCTCGAAAGTTCTCGACCAGGATGTCCGCCGAGCCTATCAGCTTGAGCAATATGGCCCGCCCCGTGTCGCAGTTGAGATTCAGGGTGAGGCTGCGCTTGTTGGTGTTGAGATGCAAAAACAGCCCGCTGCGCTCGGGATGAGGGATATCGCCGGCAAATGGTCCGATCCAGCGCGCGGGATCCCCGCGGCCGGGTTGCTCGATTTTAATCACGTCGGCGCCGTAATCGGCGAGCAGCTTGGTGCAGAAAGGGCCTGCCACGTGGCGGGTCAAATCCACCACCCGCACTCCATCCAGCGCCTGGCTTGCCGTGTCCACGGTCGTGCACCTCGTGACGCCGCGCTTGCGGCCGTCGGCTCCTTTGTAGCGCAGTTGCGGGACACTTAAGCAAGCCGATCATGTGGCTTCCGCAACACAATTCTCTTTGCCGCAATTTTCTCTGTCCGCGGCGCTGCCCGCCGCCGGTTCTGTTTGACTCTTTCGGTAGCTCAGTTTTGAAGATCGGCACAGCGGCCCGCGCCACGCAAAGAGCGGCGAGATGGAATTGCTGCCGGAAGATTTCGGATATTGGATACAATGCGTTGATCGAAAGCATTGGAGGCGAGGCGAAGATGCGACTGAAAGACAAAGTGGCGATCATCACCGGCGCGGGCGGCGGACAGGGACGGGCCGCCGCCCTGTTATTTGCCAAAGAGGGCGCGAAAATCGTCGCCAGCGACTGGAATGTCGCCTCCGGCGAACAGACCGTAACCCGGGTGCGCGCCGCCGGCGGCGAGGCGATCCACATCGGCGCCGACGTCTCTGACTCGGCGCAGGTGCGCCGGCTCATCGAGGGCGCACTGGCGTCGTGGGGCCGGATCGACGTGCTCTACAACAACGCCGGGGTCGGCTACTCCTCCTCCCTGTCCATGCAGGACATCCTCAAGACGCCTGAGGAAGACTGGGATCGGGTGCTCGCCATCAACCTGAAGAGCGTGTTTCTGACCTGCAAATATGCGATTCCCGAGATGCTTAGGACCGGCGGCGGTTCGATCATCAACACCTCCTCGGTCGCGGCTTTGGTCGGCGGCGAGAACGCCCATGCCTACACCGCCTCCAAGGGCGGGATGATCTCGCTCAGCCGCGCGCTCGCGGTGGAGTTCGGTCCGCGCAACATCCGGGTCAATTGCATCTGCCCCGGTGTGATCGACACGCCGATGGTGGAACCGGTGGTGGGTCCGCTCAAGGATTCCAACCGACCATTGCGGTTTTCTCCGATTCGCCGCCTGGGCACGCCCGAAGATATCGCCTATTGCGCCCTCTACCTCGCCTCGGACGAATCGAGCTTCGTGACTGGCGCGGTATTCGTCGTCGACGGCGGAATCACCGCGCGCTGAGGCCGTATAGTGCGCTTGGGACCGCACGGTTCAAATCCCCTCACGAGGCCATTACAATCAGGCCCGCTGTGGTCCAAATACATACGGAGCAGTTGATGGCGATAGACATCTTTGTTGACGATGCCGAGCAGGCGGCGTTCGAAGCCAAATCGGTCGAGATTTTTCACACCCCTGAAGTCCAGGAACAGTTGGCGATCGCGCATCGGCTATTCGCCGCCGACCCGCTGGCGCAGACGGCGTCGGGCCGCGCGACGCTGGAGCGTTCGGTGGGTGAAACGGTGCGCGGCGGCCTGGATTGGATCGTCAACAGCGACCCCGCCCATCCCACCCTGGTGTGGGTGCAGACGCCGCCGCACAAGTGGTTCGGCGTGGCTTTTGCCGGCAATCGATGGGGTATCGACAACCCCGACAATCTGTACGCGACCGCGGCCATCGACGGCCAGTCGCGCTACGTCGTGCGGGGCAGGATACGCCGCCCCGCGCCCGCCGAATGCACGCTGACCGTGATGGGGCGCGGCGGCCCTTATCCCGACGCGTTTCCCCACAGCAACGCCTATCTGAGCCTGGATGCGATCGAAGTCGGTGCCGGCGACACCTTTGAGATCACCATCGACCCAAGTCCGGCCGATGGGCGGCGCAATCACATGCAGACGCGGCCGGAGTCGATGGCGCTGCTGCTGCGGCCGAGCCTGGGCGATTGGACGGCTGAAACACCGCCGCTGATTTCGATCGAGCGCGTGGGTGGGCCGCCGCCGCGCCCCGCGCCGGGCAAGGCCGCGATGGTGGAAAGAGCGGTGGAGAAGCTGCGCGCCTTCATACCGGCAGTTTTGGATTTTAACCGCAAGGCGTGCTACCGCCTGCCTGCCAATCAGTTCACCCCTCCCTCGCCGACCCCCGGCGGTCTGCTGACCCAGATCACGAGCTTCGGCCATTTTGAGATTGCCGACGATGAGGCGCTGGTCCTGACCGTCGACCCGATCGGTGCGCGCTACGTGGGCTTCCAGGTCTGCGACCACTGGATGATCGGGATGGAGTACATATCCGCCACCGGCTCGATGAACCATGCGCAGGCCGCACCCAATGCCGACGGCACGATCACACTGGTCATCTCGCCCGCCGATCCCGGCGTTTACAACTGGGTGGACACCGCGCACCTCAACAGCGGCGAGATGCTGATCCGATGGCAGGCGCTGCCGCATCCGCCCAAAGAGGAGAATCCAGCGATCGCAACAGCACGGCTGGTGAAACTTTCGCAGCTGGCCGATGTGCTGCCGCCGGGCACCCGGATGGCCGGTGCGCAGGAGCGCCGCCGCCAAATCGAGCAGCGCGAGCGCGGTTTCGCCCGCCGCATCGGCCAGTTGCGCGGCCGGCACTGACCGGCAAACGTTGCAGCGCGGCGAAAATCCATGCTAATCGCCATGTCATCATGATTCGCATTCGGTGAATTCATAAGCGGCCCGATGGCATCGGGCCGGATATCGTCCTGCCGTAGCGAACCGCCTTACGGCGCTTCCCTGCGGCAGGCCACGCAGGCGGAGCGCTGATGACTACTCTTTCACAGCCTTACTGGAACGCTCTGGGACGGATCTGTAACGAAACGATCAAACCCGCCGCGCCGGAGGTTGACGCACGCGGGATGTTCCCAACGCAGTCGATCAAGGCTGTGGCTGGCGCCGGATTGATGGGCGCGGTGAGCGCACGCGAAGCCGGCGGGCTGGGATTGGGAGTCGGCGCCGCCGCCGACATCGTGCGCCGCATCGCGCAGGAATGCGGGTCGACCGCGATGGTGCTGTGTATGCATTATTGCGGGGTCGCGGTGCTGGAGGCGCATGCTCCGCTCGAGGTGCGGCGCGCGGCGGCGTCGGGCGAGCATTTGAGCACGCTGGCCTTCAGCGAAGAGGGATCGCGCAGTCATTTCTGGGCGCCGGCCGGCACCGCCCGGGCTGAGGGCGCCGACGTAATCCTCGACGCGCGCAAAAGCTGGGTCACTTCCGCCGCGGCCGCGACCGCTTATGTGTGGTCGTCGCGGCCGCTTGCCGCAGAGGGCCTCAGTACGCTGTGGCTGGTACCGGCCCGCACGCCCGGTGTGGAGGTGAGCGGCCGCTTCGACGGTCTGGGTCTGCGCGGCAACGATTCGTCGCCGGTTGTGGCCCGCGGCGCGCGCATTGCGGCCGCCGCGATGCTGGGCCAGGACGGCAAAGGCTTCGACATCATGATGGGCACCGTGCTGCCGATGTTCAACGCGCTCAGCGCCGCTTGCGCGGTGGGCCTGATGGAAGCGGCCGTGCAGCGCACGGCGGAGCACGCCGGCCGCATCCGCCACGCCGACACCGGCGGCCGGCTCGCCGACCTGCCGACGATTCGCAACTACATCGCGCGCATGCGTGTGATGACCGCGATGGCGCGCACGCTGCTGGATGACACCGCCGCGGCTATCCAGGCGGGTCGCGACGATACGATGCTGCGCGTGCTGGAATGCAAGGCTGCGGCCGCCGAGGCTGCCGACCAGGTGATGAATCTGGCGATGCGTGTGTGCGGCGGCGCCGCCTTCCGTAAGGAGACCGGCGTGGAGCGATGCTTTCGCGACGCCCGCGCCGCGGGCGTGATGGCGCCCACCACCGATGTGCTCTACGACTTTATCGGCAAGGCCGTGTGCGGGATGAAGCTGTTTTAGGGAGATGGCGATGCAGGACAAGCAGACGTTGATTCTCGGCGCGGTCGCGTACGATCCCAAGGTGGTCGCGATTTGGGACGGGTTTCGTGCCTATTTCATCGGCCATGGCCTGGATTTCGACTACGTGTTGTTCTCCAACTACGAACGCCAGGTGCGCGCCCATTTCGACGGCCTGATTACAGTGGCGTGGAACTCGCCGCTGGCGTGGCTGCAAAGCGAAAGTATCGCGGCGGCGACCGGCCGCAAGGTCCAGGCGCTGTGCATGCGCGATACCGATCGGGACCTGGTCTCCGTAATCGTGGTCCGCTCCGGCGACTCGATCCACACAGCTGCCGAACTCAAGGGTCGGCGTGTCGCGGTGGGTGCCGCCGACTCGCCGCAAGCGACCTTGATTCCACTGAACTTCCTGGCCGAACAGGGACTTAAACCCGGCGCGGACTTCGAGGTGATCAGGTTCGACCTGCTGTACGGCAAACACGGCGATCATGTCGGGGGCGAGCGCGAAGCGATGCGTGCGCTGCTCAGCAATCAGGCCGACGCCGCCTGCGTTATCGAATCCAACCATCGGCTGTTCCAACGCGACGGCACGGCCGCGCCCGGCGCGACGCGGGTTGTGGCCCGCACCCCGGCCTACGACCATTGCAACTTCACGGTGATGGCGGAGGACGCCGAAAGTGCGCCGGTCAGGCGCTTCGCCCAACTGCTGTTGGGCATGCGCCATGACGATGAACGCGTGCGCGCGCTGCTTGATATGGAAGGACTCACCCGCTGGATGCCCGGACGCACCAGCGGCTACGCGCCGCTGCGCGCGGCGGTGGAACGCTTTGGGGTAATCGATGAATTCGTCCGCCAGGCGGCGCGGCGAAAATAGCGCACCGCCCATCCTTGCGCGCGCAGCGCAGGTTTGACCCGCTGCTCCGGCGCGCGTTACTTACATCTTCGCCGAGGTGTGAGACTCATGCGCACTGGATCGCCGATGCTGACCGGCTACCGCGTGTTGGACATCACCCAGTATGTCGCGGGGCCGACCTGCGCGCGCATGCTGGCCGAGTTGGGCGCCGAAGTCATCAAGGTGGAACTGGCGCCCGAGGGCGACCGCACCCGCAGCGCCGGCTTCAAACCGCTTGATCCCGCAGTGGCCGACGTAACCCAGAGCACCTACTTCTTTCAGCAGAATCATTCCAAGAAGAGCCTGGCGCTGGATTTGAGACTGCCCCGCGGGCGCGCGCTGGTGCGCTCGCTCGCGGCAAAGGTCGACATCCTGATCGAAGGCTTCACACCCGGCGTGATGGCGCGTGCGGGCCTGGGCTGGGAGGATTTACACAAGCTCAACCCGCGCCTGATCATGTGTTCGATCTCGCTGGCCGGCCAGAGCGGTCCGCTCAGCGACAAGCCGGGCTATGACTATATCGGGTCGGCGTATGCGGGAGTCTCCGACCTGCTGGGCGAGCCGGGCCGCCCGCCGGCCCATCAGGGAACCTCGATCGGCGACACGTTGTGCGGGATGACCGCGGCGGCCGCCGTGCTGGCCGCGCTGATTCATCGCGAACGCACCGGTGAAGGACAATACGTCGACGCCGCGCTGATCGACGCCTACTTCCATACCCATCAAAACAGCGTGCCGCGCGTCACGCTCCAGCGCGGGCGCTTCACGCCCAAACGCAGCGGCCGATTCCATCCCGAGGGCGGCGGCGGCGCATACCGCTACCGCGGCGATCAATGGATCTACCTGATTGCGCCCGACCACAAATGGGAGGCGCTGGCACGCGCGCTGGACGCCCCCGAATGGCTGGAAGATCCCAGGTTCAAGACGCGTCACGAGCGGCGGATTAACGGTGAAGCGCTGGCCGCGGCGATCGAGGAGCGGCTGGCTCGCTTCCCCAGCCGCGAGGCCGCGGTCGCAGCCCTGGAGCGCGAGCGCGTGCCGGTCGCACCGATCCTGAACCTTAACGAAGCGATGGCCCATCCGCATCTGCGCCGGCGCGGCACGGTGCGCACGGTCAACGACCCATTCCTCGGCGAGTTCGACATCCCCGGCATGCCGGTCAAGCTTTCGGCGTGGCCGGCCCGGGAATCCCTCAAGGCGCCGCTGCTGGGCGAGGACAACGACGCCGTGCTTAAGGACCTGCTTCAACTGGCAGACGAAGAAATCGCCTCATTGTATCGGCAAGGCGTGCTGATCAGGGACCCCAGGCTCGGACCGCGACCGGGATCCTAGGCGCCGCGCCCGCCGTGCCCCCCAATGCCAGCGCATGCAGCCGCGCAAGATCGCCGTCGCGCCTCAGGCCAGCCCGTAGACCGGGACGACCGTGCCCGACGTCACCTGGTTGAGATCCGAGCACAAAAAGGACAGCGTCTTGGCGATGTCCTCGGGTTTGACCCAACGCTCGTGCTTGGCGTTGGGCATCGCCTTGCGGTTGGCTTCGGTGTCGATCGTGCTGGGCGCGATGGCGTTGACCAGCACGCCGTCGTTGAGCACCTCTTCGGCCAGCGAATAGGTAAAGGTGGCGATCGCGCCCTTGGCCACCGCGTAGGCGGCGAAGTCGCCGGCGCCCATCAGACCGCTGCGCGAGGCGACCGACACGATGCGCCCGAACTTGTTCTTCTGCATGATCGGCACCACCGCCTTGCAGCACAGGAAGGTCGGTTTGAGGTTGAGGTCGAACATCGCCTGCCATTCCTCCAGCGTGGTTTCCGAGATCGGCTTGCCGCCCCAGAAGCCGCCCACTAGGTTGACCAAGGCGTCGATGCGGCCGAACTTTTTCACCACCGAGTCGACAAACTTGCCCAATTGATCGGGATTGGCGACATCGACCTTGCTCACCAGCAGGTTGGCTTGCGCAAAGCGCCCGCCCAGCCGCTGTTCGAGCAACGGCACTTCGGCGTCGATGATATAGGGGATGGCGACTTTGGCGCCTTCGCTGAGGAAGCGTTCGGCGACGGCGCGGCCCAACGCGCCGGTACCGCCGGTGATCATTGCGACTTTGTCTTGCAGTAGCGCCATGGCTGATTCTCCTGGTTAAATCGCTGCCCTTATAGCGCGGTTGCCGCCTTGCGGTCGAGCATCGGCCTTCAGCAAAACCGGGGCAGGATCTCCCGGCCGTACCGCTCGATCTGCGCCGGCACTTCGGCGGGCGGACAGGACGGGCGCAGCACGAACTTGGCGCATCCGGCCTCCACGAAGCGCCGGATCTTCTCCACGCATTGCGCGGCCGTGCCGACCACAAAGCGCGCCTCGACTTCCTCGGGCGCCATCGGCAGCGCCCGCACAAACGGCGCCATCACCTGGCGCGCCCGTTCCCGGTCGTCGGTGAGGTAGGTGAACAGCAGCACGCCGGCCTCGCGCGGATTCATCGTGCGGCCATACTCTTGGCCAAAGGCGATCAGTCTTTCCATGTCGCGCTTGAATTCCTCGGGACTGGTGAGCGCCGGAAACCATCCGTCGCCCAGACGGGCAGTGCGTTTGAGAATCGCGTCACTCTTGCCGCCGATCCAGATGTCGAGCGGGCCGTCGTGCGGCTTGGGCTCGATCGTCACGTCCTCGAAGCTGTAGAAGCGGCCATGATGGGTGACGTGGGATTCGCTCCACAGCTTGCGCAGGATGACGATTCCTTCCTCAAGGCGCGCGCCGCGCTCCTTGACCGGCACGCCGCACGCGATCAGGTCGCGCAGGTCGCCGCCGCTGCCCACCGCCATGATCATGCGTCCGCGCGAGATGTAGTCCAGCGTCGCGTAGGTCTTGGCGACCTGGATCGGATGGCGCGCCGGCAGCGTCAGCACGCTGGGCCCCATTTTGACGCGCCGGGTGCGCGCCGCGATCATCGCGAACAGGCAGGCGATGTCGAGATTGGGGTTGCGCGTCACGATATGGTCGGACAGCCAGATCGAATCCAATCCGACCGCCTCGGCTCTCTCCGCCCAGGTGCACAGCGCCTCGGGTTCGGGCAGCCCATATTGCCAATGGCCGAAGCCAATACCGATCTTGATGCCGTTCATAGGAAGCGTCGCTCCTGCCCTCAGGCAAGCCTAGCCGATGCACCCGCGCCTCTCCACTGACGCGGCGGGCGTCCGCACGAGCATGTTACCGGGCCAAGTGTATTTGGTCCCCTCATCGACCGATAGCGCCGTAGCGGCCGGCGTTGAGGAACGAGCGGCTCGCGCCATCAAAACGAGCGTCGATGTCGTCACCGGGCGTCGTGAAAGCCGGGCTTTGAATCCGGACAGAAGCCGGCTGTCCGGCAGCGTTGGTCTAGTGCGGCAACCGCCCTGTTGTATGGTGCGAGGGGCGGGACTTGAACCCGCACGGTATTTCTACCACGAGCCCCTCAAACTCGCGTGTCTGCCTGTTCCACCACCCTCGCACAGGGGTTGACTACTTGTGGGAGCCGGAAGGTTTGGCCGGCGCGCTGACCGGCGCGGGCGAGCCGGTAAAGATGCTCGACGTCATCCGGCGCGTGGAGTTGTACGCCAGGTAAATCGAGGTCGCGAAGAAGGCCGCAGCCAGGCCGCCGGTGAGCTTGGTCAGAAAATTGCCGGCCCCGCTGGAGCCGAACACGGTTTGGCTGGAGCCGCCGAAGACCGCCCCGATGTCGGCACCCTTGCCCTGCTGGAGCAGCACTACCACGCACAACACCAGGCAGATGACCGTGTGTATTGCCAGGACTATCGAATACATAACCGCCCACGAACGCCGGCGCTCAGACGGTCAGCGCCCGCACGATTCGCACGAAAGAGTCAGCCTTTAAGCTTGCCCCGCCGACCAGAGCTCCGTCAATATCGGGCCGGGAGACAAGCGAGTCAACGTTTTCCGCCGTCACGCTGCCGCCATAGAGGATTCTGACGCCGTGGGCGACCGCGCGTCCGGCCCGCTCGATCAGCGTGGCGCGCAGCGCGCCATGCTCGCGCTGCGCCTGCTCGGGGGTGGCGGTCTTGCCGGTGCCGATTGCCCACACCGGCTCGTATGCAATCGTCACCTTGGCGATCTGATGGGACTCCAGTTCTGCCAACCCGCCCAGCAATTGATTGGTCAGCACCTGGGTAGTGTCGCCCGCCTCGCGCTGCGCCAGCGTCTCGCCCACGCACAGCACCGGAATCAGGTCGTGGCGCAAAGCCGATTTGACCTTCTTATTGATCAGCTCGTCAGTCTCGCCGAAGATGTGGCGGCGCTCGGAATGGCCCAGGATGACGTGGGTGACGCCGTATGCCTTGAGCATCGGAGCGGAGATCTCGCCGGTAAAGGCGCCCTGGTCCTCGAAGTGCATGTTCTGTGCACCCAGCGCAATTGCGGCGCCGGCCAGTTCCTGCTGCACGGCGGGAATCAGGATTGCGGGCGGCGCAATCATCACCTCGCGCTCCTTGCCCAACGTGGCGAACTGCGGGTCAAGCTGGGCGCGGATCGCTCTGACAAGTTCGCGGGCTTGCACCGGCCCCAGATTCATCTTCCAATTGGCTGCAAATAGTTTCTTGCGCATGATGTTTCTTTGCCTGAGGCGGGGTTCACGCCGCCGGCTATCTTTCCAGCGCCTTGATGCCGGGCAACTCGATACCTTCGAGGAACTCCAGGCTGGCGCCGCCGCCGGTGGAGATATGCCAGAACTTCGACGCCCACGGCTGTCCCGCGACGGCCGCTGCCGTGTCGCCGCGGCCCAGCACGCTTTTGGCGGCGGCGTTGGCCAATGCCTCGCCCACTGCCATCGTGCCGCGCGCGAAGGGCGCCTCCTCGAACAAGCCCAGCGGCCCGTTCCACACCACGGTTTTGGCCGTCTGGATTTTGGCGATAAAGCGCTTGATGGTCTCCGGACCGATATCCAGCGCCATCTTGTCGTCCGGGATGCGTGTCACCACTTCGGTTACAGAATCTGCAGACGGAGCAGCGGCAACGACATGGTCGACGGGCAGCTCAAAGGCGACGCCTTTGGCGCGCGCGGCCTGCATCAGCTCGGCCGCCAGTTCCACCTTGTCTTCCTCCACGCGCGAGCGTCCGGTCGGCTCGCCCAGCGCGCGCAGGAACGTGTACGCCATCGCGCCGCCGATCAGGAACGCATCCACCCTGGCGGTCAGGTTGCGGATGACGCCGATTTTGTCGGAGACCTTGGCGCCGCCCAAAATCGCGACGTAGGGATGCTCGGGATTTTGCAGCAGGGTGCCGAGCGCCTCGATCTCCCGCATCATCAGGAACCCCGGCGCACGCTCGCTCAAATAGCGCGTCACGCCGACGGTCGAGGCGTGGGCGCGGTGAGCGGTGCCGAACGCATCGTTGACGTAAACGTCCTTGCCGCGCGCCAATTCGTGCGCGAAGTCGGGGTCGTTGGCCTCTTCCTCGGGATGGAAGCGGAGGTTCTCCAGCATCAGCGCCTGTCCCGGCGCCAGCACCCCAACCATACGGCCGGTATGATCGCCGATACAATCAGGCGCCAGCGGCACCTTCATCCCGAGCTTGGCGCTTAAGTATTCGGCCACCGGCTTGAGCGTGTACTTGAGATCGCGCTCCTTGGGCCGGCCCAGATGCGAGCAGAGCACAGCGGCCCCGCCCTGCCCCAGGATGTAGCGGATAGTTTCCAGGCTGGCGTCGATGCGGCCGGGGTCGGCGATCGCGCCGCCCTCCAGCGGCACGTTGAAATCGCATCGCACCAGCACTTTTTTGCCCCTGAGGTTGAGGCTGCGCAAATCGGTAAGCATGGTAGTTGCGCTCCCTAGCGGAGCGTCAAACCTAAACCCTAGAGCTTGCTCGCGATCATCGCGGTGACTTCGGCCAGCCGGTTGGAGAACCCCCACTCATTGTCGTACCAGGAGAAGATTTTTACCAAACGCCTGGCCAGCACCTTGGTTAGCGGCGCGTCGAAGATCGAGGAGTGCGGATTGCCATTAAAGTCGCTCGATACCAGGGGCTCCTCGCAGTATTGCAGGATGCCCTTGAGCTCGCCCTCGGCGGCGCGCTTCATCGCGGCGTTGATCGCCTTTTCGTCGGCGTCCTTTTCGAGGTTGGCGGTCAGATCGACGACTGACACGTTGGCGGTCGGCACGCGCATCGCGATGCCGTCGAGTTTGCCCGACAGTGCCGGCAGCACCAGGCCGATCGCCTTGGCCGCGCCGGTGGAAGTCGGAATCATCGCCATCGCGGCCGCCCGCGCCCGGCGCAGGTCCTTGTGCGGCCCGTCCAGCAGCATCTGGTCATTGGTATAGCTGTGCACGGTGGTCATCAGGCCGTTGACGATGCCGAAATTTTCGTGCAGCACCTTGGCGACCGGGGCCAGGCAGTTGGTCGTGCATGAGGCGTTGGACACGATGTGATGCTTGGCTGGGTCGTAGGAGGTGTGGTTGATGCCCATGCACAGGGTGGCATCGGCGCCGTCAGCCGGAGCGCTGATCACGACTTTTTTGGCGCCCGCCGTCAGATGCAGGGCGGCCTTGTCGCGCGCCGTGAACAGTCCGGTCGATTCGACCACTACCTGCACACCCAGCTTGGCCCACGGCAGCTTGGCCGGGTCGCGTTCGGAGAGCACCTGAAAGGAGTTGCCGTCCACCATCAGATGGGAGCCTTCGACCTTGACCTGATGCTTGAGCGCGCCGTGGATCGAGTCGTGCCGGAGCAGATGGGCCAGGGTGGCGGGGTCGGTGATATCGTTGACCGCGACCACCTGCAGGTCCTTCTGCGCCAGGGCGGCGCGGTAAAACATCCTCCCAATGCGGCCGAAGCCGTTGATGCCGATCTTGATCGCCACTGTGCCAATCCTCCCGCAAATGCAGTCTCAGAAGTACGCTAGCAAATTATGCGCCTTCAGACAGCCTCGCAAGCAGCCGCCTGCGCCATCGATGGTTTCGCAAAGCTAAGGCTTGAACTACAATGAAATGACAATGAGCAAACATGCTGCGGGCAAAATCCAGATCGTCAGCCATGGACCGTCGTGCTTCGACGGCGTGGTCGCGGCGGTTACCGTGGCCCGCTTCTACCAGGGCTTTAACGTCACCGCGCTGTTCCCCGCCAACCAGGACGCCGACCGCACCATCCAGGAATTGCGCGTGGCGGGTCCGGGCGACGAGATCTGGATCACCGATTTGTCGTGGAACCTCGACGGCACCGGCGAGCATTTACGGCGCCTCAGCGACACCGGCGCGCGCATCTTCTGGATTGACCACCATCGTTCGGCGCTGCGCCGGCTGGGGTCGCGCGAATTCGCTGTCCCTTTTGCTGGCAAGCTGCTGTCCGAGGATTTTTCCGCCGCTCGCCTGGCATACAATTTCCTGACTGCGCGCGCCGACCTGCCCGATATCGACAGTCGGCGTGCCGCCTTGCACAGCTTCTTTCCGATCATCGAGATGGCCGACGACCACGACCGCTGGATCCATCGCGTGCCCGAATCCTCCGACTGGGCGCTGGCGGTGCAGACGCTGGGTTCCGCGGAATCCTATCGCGAGCTGCTGCAACTGGGTGGGCCGGTGATGACGCGCGCGCTGATGCAGGCGCTGGAGTCGGGCAAGCGCGCGATGCGCCAGAGCACCGAGCTGGCCGACAGCACCTTGCGCGAGCGCCCGCTGGGCGAGGGACTGAAGCTGGTGACGGCCTGCTGCTTTGGCTATTCCAGCGAGGTCGCTGCGCACATCTATCGCAATCGCACCAACACCATCGTCGCCCTGCTCGACATGCGCAGCGGCGGCGTCAGCCTGCGGCGCAGCGCGGATTGCACCGCCGACCTGTCGAAGATCGCGTCGGCGCTGGGCGGCGGCGGACACGCGGCGGCGGCCGGCTTCGTGATCGAGCGGGCCAAATCGGCACTGGCCGTGCGGTTGTCGGAAGTCCTCGGCGAAAGTATCCTGAGGACGCTCAGCCCCGGAGCACACTGAAAGTCCGTCCGCGCGGCTGCCAGCACTCGAGGTGATCAATGGACCTGAGCTACAGCCCCGAAGAGGAACGTTTCAGAGCGCGCGTCAGGGCGTTTTTGGAAGCCAATCTGCCCAAAGGGTCGGGCGGCGGTGATTACGGCGCGATGTTCCGCGACGACGTCGAGGTGCTGCGCGACTGGCAGCGCAAGCTCTACGAGAACGGCTTTTTGGGCATGGCCTGGCCCAAAGAATACGGCGGGCAGGGCGCCAGCGCGATCGAGATGGCGATCTTCAATGAAGAGTGCGCCAAGGTAAAGGCGCCCGGACCGCTCAACGTGCTGGGGCTGTCGCTGGCCGGCCCCACCATCATCGCCCACGGCACCCCCGAGCAGAAAAAACGCTACTTGCCCAAAATCCTGTCGTGCGAGGAAATCTGGTGCCAGGGCTTTTCCGAGCCCGGCTCCGGTTCCGACCTGGGCTCACTGCGCACGCGCGCCGAGCTGCGCGGCGACGAGTTCATCGTCAACGGCCAGAAGGTGTGGACCTCGCTGGCGCACATCGCCGACTGGTGCATGCTGCTGGTGCGCACCGATCCCACTTTGCCCAAGCATCGCGGACTCAGCTACCTGCTGGTCGACATGAAGAGCCCCGGCGTTACGGTCCGCCCGCTGCGTCAGATGACCGGCGGCGCCGAGTTCAACGAAATGTTCTTCGAAGACGTGCGCGTGCCGCGCGAGAACCTGCTGGGCGGGCTGAACAACGGATGGAAGGTGGCGATGACCACGCTGGCCAACGAGCGCGGCACGATGTCGCTGGCGCTAGCGGCGCGCTTCTTCATCACCTACAACGAGATGGTCAACATGGCGCGCAACCAGGGCCGGCTCAAGGACTCGCGCGTGCGCCAGCAACTGGCGCAGTTCTATGTCGATTTGCAGGGGCTGAAGTACACGCTTTATCGCAGCTTCTCCACGATCTTGCGCGGCGGCACACCGGGTCCCGAGGGTTCGGTGTCGAAGATCGTCTGGTCGGAGACCAATCAGCGCATGCACGAATTCGCCATGTCGCTTCAGGGGCCCGCCAGTCAACTGACCGGACGCCAACCCTATTCAGTGGAGTCGGGGCGCTGGCAATACGGCTTTCTGCGCTCGCGCGCCAACACCATCGAGGCCGGCACCTCCGAAATCCAGCGCAACATTATCGCCGAGCGCGTCCTGGGCCTGCCCCGCGCCCGCTGAACCTCCGCAGGCGGAAAACGTTCGCGGTCCCAAAATCCGCCGAACGCGAGCCGCCCTGAAATCGGGCTAGTCGCTGTCGTTGCCCTTGTCCTTGGCGGCAGGCCATTGGCCCGATTCCATCTCCTTGCCGTACTTGGTCAGGACGTCGGCGACCGCACGCATCATGTCGGCACGCATCTGCATCATCTTGCCGGCCAGTTTGGGGTTACGCATCATCACGTGCATCAGCATGTGCTCATGCATCATGGGCATCATTCCCATACCGCCCATCTCCATACCGGGCATCCCCATCATGCCGCCCATGCCGGGCATCGGGCCGGGTCCTTTGCCCATCTGCGTCATGCCCATTTTACTCCTCATACACGGACAGGGTTCGGCTTCCATCTCCTTGGCGAGCTGCTCATGGCTGGGATGAGCCGGGGCGGCCGCTTCCGCCTGACTGGCCGCCGCAGGCGCTGCTTGCCGGCTGTCCGCGCCGCGAGCGGCCGCGGCCAGCAGCAGGGCGGCAGTGCAGAACGCAATCACTCCTAGGCCGCGCTTGATGGTGGGGGTCATATGCATCTCCTTCAGGCGTTGGCTGACCCGAAGCATTCTGCTTCAACGGGTTCTTTCTAATAAGTGTGACGAGACCGCCGCCTGGCGACAAGCCGCGAATTTTTCAGCAAAGGTCCGCCGCGCCGGCCGGCGCCACAGGCTGACACAAATGGTGGTAGAGCGAGCGATGAGGCGGACATCGCGTCACACAACACCAACAACCCTGCAGGCAGGATTCTCAGGACTCGACGCCCAAGACCTTACCGGAAGTGCGGCATCACCTTGTTGGCGAACAGCTCCAGGTAGGGGTACATCACCTTGGGCGGCAGGCCGGGCGGGACAGTCATGAAACAGAAGTGCTCGGCGGGCATCCCGGCGATGTGATGCTTGATCATGGCAACCGCTTCCTCGGGCGTTACGATGTTTACGTAGCGCATCGAGCGCAGCTCCGCGGCGTCCTTGGGGTAGGGCATCAGCTTGCCCATCCCCGCCTTCTCCAGGCCAGGTGCATAGTCTTGGAAGACATGCAGCAGATTGGCGCCCAGCTCATGCCAGGTGCGGTCGGGATCGTTCGATACCACCAGCCACAGCATCCCTTCCGCGACACGCAGTTTGTCCGGATCGCGCCCCTGGGCGCCCATTTCCGCCATCTCGATCCGGGCTGCTTCGTATATCCCGCGGATGCCTGCGCCGATCACGCCGTCGCCGTAGCGGGCGACACGGCGCGCCGCCGCCTTGACCAGCCCGCCCACCCAGATCGGCGGACGCGGACGCTGTACCGGCGGCGGTTCGATGCGCGCGCCGTCGATGTGATAGTACTTGCCGTGAAAGGTGACGGTTTCCCCCTCCCACAGCCGGCGGATAATCTGCAGTGCTTCGTTGGTGCGCCCGGCGCGTTCGTGGTACGGAATCCCGTAGCCCTCGAACTCGTTGGGACGGTAACCCAGGCCGACGCCCAGTTCGAATCGTCCCCGCGACAGAATATCGACGGTCGCACAATCCTCGGCCAGGCGTACCGGATGGTAGAGCGGAAGCAGCAGAACGTTAGTGCCGATCCGCATCCGCTTGGTCTTGACCGCGAGGGCTGCGGCGATGACCACCGGCGAGGGCGAGTAGCCATCAGGGGCGAAGTGATGCTCGCTCAGCCAGGCACCTTCGTAACCCAGCCCCTCGGCCCAAACGATTTGTTCAATCGTCTCGGCGTAGATGTCTTCGTAGGAGCGCCGCCATTGTGGCGGGTTGCGAAAGTCAAACCATACTCCGAAGCGCAGTTTGGGTGCTGAATTCACGGGCCTACCTCCGTCTTTGCGACCGGGCGTCCAGGCTTCATGGCGAAGTCGCTATCACGGCCGTATCGCGGCGGCAATCGGTGCGATTTCGTGGCACGGCGAGGCGGCTTTTGGTATTGCTCTGCCGTGAGCGTTAAGGACCGCAGGGGAGGTGCCGCGCGATGGCAGAACAAGCCGTCAAGAGCCGAAAAGTGATGTCTCTCATCGCCTGCGAGGCGGGGCGTGACCGGGCCGCGTTTCGCGAGCGCTTTCTGAACCATCACGCGCAACTGGTGCTGCTGCATTGCCCGCGCATCCGCCGCTACGTCGTCGACCTGGTCGACGTCAAGGCCAGGCTCGTCTTCCGCGGCAAGACCAGGCCGGCCCATCGCGAGGTCGATCCACCGCCCTTTGATGTAGTTACCGAGATGTGGTTCGACAGCTTCGAGGATTTCAAGGATCCGGCGCGGCTGTATGCCACGCCGGCGGGCGAGGAGCTGATTCGCGACGACCTGGCCGAGATGGGCGCGCGATGCTACCACTACCTGGTCTCGCCGGTGGTGCAATGGGATCGGGTGGCGCCGGCCCCATTGGGTCAGCGCACGCCGGGCGTCAAGTCGATGTTCATCTCGCGCCGCTATGAGAACCTCGATGTCAAGGCCGCCGAGAAGGCCTGGCGCGAGCATCGCATCGCGGCAGAGAAGTATCACTGCTATGCGACCCGTTACGTGCAAAACGGGGTGATTGCGGCGCTGACGCCTGACGCTCCGGTGTGGCACGGATGCGCGGAACTTTTCTACCCGACCCTGGAGGACCTCGAGCAGCGCTTCGTGGGCGGGACCGAGGAAGGCGAGGTGGAAATCGCCAAGGACGCCGCCCGATTCGTCGCCGATTCCTACCCGCTGTTTACCAGCGAGTACGTGCTGCGCGCCTAGCCCGTTGAAAAACGATTTTCACAGCCTGCTCCCTCTCTCTTATCTCTCCCAAAGGGAGAGAAGATTAAGGAAGGAAGCCAGTTTTTATGCAGGGTGTTGAGGACCACCTGCTTGCTAAACTCCAGAATCCTACTTCCTCAACACCCTGCTAGCCCGTCAATTCGTCCGCCCGCAGCCTACCCATCTCGCTTTGTTGCGCGGCCGGATGCTATAAAAATGGTCCGGTGAAAGGCCAGCCGTTGTTGTCGGGGTGTAGCTCAGCCTGGCCAGAGCACTGCGTTCGGGACGCAGGAGTCGCTGGTTCAAATCCAGTCACCCCGACCATTCTCCACAGGACGCCGGAAGGTCCGATTCGAATATCGGCGAGGTGGATAGCGTCCTGACAAAGATTCGTTTACGCGTTTTGGTTTCGATAGGTATCGCATGCAAACTGTGGCTTCGCTCCTGGTGCTGGCGGCGGCCTACCTGATCGGCTCGATTCCGGTCGGCGTGCTGGTCGGCAAGGTTTACGGTTTCGATCCACGTACTGTCGGCTCCCACAACATCGGGATGACCAACGTCGGGCGGGCGGGCGGCAAGACCGCCGCGGCACTGACATTTATCGGCGACCTGCTCAAGGGGCTGGTGCCGATTCTGATTGGCTATGCGCTGCAGGTAAGCCAGACGGGATTGGCGCTAATCGGGCTGGCCACGCTGGTCGGTGCGGTTTACTCGATTTTCCTGGGTTTTGCGGGCGGACGCGGAGTTGCCGCCGCCTTCGGCATCTGGCTGGGGCTGGCGCCCGGCTCGGTGGCGCTCATCCTGCTCGCGGTGTTTTTGGTGGTACTGGGCGCGTCGCGCATCGTGTCGCTGGCCTCGATTGCGGCCGCTTTCGCGCTGCCGATTGCGGTCGCGCTGTGCTCCTACGAACAGTTTTTTTTGGTCTCTCTGGCGATGACCGCGCTGGTTGTCTGGCGCCATCGGGAGAACATCGGCCGACTCGCCGCAGGCAGCGAACCGATGCTGGGGCGAGGCGGAAAAGAGTCGGCGGCCTAAAGCAAACGCGCTGCCTTAATGAGCAATCGCTCTGATTTTAAGCAACGGCGAGAGGCTGCATTGCGTGCGGCTGGTTCCCGCGGTGGCATCCAGATTGCGACCCTTTGCCCCCGCGCGCCGTGTGGATAAACACCGCTTGAGTGCGATAGAATCAGAGTTCGGTGGGACCTATACTCCTTTGAGCCGCCACGGGGGTTGGGGCCGGGAGATATTGGTGGTTCGCTAAGGGCGGTTAAGGAAAGTCATATGAAGAAGGTCGAGGCAATCATCAAGCCGTTCAAGCTCGACGAGGTCAAGGAGGCCCTGTCCAGCATCGGGGTGCAGGGGCTGACGGTCAGCGAGGTCAAGGGCTTTGGCCGCCAGAAGGGGCATACCGAGCTTTACCGGGGCGCCGAGTACGTGGTCGACTTTCTGCCCAAGGTCAAGCTGGAGATTATCGTCGGCGACGAGCTGGCCGCCCAGGTGGTTGAAACGATCGAACGCGCGGCGCGCACCGGTCGAATCGGCGACGGCAAGATTTTCGTGATGCCGATGGAGGAAGTGGTCAGGATCCGCACCGGCGAACGCGGCCCCAACGCGATTTGATCCCCTGCTGAATTTCGCACATGGTTAGCTGAGGTTGTCGCGGGCAACGAAGCCTTGTGTGCCCTTGGCGGGACCGTCGGTTACCTCGACCTGGGCGCCTTCGGAGTCCTGCGAGATGATGCGCACCGGGGTGTGATTGTCCAACTCCCTGGTCACGAACGCCGCCCCCATCTGACCCAGCATCGCGATCGGTCCGCCCTGTTTTTTCAGTTCCTTGATTTTTTCGTAAGTCGCCTCATCGCGGTAGAGCTTGACCGTATGTTCGCCCGGGCTGGCGACCAGCCGATGGCCGCATCCAATGGCGAACATCGCCGCCGCCAACGCCGCCCCGATTACCACACGCTTGGATTTCATATTGCCTCCCACCGGACAAAAGCTGGCCCATGAGCCCGTTATTTCCGCCATCTTCGCAGAGCGGGGCGTTTGCTCGCAATCGCCGGGCCTCGATGGAACCCGCGACGCCCGCATGATACAAACCATGGTGCGGCGCGCCGCGCCGCCGCTTCACAATGCGCATCGGACTTATCGCCGACACCCATATTCCCGAAGCCTGCGAGCGGCTGCCCCAAGCCGTCTTCGAGGCGTTCCGCGAAGTCGACCTGGTCATGCATGCCGGTGACGTTTACGTCAACCGCGTGATCGATGAACTGGCGGCGATCGCACCAGTGCTGGTTGCAATCGGCAACGGCGATGAAGGCAGCGAGTACCATCGCCATCGCCTGGAGCCCGACGCGCGGGTACGCGAAACCCATCTGCTGGAAATCGAGGGCTTGCGCGTGGGCCTGGCGCACGAACTGCCCACCCCCGATGAAACTCCCGGCCCGGCGTTCATCAACGCGATGGAGCGCCATTTCGGCGGCCCGGTCGATATCCTGATCCAGGGCCACAGCCACGTCGAGGGCACGCGCCGCTTCGGCGCCACGCTGGTGATCAATCCTGGCAGCGCCACCTTGCCGCACAATCTGGAGGACCGGCCCGGTACGGTGGGGATCCTGGAAATCCACCCGGGCGGCCGTTTTTCGGTCGAAATCATCGACCTGGCCCGGTTTTGTCCAGAAACCTAACCCCTGGCCCCTTCCCTGAAAGGGAAGGGGAATTGGTTCGGGGGTCAGGTTTGCGGGTCCGCGAGCGGGGGCGGAGCCGGCCGAAAATCCCATTGAAGCGATGCCGCCAATTTTTTCGCGCCCGACAGCAAGGTACACTGCTTCAATGAGTCCTGCCGAGACCCCGGCAATGACTTAGGCAAGGTTTTAAATCGTGGCCGGCGCGGCCGATCGCGCGGCGGCGGCCCATTGAACTTTTTGAGGGAGGCAATTTTGTCTCAGGTACAAGCACCCGCAGCCGCGCCCCAGCGCAAGGTTACGATGGAGAAGCTGGTCAACCTGTGCAAGCGGCGCGGGATCATCTTTCCTTCCTCCGACATCTATGGCGGGCTGAGCTCGACCTGGGACTACGGGCCGCTGGGCGTCGAACTCAAGCGCAATGTCAAGGAGGCGTGGTGGCGCGAGATGGTGCAGCGGCGGCTGGACGTGCTGGGCCTGGACGCCGCCATCCTGATGCATCCGCGCACCTGGGAAGCCTCGGGCCATCTGCAAAGTTTCACCGACCCGCTAGTGGACTGCAAAAGCTGCAAGCAGCGCTTTCGCGCCGACCATCTGGACAGCAACCGGTGTCCCGAATGCGGCGGCGAGCTGACCGAGGCGCGCCAGTTCAATTTGATGTTGAAGACCTTCATGGGTCCGGTCGAGGACACGGCCAGCACCATCTATCTGCGTCCGGAGACCGCGCAGGGCATCTTCGTCAATTTTCCCAACATCGTCGATACCCAGCGCGTCAAGCTGCCCTTCGGCGTGGCGCAAATCGGCAAATCCTTCCGCAACGAAATCACGCCCGGCAACTTCATCTTCCGCACCCGCGAGTTCGAGCAGATGGAGATGGAATTCTTCATCAAGCCCGACCCCGAGGAGGAAGCCAAATGGTTCGAATACTGGCTGACCGAACGCTTTGGATGGTACGTCAAATTCGGAATTAACGCCGACCATCTGCGCCTGCGCCCGCATGAGAAGGACGAGCTGTCGCATTATTCGCGCGGCACTACCGATATCGAATTCCTCTATCCCTTCGGCTGGGGCGAGTTGGAGGGCGTGGCCAAGCGCGGCAGTTACGATTTGGACCGCCACGCCGAATTCAGCGGCAAGGACCTGACCTACTTCGAGGAGGAGACTCGCTCGCGCTTTCGCCCCTGGGTAATCGAGCCGGCCGCCGGCGTCGATCGCGCCCTGCTCGCCTTCCTGCTCGATTCCTACGACGAGGACGTGGTGGAAAACGAAGAGCGCATCGTGCTGCGGCTTGACCCGCGGCTGGCGCCGATCAAGGCGGCGGTGTTTCCGCTGCTGCGCAAGGGCGGTCAGCCCGAAAAGGCACAGGAAGTGCTACGGATGCTGCAACGGCAATTCGTGGTCGCCTACGATCAGGCCGGTTCGATCGGGCGGCGCTACCGGCGCCAGGACGAGGTCGGCACACCGTTCGGCATCACCATCGATCACCAGACGATGGAGGACAACACCGTTACCTTGCGCGACCGCGACTCCACGGTTCAGGATCGGATTGCGATCAATGAACTGGCGCGGGTGCTGGAGGAGCGTATCGGCTGGCTAAAGTGAGCGGTTGCATCGATTTGCAAACCAATTTTCAAACCCCGGCGCTTGCGGCCTCCACGCGCCGGCGATAGCCTTGAACCCAGATTAGCAACGCTAAACAGACAAGTGATAGCTTTTAAGGAGAGTTTATAAATGGCGCGCGTGCATCCTGACCTCTACTTTTTTGGCGGGGGGACGGCCGAAGGCCGCGCCACGATGCGCGAATTGCTGGGCGGCAAAGGCGCCAATCTGGCCGAGATGGCGTCGCTGAAGCTGCCGGTGCCGCCCGGCTTCACTATTTCCACCCGGGTCTGCACCTACTACTACGAGCATCGCCGCACCTATCCCAAAGGCCTGCAGGGCGCGGTGGCCAAGGCGATTGCCAAGGTCGAAAAGCTGCTGGGACGCAAGTTCGGCGACGCCGCCAATCCGCTGCTGGTCTCGGTGCGCTCGGGCGCGCGGGTGTCGATGCCCGGGATGATGGACACCGTGCTCAACCTCGGGCTGACCGACCAAACCGTCAAGGGACTGGAAGCGGCCAGCAACAACCCGCGCTTTGCCTGGGATTCCTACCGGCGCTTTTGCCAGATGTACGGCGACGTCGTGCTCAAGCTCAAGCCTGAGAACAAAAACGACCCCGATCCGTTCGAGGAGATCATCGATCGCAAGAAGGCGGCGCGCGGCGTCAAGGGCGACCTGGAACTGTCGGTCGACGACCTCAAGGAACTGGTCGCCGAATTCCGCGAACTAATCCGCGCCCGCACCGGACAGGACCTGCCGCAGGATCCGTACGAGCAACTGTGGCAGGCGATTGGCGCGGTGTTTGGCTCCTGGCAGAACGATCGTGCGATCGCCTATCGCAAGTTCAACAACATCCCCGACGATTGGGGCACCGCAGTCACGGTGCAGTCGATGGTGTTCGGCAATTTGGGCGACGACTGCGCCACCGGCGTCGCCTTCACCCGCGACCCCGCCACCGGCGAGAAGGGTATCTACGGCGAGTATCTGCCCAACGCGCAGGGCGAGGACGTGGTGGCCGGCATCCGCACGCCGCTGCAAATCAGCCTGGCGGCGGGGCGCAAATGGGCCGCGCGCAACGGTATCAGCGAAGCGCAGCGCAAGGCGCAGCATCCGACCCTGGAAGAGAGCTTCCCGCAGGTCTACCGCGAACTGCTCAAGATCGCGCAGCGTTTGGAGCGTCATTTCACCGACATGCAGGACCTCGAGTTCACCATCGAGCGCGGCCGCCTGTTCATGCTCCAGACCCGCACCGGCAAGCGCACGGCCGAGGCCGCCGTGCGCATCGCGGTAGACATGGTCGGCGAGCGGCTGATCGATCGCCGCACCGCGCTGCTGCGCGTCGAGCCGGGCCAACTTGAACAGTTGCTCCATCCGCGCCTTGATCCCGACGCCAAAAAGGAAGTGTTGGCGCGCGGACTGCCCGCCTCGCCGGGCGCCGTCGCCGGCGAGGTGGTGTTCTCGGCCGATGAAGCGGTGGCCGTCGCCGGCGCCGGCCGCAAGACCATCCTGGTGCGCGTCGAGACCTCGCCCGAGGACATTCACGGCATGCAGGTGGCCGAGGGGATTCTGACTGCGCGCGGCGGGATGACCAGCCATGCCGCGGTGGTGGCGCGCGGGATGGGCAAGTGCTGCGTGGCCGGATGCGGCGACCTGCGCATCGACTACGCCGCCGGCACACTGTCCGCCAACGGGCGGGTGATCCGGCGCGGCGAATACCTGACGCTTGACGGCTCAACCGGGGAGGTGATTGCCGGGCGGGTGCCGACCGTGGAAGCGTCGATGTCGCCGGCGTTTCGCAAGTTCATGAGCTGGGCCGACGCCGAGCGCAGACTGGGCGTGCGCGCCAACGCCGATACCCCGCACGACGCCAGGGTGGCGCGCGAATTCGGCGCCGAAGGCATCGGCCTGTGCCGCACCGAGCACATGTTCTTCAGCGAGGATCGCATCACCGCCGTGCGCGAGATGATTGTGGCCGAGACCCCCGAGCAGCGCGCCGCCGCGCTGGAGAAGATCCTGCCGATGCAGCGCGGCGACTTCGTGGAAATCCTGCGCGCGATGGCGGGGCTGCCGGTCACCATCCGGCTGCTCGACCCGCCGCTGCATGAATTCCTACCCAAGGGTGAGGAGGAGATCCGCGAACTGGCCGGCAAGCTGGGCGTTGGCTACGAGCAGCTCAAGGCGACCTGCGACCGGCTGTTCGAGTTCAACCCGATGCTGGGGCATCGCGGCTCGCGCCTGGGCATCACCTACCCCGAGATCTACAAGGCGCAGGCCCGTGCGATACTCGAAGCGGCCGCGGAATTGCGCAAGGAGGGCGTCAAGGCGATTCCCGAAATCATGCTGCCACTAATCGGCGACCGGCGCGAATTCGAAATCCTGGCGGGCGAGATCCGCGAGGTGGCGCGCCAGGTGCTGAGCGACGGCGCGCGCAATTTGAAGTTCACCATCGGCACCATGATTGAGCTGCCGCGCGCCTGCCTGGTTGCCGATCAGATCGCCGCGTCGGCGGAGTTCTTCTCCTTCGGCACCAATGATCTGACGCAGATGGCCTACGGGCTGTCGCGCGACGACTCGGTCAAGTTCCTCGACGCCTATATCGAGCGCGGAATCTACAAGCGCGACCCGTTCCAGGAACTGGACGCCAGCGGCGTTGCTGACCTGATGCGTATCGCGATCGAGCGCGGCCGCAAGGCCAACAAATCGCTCAAGCTGGGCATCTGCGGCGAGCACGGCGGCGACCCCGAAAGCGTCAAGCTGTGCCATCGGCTGGGGCTGGATTACGTCTCCTGCTCGCCGTTTCGCGTGCCGGTCGCGCGTTTGGCGGCCGCGCAGGCCGCGATCGAGTCGCGCAAAAAGACGCGCGAGTTCAAGGACGTCTGAGCGACTGTGTCCTGCTTCGGCGGCGGCGTGCAGGGGCGCCGCCGCCATGACGGATATGCCGCTTACTGGATGTGGTAGACCCGGGCGGCGGTATCGCGGACGATCTTGCGCAATTGATCGGGCGGCAGCATACCCAGGCGCTTGTCCACGATCTCGCGCGAGCGCGGGAAGGTGGCCGCAGTGTGCGGATAGTCCGATGACCACATGATGTTGTCAGCCGGATAGCGGCCCAGCAAATCGACGAAGACCGGGTCCGCGATGAAGGTCGCATACACCTGGCGGCGGATATACTCGCTGGCGCGCAGCGGCAGCTTCATCCCGCCCAGCACTCCCATCCGGTTCTGCACCGTGTCCAGCCGGTACATGAAGTAGGCCATCCAGCCCACGTCGTTCTCCGCCGACACGATCTTAAGGCGCGGGAATTTCTCGAACACCCCGCCGTACACCATCACCGACAGCGTGCGCTCGATGCCGTGATGCATGTTGGCCAGCCGCAGCATCATGTCGTGCTTGCCCGGCGCCGCGATGCCGCCGCCGCGATTAGTCAGGATATGCAGCGACAGTGGCATATCGAGGTCCTGCGCCGCCGCCCAGAACGGGTCGTACTCGGGCGAGCTGTAGGGGTGGTCGTCGGGCGGCTCGGCCCAGATCATCGCGCCGCGGATGCCTTTTTTGGCAATCCGCTGCAGCTCCGCGACCGCGGCCGGAATGTCCTCCAGCGTGATCAGCCCCAGCGGAATCAGGCGCCTGGGGTTGTAGCTGCAATACTCGGCGGCCCAGTCGTTGAATGCGCCAAAGCAGGCCGCGCGCAACTCGGCATCATCCAGCCCGAACAGCGGCATCCCCATCGACGTATAGATGACCTCCGCTTCCACCCCGTCGCGGTCCAGGTCCTTGAGCCGGTAGGCGGGGTCGAACACGCTCTGCGGCGCCTGCGCGAAGCTCTTCTTGTTATGCTCGGGCAGCTCGGCGGAGGGCACGCCGGCGCCGAAGAAGGCCGCCACCGGCATCGGATCGATATTGCCGCACACGAAGTATTCGCCGGGCTTGCCGCCCAGATCCTTGACCGTGTGCGGCGCGCGGTCGCGGAACTTGCGATCGATGCGTTCCGCCCACATGCCCGGCGGCTCGACGAAATGGGAATCGGCGGAAATCAAAAGGTAATCGGTCATGACCTGCGTCTCCTTTCGCGTCCGCTCCGGCCGCGGCCGATAGCGGCGCACCGCGGATCCTGCTTTATGTTATCGGCCGGCCGTGAGGTGGGCCCGAAATTATTGCTCCAGCCCGTACAGTTTGGCTGACGTGTCGCGCACGATCTTGCGCAGTTGGTCGGGCGCCACCATGCCCAGCCGCTTGGCCACGATTTCGCGCGAACGCGGGAAAGTCGCCGCGGTGTGCGGATAGTCGGACGACCACATGATGTTGTCGGCCGGATAGCGATGGAGCGAATCGACGAACACCGGGTCGGCGATGAAGGTGGCGAAGACCTGGCGGCGGATGTACTCGCTGGCGCGCAGCGGCAGCTTCATCCCGCCCAGCGCGCCCAGCCGGTTCTGCACCGTGTCCAGCCGGTACATGAAGTAGGCCATCCAGCCGGCGTCGTTCTCCGCCGATACGATTTTCAGCCCGGGGAATTTCTCGAACACGCCGCCGTAAACCATCGTCGACAGCGTGCGCTCCACCGCGTGATGCATGTTGGCTAGGCGCAGCAGCATGTCCTTGCGCGAAGGCGCCACGTTGCCGCCGCCGCGATTGGTAAGCACATGGAGCGACAGCGGCATGTCGAGGTCCTGCGCCGCGGCCCAAAACGGCTCGTATAAGGCGTCGCTGTAAGGATGATCGTCGGGCGGCTCGGCCCAAATCATCGCGCCGCGAATGCCCTTTTTGGCGATGCGCTGGAGCTCGGCCACCGCCGCCGGAATGTCCTCCAGGGTGATGAGCCCCAGCGGCACCAGGCGTTTGAAGTCGTAGCTGCAATACTCGGCCGCCCAGTCGTTGAACGCGGCAAAGCAGGCGGCGCGCAACTCCGCATCGTCGAGTTGGAACAGCGGCATCCCCATCGACGTGTAAATGATCTCGGCCTGCACGCCATCGCGGTCCTGATCCTTAAGCCGCGCGGCCGGATCCCACACGCTTTGCGGCGCCGCCTCGAACCCCTTTTTGTTGAACTCCGGCAGCTCATGGGAGGGCACGCCGGCGCCGAAAAACCCCGCCACCGGCATCGGCGCGATGCCCGCGCAGACGAAAAATTCACCCGGCTTGCCGTTGAGGTTGCGCACCGTGTGCGGAGCACGGTCGCGGAACTTCTTGTCCATCCGCTCCGCCCACATGGTGGGTGGCTCCACGAAGTGCGAATCGCCTGAAATCAGCAGGTAGTCCAGCATTGTCGCCGCTCCTTGTGCGTCCGCGCCGGTTTCTCCGGTCGTGGCGCCGGATTTTGTCCGGAACGCTTGTTTGGCTTAAGCTTCGTCTACCACAGCCGGGCCGGATGTCCAAGCCGATTATGGGCCCGGCCGCGCAGCCGGGAGGTTTGACACCATGGCATCGGGCATCACCCGCTTAAGCGGCAAGGTCGCGCTCGTTACCGGCGCGGCACAGGGGATTGGACGGGCAATCGCGATGCGTCTGGCCGAAGAAGGCGCCAAAGTCGCAATCGCGGATATCAACGAAACCGGCGCGGCGCAGACCGCAGCGGAAATCCGCGCCGCGGGCGGAGCGGCGCTCGCCGTTAGGCTGGACGTAACCAGCCTGGACGAAGCGATCGCGGCGGTGCAGCGGGTCGAGCGCGAACTGGGCCCGCTCGACATCCTGGTCAACAACGCCGGCTGGGACAAGGTCGAGCCGTTTGTCGAGAATACGCCCGAGATGTGGGACCGCGTGATCGCGATCAACTTTCGCGGGCCACTTAATTGCTGCAAGGCCGCGATTCCCGGTATGCAGGCGCGCGGCCGCGGCAAAATCGTGACGATCTCCTCCGACGCCGGACGCGTCGGCTCGATGGGCGAGGCGGTCTACGCCGGATGCAAGGCCGGGCTGATCGGATTTTCCAAGACCCTGGCGCGCGAGCTGGCCCGCTCCAACATCAACGTCAACGTGGTCTGCCCGGGACCGACCGAAACCGCGCTGCTGCGCAGCGCGATGGCGGAGCGGCCCGGCGTGCTCGACGCGATGGCCAAATCGATTCCGATGCGCCGGCTGGGCCAGCCGCACGACATCGCCGGGGCGGTCGCATTCTTTGCCTCCGCCGACGCCGATTACGCCACCGGGCAGGTCCTCAGCATCAGCGGCGGCCTGACGATGGTAGGTTGAGCGACGCGCATCGCGTTAGGGAATCGGCGCGTCGCCGGCCGTAGTGGCTACTTCGCGCCCCTGCTGGCGGAAGACGTAGGCAACCCCGATACTCAAGCCGTAAAGCGCCAGCAGCGGGATGGCGAGCAGGAACTGGGAGACGAAGTCGGGCGGCGTCAGGGCGGCGGCGATCACGAAAATCACCAATATGGCGTAGCGGAACTGCCGCAGCATCCAGCGGTAGTCGATGATTGCGAAGCGGGTCAGGAAGTAGGCCAGCACCGGCATCTCGAAGGTCAGCGCGAAGGCCAGCAGCAGCTTGGCGGAAAAATTGAGGTACTCGCTGATGCGCAGCGTCGGCGTCACCCCGATGCTGGCGTACTGGCTTAAGAAAAAGGCGTAGCCGATCTTGAGCACCACCGCCCAGCAAAAATATCCGCCGGTAATGAAGAACAGCGTGGTGGCTGCCACGAACGGCTTGGCCATCTTGCGTTCGGATTCATACAAGCCGGGCGCGATGAAGCGCCATACCTCGTAGAGCACGGCGGGGCTGGCGATGAACAGGGCGGCGATCAACGCGACCTTGATCTTGGTGAAAAACGCCTCGCCGATACCGGTGCCGATCAGCAGGACCTTGTCATGTGATACCTCGCGCAGCGGTACCGTGAGCAGCGCGAAGATCTGATCGACGAATCCGTAGGCGACCACAAACCCGACTGCGATTGCGATTAGCGAGCGGATTAGCCTTGCGCGCAGCTCCTTGAGATGCTCGATTAGCGGCATCCGGCCGTCATCGCCGGGATGCTCGATATGCGGCTGTTCGTCCACCTGGCTCAGGCCTGGTCTTTTTCGGATGATGGCGGGGATTGATGCGGGAGTGGCGCCGGCGGACCCTCCTCGCCGGGCGCGGGCGCCTGCTCCAGCTGATGCGGTTGCGCGGGTGGGGGTTCCTGCTCGATCGCCTCGGTGATCTCGCGCATCGCCTCGTTGGCGGCGGTGCGCACCTCGCGCAGGATTTGCACCGCCAGGCGCACCACTTCGGGCATACGCTCGGGACCCAGCACGATTAGCGCCACGGCCAGAATTATGATGATCTCAAATAGACCCAAGGCGGAAATCAGACGCGGCGCAGCGGGCGCCGGCGTGCCGAATCACCATTAATTCGGATTGCCGCGGGGGGTGTCAACCATGCTTAAGACCGCGCTCATCACCGACCGCCATTACCTCGACCATTTTCCCGGCCGCGGCCATCCGGAGCGGCCCGAACGGGTCAAGGTGCTGCTCGACATGGCCGACGGGCTGCATCGCGAACGGCTGCGGCGCATCGCGCCGCGCGAGGCCACGGTCGCCGAAGTGGAGCTGTGTCACGACCCGCGCTACGTCGCGCTGGTGCGCCAGACCGCGGCGCGCGACTCCTACGACTTCGACCCCGACACCCACGCGTCGCGCTCGACCTACCATACCGCGCTGCTGGCCGCAGGCGGCATCCTGACCGCGGTGGAGGCGGTGATGGCGGGCGAATCGGACAACGGCTTTGCGATCGTGCGTCCGCCGGGCCATCACGCGCTGCCCGACCATGCGATGGGATTTTGCTTCTTCAACAACGTCGCCATCGCAGCCCGCTATTTGACGCAGATCAAGGGGCTGGAACGGGTGATGATCCTCGATTGGGACGTCCATCACGGCAACGGCACGCAGGAAATGTTCTACGCGTCGCCGCAGGTGCTCTACTGCTCGCTGCATCAGTTCCCCCACTATCCGGGCACCGGATCGCTGCGCGAGGTCGGAGTCGATGCGGGACGCGGCTTTACGGTCAACCTGCCGATGCCCGCCACCTTCGGCGACCCCGAGTATCTGTCCGCGTTCGACCGCATCCTCCTGCCGATCGGACGCCAGTTCCACCCCGACTTTCTGCTGGTGTCGGCCGGCTTCGACTGCCATTTCCGCGACCCGTTGGCCGACATGCGTGTCACCGAGCAGGGATTCGCCGCGATGGCGCGGCGCCTGAAACGGCTGGCTGCCGAATGCTGCCAGGGGCGGATGGCGCTGGTGCTGGAGGGCGGCTACGACCTGCAGGCGCTGGCCGCCTCGGTGCGCGACGTGATCGAAGAGTTGGGCCGCGAGGCCGACGAGCCCATCGTCTCGGCCTCGCCCGATCGCGAAGGCTGGCTGCTCGACAAGGTCTGCAAGGAGCTGTCGCCGTTCTGGAGCCTGGAGGGCTAGTGCACGCTAGGCGCTCTTGAGGCGGATTTTGGCGTTGTTCCAGGTGATCATGTGGCCAGCCGGGTCCAGGCGGATGACCACGCTGGCGGCGCCATAATGCTTTTTGGTCGCTTCGGGAACCCTGGTTTGGGGCAGGCCGAAGCCTTTGTACTTGGCACCCAGCGCCGCCAGGGCGTGTCTGCCTTCTTCGCCCGCCGGATCGATCAGCGACGCGCGTACCGGAACCACCACGGCGGCCAGGTCCTTCCACGCCTCGCCGCTCTCCACCATAAAGCAGGCCCGCGCATCGTGCTTGATGCGCAAGGCCTTTTTGGATGCCGCCAGGGTGCGCATGTAGATCTTGCGGTCGATAACCGCAAACCACATCGGCAATGAGATGGGCCAGCCGTCGCGCCGCAGCGTCGTGATGATCGCGGTGTGGCTGTTGGCCAGCATTTCCCATGCTTCATCTTCGGTAAGTCTGACACCCATTTGGAACTCTCCTTGCCGATCCCTTCGCACACTATTCCAGCATCCGCTGAATGCGCAGCGCCTCGCCCACCGACCAGGCCTGGAACGGGCAGCCGCGCGCGGTGTGCGGCGCGTCGCCGTCGGCGATCTCGGGCAGATGCCCGATGCCGGCTGGGTCGAGCAGCTTGAGCATCGGCTCGAGAAACCGTGCGCGCGCCTCGTCCTTTGCCGCGCGCGTCGCGCCCCTGACCCGCAGCCAGGCTTCGACGAACGGGCCCATCAACCACGGCCAGACGGTGCCCTGATGGTAGGCGGCGTCGCGCTCGCGCACTCCGCCCTCGTAATGCGCCTTGTAGTGCGGATCACCGGGGTCCAGCGTGCGCAAGCCAGCGGGCGTCAGCAGCCGCGCCTCGACGATATCGACGATCGCCCGGGCACGCTCGCCCTCTACAATTTGATAGGGTAGGCCGCCCACCGCAAAGATCTGGTTGGGGCGCAGTGCGCGGTCGATCGCGCCGGGCCGGTGATCGGCGTCGACCACGTCGTAGAGGTATCCGCGTTCGGCGTCGAAGAAGCGCTGCGCGAACGATTGCGCTGCCGCGCCAGCCGCCTGGGCCCATCGCCGGTCGAACCCGGCGCCGATGCGAAGGGCATTGATCCACAGCGCCTGCACTTCGACCGGCTTGCCAATGCGGGGCGTGACCACCCAATCGCCGACCTTGGCGTCCATCCAGGTAAGCTGCACGCCGGGCTGGCCGGCGCGCAGCAGTCCGTCGGAATCCATCCTGATTCCAAAGCGCGTGCCCTTCGCGTATCCCTCCAGAATCGCGTCCACGGCGTTGTGCAGCGCCTGGCGATCGGCGGCGCTGACGCGTTTGGCCCCGCGCATGAAGTCGTGCACCGCCACCACGAACCACAGCGAGGCGTCAACTGAGTTGAACTCGGGCTGCTCGCCGGCATCGGGGAAGCGGTTGGGCAGCATCCCTTCGGACACTGTTTGCGACCACTGCAACAGGATCTCTCGCGCGCGCTCGACGCGTCCTGTGGCCAGACACAAGCCGCGCATCGAGATGAAGGTGTCGCGCCCCCAATCGGTAAACCACGGATAGCCGGCGATAATCGTGCGCCCGCTGCCGCGGCGCACGATGTATGCGTCGGCGGCTGCGGCAAGCGACGCACCGAGATGCCTGCGGCGGCGCAGCTCGCCGGCGCGAATCCGCGCCGCGGACTCCTCGGGCTCGTGCCCCTGCGCCGATATGATCAGATGCGCCGGACCGCGCCTGAGCTCCCAGCGGAAGAAACCGGCAACCGCGAGGTCTTCCTTGTAGTCGAGCCCGCGTGCCTTTTCCTGCTCATACATGAAGTTGCGATACCAGTTGGGCTGCGGCGTGAACTCGGCGTTGGAATCGAATACGGTTGCGGGCACCCCGTCGTAGGGGCGCACGATGACGCGTCCGATGTCGATTTCCGGATTGAAATTGAAGGCCGCATTTTCGCGATGCAGCGAATGGTAGTCGCGGCCGGAGATGAAGGGCCGCACGATCAACGTGCCGCCCGCCCCTTCGAGCACTTTCCAGTACAAAAGCGTCGAGGCGCGCCCCGGCGCCACGATGATGCCGTGCTCGATACGGGTCGCGTCGGGCAGCCGCAAGCGCCATTGCGGATGCGGCCGCGGTTCAAAGGCCTCGATATGACCGGCGCCGTCGGGATGAATCACGCCGGGATCGTAGCGATCGGAGCTGAGCGCGAACTTCGCGCCGCGCGTTTCCAGCCATGCCTCGACGCCGTTGACCAGTACCATCCGCCCGCCCGGCGGGCGCGTCGCCACCAGCAGCAGCGCGTGATAGCGGCGCGTGCGCACCCCGGTCGCGGTGCCGGAGGCAAAGCCGCCCAGCCCATCCGCCTCCAGCCATTCGATAGTTTCGTTCAGTGCCAGTGCCATTTTCGCCACGCTGCCTCGTCGCGCGGCCTGCTCAAGTTATCCAAACCGTATCGGCCCCTTCAACGGATTGCCACCGGCCGCTCGCGTGCAAGCGCCGGCAGCGGTTTTGATAGCGGTGTTGAAAAAAGTCGAGCGCGGTTAAGTTTCGCGTCAAATTCGGTATAAATTTAAGCCAGCTTTTGGCGCGAGCGATTGGAGAAATGGAGCTGCAGATTATTCTGCTTCTGATTGCCGCTCTGCTGGTCGTGATCAGCCTGGTGCAGCCGCTCGCGATTCGGCTGGGCCTGTCGCCCTCGGTGCTGCTCGCGGTGGTCGGGGTTGGGATGGGCCTGGCGTCGGTTTTCGTTCTGCACAGCGGCGTCAGCAACGCCTTTGACCCGATCGCGCGCGTCATCGTCGATCTGCCAATCCATTCCGACGCCTTCATCTACATTTTCCTGCCCCTGCTGCTGTTTCAGAGCGCGCTTACCATCGAGGTGCGCCAAATCGTCGAGGACGCCGCCCCGATTCTGCTGCTCGCGGTGGTGGCGGTGCTGGTCGCAACTTTCGTGATCGGCTTTGCGCTGCAGCCGATCGCCGGAGTGTCGATTATCGCCTGCCTGATGCTGGGGTCGATCGTCGCCACCACCGACCCGGTGGCGGTGATCGGCATCTTTCGCGATGTCGGCGCGCCCTCGCGCCTGAGCCGGCTGGTCGAAGGCGAAAGCCTGCTCAACGACGCCGCAGCCATCACGCTGTTCTCGCTGCTGCTGGACATCCTCGTCAACCATCACGCCGCCCATGCCGGAGAAGCGTCGCTCACCTTCATGCGCAACTTCGCGGGCGGCATTGCGGCCGGCTACGCCGGCGCCCGGCTCGCAGTGGCGCTGCTGCCGTGGATGCACGATCTGCGACTGGCGCAGGTGACCACGACGCTGGCGCTGCCCTATCTGGTGTTTATCGCCAGCCAGCGCTACCTGGGCGTTTCGGGCGTGGTCGCCGCAGTCACTTCCGGGCTGACCATCAGTGCGATCGGCGAACCGCGCATTTCACCGCTCGACTGGCGCCTGCTTCAGGACCTGTGGGAGCAGCTTGCGTTCTGGGCCAGTTCGCTGATCTTCATCCTGGCCGCACTGCTGGTGCCGCGGATGCTGGTGGCGGTGAGCTGGCACGATGTGCTGGCGCTGGGCGTGCTGGTGGCGGCGGCCACCGCCGCACGCGCCATCGTGCTGTTCGGGCTGCTGCCCGCCCTGAGTGCGACCCGTCTGAGTCAGGCGGTCAACAATCGCTACAAAACGGTTATCCTGTGGGGCGCGCTGCGCGGCGCCGTCACCCTGGCGCTGGCGTTGGCGGTCACCGAAGACGCCGCGATAAATGCCGACGTTAAGCGCTTCATCGCGGTGCTGGCCACCGGCTTCGTGCTGTTCACGCTGCTGGTCAACGGCACCACGCTGCGCCTGCTGATTCGCCTGCTGGGACTGGACCGGCTCTCCGCGCTGGATTCCTCGCTGCGCTACCAGGTCCTGGCGCTGTCGCGCGCACGCGTGGCCGAGGCAGTCAAGACCGCCGGCGCCAGCTACAAGTTCCCCGCCGAACTGGTGGCCGATGTGGTCCACGGCTATGCGCATCCGGCGCCGACCGCAGGGCTGAGCGCCGCGATGCTGGAGCCGATGGCGATTGCGGAAAGCTATCGCATGGTGTTGGGACTGGTGGCGATGGCCAGCCGCGAGCGCGAACTGGTGCTGCGCCATTTCGAGCAGCGCACCGTGTCGAGCAACCTGGTCAAGCAACTGCTGGCGGATGCCGGGCGCCTGATCGATCGGGCGCGCGCGGGCCAGGCGGAATACCTGCGCACGGCGCAGCGTCTGGCGGGTTTTTCGCTGCGCTTCCGGCTCGTGCATTTCCTGCATCGCCGCCTCGGCATCGACGCGCCGCTGGTGGACGCGCTGGCCAACCGGTTCGAATCCCTGCTGGTCGAACGCATCGTGCTGGAGGAATTGGAACCGTTTATCGATGGCAAGCTGGCGCCGCTGGTGGGTGAACGCGTCACCCCGCAGCTCCATCACATACTGCATCAGCGCCGCGAGATGACGCGCACGGCACTGGAGGCGCTGCGCACGCAGTATCCCGACTATGCCGCGCTGCTGGAGCGGCGGCTGCTCAACAAAATCGCGCTGCGCCGCGAGGACCAGGAATACCGTGCGATGTTCGACGCCGGCCTGATCGGGCCCGAACTGTACGGCGTGCTGCGGCGCGAAGTACAGTCGGCACGCGCCGCGGTCGATGAACGGCCGCGCCTGGACCTTGGCCTGGAAGCACGCGCCCTGATCGCCCAGGTGCCGATGTTTGCCAATCTGACCCAGACTCAACTGGATCGCGTGGCGCGCCTGCTGCGGCCGCGCTTCGCGCTGCCCGGCGAGCGCCTGATCCGCCGCGGCGACCGCGGCGACGCGATGTATTTCATCTCCTCGGGCGCGGTCGAGGTGGACGCCGTGGGGCGCAAGGTCAGACTGGGACGCGGCGATTTCTTCGGCGAGATGGCGCTGCTCAGCGGCCAGCCGCGCCAGGCCGACGTCGTTTCGCTATCCTACTGCCAGTTGCTGGTGCTGGCCGACCGCGACCTGCAGTACCTGCTCCGAAGCCATCCTAAAATCAAGGAGCGCATCGACAGCGTGGCCGGCGCCCGATGGCTGGAAAACCGCCAGGCCGAAAGCGCCCGCGCCGAATAAATCACGGCAGCGGCTCGAAGCGCTCGTGCTCCTCTTCCCACACCTCGATGCGGGTCACCGGATGGATCTCCCAGGCGGTGGCGCGGCTTTGGCCCACTGCCGCGCAGTGCACGAAGTCCTCCAGCAGGTAGCCCGAAATCCGCACCCGCGCGCCGCCCGGTGTGCCGCCCGGATAGGAATGGCCGATCAGATCGTCGCTGACCAGGTCGGCCAGCGGCGCCAGCCCCTCCAGGTTCCATCGCTCGCGCCGCCATTGAAAGGGAACCGTGACCTCGCAGATGACGCGCTGCGCGGCGGTCTCCAGCGGATTGAATTCGGGCGCTGCGGCGATCTCAAGGTGGATGTCGCCGCGGCGGATCAGGTGCGCATAGGTCTTGCCGTCGGCCAGCTGCTCGATGCGGACCAGATAGCCCTCCATCGCCACCGCGCGCCGCTCCAGGCGGTCGATTTCGGGCACGTCGCTTTCCTTGAAGGGGCATCCGGGCCGCAACGCGATCATCTCGGCGACGGTAATGGGCCGGTATTCGGCCGGGGTGCGAAGCCGCAGCTTCTTGCGCCACAAGTCCATTCTTTTGACCACGCTGTAATGGCATCCGGCCAGCGCCGCCGTCAGCCACAGCACGGCAATCCACCGCACTCGCCTCACCTTTGGCCTGCCCTCGGGCTTGCGCTTTATCGTGATCAGGAGCACAAGCGGCTAATATCATGGCGCAATCCACGCGTGATAAAAATGACCGCACGAAAGGAAAGCCACGCGATGGAGCAGCAGAGTGTTTTAATCCGCAGCGAACCGCCGTTGGGTTGGCTGGTACTCAACCGGCCGCAGCTGCGCAACGCGCTCAACCTTGCGACCTGGCGTGCGATCGCCGAGGGCGTCGCGGCGCTTGAAGCCCAGTCCGAAGTGCGGGTGATTATCATGCGCGGCGTCAACGAGGAGGCCTTTATCTCGGGCGCCGACATCTCGGAATTCGGCGAACTGCGCTCCAACGCCGAAAAGGCCCGGCAATACCGCGACTGGCCCAACCGCGCGATCGCGGCGCTGGTCAATTCGCCCAAGCCCATCATCGCGATGATCGCCGGAATCTGCATCGGCGGCGGCGTTCAGGTCGCGCTGTCGTGCGACATCCGCATTGCCGCGCGCGGTACGCGCTTCGGGATTCCCGCCGCGCGTCTGGGTCTGGCCTATCCGCTTGACGGTGTCAAGGCGCTGGTCGATATCGCCGGTCCCGCCCACGCGCGCGAAATCCTGCTTTCCGCCCGCCTGTTCGACGCCGAGGAAGCGCTGGCGATGGGCCTGATTCACAAGCTGGTTGACGCGTCCGGGCTCGAGAGCGCGGTGCGCGATTATGCGGCCGCGATGGCGCGCAACGCGCCGCTGACGATGGCCGCCGCCAAAGCCGCCATCCGCGAGGCGCTCAAGGACCCCGAAGATCGCGACCGCACGATGCTCGAGGAGATGGTCGCGCGCTGCTTCAACAGCGAGGACTACCGCGAGGGCGTGCGCGCCTTCGGCGAAAAGCGACGCCCCAAATTCTCCGGCCGCTGAATGCGTCGGACTTCCAGCACCGGGAGCAGCCGGGTCCTTCGAGTAACCGCCTCTGCACAGCCTGGTCCTTCGTCGAATCGTTGGAGCTGGCGGTAATACGTTTGCGTGGCGCGGCCTTCGCGCCTTATGTTGAATCCGCAATCGCAGGCGGCAGTCGGCGCCAGGAGGTGATACCGCGATGTTCATAATGCGCTTCACGGAACGGCCCTACGTGGCCTACACCGAGGAGCAGGTCAGAAGCAGCTTCCGCAGCGCCGTGCGTCTTACCTTTTCCAACGCCAATTTCAATCCCGAGATCGGGGCGCGCGTTTACGACGAGGCGTTCGAGGAGAATCAATACGCCGAGGAAGCCGGCTTCGACGGCATCATGCTCAACGAGCATCATAATACGCCCACCTGTATGGGTGCGACGATGAACCTGGAGGCGGCGGTGCTGGCGCGCATCACGCGCAAGCCGCGCATCGTGCTGCTGGGAAATCCCCTGCCGATCTTCGACAATCCGGTGCGGCTGGCCGAGGAGCTGGCGGAGATCGACATGATGTCGCACGGGCGGCTGGTATCGGGCTTCGTGCGCGGCACCGGCATCGAAAGCTGGGCCACCAACACCAATCCGATCCACAACCGCGAGCGCTTCGAGGAAGCGCACGACCTGGTAATCAAGGCGTGGACGACGCCCGGTCCGTTTCGATGGGAGGGCAAGCATTACCATTTCCGTGTCGTCAATCCCTTCCAATTGCCGCTGCAAAAGCCGCATCCCCCAGTGTGGATCCCCGGCGTCGGCAGTCCCGAAACGCTGGTGTGGTCCGCCCAGCATCGCTACCCCTACATCTATTTGGAGACCGACGTGGAATCGACCGTGCAGATGATGTCGATATACGGCCACGTCGCGCGCCAGATGGGCTACCAGGCCGGTCCCCAGCACTTTGGCTACCTGTGGCGCATCCACGTGCAGGACACCGACGAGAAAGCCTCGGCGGTCGGCAAGGGATTTCTGATCGGCAACGCCGGCATCGGTCGCGTGCCGCTGCCGGTGGATTTCATGGCCCCGCCCGGTTACAACCTGCGCGGCCAGCTTTCCCCGCAAGTGCAGGAACTGTACAAAAAGCCGCTGCGCCACGACCCGCTGTACGGCGGCGTGGACGCCGCGAACTGGGAGCAGGTGACCGCCACCAACCGGGTGGTGGTCGGCAGCCCCAGAACCGTGATCAAAAAAATCCGCCAGGGACTGGAGTTGTTGCGGCCCGGAATCCTCGGCGTATGGAGCAACGACGGCACCATCAGCCATGAAGATTCGATGCGCTGCCTTAGGCTGATGAAAGAGGAAGTCCTACCCGCGGTACGCGAAATTGCCAGGGAGTTGGAGCTGCCGGGGCCGTTTGAAACCGCGCCCTAACAGAAAGATGGCTGCTTTCCTTAACCTTTCTCCGTTCGGAAGAAATTAGAGTGAAGAAAGCGGGTTGCGGAAAATGCTTTTTCTCCGCAGCCCGCTGGAGGCATCGCACTAATGGCCGATCACGAACGAATGTTTGTCAGCGCAGGCGGCGCGAAAATCGAAGTTCTCAGAGGCGGACGCGGCCGGCCGCTGGTCGCGCTGCACAGTAGCGAAGGCAACCTGGGATGGCTGCCGTTACATCAGCGGCTGGCCGCCCATTTCACCGTCTATGCTCCCACCCATCCGGGCTACGACGGCTCGGAGCGGCCCCCCTGCCTGGAAAGCTTCATCGACCTGGCGCGTTTTTATCCGTGGATCCTGCAGGAGCTCGGCGTCGGCAAGGCAACCCTGCTTGGACATTTCGTCGGCGGATGGCTGGCGGCCGAGATGGCGGCGATGTGCCCCGAGATGGTGGAGAAGCTGGTGCTGATCGACGCGGCGGGAATCAAACCGCAGCACGGCGAAATCGCCGACATCTTCCTGCATGGCGTCGAGGGGACGCTCGCGCTTTCCTTCCACGACGCCGCGCGGGCGCGCGAGTACCAATCGCTGTTCATGCCCGGCAAGTCACCCGAGGAACGCGCGCGCCACACCGCCAACCGCGAGGCGACCACGCGTTACTGCTGGAAGCCCTACGCGCACGATCCGATGCTGCCGCTGCTGCTGGGGCGCCTTCGCGTCCCCACCCTGATCGTGTGGGGGCGCGAAGACCGCATCGTGCCGTTGGAGTGCGCGCAGATGTATCGCGGCGCAATCGCTGGCGCGCGTCTGGCGGTGATCGATCGATGCGGCCATTTCCCGCACCTTGAGCGCCCCGACGAGTTCAACCGCGTCCTGTCGGATTTTCTGCTTCGGTAAGACGAGCGCGCCTCAGACCGGCTCGGAGCTGCCGCGCACGAGGTTGAACAAGGTGGCGCCGTTGCGCGAGGTCACCGTGTGGACGCATCCGCTGGGACGGAAGCTGAGATTGCCCGCCGTCACCTCGCCGTATTCGTCCTCGGTCGAGCCTTCGATCACGAAAATCAGCTCGTCGCCGGTATGGCGATGGCGCGCCAGGGTGGCACCAGGCTCGTAGCGCGCCAGCACCGCCAGGCGGCCGGTGGCCGGATCGTTCCAGATATGCTTGGCGCGGATTCCGGGCATCGCCTCGCGTCACGGAATGTCGCTCAGCCGAAAGATTTGCGTTTGCGGGGCGTTGCCGATCTGATCGGCGCCCTCCAGGCCGCCGGTGAAAATCCCCAGCACGGTGGCGCCGTTGCGGCTGTCGCCGCTGTGGACGCATCCGGCCGGCCGATAGCCCACGTTACCCGCATAGATGGCGCCCGCCTCGTCGCTGATCGCGCCCTCAATCACGTAGAGCAGTTCGTCGCCGACGTGCCGATGCATCGGGAGCTGCGCGTTGTTCCAAAACCGCGTCAGCACCGCCTTGCGCTGCGTGGCGGGGTCGGACCACAGCTCCTTGGTCCACAATCCAAAGCGGCCCAGACGCCATTCAAGGTCCGCGACCGCGATTGTTCGCGAGGGCGGGCTCGACTCAGCCATCGCCTTCCTCCTGCCTGAGGACTCATCAATCAGCCTACCAGAGTCGGCCGCAACGAGTGGAGGGGCGTCCGAAGTTCGTCCCCGCGGCAGAGCCTGCCGATCCTCGCCTGCTGCCTCCCTGGTCGTTCTCTTGCGGGCAGGGAAAGGACGGCGCGAAGGGTCAGGGGATGGTCCTTCGCGCCCGGCGCGGCGCCCAACAAGCGCCGCGGCGGGCGCGCGGCTTTGTCCGAATCCAAGGCCCGATTGACTCCCGCCGCCGCATCGGCTTTGCTAAACTGCCTGTCAGCGGTGGGGCTGTAGCTCAGTTTGGGAGAGCGCCTGAATGGCATTCAGGAGGTCGGCGGTTCGATCCCGCTCAGCTCCACCAATAAAATCAAGCGCTTTTTCGGTTTCGGACAGCATCGGACAGCGCGATTGTCCGAAAAGT
>JAJPHZ010000010.1 GCA_021325025.1 Pseudomonadota bacterium | reverse complement strand
GTTCCCATGTTTGACCAAAGTGCAGGCCGCCCCACCCACCAATTGAGTCTCATCATCTATGGCTTGCCGTGCGCCGATGGTTGGCTGGAACCAGGCCGTGAAAAGTTTCCGGTCGCGCTTGCGCCGGGGTTCTGGTAGTTGTGGGCTGTTTTGCAGCGCGGTTCTCGGATGCTGAATCGAAGGCGGCCTCGGTTTGAGACACACAAGTCGTTTGGCTTTGTGGAAATCCAGCCGGCAGGCGGGGGAATAAACCATGAGTAATCAAATCCGTCTGGATAATCGGGTGGCGATCGTGACCGGGGCGGGGCGCGGGCTGGGGCGCGCGCATGCCCTGGCGCTGGCGGCGCGCGGCGCCAGGGTGGTGGTCAACGACCTGGGCACGGAGTTGGACGGCGCCGGCGCCGACTCCACTGTCGCCGACGCGGTGGTCGAGGAAATCAGGCAGGCGGGCGGGGCGGCGGTGGCCAACCACGACACCGTCGCTACTGCGGAGGGCGCCCGCGGCATCGTCAAAACCGCGCTGGACGCCTTTGGCACCGTGGATATCGTGGTCAACAACGCCGGCATCATCCGCAAGAAGCCCTTCCTGGAGCATACCGCCGACGATCTGGCGGCGCTCGTCGCGGTGCATCAGGCAGGCTCGTTTTTTGTTTCTCAGGCCGCCTTTGCGGTCATGAAGGACAAGGGCTACGGGCGCTTTATCTTTACGACTTCGGTGGGCGGGCTGCGCGCCAACCCCAATGTCGCCGCCTACGGCTCGGCCAAGGCCGGCATCGTGGGGCTGGCCTACACGGTGGCGTTGGCGGGCGCTCCCTACGGCATCGCGGCCAATGTCATTTCCCCTTACGGCGCCACCCGGATGGGCAACGCGCCGCTGACCCCGTCGGATCCCGGCCGCGCCAACATCGTCCGGTCTGAATTCGTCTCACCGGTAGTGGTTTACCTGGCTTCCGAGCAATGCAAGCTCAATCATGAGATCCTCACCGTGGGCGGTGGAGCGGTAGCCCGCACCGTGATCGCGCTGGGGCCCGGATGGCGCGCGCCGACGCCCGAGCAACTCACTCCCGAAGCGGTTCATGAGCATCTGGACGCGATCATGGACGTCGCACGGTTTTCCAATCCGCTCAGCAGCGACGACGAGGGCGCGCTGTTTTTGGGTCCCGCGATCGCCGCTGCACAGCGTCGCTGACGGCGGTGAAAAGGTGGAGTCGAAAATCCTCATGGAACAGGAAGGACTGGAGCAAAGGCTGCGCCGGCTGGAGGACATCGAGGAGATCAAGAAGCTCAAGGCCCGCTACTGCGAGGCGTGCGACGGTGGATGGGACGGGCGCGCCAGTCATAACATCGACAAAATCGTCGCCCTGTTTACCGAAGATGCGGTGTGGGACGGCGGCGTATACGGCCGGCGCGAAGGACGCGCCGCGCTGCGCGACTATTACCAGCGCAACCCCGAGGTGCCGTTCGCCTTTCATCTGCTGACCAACCCGATTATCGAGGTCAACGGCGATCGCGCCACCGGCAACTGGCATCTGCTGATTTTGCTGACCCAGGCCGATCAGTCCTCGATGCTGATCGGCGGGGTATTCGAGGACGAATACGCGCGCACCGCCAAGGGCTGGCGTATCAAGTATTCGCGCTTCTCGCTGGCCCTGCACAGCCCGCATCAGGGGTCGTGGTCGGCGCCGGCTTCCGCTGCACGCTCGTAAGTCGACCGCGCCGGGCAGCAGGATCCAATTCAACCCTCGCCGGGCGCCGATTGCCATGAAGCAACGATGGATGCGCCAACTGAGGTCGAGCATTCGAACATTCCGGCACCGGCTGTGTCGTCCATCTCGAAGTGGGCGAAGCCCAGCGAGGTGAAGACGCGCGAACCGGCCGGACCGGGGCGCGACAAGGCCATGAAGATGCGCGGGCGGGCGAGGATACGCGTCGTTCGCAGACCATGGGAGAGGACTGCTTCGATACTGCGCGGCGCGCTGCCCGGGCTCCACGCGGCGGTGTGCAGCCGCTCCACGCGGCATTGTGTGGATGCGTTGCCGGTCAGCATCAGCCCGCTTTCGACGCGGGTCTGATGGGGCGTATGCTCAAGGCGCGCCTCTACCGCTTGCGGCGGTGCCTGGCCGTTGAAGTAGCCCCACAGCGATGCCCGCGACGCGAAAGGCCGCTCCGCCTGTCCCAGCATCGACACCCCGACTCTGCCCACCGCGCTCAGCGGCCGGCGGATTCCTTCCAGCACCATCGTACCGCCGGCCCTGCCGAAGCCCGCCCGACGCCGGCCGATGGTGAAGAATTGCGGGCCGAAGCAAATCGGTCCGGTGCATTGCTCGAGCTCCAGCGTGCATCGCAAATCAGCCCGATCGACGCCTCCGGTTGCCAGCGCACGTTCCATCCGTAGATAGGCGGCAGCGTCGGGCACGATCAGCACCGGGCCACTGAACTGGACCGACACCTGGCGGCCGTCGGCGCACAGTTCGATCGGCCCGCGGATGATGCGGTTGCGGCGCAGATGCAGCTTGCCTTCGGCGGTGCACAGCGCAACGCGTCCGTCAGGGAGCAGCATGATCGCACGCGCCCCGCCGCCGCCGAACAGGTCTACGCTCGCCATTACGCCGATCGCGCAAGAGGGGTCGAAGAATTCAAGCCCGAATCTTGACGGTGCGGATGTTGCCTTGGACGCCTTCCTTGTTCCGATTGCGTCATTATGCGGGCGGGCGATGACCATTGGGGCGGCAGCGGGCTGCAAGGAGCGCGGTTGCGAGAATGCGTCCGCGATCAATCCAATCGTGGTGTCGCGCAGCGCGCCGGGCCATCGCAGCGCCACCGACAACTCCATCTGCACCGCGTCGATAACACCGCCGGCGGCCAGGCGAGCCAGCGCGCGCAGCGGCTCAAGGCGGCTTTGATGAAAACGCGGCGTGAAGACTTGTAGCAGGTTCTGACGTCCCGCCGCCGGATAGCGCAGCCCGAAGCTGGGCACGATGCCTTGGGCTTCCAAACGGGCGCACAGATGCGCCAGCGGCCCGTTGATAAAGCGCTCGCTGGCGGTGATATGCGCGGATGACACCGGCTGCAGCCGTCCGTTCACCAGCCGCGCACCCAGTCCGAAGTCGATGCGGGCCTGGATCACGTTCCATCCGTGGATCACCACGATCAGCACGCGGCCGTGGCGGTGCGCGATCCGCTCGACGCGCTCGGCCAGCCGCGCCAGCATCCAGGGTGCCTTGCGCGCCACTTCCTCGACGCGGTTGCAGTCCAGCGCGTTGCGGTCCATCGCGGCATTGATCAATGCGCTCGCATCAAGGCGGCGCGATAGCTCGCGGGTGATCTCGGCCGTGTGCAGGTCGTTGATGCGCGGATGCAGCCGCGCGCGGGCGGCCTGTCCGGCGTGTCCGCCGTGCGGCGCGATCAGCAGGATGGGGGCGCTGCCCTCGAGGTCCTGCAGCCAATCGCGATCGGCGCCGGGCCAATCCTGCGCTTCAGGCTTGCCGTTCATCGGTGCGGGTGCGATGCAAAACCCACGCGGTCCAGGCGTGCAGCACGATCGACATGATCAGATAGTAGCCGATAAAGCTGAACGACAGCCAAACCACGAAATGGTTGGGGCTTTGCAAGGTGGCCAGCAGGTAGGCGATCAGCGCCGCCCAGATGATGCCGAGCGTGATGGTCAGGCGGCGCAGCAGTTCGGTGCGGCTGGGATAGATATACTTGATCGGCACGAACACCATCGCGGCGAAGCCGAGCAGGATGGCGGCATTGAGCGCCGGCCTGAGACCAAAGCAGTAAAGGTAAAACGCGACCAGGTTCCAGTACGAGGGGAATCCGAGAAAATAATGGTCTGGAGTTTTGGCGTTGGTCTGACAAAATCCGTAGGCGCTGGAGAGCAGCACCGCGGCGGCGACCGCGTAGCCCCAGGCCCCCGCCGGTAGCATCCCGGCGCTCAACATCAGGTAGGCCGGCGCGATCACGTAGGTCAGATAATCGACGATGTTGTCGAGCAGTGCGCCGTCGAAATTGGGTACGCGGGCTTTGACCTGCAGCCGGCGCGCCAGCACGCCGTCGCTGGAGTCGATGGCGGTCGCCACCGCCATCATGACGAATGAGCCGCGGAAGCGATGCTCGGCGGCCAGCTCGATGGCCAGCAGACCCATCAGCGCGCCTGACGCGGTGTAGGCGTGCACGGCCCAGGCCAGCACCTTCAGCATCGTTTCGTTTGCGCTCGAGCGCGGCTGCGTCGCGGCCATTTCTTCCATTGCCGGTCAATCGTTCGCCGCGGCCGGGCGCGGCGCGAAGAATTCCCTGAGCATCACGGTATAGGGGGCGCAGATCCGCCGCTTGCGGACATGTGCGATGGCTTCATCCAACCCCATCGCGCGATGGAGATGAATAAAGGCAATCGCGACGGTGGGCGCGCGGTTGATGCCGGCGTTGCAATGCAGATAGACGCGCCGTCCGGCCGCGATCAGGCCATCCAACTCCGCGACAGCCCTCTTTAGCGCGCGCGCCAGATGCTCGGCGCTGGAATCGGGCACCGGGACGCGCGCCAGCGCGATGCCGGCGCGCGCGTAGCATGCGGCCAACGCGCCGGGGTCGAGTCCTTTTATCTTCAGGTCGTCGTCATCCTGAAGATTCAGCACGGCGGTTACGCCGTGGACCTGGCTCAGCCAGGCGGCGTCTTCGGGTCGGGGGTATTCACCGATCAGAAGCTCAGGCAGGATCTCGGTGACTGAGGGCGGCGTGTCGCGCGCGGCGCGCGCTTCCTCGGGTTGCCTGAAAGTCAACCAATCCATTGCCGTTAAAGATAACACTTTCAGGGGGATTTGCGCATGTCCGCGCCGCGGCGCGCTGCCGTCTTCGCAGCGCCGGAAAAGCGCGCTATTGTGGCGCAGGTTGTCGCGCGGCCGCCCGCGGCGCCAAGCTTTCCTCTTCGAGACGATGAGTGAGCCAGCCCGATCGCGATTCGCAGCGCACTTCGATCGCCCGCTGCGGCGGCTGGTTTGGGTAATCCCGGCCTCGCTGGGCCTGTGGGGCCTCGTCCTAATCGGCTTCTCGTTCCTGATCGGCGATTATTCCCGCCAATCAGCGCCGCTTCAGGTGACCTTGGTGGAGTCCGATCAGGGCGAACCCGGCGGTGACCCGGGCGGGGGAGGGGGGAAGCGCGACGGCGGCTCAGTAGCGTCGGGTGCTGTTCGGGGTTCGGCAGCCACCTCGCATCGGAGCATGTTTGACCGTGCGCCGCGGCCCGCCAATCGCATCGCGACTGGACATCGGCCGGTTGTTCGCAGGCCGCACCGTCCGCCGGTGCCGAAAGGTACGAACGTCAAAGATGAGGAAGCGTTCGCCGGTTTGACCCCAGAGGCGCGCGCCGCTGCACACGCGAAAGATGACGAGCCGGTTCAGCCGCCGCACCGCGCAAAGGAATCCGCCTTGCGGTCCGATGCCACGGCTGGGCAACTCAAGGGAGTCGAATCGAAGAGCGATGGTCTTGCGAGCCTGGCCGGTGCGGGCGCGCCATCGGGATCAGGGGGCGACGGCAAGGGCGGCAACAGCTATGGAAACGCCGGGCTAGGCAAGGGGGGGCGGGGTGGCGGCTCCGGCGACGGCATCGGCGCGGGCGCCCAAGCCTACGCCGCGGTCGAGCATCCTCCGATGCCAATCGCCAAGGTTCTACCAACCTATCCGCACGACGCGCGCGCGCAAGGGGTGGAGGGTGAGGTGGTGCTGCGTGCGATTGTCGATCCAACCGGCGCCGTGGAGCCCGAGGTGGTCGTGGTCGAGTCGATTCCGATGCTGGATCAGGCGGCCATCGACGCGCTGCGCCGATGGCGTTTCGCACCCGGGCGCGATCGCACCAATCGGCCGGTGCCGGTGGTGATCGAGGTGCCGCTGCGGTTTCGCTTGCGATAGTTACGGCGGGAACGGCCGGTCGCGAAACTGGCGCGCCAACCATTTCGGTCGGCGGCCGGTTCAGATAAGATAGGCGGCGCGTCCGGCAAAATAATCGGTTTGCCAAGGCTTTGGCATGTTTATATAAGTTTCACCGAGGTCAGAAGAGGCAGAACCGGTAGGTCCAATGAAAAGAGTGTTTTTTCCTCTATTTCTGGCTACGGTTATCCTTACGCTCAGCCTCGCCGTGCCCCCGCCACTGCCCGCTGCCCTTGACCGGCCCGCGTCGGGCGCAAACCTCATCACCATGAACTTCCAGGACGTGGACATCTCAGTGCTGGCCAAGTTCATCAGCGACATCACCGGCAAGAATTTCGTGATCGACGAAGGGGTACGCGGTAAGGTTACGATTATCTCTCCCACCAAGGTCACGCCCGAGCAGGCGTACTCGATCTTCAAGTCGGTGCTGCAAATCAAGGGCTTCACCACGGTGGAATCCGGCCCCGTCATCCGGATTATTCCCTCGCGCGACGCGCGCGGCGCGGCACAGCTCACCAATTCGCAGACGCCGGCCCTGCAGCCCAACGCCGATGAATACGTGACGCGGATGATCAGCCTGCGCAATGCCGACGCCTCGGCGTTGGTCAGCATGGTGCAGCCGCTGATCTCGCGCGACGGGCTGGTGGCGGCCTTTCCCGAGACCAACACCCTGATCATCACCGACGACGCGTGGAACGTGCAGCGGCTGCTGCGCATAATCGGCGCGATCGACGCGGAGAAGATCCAGGAATCCGTGGAGGTGGTTCCGCTGCGCCTGGCCTACGCCGATGATCTGGCGCCCAAGATCGAACAGATCATGGGTGCCGGCAAGAGCGGCGCCAGCACCAGTGCGCGTCCGGGCTTCATGCGGGCGCCGATGTACGGGGGCGAGGGCAGCGGCTTGAGCTCGCCATCGCGCCCGGTGAAGATCATCCCCGATGAGCGCACCAATTCGCTGATCGTCATGGCTGACCCGCTGCAGATGAAGATGATCAAGTCGCTCATCGCGCAGCTCGACATCCACAGCCCCACCGCCAGCTCGCACGTGCACGTCTATTATCTGAAGTACGCGCAGGCGCTGGAGATGGTGTCGGTGCTCGGCTCGCTGCTGGGCAGCGGCAGCGGTCCCGGCGCGCTGTCGCCCCAGACCGGCAAGGGCTCGCTCGGACGCAGCAGCGGGTTGGGGTACGGCGGCTCAGGTACGGGCGGTTTGGGTTTGGCTGGATATGGCGGTGGTTACAGCCCGGCCTCAGCCGGAACGGGCAACGGTTTTGGCGGCGGTTTGGGCGGAAGCAGCAGCGCCAATCGCGCCAGCGGCACCCTGGGCGGCGCAGGTGGCGGGTCGAGCTCACTTACCGCCACGGGCGGGCCGGGTACCGAATTCGAGCAGCCGGTCCATGTGGCGGCCGACCCGGCCACCAACTCGCTGGTGGTCAGCGCGTCGCCGCAGGATTACGCGACGCTTGAAAAAATCATCTCCCAGCTCGACGTGCCACGCCGTCAGGTTTATGTACAGGCGGTTATCGTGGAGGTCAGTGCCGAGCGCATGCGCGAGCTGGGCATCAGCTATCAAGGCTCAACCACGATCGGCGGCAACACCCTGGGGGTAGGACAGTTCGACTACGGCAACCTGGCCAACGCGCTGACCAATCCGCTGGGTGTGACCGGGCTGACCTTCGGGCTGGCCTCGGGCAGCATGTGCACCATCAACACCGCGCTCAATTCGGCCGCCACCGCGCTTAACGGGGGCAGCACCACGCCAACCAGCACTTCGGTAACCGTGCCCTGCGACATCGCGCTGATTACCGCGATCGAGACCGACACGCATTCCAACGTGCTGTCGGCGCCCACCCTGCTGACCGAAGACAACGAAGAGGCGACCATCGTGGTCGGCCAGAACCTGCCCTTCATCTCCTCGGCGACGGCGACCGCGGCACTTACCGGCCAGATTTTTCAGTCCGTCGACCGCCAGAACGTGGGCATCACGCTGGATGTGGTGCCGCAGATCACCGAAGGCGGCTACGTCAAGATGGACGTTTATGAGGAAGTATCGGCCGTCATCCAGAGTACGGTCAACAATCCGCTGGGCCCCACCACCACAATTCGCGCGGCGTCAACTACCGTGCTCGTACAAAACCATCGCACCACCGTGATCGGCGGCCTGCTCGCCAACGAAGTCGATATCACCAAGCAGGGCGTTCCTTACCTGTCCAATATTCCGGTGCTGGGCAACTTCTTCACCAATCGCAACCGCAACGGGCAGAAGACCGACCTGCTGGTGTTCCTGACGCCCCACGTGATCCTCAGCCGCGAGGATTTGCGCGAACTGTCGCTCGATGAGCGCCAGCATTTCCTGCAGTCGCTGGGCCGCAAGGAGGTCCACGAGATGCCGCTGCAGCAGATTCGGGAGATCTTCAAGCCCAGCTTCAGCACCTCGGTGCCGCCGGGCGCCGAATTCGGCTCGCCCAATCCGCAGCCCGAGGGCGGCTTCCAGCCCGCCCAGTCCACCAGCCAGCTCCAGGCGCACTGATTTTCCAGCACCATCACCGAGACCGTTGGGTGAAATGGCCGCATGGTACCGGCTTCCCAGCGGGCCGTTCCGTAGCACGTCAATAATCGACAGGTGGGAGAGGTTGTTCCGTCCCCCTCGGGTTAAAGACATCGGTTGATGTCAGCGGATAGTGGTTTGGTCGCCGAGGCGTCGGCCCTCACCCGCCGCGCGATTCGCGGGCGAATCGCGCGGCGGCAAAAATATGCGCCGCCTCAGGTCTGTCGGGCGTGAGCGGGCTCGCGATGATGATGGCGGACGGGCTGGGGCGGCTTGGGCTCGGTGCGCTCGCGCGCCATCTTGTGCCCCAGCGGCAGGCCGGCCACCGTACGCCGCAGGAAATCCGATACCGAGCGGTAGGCGCCCGCGCCGTCGGCGCTTTCGGCGATTTCGCGCAACAGGCGGTTGCTGATCACGCCGCCGATGCGCACCTCTACCGGATGGCGGCGCGGCACGACGCTGCCCTTGCCCAGCACCTGGTGGGTCCCGCTGATATGAATCGGCAGCACGTCACATCCGCTGCGCAGCGCCAGATAGCCGGCCCCGCTTTTGAATTCCTGCAGCGAACCGTCGGCGGAGCGGGTGCCCTCAGGGAACATCAGCACACTGCGGCCCGCGGCAAGCTGCGCCAGTGCCTGGTCCAGCGACTCCAGTTGCGCGCGCTCGCGATCGAACGGAATCAGGGGGCTGAAGTTGTGCGCCACGAAACGGCGCAGCGGCGTGTTGAAGAAATAGTCGCGCGCCGCCAGCACCACCATCTGCGCGCCCATCGTGCCCAGCGCGTCGCGGATGATGGCGAAGTCGAAATGGCTGCAATGATTGGCGACCACCAGCACATTGCGATTGGCGGGGACGTTGCCGCGCCCGATGATGCGCGGCTTGAGCCATCCCGCCAGCACCGCGCGCTGCGCGCCGTTGGCCACGGTTTCGCCCAGGCGGCGCAGCGCGGCCGGCAAGCGCGGCGTGTAGGGTTCCGCCATGTGCGCATAGGAAGGCAGGCGCGGACGCCGCGTGCTTTGCGCGATCGCCTGCTGCAGATCCTCCACGGTGCGCAGATTGCCCAGCTCTTCGGGGCTCAGCTCGCGTCCGGTCCGCTCCGCGACGTGCTCGCCCAGTTCGGCCAGCGCCAGCGAATCAAGGCCGAGGTCTTCGACGAGGCGGGTGGCTGAGGTGATGGCGGCGCCGTCGGCGGTGACCTGTGAGAGCGTTTCGGCCAGCCACGGCTCGACGTCTACCTGCGCCGAACGTTCCTGGCTGCCTTGAGCGATCATGCGGCTGAGAATGTCGGCGACCTCGGCGCGCTTTATCTTGCGCGTGCGGGTGCGTGGCAGGTCGCTGTCGGTAAAGCGCAGGATCCTGATGCGCTTGTGCGAATTGAGCGACGCGCTGACCTTGGCGAAGTGCGCCTGAAGCTGATCGTGAACGGTGCGGCGGCTCTGTCCGCGTGCATAGGCCGGCACCACCAGCGCCGCGACCTGCTCGCCACCCGGAGTCTTGAGTCCCACCACCGCCAGTTCCTTCACATAGGGCGAATGGCTGTAGGCCTCCTCGACCTCATCGATATAAACGTTGTTGCCGCCCGCATCGACGATTACATCCTTGGCGCGCCCGACGATGTAAAGCCGGCCCTGATCGTCGAAACGCCCCAGGTCGCCGGTGTGCAGCCATCCGTCCTTAAGCGCCGCGTCGGTGGCCGCCTGGTCGCGGTAGTAACCGGCCATTACGTTGGGGCCCCGGGCCACAATCTCGCCGACCTGCTCGCCGTCGGCAGCCTCAAGCCTGATCTCGACGCCGGTCAGCGGCTTGCCCACCGAACCCGGCACCAGCGGCTCGTCAGGATGGGCGGCGCTGAGCACCGGCGCCGCTTCCGTCAGGCCGTAGCCTTCGAGCAGGCGCAGACCGAGGTCGTTGAAGAACTCCGCCACGCGATTGGGCAGCGCCGCGCCGCCGCTGACCGCCAGCCGCAGCCGTCCGCCCAGCGCCTGATGGGCGTCGCGGAAGAGCAGGCGGCCCAGGTTGAGCCCGAAGTCCGCGTTGAGGCGGCGGTTGACGTCGCGCAGGCGTTCGAACAGTGCATGGACCAGCGCGCCGCGTGACTCCACCTCATCCACGATGCGCCGATGAATCGCCTGCCATAGCGCGGGCACGCCAATCATCGCGGTGGGCCTGATTTGCGCCAGCGTGTGCGACAGATTGGCGGCATCCACGCCTATCGGATAGACAATCGTGGAGCCGCTCGCGATTGGCAGCAGCATCCCGCAGGTGAATTCGAAGGTGTGATGCAGCGGCAGCAGCGACAGCAGCACCTCGTCTTCGTTGAGCACGAAGACGCGCGCGAGCATCGAGACTTCGGCGCAAAGATTGCCGTGCGTCAGCATCACGCCCTTGGGTGCGCCGGTGCTGCCGGAGGTGAAAAAGATCGCCGCCAGGTCCTTGCGGCTGAGATCGGGCCGCGGCGGCGCTGCGGCGCGCAGCAAAAAGGGACGGGCCAGCTCGTCGAATCCGAACTGTGCGATCTCGCCGGGCAGCTCGGTGAGCGTTTTGGTAAGCCGGCGATGGGCCGCTTCGGAGAGCAGCGCCGCGCGCGGCTCGGCGATCTTGCAGATCGCGGCCAGTTCCTCGGCGGAGACCATGTGGTCGAGGGGCACCGCGACCGCGCCCGCATACAGAATGGAGAAAAACGCTACAACCCAATCGGGGGAGTTCTCGCCGATGAGCAGCACGCGGTCGCCCGGCCGCACCCCGCGGCTGCCCAGCATCAGGCCGGCCCGGTCGGCGCGGTCGCGCGCCTCGCGGTAGCTGAGCGCGGCGTGCTCGCCGGATTGATGATGGGCGACCAGCGCGGCGCCTGAGCCGAACCGGGCCACTGCCGACTCCAGCAGTTCGATCAGGTTGCGATGGCGGCGCGGCGCCCGTGCGCGTCCGCGAGTATGCAAATCCAACTGCGGGAAGATGTGGCGGCGCAGTCCGGGGATATGCACGTTCATCCAGTAGTCGCGCCAGTCGATCTTCTCGGGCGCGAACGGATGGCGCTGCACATCAGCCGGCGCCATCCGCGCATAGAGCGCGCGGATGTTGCGGCAATGGAAGGTGTAAACCAGATCCTGGATGTAAGGCAGGTAGACCGCCACCAGTGCGCGCGCGACGTCCACCTGCTCCAGGAACTTCGCCAGCCGGCGGTCGAATTGGCGCGTGCGCGAGGCCTCCAGGCGCGCCGCACTTTTGGCGAAATCCACCGCCTGCCGGATGAACTCGGGGGCGGTTCGGCTGACGAACTCGTAAGCCTCCCGCGAGACAATCACCGCTTCCAGGTGCGGCGCCAGCTTGCCCATCGTGCCGCGCCCGCCGCGCTGATATTCGCGGTTGGCCAGCGAGGTCAGTTCGACCAGCCGGCGCATCGGCAGCGGATTACAGTCCGAGGTGCCGAGCTGATAGATGGGTTCGTGGCGGCCCGCCAGCAGCGCCGCCATCACCGGCACCATCGCGTGCGCCACCAGGTCCACCGGGATCACGTCCAGCACCAAATCGGGGCGCGCAGGATAAAAACGGAAGCCTTCGCCCGACAGATAGGTCAGTGGCGCGCTGGTGTTGACCCCCTGATTCCATCCCGGCATCGGATCGGCGATCGCGCTTTCGATCACCGCCGGGCGCACCACCGTAACATCCAGTTCAGCGCGCGCGGCCAGCACCAGTTGCTCGCCCAGGCTCTTGGTGTAGCTGTAGGTGTTGGGCCATCCCCAGCGCTGCGCGCGCGCCAGCCCCTCCTGCTTGAGTTTTTCCTCGACCCAACGCTTGCGCCGCGCTTCGCCGAGGGTCTCGCGCGGCTCGCCCTCGCTGGCGGCGAACTGGGCGTAGTTGGCCTGCTCGTGCGAAGCGGCCTCGATGCGCTCGATGGCGGCGCGCGCGTCGCGGATTTCGCGTTGCACGTTGAATTGCGTCTGCCGTTCGTCGGGGCACCAGTTGACCGGGATATCCTCTTCGTAGCGATGGCCGTCGGCGCCGCCGGCCACGTAGCAGGTCGAGACGTGCAACAGCCGCGCTTCAAGCCGGCGGCAGAATTCGATCACATTGGCGACGCCCAGGGTATTGGCGACCAGCGCCTTTTCCAGCGACGCCTCGAAGTTCACCAGCCCCGCGCAATGCACCACGACATCGAGCTGACCGCGCTTGAACGCCTCGCATCCCGCCGCCAGCAGCCCTTCCTGCGAGATGTCGCCGGGCAGCACCACGATGCGGTCTTCCAGGTAGGCGTCAAAGCGCGGGCCCAGTTGCGTGCGCAACGGATCCATGGCAGGCGAGGCCAGCACCTCGCGCTGGTAGCGGGCCAGGCTGGTGCGGCGGTCGCCGCGAATCAGCAGGTAGACGCGCTCGATTTCCGGATGATGGCGGAGCAGGACGTAGAGGAAGGTTTTGCCCAGAAATCCGGTGGCGCCGGTGAGCAGAATTCTGCGCCCCGACAGCACCCGCTCCAGGGCGGGCAGGTTCTTGCCGGCGCGGCCGGCCGGCGCTTGCTTTGCGCTATTCGACATCGGCAATCACCAGCGGCGGCAGGTGCAGGTAGGTGATCGACGCCGAGCGGCCCAGTTCCGAGGTCGCCATCGCGATCGCCTGGTCCAGGGTGTCGGCGGCCTCCCATCCCATGCGGGCGGCCACCTCCGGCTCCTCGCATCCCGCCGCGATTATACGGCCCACGTGCTGGCGGCCGGGTTCGCCCCAATACCACATGTAGAAAGGATGTACACCGTGATAGGCATTGCCGTAGCGGTACATGTGGATATAGGTCGGGTTGCGTGCGAACTCCGCCTCGAAGCTCTTCTCCAGCTCCATCGAGTCGTTGGTCTCGGCCAGGCAGCGGTGGAAGAACTCGACGTAGCTCGGATGATGCTCGGGATGGAACTCGTCGCGCAGCGGATGACAGATGATCAGCGTGCCGCCGGCGCGCACCAGCGGCTTGTTGCGGTACATGTTGAAGAGGTAGCCCAGCCCGGTGCATTGGACCAGCACCGGGTTCATGATGGAGTTGACGTTGTAGGGGCAGATGTAGGGCACGCCCACGATCAGGATGTCGCTCTGGCCCTTGACCGGCACCGCGTACTGCTGAAAGACGCGCGCCAGCGCCTTGGCGTGCACCGCCTCGGTCTCGCCCGCCCACACCCCGGTCATCCCGTAGGGCGCGGCATAGCGCCGCAGCATCTCGCGCCGCAGCCCGTCGGACAGATTGCGCAGCGTCCACTTAAAGGCGCCCAGGCGCGCGCGGTCCCAGTCGCTGAAGCGGTCCTCGTTCTTGTGCAGGAAGTCGAGCAGCCCGCCGTACATGCGGTTGTTGATCGCGGTTTCGATGGTGAAGACGTTGACGCTGCGGTTGACCACCTTGCCCATCCGGTCGGCGGTGCGATGCAGCCCCGAGCGGGTCGGGTCCATGTAGGAGTGGCTGTCGCGCAAGGTGGCGGGATTGTGATGGTGGCGCAGGCTCTGGTAGGGCGCCAGTCCCACCGCCACCGACTTGTGCCCGCCGTCCATCGGCACCAGGTTGATGTTGAGGTAGATCAGCAAATCCGATTCCGCCGCGCGCTTGCTGAGCCATACCTCCTCGCCGTGGTCGGTCTTGCCCAGCATCACCACCTCGGCGCGGTTTTCCGCGTCGAAGTTGTACAGCCGGTCGGGCCAGTACGCCTTGAAGGCGCGCTCGCCCACCATGCGCCGGATCTCGTCCTCCGTCATGCGCCGATGCAGCGAGGTGGCGATGATCAGGTGAACGTCGTCCACGCCGTAATCGGCCAGCATCTGGAGCACGACGTTGAGCATCCGCTCGCGCAGGTCGGGCCGCTGCATCGGCGGCAGCGGCAGGCTGATGTCGTCGATGGCGATGGTCACGCGCATGTTGGGGTTGAGCTGGGCGAAGAGCGGATCGGCGTTTTCCGGATGCAACAAAGCATAGCGAATTGCTACGTCTGGATCGGGCAGGGGTTCCAGCGGCGGCGGCGGATAGACCACCCGGGTGCCGGGCGGAAGTTTGGCCAGCAAAAAGTCGTCGCCATAGGCAATCAGGCGCGGCTGCGAGCGGGTATTAAGCGTCACCACCAGGTCGCGGCGCGCGCCCACTTCGTGCCTGAGTTGAGCCGTTTTCAGCTCTTTAAGTTTGCGTTCGGCTTGCGCCATTCAGGATTCTCCGTCATTTGCCCGCGCTATCGCCGCGGCCCGCACCGGGTCAAAGCGGAGGATCGGCCATTGGCGGTCGCGCGCGGTGGCCAGCAGGCGGCGGTCGGGGTTGACCGCGACCGGATGGCCCAGTGCGGTCAGAAAGGGCAGGTCGTAGTAGGAATCCGCGTAACCCCAGCAATCGCGCAGGCGCAGCCCCTTGCGGGCGGCGTACTCCTCGCACCAGCGCGCCTTCTCCTCGCCCGCGATAATCGGCTCGCGCAGCCGCCCGCTGGCGATGTTGCTGCGAAAGGCCAGCCGGTTGGCGGCAAACGTCTGCACGCCCAGGCGGCGCGCCAGCGCGGCCACCACGAAATCGGGCGAACCGGTGACCAGGACCGGCTCCAGACCCGCCGCCCGGTTGCCTTCCAGCAGGTCGACCGCCTGGGAGTAGAAGTGATGCATCAGGACGCGCTCGCAGTACTCCTCGCCCAACACCAACAGGCGGTCGCGCGAGATGCCTTTGAAGATGGCGAACATGGCGACGTTGAGCAGACGGCGGTCGTGGCGCTCGGCAGCGTAAAGCCGCGGCAGACTGAGCGCCAGCGCGGCCAGGTTGCCAAAGCGTCCCTTCCATTGCGCCACGTTGGCCAGCATGTAGGCGGTGACGTGCAGCAGGTTGACATCGACCAGGGTTCCGTCAAGGTCGTAAAAGGCGGCGGCGCGGAAGGCGTTTCCATTATGGACTGACATGTCAGTCTAGTCACGCGAAAAAAAAGCGTCCCTCCTCAGCCCAGTACCGCCGCGCTCAGCGTCTGCAGCAGTTCGGGGCGTGCCACTCCGCTCAGTCCGAAGCGCAGAATCTCCTCGACCAGCGCGTCGATGTCGGGCGGCGCTTCGCGCGATATCTGCCCGATAATCTCCTTGACTCCGCCCAGGATACAGTAGGCCGCGGTGCGCGTGTCGCATTGACGCACAAAGCCCATGGTGATGCCCAAATCCAGCGAGCGCTGGATCTGCGCCGCCACACGGTCGTAAAAACTCTGGATGCGCGCATCCAGGTCGGGATCGAAGCCCAGCGCGTGGCTGAGCAGGATATTGGTCAGATCGCGTTCGTTAAGCACGAAACACATCACGCGGCGCAGATTGGCCCGCAACTGCTCCGCCGGTTCAGGCTCCTGCGGGCCCAGGCGGATGCGCTGGATGCGAATCGCTAGTTCGCGCAGCACTTGTTCCAGCAGTTCTTCAAAGAGATCCTTTTTGTTTTCGAAATACAGATAAAAAGTGCCGCGCGCGATGCGCGCCCGGCTGATGATATCCGCGACATTGGTGCGGTGGTAGCCCTTGCGGGCAAAAATCCGTTTGGCGTGGCGCAACACCTGCGCACGCCGCGCTTGCTTTTCCATGGCCAAACCCGAGCAATCAGAACCTATAGACGTTATCCCGTGTAGTCAAACCGCCGGGGCGGGTAAATCCACAGAGAAAATTCCGTTTATAACGCCGATTTTTTATCGTTTACGCCGCTTCTTCGCTCCACAATCCTGAGCCCATCTGCCGAATGGAAAGGCGACTTTGTTCTCCCCTTGCCGGCAAGCGCCCATGGGTCGGGTCTGCGGCCTTCAGCCCTGGGCGCGCTCGCGGGCAAAGATGGCCCGCTCCTCGGCGGTCATCTTCTCGCGGATGCGCGAGCCGTGGCCCAGATGGCGGTAGAGGCCGCCTTCGGAGAAGAACTCCTCGTATGGTTTGGCCGGAATCGGTTCATCGGGCGGGGTGTCGCCGATTTTGACCCCCAGCACCTCCTCGACCAGGTCGACGTCGTACATGCGCACGGCGTCATAATCGGTCAGCAGCGCGCAGACCTCGACGCAGATGTAGCATCCGATGCACTCCTGGAAGCGGTCCTGCACCGGCTGTACGCCGCGTCCGGGCACGCTGCCCGGAGCCAGGTACTCGATGCATTGCACGGGACAGAACTCCGGACATTTGCCGCACGGGAAGCAGAGGTTGACGTCCATGAAGGCGACTTCACGCGGACGCTTTTTCTTGCGGCCCACTTCCTCGGGAGTTTCGGGGATGCGGTCTTCCTTGAGGCGGCGGCGGATAATGTCGATAGCTTTCATGCTTACATTGCTGCCGATCCGGCCGCGAAGGTCAATGTTTGCAGCGCAGGCGCGTTCCGCTTATGGTCCGAACAAATCGGCCGCGCCCGGGCTGGGGGCCGGAGTTGGGCAACTGGTGCCCGACGGAATCGGCAAGACGTCCATCACTGCCGGCACGCCGGCAATCGAGCCCGAAATCGCGTTGATCTGGGCGCATCCGTTTCCGGCCGCGTAATACTGTCCTCCCGGGCTGGTATTGGGCATCGCCACGGAGGTGTCGTCCGAAGTCCAGATAGTCGAGGCGTTGTTGGTGATGTCCTGCGTGGAGCCGTCGCTGAAGGTTCCCACCGCATGGAACTGCAAGGTTACGCCGGTGGTGGGCGCCGCCGCGACCACGGTCGGCGCGCAGGTGGGCTCGATCGGGGTGGGGCTGGGCACCGCCGATGAAGTGGGAATCGGGGTCGGAGAGGGCGGCGCCCCCGGGCAGATCGAGATGCTTTGCAGAGACGGTCCCGGCGGCCCCGGCAGGCCGCAGACCGTGGTGCCGGTTATGGTTGTCACGCACTGGACCGGTGAACCACCGCCGCCGCAACTCCATGAGAAGGCCACCGCCACCAACATCATCGCGGCGCCGATCAAAATCCACCGTGCTCTGCCAATCATCGCGAATCAGCTATGACTGCCGATGCGCGGCCTGTCAAGAACGGCGCTTTTATTGGCGCAATCGTCGGTCGGCTGCGGTCTGGGGTTTGAACACCATGTAAAATTTCCCGCCTGCATTGGCCGGTCAGGCACTGTGACCGGTGCCCCGCCACTGCCGCTTGCGCGCAATCGGGCTGATTGCACCACCTTGCCCGATTTTCAACCTCGCCGCGGACGGTACGGCGCTTGCGTTGACCTCGGTGCGCCCGCACCAAGGACCTGTCACGGCGGCCTGCCGCCAGCAAAGGGTCGCCTGACCCGGAGTAGTTGTGATCTGCCGATTGCCCAGACCTGGCGCTGATTCGCCATCGATTGCACGCTCAGCTTTATCGTCAGCGATGCGGTGTTCGGCTGCGCGCCTGTGCCTGCTATGGCTATGTGCGCTGACGGCCGCCGGGTGTGCGGGTGTCACCACTACCGGTGTGCCCCGATCTGCGGTACCGGCGGTCTACACGCCTTCCGTGCCGGCTGTGGCGCCGCCTGAGCAAAAGCGCACGATTGTTGCGGATGCTTCCTGGTATGGTCCCGGTTTTGACGGCCATAAGACCGCCAACGGCGAACGCTTTTCCTCAAGTAAGATGACCGCCGCGGCCAAGGGGCTGCCGCTGGGTTCCAGGGTGCGCGTCACCAACCTCAGCAATGGCCGTTCGGCCACGGTGCGAATCAATGACTGCGGTCCGTACCGCAAAGGCCGCAAGCTGGATCTGTCAAGGAGCGCGGCGCGTAAGCTGGGGCTGATTCACGACGGGATCGCCAAAGTGAGGATCAAGGTCATCAAACAGCCCGACGGGGCGCCAACCTGTCCTTGGGCACTGTAGCGCTCAGCGATGCGCCGCCATCAGCCGTTCGCGCACCGATGCCTGGGTGGCAGCGTCGATCGCCGTCCACACCATCGCCAGCGCGCCGTCGAAAATCGCGCGGTCGGCCTCTCCGGTCACGCAGTGCGCGGCGAACTCGGGCTGATGATTTACCGCCGGCAGCGAGCCGATCGCGATGATCGGATGGATCGCGGGCATCCGATGTGAGACGTTGCCCATGTCCGTGGACCCCGCGGCGGTCGGATGAACATCCGGCCTGGTATCCGCTGCAGTACGAAACTGGCGGCCCAGCGCTTCGGCGTTGCGCTGATACAGCAGCGCCAGTTCCGTATCATGGAGCATGTCGGCGTAGGGCTTGTCGCCGCCGGCAATCCTGACCTGGCAGCCGGTTGCCAGGGCACCCGCCTCAAAGCAGGCGCGCACGCGGGGAAACAACTTGTCAAGCTGAGCGAGGGTTTTGGAGCGCACGATGTAACGCGCCGAGGTGTGGGCCGGGATTACGTTGGCCGCATCGCCGCCCTTGGTGACGATGCCATGGATGCGGTCGCTGTGGCGGATATGCTGGCGCAGCAGTCCAATGGCAGTTTGCGCCACCACCAGGGCGTCGGCGGCGTTGAGGCCCAGTTCAGGGAAGGCTGCGGCGTGGGCTTCCTTGCCGGTATAGAAGACGTCGAAGGCGCAGGCCGCCACCATCGGCGGCAGCGCCACATCGAGCGGTCCCGGATGCACCATCATGGCCGCGTGCACGCCCTCAAAGGCGCCCCGCTCCAGCATCACCACCTTGCCCGCCGCGTCGCCGACCTCCTCGGCCGGAGTGCCGAGCACCGTGACTGTCAGTCCGACCTCGTCGGCGACCGCCGCGGCGGCGATCGCCGCGCCCACTGCGATTGCGGCAATAATGTTGTGGCCGCAGGCGTGGCCGATGCCGGGTAAGCAGTCGTACTCCGCACAAAACGCGATATGCAGCGGACCCGAGCCGGCACGCGCCAGCAGCGCGGTCGGCAGGCCGTAGGCGCCGCGCTGTACGCTGAAACCGGCCTCCGCCAACGTTTGCGCCACCCACTGCGCCGCCTTCTCCTCCTGCCATCCGAGCTCCGGATGGGCATGGATGCGATGGCTTAGTTCAATCAGGTCTGCGCGGGCCGCCTCCAGGCGCTGGCGTGCCGCAGCTTTTGCTTCCATACCGCGGTCAATTCCTCTCTCTTGAAGAAATCGGGATTATCGCAGGCCACCATTTCTCAGAGCGAAAGGGCGCTGTCAATGAAATTCGGATGCACCGTGAGCGTCGCGGCGGCAGGCCCGAGGCTCTGGCCGAATTAATCGTGTGGCGCTAGGATGGCTCCCAAGCAGCTCCCAACTCCCGCATAGATCGCAAATTGAGGGATCTTTAGGGCAATTGTGGCAGTGCATGCCAAGAGCAAAAGATGAGCGACAATCCCCAATCTGATTCGCACTCTCAAGCCAACGCGTCAGCCCAGACCGGGTTTCTGGTGGTTGGCATCGGTGCTTCGGCGGGCGGTATCACCGCGCTCAAGCAGTTCTTCAGCCATGTGGAACCCGACAGCGGGCTGGCCTATGTCGTGATCCTGCACCTCTCGCCGCAGCATGAGAGCAATCTTCCCGCGCTGCTGCAAACGCAAACCAAAATCCCGGTCACCCAGGTCACGGAGACGGTCACCGTTCAGCCCAATCATGTCTATGTGATCCCGCCCAACAAGTACCTGGTGATCGAGGGCGGCACGATAAAACTAATTCAGCCCGAGCGTTTACGCGGAGGCCACTCGTCGATCGATCTGTTCTTTCGCACGCTGGCGGACGCTTACGGCAAGAACGCGGTTGCGATCGTGCTGTCGGGCACCGGCGCCGACGGGACGCTGGGACTGAGGCGGGTCAAGGAGCAGGGCGGTTTCGCGATCGCCCAGGACCCGCACGAGGCCGAGTATGACTCGATGCCGCGCAACGCCATCGACACCGGGCTGGTCGATTTGATCCTGCCCGCGGCGCAGATGCCCGGGCGCCTGCGTACGCTGGGGGCGGGTGCACAACGCCTGCACCTGGCAGCCGAAGAGGAAGAAAAGCAGGCGCGCGAAACCGATCTGACCGAGATTCGCGAGGTGCTGGCGCTGCTGCGGCAGCGCACCGGTCACGACTTTACCCAGTACAAACGTCCGACTTTGCTGCGCCGTATCGCCCGCCGCCTGCAGGTGCACGGATTGTCTGACATCAACTCCTACCTGAGCTTTTTGCGCGAGAATCCCGATGAAGTGCCGGCCCTGCTGCGCGACCTGTTGATCACGGTGACCAACTTCTTTCGCGACCGCGAAGCCTTTGAATCGCTGCGCCAGGAGGTAGTGCCCAAGCTGTTCGCCGACAAATCCGCCAACGACCAGGTGCGGGTGTGGGTGGTCGGTTGTGCCACCGGCGAAGAGGCCTATTCGATCGCGATGCTGCTGTGCGAGCATGCAGCCCGGCTCAGCGAAGCGCCCAAGATCCAGATCTTCGCCACCGATATCGATGACAAGGCGATCGCCGAAGCGCGCGAATGCCGCTATCCGCAAAGCATCGCGCTGGACGTATCACCCGAACGCTTGCGCCAGTTTTTCACCAAGGAAGGCGACCGCTACCGGGTGAAGAAGGAAATCCGCGAGCTGATTCTGTTCGCGCCGCACAACGTACTGCGCGATCCGCCGTTTTCCAAGCTGGATCTGGTCAGTTGCCGCAACCTGCTCATCTATCTCAACCGCGAGATGCAGGAGCGGGCGCTGGCAACCTTCCATTTCGCGCTCAACCCCGGTGGCTATCTGTTTCTAGGCGCCTCGGAGAGCGCCGAAGGGGCAGGCTCGCTGTTCTCGCCGGTGGACAAAAAGCATCGCATCTATGTGCGCCGACCGGTGATGGCGCCGGCCCAGGCCGCGCATCCCATTCCGCGTCTGGCCGCCTGGAACTTCAGGCCTCCTGAGGCCTTGGAGACCAAAGCCACTTCCTACGGCGTCCTGCACCACAAAGTGGTCGAGGAGCTGGCGCCGCCCAGCGTCTTGATCAACGAGGAATACGACATCGTCCATCTCAGCGAGCACGCCGGGCGCTTTCTGCGCTTTGCCGGCGGTGAGCCCAGCCGCAACCTGCTCAAGGTCGTGCATCCGGGCATCCGCCTGGACTTGCAGGCCATTTTGCTGGCGGCCAAGGCCCGTACCGGTGAAGCACAAACCGCCGGCGAGTCGCGCCGTGTGCAAGTCGAGATCGAGGGCAAACCGTGCATCGTGGATGTGACGGTGCGGCGGGTGATGGACGGTCCGCCCGCCGCGCGCGGGTTTTTCCTGGTCATCTTCGATGAAATCAGCCAGTCCTCCGCCGCCGGTGCCGGCGAACAGCAGGCCGCGCTGGCAGGTGCCAACCTCGACGTGGTTGCGCAGTTGGAAGAGGAACTGCAGCGCACCCGCGACCAGCTCCATCTGACGGTGGAGCAGTACGAAACCACCACCGAGGAGTTGAAGGCCTCCAACGAGGAGCTGCAAGCCATCAACGAGGAGCTGCGCTCGACTACCGAAGAGCTGGAGACCAGCAAAGAGGAATTGCAGTCGCTCAACGAGGAGCTGACCACGGTCAACCAGGAGTTGCGGGAAAAGATCGAGGAGTTGGGGCGCGCCAACTCCGACCTGCAAAACCTGATGAGTTCGACCGATATCGGTACGATCTTTCTGGACCGCGGCCTGAAGATCAAACTGTACACCGAACGCGCCCGCGAGCTGTTCAACATCACCGCCACCGACATCGGGCGGCCGCTGGAGCACTTTACTCACAAACTGGAGTACGCCGCGTTGAGCGAGGACGCCGAAGCGGTGCTTAGGACCCTGCAAAGCCGCGAGCGCGAGGTGTGCGGCAGCAACAACCGCTGGTACCTGGCCCGTCTGCTGCCCTATCGGACCATGGACGACAAAATCGACGGCGTGGTGCTCAATTTTGTCGACATCACCGAGCATCGCCACGCCGAGGAGTTGCGCCGCCAGGCGGCCGCGCTTCAGGAGCAGTCGCAGATCCTGGGCCTGGCCAATGTCTTCATCCGCGGGCTCGATGATCGCATCGTGCTGTGGAACACCGGCTGCGAACGCTTGTACGGCTATACGAAGGAAGAAGCGCTGGGCCGCGTTTCTTACGAACTGCTGGCGAGCGAATTTTCCGAGCCGCTCAAGACGATAAAGGACCGCTTGTTCAGCAGCGGTTCATGGGAGGGTGAGTTTATCCAGGTTACGCGCTCCGGCGAGCGGGTCACGGTGGCCAGCCGCTGGGTGCTGCATCGCAACGAAGCCGGCGAGCCCTCGGCGATTCTGGAGGTCGATCACGACGTCACCGCGCGCAAACGCGCCGAAGAAGAACTGCGCCTGGCCGATCAGCGCAAGGACCGGTTCCTGGCCACGCTGGCGCATGAACTGCGCAATCCGCTGGCCGCGATGCTCAGCAGCCTGGAATTGTTGGGCGAGGCCGAGGGCGACGCGGAGTCGGTCCAACTGGTCACCCGCACGATGGAGCGGCAGTTCGCTCATCTCATGCGTTTGGTCGATGACCTGCTGGACGTCGAACGGCTGGCCCGCGGCAAGATTACCCTGCGCAAGGAGCGCGTGCGGCTGGGCGAAGTGGTCGATGCGGCGGTGGAAAGCGGCCGGCCGATGCTGGAGACGCACGGTCATACGCTGAAGATTTCGTCGGCCGATCCTGATGGCTACCTGATGGCAGATCGCGTGCGCCTGGCGCAGGTGCTGAGCAACCTGCTGCACAATGCGAGCAAGTTTACCCCCCCAGGCGGAACGATCGAACTCAGCGCCGGCGTCGAGGATGGCCAAGCGGTGGTTCGGGTGCGGGATACGGGCCAGGGCATTTCGCCCGAAATCCTACCCCGGATCTTCGACTACTTTGTGCAGGAAAGACCTTCGGACGAAACTCAAACCGTTCGTGCCGGGCTTGGGGTGGGACTGGCACTGGCACGTCAATTGGTCGAGTTGCACGGCGGCACGATCGAGGCGGCCAGCGCCGGCCCCGGCATGGGCAGCGAATTTACCGTCCGCGTGCCGTTGGTTTCTGAGCAGGGCGCCGGGTTGCAAGCGGCGCAGCCGCCCACGGTTCCCCAGACCGTGTTAGTGGTTGACGACGAACATGACGTAGCGGATTTGACTGTCAACCTCCTCAGACGCGCCGGCTACCAGGCGTGGGTCGCCTACGACGGCAAGACCGCGCTTCAGGTCGCGGCCGAGCATCGCCCGACGGTGGCATTGGTGGATCTGGTGATGCCGGAAATGGACGGATACGAAGTGGGGCGGCGGTTGCGCCAGCAGTATCCTCAGATGCTGCTGATTGCGATTAGCGGCCTGGTCCAGGAATCTGACCGTGCCAAAGCCACCAACGCCGGCTTCGATCATCATCTGGCCAAGCCTACTTCGATAAGCCAGATTGAAGAGCTTATCAGACAGGCTGCGGCACATCGGGAGCGGCCCCAGTAGCGCGTCGGTGCTGGCACGCCGCCGCCCAATCCAATAAGACAACCGGTGTGCGCCCGTAGCTCAACTGGACAGAGCATCGGACTTCGGATCCGAGGGTTGGGGGTTCAACTCCCTCCGGGCGCGCCATAGCTTCTTGCCTCACGGGGCGCGTCGCAGTGCGGGATGCTAGCCTGGCGCAGCCGGAGTGCTGGCGCGGCGCGGCTGGACCGGCGCGATGCGCTGTTTGCCCCATCCCTGCTCGTAGCTCGTGATGAAGGCGGGCGTGAACTTCAGAGTCTTGATGCGCCAGCCCGCGCGGGTGCGCACGTACTGCTCGTCGTAGATGCCCGCTATCCACACCGCCTGCCCATCGGGCCGCGTCAGCGCCACCAGCACGTGCCAATTGCCTGTGGCGCGATTGCCCGCCAGCTTGATGATCGGGTTGGTGACGCGATGGAAAGCGAAGGGCGTCACCTGGTATGAGCGGTAAAGCCGGCGGATGTTCTCGCGCCCCTCGGTCCTCCCGGCGGTGCCCTCGGTTACGGCGTCTTCGGTAAACAGCGCGGCGATCGCATCATAGTCGTGCGTGGGCCGATCCCATCCGCCGTCGCAGTACTGGCAGTAGAGCGCCTTAAGCTGTTTGATTTGCTCGAGGTCTTCGAGTCGGCGCACCCGCTGCGCCAAAGACTCGCGCGCCGCCGGCTTTTGCGCCGTCCGTGTCTGCTTTTTCATGCAGAAAATTTGGTCCCGCCGCCCGATGGTTGTCAATTGCCGGGCGGGTGTGCTCCGATCCCCTGGTCCAGGAATCGCGGATCGCCGCTGGACAGTTTTAAATGATGAGGAGATGCGCAGATGGCCCCAAGGCTGCGGGGACTCAACGCGTTGATCACCGGCGCCTCGGATGATGCGGGGCGCGCCGCCGCCCTGCGCTTTGCCCGTGAAGGCGCCAACGTCTTCCTCGCCGACCGCAGCCTTGACGCGGCGGCGCGTGTGGCCGCGCAAGTGGCGGCGGCGGGCCGCAAATCGGGTGCGACGGCGGTGGACGTCGCGGTCGAAGAGCAGGTCGATGCGATGGTGGAGCGGGCGGTGGGCGAGTTGGGCGGGATCGATATCCTGATGGTGGCCGATGCGGTGATGCATGCGCGTTATCCGGGCGGCTCCAATCCCAACTATCGGTTGGTGGATGAGCCACTCGCTGACTGGCGCCGCGTGATGAGCTACAATCTGGACGCCTATTTTCTGACCGGGCGGGCGGCGGCGCGTGCGATGATCAGGGCGGACAGGGGCGGGCGAATCATCAACTATCTGTCGGTGGCGGCGCTGAGCGCAGCGCCGCGCGCGGGCGACTACAGTGTGAGCCGGGCGGGGGCCTGGATGCTGACCAAGGTGATGGCGCTGGAACTGGCCCCGTACAGGATTCGGGTCAACGCGATCGCGCCCGGTTTTCTCAACTCCAACATGAGCCGGGAATATTATGCCGGCGCGCCGGGACGGCTGGCGGCCGTATTAAAGCGCGTGCCGCTGGGGCGGATCGCCGAGAGCGACGAGATGGCCGAGGCGGCCCTGTTCCTGGCCTCCGACGAGTCGGCTTATTTTACCGGTCAGATCCTCCAGCCCAATGGCGGGTTGTTCATGCAATAGAGCAGTCATGGGAAGCTTCCGATTCTATCGCCGCGTCAACATCTTTCCCGGCCTGTCGGTCAACCTGTCCAAATCCGGTCCGAGCCTCAGCGTCGGCGTGCGCGGCGCGCACGTCACGGTGGGCCGCAACGGGATTCGCAAGACCGTCGGCATCCCCGGCACCGGCATCTACTACACGTCGTACAAGGGCTACCACACCGGTTTTCATTCCGCGCATCAGGAAATACCTCTGAGTCCGCAGGCCCAGGCCGCCCAGGACCGCAAGGCGGAATGGCTGCTGGGGGCGATCATGGTGGGCCTCATCCTGATCGCTGCCGTCCTGGTGCGCTGAAGCGGGGCCGTATGCACAGATGCTCGCCGCCGCTCGCTTTGTCGTGCGGTTATGGGCCTGAGTTTGAACTTGGTGCGTTTTTTTGCTATTTTGCAGGGGTTTTTCGCCCGTGGAGGGACCATGTGAAGAACCTGCTCCTCCGCCTACAACGCCTGCACAGCGGCTCACTGTACCCATGGTGCCAGGCGCGTCTGGTTGCAGCCTCTCCTTTTCTCAAACGAGCATCCGTCGAGATGGACGATAGCGCGCAGTGGCAGACGGCGGTCGGGCAGCGTGCGCACCGGCGGCCGCGCACCATTTCAGGATGCAAACCGGAATCGACGCGCCGGCAGGTGCGGCTCTCAGGGCCTGGGATCGGAAAACTGCGGCGGCCTTTCGGTGTTGCGAATCGCAATGAGGGAGTCCGCTATGGCTGAGCGAATCGGAGCGATCACAGAAACCAAACGCTTTGAACAACTGGGCATTTTGGTCCTGGACGGTTCGCCGTCGATGCAGGCGCCGGGAGAGACGGGCGCTTCCAAAGCCGAGGAAGTCACAGCCGCAGTGCGCGAGCTTATCTCACGGCTGCGCAACTCGCGCCTGAGATCCAATTTCCTGCTCTCGGTGCTGAGCTACGACGAACGGGTGGTCGGGCGGTTGGCGCCCACTCCGGTGGCCGAAATAGATCAAATGACCGACTACGATCCTGTTTCCGGTCGCGCCAACGGCACCGCCATCGGCGACGCGCTTGAGGCCGCCGGCCAGGTTGCGCAGGACTTCCTGGCCAACCAGAATTCCATTCCCCGTTCAGTCGTAATCGTGCTGATGACCGACGGTCAAAACACCACCGGCAAGAACCCGGTTGCGGTCGCGGATGCAATCAAGAACAGCGGGCAGCGCATTACCATCTGCGCCGCGGGCTATGGCAAAGACATCGATGAGTTCACGCTCAAGAAGCTCGTCACCACGGCGAACGGCTACAAGCATACCTACAACACCGAGGAATTGCGCCAATTCTTCGAGGCGAGCATCTCCGTGGTCAGCGGATAGGGCGGATTGCGATGGGCAACCTCACAACCACACGCGCTTCGGACCGATCGCTACGCGGTGGCAGTGCAAACGCGGGGAGGACTCAGACCGGGATACGATCGAACAACAGCTCCTGCTCCGTCAATGGTCAGGAATAGTGGTTTGATGGAAAAGACGAATCCTTCCCAGCTTGTGCACAGTCCCGAGGAGCCGGCGCGCTACACTCTGCCCGGTTTTGTCGCGGCCGCTTCGGTTACGGCGAAGACCGTCAACCAGGACGCCTGCCAGGTGCGCTCCGGGGATAATTTTTGCGCGCTGGCGGTGGCCGACGGACTGGGCTCTTCCTTCGATGCTCATCTGGCGGCGTCGATTGCCACCACGGCTTTCATCGCGGAATCGAGCAGGCTGGCGGCGCCGGCGGCGATCCTGTCGAGCGCCGCCGTCAGTGCGACCTGGGAGGCGGTCGCCAAGCGCCTGCACGAGCAGTATGCCAAAACTCCCGAGCGCTACTCCGGACAGGCGGCGCCGCTGCAAACCACACTGCTGGCGGTGGTGGACAATGGCGACAACTACCTGTTTACCTATCTGGGCAACGGCAGCCTGCTGTACCTGCGCGGCGATTTCTGGCGCTTCAAAGGCCGGGACTGGCCCTGGTGCAGAACGGACCTGATGGTGGGCCATACGTTTTTGGACTCCTCGGGCAAGGACCGCCTGTACGGACTGGTCGGTCCGCACGGCCTGACCGCCTCGCCCAATATCGGGGTCGTATCCAAGGACCAGAAATACGGCGAGTTCCTGATTCTGTGCACCGACGGGATCAATTCGGCCGACCATGTCAAGGTGGGCCGCGATCCGCAGGAGAAGCTGTGGATCGAAGCCAATCCCCACGTCGAATACCTGATCGGACAGACACTGACGCGCTTTTTGGGTGAGCTGTCAGGCGATGCGGATCCCGAACAAGCGCTGGTCAGTAGTCTGCAGGGGTTTTTATCCACGCGCACGTTCGATGACGACGCGACGCTCGCCGTGCTGGTGTCGCGCCAGGCTGTCCATTATGCGAAGTATGGATTTCGCAAATGAGCAATACGCTCTACATAAGCGGAGCCTGCCTGCGCTCGGGTCTTGGGCTGACTCCGGATGAAAACAGCGCGCATCTTATCGAACTGGACGACCGTCCGCTGCCTAAAGCGGGCGCCCATGGCGCCATCTTCCGGGTGCGTACCGTCGACGGCATACGCGTGTCGGGCAAGCTGGTCAAGCGCATTAGCGGAGGGTTTCCGCCCGATCTCAAGGATATAGTCAACGCCCTGCGCGTCAACGTCGGCGGCTATCCGCCTGAGGAACGCGCCTCGCTTTGCGCGTTGCCGCTGTTTTTGTTCGAAAGCAGTCTGGGCGGTGAGCCCTTCGACGGCTACCTGATGCGCGAGGTGGAAGGCCGCACCTTCCTGGAGATCCTGACCGAGGACATCAACGAATATATCAACCTTCCCCTGGAGACCAGGTTGCTTCTGTGCCTGCAGTTCGTCGAGGGCATGAACGTCCTCTACGGCTGCGGCATCATCCACACCGACCTCAATGCGCAGAACCTGATTCTGGATCTGCCCAGGCGCAGGCTCGCGATAATCGACCTGGACGGCGGCGCGGTCGCCAATACCGCGAGCATACCGGTGGCCTTGAAGTTCGAGCCCGGATGGCTGGCGCCGGAAATCGACCGCCAGCTCGTCGGCAGCACGCGCCGGGCGGCTGCGGTGCTCGATACCAGAATCGATTTATGGTCGATTGCCTGCGGAATACATCATCTGCTCTTCGGACTATCGCCGTTCTTCTTCATCGCCAACCAGCCCGATGTCGAAACCTATCTGAAACGGCATCGTTGGCCCTCGTTGAAGGATCTTTCCGAGATCGAGGTTCAGAACACCGAGGCGTTCGATTATTTCGAGCGCGCTTACGCGGCGGTTCCCGAGCTGCATCCGCTGCTCCAGCAATCGTTTCAAAATGGCTACCTGGATCCGTCGCTGAGAATCAATCCTTATCACTGGATGAGGGTCTTGCACCGTATGCTCCTGCAGGTGTCCTCTCCGGGCAGCACGGCGGAAGCGCTAAAGCAGGTTCGACGGTATCTGAACCTGACGCTGGACGAAGGGGGACTCACCAGCGGCGAAAAGGAGTTCATCCTCGACCAGGGCAAACATCTGGGTATCGCGCAAGGCGAACTGGAGCGGGTGGTCGAGGAGGAGGTCCGAAACTGGTGGAATGCGATCGATGAGGCAGTGACGTCGGAGAAAAGCGGTCAGCGCGCTCCTCAACCTGAGGTCGCGCCGCCGCAAAGCCTGCGCGCCTTTCACTCCCTGACCGGCACGCGCGGTTTTTCGCTGACCAAAGCGGCGACCATCGCGGCGTTACTGGTGGTCTGCCTGGCCGCTTCCATCTCGCTCAACGGTGCCAACGACCGCGGCGGTGCGATGCTTATCAGCCGTTTGCTGGCGATGGCGGCGCCGCCGCAAGCTCAAGCGCCGGCGCAATCATCCCCGGTGCAGCCCAAGGCGCCCACAGCAATCGTCCGGCGTCCTCGCGTTGCGCGCGAGCGTCTGGCATCCGAAGTCCGGCGGCTCATAAACGAGCAGGGGTTTGCGCGGGTGTCAGCGAAGGTCAGACGACCGGGCAAAGTGTATTTGTACGGCACCGTCAGCAGTCCTGAGCAGGTGGAAGACGTGGTGTGGGCGGTGGGTACGATTGGGCGGGTCCGCGATGTCATTGCGCGGCTGACAGTCAAGCCCGTGCGCATTGATGAAGGTATCGACGGGCAGCGGGCCTATAAGCGGCCGCCGCTGGGCGTGGTGATTGAAGATGCGCCGGCCGGAGGGGCTCTCGTCGTGAATGTCAAGCAGCAGAGTCCGGCGCAATCCGCGGGGATTCTGCCCTCTGATGTGATCACCGAGCTTGACGGCAAACCGGTATCGGGACGCACCGCACTCAAGCGCTTGCTGCGCCAGAAGGACGCTGAGCAGGTCGTGCGGCTGACCATCGATCGCGACGGCACGCGCAAACTGGTCGAGGTCCAACTGGGAAGCAGCGAACCCTAGCGGGCGCTTCGCGTATCCAGGACATCTGGTGGCGCACCCGCTGCGCCGGCCCCACTAATCCACAGCCACATAGCGAATTCGCGGCAAATGTCCGTCACCAGGCATGACCCGCTGTGTCCTTAGGGGACATCGTGGTTCGCTGCTGTGCCTTTTGAAAGCAGGTTAAACAGCGCCCCAGGTTCGGGTTGGATACGACTGGCGTCGGAAATCGTTTGGCATCGTTGATGCACCGACTTGGCTCCGATTGCTTGACGTCGAGAGCGGTAGGGCCATGGCGCTGAAACATATCGTGTGGTTCTCAGAACCGGACTCGGGTGAGATCGCGCAGTTGGGCGGCAAGAACGCCTCGCTCGGTGAGATGACCCGCAACATGCGAGCCGACGGAATCCCGGTGCCCGAAGGATTCGCCGTCACCGCTGCCGCCTACTGGTCGTTCATCGATGCCAACGGTCTGCGCGAGCCGGTGCGTACGATCCTGTCTGGCATCAAGGGCGGCCACCAGCCGCTGGCTGACGGCGCCAGGGCGATACGCAATCTTATCGTGCGTGCCAAGTTTCCCGCCGCGATGGCCGAAGCCATCGCCGACGCCTATCGCAGCCTTTGCCGGCACGCGCAGTGCGACAATCTGGATGTGGCAGTGAGAAGCAGCGCCACGGCCGAGGACCTGCCCGAGGCCAGTTTCGCCGGTCAGCAGGAGTCCTTTCTCAATATTCGCGGCGAAAAGAACCTGCTCGACGCGGTGCGGCGATGCTTCGCCTCGCTGTTTACGGACCGCGCGATCGTGTATCGCGACAATCACGGCTTCGACCATATGAAGGTGGCGCTCTCGGTCGGGGTTCAACGCATGGTCCATTCCGACCGCGCCGGCGCCGGAGTGATGTTTTCAATCGATACCGAAACCGGTTTCCCCAATACGGTCGTGATCAATGCCGCCTGGGGACTGGGCGAGGCAGTGGTGCAGGGTTTGGTCGATCCCGATGAATACGTGGTTTTCAAGCCGCTGCTCAAGCACAGCGGACTGGTGCCGATCGTGGAAAAGCAGCTGGGGGGCAAGACCAAAAAGATTATTTATGCGGCCGGCGGCCACAAGACCACTCGAACCATAAATACTCCCAAAGCGGAGCGGGTGCGGTTCGTCCTGGCGGACTGCGAGATTGTGCAGTTGGCGCGATGGGCGGCCGCGATCGAATCGCATTACGGGCGCCCGATGGATATCGAATGGGCCAAGGACGGCGACAGCGGGGAGTTGTTCATCGTCCAAGCCCGCCCCGAAACGGTGCAATCGCGCAAAGAGGCGGGATCGATCAAGACCTACACACTTAAACACAAGGGCGAGCCGCTGGTCCGCGGCCTTGCGATCGGTGACGCGATCGCCACCGGCAAGGTTTGCCGGCTCAAGAGTCCGGCCGAGATCGGCAAATTCCACGACGGCGCGATCCTGGTCACCGAACTGACCGACCCCGACTGGATGCCGATTATGAAGCGCGCCGCCGCGATCGTCACCGACCACGGTGGACGCACCTCGCACGCCGCGATCGTCAGCCGGGAACTGGGGTTGCCCGCGGTGGTGGGCACCGGTAACGCCACCGCCATGCTGCACAGCGGGCGCGCGGTGACCGTGTCGTGCGCCGAGGGCGACACGGGCTACGTCTACGACGGCATCGCGGTGTTCGAGGTGCGCGACCTGGCGCTGGAACAGGTCGCGCAGACCAGAACCAAGGTGATGCTCAACATGGCCAACCCGGCCGCCGCGACGCGCTGGTGGCGGCTGCCCGCGGACGGCATCGGGCTGGCCCGCATGGAGTTTATCGTCAACAACATCATCAAGATTCATCCGATGGCGCTGGTCAGGTTCGATGAACTCAACGACGCCGCCGCGCGGCGCAAGATCGAGCAACTGACCCAGGGGTACGAGGACAAGACCCGCTACTTCGTCGACACGTTGGCCTACGGCATCGCCCGCATCGCCGCCTCGCGCTTCCCCAATCCAGTCATTGTGCGGATGAGCGATTTCAAGACCAATGAGTACGCGCAACTCATCGGCGGACGCCAGTTCGAGCCTAAAGAGGAGAATCCGATGCTCGGGTGGCGCGGCGCCAGCCGCTACTACAGTGCGGGCTATCGCGAAGGGTTCGCGCTTGAGTGCCGCGCCATACGCATGGTGCGCGAGCAGATTGGTCTGAACAATGTCGTGGTGATGATTCCGTTTTGCCGCACGCTGGAAGAAGCGGACAAGACCTTGCAGGTGATGGCGGACAATGGGCTGCGTCGCGGCGAAGAGGGACTGCAGATTTACATGATGTGCGAGATCCCCTCCAACGTCATCCTGGCGGAGAAATTCGCCCAGCGCTTCGACGGCTTTTCCATCGGCAGCAACGACCTGACCCAACTGACGCTGGGCGTCGATCGCGATTGCGAACAGCTCGCCGGCCTGTTCGATGAGCAGAACGAGGCCGTGACCACATTGATCGCCCAGGTCATTCCCGCTGCCCACAAGTTCAACTGCAAGGTCGGGCTGTGCGGCCAGGCGCCCAGCGACCATCCCGAATTTGCCCGCTTCCTGGTACAGGCCGGAATCGATTCGATGTCGGTCAGCCCCGACAGCTTCCTGCGCGTCAAGAGCCACGTCGCCGCCGCCGAGGCCCACACGCCAACCCACCTGGCCGCCACCTGAAGCGGCATGGCCGCGTCCGGCATAGCCATTAGCGGCGGCGTTCGCGCCCGCCTCAAAGCCGTTACCGTATTTGTGGGCCTGAGCTGAAACCGCTGCACCGATTCCCATCCGGTACGGTCTGCCGCGAGGTTTCCAAACCGTCGGCAAAGCGGCACAATTGAATCTCCAACCCCGGCGCAAGCCGCGCACCCAGGGAGGGGTGGCCGAGTGGTTGAAGGCACCGGTCTTGAAAACCGGCGTGGCCGGAAGGTCACCGTGGGTTCGAATCCCACCCCCTCCGCCACATTGCGGCTCGGGTTTGTGCACATAGGGGACTCACTGCGCATCAGACTGGAGATGGCGTAATCGGAAACGAGCCTTACAGGACCTGTAAGGCTCGACTCGACTTTCCTGGGCCAGGACACCGACGGGGTATTGAGCAGGCGGCTCGGCTCCACGCCCACGCGCTTGGCAACGCAGACGCCAATCGGTGGCCAGACCCTTGTTGTCCGGATTGCGGCGACACCGGCGTGCTGCAGCCGCTCGGTCAGCCCCCATCGTTGGCGCCGTGCGGCGCTTTCGCGCTTCTCCTTCGAGGGGCGCTTGAAGTTATTTCATGATCTTGTTCAGGCCGGCCGGGGAGCCGTAGCGAGTTACATCATAAAACTGCCTGGGCACGTTCTGGTTGACCGTAAATGTGTTCTTGCCAACCAGCGCGTAACTGGCGTGCAGGTTTTGAAAATCGATCATCCAGTTGACTCCGCGGATATTTGGAATGTAGCCGCCACCGGGCACCGGTTCCGCTGATTCCAGCCAAGCCATCAGCTTCCAGAATTTGTTCTGCTGATCGAACAGGTCGATCCACATCACGTTCCAGGTGCGCGGGTCGGCATAGAGACGGCGCAAGCCGTAACAATAGCCGGCGGCCTCGCCGGGCACGCGGGATAAATCGATGACCTCCGCATCGAATACCTGCCAGTTGCCCACCACCGGCTTGGGAAACAGTATGGGTGGGTAATAAAAATTGTGCGCGACGTCGAACTGGGCGCGGTTGCCCGGCGTGGGCCGGAACATCAGCATCTTCCTGCGCCCGACGTATTTGGCCTGAAACCATCCCACCGGCAGCGGGATCCCGGCGTAGATGTCGTCGCCGACGTAGTCGCCGCCCGCGTATGGGGCGCACCGGGCGCTGCTCGACAGCCTTAAAGCCCGGCGCAGCGACGGCAGGAAAACATAGAACTCCGGCAGCTTCTGCGGATCGTCAAAGATGAGTTCCAACGGACTGGTATATTTGGACTGTTCGGGCGTTAGAAGTTCGTTGTAGTAGCTCGAGAAATAGCCTGGCATTTCGCGGGCGTAGCCGTTGAAGCCAGGATCGGTCATATGGGTGAACTGCAGGAAGACCTGGTAAGAACCATTGATATAGTCGCTCAAGTAACGATCGATTTCGTAGGAATCGGATTGATAGTAATTGATCGAACCACTGTAATGGTAATAGAGATTGTACAATATCTTGTAGGCCTTGTCGGGTCCGGAGTAGTCGGGAAATGGGGTTCCGGCCTGGTAGCCTTCCACGGTGTAGCCGCCGGTGTTGAGTTTCACCAGCTTGGTCTGGTTCTTGTACTTTTCGCTCGCCTCATACCAGGACTTGGGCAGCGGATAGTCAACCAGCGGACCGACTTGCATCACGGCGTCGGGCGGGACCTTGAACACGGTCGTACCGCTGAGCACGGTTTGCAGGCCCTGGGGCATGAAGTCCTTGTACTGCTGCCAGTTCTGCGGCGTGATTGTGGTCCCGGCCGGGATGCTGTCTTGCGCGGCCCGTGCAAGCGATACCATCAGGCACAAGCCGAGCAGACCAATAGACATTGCCTTCGGCGTACTCATTTTGTCCTCCAATGCTGACCTGTCGCGGCCTGATGGTCTGCGGTATCCCGCTCAAAGCTCGTCCATCCCCGAATGTCAAAGGGCCCCCGCAGTGATTCATACGGCGCGGGCCGGCGATCACTTCATCACGTCGGCCAATCCGGCCGGCGACGCGTAACGGCGCTGGTCGCGGTAAGTGGCGGGCACTTGATTATCAATCTCCCATACCTCGCCGCCGACGACGGCCCAACTGGCGTGCTCGCCCTGAAAATCGATCATCCAGTTGATTCCGCGCACGTCGTGCAAGTAACCGCCGCCCGGAATGGGTTGTGGACCTTCTAGGAAGCCGATCGATTTCCAGTACTTCATCTGGGCGTCGTACAGGTCGCCGGCGACGAGATTGTAGGTGGCCTTGTCCAGGTACATCCGGCGCAGGCCATAGCAGTAGCCGGGGCGGTATTGCGGCAGGCGCTGCAAGTCGAGCACGTAGACGTCGCGGACCAGCCAGCTCCCGGCCGACGGTTTGGGGAACCACATCGGCGGCCAGTAAAAGTTTTTGGGGTCGAACTGCTTTGCGGTCTGTTCGGGCGTGGGCATGAAGACCAGCAGCTTGCGGTCGGGCTGACGGGTGGCCTGAAACAGCCCTGGTGGCGACGGCACGCCATTGACCACGTCATCGCCGACGTAATCGCTGCCGGCGAACGGAGCGCAGCGCGAACCCGAGGACAGCCGCAGCGCGCGCCGCAGTGAGGGCAAAAAGACGTAGGACTCGGGCAGCTTCTGCGGATCGTCGTACAGTAGCTCCAGCGGGGCGGTATACTTGGTCTGCTCCGGCGACATGATCTCGTCGTAAAAGGCCAGGAAATATCCCGGCATCTCGGCCGAGTTGCGTGGAAAGTCGGGGTCGCTGTTGTGCGCCAAAGTGGTGGATACCTGATAGGAGTAACTGGAGGTCTGATTCAAAAACCGATCGGTTTCGTAGCCCAGGCTGGCGAAGTGGTTGATCGCCGCGAAATAATGGTAGTAGGCATTATACAACAGCTTGTACGGACCCTCGGGTCCGCTCAACTCGGTGCGCGGAAAGGGTATTCCCGTGATGTATCCGCTGACCGTGTAACCGCCGGTGCCGAGTTTCACCAGCCGGGTCTGGTTGCCGTACTTCTCGGTGGCCTCGTACCACCACTTGGGATTGGGATACTCGCGGTTGGGACCGACGACCATCACCGCATCGGGCGGCAACTTCCAGGGATGCCGGCCGCTCCAGATCTCGATCAGCCCCTGGGACATGTAGCTCTTGTACTGCTGCCAATTTTGTTGCGTGATTCTGGTTCCCTCGGGCAACGGCGGCTGCTTAAGCGGCGCCGGCTCCTCAGCCAGAGCCGCCGCCGCGATCAAAACCACGACCACACCAAACCCGCAGCACCGGGCCAACCTGCCAAACGCGCCAAACCCGATCGCTCGCATAGCTCACTCTCCCCGTTGTGAGATACTTCGCCTGCCACAGGGCGGCGAAGCATGCGTTGTCGCGGGCCAACTCTTGCCGGCGCTCACGCTTTGTGAGCGGCAGACCGCGGCTTTTGTTCAAGCTGCGTCAAATGTTCAGATACGGTCGCAGGATACCGAATACCGCCAAAGCCTCCCCAGTCTCACTCGGCCGTTGCCCGCTCCCCAAACGGGCGGCGGCTGCCCAACAAGCGCCTAGCAGAAGATTGGCGCAACGGACCCTACCATGCGCTGGTTAAAACGGCAAGGACGGGATCACGGAATGTTGGGCATCGGCGTGGGATTGGCGAAGGCCGAGTTGGCTTCGGCGTTGAAGGGAAACTGCTGCCGGCCGATGAGCAAAATGCCCGCCGCGCTCATGAGCCAGACGATACTCACAATCGTCAGCCAGTTCTTCATCGCCCATAACCCCGGGCGGCTGCAAAAGCAGTCAAGTCATAGCTTAGGTTCCCACCGCGCCTGGTTGCGGCCCCGCCACGATACCGTGCTCGCGCAGCCGCGCGATCTCGCGTGAGCTGAGTCCCAGAACGGAAGCGAGTATCTCGTCAGTGTGTTCGCCGAGCCGCGGCGCGCGGCGAACGGGCTCGCGCGGCACGCGGCTGAAATCCAGCGGCGAGCCCGGCATCAGGTAGGTGCCGATGCCGGGTTGCTCGACTTCCTGGAACATTGGGTTGGCGGTCGAGCAGCGCGGATCTTCGGTCACCAGTTGGCGGAAGGTCTGGTACGGCCCCCACGAGACATTGGTGCCCTCGAAGGTACGCCGAATCTCAGCCAGATCGCGCGACGCGAACCACGGACGCAGCAGGGCAGCGATCAGGTCACGTCCCTGGAAGCGGCCGCTTTCGGTGCTCAGGTCGTAGCCGGTGGCGCGCTCGATGCTGGCGCAGGCCTCGCCAATCCCAGTGGCTTCTTTCAAGGCGCTCCATTGCCGCGCGGTCAGCGCCACGACCATCACGCGGCGGCCCTCGCGGGTTTCGAAGTCGTGACCGAAGGCGCCGTACAGGTAGTTGCCGTCCTTGGGCTGATCGTGGCCTCCGAGTTGGGCTTCGGCGATACGCCCGAGGTTGCCGACCATCGCAAAGGCCACATCGGAAAGCGACAGGCGGATAAGTTGCCCCTGGCCGGTCAGCCGCCGATGGCGCTCGGCGGCGAGCAAGCCGACGGCCGTCAGCGTACCCAAGGCGATGTCCCAGGCGGGCAGCACGCTGTTGAGGGGTTCGGCCAGGTTGCGCGGGCCGGTTGCCCACGGAAATCCGGTGGCGGGATTGACCGTATAGTCGACCTCGCTGGTGCCGTCGGGATTGCCGGTCAGCGCAGCCATCACCAGGTCTTTGCGCCGTTTGGACAGGGTTTCGTATGCCAGCCATCCGCGCGCCGGAAAGTTGGTCACGAACAGGCCGGCCTGTTCGCCGGGCGCGGTGATCAGTGCGGTTGCCAGTTCGCGCCCTTCATTGGATTGCAGATCGATCTGAATCGAGCGCTTGCCCTTGTTCATTCCGGCCCAAAACAGGCTCTGGCCGTCGGCCGCCAACGGCCAGCGCCGGAAATCCAGACCGCCGCCGATCTGGTCGAAACGGATGACGTCGGCGCCCAATTGCGCCAGCGTCATTCCGCACAGCGGCGCGGCCACGAACGCGGAGCCCTCCACAACACGCATTCCAGACAGAATACCCATCACGCCATCACTCCGATAAAGCGCCAATCCAGCACGTCCTGCGCCTCAGTGCCGCGGTCGGCGCGGACGCGCGAGCGCAGATGGACCAGGCCGCCACCGCCCTCCAGCGGCTCGCAAGCCTCGACCTCCAGCCTACTGCGCAGCGTATCGCCTTCGCGCACGGGCGCCAGATGATCGCAACTGTGCCAGGCCACAATGGTAACCAGATTGGGCAGCGCGCGCGCGGCCTGGGCGGCAGCGATGCCGATGGTGTGTCCGCCATAGACCAGGCGGCCGCCCGCACTGGAGCGGGCGTCATGATGCACCATCGCGACGTTGAGCGTCATCCGCGCCAGCTCCGGCGCCGAGGTGACCACATCGCCGCCCGCAATCTCCAACACCGTCCCCGGCACGAGGCTGTCGAAATGCGCGCCCGGCACGGCCTTGCGAAATTCATCCAACCGCCATCCCGCAATCGCGGCGCGCATCAGGTGCGGGTCAAGCTTTGAAGGGATGGATTCCAGGTCGTCCTGGCGGCCGGTTGAGCCTTTAGGGTCGCGCAGCGGCAGCATCGCGCAGCGATAAAAATCGAGCACCGGGCGTCCGGCCTGATCGTGGGTTCGGATGCGCAGGGCGGCCAGACCGGTTGCCGGGCGCCCTTCGCGCAAGCGGTTTTGGCGCAGCGCCACGATTTCGGTGGAAGTGTGCAAGGTGTCGCCGATAAGCGGGAAGCGGGCAAACACAAACTGTTTGTAGAAGAGGTTGGCAATCACCCGATGGGTGACCAGGGTGGACTGCCCGATCGCGACGTCCCACACCAGGCCGGGGGGTGCGAGCACGCCGCCGATCACGCGCCGGCTCAACTCCGCGTCAAGCGCCAGACGCATCCGCCCGCCGACGATCGACCGATGCATCGCGGCAAGGCCGTCGGTCAGGGTCAGGGCAGGAGCGCTGCCGGGGAATGGGCCGATCTCCAGATCTTCGAAGTACGGCCCCGCTACTGTAGACGCTTCCGATTCCATCCGGGCCATCTCGATGGCGGCCAGTCCGACTGACACGATGCTACACCCAACGACGCGAACAGCCAATTGTCACGCCGCGCGGCCCAACCCCGGGCCCTTTGCCTAAAGACACGGTCCGGTCTATCGGCGCCGCAATGCAGGCCGATGAGGAATTTGATGTCCTCTGCCGGAAAATGAAGAGGATTCACGTGAGAGTCCTTGGCGCACAGCGCTATTTTCAGCGCTGCGCTTTAGGGTTTTGATGCCTGGCGCACCAGGCGCTGCGGACCCGCACCGGCGCTGCGGCGCCGGCCTCTCCCCTCCGGGAGAGGCCAATCCAGCCCTAACCGTTCGAAAAATCGATATTCTCTTTAGAGGAGGAAACAGGGGTCAGGTCCTGCGCAAGCCAAAAGCGGCTCGCGCACAAGGGCGGCTTGCGCCGCCCTGCAGTGAAGCCGTTGCTGCGTCAGACCGGAATCGAATAGACCTTGGCCGCATTGCTGCTCATCAGCTTGCGCAAGACCTCGTGATCCATTCCCTTGAGTCCCTCCGCCGGATAGCTCAGCGCGGCGGGATACAGGCAGGTGGGATGGGGGAAGTCGGTCTCGAACATCAGGTTGTCGGGGCCGAGCGCCTCCAGCGCCGCCGGCAGGCCTTTGCGCTCGAACCAAAAGCAGGCGTAAACCTGGCGGCGGAAATAATCCGAGGGTTTCATGCTGAGAATTTCGGCCGCGCCCGGCACTTCCTCTTCAAGCTGGTAGTCCAGCGCTTCGAGCAAAAACGGTATCCAACCGACGCCGCTTTCCACCGAGGCCAGCTTCAGCTTGGGAAAGCGCTCCAGCACGCCGGAGAAGATCAGGTTGGAGAGCACGCCGGCGTTGTTGACGAACAGCATCGCCGAACCCAGCGCCAGCTTCTGATCGGGGGTCTGTGAGGGCCAGGGCAGGGTGGTGAACCAACTGGCCGACTCGTCGCTGGCGCCGATATGGAAATTGACCGGCAGATTGAGGTCGCTGCACACCTCCCACAGGCGGTCCCAGTCGCGATGGCCCAGGTCGGGCAGGCCGTGGCTGTGCGGATGGTTGTTCATGTTGACGCCGTGCAGGCCCATCTTGTGGCAGCGAATCGCCTCCTGCACGCACATGTCGATGTTCCACCACGGCAGCATCGCCATCGGAAACATCCGGTTGCCCGACTCCTGCTGAATCTCGGCCATCGCGTCGTTGTAAATCTGGAAGGAGAGCAGACGGATATCCTCGGAAAGCTGCGACGCGCGCTGCCCGCCGAAGCCCAGGAAGTTGGGATAGATGATCTGCGCCCATATGCCGGTCTCGTCCATGTAGCGCAGCCGTTCCTTGATATCGAAGCTGCCCGGATGCACGTCTTCCATGCGGCACTGCATGAAACCCCAGCCGCGGATCTTCTCGCCGCTTTTGCGAATCACGCTGGCGGGGGTGGGATAGCCCAACGACTTGTCGCCGTCGATCACCCACATCAGCTTGCCATCCTTTTCCTTGACCTGCGGCACCCGTTCCTTCCACTGCCTGGGCGCCCGCGAGGTCCACAGGTCATGGGGTTCGCTCAGGTGCGTGTCGCTGTCGATGACTTTGATGTCCGCAATCGTACGCCGGAATGCGGCCTCGAGATTCGATGTCTCCTGCGGAGTGGCTGCCATCTGTGATTTCTCCCCTGCGCCAGGTTGATCCTGATCCTGAAAGTTGCCGTCGCCAATGGATCGGCACATCCGGATTATGAACCTTTCGTTGAATTTGTCTATGGGTCCGCCCGCGCGCCGGCGCGGCTTTCAGTCCGTACCAGGGTGACCGTACAATGGTTCTGATGGAAAATAGCGGGGGACAACTTTGGGGCAAGCATTGCATGATCACCGGCGCCAGTTCCGGGCTGGGCAAGGTGACCGCGATCGAGTTGGCGCGCATGGGCGCGCGCCTGACGCTGGTATGCCGCAATCGCGCGCGCGGAGAAGCGATAGTCGCGGAAATTCGCCACCGCACCGGCAACGACGCAGTCACGCTGATGCTCGCCGACCTCTCGGTGCAGCAGTCGATTCGCGAGCTTGCGGCGGCTTTGCTCGCGGACCGCGAGCCGCTGCACGTGCTGGTCAATAACGCCGGCGTCTTCAACCTCAGGCGCGAGCTGACCGCCGACGGGATTGAGGCGGTCTTCGCCGTCAACCATCTCAGCTACTTCATGTTGACGATGCTGCTGCTCGAGCGCTTGCGCCAAAGCGCGCCGGCGCGGATCGTCAACGTCGCCTCCGCGGCGCATCGCCACGGCACGATCGATTTCGACGACCTGGGCGGCGCGCGCCGCTTCCGCCCGATGCGCATCTACGCGCAGTCGAAACTGGCTAACATCCTGTTTACCTACGAGCTGGCGCGCCGGCTCGAAGGCTCGGGCGTCAGCGTCAACTGCGCGCATCCGGGCGGGGTCGCGACCGGGTTGGGCGCCAACAACGGCGCGCTGGCAAAGCTGCTGATGCCGCTGATTGGGCTGTTCATGCGCAGCCCCGAGCGCGGCGCCGTCACGCAGATTTACCTGGCGTCGTCGGCGGAAGTGGAAGGGGTCAGCGGCCAGTACTTCGTCGATTGCAAGCCGGCGCGCTCCTCGGCGCAATCATACGACCTCGCCCTCGCCCGCCGCCTGTGGGAGGTCAGCGAGCGCATGACGGGCCTCGGCGCTGGCCTGTAGCGACATCCGCCCCGTCTGCGCCCGCGGGTTAATCAGCGCATCTGTTCGTGGACGAAGTTGACGATTTTGCCAATCGCCCGGATCGCCGACTCCGATGAGGGCCGGCGGATGATGAAACCTTCGGCCTCGCCTTCCACCATCTCCAGCTCCAGGTGGCCGCCCGCCTTGCGGTAGTTGTCGACGAACTGATCCAGGTCGGCACGCGGATGCACGATGTCTTTGGTTCCCTGGATATACAAGGCGGGCGGCAACACCATGCGCTCGCCCCGCTTCAGGGCCAGCGCCGGATTGCCCTCGGCCATCGTCTCCTCGCCCTTCCAGTAACGGTCGTGCATCTTGATCAGCAGATCGACGAAATCGGGATAGGGCTTGCCGGCTTCCCTGAGCTGCTTGACGAAGCGATACCGCGCCAGCGGATCGATCACCGGCCACAGCATCACCACGCAGCGCACGGCCGCGTCGACCGGCGGGGCGCCGGAAGGAAAGGCAAGCGCGCAGTACCTGGGGTCGTCCGGGCGCATCGCGGTCACCATCACCTGGTGGCCGCCGCTGGAGCTGCCCATCAGCCCCACCCGATCGGGGCTGGCGCCAAAGTTGCCGGCATGGGCCTTGAACCAGCGGATGCCGTAATTGATGTCGGCCAGCGAGGCGGGGTAGGGCGCGAGGGGCGGCATGCGAAAATCCAGCGCCGCCACCACCACGCCGCTTTTGGCCAACGGCGCGTTGACCGCGTCGTCGGCCGTGCGGTCCATCAGGTTCCACGCGCCGCCGTGGACTTCGATGATCGCGGGGAAGGGACCGCTGGCGCGCGGTTTGAAGATACGCGCCATCAGCGGCCGATCGCCGTGGCGCAGATATTCGACTTCCTCGATATCGATGTCAAAACCGGCGGCTGCGCTGTTTGCCATGACGACGCTCCACGCGCGATGGATTGCTGCCAGTACGCTGCGCCCGCGCAATGCGCTTCGTCAAGCGGCGGCGGGCGAAATCCGTTGCGGCGGCACGGCGTGGGGAGTATGAGGAGCGTTACCCGGCGGGCGGCGCGCCCGCCCCGGCGGGCAATACACGATGCGGAAAGCGGGCAGTCAATGACCGGGCAGGAACGCAAGGGCTGGTTGATAATCGCGACGCTGTTCATGGCGATCTTTTTCGTCTCCGGCGCCACCACCAACTGCATCTCGATCTTCTTGACTCCTTTCATGAAACATTTTGGCTGGAATCACGCCAAAGTGTCGTTGGTGCCGACCGCCTTCGCCCTGGCGATGGGGCTGGCGTCGCCGCTGATTGGGTACCTGCTCGACCGCCTCGAAGCGCGCATCGTGGTGTGCGCCGGCGCGGTCGCGGCCGCGGCCGGCCTGCTGATCGCCAGCCGGAGCGCGGCGATCGGCTCGATGGTCGGGGCGTATATCGCGATGGGCATCGGGGTCGGCGGCGCCACCTTCATTCCCGCCTCGCTGGTGGCGGCCAACTGGTTCAAGGACCGGCGCGGATTGGCGGTGGGCGTGGTGGTTGCAGGCGCCTCGGCCAGCGGAATCACGATGCCGCCGCTGGCCGATTACCTGGTGCGCAATTTCGGCCTCAGCGCGACCTTTATCGCGCTGGCCGCGCCGATCGTCGTAGTCGTCATTCCCACCGTCGCGATGGTAGTGCAGACCAGACCCGAAGGCGCGGCCCGTGCCAGCATCGCCGCGCAGGTCGAGACGCTGCCCGGTCTGGAGGTCGGCCCGGCGCTGGCCACCGGCGCATTCTGGCGGCTGGCGCTGGTGCAGACGCTGGGAATGGCCGGCTTGGGCGGCACGTTTTTCCATCTGGTGCCCGCTCTGATCGACGCCGGCTATTCCCCCGCGCATGGCGCATTGGTGATGGCGGCACAGGCCGCCACTTCGGTGGCCGGTTTCCTGGCAATGGGATGGCTGGCCGACCGTTTCAGTGCCCGCCGCGTGCTGCCCTGCGCGCTGGCGGTGCTTGGAAGTTCGCTGCTGATGCTGTTGGGCGCGCGCCATTCTCATTTCTGGGCCTGGTGGCTGGCGGGCTTCATCGCTGCGTTCGGATTGACCGCGGGATGCACCTCGTCGCTGACCCCGGTGGTTGCGGTGGAAACACTGGGGCTGCGCCGCTTCGGCACTTTGTGGGGCTTGATCGGATTGGGTTCCACGGTCGGCGTGGGCGGCGGTCCGTTGCTGGTCGGCGCCGTGTTCGATGCAACCGCCAGCTACACCGCCGCGTTCGAGTTGTGCGCCGCGATGGTGTTCGGCGCGGCGCTTGCGGTTGCCATGATCTCGCCGGCCGAGGGCGTCGAAGCAATTCCGGCCTCGGCACTGCGCGCGGTCGGCCATTAGGTGGAGCTCAGACTTCAGATGCGTGGGAGGACGCGTCAATGGGACGGCTCGAAAACAAAGTGGCTGTGATTACGGGAGCTGCCAGCGGCATGGGCCGCGCAACGGCAATTCGCTTTGCCACGGAGGGCGCCAAGGTGGTGGTCGCCGACCTCAACTCGCAGGGCGGCGAACTGGTCGTCTCCGAGATTGCCGCGGCCGGCGGCAGCGCGGTCTTTCAGCGCACCGACGTCACCCGCGAAGAGGACATCGCGGCGATGGTGGACCGCGCGATGCGTCAGTACGGCCGGCTCGACATCACCTACAACAACGCCGGCGTGCTGGGCGCGTTGGGCTATATCGAAGACATCAAGGCCGAGGACTGGGACCGCACGCTGGCCGTGCTGGCGCGCTCGGTGTTCTTCGGGATCAAGCATTCGGTCAAGCCGATGCGCAAGAGCGGCGGCGGGTCGATCATATCGACCTCTTCGCTGGCGGGCTTGCACGGCGTGCCGGGTCTGCCGGCCTATACCGCCGCCAAGTTCGCGGTGGTAGGCCTGACGCAAACTGCCGCTGCCGAGTTGGGCAAAGACAACATCCGCGTCAATTGCATCTGCCCCGGCGGCATCGATACGCCGCTGGTGGCGGGCACCTTCAGGCCGGATTTGGCCTCGCGCGGCATCCCGCTCGGACGCCTGGGAACGCCCGAGGACATCGCCGACCTGGTGCTGTTCCTGGCCAGCGACGAGTCGCGCTGGATCACCGGCACGGCGATGGTAGTCGACGGCGGTTCCAACGTGGCGATGGCGCGGTTCGAGTTTCCGCAAGCCGGCGCCTTCTCGGGGCCGTCGTTCGAATCAAGAAAGTCTTGAAGCAGAGCCGGGCGTGATCGATGCGCAGTGCGATGAACCCGATGGCGCCGCAGGATGTGGAACGGGCGCGGCGGCGCCGCCGTTAAAGTGCGTAGATGTTGTACCTGATGGTGCCGGTATCGAAGCCGATCTCGCCGATGCCTATGGCCTGCACGCAATTCAACTCCTGGTAGCGTGGCGCGCCGGTCTCGAATCGCACCGCGGTGCGTACCTCGGTGGTGCCCGAGGTTGGTGTGGCGCCGGCCGTGCCGCGGAAATCGAGCAGACCGTTGTAGCGCATGTAAATCAGCGCCCCGTCGTCGGTCTGCATCGTACCGCGCACGTCCGCTTCGCCGATGCCGTCGGAGCGGGTAAGAAACCAATCGCAGGCCTTGATGGTGCCCTTGATGCCAGGACCTTCGAAGCGCCCGCTGACGTAGCCGATCGAGCGCGTGCCCTGCGCGATGGCGCCGATCAGCTCGGCCCGGTCCTCGACCTGCATCTCCACGGAAAAGAGCAGCCTGACCTCGATAGTTGCCATGCGCCGGTCCTCCTTGTGCGCCGCGATGAAAGCGAGACAAAGTATTTATGAATCGCCTGCAAGCGCAAGTCCGCGGCGCGCAGGTGCGGCTCGACATCAGGGATGTTGTGCGCGATAATGCGGCGGCTTTGCGCCCGCCAGCGCGCAAAGCCCAGGCAGCGCCCAAGGAGGTCACGCGCTAAATGAAATTCGGCATTTTCCTTCCCCCGTTTCATCCGCCCGGACAGGATCCGGCGCTGGCCTATGAGCGCGACCTGGAGCTGATCGAATGGCTCGATGAGTTGGGCTACGACGAAGCCTATGTCGGCGAGCATCATTCCGCCGGATGGGAGATCATCCCGTCGCCCGACATCTTCATCGCCGCCGCCGCGCAGCGCACGCGCCGCATCCGGCTGGGGTCGGGTGTGGTCAGCGTCCCCTACCACCATCCGTTTCATATCGCCAACCGCTACGCGATGCTCGACCAGATGACGCGCGGCCGCGTCATTCTCGGATGCGGCCCGGGCGCGCTGCCCGGCGACGCCTACATGCTCGGCATCGATCCGGCCACGCAGCGCAAGCGGCTGATCGAGGGGGTCAAGGCGATCAAGCGGCTGTTCACGGAAGAGGGCGGCGTTACGATCGAGGGCTCGTGGTTCACGCTCAACGATGCTCACCTGCAGGTCAAGCCGTTTCAGAAGCCCCATATGCCGATGTTCGTGGCAAGCCTTTTTTCTCCGTCGGGGATGATGGCGGCGGGCGAGCTGGGAGTCGGGCTGCTGACGCTGCTGGGCTTCGTGCGCGGGTTCGGCGAGCTGCGCGACCGATGGGCGATCGTGGAGGAAACGGCGGCCGAATTCGGCAATACGGTCGACCGCAAGGATTGGCGCCTGACGCTGCCCTTTCATCTGGCCGAATCGCGCCAGGAGGCGCTGCGCGATGTGCGCGATGTGGGCAACGTCCTGGTTCAGCAGTACTTCGCGGTGCCCACGCGTCAGGCCACGCCCGGCCAGCCCGGCGCCATCGACGCGATGCCGATCGAGCAGTTGGCCGAGGAAGGCGGCGTGATCCTGGGCACGCCCGACGATGCGGTCGCCAAGATCCGCGAACTGCAAGCCGCCAGCGGCGGCTTCGGCGGCTACCTCAACATGGCAGTGGACTGGACCACGCGCGAGAAGACCCGCCGTTCCTACGAGCTGTTCGCCCGCTACGTCGCTCCGGTGTTCAACGACAACCTGGGTTCGATCCCATATTCATGGCGATGGACGGTGGAGCGGCGCGCCAAGCTGTCGGAGCGTGGCGGAATCGGCGTCCGGCTCGCCACCGAGGAATACCTGGAAAAGAAAGCCGCCCGCGAGCACGCCCAAGACCAAGCGCGGTCCGAGGTCCACGACTCCAAGGCGAACTGATCCCAAGAATAACGGTTGTCAGTGACCAGGCTGGCCTCTACGGACTGTCCGCAGGCGCAAACTGGGAGAGGCCGCGGAGCGAGTTTGCGCTACCAAAATCGCTCTGCGGGTAGGTTGATCATGCGCGTTGCGCACCCTGATGGATGAAACTCTGGCAGAAGAGACGGTCGATTTTCGGACCGCCAGGGGTGGATTGGCCTCTCCCGGACGAGAAGCCGGTGCGCAGCGCCGGGTGAGGGTCCTCAGCACCTGGCGCAGCTTGGGGCGCCAGGCATCAAAATCTTAAGCGCGGCGCCGAAAAATAGCGCCACGCGAAGGGTCCTCACCTCAATCCTCTCCCTTTCCGGAAGAGGACATCAAAATCCTGGCTTACATTGCGCTGTCGATGGAATCGACAGTCTCAGCAGAGCGGCGCCACGTTGCAGGCACGGAGGTCGTTCTTCCTTTGGTGATCTCAGATCGTGGGTGAGTCCACCGCCAGTTTCTTGATAGGGCGCAGGTACACTGCGAGCAGAAATCCGGCATCCCGAAACGAGGGTTCCCCAACAGGTCAGCTTCATGCGTCGGGGAAGGCCTCGTGGGGCTCGAACTGGAAGCGCTGGAAGCGCTCGGCGGCGCGATGGAAGCAGCGCACCACCGTCGCGGTCCACCCGGTCTGATGGTTGGCGCCCAGGCCGCGTCCGTTATCGCCGTGGAAGTACTCGTAAAACAGCACCAGGTCCTTCCAGTGGGGATCGTTGGCGAAACGCGCGTCGTCGCCATGGCAGGGCCGCCGCCCGTTGACATCGGGCAGGAACAGGCTGCCCAGACGGCGGCCCAGCTCGTGTGCGACCTCCATCAGGTTCATCATCCGCCCCGACCCGGTCGGGCATTCGACCTTCAGTTCGTCGCCATAAAACAAATAGTAGATCTCAAGTGTTTCGATCAGCAGGTAATTGATCGGAAACCAAATCGGCCCGCGCCAGTTGGAGTTTCCGCCGAACAGCGCGGTGTTGGACTCAGCCGGCTGGTAGTCGACGCGGTATTCCTGCCCGTCTGCGTGGAACACGAACGGATGTTTGGCGTGATACCTGGAGATCGAGCGAATCCCGTATGGCGACAAAAACTCCTCCTCATCCAGCACGTAGCGCAGCACGCGGATTAACTGCTCGCGGGTGGGAATGGCCAGCAGCGCACGCATCGGGTGCGCGGAGCCCGCCTGCTCGATCAAGCTCAGATGCTTCATGAGCCGGGGGCGCTTGCGCATGAACCAGCGGATCCGCCGCACCAAATCGGGCAATTTCATCACGGTGTCGCTTTCCAAAACCGCGGCTGCCAGCACCGGGATGAGTCCAACCATCGAGCGCACCTTGAGCGGGATCTTGCGCTTATCAACCACCAGGTGGTCGTAATAAAAGCCATCCTCCTCGTTCCACAGTCCCTCGCCGCCGATCTTGTTGATCGCCGAAACAATCGCGGTGAAATGCTCGAAGAACTTGTACGCGATATCTTCGTAGGCCGGGTCGTGATAGGCGAGTTCCAGCGCGATGGTCAGCAGGTTGGCGCAGTAAAATGCCATCCATGCAGTGCCGTCCGCCTGCTGTAGCTGACCGCCGCCGGGCAGCGGCCTGGAGCGGTCGAAGGCGCCGATGTTGTCCAGGCCCAAAAAGCCGCCGGCAAAGATGTTGTTGCCTTCAGGGTCCTTGCGGTTGACCCACCAGGTAAAGCCGAGCAGGAGCTTCTGAAAGGCGCGCGACAAGAACAGCCGGTCCTCTTCGCCGCCGAACATCTTGATGCTCTTATACAGCCGGTAGGCCGCCCATCCGTGGACCGGCGGGTTGACGTCGCCGAACGCCCATTCATAGGCGGGAATCTGGCCGTTGGGATGCATGAAGCGCTCGGACATGACCAGCTCGAGCTGGCGCTTGGCGAACTCAGGGTCGATCGGCGCGTAAGCGATGGTGTGGAAGGCGAGGTCCCAGGCCGCGAACCACGGGTACTCCCACTTGTCGGGCATCGACATTACGTCGCGGCAGTAAAGATGGCCCCAGTCGCGGTTGCGCCCTTCCAGGCGCTGCGGCGGAGGCGGCGGCTGGTTGGGGTCGCCTTCCAGCCAGTCGCCGACAACGAAGTGGTAAAACTGGCAGCTCCAGATAAGACCCGCCATCGCTTGGCGCACGACGTTTAGCTCATCGTCGGCAAACACCGGAAGCCAGTCCGCGCCGCGGCGCTGACCGTTGCCGGCTCCGGCTTGTGCATTCCGGGCACGCTCGAGGAACTGCGGCGCCACGGCGCGATGGAGGCCTTCGTAAAACTCATCGGCCTCGCGCTTGCGTTGCGCGAAAATCTCATCGAAGTTCTTGGCGAACGGGTCCGTTTCCGCCTCAGCCTCCGCAGTCAAGCGCATCCGAACGGTGATCTCGCCGCGTGCCGGAACGACAAGGCTGTACCAGGCGGCGGTTTTTGTGCCCGTCTGATCGGGATTGACCGCATCGTGCTCGCCATCGATGACATATCGATGGAACGCGTCCTTGAAGTAGCCCTGTGTATTGACTCCCCAAAGCCGCCTGGCGTTGCTTTCGTTTTCGGTGAACAGCCATTGCGGATGCTCACCGCCGGGTCCGGGCGCGGCGTAAAATATGTAATTACCCAGCGCCTCGTGTTCGGCGCGCACCGCACCGGGATCGGGCTGCCAGATGACGGGCCGCTCCCAGTAATCGTCGCCGTCGCGGCCCCATGACCAGGTGTTGCGAAACCACAGGTTAGGCAGCAGATGAAGCGGTGCGGGTTCGCAAGCGCGATTGCAGGCCGTGATTCTGATCAGGATGTCCTCGGGCGAAGCTTTCGCATACTCGACAAAGACGTCGAAATAGCGATCGCCGTCGAACACGCCGGTGTCGAGCAGTTCGAATTCGGGATCCTTGCGTCCGCGGCGGCGATTTTCCTCCACTAACCGGGCGTAGGGAAACTCAGCCTGCGGGTATTTGTACAGCGCCTTTAGATAGGAAGCGGTGGGCGTCGCGTCCAGGTAAAAATAGCATTCCTTGACGTCCTCGCCGTGATTGCCCTCGTTGCCGGTCAGCCCGAACAGCCGCTCCTTGAGGATCGCATCGCGCCCGTTCCACAGCGCGACGGCGAAGCACAGCCTGGCGCGGCGATCGCAGATGCCGAGCAGGCCGTCTTCGCCCCATCGATAGGCGCGGCTGCGCGCGTGGTCGTGCGGAAAGTATTCCCAGGCGCTGCCGCCGGGCGAGTAATCCTCGCGCACGGTGGCCCATTGGCGGTCGGACAGAAACGGCCCCCATCGCCGCCAGCTCTCGTTACGGCCCATCCCGGTGGTCAGGCGAAAGTATTCGGCATCAGTACGTGCTTTGCGATCCATCGCCTTTTTAATATCGCCCGGAGGGCGCAGTGGTCCACAATCCGCATCGGATTTCGGCCGGGTATTTTTTTGAGCGGATCAAAAAGCGCCGCTTATCCCCTGCGCGCCAGCATTTCCTCGACGCGCGCGATAAGCGGCTCAAGATCGGTGGCGTCCACCAGCGCCGACGCCATCCGCACCGGATCGCCGAAGAAAAAGCGCTCATAAAGCACCTGACGGCCGCCGAACGCGCTGCCCGCCACGTCCCACGCCAGGCGGTAGAGCGCGACGCGATCGCGCGCCAGGGCGCCCGCCGCGGCGAGATAGCGCTCGAGGTCGGGCAGCAGTGGACTGGCGAAATCGGCCTCCGAGGGCGCCGCCATCAAACTGGAGGATGAATTGAGCTGGATGATTTCCACCAGGCGCGGGTACAGGCGCGGGAAGAGGTTGCGCGCCACGTCCAGCGGCGCGCGCGCCGGCACGAACTCGCCCCACTTATCCTGGTGCGCATCGGCTTCGGCGGCGCGCAGGCAGGAGCGCATCAGCTCGGCCGTGATAATCATCTCGGCCAGCCGTTCGCGCACGTGCGGCAGCGCCATCGCGTCGCTGACCTCGGCGATTTTGGCCGCCAGCCCGAGCAGGAACTCGGCCTTGACCGCGTTCTTGGCCACCACCTGATGCATCATGTTGACCACCGCGTTGGTCTCTGCGTACACGGTGTTGCATCGCGCGATGTCGCCGCACAAAAACACGCGCTCCCAGGGGATCAGGACGCGGTCGAAGACCACCACGCAGTCCATCTCGTCGAAACGCGACGCGAGCGGGGCGTCGAAGTGCGAGCGCCCCGGGTCGAGCGGGTCGCGGCAGATGAACCGAAGGCCCGGCGCGTTGCAGTTGATCGCAAACGCCAGCGCGAACTGCTCGGCGCCCGGTTCTTCCTTGAGCACGGTGGAGGGGAAAACGATCAACTCCTCAGCCAGCGGCCCGAGCGTGGCCAGGATGCGTGCGCCGCTGACGATTACGCCTTGATCAGTTTTCTCTACGACTCGTAGGGCAAGGTCGGCGTCGGTATGGCCCGCCCATCCGGCGGCGCGGCTGGCGCGCGGATTGACCAGCGTATGCGTCGCGCACCAGTCGTGGTCGCGCGCCAGAGCGTAATAGGCGCGGATGTTGTTGCCGAAGCGCGCGTCGCTGTCGGCAAAAAAGCGCCACGCCGCCGCCATCGCCGCGATGCTCGTGTTGAGGTAGTCGGGCGTGCGTCCGAGCATCCCGCCGCTGAACTCGGCCCAGCGGCGGAACATCGCGCTGCGCCGGCGCACGTCTTCGGCGGTGCGCGGCTGGATGAAGGACAGGCCCGCGCGTCCGCCGTCCTCAAGCCGGTAGGTCATCGCCTCGGGGTGCTCGAGCTGCATGTCGTACAGCGTTGCGATCGAATCGGCGCAATGCTTGAGCGCGGGATGGATGGTCGGATCCTCAACGCGCGCGCCGCCGATCCATACTTCGGCCTTGAGCTTGCGCAGCGCGCTCAGATAATTGTTGCCCGAACGTGCACCCATCACAGCACCTCCATCAGCTTGGGCAGCCGGCTCCTGATCAGATCGGCGGCGCCGTCGGGGGCCATGTAGGGCGGACGCGCCGGACCCATCTCGATTCCAGTTGCAACGGTGGCGGTCACCTTGGTCGTGCCCAGATGGCCCAGAGTCTCCTCGCCGCCGCGCGGGAAGCATCGATTGAGCCGACGCTGGATCTCCTGGGCGCGTGCGATCTCGCCGCGTTTGAACGCTTCGAGCAACGCGGCGGCCGCAGGCACGGCGAATACATTGATGAAGCCGCCGGCTGCGCCGAGCATCAAGCCCGCCAGCAGCGCGCGAAACGTATTGTAGATGTCGATGCCTCCGCCGACCTCGTCGTACAGCGCTTCGAGATGCTGCAGGTCGGTCAGCACTTCCTTCATCGCAACGATATTCGGGATGGCTGCCAGACGCCCCGCAAATCGGGGCGAAATGGTAAATTTGCTCAGCGCCGGATTGTGGTAAATCACCACCGGCGGATCGCTCCCCTCCGCCACCATCCGGTAGTGACGCTCGACCTCCAGTTCGCCGCATCGCCAGTAGTAGGGCGGAATCACCTGTTGCGCGTCGAAGCCCATCCTGGCGGCATGGCGCGCATAACTCAGCGTTTCCAGCGTGGTCGCACCGGAGGTCATGGCGACGGTACAAACTTCGGGGTAGTTGCGGGTCTCGGTCAACGTTACTTCCCAGGCGTGCAGCCGTTCGGTTTCGCTCAGGTGCACGAACTCGCCGATCGAAGGCGTCGCAACGATTCCCTGCGCGCCGGCCTCGATTGCCCAGCGCACCTCGGCGCGCAGCGCCTCCTCGTTGAGCGAATAGTCGGAGTTAAACGGCGTCACCAGCATGGCGATGATTCCATGCGCGAGTTTCATGATGAAGATTCCCCTATTGCATTGCGCCCGCTTGCGGCGGGGCAAAGAAAAAAATCGCCTGACCGGTGCCGAGTGCCGCTTCGTAGCGACCGAACTGCTCGCCCCGCCAGTTCCATCGCTCTGCTCCCATCGCACCGGCCATCATCAGGTAATGCGAAAAGCGGCCCTCAGGCGTGCATCGCTCGCGAAACTCCTGCGCGTGCGCGATTACCTCGTCGTGGCGGCCCGCGCGAAACCATCGCATGATGCGCTCGTCGAAGGCGCGATTGTCGGCTGAGCTGATGTCGTCAGGCGAAGCCGAAGCACGCTCGCGCGCGTGATCGTAATCCCAGAACTTGTGCGAAAGCCCGCCGGATGCGACCAGCACCACGCGGCGATCGATGGTGCGCAGGGCCTCGCCTATTGCGGCGCCGAAGTTCAGATCGTTGACGACCGACGCGGTCTGGCATACGCCGACCGACAGCACCGCGCGGTTGGCCTGCGGATTCAAGTACGCCATCACGGTCAGCGTCGGGTAATGAATCGGCAGATTGCGGTGCGCGCTGGCCAGGGCGTGCATCCCGCGCTCGCGCGCCGCACGTTCGATTGCGCCCGCCAGTTCCGGATCGCCCGCATAGTCGTAGGGCAGGTCGTGAAGCATCGCGGGCAGCTCTTCGGAGGTGTAGATGCCGCTGAGCCGCGGATGCGCGTTAATTACGTAATCGAGCGTGGTGAACCAATGCGTGTCGAACAGCAGGAAGGTATCGAATTTCAAATGCCGCAGCCGCTCGCGCTCCAGGCGCTCCATCGCGTCGTAAAACGTCGAGACATCGCGGCCCATGTAGGCCTTGCGGGCGGCCGGGTCGCGAATCATAAGGCGCGGCACGTGAGTGGTAAAAATGGCGGCGGCGACCTCAGCCATCGGCAGTCCCCTCGGGATAAGTCATGCAGAGCAGCCTGGGTTCAGTCCAGAACTCCAGACTGTAGCGTCCGCCCTGGCGGCCCAGACCGCTCAAGCGGGCGCCGCCAAAAGGTGTGCGCAAATCGCGCAGGAAAAAACTGTTGACCCACACCATCGCGGTGCGGATGCGGTCTGCCATCCGCAGCGCCCGCTCCAGGTTGCACGTCCACAAATAGGCGGCCAGACCGTAGGTGGTGGAGTTGGCCATCGCCACAGCTTCGTCTTCGTCATCGAAACGTTCGACCGTCAGTACCGGTCCGAAGATCTCCTCGCACACGGCGCGTGAGCGCGGCGCGACTCGGTCGAGGATGGTCGGCAGATAAAAGAAACCGCGCTGAGGCTGCTCCGGCGCGCTGCCGCCGGTCAGGATTTGCGCGCCCTCACGTGCCGCCTCTTTGACGAAGGAATCGACGCGTTCGCGATGGGCCGCGCTGATCAGCGGACCATAGTCGGTGGTCTCGTCGAGCGGATCGCCGATGCGCAGGCGGCGCGCTTGCTCAATGACCATGGCGACGAATTCCTCGGCGATGCGGCGCTCGACCAGCAGGCGCGATCCCGCGACGCAAGATTGTCCCTGACTGCGAAAGATCGATCGGGCCACGCCCGCAGCAGAGCGCTGCAAGTCGGCGTCGGCGAATACCAAATTGGGCGACTTGCCGCCCAACTCCAGCGTCACGCGCTTGAGCGATTGCGCCGCCGACGCCATTACGGCGCGTCCGGTCGCAACACCGCCGGTGAACGCAACGCCGTCGACGCCGGGATGCGCCACCAGGGCGGCACCCGCCTCACCGATGCCGGAGATGACGTTAAGTACGCCCGGCGGCAGTCCGGCTTCGTTGCCCAGTTCGCCCAGCGCAAGGCAGGTCAGCGGGGCCAGTTCGGAGGGTTTGAGCACGCAGGTATTGCCGGCGGCGAGAGCGGGGCCGAGATTCCACGTCGCCAGCATCAGCGGCGAGTTCCACGGAATGATGATCGCGCCCACGCCCAGCGGCGAGCGCGCGGTCAGGTTGACCAGGCGCAGGTCGGCGCCCAGGAACTTGGCGGCGCCGAAAGCCGCCTCCTGCGTCCAGACCTCGGCCTGCGCGGCGAAGAAGCGCAGGTTGCGCGCGGCACGCGCGACGTCGTGGTTGATGCACTCGGCAATCGGCTTGCCGACGTCGCGCGCCTCAAGCGTGCCCAGAGCGCGCGCCCGCCGCTCGATTGCGTCGGCCAGCCGATGCAGGATTTTGCCGCGCTGTTCGGCGGTCATCCGCGGCCACGGCCCGCGGTCGGCGGCCTCACGCGCCGCAGCGACCGCCCGATCGACGTCGGCAGAATCGGCGGCAGCAACCATCGCGAGTCGATTTTTGGTGGCCGGTTCGATATCGGCAAAGCGCCCGCCCTGGGAAGGCGCGACATAGTTTCCACCGATGAACAACTCCGTGTTCATGTCCATCTCCTGCGAACGCAGCGCGGGCTACGAGTCGGTCCCTGTAAACAGGGTCGCTCCGAACAAGTCCCGCGATCAAGACCGATGTTGTGCGCGGTGTATTTGCAATCTTCAAAACGCTCTGCCCATAGTGGGCGGGTGGAGGCGCAACGCCCATGGCCCACAGTGGTTTCAAGGTAATCGATTCCGATATGCACATCGTCGAGCCGGCTGATCTATGGCAGCGGTACATCGACCCCAGATTCAAGGCGGGCGCGCCGGTCGGCAATAACGCTCCCATTCCCCGCAACATCGGGGTCGATCTGTCGTACGGCATGCCCAGCCAGCATCCCGAGGCGCAGCCGCATATGGCCAACTGGTTCAGGGCCTTGCGCGAACACATGACGCCGGTTGAACACGAATACGAGTTTGCGGCACGGCGCAACTTTGACGGCGTCTCGCAGCTCGAGGCGATGGACCGCGAAGGGATCGACGTTGCCTTCTTGTATCCCTCGCGCGGATTGTTCGTGCTGGGTGTGGACAGCAGCGAGACAGCCGGCTCCAGAGGTATCGACCCGGCTTTGGCGAGCGCGATTGCGCGCGCCTACAACGACTGGCTGTATGATTTCATGGCGCCCGACCGCAAACGCATGTACGGCGCCGCGATGGTCGCTCCGCACGACGTCAAGGGCGCCGTGGCGGAGACCCGGCGCTGCGTGGAGAAGTACGGTTTTAAGGCGATCTTCCTGTTGCCGGGCCAAATCAACAAGCGTCCGTGGCACGATCCAAACTACGATCCGCTATGGGCCGAGTGCGAACAACTCGGCATCCCGGTCGTATTCCACGGCGGCGGCCCCGACCATCTCAACGACTTCGGCCAGGGGCTGTACGACAAGCTGATGCTGTGGCATACGTTCTCGCACAGCCTGGGTCCGATGGCGGCGCTGGTCAGTTTTGCGGGCGGCGGGGTGTTCGAGCGCTTTCCGCGGCTGCGCGCCGGCTTCCTGGAGGCCAACTGTTCGTGGGCGCCGTGGCTGCTGGCGCGTTTGGACGACCATTACGAGGAATACATCGGGCGCTTCGAAGTAAAGCTTAGCAAGCTGCCCTCCGAGCATTTCCGCGCCCACTGCTACGTGTCGGTCGAGGCCGACGAGAAGCCCGCCCGGCTGCTGGTGGATTGGATGGGCGACGACAACGTGGTCTTCTCCACCGACTATCCGCACCCGGACAGCAAGTTTCCCCACGCGGTGGACAAGTTTCTGTCCATGGCGCTGCCCGACTCGACGCGGCGCAAATTTCTGTGGGACAACTGTGCCCGCCTGTACGCCATTGAATGAGATGCGTACGCAGCGCCGTTCGGGTTCACTGCGCGCGGGCTGCCTGTCGTATCGCGGATAAGCTGATGCTATTGGTAGTGGCCGGAGACAGTTGCAGTGAAGTTCGGTCTGCTATTTCTAAGCGACTACCATCCGGATTGCTACGGCGATGCGGCGCAATATTACCGCCATATCCTCGAACAGGTTGTGCTTGCGGAGCAGCTTGGGTTCTGGTCGGTTTGGTTCGGCGAGCATCACGCTGGCGGATATGCGTTCGGGGCGCCGTCAGTGATCGCGATGGCGGCGGCGGCGCGCACCCGGCGAATCAGGCTCGGCACCGGGGTGTCGCTGATCCCGCTCAACCATCCGGTGCGCTTGGCGGAAGAGTACGCGATGCTCGACGTGCTCAGCGGCGGCCGGCTGGAGTATGCGATCGGCCGCGGCGTGCTGAAGTACGACTACGACATCATGGGGCTGGACGAGAGCGAAAGCTACGCGCGCTACCGCGAGGGCATCGAGCTGATCGTCCGGGCATGGACTGCGGACGGTCCGTTTTCGCACGACGGCCGGTTCTGGAAGCTCAATGATTACACCCTGTTTCCCACGCCCGTGCAGAAGCCGCATCCGCCCATCTTCAGCAGTGCAGCCGTCAGTCCGGAGAGCTACGCGTGGGCGGGCGAGAGAGGCTTTAACCTGTGCGCGGCGTTTTTCTTTCCGATGCCTCATGAGCAGGTGCGCCACAATATCGAGGCCTATCGCCGGGCGCTGCTGCGCAGCGGTTTCGACATTCGCCAGCGCTCGATAAGCGGCGTCTTTCACGCCTACTGCGGCGCGGATGCGCGCGAGGCGCGCGCCACCGGTCAGGCGATGGTCGAGCGGTACTTCAGGTTCACGGGCAGGTTGGAGCGGCGCGGCGGACTGCATACGGCGGCCGATTACGAGCATTACCACGGCTCGCTGGCAAGCTTTTTCAAAGGCAAAACCTTCGACGACCTGGAAGGCCAGCGCCTGTTCATGATCGGCGACCCCGAGCGGCTGATCGAACAAATCCGCTGGGTTAGGGATTTTTATGGCGCCGACTATTTGCTGCTGGCGCCCTTCCAGGGCGGAATTTCGCCCGAGCGGTGCGCGCGCTCTCTGGAACGGTTCGCCAAATATGTGATGCCGGCATTCGCCGGCGATTGAATCAACTGAGAGCTGCCAGGTAGCGAAGGATCAGGTTTACTGCACCGCGATTGGGATGCGGACTTCGAATTGGGAATCGACGGCGACGCCGTCCTTCATCGCGGGGAAGAACTTCCACTGCCGCAGCGTGTCGAGCAGGATTTGATTGAGGCGCGCATTGGGCGTGGGCTTGACCAGCGTGACGCTGACGTCCCCTTCCGGCGAGACCTTGAAGCGCGCTACGGCGATGGTCGAAAACGGCGTCTCGCGCATATCGTCCGGGATAGTCGGGGCGGGCGCGTACATCGCGCGAGCGCCTGAACTGTCGCTGCCCAGACCGGCCGCGCTGCCTGACCCGCTGCCGCCGCCGATTCCGCCCGCTCCTTCCTTGCCGCCGCCAGCGCCGAGGCTGCGTTCAGGCGCGCCTGCGCTCGATCCCCTCGACGCGACAGGTTCTGATTGGGGCGCCGGCTGTTCGGCGTGCCTGGCGGCTCCAAAAGGAGAGGGCGGCGCGGCGATTACGGGATGCGGCGGCGCCGTCTTTCTGGGATGACGGATCGGCGCGGGCTTTGCCCTGGCGATGGGCTTCGGTTTGGGCAGCGGCGGTGCCGGATGTGCGATGGCTTTTGCCGCCGGCGCGCCGCCGCCTTGCAGGCCGGCGCTTGGCGGGGGCAACTCCACGATGCGTGCCTCGATGGTTGACAAGAGCGGCTGCGGCGGGGGCTTTTGCTGCAGCACGCGCGCAAACGCGCCCAGCATCGCGACCCAGGCGATCAGCGCGGCAACGACAACCCACGGCAGGCGCTGCCAGGGTTGGTCGAAGTTCTCGCGCCAATGCAGTCGACCGTCGGCATTCATTCGCGTTTGATCGCGATCTGAAAGTGCTCGACGCCGGCGCGCCGCGCCGCCAGCATTGCCTCGACCACAATGCCTTCGGGCGCTGCGCTATCGGCATTGACGATCAGCCCCGGCTCCTGGCCCGCCAGCATCCGCTTGAGCGTCAGCGCCAGCGTGTCGAGCGTGACTGGCGTCTTGTCCAGGAAAAGTTTCTTGTCCTGCGTGACGGTCAGGGTCACCGGTTCCTTATGCTTGAGGCTTTGCGCGCTGCCCTTGGGCAGGTTGACTGCGATCGCGTTGAGGTTCTGCATCGCCAGCGATGCCAGCATGAAGGTGACGAGCAGGAAGAACATCACGTCGATCATCGGGATGATCTCGATGCGGCCGCGGCGGTAGCTGCGCGAACGTCTGAGTTTCACCGCGGCTTCCTCATTTGGAGCGCGGCGCTAGCCGGCGCACGGGCGATTCGGGGTCAGCAGCGGCGCTTTCCTGGTCAAGACGGATGTGGTCGACCAGGCGCGAGCCCAGCCGCTCCATCCGGTCCAGCGCGTGCGACTGCATGCGGGAGAAGAAGTTGAAGCCGAACAGCGCGATCAGCGCGATAAACAGGCCCAGCGCGGTCGCGATCAACGCCTGCGCGACACCGGCGGTGACCTCATGGGGCGCGACCAGGCCCGAGGTGCCAATCACGTTGAAGGCCGCCATCATGCCGGTAATCGTGCCGAGCAGACCCATCAGGGGCGCCGCCGTGACCACGGTTTCCAGCAGCCACAGGCCGCGGTTAAGCACCTTTTCGATCAGCCCCGCTTCATCGCCGGCGCGCGACTCGACCCACCACGCCGGCTCGGTGCGGTTATCGGCGATCACCTTCAGAAAACGGCCGTAGGCGTTGGCAGGTCCCAGCCGGGAAAGCTGCTCCTCCAGTTCCTGCCATGAGAAGCCATAGGTCTCAACCAGGTTGGCGAGCGCGGCCGGCAGGCGCAGACATCGGAAATAGGCCACGGCGCGGTCCAGGATGATCGCGACCGCCAAAACCCCGAGCACCAGCAATGGATAAACCATCGCGCCGCCGTAGCGGAGCGAATCCCACGCTGTCTGTAGTACCTGCATAATACCCTCACCCTAACCCTCTCCCCGGCCAGAGAGAGGGTTTTACAAATCAGATAAATTTCCAACCCTCAGTTACCGCCCATCTGCGCTGCCGACGGCGGGGCCTTCAGGAACGGCAGTTCCCATTTAAGGCCCGCATAAACGGCGCGCCGCGGTCCGAATTGCGGCGCAAACACTCCGATTCCGGTGCCGTTGCGAATCTGATAGGTCCGGTCGAACAGATTAATCACCGACAGCCGCGCCTGCATCGGGCCTGCCCCGGGCAGCACGAAGTCTCTGGTCACGCCCACATTCACCTGGATGTAATAGGGCATATTGCCGGTGTTGGCGAAGCCCCGGCGCAATCCGCTCTGATAGACGCCGTCGAGCAGAAAGTTGAACCCGTGCCATCGGTAGGCCCCGCCGGCCGACGACGTGAAGGTCTGGTCATGGTCAAGGAAGACGTAGTGGTTGGCGATGTAAGCCAGTTCCTGGGGCGTGAAATTGAACTGGCCGGATTCGATGCCGGTGCCCTGCGCCACCGAGTAGGCAAAGTTAGCGTAAAGGTTGAGATTCTTGCGGCTGTATGACGCGGTGAACTCGGTTCCGTATACGCGGCCGCGGCGGTAGTTGAAGGTCGAAAAAAGAATCGCCGGACCGAACTGGCCCTCGTCGATCAAATCGGTGGACAGCTTGAAGTAGCTGTCGATGCTCACGTTGAGGCCCTCCATCAGTTGGTGGACCACGCCCGCATCGAAGTAATGCGAGCGCTCCGGTGAGGGCGTGCTGCTTGCCGGCGAGGCGGGGGCCCCCGTGGTGTTGGCGAACTTCTCGACCGACTCGGCGCTGATGCTCTGCGTGGGCGGCGGCGTAAAGTAGCGCGAATACCCGGCGTGAAGTTTGGTCTTTGGCAACAGGTCATAAATCAGGCCTAAGCGCGGACTGGCCTGCACGGCGCGCGTCACACCGTCGTAGAGGTCGAAGCGTACGCCGTAATTGACGGTCAGGCGTTCGATCGGATGCCATTCGTCTTGCAGGTAGAGACCGTAGAGCCATGCGGTGATCGCGCGGTTATCGACGATTGGCGCAAGCGGAATATCGCTGGTCTGACCGCCGCCCACAGTGCAGCAGGGAAACACCAATTCGTGGTTGTCGATTTCCGCCCGCTCGCCGCTGAAGTAGAAGCCGGCGCGCAAGGTGTGGCTATTGAACAGCCGATAGCTGGCGTCGCCCTGCAGACCGCTGGCCCAACTGCTGCGGAAGATTCGCGACGCGGCGCCGTTGTAGATCAGGTCGCCCTCGTCATCGGGATAAAACGACAGTGTGGAGTAACGGCTGAAGGCGGCGAGTTGGTAGTCAAGCCGCGGCCCGAGCGCTCCCTGCCAGGCCAGCACACCGTAGTAATTCTGCTCGAACTGATTTTCGTCAAGGTCTACCGACGGATAGAACGGCACACCCGCCAATTGGTAGACCTGCGGCTGACCGGGACGGTTGGGAATCTGGAAATGATTGATGGCGGTCCCGGCAATCAGGCTGAGGCGCTGCGTGGGGCTCAGGAAATAAGAGAGGTACCCAAACCCCTGACCCTGGTAGGTCTGGTCGTGATAGGCGCTGGGACCCGAGGTCGGCGGCTCCACGCCCAACTCGTTCTGCAAATACTGGCCTGTAAAGTAATAGTCGAGATTTTCTTTGGCGCCGCCGAGCTGGAAGCTGGGCTCCAGCGTCGTGTGCTGGCCGCCGTACAGGTCGAGGTCGCCGCCGCTGAGGCTCAGGCCGCTGCGGGTATGGATGTCGACTACGGCAGCGGTCTGGTAGCCGTATTGAGCAGGCAGAGCACCGGTCAGAAGGTTGATGCCTTGGGCGAAGCGGGGATTGTAGACCTGGCCGAAATCGCTGCTGATACCCTGCGGCATCTGGACACCGTTGATGCGGTACTGGATGTCGCCGTGCTCGCCGCGCACATGAATCTGGCCGTAAGCGTCCTGGGCTACACCGGGCGCCTGCAGGAGCACCTGGTTGAGCGGGGTGTTGTCGCCCTGGGGCAGGTCCCTGATGGCCTGGCGGCTGAAGCGATAGACGCTGCCGCCGGTTTGCGGCGACAGTTCATTGCGTGCCGCTTCCAGCCGCTTGGCGACCACCGTCAGGCTCAGCGCCTGCTCCGCTTGCATCGTCAGCGTCAGTTGTATTGCGCGCTCCTTTCGCACCGATACGATTTTAATGGCGGGCTTGAAGTTTTGCCCGGACGCGATTAGTGCGTAGGTGCCCGCCGGCACCTGCTCGAAGGAAAAGCGGCCCTGCGTGTCGGCGCGTTTGCGAGCGATAATCCTGCCGCCAGCAGCCTGCAATCTGACCTCCGCGCCGCCAACCGGCCTGCCCAGTGTATCCTGCACGATTCCGGACAGCCGCGGGGTGGCCTCTTCGGCGCGCGCTGTGCCTGCGGCAACGGGCAGGCTTATGACCAACACCGTCAACACGGTGACCAAACTCCGCATTCGAGACTCCTGCGCATGGGCAACTCTCCCGCATGAGGCGACGAGGCCATGCCTGGTCCGCACGGGCGCGGCCTGGGCGGCGGCGCGGATCGCATCACGCGTTGCTGAAAAACCGATTTCGAGAAAGGGAGAGACTCAGACTGCTGCGGGAGGCGCGCGTCCAAACCGATGGAGTAGTGGCGCGCACAACAGCCGCGCGGCGAGCGCGGTCACCGAGAATCGATGCGCACTCAGCGGCTTTGCCAGGACTGGCCCGCCGGCGATGCTGACCGGAGTTCGGGCGTGGAACAAGCACAGCGGACAGGCGGCTTCGCCGGTGCTTAGCTGTGCGGCGTTGGAGTAGCTGTCCGCCCAGGCCCACCGATGAACGTGCGCGGCGGCGATGAGTTCAACCGCCAGCAGCAACACTACCAGCGTCGCCGCCAGGCCGCGGCGGTGCTTATTCTCGTTCGTGAAGCTTTGGTTTCGGGCGAACACCTGCGATAACCGCGACAAGGTGTGCAGCCACCGTATCTGAAGCATCCGGGGCAATCAAGAAAGCTGGCCGGCGTCAGGGGGGTCGGCTGCGGCGAAGGTGCCTCAGTTTCTGTGGCGAAGCCTTGGGTTGAGGCGGACGCGTCCTGCTGCCGTGCGATGCTCATCGACCAGGATTAGACGCCGCTGATCGCAAACCACCTTGCCGGAACAGATCAATTTTCCGATTGCCTGTGTAGTCTTGGGGCGCGAGGCGCCGATCAATTCCGCCAGCGCCTGATGACTGATCGCGGCGTCCAGGATTGTCCCGCGTGAATCGCGGATTCCGATGTTGCCGGCCAGTTCGCCTAAAACCCGGTTCAAGCGATGTTCGACCGACAGACCATTTGGGTGAAAGCCCGGCGCAGCGTGCCACCCCACCATCGTCCCAAGATGAAATCGAGCGCCGGCGCCACGCTTTCAATGGGCAGGCCGAAGACAATGGCGATGAACCGCTCCGCTCCGATTCGCCCGATCCATGAATCCGCACAGGCGCGATAAGAAAATAACGCGGGCCGGCCGAAAACCAGGTCGCAAAAACCGAAGACCTCTCCCGCTCCGACAACACTGCTCAAACCGCGCGCAGGTTCCGCGACCTGGACCAGTCCGCGCAGCACCAGGTAAACCTGGCTGCTGTCATCTTCGGAAACGAACACGCGGGTGCGATCTCCGAGCGAACCGGGACTGGCGGGTGCAGCCGTTCCGCTCGCTTGGATGCGCTGAACGGAGGCGAGACACAACCACCGTGCCTATCCTTAACGACTCCGAAAAGAATGAATTGATAAGATTCCCCGGGCATCGTCCCTACTCGCGCGCAGGGTGACGATGACCCTCTGCCGCCTGGGCCCGACACACGCCGGGCTGCGGCTTCGCGAACGCCCATAGTATAGCAGCGCAAGGCCTCATAGCAACGCAGGCGATGTGCGCTTTTCGCATCCCATCGCGGCTACAGAGAGCAGAAATGCCCGAAACATATCGCGCTAAAAAATGACGGGAAGACGAAGAAGCGGCGCTCTATTCTCTCAGGGACGATTGGGCAGGCGCCGAAAGTGAAGCCGCTTCAAAAGTGACCCTCCCGTCGACTTGCGCAAATAGAAACCACGTGCAGGTTGGTTGGAGCCGCGACGCATAGCGACAAGACCCCGATGCTTCGGCCTGGCAGCGTGGCTATCAAGGCGTTCGGCTATGATCGAGAATACTCGGGGATGGTATATGAGGGCTAGTGGCCCGAGTTGACTTCGAACGCTTGTACCTGCTCTCCACTCTCAAGGCAGGCTCTCCAGTCCACGATCTGGTCACGGCGGGAATATATTATGGTCTCGGGCACCGGTGGATGCGCCTGATTCGCACTGCACAGCGACTTTAGATGGGCCAGGCAGCTTTCGCCGTTATCGTGCAGCGTGCGGCTGGCCAGAAAAAGAGCCCGCACGTACGGGTTGGTATGGTCAAGCGGGTGATTAATCGCCGCTCCCAGCAGGAAAATCCACTGCACGCGTTCGGGAAATCGATGCGCCAGCGCCCCGAGCATAGATCCCACCCAGGCTATGGCCAATCAACACCAGCCGGCAACCATCGCGCCCGTGCAACTGTGCGACAATCCGCGAAAGCCGCTGCATCGCACGCTGCGAGCAATCAATATTGCACCAGAAACCGGGGAACAACGTACGATAACCGAGAGAACGCAAAGACCAGGCAAGCGGATAGAGGCTTGCATCGCCCGCCAGAAAGCCCGGAATCAGCAGAATTTTGGCACGGTCAGAATTGCGCGCGGAGTATACTCCATTACTGAGACTGACAGGGAGGAATTCATAGACCATTCCAGCACCTCCCTTTTTTATGTTCCAAATACAATATAACACACTGCCGTGATAGGATCTCCTTCCCCGCAAATGGCCTTGTCCGCAATGTCATGAGCTGTGGAGTCGCAAAGGGTCGGGAAGAGGTGAGGATGAGGTACGCCTCCAAGGCCGCCAATTGAGGTTTCAGGTCTCGAAAGAAACGCTTCCGTGCAGGTTCTGGAAATTGAGGCACCGCACAGTGGCAGCCGCGACGATCTATTGCCGATGCTCAGTTGGTCTGGTTTTCCTCAGACCATAAAGCTTGCGCGCTATCTTGGACCGAACTGCCCAGCATCTGGCGGCCCGTGGCCAGTTGCGCGTCAAGGATTGGCCCTAACATCGTGCCACGGGCCCAAGTCGTGGAGCGCTCATGGAAATCAAGCATAGCGCGGGCCAAAAGTTCGCTGCTGGTGACGTACGGTTCAAGCGTGCGCTTAGGTCCCCTCGGACCAGAAATCGTCAAAGTCCCTGATCTGCATCGGCCTGTTCTCCAGCGTCGTTGCCGGTTTGACCAGCAGGTTGCGGAAAAAACGATTTTCCGCAACCTGCTCCCTCACTCTAGTCTCTCCCAGAGGGAGAGAAGTAAAGGAAAGCAGCCATCTTTTATCCAGGGTGCGGAACGCAGGTCTCTTCATGAGGGCACAAATATCCTTTTTCCGCACCCTGTTAGACAAGCGGACGCAAAGCCGCAGGCGGCGAGCCTGACGGCGGACTAACCGGGGACGAGGGCCGGCCTGGCAGACCCCAGCCTAAACTAAGGCGCCGTGCGACTTAGAGGATTTCGTCCGGGGCGGGTTGCGCCAAGGTACACGCGTCGCACAGTTGGCGGTCGTCGTTTCCGTCGTAATCCGGACGCATCGAAAACCTGTCGAGCGCCAGGAACGCTCCACAGATAGAACACCGATTGAAGTCAGATTGGATTGCGGCCAGAATCGTGGCACAGACCGTTGTCGCCCATTGAACGCCCTCCCACACCGACGGGCATCAATCCCGCGAAACGAACTACCTGTTCGCAGCCGGGCTCATGTCTTGCGCTTCGCGTCAGGAATACGCCGCCGCGATGAGGCGAGTAAAGCGTTGCGGCTGTTCCTGGGGTGACAGATGTCGCTCTTTTTCCGCCGCCGAACTCGGCGCGGCGGCTAACTGACGTGCTCCCAGGCGTGGTAGGAACTGCGCACCAGCGGCGCGGACTCGACGTGGCGAAACCCCAGCGCCATCGCGCGCTCGCGCAATTCGGCGAATTCGGCGGGCGGCACGTAGCGTACTACTTCCAGATGCTCCTTGGAGGGCCTCAGGTATTGGCCCATTGTGATGATGTCGCAGTCCACGGCGCGCAAATCGCGCAGCACCTTCATCACTTCGCTGACTTCTTCGCCCAGGCCGAGCATGATGCCGGCCTTGGTCAGCGTCGGGCGCGACAGGCGGTGCGCGGTGTTTTTCGCGTAATCGAGCACGTCGAGCGAGCGCTCGTAGCGTCCGCCGGGGCGGGCGCTTTTGTAAAGGCGCGGCACGGTTTCGATGTTGTGGTTGTAGATATCGACCGGAGCGCGCACCACCTCCTCGACGCTGGCGTGCGCGCCCTGGAAGTCGGGCACCAGCACCTCGACACGCGTGGCCGGACTCAGTTGCTTGATGGCGCGGGCGGTGGCGGCGAAGTGAGCAGCGCCGCCGTCGGGCAGGTCATCGCGGTCCACCGACGTCACCACCACATGCGCCAATCCCAGTTGCGCGGCGGCCTGGGCGACGCGGCGCGGCTCGTCTGGGTCCAGCGGACGCGCCTTGCCGTGAGTCACCGCGCAGTAGGGGCAGTTGCGCGTGCACACGTCACCCATCAGCATGAAGGTGGCGGTGCGATGGGAAAAACATTCGCCGATATTGGGGCAGCACGCCTCCTGACACACCGTATGCAGGCGCATCCGCCGCAGCAAATCCCTGGTGCGGAAGAACTCCGGCGAACTCGGAGCGCGGACCTTGATCCAGTCGGGATGTTTGCGTTCAGCCACAGTCGACCTCATAAGGATCGGCGGCACTGGGGCCTGACCGCTTCGGCGCGCCGCCCGATGAAAGCACCGTCCAGGTCTCCGCGGCGCTTACCGGCTCGATCCAGGCGTAGGAGAATACTTCCGCAAAGCGCTGCGCCACAATTTGCGCGGCGCCGGCAGTGCTGGCCTCGGCGCGTCCTTCGCGCGCAATCGACGTCATCCGGCATCCCTGAATCCCGCACGGAACGATGCGCTCGAAGAAGCTCAGGTCGCTGTTGACGTTGAGCGCGAAGCCATGCAGTGTGACCCAGCGCCGGATGCCGATGCCGATCGAGGCGATTTTTCTCTCCTCGACCCACACGCCCGTCAGCTTTTCGCGCCGTTGCGCGCCGATTGCGTAGGCGCGCAGCGTTTCGATTATCACCAGTTCCAGCGCGCGCACGTACTGGTGGACGTCGCGCGCGGCACCCTCCAGCTTGAGTATCGGGTAGCCGACCAACTGCCCCGGTCCGTGATAGGTCACCTGCCCGCCGCGCGACACGCGATGGACCGGCACGCCGGGCGGCGGCGCGAGCAAAAACCGTTGGTCGGCGCCGCGTCCCAGGGTATAGACGTGGGGATGCTCCAGCAGTAACAAGGTGTCGCCGATTGCGCCTGCTTGGCGCAGGGCGGCCAGCGCTTCCTGCAGCTCCAGCGCCTGTTGGTAGTCGACCGTACCGAGCCAGGCCGTTGTCAGCACCGCGCGGTTCATCTCAGAAATTGATCGCTTCGCCGTCGGCAGCCAGCGCCGCCTCCATGATGGTTTCGGAGAGGGTGGGATGGGGATGGACGGTGCGGCCGAATTCCAGCGTGGTCGCCTCCAGCGTCTTGCCCAGCGTGACCTCCGAGATCAGGTCGGTGGCGCCATGCCCGATAATCTGGCAGCCGATCACTTCGCCATACTTCCTGCCCGCCACCAGCTTGACGAAACCCTCGACGTGATTGACCGCGACCGCCTTGCCGTTGGCGCGGAAGGGAAATTTGCCGACCTTGACTTCGATTCCCGCGGCTTTGGCCGCCGCCTCCGTTAACCCAACAGTAGCAACTTCCGGCTGGCAGTAGACACAGGCCGGGATGTTGGTCAGATCAAAGCCCGGCTCGCGTACCCCCGCCATCATCTCGACTGCCGCGATTCCCTCCGCCGAGGCCTTGTGCGCCAGCAGCGGCGGCCGGATCACGTCGCCGATCGCGTAAATGCTCTGGCCCGTGGTGCGGAAGGAGTCGTCGATCTTGATGAATCCGCCGCGCTCGATTTCCACCCCGACCTTGTCCAGACCCAGGCTGTCGCTGTTGGGCGCGCGCCCGACCGCGACCAGCACCATCTCGGCCTCCACAGTCCTGCTCTGGCCGCCGCCCTCCACCGTCACGTGCCATCGATCACCATGGCGTGACGCCGACTTGTAGCCATGGCCGAGCAGCACCTCGACCTTGCGCTTGAGGAATGCACGGCGCAGTTCTTCAGCGACCTCCGCATCGCATCCGGGCAGCATCTGGTTCTCCAGTTCGATGATCGTGACCTTCACGCCGAAGGCCTGGTAGAAGTAGGCGAACTCAAGGCCGACCGCGCCGGCGCCGATCACCGCAATACTCTCGGGAAGCTGGTCGTAGACCAGCGCTTCGCGGCTGGTCAACATCCCATCGCCGATTGTCATCCCGGCAAACAGCCGCTCGCGCGAGCCGGTGGCAATGAGAATGCGCTCGGCCTCGACTGTGGGAACCGTGGGCGGGCGGCCGTCGCTGCGCGACAGCGCCAGGCTGTGCGGGCCGGTGAAGGCAGCGCTGGCTTCGAACAGCTCGACGTTGTTCTTGCGGAACAAAAAGCGCACGCCGCGCGACAGTTTGTCGGCGGCCTCGCGGCTGCGCGCGATGACGCGTTTGAAGTCCACTTGCACCGCGCCGGTTTGGATGCCGTGCTCCTTGCCGGCTGCGGCGATTATCTCCATGGTCTCGGCCGAATTGAGCAGCGATTTGGACGGGATACAGCCCCAGTTCAGGCACACCCCGCCGGGGCGGTCGCGCTCGATCACGCAGGTGCGCATCTTGAGCTGACTGGCGCGAATCGCGGCCTCGTATCCGCCGGGTCCCGATCCGATGACTGCCAGGTCGTAGCGGTTGTTGCTCGCCACCCGATGCTCCTTTCCTCGCCGCGCTCAGACCAGCAGGCTGGCGGGGTTTTCCAAAAAGCGCTTCATCTCCTGCAAGAAGCGCCCGGCCACCACGCCGTCGACGATGCGATGGTCGCACGACACGGTCAGCATCATGGTGGTGCCGACTGCCAACTGGCCGTTGCGCACCACCGGCCGCTCCCTGATGGCGCTGACCGCCAGGATCGCGGCCTGCGGCGGCACGATCACGGCCGAGAAATGCTCGACCCCGAGCATTCCCATGTTGGAGATAGAAAAGGTCGCGCCCGACAGCTCTTCGGCGGTGAATCCGCCCGAGGCGGCTTTGGCGACCAGGCGATGGGCCGCGCGGGCGATTTCGGGCAGTGTCAGATGCTGGCAATCCCGGATTACGGGAACGATCAGCCCATCCTCGACCGCCACCGCCATCCCGATGTTGATTGACGGATGAATGCGGATGCCGTCGTTCTCAAAGCTGGCGTTCATGCGCGGGTAGCGTCCCAGCGCCAGAGTGCAGGCCTTGATGACGATGTCGTTGAAGGTGATCGACTCGTCGAAAAGCTCGGTCGCCTCCAGCGACTTCTTAAGCCGCACCGCCTCTTCCATGTCGATCTCCATCGTTACATAGAAGTGCGGAATCTCGCGCTTTGAGGCGGCCATGCGCTGCGCGATCGTGCGCCGCATCTTGGACAGCTCTTCCCAGGTGCCGGGCGAACCTTCGCGCGGGGTGACCAGGCGGCGCTGACGGAACAACTGCTGCTCGCGCAGAAAGTTGTCGATGTCGCGCTTGGTGATGCGTCCTTCGGGACCGGTGCCGTGCACCTGCTCGAGATCGATGCCGGCTTCTTCGGCGGCGCGCCGCGCCAGCGGCGAGGCCTTGACCTTGGCGGCTTCGGCCTCATGCGGCGGCGCAGCGGGGCGCGGCGCGGCCGCCGGACGCATCTCGACCACTTCCGCGCGCGGCCGCTGCGCCTGTGCGGGAGGGGCTGGGGATGGCTCCGCGGCGTGCGTCTCGGCGCCGGCGCCGGCTGCCAGCGCGGCAGCAGCCTCAACGGCGGGCGGCGCCGGCGGCGCGGCCCCATTGGGCGGCACCTCGGCTTCGGCGGCCTCCTTCACCGCGCGCTTTTTCGGCGCGGCAGGACGCAATTCTTCGGCGGGCCTGGCTTTGGGGGTCTCAGCCTTTGGCCCGGGCACGGCGGCCGGCGCGGCTGGCTTGAGTTCTTCGCCGGGCGCGGCCATGCGCGCGATGAGTGCGCCGACCGGGGCGCTTTCTCCTTCGGGCAGAATGATTTCCTGCAGCACGCCGTCGTCGAAGGCTTCCATTATCATGTCGGCCTTGTCGGTCTCGACTTCGGCCAGCGCGTCACCGTGGGTGACCTTGTCGCCGGGATGCTTGAGCCAGCGCAGGATTTTGCCTTCCTCCATGGTGTCGGAGAGTTTCGGCATCGTGATGTCAATCATTGGCGAGACCCTCTTGACGTTGACGGTGCGCGGCAGCGCCGAAGCGCTCACATCACACGTTCCACGGCCTGCACGATTTGCCCGGGCGAGGGCAGGGCGGCCGCCTCCAGATGCCGGTTGTAAGGCATCGGCACATCGGCACTGGCCACGCGCTGCACCGGAGCGTCGAGGTCGTCGAAGGCGGCCTCGTAGATACGGCTGGCGATCTCGGCACCCGCGCCGCCGGTCAGCCATCCTTCATAGACCACGACCGCCCGGGCGGTTTTCTTTACCGATTGTATAACCGTGCCGATATCCAGCGGATTGAGCGTGCGCAAATCGATGACCTCGGCGTCGGTGCCCTGGTTCTCCAGGGTCTCGGCCGCCTTGAGCGAGTCGTGCACGGTCTTGGAGTAGGAGACGATGGTTACGTCCTTGCCTTCGCGCAGCACGTTGGCCTTGCCGAACGGCACCAGGTATTCGCCGTCCTCGGGCACTTCGCCCTTAAGGCCGTAGAGCGATTCATGCTCCAGGAACATCACTGGATCTTCCTGGCGCAGCGCGTATTTGAGCATGCCCTTGGCGTCGGCGGCGGTGGCCGGGACGGCGACGCGGATGCCCGGACAATGCAGGAAGTAAGCCTCCAGGCTCTGGCTGTGCTGGGCGCCGAGTTGATGGCCGCCGCCCTGGGGGGCGCGAATCACCAGCGGCACCTTGGCCTGGCCGCCGAACATGTAGCGGGCCTTGGCGGCAGTGTTGACGATCTGGTCGATCGCGAGCAGGGCGAAGTTGATGGTCATCAGCTCGACCACCGGCCGCAACCCGCCCATCGCGGCGCCTACTCCGGCGCCGACGATTGTCAGTTCCGAGATCGGCGTGTCGCGCACGCGTTTTTCGCCGTAAGCAGCAATCAATCCGTCAGTGACCTTGAATGCGCCGCCGAAGTACCCGACCTCTTCACCCATGATGAAGACGCGCTCGTCACGGTCGAGTTCCTCGCGCAGCGCCTGGTTCAATGCCTCGCGATAAGTGATCAGCGCCATCGATTAAGCCCTCTGGCTCAGTCTTCGACGTAGACGTTTTTGGTCAGCTCCGACAGCGGCGGCTCGGGGCTTTCGTCGGCGAACTTGACCGCGTCATCCACCACCGCCGCCTCCTCCTGATCGATCTTGTCGAGCACCGCCGGTGCGATGCGCCGTTCATGCAGGAGCAGATTGCGAAAGCGTTTGATCGGGTCGCGCTCCTGCCAGATGCGCTCCTCGCGCTTGGAGCGATACTCGGCCGGGTCGGACATCGAATGGCCGCGGAAGCGGTAGGTAATCGCCTCGATAAGCGAGGGGCCCTTGCCTTCGCGGGCACGGGCTGCCGCCTCGCTGACCGCGGCGTAAACCTCGATCACGTCCATCCCGTCCACGCGCACGCCGGGAATCTTGTAGGGGTCGGCGAAGCGGTAGAGTTCCTCCTGGCAGATCGCGTTCTGGACCAGCGTGCCCATGCCGTAGAAATTGTTCTCGCACACGAAAATCACCGGCAGCTTCCACAGCGACGCCATGTTGAGGCTTTCGTGAAAGGCGCCCTGCGGCAGCGCGCCGTCGCCAAAGAAGCAGCACACCACTTCGGGGTCTTCCTTGTAGGCGATGGACAGTGCCAGCCCGGTTGCGATCGGCAGGCCGCCGCCGACAATCGCGTAGCCGCCCATGAAGCGCAGCACCGGGTCGAACAGATGCATCGAACCGCCGCGCCCCTTGGAGATTCCCGTTGCCTTGCCGAACAGCTCCGCCATCACCGCCCGCGGCGAGGCGCCCTTGGCCAGGCAATGGCCGTGCTCGCGGTAGGTCGAGACCACGTAGTCCTTGTCGTACAGGCCGTGGATTGCGCCGACGGCAATGGCCTCTTCGCCAGCGTAAAGATGGCAGAAGCCGGTGATCTTGCCGCGGGTGTACATCTCGGCCACCTTGTCCTCGAAGCGGCGGATGAGGGTCATCAGCCGATACAGTTCCAGCAGCTCGCCTTCGGCCAGGCGATGCATCGCGCGTTCCGCAAGCCGTTCGCGTTCAAGCGCCATATCCGTGTTCCTTCACCAACATTGTATCGCGATCCATCCGCGATTATAGGGGCCATCGCCAAATCCGTCGCAAGGACGGGGTGTCCGCAGGCGCAGGGACTAATGCACCTGACGTGCCACTGTCAGGCAAACCTCAAACTGAGCTGTGCGGCGGCGCTGACCGGCGCGAAGGAGGTGCGATGGATCGGCGAGGGACCCAGGCGGGCGACCGCCGCCAGATGCTCCGCGGTGCAGTAGCCCTTGTGGCGGGCAAAACCGTAGCCCGGATAATGCCGGTCCCACTCGCACATCATCCGGTCGCGGGTGACCTTGGCGATGATCGATGCGGCCGCGATACAGAAGCATCTGCGGTCGCCGCCCACAATGGGGGTTTGCGGCAGCTCAAGCCGGCGCACAGGGCGTCCGTCGATGAGCACATGCTCAGGTTTTACGCTTAACGCCGCCACCGCCCGCGCACAGGCGGCCTGCGTGGCATGGTAGATGTTGACCCGATCGATCTCGGCGACTTCGGCGACGCCGACCGCGACGGCACGCGCGTGCTGCACGATCAGGCCGTATAGTTCCTCGCGTCTGGGTGCGGGCACCTGCTTGGAGTCATACACGCCTTTGATAAAAGTTTCGGGCGCGAAGATCACCGCCGCCGCCACCACCGGACCGGCCATCGGCCCGACCCCGGCTTCGTCCACTCCCGCCACCGCCTGCAGGCCGCTTAACCACAATTTGCGCTCGTAGCGCAGGTCGGCTCGCCGCTTCACAGATGCTTCCTCCGCCTCCCCTGACCTGAGCCTCATTATGGGGACGCCATCGGCGCATAATCAAACCCCAACGGCAGTGGTTTTCGACAAGCGTTGACGAGGCTGAAATTCACTGGACGATAAAGTGCGCCTAATCCCTGCGCGCGCGGGCCAAGTGCCGTGTAAAACAGTCTGCTCGAGCACAAAATCGCACACGCCCATCCGTTGCGGAGCTTGAATTAGCGTGGTCAAGTTTAATCCATCACTGCTCAACTTGTGCTGAGGCGCGCTATGCGCTTATGCTGAAGGTCACTTTTAAGGGGGGTGTCTCGCTGACACTGCAAGGGGGGCGTTTGCTTGCAGTCATCATCACAGCCTGGCGTTCGCACAAGGCGGAAACAGGTCGAATCCAGTGGTTGGCACACGCCTTCGGTTTCATCGCGGCCGATGACAACTGAAATGCAGACGCGTTGATTGACGATGAACAAAGCGGAGCAGAGCGAGCATCGCGGCGGTGAAAACCCTCCGCGCAAGCCGTATCAGAAGCCCTCGTACCGTCAGGAGAAGGTGTTCGAAACGATGGCGCTGACGTGCGGCAAGATCAGCAGCACGCAAGGCTCCTGCCGGCTTAACAGGAAAAACTCCTGAGCGGGTGCACGTGCGTTGAACGCCGGCGAGACTTACGAGCGGGCCGGTTGCGAGTTGACGGCGGAACTGCTGCGCCGGCAGTGCACGGTCCGCATCCGGGTGACCGGCAGCAGCATGGCGCCTGCGCTGTGGCCGGGCGATGTGATTGTGGTGCGGCCCACCGCCAAACAGACGCCGTCCATAGGGGCAATTGCAGTATGCATCCGAGCAGGACGGTTGGCGGCGCATCGCGTGGTCGAGATTGCCCAACAAGGCGGAGAGCACCGATGGATCACGCGCGGCGATGCCCTGGCCCATCGCGATCCCGCGATGAGCGCGGCGCAGATGCTCGGCGTGGTTGCAGGTACTATTCGCGCCGACGGTTCGTTTCGGCCCGTCAGCCCGGCGCTCTCGTTGGCGCATCGGGTGCTGTCGTGCGCAATCCGCCATTCGGAGCTGATTCATCGGCTGGCTTTGGCGGTGCATCGGGTTTTGAACCGGTTAGATGGTACCGGTTTGCAGTCTTTGGAAGGTGCCGGGGGCAAGTTTCCATGACCGCTCATCTCACCGTCGCCATCGGCGGGCTGCTGATCTCGATCCACAGTGACAACCGCGAATTCATCGCGATGCTGGAACAACGGTATGGCAACTTTGTCAGGCAAACACAGGCCGGCATTCGGCTCGAGGTTGAGATTGTTGAGCCGCGTGCGGTTGGCGACCCTGAGGAGGATTTGCACGTCAACTTTGAGTCAGGCTGTTGGATGATGCGGCGCGGGGATTTCCTGGCGTGCTGGGATCCCGCGTCGGGACGCGGCGCGGTACGTCAGTCAGCCTATCCCTACGCGATCGACTCGGTGATGCGGATTATTCACAGCCTGATGCTGGCGCGAAGCGGCGGTTTTCTGCTCCATGCCGCCAGCGCGATGTGCGGCGGCCACGCCGTTTTGTTAAGCGGCGTATCAGGGGCGGGCAAGACCACCATCGCGCGCCTGGCGCCGCCCGAAGTCACGCTACTGAGCGACGAGATTTCCTACGTGCGGCGAGGCGCCAACGGCTACATGGCGTTCGGGACGCCGTTCGCCGGCGAGCTGGGCGTGTCCGGCGAAGATGTTTCGGCGCCGCTGAGTGCCCTTTACTTCCTGGCCAAAGCGCCGCACAACCAGCTCCGTCCGATTGCGCCCGCGGCGGCGGCGCGGATGCTGCTACGCAATATCCTGTTCTTCGCCGCCGATCCCATCCTGGTCCAAGAGTTGTTCCGGTCCGCATGCCAATTTGCCGCGCGGGTGCCGGCGCACGAACTGTGCTTCCGGCCCGACGCGGAAGTCTGGAGGTTGATCGCATGAGCGAGCTGTACGTCAGGCCCATCCGCGACATCGCCGCGCGAATGTTGGGCGAGGAGGTGATTGTGATGGCGGTGCGCGATTCACGCGTGTTCAGCCTCAATCCCACTGCCAGCGCGATCTGGAGCGGCGCCGACGGTGTCACGCCGCTGCGCGAAATCGTCGCGCGCCGCGTGGCCTGTGAATTCGAGGTCGACGCCGACGCCGCCTATCAGGACGCCGTCGCACTGGTGGAGGAGCTGGCCCGTGAAGGGATTTTGCAGATAAGCGATGGACCGATACCCGAATGACAGAACCTTGGGCAGCCATGACCGCGAATGGGGGGTCAAGGCGGATGCGTGAGCTGGATGAGCGCGTGACGTTGCAAAAGGCTTGGCATGTCATTCCGACCGGAGCGAAGCGCAGTGGAGGAATCAGTGCGCAGCGATTTGCCTGCGACGGCCGAGCAGAGAGAATCGCTTCGCGTTGATCCCTCCGCTCCGCGCCCTTTGGGGCGCTCCGGTCGGGATGACAGGAAAGGAAGGAACACGGAAAGAGGCGCTCCGTCGGGATGACAAGGCGAAGGAGCTCAGGTCGGGGTGACAAAACGAAGAGACCGAAGACGGTTGCTTCCGTCGGGAATAGCGCTGTGCAAAAGAGGGCACCTTGGTGAGGATGGCAAAATAGCATTGCACGCGGAGAGGGCTGCGCGACGGAAAAAAAGGAAGCAGGATGAAGAACTATTATGTGTATATCATGTCAGGACGTACCCGCGTGCTCTACATCGGGGTAACCAACGACCTGGCCCGCCGGGTTTATGAACATAAAAACAAAATCCATGAAGGATTCACGAACAAGTATTCGTTGGATCGGCTGGTGTATTTCGAGGAAGGTTCGGATGTCGCCGGAGCCATTGAGCGAGAGAAGCAGCTCAAGCGGTGGCGCAGAGGCAAGAAGCTCGCACTCATCGAGTCGATGAATCCGACTTGGTCGGATCTAAGCCGGGAATGGGGGGTGAAGGCGGATGCGTGAGCTGGATAAGCGCGTGACGTTGCAAAAGGCTTGGCATGTCATTCCGACCGGAGCGAAGCGCAGTGGAGGAATCAACGCGCAGCGATT